>CAWEAT010000008.1:0-219769 GCA_963806935.1 uncultured Alphaproteobacteria bacterium
GAGCCCTTTGCAAGACGCTCTGACCCGTGATTCTCTTGGCTTCTCCGAGAACGTGAGTCGCCGATGTCGCGCCGTAACTTCAGCCAACCATCGCTCGCCGACGCCTTCGTCAATGCCTATTCTCGTGTGGGCGGGTTCTTGGAAGATATCGCCAAGACATTCGAGTGGGCAGCGTTTGGCGTCTTGATGGGTCGATTGCATTCTTCTTCGGACGGCGCCCCAGCCTACCCGCCGCTGACCATGTTCAAGATCGTGCTTCTCCAGCAACGGTACGGGCTCTCGGACCCTGGCGCGGAGGAAGCCGTGCGCGATCGGCTGTCGTTTCGGCGCTTCTGCGGCATTCCGCTCGATCAGGAGACGCCCGACCATTCCTCGATCTGGCGCTTCCGCCAGCGGATCGAGAAGCTCGGCCTGTCGGAGAAGCTTCTGGCCGAGGTCAACCGTCAGCTCGACGCGCGAGGTCTGATCGTCAAACGCGGCACGCTGGTTGACGCCACGATCATCGCGGCGGCGGTGAAGCCGCCGTCTTTCGAGGAAGGCGTGGTCAGCGAGCGCGATCCCGACGCGAGCTTCACGGTGAAGAACAACGAGACCTCCTTTGGCTACAAGGCGCATCTGGCGGTGGACGAGGAGAGTGGCCTTGTGCGCCAAGCGGAGATGACGAGCGCCGATCTGCACGACAGTCAGCGGGGCGAAGCCATGATCCAGGGCGACGAGGCGGCCTACTATGCCGACAAGGCCTACGACAGCCAGGCGCTGCGCGACAAGCTCGGCGAACTCGGGATCGAGGACAGGATCGCCTATAAGGCCAAGCGCAACAAGCCGTTGGTCAACTGGCAGGTCTGGTTCAACAAGACGGCGTCGCGCATTCGCGTCGGCGTCGAGCGTGCGAACGCGACGATGAAGAACTGGTATGGGATGGCGAAGGTTCGCTATCTCGGCTTGGATCGCAACAACTGCCACCTTCAGTTCGTCGCGATGGCGATGAACATGAAGCGGGCGAGGCTTCTCATCGCGGCGCCGTGAGCTGCCGCTAGGGAAGGAGTCTGTGTGGAATAGGCAAGAGGCCAGAAAATGAGCGGCTGAGAACGCTGAAAATGGCGCACGACAAGGCGTACACCTTCGTTGCGGCCTTGTTGAGGCGGTCAAAAAACCGCACAGCCACAAACCTCGACCATTATGCGAAGCGCTCCAACGTCTTCGTCCTCGCCTGGCTCGAGCGGGCGGAACCTGCCGTGAAAGAAGGCGTATTCGATCCCATTGATCAAATGAGGAAAAATTCCATCCAGTCTAAATGCAAGTCTTTCCCCGCAGTTATTGCCGGATCTGAATTTAAACACTAAAATCTGTCTAATCGTGTAGACTTTTCCTTCTACGAGATACTCATCGACAAAGCGGTTTCTCAGGCCGCCAATGGGTTGCGCATTCACGCAGACGATCTTCTGACCGACATACCAATCACGCATGTTATTCCCCTTGGCCCGGAGAGTTTTTACTGTAGAAAGAGGGTCGTCTCTTTCCTGCCTGCGTTTCCTATCTTAAATATAAACGCAGATGAATGTATGCTGACTAACTGGACTTGCAAGTTAACGCCGGCTTTCAGTGTCATTAAGTTTGCGTAATCGTCCGGTCGTCGTTTTGCTTTGAGAGCAAACGGGCGCACGGCGACGGCGGCGGCGGAAGCCTGCCGGGCGCGGATCGATTGCGTGCGGCGAGACCGGGATCAGTCCAGGGGGCGCAAGGCCGCCTGACCTGTCGCCGCCCCTGCCCGGCTCAGGCGCGAGCCGAGGCTGTCGCGGTTCGACGGCAGCCCGTCAACCGAGCATTTCGTCGAGCCAGTCGAGCGCAGTGCGATTGAGCGAGGACCGGTTCATCATTTCGCAGTGACCGCCCGCGCCTTCGGCGGCCGTGAAGCGCGCGATCTTCTTTTGGCATTTCAGCGCGTCATGCAGCCGCTGCGCGCCGATGGCCAGCGGATCATTCTCGGCTGCCGTCAACAGGGTTGGACAGCGGATGGCTTCGACGCGGCCGTCGAGCGTGAAGCGCTCGATCTCGCGCAGATAGTCGCGAAGATTGGTCTGCCCGTTGGCCCAGAAGCCGCGCTGGACGACCCTCCACTTCAGGCTCTTGTTGACGGCGATCATGGCGCCGAACTTCTGCAGGAGCGCATCGTCGAGCGTCCCGAGATCGGCCGCCGCGGCTGCCGGCGCGCCCATCATCATCGCGACTTGACGAAACGAATTGGCGATCGCCCACTGTCCCGGGTCGGCGATGCAGGCCGCGAGCCGCGGTTCGCCGGAGGCCGCTCGCGGCGCAAGATAGCCTCCGAGGCTCCAGCCGCTCAAAGCGATCTTCTTCGGATCGACTTGAGGCAGGCTGAGCGCGAAGTCGACGACCGCGCTCACGACCGTCTCCCAGTCCGGCCTGAGCGGAATACCGTGCTCGAACAGCATCCCTCCCTGGCCGGGGCCGTCGAACATGAGGCTGTGATAGCCGCGCGCGCGGGCGGCCAGGACGGAAGCAAACAGCATGTCGGTGATCGTGCCGTCGTAGCCGTTGGTGAAGATGATCGTCGGCCGCGTTGCTGCGGCATATCCCGCCGCCGGAACAAAATAGGCCGGCATCGCTGCGCCCTCGAATGGAATGCGCTGCGGCAGGATCGGCGGATCGTACAGCCTCAACCCTCTGTCGAGGGCGTCGATCTCTTTTCGATAAGCCGCGAGGAGCCGCGGATCGACCGGGGCGCCGAACAGGGGATGCAAGCTGGTCGAGTAGAACACGCTTGCCCGCAAGAAAAGCTCGCGGGCGCTGGCAAGCGATCCGCGCCGCTCCGCCGCATCCGCCTCGGCGGCGAAGCGGTCGCCCGCGGCGACCCACGCTTCGTGGAAACGCGCCTCGTCGCCGCCCCCAACCGCCTTTGCGACCGCTTCGATCTCGCCAAAATCGGCCCCGCCGTAAGGGATATAGGCGATCGGCCACGAGCCGAATTCGTCAAGCAGGTCGTCCTTGAACAGAAGGCCCATCCGTATCTCCCGCGAACCTCGGCGCCGGAAGCTTCTAGCCGATGCGACAATGTCCCGGTAGGTCGGCGGCCAAAGTAAGGTTTTGCCTTCGGCGGATTGTCGCCGATCGGCTCGCCTCGCGTACTCGCGCGAGCTGCCTGCCCTGCTTGCCAGCCGAAGGGTTGCGAACGCCTGCAGCGCCGCGATGACCAGCGGCCCGATCGTCTTGCCGGGATCGTGCTGCACCAGGCCGATGCCGGCGTCGAGGAGTTGAACCACCCCGGCGAGGGCGCCAAGAACGATCAGCGCCTGAACGTTGCGCTGCGCAATCGCCCAGAGGGCGAAGGCCGCGAGCGGCAGGCTCCTCGCCGCGGCATAGAGCGCGAACACGAACGACGCCTCGCCCGGGGTGGCGCCGAGCGGCAGGATCGCCTGAGGCGCGACGAGCCCGGCGATCGCGAAGCCGCTCGCGACCAGGACGTTGATTGCCGTGACCCACGCCGCGAGGCGAAAGGCCGAGATCGTCGTCTCCGAGTTCATCCGACGTCCTTCGTTCTAACCGTCAGGTGGCCTTCGAGCTTGACGCGATAAGCGCCAAACTCGTGCGTCACCGTCAAGAGAAAGACGCTGATCGACATGCGCGCAGGTTATTTGAGCGTGGACAGCCTGTCACTTGGCAGATCCGGGTTGCATGAGGGCGATCTTCTGACTTTTAAGCGCGCCAACATGGTCTTGCGAAAATCAGAATTATGTGCTATGCCGGTTGTTTTTCGCCGGATCGAGCGGGCAGAGCGCGCCCCAACGGAATGAAGCCGAAATAGGTGAGAATCAAGGTTCAGAATCAGATGTAACTCATTGGATAATAGACATTCCAAGCGGAGAATCCAACCCGGCTGAGATTTTGATTTCGTTGCGCCCGGCTTGGTTTTCGTTGCGGATGGCTTGGTTTTTGTTGCGGTCCGCTTGGTTTTTGTTGCGGATGGCTTTGATTTTGTTGCGCGGCTGGACCGGGCTACCAATAAATTGGACTAAGTCTATGAAATAAAAGTGGATTGTCCCGACCGTCTCACGCCCGCCAGGGGAAGGTCCAGGTCTCGGTCAGCGCTTTGGCGCCCGCGCGCAGGAAGACGCGCAGGTCCGTGCTCTGGCCCGGATCGACGGCGACGTCGACGCCGGCGCGAAAGCCGCGGATATGGGTATTGGGGATCAGGAAGGTGCGCAGGACGCGACCGGCCGACGCCGTCGCGACCGTCTCGACCATCGTCGGGTCGCTCATATAGTAGGACAAGTCTCCGCCGGAGAAATCGATGAGGAATCGCGTCGCTCCCGGCGGCGGCTGCGGATCCGGCGCTCCAAGCGCGCGCGGCGCGACGCGGAACGTCCCGACCGTGCGGCCGCCCGGCGTCAGGCTCTGATCCATCGCCATCGCGGTGATGCGATAGCCGTAGGCGAGCGACTTGCCGGCGTCGAGCCCGTCCTTCGGCGCCCAGGAGACAACGATGTTGTCGTTGGTCTCGTCGCTGGTCGGCAACTCGAGCAGTTCCACCCTGCCCTCGCCCCAGCCTTCATGCGGCTCGACCCAGTAGCTTGGCCTCAGCTCGTAGGCGAGATCGAGATCCTCGTAGTCGCTGAAATTCCGGTCGCGCTGGAGGAGCCCGTATCCGCGCGGGTTATCGTCGAGGAAGGCCGACAACGCTCGGGGCGGCCGGATTGCTGAGCGGTCGCCAGATCCACTCGCCGGCGCCGGTATGGATCAAGAGCCCGTCGGAATCATGCAATTCTCCGCGGAAGTCGTCGTTGAACCGCCGATCGGCCTTGCCGACGAAATACATCGAAGACAGCGGCGCAAGTCCAAGCGACGGGGTCGCCTTCCGCGCGAACAGCGACACATTCGTCTCGATCACGCTTTCCTGACCCGGAGTGAGGTCGAAGCGGAAGGCGCCGGTCATCGATTCGCTGTCGAGCAGCGCATAAATCACGACGTGCTCCGCAACCGCATCCGGCGTCTCGATCCAGAATTCGCGAAAGAACGGGAACTCCTCCTTGAGGCCGGGACCGACGTTGATCGCCAGGGCCCGCGCCGACAGGCCGTAGCGCTGGCCACGGCCAAGAAAGCGGAAATAGCTCGCGCCGAGAAACGCGATCACCTCGTCCGACACGTGCGGCGCGTTGAGCGGAAATCGCAGCCGAAAGCCGGCGAAGCCGAGATTGATCGGCAGGGCGCCGTCGACCTTGGTGCGGCCATAGTCGAACAGATTCGTGGCGTAGGGGATCGGCGCCGGGATGCCGTCGCGCAGCACGTTGACGACGACCGGGCGCTTGTAGAGATGCCCGAGATGAAACAACTCGAGGCGGAAGTTGGCCCCCTCCTGGCCAAGCAGCGGCTTGTCGGATTTGAAGCGAATGTCGCGCCAGGCGTCGAAATCGAGGTTCGCCAGGCCATCGGGCAGAGGGGGAATCGAACCGTCGAAAGGCGCCGCGGCAAGGTCGTGCGCCCGTTTGACGACGTCCGGGAAGCCGAACGGCGCCGGCGCCCCGGCCGCGGCTTGCGGAGCGCCGCCGGTCTGCGCGGCCGCGGGTGCAAGAACACGCGCCCCCGATGCGGCTGCGAGACTGACGAGCAGCGCGCGGCGGGACAGATCGTGCATGAGCGTCATTCAGGCCGAGCGATAAGGTTTGAAGCTCCGCCGCGCTCGAGCCATGAGAAAGGGCCGGCGCGCGGCAAGCGCCGTCAGGGCCACGGCGCCAACGGGCCGTTGCCGGGGTTGGTGTGCACGATCGCCTCGACCCCCATGCTGAAATTCGAGGTGATCTGATAGTTGACGCCGACGCCGACGGTCCCGACCGCCTGCACCGCGCCGGGGCCGGAGAATACGCTGTTGATGGCCTCGCTGGCGTTGAACGCGCCGCCGCCAAACCGGGTCGGGCGGACGAAATCGACCCCCGTGATGACGTAGGGCGTCACCTGTCCGAAACGATATCCCATGATAGCCGAGCCCCCGGCGAAAGCGCCGCCTGAGAACTGGGAGAATCCGGGGCCAGACTGAAGGTACGGCATATAGCCGGTCGAGGCCTGCACCCCCAGCATGATCCCGTTGTCAAAAACATGCTCATAGCTCAGGTCGGTTTCGCCTCCGACCCCGCCCTTGACTCCCTTGCCGCCCCAGACCGAAACGCCCGCGCCGACGGAAAGTCCGGCCCAAGGATCGGGCGCGACGTCGGCTGCGCCCGGGCCAAGCGCCGGATAGTTCGACGGCGCAGTCGGCAAGTCGGCCGCGGCGGCAGGCCCGGCGAGGAGACAAACCGCAACCGCGGAAGCGTGAGCAACGATAAGGACGCGCATAAAGCCACTTCTACCATAAGTCCGCGCCCGATGCATTGCGGTTTCGACTGCGGCATATTCATGACCGACGCCTGATCCGTTCGGGGGTCCGCAGGGACGCTCGGCGGCGCGCGCGAAATTGTCCGGCGCGTGCGCTGGACAAGGCGCGCTCGTACCGCCTATAAGCCGCCGTCCGCTGCGTCTCGACGGCGTCAGCCGCCCAGGTAGCTCAGTTGGTAGAGCATGCGACTGAAAATCGCAGTGTCGGTGGTTCGATTCCGCCCCTGGGCACCATCCAATCTTTCCGAGATGTGAAGTAGGCAGCGTTTAGCCAACAATTTCAAATTGATTGCGAGAGACTGTGCATGCATGGGGCCACGTTGCATGACCTCTTTTTGTGGGTGTGCGGTCAGTCCTACTTCCCCGCAAATCGACACACTGCATCGAGGAAAGTGAGAACCGTGCCCGCAGACGATGACGGCCCTTACCACCTCGTCCAAACCGTCCGGAGAGAGGTTCTCACGGCCTCTATCTCACGAGCTATCTCAGCGGCGGGCTCGTGGGGACCGCAGCGCTCGGCCAGATCTTCGATCGATTCGGTTGGGGAGCCCTTGTCCTCGCCATCGGCTTTGCGCTGGCGCGCTGGGCTGCCTCCGCTGATCGCGTCGAGGCTCGCGGCCGCAGCGCTGGCGTTGCTGACCTGGGCCGGCGCGAACGCGGGCGAGCCGAGCCGGGCGGCCCTGGGCGCGGCCGCCGCCACAAGCGGGCGCTACTTCGGCGCCGCCATAGATCCCGGCGCTCTCGACGAGCGGCCATATCGCGAGCTGGCGGCGGCGCAACTGACCTGCGTCACGCCGGAGAACGCGATGAAATGGGGCTCGGTCGAGCCTCAGCGCGGGCAGTATGACTGGCGCGAGGCCGATGCGCTCGTCGCCTTCGCCAAGGCGCACGGGCAAAAGGTTCGGGGCCACACGCTCGTGTGGCACTCCCAGTTGCCGTTGTGGCTGATCAACGGCGGGTTTTCGCCCGACGAGCTCAAGGATCTGATGGTCGCCCATATCGCCGCCGAGGCCGGCCGCTACCGCGGCGCGATCTACGCCTGGGACGTCGTCAATGAACCATTCGCCGACGACGGCCGGTGGCGGAGGTCGATATTCTACGACGCCATGGGTCCCGGCTATGTCGCGATCGCGCTCAGAGCGGCTCGCGCCGCGGACCCCGACGCCAAGCTCTACATCAACGACTATAATATCGAGACGGATGGGCCGAAAATGCAGGCGCTTTACGATCTTGTCGCCACGCTCAAGCGCGACGGCGTCCCGATCGACGGCGTCGGCCTCCAGTCGCATTTTATCGGCGGGGAGGCGCCAGCCGACTTCCGCGCGATCCTGCAAAAGTTCGCCGCGCTCGGCGTCGACGTCGCGGTCACCGAACTCGACCTCCGCCTCCGGTTGCCAGCGGACGCCCACGCGCTCACGGCGCAAGCCGCCGACTATGCGTCGATCGTCGCCGCCTGCCGCTCGACGCCACGCTGCGTCGGCGTCACGACCTGGGGGATAACCGACGACCGCTCCTGGGTTCCGTCGTTCTTTTCCGGCTATGGCGCGGCGCTGCCGTTCGACGAGAATTATCAACCGAAACCGGCCGTCGAAGCGATCATCGACGCCTTCGGCGGGAAAGCCCCCTGAGGCGATGCTCGCTAAGCGTCAAGCCTTGACCGCGCCGGCGGTGAGGCCGGCGACGATATAGCGCTGCGCCATGAGGAACATGATGATCGCCGGCAGGATGGTGAGCGTGATGAAGGCCAGCACGAGCTGCCATTGGGTCGAATACTGGCCCTGGTAGGCCATGAGGCCAAGGGTCCAAGGGTATTTCGACTCGCTGTTGAGGACGATGAGCGGCAGGAGATAGCCGTTCCAGCTGTCGACGAAGGTGATGACCGCGACCGTCGCAAGAATCGGGCCCGAAAGCGGCAAGGTTATGTAGAAGAAGTAACGGAAGTAGCCACACCCGTCCATCAACGCGGCGTCCAGAAGCTCGGCCGGGAGCTGCTTGAACGCACTGCGGAGCAGGAGAAGGCTCAGCGCCAGCGAAAAAGCGGCCTGCGGCAGGATGATCCCCCAATACGTATCGAGAAGGCCAAGATCGCGGATCCTGATGAAAATCGGCGGGATGGCCGTCGCAAGGGGAAACATCAGTCCCAGCTGAATGTAACTAAGGAGAAATCGGTCGCCGAAAAAGCGCAGATGCGCGAAGGTGAAAGCCGCCATCGATGAGAGGGCAAGGGTAAGGAATACGGTCAGGATGGTGATCAGCAACGTATTGCCGAGCACCTGCCAATAGCGGGAGCCGGTCAGGATGTCCCAATAGTTTTGCCAGACCCAGACGCGGGGGAGGGAGAACGGACGCGACTGAAGGTCGCCGAGCTCCTTGAAGCCCCCCAGCGCGGTTGCGATGAGCGGTACGAGAACGATGCCGGCGAGGACGACCAGCGCGGCCAAGAGCGTGATGTTCGCCAGAGCTCCGGGACGTCGCCCGGAATGCTCGTGCGCCGCCGCTGCGACGGCAGGCCGAATTTCGATCGAGGTCTCAGTCATCACGCATGAAGAGTCGTTGATAGCCGAAGGCGAACGTCACGCAGATTACGAATAGCACGATGCCGATCGCGGAGCTGTAGCCGAAGCGCATCCGGGTGATGCCGAAATAGTAGAGGTAGGAGACCATCGTGTTGGTTGTTTCGAACGGCCCGCCTCCTGTTAATGGCGGGATGAAGTCGAAAAGTTTCAGCGAACCGATGACCGAGAAAAAAATAGCAAGCCTGATCATTGGTCCCAGGAGGGGAAGAGTAATATGCCGGAAGCGCTGGAAAGCGCTCGCCCCGTCCATCTCAGCCGCCTCAAACAGCGACCTGTCGATGCCCTGCAGGCCGGCGACGTACAACATCGTGTAGAAGCCGAAATATTTCCACAGGATGACGATCAGCACTGCGCTGAACGCCCAGGTCTTGTCAGCGAGCAGATAGTAGGGCTCGAGGCCGAGCGCGCCGGTAACTACGCTCGAGAGTCCAAAGCTGCCATCGAACATGAAATGCCAGATCAGTCCGGCGGCCACATCGGCAAGGACATAGGGGAGGAAGAAAATCATCCGGAACCAGGCGGCGCCGGTGACCCGCCCGGCCACCATCAGCGCCACTCCGAGCGCAAGGGGCTGCTGGGCGAGCAGTGAGACAGCGATGACGAGGCCGTTATTGATCAGCGAGCGGTTGAATGTGGCATTGCCGAACAGGTAGCCGTAGTTCTTAAGCCCGATGAATTTCTCGGGCCTGCCATATCCGTCCCAGTTGAAGAAGCCGTACCAGCCGGCCTCCACGATCGGCAGGAAGACAAAAACTGTGAACAGGAGAAGTGCGGGCGGGAGAAAGATCACAACCACGGCCCAGCCGTTGAGTGTCATCCTCGGCGGTCGCTCAACATGAGCCGCCGCGGCCGGCTTGGTTTCGGCGTAAGTCGTGGCGGCCAAGAAAACGAGCCTCCGGTCACGTCACGCGTTTCGGCCTCGCCCTGACAACAAGGCGAGGCCGGGGAGTCTGTGCTCTCTACAGATACCCTATTGCTGGTCGGCAGCTTCCTGGATCGCGGCGGCGGCCGCTTCCGGAGTCATCTGACCTGCGGCGACCGCGACGGATACGTCGTTGATGACGCGCCCGACCGACGGCCCAAGGTCCTGATCAAAGTAGTTCTGGTGGTAGGTGGTCTTGGCGAGATCGTCAGCGAGACGCTTGAACAGGGGATCGGTGAAGGCGCTCTCCGAGCCCTTGACCACCGGGATATAGGCGGCCTTCGCCGCCGCTTCCTTCGCGTATTTCTCCTGGCTGAAGAATTTGAGAAAGTCGACCGCCTCGGGCGGAGCGGACTTGCTCACCAGCCAGCCGTTGACGCCACCGAGCGTGTCCGTCGCCTTGCCCTTGCCGCCAGGCACGATCGGGAACGAGAGAATGCCGATGTCCTCCTCGGCAAGACCTTTGCCGCCGGTCGAGTTCGGCCCCTGCATGCCAAGCAGCCATTGGCCCATCAGATCCATCGCAGCCTTGCCATCGCCAAAGATGCCGGCCGATTCCGCATGCTTCGTCGCGAGGTAACCCGGCTGGAAAGGCTCCAGGGCGCCGAGCTCGCGCAACCGCTTGCCAGCCTCGACGAAGGTCGCGTTCTTGAACCCGCCGTCCTTGCCTGCTTTTGCGTCCGCAAGCGCGTGCTCTCCGCCGATCCGCATCACGAGATAGGAATAATAGAAGTGCATCGGCCATTTTTCCCCAGCGCCTACCACGAGCGGGGTAACGCCAGCCGCCTTGAGCTTCTTCACTGCGCCCAGAAAATCGTCCCAGGACTTGATATCCTCGGCCTTTACGCCGGCTTTCTCGAACAGCTTTTTGTTGTAGTAGAAGGCGACTTCACCCACTTCGAACGGCACGCCGACGGCCTTACCGTCAACCTTGAACGCATCGACCGCAGTCGGGGAGAGGTCCGAGTCCCACGCGCTGACGTCCTTGGTCACGTCCTTCAGAAACCCGGCTTTGTCCTGCGCCTGCATGACGCCGCCGCCCCAGCTGTAGAAGAGGTCCGGACGCGACTCGTCGGCCTGCAGCATGGTCGGCAACTTGGCCTTGAAGGCCTCGTTCTCGAGATATTTGAACTGGACGTTCACACCGGGGTGCGCGGCGTTGTAATCCTTCGCGATCTCATCCCACACCGCTCTCTGAGCGGCGTTCTCGCTGACGTGAAGGACAGTGACCTGAGTTTCGGCGTAAGCAGGCGCCGCAAGTGCAGCGAGGCATCCCGCAGCAAACGCGAATTGGCGTAAATTCATGGGTTTCCTCCGGAAGGAAGTGGTCTCGGCGGTATTCTTTTTGTCCGCGATGCGGATAAAATCTGTCCCGAGTTCATGCGGCTGTCAAGACGACTGACGAGAAACAGCTGAAAAATAAGAGCCGGGGCGGTTGACAGTTCGTCGCAGAATCGAAAATAATTCCGCCTCCCGTAGAAAAGATACGCCTCCAGCGGAAACGTCCGAGCGATGAAGACCGCCGATCCCGAACTGATGCGCGCGATCAATCGCTTTCACGTGATGGACGCGGTCCGTCGCTTCGGCCCTGTGTCGCGGGTCGAGATCTCGCAACTGACCGACTTGAGCGCGACGACCGTGTCCGCAATCACTGCCGCCCTCCTCGACGACCGTCTGATCGTCCCGCTTCAGGTCGGCGCGGTGCGGGATGCCGGTCGCGGCCGGCCGAGGGTCATGCTCAAGCTCAATCCGGGCGCAGCGTATGTGGTGGGCGTCAAGCTCGCACCCGACCAGATCACGGTCGCGGTCACCAATTTTTGCGCCGACATCCTGCGTTCGCTCTCGTTGCCGGTCCGAATCGATCGGCAGACCGCCTCGGTCATTGCCGATCTGGTCGAGGATGGCGTGCGGCGCTGCGTGAGCGACGCAGGTCTCGAAATCGCTGACATCTCGGGCGTCTGCGTCGGCCTCCCGGGCGTGGTCGAGCGGGCGGCGGGCGTTTGCCGCCAGAGCCCGATCCTCCAGGAGCGCGATGTCCCCTTCGGCGCCGATCTCACCCAACGCCTCGGCGTGCCCGCTTCGATTGACAGCGACGTCAATCTGGTGACCCTGGCCGAGCACTGGTTTGGACAGGCGCGCGACCTGAACGATTTCCTGGTCGTCAATGTCGAGCGCAGCCTGGGCCTCGGCATCCTCCATAACGGCGAATTGTTTCGCGGCGCGAATGGCCTCAGTCCCGACCTCGGCGACCTCATGGTTCGCCCGCCCGGCAGCGGCGGCGGGCGCCTCGCGGACGTTGCATCGGAGGCATCGGTGCTGATCGAAGCCGAAGCGCTCATGGGCGAGCGCGAACCGGAGGGCGCGCCGCACGCGGGACGGACGATGGCGCTTTTTCTGCAGCGTGCGGCCGCCGGCGACAAGCGCTGCACGCGGGTGCTCGCCGCCGCGGGCGAAGCGCTCGGCTTCGCGGTCGCCAATCTGATTACTCTGTTCGCGCCGCCGAAGGTCATCATTTCCGGCCGCGCCATGGCGACCAGCGACCATTTCATCGAGCCTTTGCGCAAGACCGTCGCTCATCTCCTGCCCGCGAGCCTCGCCGATGTCTCCGACATCATCGTTCGCGAATGGAGCGACGGAAACTGGCTGCGGGGCGCGGCCGCGATGACGCTTCGCGATCTCTACGGCGCGCCGTGGGGCACGACCGGCCCAGCGCCGATTCGCGAAGCCCTTCAGCCTCAGATCGGAGAATTGTGATGAAGCCGGTCGGCGTCGGAGTCATCGGCTGCGGCAACATCAGCGCCGCCTATCTGACCGCGGCGAAAAAGTTCCCGATCCTCAACATCGTAGCGCTCGCCGACGCCAATCCCGCCGCCGCCGAGGCGCGCGGGGCCGAGTTCGGGCTTCCTGCGCGTCCGGTCGACGCGCTGTTCGCCGACCCGACGGTCGAGATCGTCCTCAATCTCACGATCCCCAAAGCCCATGTCGAGGTCGGCCTCAAGGCGATCGCCGCCGGCAAGCACGTCCACTCGGAAAAGCCGCTCGGCGTCGCCGTCGCCGAGGCGCGCACGCTGATCGAAGCCGCCGCCGCGAAGGGGCTCAGGGTCGGCTGCGCGCCGGACACGTTTCTCGGCGGCGCCCATCAGACCGCGCGCCGCGCCGTCGACGAAGGGCTGATCGGCCGGCCGATTGGCGGAACGGCGTTCTTCATGTGCCCAGGCCATGAGCGCTGGCATCCGAATCCCGGCTTCTATTACCTCGCCGGCGGCGGCCCGATGCTCGACATGGGCCCCTACTATCTCACCGACCTCGTCAATCTCCTCGGGCCGGTGGCAAGCGTCAGCGGCGTTGCCACCCGCACCAGGTCCGAGCGTCTCGTCACCAGCATGCCGCTGGCGGGTGCTCGCGTTCCCGTCGAGGTCGCCACGCACGTCACGGGGATCCTGACATTCGCAAGCGGAGCGGCGGTCTCGATCACAATGAGCTTCGACGTCTCGCGCCACCGGCACGGACCGATCGAGCTCTATGGCGAGGCCGGTTCGCTCATCGTTCCCGACCCGAACTATTTCGGCGGCAAGGTCGAGTTCGCGACCGCTTCCGAAGACTGGAGCGAAATACCGACCCAGGGCCCGTATGCCGATGGAAACTACCGCATCGTCGGCCTCGCCGACATGGCGCAGGCGATCCGCTCCGGCCGGCCGCACCGCGCCAGCGGCGAGCTCGCGTTTCATGTGCTCGAAGTGATGGAAGCGTTCCAGAAGTCGTCGGATGGCGGCAAATCGACGCCGATCTCAAGTCGGCCGCCGCGGCCGGCGCCCTTGCCTCCCACGCTTCGCGTTGGCGAACTCGACTGAAGACAGGATTTGAACGGAGGAACGGATGCGCGAGGCGCTCATCGTCTGGGGAGGATGGAGTGGTCATGAGCCGGAGCAGGGGGCGCATATCGTCGCCAAGATGCTCGAGGATCATGACTTCAAGGTCTATATCGAAAACACCACCGAGGCGTTCGCCGATCCGGCGATCGCGGACATGAGCCTCGTCGTGCCGATCGTCACGATGTCGAAGATCGAAAAGGAAGAAGTCGAGAATCTGACCGCCGCCGTGCGCGGCGGCGTCGGCCTCGCCGGCTATCACGGCTGCATGTGCGACGCGTTCCGCGACAGCGTCGACTATCAGTTCATGTGCGGCGGCCAGTGGGTCGCCCACCCCGGCAACGTCATCGACTACCAGCGTCGACGTCACCAAGCCGGACGATCCGATCATGAAGGGAATTGCAAGCTTCCCATACCGATCGGAGCAATATTACATGCACGTTGATCCCTCGAACGAAGTGCTGGCGACGACGACATTCTCCGGCGAATACGCGCCCTGGACCAAGGGCGTCGTGATGCCGGTCGTATGGAAGCGGCGGCACGGAGAGGGCCGCGTCTTCTACTCGTCCCTCGGCCATGTCACCGCGGAATTCAACGTGCCGGAGATGAAGAGCGATTCTCGAGCGCGGCATGCTCTGGGCCGCGCGCTGAAACGCCTGCCCGTGAGCGGGATCCGAAACCCAATCCTGCCTGGATTCAATCCCGATCCGTCGATCTGCCGGGTCGCCGACGATTATTACATCGCCACCTCGACCTTCGAATGGTTTCCGGGGGTGCAGATCCATCACTCGCGCGATCTCGTCAATTGGCGCCTCGTGCGGCGGCCGCTCGAGCGCGCCTCGCAGCTCGACATGCGCGGCGAGCCGAACTCATGCGGCGTCTGGGCGCCGTGTCTCTCCCACGCCGACGGCAAGTTCTGGCTCGTCTATACCGACGTCAAGCGCTTCGATGGCGACTTCAAGGACGCCCCCAATTACATCGTCACCGCCGCGGCGATGGAGGCCGAGTGGTCGGACCCTGTCTATGTCAACTCAAGCGGATTCGATCCGTCGCTGTTTCACGACGACGACGGACGCAAATGGTTCCTCAACATGGTCTGGAACCATCGCGGCCCCGCAGGCGCCCATCTCAAGCATCCGAGCTTTTTCGGCATCGCGCTGCAGGAATGGGACTCTGTCACGGGCCGGCTCGTCGGATCTCCGAGAAATATCTTCGCCGGCAGCCCGCATGGCCTGGTCGAAGGCCCGCATCTCTTCAAACGCGCCGGATGGTATTATTTGACCGTCGCCGAGGGCGGGACTGGCTACGATCACACCGTCACCATGGCGCGCTCGCGCAAGATCGAGGGCCCCTACGAGCTGCATCCGAACGTCCATCTCCTGACCTCGAAGGACGCGCCCGACGCGGTCTTGCAGCGCGCCGGACATGGACAGATCGTCGAAACGCCGGACGGGCAGGTCTACCACACCCATCTCTGCTCGAGGCCGCTCAAAGGCGTGAGGCGCTCGCCCCTCGGGCGCGAGACCGCGATCCAGAAATGCGTCTGGGGCGAAGATGGCTGGCTGCGCCTCGCGAACGGCGGTCAGGTTCCCGCAGTCGAGGTTCCGGCGCCGTCCGACGCGCCGTTCGAGCCGAAACCCGCGCGCCAGACCTATTCGTTCTCGCCGGACGCCGGCCTGCCGCTCGATTTCCAATGGCTCAGGAGCCCGGCGCGTGAGCGTATATTCTCGCTTTCCGCAAGACCCGGATGGCTGCGTCTTCATGCGCGTGAATCGATCGGCTCCTGGTTCGAGCAGGCGCTGGTCGCGCGGCGCCAGGAGCATTTCGTCTATCGGGCGGAGACGGAGCTTGATTTCCGCCCGCGCGCCTTTCAGCACGCAGCGGGCCTCACCGCCTATTACAACCGCACGAAGTTCCACTGCCTGGCTATCGGGTGGGACGAGACGCTCGGGCGGTCGCTCACGATCATGAGCTGCGAGGGCGATTATCCGGAGGGGCGGCTGAGCTTCCCGCTCGATGCGCCGATACCGCTCGGCGCCGACGCGCCGGTTCGCCTCGCCGCGTCGGTCGATCACGCCAACCTGCAATTCGCCTACGCGCTTGACGGCGGCGAATGGGTTGCGGTCGGCCCGGTCCTTGACGCCTCCCTGGTGTCCGACGAAGCGGGCGGCGGCGAGCACCGCTCTTTCACCGGGGCTTTTGTCGGCATGTTCGCGTTCGGCGCGGCGGGCGGAGAGATATCCGCCGACTTCAGGCATTTCGACTACGAGGCGCCGGCCGAGGGACGATCGATCACGCCGCGATAGGCTCCTCGTAGGTCGTGACCTCGAAGCGCTTCAGGACCGGTTGACCGAACGCGGTCGAGATGGCGACGTCGGCGGCGTCGCGGCCGCGCGCCATCACGATGCGCCCGATGCGCGGCGCGTTGTGCCGTGCATCGAACGTATACCAGCGCCCGTTGAGAAAGACCTCGAACCAAGCGGAGAAATCCATCGGCGCCGGATCGGGGGGAACGCCGATGTCGCCAAGATAACCGGTGCAATAGCGCGCCGGCACATTCATCGCCCGGCACAGCGCCGCAGCGAGATGGGCGAAATCCCGGCAGACGCCGACGCCTTCCCGAAACCCGTCCGACGCCGTGCGACGCGGGTTGGCCGCGGCGTAGTCGAACCGGATGCGCCCATGCGCATAGTCGCAGATCGCCTGGACCAGCTTCGCCCCGCCGCCGATCCCGCCGAACTGCGACCAGGCGAAATCGCTCAGATTGTCGCTGTCGCAATAGCGACTCGCGAGCAGATAGACGAGCACCTCGCTCGGCAGCTTGGCGACCGGGGTCAGCGGCGCGTCCTCGGGCGTCTCGTCGGGCGATCCGCTGTCGCGGATGGTGAAATCATTGTGGAACGTCACCACGCCGGGCTGCGCTTCGACCCGGGTGACCCGATTGCCGAACAGATCGAGATAGGCGTCGGTCGGATAGTGCGGCTCCGTTCGCACGACGTCCGGCGAGAGGAGATCGCCGGCGCGCGAGGGATGGATATTGAGGTGCAGGATCATCGGCGTCACTGCGGCGCATTCGAAGCCGATCGCATATCCGGCGCGGATGATCATATCAAAATCCCCTTGATCTTTCGGCCTTAAACGCCGGCGAGAGTAACGCCTCCAGCATGTTTCGGCTGCGTCACCTCGACGGAAACCTCCATACCCAGTTCATCGCCAGCGTCGCCGAAATAGGCGCCGGTCAGCGGCGCCGCCTGAGCCGGATCGCGCGCGACCGCGACGCGGATGAGATCCTTGCCGCCGACCAGCCCATTCGTCGGATCGAATTCGATCCAGCCCGCGCCAGGCAAATAGATCTGACACCACGCATGGGTCGCCCCTCCGCCCAGCCGGACCGGTTCGTCGTCGCCGCGCGGAACGTAGACGTAGCCGGAGACGAAACGCGCCGCGATGCCGAGCGCGCGCGCCGCCTCCATCATCAGAACCGCAAAGTCGCGGCAAGAGCCGCGCCGGCGCTCCAGGGTGTGGCGCGGCGCCTGAACTCCCGCCGCCTCACGCCGTTCGTAGGAGAAGCCTTCCTTGATCGCATAGGTCAGCGTCATCAGGAGGTGGCTGGTCGGCGTCGTCGCGCCCGGCGCCGCGAATTGGCGCACCCAGCGGTCAAGATCGCCGGCGGGGTCGCTATAGAGGCGCTCGATCGCCCGCGCGACGTCGGGCAACTCGTCCGGCGCGTAGGAAAAGGGAAAGAACTGCGCTCGCGGGTCGATCTCGCCGCCGGGCTGCTCGTCGACAACGCGCTCGACCGTGAAGCGGTTTTCGATCGTAAGCGACGTCGCGGCGCCGGAAAACGATGCGATGGCGACGCAATTGTCGAAGGTGTCGTAGAGCCAACGCAGCCGCCTGGGTTCAGGGTCGATGTTGAGCTCCGACGACACGAGCCGCTGGTCATGCCCGTCGCGCGGCCGCATCATCATGCGGTGATCGCCAAACTCGACCGGCCGCGCGTAGCGGTAGACGGTCAAATGGCGGACGTTGAGAATGGCCCTGCCAGACTGCAATTCGATGCTCTCGAGTGTGCCGCGCGGGCCAAGTCGCAATTTTCCTTCCCTTTGCTGCGGTGCGTCAAGGCCTTCGGATCGCCGAACTTGAAAGCGCGTCACCGAAGCGCGCTTGACTTTGTGCGCTCGCGGAGCCTCGATAGCCCGCACGACGCAGTCACGACGGCGACCTACGAAGGGCGTCTTCACGAGCGACGCGCGGGCGGAACGAACGGCGCCTCGCGATTTCGCACTCAATCGGCGTTCGGACCGGCGTCGCCGGCCGACCGAGAGTAATCGTTCGAGGGAGGCAACAGCGATGCGCAAATACTCAAACTTGGCCATGGCGGCCGGACTCGCCTTGGGATTGGCGGCGCAGGGCGCTGCGGCCGAGAAGCTCAAGATCGGCTTTTTGCCCGGAGTCGTCGATCCCTTTTACCAGGTCATGCAGCTCGGGGTGGAGAAAGCGGCAAAGGACCTCGGCATTGACGTTGTCACCCAGATACCGCCGACGTGGGGCGTTGCGGCTCAGACGCCGCTCCTCGATTCGATGGTCGCGCGCGGCGACCTCAACTATCTGATCATCGCCCCGACCGACAAAGACCAGATGGTCGGGCCGCTGCAGGCGGCCGTCGACCACGGCATCAAGGTGATCACCGTCGACACGTTCCTGGGCGACGGCGACTATGTCAAAGGGCCGGTGAAATTCCCCTTGAGCTACATTGGTTCCGACAACGTCGAAGGCGGGCGGATCGCCGCGCGCGGACTCGCCAAGGCGATCGGGGGCAAAGGGACCGTCTACATCAACTCGACGAATCCGAACGTGAGCTCGGTCGAGGGCCGGGCGCAAGGCTTCAAGGAGGAGATGGCGAAGGACTTCCCGGACGTGAAAGTGCTGGGGCCGGATTTCAATCTCGACGACGAAAACAAGGCCGCGCAGCAGACCGCGGCCATCCTGACGCGCGAACCGAATCTTGCGGGCGTGTTCGGCACCAATGTTTTCAGCGCCGGAGGCGCGGGCACGGCGGTGGTCAACGCCGGCCTTGGGGGACATGTCCAGGTCGTCGCCTACGATGCGACCAAACAAGCGATTGAACTCATGAACAAGGGCGTCGTCACGCTTGTGCTGGCGCAGAAGCCATTCGACATGGGTTATCTCGCGGTGATGTTCGCTCAAGCCGACGCCGCGGGGGTCACCAGCCTGCCTCGCCGCGTCGAAACCGGCTTCGCCATCATCGACAAGGAGAACGTGAAGGATCCGGCGGTCGCCCGCTTCATCTATCAAGTGCCGGGCAAGTGATCCTCGCTTGATCCTTATGGAGCGCCTGGCCCTCTCCCGCAAAGACCCGCCAAAAGACGGGCGTCTCTCGACGCCCGTCGCTCCGGAAGGCGGGCGTGCCCAGCCGGACCGGGCCAGGATCGCCGGATGAGGCGGCAGTGATCGAACGCGCCTCGAGGCTGACCGTTGCTCGCGCATCCGCCGCATCCTCGGGGATACGTACGCCCGCGCAGCGCGTCCTTCTGTTCCTCAGCAGCATCTGGGCGTGGCTCTTCCTCGCCCTCCTCGTTCTGTTCTTCGTCATCGCTGTGCCGCTGACCACCGGTGGCTCAGTCAACTTCTTCACCGTGCGCAACTCGCAGAACATTCTCGTCGCCATCATTCCCGTGCTCCTGCTCGGGCTCGGTCAGACTTTCGTTATCATCGGCGCCGGCATCGATCTCTCGGTCGGCTGGGTGATGAGCCTCGCTTCGGTTCTCTCCGCGCTGGCCCTGCGCGCCTCCTTCAATAGCGGAGTTCCGCTGTTCCCCGCAGCCATAGTCGGGCTCATCGCTGGGGTCGGCGGGGCGGCGACGGTCGGCCTCGTTAATGGCGTGATCATCGCGAAATTGAGGGTGCCGGCATTCATCGTCACGCTCGGCACCTCGTTCATTGTCCGCGGCGTCGCCTATCTCATGAGCGAGAACACAACGGTGATCGGCTTGCCGGACGGCGTTCGCGCATATGGAAACGACGCTCTCGTCTACTACATCTCCGGCGAAGGCGGCGGACTCTATTTCCTCCACCGGCCGGAGGTGAGCGGCGAGCTTCTGCGCCGGATGGACATTATCCTGCCCTACCCGGTCGTGATTACCGCCTTCGTCGTTGCTTGGGCGATCTTCCTGCTCCACAGGACCCAGTTCGGACGCCACACCTACGCCATCGGCGGCTCGATGGACGCGGCGGTGCGCAGCGGCATTCCGGTCGATCGGCACGTCATTCTGCTCTACATGCTGTCGGCCGCGACCTCGGGCGTCGCGGGCTTTCTCTCGACGCTGCGTTTCACCGCTGGCTCGGCGGTGATCGGCGATCCGCTGCTCTTGAGCTCGATCGCCGCGGTCATCATAGGTGGGGTCAGCATGTTCGGGGGCGCCGGAACAGTGATCGGCACCGTGATCGGCGCCCTTATTATCGCAGTATTGACGACCGGTCTCGTGATGCTCAACGTTGACGCCTTCTGGCAGTTCATCGTCGTCGGAACGGTCGTCATCGTAGCGGTCCTCATCGACCAGTCACGCGACCTCATCATGGGGCGCGCGCGGGAGGGCGCAGGGCGATGAGCACGCCGATTCTCTCGATCCGCGGGGTGACGAAAATCTTCGGCGGCCTCATTGCCGTCGACAATGTGAGCTTCGACGTGAGCCGCGGCGAGGTTGTCGGGCTGCTGGGCGATAACGGCGCGGGCAAATCAACGCTGATCAAATGCATCTCCGGCGTCCATTCACCGGAAGAGGGCGAGATCCTCTTCGACGGAGCGGCGGTCGCGTTCGCAAGCCCGATGGACGCGCGCCGAGCCGGGATCGAGACCATCTACCAGGACCTCGCGCTCGCCAATAACCTCGACGTCGGCGCCAACATCTTCCTCGGCCGCGAGGTCAAGACGCGCCGCCTTGGCGGCCTCCTCCAGACCCTCGACGACCGGCACATGCGCGAGGAATCGCAGCAGACGCTCGAATTCGCTCCAAATCCGTTTTCCCACGCTGACGGAGCCGATCGAGAAATTGTCCGGCGGCCAGCGCCAGGCGGTGGCGATCGCGCGCGCGGTCTACTGGGAGGCGAGGCTCATGATCATGGACGAGCCGACAAACAACCTCGGCGTGCCCGAGCAGCATAAAGTTCTCGAACTGATCCGCACCCTCAAGAGCCGCGGCGTGCCAGTCATCCTCATTACCCACGTCCTGCCCGACGCCTTCGCCGTCACCGACCGCGTCGTCATCATGCATCGCGGCCGCAAGGTCGCCGAGAAGATCACTGAGCGGACCAACACCGAGGAGCTGGTGCAGTATATGGTGGGCGCCCGGGACGATGCGGCGGCGTGACCGGCTGGCCCTGACCGCCCTGCTTCTCGCTGGAAACTGAGGGGCCTCGTCCGCCGCCTCCGGCCGAGACAGGCGTTTTCGGAGACCGTCATGACGAATTCGTGTGACGCGATCATCGTCGGCGCCGGCCCCGCCGGGCTCGCCGCAGCGGCGACGCTCAAGGCGCGGGGGCGCGACGCGATCATTCTCGAAAAGTCCGCCGCGGTTGGTTCGGTCTGGCGACGCCACTACGAGCGGCTCCATCTGCACACGGACCGCGTCCGTTCCAGCTTGCCCGGCCTGGCGATGCCGATCGCCTACGGCCGCTATCCGTCGCGCCTGCAGGTCGTCGAATATCTCGAGGCCTATGCGGCGAAATTCGCCCTCAAGCCCGTGTTCAACACTTCGGTCGACGCAATTCGCCGGGATGGAAGCCAGTGGCGCGCCGAAGCGGGCGCTGAGACCTTCGTCGCGCCTATCGTCGTCGTCGCGACCGGCTTGGCGGATTTCCCGCACTCGCCGACCTGGCCCGGCATGAACGATTTTGTCGGCCCGATCGTCCATTCGAGCCTCTACCGCAATCCTGCGCCGTTCGCCGGCAAACAGGTCCTCGTCGTCGGCTACGGCAATTCCGGCGCCGAGATCGCGCTCGACCTCAGCGAAGCGGGCGTCGACGTCGCGCTCTCCGTCCGCAGCTCCGTCAACATCGTTCCCCGCGAGCTCTTCGGGCTCCCGATCCTCGTCTTCCCGATCGCAGAGCAATGGCTGCCGCCGCGCGCGGCCGATATCCTCAACGCGCCGGCGATCCGTCTGGCCGTCGGCTCGCTCGCGAAGGCCGGACTCACGAAAGCGGCCAAGGGGCCGCTCCAGTCGATCGCGGAGGACGGTCGGGTTCCGCTCATCGACATCGGGACGCTGGCCCAGATTCGCGCCGGCCGGATCAGAGTGCGCGGCGACATTGCGAATTTCACCGCGAACGGCGCCGTGTTCAGGCAGTCCGGGGCTGAGCGCTTTGACGCGGCGATCCTCGCAACCGGATTTCGCCCGGACCTCCGCACGCTGCTGCCGGAGGCCAAGGGCGTCCTGAGCGGGTCCGGCGCGCCGCTCGTCAGCGGCCGGGCGACCACGGAGGCAGGCCTGTTTTTCTGCGGGGCCATCGTTTCGCCAACCGGACAGCTGCGACAGATCGCCATCGAAGCGGGTTCGATCGCGGACGCCGTCGCAGGGCCCGCCACGGCGCGCGCTGGATAGAAAGCCGCGTCAGCGCGAAATAACCTCCGCGCCGGCCCCCAAAATCCGCGTTGTCGGCGGCCTCGAGGTTGATCTCGCACGTCCGCACTCCGTAGGCGCGCGCTTCCGCGACGAAGCCGGCCGCCGGATAGACGGCGCCGGAGGTGCCGATAGCGACGAAGAGATCGGCCTTGCGCAGCGCGCGGTCGATCAGGTCCATGCAGAGCGGCATCTCTCCGAACCATACCACATGCGGACGCAAGCCCCCGGCGCGGCCGCAGTCGGGGCAGACATCCGAGGGCGTGAGGTCCTCGGGCCACAAGCGTACGCCATCGCAGTGCTGACAGCGCGCCTTCAAGAGTTCGCCATGCATGTGGATGACGCGCCGCGATCCCGCGCGCTCGTGCAGGTCGTCGATGTTCTGCGTCACCAGGGTGAGATGGCCGCCGCGCGCCGCCAGCGCCCGCTCGAGCCGCGCCAGCGCATTGTGGGCGGCGTTGGGCCTGGCGTTTAGGAGGTTGCGCCGGCGCAGGTCATAGAACGCGAGCACCGCATCGGGATCGCGCGCGAAGGCTTCGGGCGTCGCGAGCTTCATCGGATCGAACTTCGTCCAGATCCCCTGCCCGTCCTTGTCGCGAAATGTGCCAAGCCCGCTCTCGGCCGAGATCCCGGCGCCGGTAAGGACGAAGATATTCTGAGGCATGGCGCCTACCGCCCATGCAGCGCGAGCGCGATCTGGACCATCGCGGCGATCAGTTCGAGCACGATCAGAATCACGATCGCCGCTTCGAGCCGGGTCGCGCGGTCGGCGTCGATGATGTCGGTGAGCGCCTGCGCCGTGTCGCCGACAACGTCGAGTTTCCGCTTGAGCACGTCGCCGCGTTCCTCGAGCTCGTATTCGTCGGCGAGGCGAGCATAGAGGCGTTCAAGCTCGGGATGATCCCAAAGGACGTCGGGCTTCTCCTCGACCGCAACCCGCCCCGAAACGCGATGTTGGGCGAGCAGCGCCTGGCCGATCAGCTTGAGCATCTCGCGGCGGCGAAACGGCGGGCGGCCACTCGCGGCAAGTTTGGCGGCGAACGGCTCGACCACGTCGAACACCGCGTTGACCTCGCGTTCGTCGCGCGCCAGCGCGACCGTCTTGGCGAGCGCGTCGGCGATGACGAGAAAGCGCGGCGGCGACAGGTTCTTGATCTGGATCGGGCCGCCCGAGGATTTCTGCTCGTCGCTGTCGGGCGCGATCTCGAGCACCGCCGTCTCGTCATCGCCTCGCGCCCTTTCACCGGCGACCCGCGGCCTGAGCTTCATCAGCGTGTCTTCTTCCTCGAGCGGCGTCAGTCCCACCATGACCGCGACGCCGAACCGGAACAGCGCCACCATGCCACGCTCGCCGACCCGGAAGGCGAGCGGCAGCAGCGATATTGTGTCAGGGCGCTCGAGCCCGGCGGTGTCGATACGCTCGCCGACGATCAGGGCTCGCGCGGTCAAGCGCGTCGCGGCGGTCACGGGCGAGGCCTCGGTCATGGCCTCTTTTTACGACGCCGCGTGCGCAATCGCCAGCCGCCCCGAGGTTTCCAGCCGGCGCTGTTCGACCGCTCGCTTTGGCGATAAATTGGCGGAAACTGGAGAGCGGCCATGGACGATCGCAATCAAGCTCGATGGCGCCTCGACGGCGTCCGGGTGGTCCGTTCGAACGAACTCGACATCAACACGGCCCAAACGCCCGGCATGAGCCGCGCCGCGGCGATCACACACGCCCGCGCCGGGGCGGAGAAGCTGTGGGCCGGAACGGTCGTCATCCACCCGATGGCGAAGACGGGCGCGCACCACCACGGGCCGGTGGAGAGCGTCATTTATGTGGTCAGCGGGCGGGCGCGCATGCGCTGGGGCGAGCGGCTCGAATTCGTTGCCGAGGCCGGCCCCGGCGATTTCATTTACGTGCCGCCCTACGTCCCCCATCAGGAAATCAACGCTCGCGACGACGAGCCGCTCTCCTGCGTCATCGTGCGAAGCGGTCAGGAGGCGGTTGTGGTCAATCTGGACTTGCCGAACGTGGAGCCGAACCCTGAGCCGGTCGAATGGGTCGACGACCTCCATCCGCCGCGGCGCGGATGATCTTGCGCCGGACTGCGCCCTACCGCCGCAGGACCGGATGCGCCTCCCGGGCCTGCCAGCCGGCGCGCTCGAGCTCCGGGATCAGATGCTCCTCGCGCGGAAAGCCCACGCAAAGATAGGCGATGAACGTCCAGGTTCGCGGAACGTCGAGCGCGTCCGCGATTGCCGCCGGATCCAGGATCGAGACCCAACCGACGCCGAGTCCTCGGGCGCGCGCGGCGAGCCAGAACGTATGTAGCGCGCACACGGTCGAATAGCGGCGCGCCTCCGGCATGGTGCGGGCGCCGAGGCCGTGGCCCTGCTCCGTCGCCTCGTCGCAAAAGACCGCCAGCTGGACCGGCGCATTACGCAGGCCGGCGAGCTTGAGCCTGGCGTAAAGCTCGGCCCGTTCGCCGCCATAAGCCGCTAGCGCTTCCCGGTTCGCGGCCTCGAAATTGGCGCGGACCGCCGCCCGGCGCGCCTCGTCGTCGACGCGCACGAGCCGGGTCGGCTGGCAATTGCCGACCGAGGGAGCGAGCGCGGCGAGTTCGAAAAGCTCCGCGAGCGTCGCTTCGTCCGGCGCCGCGTCGGTACGAAAATGGCGAACGTCGCGCCGCCAGGCCAGAAGCTCCGCGAAGGAGGCCTGGAAGGCGGCGTCGAACTCCGGAGCTTCGCTCAAGGCCTGGGCCGATTTCGCCATCGCCGCTCCTTTGCTCCGGGCGCGCTATCGCCCCTCCGCCTGAAGGCATAACGCTTCACTGGCATTGTCGGCAAAAAGAATATGGCGCTCGAACGCTCTCATTTGCGGCGGCAGGCTCGCCTGGCGAAGCGTCCGATCCGCCGCGGATCGGAATTGCATCGGTCCGTCGCCGCCCGATAGCTTTGGAAAGTCTCCATTCTGGTCCCCAGCGTCATTGACATCGCCCGGCGCCGGGGTCGTCATTCCGGACGTCGGCCGACAGGAAGTCGGGGTCCCGGATTGCGCTTTCTTCGATGTGCCGCCCCTGCCGCGCGCCTACCGCGGCGCTGGAAAAGAACGCGCCGATCCGCCGCGATCCTAATGGCGGCGGCGCTCGCGACGGGGTGGCTCGTGCGCGCGGCCTACGCTGACTCGAACCCGGCGGCGACCTCCGGGCCGGGCGCGTCCTCCTCCGGCGAATCGACGGAGCCTCAGCCCGCGCAGTCAACCCCGCCAGGAGAAGGCGCCGCGACGACCTCCGCCGCCAGCCCGTTCGGGTACCTCAGCCCCTCCTGGCAGGGACAGAACCTGCTTGGCGACATGTGGGGCCTCAGGCCCGCGCTCGGCAAGTATGGAGTGACGCTCGGCATACTCGAGAACGTCGAAACGTTCGGCAATTTGACCGGCGGCGCGCGACAAGGCTTCGAAGCGAACGGTCTTACGACCGTGACGCTGCAAATGGACACCCAGAAAGCGTTCGGTCTGAGCGGCGGCCTGTTCAACGTCAGCGGCCTCCAGACTTGGGGCGGTAATCTTAGCGCGAACAATCTGCTCGTCCTGCAGACCGTCACCGATATCGAGGCGCCCATCGGCGTTCGACTTTGGGAACTGTGGTATCAGCAGAAATTCGGCGACAAGTTCGACCTGAAGATCGGCGAGCAGAGCCTCGACGAGGAATTCTTCATCAGCCCGAGCGCGTATTTCTTCATCAACTCCGCGTCCGGCTGGCCGGAGCTTCCCTCGGCGGATTTGCCCGGCGGCGGCCCTGCCTATCCCCTTGCTGGCCTGGGCGTTCGCGGACGGGCGCAGCTGACCGACGCCCTCACTGTGCTAGCGGGGGTATTCAACGGAAGTCCGTTACCGAGGGGTTCGCCGAACACGCCGGTGAGCAATCCTCACGGCGTGAGTTTCCCGCTCGACAACGGCATTTTCGCGATCGCGGAACTGCAATATGCGTTCGGTTCGGACGCGTCAGGCAAACCGAACGCCGATGGTCCGCTGCCTGGCGTCTATAAGATCGGCGCCTGGTATGACAGCGCGAGCTTTGCCGACCTGCAATACGATACGATCGGCGGGTCTCTCGCCAGTCTTTTGAGCGACCGCATCCCAGCCGCGCATCGCGGCGATTTTTCTCTCTACGCCATCGCGGACCAGGCCATCTGGCGCTCGAAGGACGACGCCAGTCGCACCCTCAACGTGTTCATCCGGCCGATATTCGCCCCGTTCCAGGATCGCAATCTGGTCAGCGCCAGTCTTAACGCCGGCTTAGCTTTGCATGCGCCGCTTCCGGGGCGCGACAGCGATATATTCGGCGTCGAAATGGGGACCGCATGGGCGAGCAGCGGCGCCTTCGGCTACGACCGGCGGCTGCAATTCTACCAGCCCTCGGTCTACGCGCCGATACGCAGCAGCGAGACTTTCCTCGAAGCGAGCTATCAGGCTCAGGTTTTGCCCTCGTGGCAGATTCAGCCTGACATTCAGTATGTCATCAACCCCGGCATGGGAATCGCCAACCCGAACGATCCGACCCAGAGGATTAAGAACGAGCTCGTGATCGGCCTGCGCACGAACGTCACGTTTTGACCGATCCTGAGCGCTCAAACCCGACGCTGCGGCCGGGTCCTGACCGCCGACCGCCTCACGGCTTCCGCGCCCACGCTCCGACGAGACGCGGCCAGTAAGTCAGCGTCTCCCCTTCCTCGATCGCTTCGTTGCGCAATCGCTCCGCGAGCGTATCGACGCCTACCTCGGCGGCCGTCGCGATTTTCGCTCGTTCCATGACGGGCAGCAGGCTCCGCGCCAATCCGGCGATGACTGCGCATGCGTCGGCATCGGAGGCGCTGGTCACCCTTTGCGCCGCCATCATTTCCGGGCGAGGGAATCCGGCGCCCATGAACATGTCTGGCAGCCTGGGGCCCATTTCTCTCTCAGCGCCCGCCGCGCCGAACGCATCATAGACCCAGGTCAAGACGCGCGTTCTCAGCGCAAATCCGGACGGCGGCAGAAACGTGGACATATCCATCTCTTGGAAGGCTGCGACCCCGCCTTGCCGCATATGCGCAGACAGGCGTTCGAGCGCTATGGAAGGGTCGGGCAGATAGAGCAGAACGAGCCGGCCGAAAATCGCGTCGAATGTCCTGTCGCTCTCAAAGGCCGCAATGTCCGCGACGGCGAAGGCGACGTTCTCGAGTCCCAATCCCCAGGCCCGCCGGCGCGCCGTTTCGACCAATTCTTTCCCGCGGTCGATTCCCATTACCGAGCCGTTCGGCCCCGCCAGCCGGGCTGCGAGAAAGGACACGTCGCCAAGGCCGCAGCCGATGTCGAGGATATGCATTCCCGGGCCGACGCCGGCGTGACGCAGAACGTCCTCCGTCAAGCCCTCGAACATCCTGGCCTGCGTGGCGAGTCTGCGTTCCTCGTCGTCCGAGTAGCCGAGCGCATAACCGCCTGCTCCGCTCATGAGGCCTCTCCCACCGAACGCTTCCACGACAGGGTTCGCGGTTGGGGGCACAAGTAGCGGAATTGCCGGCGGCGAGAAATGCGTGAAAACGCCTAGCTCACGCCCAGCTTGCGCTGCAGGCTGGTCGACGAGGTCGTGTACTGGAAGGTCAGCTTCTTGTCCGGGTAGACATAATGATGCGCGCGCTGGGCCGCGAGCGTGGCCTCGTGGAAGCCCGACAGGATCAGCTTGAGCTTGCCCGGATAGGTGTTGATGTCGCCGATGGCGAAAACGCCGGGAACGCTGGTTTCGAACTTCGCCGTGTCGACCGGGATCAGATTCTCATGCAGGTTGATTCCCCAGCCGGCGATCGGCCCAAGCTTCATCGTCAGGCCGAAGAACGGCATCATGTCGTCGCAGGGGTGGTCGTAGTGCTCGCCGTTTTCGCGGCGGATCGTCAGCGCCGAAAGCTGGCCGCCCTCGCCCTTGACCGCCGTCACCTGGCCGAGCACGAACTCCATGTCGCCTGCATTGACAAGCTCGCGCATGGCGTTGACCGAGTGCGGCGCCGCCCGGAACGCGTCGCGGCGGTGCACGAGGGTGACCCGCTCGGCGATGGGATGCAGGTTCAACGCCCAGTCGAGCGCGGAATCGCCCCCGCCAACGATGACCACTCGCCTGCCCTTGAAGTGGTCCATCTTGCGAACGGAATAGAAGACGCTTTTGTTCTCGTAGGCGTCGAGCCCCGGGATCGGCGGCTTCTTGGGCTGGAACGATCCGCCTCCGGCGGCGATGAACACCGACTTGGCCTCGATCGTCTTCTCGTTGTCGGTTCCGATCCGAAACAGCGGCCGCTCGGCCGTCCCGGCGACCTCCATCCTCTCAACCATCTCGCCTAGGTGAAACTTGGGCCCGAAAGGATGGATCTGTTTCATCAGATTGTCGACGAGCTCCTGCCCCGAGACCACCGGAAAGCCCGGAATGTCGTAGATCGGCTTCTCGGGATAGAGTTCCGCGCATTGGCCGCCCGCCTTCGGCAGGATGTCGATCAGATGCGCCTTGATATCCAGGAGGCCGAGCTCGAACACGGCGAACAGGCCGATCGGCCCGGCGCCGATGATGGCGACGTCGGTAGACAACACTTCGTTCATTCGGGTTCCTTCGCTTCCTATCCTTGTTTGGCCGGCGTGGTGACGACGAGGCCGTCCAGCGCCTGGCTGACCTTGATCTGGCAGGAGAGCCTCGAGGTGGGGCGCACCTCGAAGGCGAAATCGAGCATGTCCTCCTCCATCTGCGACGCCTTGCCGGTGGCCTCGGCCCATTCCGGAGCGACATAGACGTGGCAGGTCGCGCAGGCGCAGGCCCCCCCGCATTCGGCTTCGATGCCGGGAATGGAGTTGCGAAGCGCCGTCTCCATCACCGTCGAGCCGATCTGCGCCTCCACGGTGCGCGACTGTCCGGACGCGTCGATGTAGGTCACTTTGGTCATGGAATCCGGATTTTCCTTGAGGAGCCGCGTCCAGCGCCGCGACGCGGAAATTGGCTTAAGCGTTATCGCGCGCCCTCATATAGCAAGCGCGGCGGCGCCGGAAGAGAGTTTGGATGGGCGTTTTCGTCGCGGGCGGGGGTTGGCTCAGCGAGCCAGGTCAGACTTATCCCCAGACGCTTTGCGCCGGCCGGCGCCGGTCGGGCGGCCTAGCCCAAAATGCGATCGATTTCGACCACGGCCTCGGTCACGGCGAACAGAAGAGCGGCGATTCCACCGGCTTCATCCGCGCGTTGACCGCAATCCTCGGGCCTCGCGTCGGCTGCGGCGGCCAATTCCTCGATCCGCCACGCCGCCTGCGCGACCCGTCCGGCGCCGACCGAAAGCGCCGAGCCGCGCAGCTTATGAGCGATTTTTGCCTTTGACTCCAACGATAAAGGCGATTGGTCGGCGAGTTGCGCGGTCAGCGCCGGGGCCTGCAGCCGGAACATTCCCAACAATTCGGCCTCAAGCTCGTGGTCGCCGAGGCACTGGCGCGCGAGATGGACGAGGTCAAGGGGTGGTTCGACCCCCCCTGCCCTCGATTCGTCCCGATTGGAGGCGATCTCCGACCGCCTCAAGGCTCCCGAACTCTCAGGCATGGCGCCTCCGCCGGTCCGCGACCCTCCGGAAACCGGCAGGCGCGGCCGATAATAGGCTGAAGATAATGGAGATTCGTGGTAACCGAAGCGTTAACGACGTTTGCATTATGAGCGGTGGGCGCGGTTTTCATCCTTGAGCCGCGGCGGTAGACTGCAACGTGGTTAATTCACAGTGTTTGGTCCGGCCAAGGGAAGCTGGAGAACGCTGGCGTGCGGCTGGGTCGTTCTGGCGACCGACGCCGATGGAGTGAGGCGCACACGATGGCAAAACAAAATCCGGCGACGGATCCTGTTTCCGCGGCGATGTCGGCGATCGAAAGCGCGCTGAACCTCACCGAAGACGACGAGGCCGTCACGGTCGAGAGCGCCGCCGCCCCCCAGCTCGTCCCCGCCAGGACGACGACCGCAACCCCGGTTCTCAAGCCAAGCCCGGTCGGCGCCGAGCCCTCGACGCTGCTCCGCCCGGGCCCCGCGCCTGCGCCCATCGCTCCCGAGACCGAAGCAAAGCCGGCGATCCCGACCAGCGCGCCGGCAAACGACGACCGCGAGACTGTGGGCGCGATCCTGCAGGCGATGAACGCTCGTCCGGCGAGCCGGACGCCATTCATCCTCGCCCTGATCGGCTCGCTCCTGTGGGCGGCGATCTGCGTCCTTTACGCCTATGTCGCCTTGTGGCCCTCGGCTCCGGCGCGCCCGGTCGAACTCCTGCTGCGGCCGGAGACCCCGCTCTTCCTGCTGGCGACGCTGGCGCCGATCTTTTGCATGTTCGCCTTCGCCGCGCTCACCCGGCGCCTGCGCGAGCTCAGGCAGTCGGCGCGCGCGATCTCCCAGGTCGCCGTGCGTCTCGCCGAGCCCGAGGCGACGGCCGGCGAGCACATGGCGAACCTCTCCCAGGCCATTCGACGCGAGCTTACGTCGATGGGCGATGGGGTCGAACGGGCGCTTGCGCGCGCCGCCGAACTCGAGACCCGGGTGCAGTCCGAGGTTTCGACCCTCGAGCGCTCCTATTCCGACAATGAGCGCAGGATCCGGTTGCTGATCGCCGAAATGGCCGATCAGCGCGAGGCGATCGTGACCAGCGGGACGCGGGTCCGCGACGCCATCGCGACCGCGCACGACAGCATCGCCGCCGACCTCAACTCCGCCGGCGCCACTCTGAGCGAGCGCCTGACCGAAGCCGGCCAAAGGTTGACTTCGTCACTTGGGACGGCGTCGGACGACGTCGCCCGCAACCTCGAGGGCGCCGGGTCGACGACGCTTGAGCGCATTGTCGCCGAAGGGGCGCGAATGAGCGTGTCGATCGCCGGAATCGGCGAAAGCCTCGCCGAACGACTCGCCGACACGAGTCAGAAGGCCGCGGGCGAAATCCTGGCCCGGGTCGGCGACGTCGACAGCCGCCTCAAGGCGGTTGGCGACAACCTGCTGTCGCGCCTGGGCGAGCGCGGCGACAACCTGATCGAACGCATTCAGACCTCGCAGGATTCGGTCGTCGAGGCGATTGACGCGCATGGCGACCGGGTGGCGACCCGGCTCGCGGACGCGTCCGAGTTCGCGCGGAGCGCCGTCGGCGCCCACGCCGACGAGGTGGTCGGCCGCATCAGCGGCAGCAGCGCCCGCGCGGTCGAGGCGATCAAGGGACACGGAGACGCAGTCGCGGATCAACTCGGCGCGGCGTCGCTCGCGCTCTCGGGCGCATTCGGCGCTCACGGCGACGACATCGTCGGCCGTATCAACGCGAGCAGCGCCGAGGTCCTCGACGTCATTCGCGCCCATGGCGATTCGATCGCCACTCGCCTCTCCGACGCCGCCGCTGAGGCCGGCGACGCCATCGGCGCCCACGCGGACACCGTCGTGAGCCGCGTCTCCTCGAGCAGCGCCGAGGCCGCGCGAACGCTCACAACCCACGCCGATGTCCTGGCGGCGCGCCTGTCCGAGGCCGCCGACGTCGTCAACGCGCACGGCGATGCGGTCGCCACCCAGCTTGCCGGCGCCTCGGCCGTGATGAGCGGCGCCGTCGCCGCCTACGCCGACGAGGTCGTGAGCCGCGTCGGCGCAAGCGGAGCGCAAACCGTCGACGCCATTCGCGCTCAAGGCGATTCCGTCGCCGCCCAGCTCGCGCAGGCCTCGGCGGCGACGCGCGGCGCCGTCGCCGATTATGCCGATGAAATCGTCGGCCGCGTCAGCGCGAGCGGAGCACAGGCCGTCGACGCGATCCGGCTCCATGGCGACTCGGTAGCCGATCAACTTGCCCAGGCGTCGGCGGCGAGCCGCGGCGCCGTCGCCGCTTACGCCGACGAGGTCGTGAGCCGCGTCAGCGCCAGCGGAGATCAGACCGTCGATGCGATCCGGCTCCATGGCGACTCGGTCGCCGATCGACTGCTGGAAACTTCAACGGCGACGCGAAATGCGGTCGGCGCCACCGTCGACGACGTCGTCGGCCGCGTCAGCACGAGCGCGCTCCATGCTGTCGAAGCGATCCGCGTCCAGGGCGATTCAGTCGCCGTCCAACTCGCCGACGCTTCGGCCGCGACTCGCAACGCCGTCGACGCCTTTGCGAATGATGTGGTCGGACGCGTCAGCTCGAGCGGCGCTGAGGCCGTTGAGGCGCTCCGCGCCCAAGGCGACCTGGTCACCGATCGGCTCGGCCAGACGGCCGATGCGGTCGTCAGCGACTTCAGCCTCCGATCGAATTCGCTCATCGAGCGGCTGGAGGCCGGCAGCGCCGGGCTTTCCGACACCATCGTGGTCCACGGCGACAGCCTCGTTGCGCGCCTCAACGACGCCGCCGACCGCCTTCATGACACCGTCGTCGTGCGCGGTCAGGCCCTGGAAGACAGGCTGACCGGTTCGGGCGAACGATTGTCCTCCCTGATCGGGGACCGCGCGGAAGACGCCGCCGCGATCCTCGACGCCGCGGCCGGGCGCTGGGGCGAGCAGTTCAACGCCCGTGAGAGCCAGTTGCGCGGCGCGGTCGAGGCGCAGAACCAGGCGCTCGAGACCTTGTTCGACGAATCGACCCGCCGCCTCGTTGGCGCGATTTCTGCGGAGGGCGCCATGGCCCAGGCGCAGATCGAGGCGTCGACGACGCAATCGCTGGCCGGGATGGCCGCCGAGCGGGCGCAGATCAACGAACGCTTCACCGCGCTCGCCAGCGACGTGGCGGCCGCCGCGGCGAACGGGGCGAGCAACGTTCACGATAGGCTCAGCGAGCAGATCGCGGCCTTCGACGGCATCGTCAATCACCGCGGCGTGCGCCTCGTGGACGCCGTGTCGCAACAGACCGAGCACATGCGCGAATATCTCGAAGCGCTGGATGGCCTCGTCGGCGAAAGCGGGCATAACGTCATCGATCGCCTGGGCGTCCATTCCGACGAGCTCAACGCGCGCATCGCCGGACATCTCGACGCCATCGACGCGATGATGAACGCCCGCCGCGACGACTTCGACAAGCGCTTCGGCGACTACTCGGATCGGCTGGCGACAAATTCGACCGCCCGAGTGGAGCAGTTCGAGGCCGCGTCCGCCGCTCACAGCAATGCGGTCGATCTCGCGCTTTCCTCCCACTCGCGTCGGATCGAGACGTCGCTCGGCGACGCGCTCGCGCGATTCGAGGGCGCAATCGACGGACGCGGCCGCGATCTTATCGTTCAGATCGGCGATCGATCCGCCCTGCTCACCGCCGATCTCGGCGCCAAGCTCGCCCAGATCGAGGACACCCTCGTCAACCGCGGCGGGGCGATCGACGAGAAGCTCGGCCAGCGCAACAACGAGGCGGCGGCATTGTTCGACGCCCATCTGCAAGCCGTCGAGGAGCGCGCGGGAGCGAAACTGCGCGACGTCTCGTCGACGCTTGAAAGCCTGCTGATGCGGATCGAGGACGCGCTCGCCCAACGCGGCCGCGCGCTCATTGAAACGCTCGCCCGCAATACGCTCGAAACCGCCAAGGCGCTCGGCGACGGCGGTCGCGAGCTCGCGCAAGGCATGGACGCGAAATCGGCCGAAATCGGCGAAACCCTGCAACGGCGCGCCGAAGAGCTGACGCAGACGCTCTCGGCGGTCGCCCGCGACATGAATGCAACCCTGACCGGCCGGGTCGAAGAGGTCTCCCGGTCGCTCGGCGTCAGCGTCGATCAGTTCAAGGACCAGGTCGTCGCGCCGATGCAGGACCTGAGCCGCCGATTCGATTCGACCAGGGCGGAGCTGGAGGACAAGGTCAGCGATCATACTGAGCGGGTCTCCGGCCTGCTCGATCAGCATAAAGCCTCGCTCGGCGCCGCATTCGACTCGCACCGGGCCGTCGTCGTCGACGCGGCCAGACAGAGCGCGCAGATGTTCGACGCGCGCCTTGCGGCTCTCTCCGAGGCTGCCGACCAGAGCACGAGGATCATCGATTCGCGCCTGTCGGACTTGGTGGAGGCGGCCAACAGCAACGCCGAGAGCATCGATGAGCGGCTGGCGGCGCGCATTCATGCGATGAGCGAGACGCTGGCGAAAACGGCGTCGGACGCCGAATTCGACCTGGGCGGCGCGCGGAGCCAGCGTCACCGGCGCGATCAGGGCGCGGGTCGACGAGCTGCGCGATGTCATCGAAGGGAGGGGCGCGGAGCTGGTGGCCTCGCTCGGCGAGCGTGGCGAGGATGTCTCAGCGAGGATCGCCGGCGTCGGCGAGCGGGCGATCCAGACGCTCGACCAGCAGATGGTGAGCCTCGCCTCCCTTTTGACCCGGCGGACCGACGAGCTTATCGCCGCCGTCAACGGCAGCGCGGCCGATCCCGTCCGCGCCTTGAGCGCGCTCACCGGACAATTGCGCTCCGAAGTGGCCGATTCCAGCCAATCGCTGCGCGACGTCGCCGCCGAGACAACTCACCGCTCGGCCGAGGCGATCGACGCGCTCATGAAGCGGTTGACCGAGCAGGTCGAGGCGTCCGGCGCCGCGCTCGGCGAGGCCGTCGCCCGCAGCGCGGAAAACTCGGTCGGGGCGCTCTCGGGCACCGGCGACCGGCTGCGCAATGAACTGACGCTGGTGATCGACAACCTCGGCCATACCAGCGCCGTCATCGACCGGGATATCGGATCGGCCGGCGACCGGCTTGCCGCCGTCCAAAGCGGGCTCGCCGCCCGGGTCGACGAATTCCAGCAAGCGCTCGGCGCCATCGCTTCGCAAGTGGCGGCGCTCGGGCGGATCTCCTCCGCGACCCAATCCGACGCCGGCGCGCTCGTCGGCCAGCTCGCCCAGCACGCCGAAACCCTGGCCGCCGTCGGACGGGATCTCACCGAGCAACAGCGCTCGCTCGATCGCGCGCTCGAACACCGTGAGAGCAGCCTGCAGGGCCTGATCGGCGACCTCGCCAGCCGCAGCGAGGCGTTCGAGGCGACGCTCGGGCGGTTTGCGGCCAACGTCGAAGACAGTTTCTCCAGGGCGCAGGCTCGCGCCCAGGAGATCAGCGCCACCCTCGCCTCGGCCACGAGGGGCGCCTCGATCGCTGTCGCCGGCCAGTTCGAAACCATCCGCGACACCGCGGCCAAGGAGCGCGAGCGGACTGCGCAGACGCTGCAGGCGACCCTCGAACAGACCAACGCCCAGCTCTCCGGCGCACTCGAAAACGCCGCCGGCCGATTCCGCCAATCGGTGGATGAAGTGAAGGAGATGGCGAGCCAGGTCCAGCGCGAGCTCGACGAGACGCGCCAGGAGCTGCGCCGCGGCGTCCTCGACCTGCCGCGAGAAACAAGCGAAACCGCCGATGCAATGCGGCGGGTCGTTTCCGACCAGATCCGGGCGTTGAAGGAGCTCGCGGCTCTGGTCGCCGACTTCGGGCGGCGCTTTCGACGTCGCCGAGCCGGCGCCGCTGGTCGCCGCAACGGCCGCCGGCGCCGGCGCGCGCTTCGACCCGCCGCAGCCGCCGCGCGGCGGCGAGACCAACCTGCGCAGCCTCGAGGCGCCCTCGCCGCGCGAGACCGCGCTGGCGCGCATCGGCGAAGCGATCGCTCCGCAGGTGATCGAGAACCCGCCGCTGATCGGGTCCACGACGGATGCGGGCCCGCCGCCCGGCCGCGGCCCGGCCCAGTCGTGGCCGGCGCCGCCGCCCTCGGCCGCAACCTCGCCCGCATCGGCCTCCGACCGCGGCCAGCCCGGATGGCTCTCGAACCTGCTCGCGGCCGCCGAGCGCGATGAGCCGACGCCCCCCTCGCCCAAGTCGACGGAGACGCTCGACGCGCTGGCGCTGGAGATCTCCGGCCTGATCGACAATGCGGCGGCGGTCGAGATGTGGGACCGGTGGCGACGCGGCGACACCGCCGCCGTCTCGCGCCGTCTCTATACCGAGGCCGGCCAGCAGGCGTTCGACGAGATCCGGCGCCGCTATCGCTCCGACCCGGCGTTCCGCGACACGACGACGCGCTACATGCAGGAGTTCGAGCGCTTGTTGGCGAAGGTGAGCCAGAGCGACCGCGACGGCGCGCAATGGCGGGCCTATCTCCTGTCCAACACCGGCAAGGTCTACACGATCCTGGCTCACGCCTCGGGAAGGCTCGGGTAGGCGGGAAAAGCCGCTCTGGCCGCGGTGGTCAGACGACCTCGTCGGGGGCGAGCGCGCAGGCGCAGGCGGGGTCGATCTCGATTTGCGCCGTCGAATGGCCGATGCGGAACTCGCCAGCCAGTTCCGCCGCCAGCCGGTGGAGGAAATCGTCGCCCGGGTGGCCCGCCGGCATGACCAGATGACAGGTCAGCGCGACTTCCGTCGTGCTCATCGCCCAGATGTGCAGGTCATGAACGCTGGCCACGCCCGGCTGGCCGGCAAGGAACGCCCGCACCGCCGCGGGATCGATGGTCGAAGGCGCGGCCGCCATCGCCATGCCGAGCGAGTCGCGAAGGAGACCCCAGGTCGCCCAGACGATCGCAGCGTTGATGACGAGGCTGACGACCGGGTCGAGCCATAGCCATCCGGTCATCATGATCACGAAGCCGGCGACGACGACGCCCGCCGACACCACGGCGTCCGAAGCCATGTGGATGAACGCGCCGCGCACATTGATGTCGCCCTTGCCGCCCGCGAATAGCCATGCGGTCACGGCGTTGACCACGATTCCGACCGCGGCGACGATCATCACCGTCTGGCCCGCGACCGGCTCCGGCGCTCCGAGCCGCCTGACCGCCTCCCACGAGACCGCTCCGACGATCACCAGCAGGAACACCGCGTTGAACAGCGCCGCCAGAATGGACGATCCGCGCAGGCCGTAGGTGAACCGGGCGGTGGGCGCCCGCTTCACCAGTTCGCTCGCGAGCCACGCGACCGCCAGCGCCAGGACGTCGCCGACATTGTGGCCGGCGTCGGCAAGCAGGGCGACGGAATTGCTCAGGATCCCGAATACCGCCTCGACGATCACAAACCCAAGGTTGAGCGCCACGCCGAGCGCGAACGCCCGGCCGAAGCTCGCCGGCGCGTGATCGTGTCCGTGACCTCGCGCGTGGTCGTGGGCGTCAGCGCGCCCATGCGCGTGGTCGTGACGATGACCTTCATCCTCACTCATTTCGTTCGCCTTTCGCGGGGACGAGAAAGCAGCGTTCAGGCGCGGTAAAGATCCTTGTAGGCCTCGCGCAGGGCCGCTTTCTGCACCTTCCCCATCGCGTTGCGCGGCAGCGCTTCGACGATGACGATGCGCTTGGGGGCCTTGAACTTCGCCAACCGGCCGCTGAGCGCCGCCAGGATCGCCTGCTCGGTCAGCGCCGCCCCCGGACGCGGAACGATGGCCGCGGTCACGCCCTCGCCGAAATCGGCGTGGGCGACGCCGAACACGGCGCTCTCGAGCACGCCCTCGATCGCGTCGATCTCGCTCTCGACCTCCTTCGGATAGACGTTGAAGCCGCCGGAGATCACCAGATCCTTCGCGCGACCGACAATGTGGATATAGCCATCCTGATCGACGCGGGCGAGGTCGCCGGTGATGAAAAATCCGTCGGCGCGAAACTCCTGCGCCGTCTTCTCCGGCATCCGCCAATAGCCCAAGAAGACGTTCGGCCCCTTGACCTCGATGACGCCGACTTCCCCGGCCTGAACCGGCGCCGCCCCGTCGTCCGGGTTCGCGATCCTCACGCTCACGCCAGGCAGCGCGAAACCGACCGTCCCCGGCCGGCGTTCGCCGTCGTAAGGGTTGGACGTGATCATGTTGGTCTCGGTCATGCCGTAGCGCTCGAGGATCGCAAAGCCGGTCCGCTCGCGCCAGGCGCGGTGCGTCTCGGCGAGCAGCGGCGCCGAGCCCGAGACGAAGAGGCGCATGTTGGCGCAAGCCTCGCGGTCAAGGCCGGGATGATCGATGAGGCGGGTGTAGAAAGTCGGCACCCCCATCATCGCGGTCGCCCCCGGCATCGCCGCCATCACCGCGCCGGGATCGAACTTGTTCATGTAGATCATCGTCGCTCCCGCGATGAGCGCGACATTGACCGCGACGAAGAGGCCATGGGTATGAAAAACCGGCAGCGCGTGAATGAGCCTGTCCGCGGGAGCGAAGCGCCAGCACTCGACAAGGGTCAGCGCGTTCGACGTCAGGTTCTCATGCGTCAGCATCGCCCCTTTCGAGCGGCCGGTCGTGCCCGAGGTGTAGAGGATCGCCGCCAGATCGTCGCTTGCGCGCGGGACAGTCTCGAACACGGCCGGCGCGGCGGCGATTCTCCCGGCGAAGGTTCCATCGCGCTTCACGCCGAGGCTTTCGACCCGCGGCAGCCCGAGCTTCGCCGCGAGCGCCCGGACCGGCTCGATCTCATCGGGGCGGCAGAGAATGAGCGCGGGCTCGGCGTCGCCGAGGAAATATTCGAGTTCTGCAAGCGTATAGGCGGTGTTGAGCGGCAGGAGGACCGCGCCGGCGCGAAAGCAGGCGAGCGCGACCACGATCACGTCGGTCGATTTGTCGATCTGCGCCGCGATCCGGTCGCCCGGCTTGACGCCAAGCGCGACAAGCGCATGAGCCGCCTGGGCCGAGCGGGCGAAAAGCTCGCCGTAAGTCAGAGACGTGGCGTCGCCGGTCTCGAGCGCGAGCTTATCCGGGTTCGGCGCCCGCGCGGCGACGAGATCGAAGAGATTGGCGGAATGAGATCGCGACACCTGGCCTCCTCCCGAACAAGCCGCCGGGCCATGCCATTATACGGCAACGCGGCGCCCGGATCAGAATGCTCTATTGCAGGTCGATTGAACCGGACATCACCGGCTTGCAGTCGCCGCCAATGAAAGTCCGAACAACGACGCCGTTCTCCTTTTCGGCGACCGCCCGCATCCGGCTCGGTCGTCCCAGATCGACGCCCTGTCCGATGGCGGCTTCGAGACGCAACGACAATTCGGGCCGCAAATGCGCAAGGAGCCCGATAAGCGCGACGTTCGCGCTGCCGGTCGCAGGGTCTTCGAACACGCCATGCAGCGGCGCAAACATTCGCGATTGAAAGTCCGCGCCCTCTTCCGCGTCTTCGACATAAAGATGAACTCCCGTCGCTTCGTCGCGGGGCAGATGGGCGAGGAAGACATCCATGCGCGGCTGTGCCCGCCGCAGCGCGGCTCGATCACGCAGTTCCGCGACAACGAATGGCGCGCCGCAACTCGCGAGGCAGGGCGAATGCCGGCGCGTCTCAAAATCCGCCGCATCAAGCGAGCACGCCTTGGCGATCGTCGCGGCGTCGAAATCGCGAATGATCCGGAGTTGCTGAGGCGCGGCCAACGCCGCTCCCGTGACGACGCCAGCATCCGAGTTGATTGTCATTCGAACGAGTCCGGCTATTTCCTCGAACACCATGTTCCGGAGATCGAGGCCAGCGCCGAAACCCGAGCCCTGGCGCGCCAGGACAAACGCCGTGCCGACGTTTGGATGGCCCGCAAACGGCATTTCGGCGCGCGGCGTGAAAATGCGCACCCGGGCGGTGTTCGAGGGATCGTCCGGAGGCAAGACAAACGTTGTCTCGGCCAGATTGAACTCATTGGCGATCGCCTGCATTTGTGCGTCCGAAAGGCCGCGCGCATCGGGAATCACGGCCAACGGGTTGCCGCCGAACTGCCGGTCGGTGAAGACATCGACCGTCTGGAATTGCACTTTCATGAATGATGCGTCCTCAGACCGGTCGTGGGGGTCGATCAATCCCTTAGGCCGCTCGGCCGGCGCCTTTCAAGCCCGCGACGTAACGGCTCGCGCGCTCAAGACGACGGCGCCGACGAGCGCGGCGAGCAGCCAAAACGCTGCCGGCAGCCCCGCGGCCTTGGCGACGAAGCCGATCAGCGCCGGTCCGACAAGATTGCCGGCGTACCCGGCGGTCGTGATCGCTGCGACCGCAAGCCCGGCCGGCATCACCCGCTGCGCGCCGGCGCCGCGGAACAGCACCGGCACGATGTTCGAAGCTCCGAGGCCGATCAAGAGAAACCCGCTCATGGCGAGGAAAGCGACCGGCGCCGCCAGAACGATGGCGAAGCCTGCGATCGTCGCCAGGCCGCCCCAAAACAGGATCGCGCGATCGCCGGTCCGCGCCGAGACGAAATCGCCGCCAAATCGGCCAGCGGTCATGGCGATAGCGAAGATCGAGTAACCCAGTCCTCCATGCGCCTCCCGGACCAGCCCCTTGCCGGTGACGAGCAAGGCGCTCCAGTCGAGAATCGCTGCTTCGACGAGGAACATCACCGCAGCGAGAGCGGCGAGCAGGAGAACGATCCCGCGCGGAGCGACGATCAGCGGCGTCTTCTCCATGTGCGAGGCGCGCAGCAGACGGGGAGCCGCAAGCAACATCGCGATCGCCATCAGCGCGGACGCAAACACGGTGCTGACAATCGGGACGATATCCAGCGACAGAAGAAAGGTGATGAGCGTCGCGCCGATGAAGCCGCCGACGCTGAACAGCGCATGGAAGCCCGACATCAGCGGCTTTGCGGCGGCGCGCTCGACCTCGACCGCATGAATGTTCATCGCGACGTCGAGGGAGCCCAGCGCCGCGCCAAACCCGACCAGCGTCAGCCCGAGCGAAAGCGGCGATCCGGCCACGGCAAGCAACGGCAACAGGAGAGCCAGACCGAACCCGCCCGCGAGGATGATGGGTCTGCCGCCGTAGCGCGCGCTGATCGCGCCTGCGAGCAGCATCGGAGCGATGGAGCCCAGACCGAGGCAGAGCAGCAGCAGTCCGAGCGTCCCGTCGTCAACCTGAAGCCTTTCCTTGGCGAACGGGACAAGCGGCGCCCAGCAGGCGACCCCGAAGCCCGCCACCAGAAACGCAAGCCGCGTTGCGAGACGTGTCTCCGGCCTGTCCGCGGTCGGGGGGGCCGAAACTCGACACGGCGTTTCCGCGTCGACGCTCATGCCGGTCGATCGGCGATCAGGACCTCGCATCCGAGGGCGGCCAGTTTGTCGAGCTCGTCCCTCGCTGCGTCGTGCTCGACGACGAAGGCGCCGATGTCCTTGAGCTCGGCGACGCGATGGGGCGCCCGCGCGGCGAATTTCTCGTTGGTGGCGAGGACGACGCGGCTCCTGCTCGCCGCCATGAGCGTGCGCTTGAAAGCGGCGTCGGAGAGGTCATAGGCGGCAACGCCGGTTTCGGAGGAAAGCGCGCAGGCGCCGAGCACTGCCGAGATCGATATTCATCTGCATGAGGCTCAACGTCGCTGGCGCGTCGACGCAGCCGCCGACGCCGTTGTTGACCGCGCCGCCGACCATGATCAGGCGCAGGTCGGCCCGCCGCAGGGCGGCTGCGGCGATGTCGATTGAATTCGTTGCGATCGTCAGTTCGAAGTCCTCGGGCAGGCAGGAGACGAGCGCCAGATTGGTGCTGCCGCTGTCGAGGAACACGAACTGTCCCGGCTTCACGAGCGAAGCCGCCTTGCGAGCAAGCGCCTGCTTGCGATCGCGCCCTTCCTCCATCCGCGCGGCCATCGGCGCCGTCGCCTTCGACATCGGCAACGCGCCGCCGTAAACCCGCCGGCATCGACCCTCCGCCGCAAGAGCGCGCAGATCCCGGCGGATGGCGTCCTCGGAGACCTCGAACTCCAACGCGAGCGCCGCGGCCACGACGGACTGGCCGTGAGAAAGACGGTCGAGGATGACGTCGCGCCGGGCGACCGGGGATTCGAGAAGTCATGCCAGCATCGTGCATAAACAAGACATATCGTGCAGATAACCGTGCATGATCACGAAGTCAACTCGCCGGAATGCACGCGAGAGCAGTACAGGGCGGCCTTGGGTCGGCTGCGAGCGAGTGCGAACAGGTTGTCGCCGTAAACTTCACTCGATCGCCCCGACGGCTTGATTTCCCAAGCGATTCGCCGTCAAGAACGTTTCACGCGTCGATCGCGACTCAGCAAAAGCGGCGGACATGGCGGCGAACGAGAAGGCTCTGCGCGAATCGATCATCGCCCATGGCGCGCGCCTCGTCGCCGCCGGGCTCGGCGGCGCGCCGGACTGCCGGCGTTTCGGCGCGCCTCGACGATTCGCTTCTCATCACCCCGCACGGCTCGAGCTACGCTGCGCTGAGGCCGGCGATGATCGCGCGGATGCCGCTCGTCGGCGAGTACGGCGCCTGGAAGGGCCCGCTGAAACCATCGGCCGAATGGCGCATCCACCTCGAGATCGCCCGCGCGCGGCCCGACATCGGCGCGATCATGCGTTTCCAGTCGCCCTATGCGACGGCGCTCGCGATGGCGCGCAGGGATATTCCCGCCGCCCATTCCATGATCGCGCTGTTCGGCGGCTCCGTCGTGCGCTGCGCCCGCTACGCTCCCGCCGGGACGACCGAGCTCGCGGGCCTCGCCCTCGAGGCGCTCGGACAGAGCCACGCGGCGCTGCTCAGCAATTATTGCGCGCTCGTGACCGGCGCGACGCTCGAGGACGCGCTGGTTCGGGCGCGCGAGCTCGAGACGCTGGCCAGACTTTACGCCATCGCGCTTTCGGTCGGCCGTCCGGCGATTCTCTCCGACGAGGAAGTCGCCCGCATCGCCGAGCGCCTGAAGTCCAACAGCTCCGGCGTCGAGGCGCGGATAGCCCCGCCGGCCAAGGCGCGAGCGAAGGCGAAGGCCAAGGCAGGCCCAGCAAAGAGGAAGCGCGTCGCGCGCAAGCGCGGGTCGAAGTAGGCGCCTCGCCCAGGCCGACGCGACCTACGGGCGCGCCACCGCCGTCATGGCCGACTTTGTCCTGGGTTGTCCCGCCATCCATGCCCCCTGCCGTCATGGCCGGGCTTCTCCAGGACAAGCCCGGCCATGACGTGTTGGGGTTCGTCCGCGGGTTTCCCACTTCCGAATTCCTCGGACCCAAAGCTAATGCCACAAGAGCGAAATTGCTCTTTCTGTTTTTCCATATGTGTGCTATATTGACTCACGGCTTGAAGTGAGGCGCGAATTGCGACCCAGCAAAATTATGAGGTTCGGCCCAAAGGCGATGGACGGCGCAGCGGTCGGCCAAGGGCGGACGAGGAGAAGATCGATTTGCCCGGACGGTTGGCGTAAAGCATTGAAAATACTTGATTCAGACAAGTCGATCCAAGGGAATCAAAGCCTTTTCCTTTGATAGCCTCGTCCTGCCCTTGGTCGGATTACGGCTCGATTTGGTTAAATTTGGATAATAACACATCTTGAAAATGTTTTCTGTTTCACGTGAAACACCCCTCGGTATGCCAAGGGGGCCGGCGGCGCTCAGACAGCCGCTCGCTTCGGCGACGCCTCGCCGGAGTCGGCCGCCTGCTCGCTGACCATAAGAAGCTGCGCCGCGGTCGAGGCGGCGATCACCGCGGGATCCTTGGATTTGAGCACTGGCGCCCCGATCGGGCAGACGAGGCCGGCGAGCGCGGCCTCGGACAAGCCGGCCGCCCGCATCTGGCTCAGGAACCGCGCCCGCTTGGTCGAAGAACCGATCAACCCGACGAAGCCGAAGCGTCCGGCGCTGAGCGCCGCGGCGACGATCTCAAGATCGAGCGCATGCGAATGGGTCATGACGACGATCAGCGCCCCATCCGGCGCGCTCGCGATCTCCGCCGCCGGCTCGGGCGCGAACACCAGCGCCACATTTGCCGGCGCGACGGCCGGAAACGCGTCGCGGCGCGAATCGATCCAGCGCACCGCGAACGGCAGCGGCGCAAGCGCGAGCGCGAGCGCCCGTCCGACATGGCCCGCGCCGAAGAGGTAGACGGAGCGGGCGCTGGTCCCGATCGGCTCGACCCATCCGCCGCCGCCGGGCTCCAGCGCCCATCGGCGCTCCGCGTCCTCGCCCGCCCTCAACGTCCGTTCGATCCTGCCGTCCGGCCCCAGGCGCGCCGTGAGCGTCGCCGCGCCCCGCCGTCGGCGATCGCCAAGGTCGAAAGATCGTCGAGATCGCGCGCGTCATATGTCTCGACGCGCCATTCGACCCGGCCGCCGCAGCATTGCCCAAGCTCGGGCCCGAGCGCGAGCGAGCGGCGGAAGGCGGGTCCGCGGCCCGCTTTCAGGGCGGCCTGCGCCGCGTCGAGCGCGGCGAATTCCAGCGCCCCGCCGCCGATCGTGCCGTGGAAACCGCCGGACGGCCTCACCACCATGCGCGCGCCCGCCTCGCGCGGGCTCGAGCCCTCGACCCGCGCGAGCGTCACCAGCGCCGCCGAACCTTCGGCTTCAATCGCGTCAATGAGCCGGCGGAACGCCCGCATGGCGACCTCTCAAGCCCCCCGTTCAGCGAGGCGATCGCGTTCAGGATCGATTCCGGCGTGCAGGGCGGGTCGAGTTTCGGCTGCCCGTTCGGATTGGTTGCGTGCACCGCATCGAGGATCGCCGAATAGACGGAAATGCCGTGCATCAGCGGCGGCTCGCCGACGGCCTTTGAGCGGTAGATGCTGGGAGTCGGATTGGGCCGGGTGTAGAGGCGGGTGTTGAAGATCGGCGGCGCGTCCGACGCGACCGGGATCTTGTAGGTCGCCGGCGCGTGGGTCAGCAGCCGTCCGTCGGCGTCGTAAACGAGCTCCTCGGTCGTAAGCCAGCCCATGCCCTGAATGAACGCGCCCTCGACCTGTCCCATATCGATGCCCGGATTGATCGAGGCGCCCACATCGTGCAGGAGGTCGGCGCGCAACACCCGCATCTCGCCGGTCAGCGTGTCGATCGCGACTTCCGAGCAGGCGGCGCCGTAGGCGAAGTACAGGAATGGCCTCCCTTTCGCCCTGAGCCGATCCCAATGAATCTCCGGCGTCTTGTAGTAGCCGGCGTGCGACAGTTGCACGCGTGCGAGACGGCAGGCCTTTGCGAGCTCGCCGAAGCCCATCGATATATTGCCGGCGAACACGCGTCCGTCGCGGAACTCGATCGCCTCGGGCGCGACGTTCCACGAGCTCGCCGCAAAAGCCGTCATCCTCTCCCTGATCGCGCCCGCGGCGATCTTCGCCGCCATGCCATTGAGGTCGGTCCCCGAGGAAGCGGCGGTTGGCGAGGCGTTGGGAACCTTGGCGGTGTTGGTCGCGGTTATGCGCACGAAGTTGAGCGGTACGCCGAACTCTTCGGCCACGATCTGGGCGACCTTGGTGAACAGGCCCTGCCCCATCTCCGTGCCGCCGTGATTGAGATGGATCGAGCCGTCGGAATAGACATGCACCAGCGCGCCGGCCTGATTGAGCGGGATCAGCGTGAACGAGATGCCGAACATCACCGGCGTCAGCGCGATGCCCCGTTTGATGATCGGGCTCGCCGCGTTGAGGGCGGCGATCCGCTTGCGGCGCGAGCGGTAGTCGCTCGATACCTCAAGCTCCTCGATGATCGCCCGCTGTGTCTCGTAGTCCTCGACCGACTGCTCATAAGGCGTGCGTTCCGCCCCTGCCCGCAGCAGATTGGCCTTGCGCACGTCGAGCGGATCGAGACCGCGCTCGCGTGCGATCGCATCCATCACCCGCTCGATCGCGATCATGCCTTGCGGGCCGCCGAAGCCGCGAAAGGCGGTGTTGGAGACCGTGTTGGTCTTGAGGCGGCGGGTGGCGATCGAGACATCGGGCAGCCAATAGCCGTTGCCGGCGTGAAACATCGCCCGGTCGCAAACCCCGGGCGACAGGTCCGCGGAACAACCGCAGCGCGCGTTGAGCACCACGTCGTAGCCTGACACGACGCCCCGATCGTCATATCCCACTCGCCAGTCGGCGCGGAAATCGTGGCGCTTGCCGGTCAGCATGAAGTCGTCGTCGCGGTCGAGGCGGACCTTGCACGGACGGCGGGTCACGCGCGCGGCGAGCGCGGCGATCGCCGCCCAGGCGCAGGCTTGGCTCTCTTTGCCGCCGAAGCCGCCGCCCATGCGCCGCGTCTCGACGGTGACGAACGCATCCGGGACTCCAAGGACTCGCGCGACAATGTGTTGAACCTCGGTCGGATCCTGCGTCGACGCGTGCACAGTCATTTCGTCGCCTTCGCCAGGAAAAGCGAACGACGCTTGGCCCTCGAGATAAAAATGCTCCTGCCCGCCGATCGCGAACTCACCCTCAAGACGATGGGTCGCGTTGGCGATCGCAACGGCGGCGTCGCCGCGCCCGAAGGCATAGTCGTCCTGCACCCGCCCGCCCGTGACGAGCGCGTCCGCGATTGTGACCGCCGGCGTCTTCGCCTCGATGTCGATCCTGGCGAGGCGAGCCGCCCGGCGGGCCTCGTCGCGGGTGCGAGCGACGACGGCGAACAGCGCCTGACCGTGGAACATAACCTCGCGGTCTGCGAAAAGCGGCTCGTCGGCGAACACCGGCGCGATATCGTTCTTGCCCGGAATGTCCACAGCCGCCAGCACCGCGACGACGCCGGGCGCGGCGCGCACGCGCTCCAGGTCCAGCGCCTTCAATTTACCCGAAGCCTTGTCGGCCATGCCAATCGCGATGTGCAGCGTGCCCGCGGGCTCGCCGATGTCGTCGACATAGTTCGCGGCGCCCTGGACATGCAGAACGGCGGAATCATGTGGCAGCGGCTTATGAACGACCGCGGTCGCAAGGGCGAAATCGGGTGCATCATTCGGCGGCATGGAGCATCCCAATCCGCGTGGGCGCACTGACGCCGGAGATCTCCAGCAGCGCCTTTTCGAGAAGGTTGGCGGCGACCGTCATGCGATAGGCCGCGCTCGCGCGCTGATCGGTCAGGGGGGCAAAATCCTGCGAAAGCGCCGCGCAGGCAGCATGCCAACTCCTGCGCTTGTCGAGGTTCACGCCGACGAGCGCCCGCTCGGCGCTTGCCGCCCGTTTCGGCGTTGCCGCCATGCCGCCGCAGGCGATGCGCGCGCCGACAATGCGCCGCCCATCGACATCGACGCGGGCCGCGAGCATGACTGCCGAGATATCCTCGTCCAGGCGTTTCGACACCTTGAACGCGCGGTAGTGCTGGTGCGCCTCAAGCCGCGGCGCCTCTACCGCCGCCACGAACTCGCCGGGCTCCCGGTCTTGCTTACCGTATGCGATGAAGAAGTCTTCCAAGGGCAGCGCGCGGGTCTCGGCGCCCTTGCGCAAAATAACCCTGCCGCCGAGCGCGATCAACGCCGGGGCGAGGTCGCCGATCGGCGAGCCGTTGGCGATATTGCCGCCGACAGTTCCGCTCGCACGCACCTGCTTCGAGCCGAAGCGACGCAACACCTCTCTCAAGTCGGGGTGGATCGCCCCGAGCACCGGAGCGGCATCCTCCAAAGCCAGCATTGCGCCCATTGAGACCGCGTCGTCGGCGCTCGGCCGGACGCCATCCAGGCCGGCGACCCGACCAAGCCAGATGATGCGCTTCAGGTCGCGCAACTGCTTCGTGATCCAAAGCCCAACGTCAGTCGCCCCCGCGACCAGCGTGGCGTCGGGATAACGGGCATAGAGCGCCGCAAGGAAGTCAACGCTCGCTGGCGCGGCAAAGAATGCGCCCGCATCGCCGACGAACACGTCTTCCTTGCCAGCGAGCGCGGCGAGCGCCGTCGCTCGTGTCCCCGCTGTCGCAGCGAAACGGTCGGCGGGGGCGCCGCTGCAGGTCTCGAGCGCAGCTGCGATGATCGGGCGATAGCCGGTGCAACGGCAGAGATTGCCCGCAAGCTGGTCGCAAAGCCCATCATATGTCTGAGGCGCTCCCGAGTGATAGGCGGCGAACAAACTCATGACGATGCCGGGCGTGCAGAAACCGCATTGCGAGGCGTGGTGATCGACCATGGCGCGCTGCAGCGGATGGAGTTCTCCAGCCGCGGCAAGGTCCTCGATCGTGATGAGCTCCGCCCCGTCGAGCTGGCCCAGGAGCAGTATGCAGGCGTTCACCGGCTCGTAGGCGATCGCCCCGGCCTTCAGCCGCGCCAGGACCACGGTGCAAGCGCCGCAATCCCCTTCTGCGCAGCCCTCCTTCGTCCCCTTCGCTCCGATCTCATCGCGTAGCCAATCGAGGACGGTCGCGCGGGGGGAGAAGCGGTCGAGGACAACCTCGCCGCCCCTGAAAAGGAAGCGCAGAGCATTTCGAACGCGAACCGGTCTTGTCTCAAGCGACATCATCGCTCCTCGATCCGTACGCCATGATGGAGCTTTCGTCGGCGAAACGGAAGTGTCACGCGCATCGAAGGCAGGCGAGGGATCCACCGTGCAAATCTTGTTCCAAACTCTTTAGCCTGATTGAGTTGGCCGACCTGGGTCGCGCCCGATCGTTTGGCGGTCATCCTCGAAGGTCTGGCGGCGTGGCTTCCTTCGTCAGCGCTTCGAGCGCTTCTTCGACGCCCATCGTCGCCTGGGCGCTGGAGCCGAGGCGGCGCAAGGACACCGTGTTTTCGCTCGCCTCCCTCCGCCCGAGAGCGATCAGGACCGGAATCTTCGCCATTGAGTGTTCGCGCACCTTGTAGTTGATCTTCTCGTTACGCAGGTCAGTCTCGACCCTCAGGCCTCGCTTCTTCGCCGCGGCGGCGAAGCCAAGCGCAGCGTCGTCAGCGTCGCTCGTGATTGTACACACGACGATCTGGGACGGCGCGAGCCACAGCGGCAGGTGGCCGGCGTAATGTTCGAGCAGAATGCCGATGAAGCGCTCCATCGAGCCGCAGATGGCGCGATAAATCATGACGGGCGTCGTCTTTTCGCTGTTGCCGGCGATGTAGAACGCGCCGAAGCGGTCAGGTAGATTGAAGTCGACCTGAGTCGTGCCGCACTGCCAGTCGCGGCCGATCGCGTCGCGCAGCACATATTCGAACTTCGGCCCGTAGAAAGCGCCCTCCCCCGGGTTGAGCGCGGTCGTGACGACGTTGCCATGGCGAAGTCGAATCTCGTCCAGCACGCGGGTCATCACGGCCTCCGCGTGATCCCACATGGCGTCGGTTCCCACGCGCTTCTCGGGCCGGGTCGAGAGCTTCACCACGATCTTGTCGAAACCGAAATGACCATACACCGATAAGATCAGGTCGTTGATCTTGTGACACTCTTCGGCAAGCTGTTCCTCGGTGCAAAAGATATGCGCGTCGTCCTGGGTGAAGGAGCGCACGCGCATCAGCCCATGCAGCGCTCCCGACGGCTCGTAACGATTGACGGCGCCGAATTCGGCGAGACGCAGCGGCAGCTCCCGATACGAGCGCAGGCCGTGCTTGAAGATTTGCACATGACCGGGGCAGTTCATGGGTTTCAGCGCGTAGACCCGGTGATCCTCGGTTTCGGCCTCCTCGCCGGCCGGACGGCACATGAACATGCTTTCGCGATACCAACCCCAGTGACCGGAGAGCTCCCACAAGTGCTTATCAAGCACCTGTGGCGCATTGACCTCCTGATAGTCGGCTGCAAGGCGCCGGCGCATGTAGGCGACCAAAATCTGGAACAGAGTCCAGCCCTTTGGGTGCCAGAAGATCGAGCCCGGCCCTTCCTCCTGGGTATGAAACAAGTCCATCTCGCGGGCGAGCCTGCGATGATCGCGCCGCTCGGCCTCTTCGAGCTGCTTCAGATAGGCGTCGAGCTCTTGCTTGTCCGCGAACGCGGTCCCGTAGATGCGCGACAGCATCGGCTTGGTCGAATCGCCGCGCCAATAAGCGCCTGCGACCTTCATCAACCTGAAGGCGTCGCCGACCTTTCCGGTCGAGGTCATGTGCGGACCGCGACAGAGGTCAGTCCACTCGCCCTGGCTGTACAGCTTCAGGTCCTGATCAACGGGAATGGCGTCGATCAGCTCAATCTTGAACGCTTCGCCCTTCCTCTCGAAGAATGCTTTGGCTTCCTCGCGTGATACGACCGTCTTCTTGAACGGTTTGTCCCGCGCGATGATTTCGCGCATGCGCTTCTCGATCGCCGGAAAATCCTCGGGCGTGAACGGCTCGGCGCGATAGAAATCGTAATAGAACCCGTTCTCGATCACCGGACCAATCGTCACTTGCGCGTCCGGCCACAACGACTGGACCGCTTCGGCAAGCACATGCGCGGCGTCATGGCGGATCAGTCCAAGCGCGCGGGGGTCGTCGCGGGCAATGAATTCCAGAGCTGAAATCTTCATTGATGGGGTCGGTAAGATCGACAAGCTCGGCGTCGCGAACCGCGGCCACAGTGCGCTTTGCGAGAGAGGGCGAGATCGATCTGGCGATGTCGAGGCCCGAGACGCCGGGCTCGTAAGCGCGCTGCGCCCCGTCGGGAAAGGTGACGTTGATCATCGGTGCTCCTCAAGCTCACTCGCCGATACCAATCGGCGTAAGCGATTGAGCGATGGGATATAGACGCCGGCTGGGGCGGGGGCAATGGGCGGCGGCCTCTCGCGCGCTACAGGGCGAATTCCTCTATCACGGGCGCGCCCGCGTAGTTCGCATAGCGCAACCATCGCGGCTTCACGACGATATAGGCGATGTCCGGCCAATTCTCCCGTCCGCGGCCGTCCGGCCACTCCCGGAAGTACGCGGCCTTGGCGTAGGCCAGATCGTCGCCCTGAGGCCGGCGAGCGACGCCCTCGATCTGGACGGAGACGTCGTTCTCCCACCCGATCACCAGCGCGGCCGCAGGCCGGCGGACGATGTTGACGGCCTTGCGGCTCGACCCCAAAGTGTCGAACACAACCTCGTCGCGTTCCGTCAGCGCGAAGCCGACCAGCGCGGCCTCGGGCGCACCGAAATCGTGGACCGTCGAGACCACCGCGAGCCGTTTTCGTCTGACGATGTCGAACACCTCTTCGAGCTTCATGAGCGCCTCCGTTTCGTGGCCTGCCGGACCTGCCCGCGGGAGTTCCGCAGCGTCCCGGCAATGACCGCGCCGAATGAATCAAGCCTCGTCCGTCGCCTCATGGTCGAAGGCGCCGTACAGGGGGTGGGGTATCGTGAGTTCACCCGCCGGGCGGCGCTGAGACTGAACGTCTCCGGCTGGGTGCGCAACCGATCCGATGGCGCGGTCGAGGCGCTGGTTCGAGGCCCGCCCGCGCGCGTCGAAGCGCTGATCGCGGAAATGAGGCGAGGTCCGCGGTTCGCGGTCGTCGAAAGACTGACGGTGACCGAGCATGATAGAACCCCGTATGACGACGATGGGACGTTCATCGTCCGGCAGACGCTGTAAGCGATCAGCCGGATCAACCGGGCTTGCGCTTTGCCGCGCGCTTCGCCTGCGGGGGCCGTCTCGGGCCGCCCGCAGAGGTCGGAGTGTTGGCAGGCGGATCGCTCGCGGGAAACAACTCCTCGATCTCCTCGTCGAGCTTCTCCTCGGCAGCCGTGTGGGCGGCGCGAGGCGGCTTCTTCGCCGGGTCTTTCATGCTGGTCGCTCCGTGGGCCAAATTACATCATGCGAGTGCTTTACTCCGAGCCCGCTCCAAATCTATCCAAACCCGGCAAAGCCTAGCCAAACTCAAGCAAGGAGCGGCAAAGGAAAAGGCTTGGATTGCCTTGGATCGCCTTGGCGGGATCGAGCCTTTTCAATGGGTTGCACCGACCGCCGGGGCAAAACGATCTCCTCCCGCTCCTTTTCCCGCCGGCCAAGCCGCGCCGGACGGCGGGTCATGGGCGACGAAGCCCAAGATAGCACGCTTTCTGATTTTCGCAAGTAAAATCCAACTGGCCTTGCAGGAGCGGTCGAGGCTGCGCCCCGGTGACCTGCTTGCCCCTAACCCCGCTCGCCACGCTGGCGCTTGCGCGTCGCGGCGGCCTTGGCGGCGGCGCCTTTCAGTTCGCCGCGCTCGCGTTTGGTCGCCACGCCCTTGGCTGCGGCCTCTTTGCGATGGGGTTGGGGATGGGCGCCGAGGTCGCGCCATGACGTCTCCGACAGTTCGACGTCATAATGTTTCGCCGCCTTCTCGATGTTGGCGAACGCCAGCTCGCGGTCGGCGTCGGAAACGCCGGTGACCTGATCGAACCGCGCGACGGCGTTGCGAACGTGCTTCGCGTCGGTCAGCGGCTCCTTGCGCTGCTTGGGGAAGGCATAGACGCTATCGGGCAGGTCGCTTTGCGCTGTAAGCTGTCCATGCTTTTCGTGAGGCGCCCACGTCGGTTGCATCGAAAACTCCTGACGTCCTGAATGGATGTCAGTAACCCATCAAAGCCAGGAATGTTTCACCTCGTCCGTCGCCGCGCGTCGTTAATTTCCCTACCGGGCCGGCGTCACGCGACCGACGCCTGTCGTTGAAAAATCCTTGCGGAGACTGAATTTTCTCAACTAGCTTGGCGAGGGATGAGCGCCGAGGAGTTTCGAGCTGAAGCCATCCGTTGACGAACTAAAAGCCGCGATCGCGAGCGGGAAGGCTCTTGCTTGTTTGCGGAGCGGGCGTGAGCACGGCTGTCACCGGCGGCGCGGCGTTCGGTTGGAAGGGCTTGATCGAAAGCGCGATCGACGCCGCTTCCGGAAATCCGCCCGAAGCTTGGGCCGTCACCTGCAAGGCAAACCTGGCGACGGAAAAAACCGCCCTTTGGCTTTCGGTCGCGGATTTCGTTCAATTAGAGATGGGGGGATGGAACGGGCAGTCCTATCGGGCGTGGCTCAAGGACAGCGTCGGCAAGCTCGAGGCCAAAAATCCTGATCTCCTCGACGCGATCAAGGATTTGCAGTGCCGGATTGCGACGACGAATTATGACGAACTGCTGCGCAAGCGCCTCGGCTGGATGGCTCGGACCTGGCTCAACCCGGAGGCTGTCGCGGAGATCCTGTCCGGCGATCGCAAGGATCTCGTTTGGCATATTCACGGAGTTTGGGACGAACCCGAGTCGGTTATCTTCTCGTCGTCTGACTACACAAGGGTCCGCAACAGCCCGCAGGCTCAATTTCTTCAGCAAAGCGTCGCTTTCAACGACACGATAATCTTTATCGGCTGTTCGAACGACGGGCTGGCGGATCAGAATATCGGCAAGCTCTTGGATTGGTTCAGCAAAGAGTGGGGAGGCCTGGGCAAGAAGCATTTTGCGCTGGTTCGAAAGCCAGATGTTGAGGCGCCGGGCTGGCCCGCCGCCGTCATGCGCATCAGCTATGGCGACGATTTTGGAGACCTGCCCGATTTCATTCGCAGCCTGGCGCCGCCGCGCGTGCAGCCCAGCCTCGCGAACAGCATCGCGGAGCACATTCCCGAAACGCCGACGTTCGGCCGCGATGACGAAATCAAGCGCATCGTCCGCGCGGCGTCCTCCCGCAAACCTTGCATCATCACCGGATTGCTGGGCGTCGGCAAAACCAAGGTCGCCATTGCCGCGGCATACCGCCCCGAGATGGTCACGCAATTCGGCGCGCGGCGCATTTTCGTGAATTTGGAGGGCCGCAGCGACCCGCTGGACATTCTGATCCTTCTCGCACGCGAGCTGGGGCTTAAACCGGAACCCAACCAAAACAGCACGCTGGCCGCGATCCGCTACAATTGCCAGGAAGCGCCCGCGTTCGCGATTCTCGACAATGCCGAAAAGCTGGCCGAAGAGAATCAAAGCGAGGCGGTCCGTGTCCTTGGCTTGATCGCCAACATTCCCAACCTCTCTATCCTGGTCACCTCTCGTGTACCCTTTGCAGGCCTCGCCGGGTGGGAGGCCATCCATAATCTCCCCTCCTTGCCGCCTGAGGAGGCCCGCGCCCTATTCCTCAGCATCGCAACCGCCATCCAGCAGGACGACCCCGATCTGCAGGTGCTGCTCGACGCGATGGAAGGGCATGCCTTGTCTCTCACCATTCTCGCGAGCCGCGTCGACGCCGATTTGCGCCTGAAACCGATGCTGGAGCGGTGGCAGCGAGAGAAAGGGGAGTTGCTGACGCTAAATCCGGAGGCGGAAACCCGGATGACGTCGACCCGCGCCTCCGTTCGATTGTCGCTCACCTCGCAGCACATGACGAGCATGGCCCGGCGGCTGCTGACCGTCCTCGGGTTCCTTCCCGGCGGTTTGCCGGCGAGCGGACTGAAGGGATTTTTTGGTCGCGAAGACATGCAGATGACAAGCAAGAAATCCGATGATGCAACCGAGGTGCTTCGCCGGCTGAGACTCATCATGCCACGCGCCGATGGTTCGCTACGCCTGATCAATCCTCTGCGCGAATGCGTCAAGCTCGAGCTCCCGCTCAAAAGTCCCGATCTCGACCGCGTCGTCAGCGCCGGGCTCAAGCTGATGACGAAGGCGGGGCGCCGTGCGACGGAAAGCCTGTCCGAGGGTGACTCGGACGCTCAATTCCATCTCGGCAATTTCCCTGAAATCCTGACGGCGGTTCCGCTTGTGGCGTCGATGGCTAAAGTGAAGACCGCGGTCGAGTCGGCGCGCGTCTTGACGACGGACGCCAGTCGCATGGCCCCGAATGCATTCGTCGACCTCGCGAAATTCCTCCGCGCCTATCCGAATTCCGAGTCGGCGATTGCCCTGGCGCTGAGTGTCGCCGGCGGTCTCTCAATGCGACGGGAAGACCTGGACGGAGCGATGAAGCTTCTGGAGGAAGCCCGCGCGGCCGCCGTCGAGGGTCACGATGAAGCCGGCGAGGCCAACGCGCTGCTGGCGCTCGGCGATCTCGCGCTCCGCCGCGACGACCTTGAGGGCGCAAAGACGCATCTCGAGACGGCGCGAGCGATCTTCACCCGGATCGCGGACAGATCCGGTGAGGCCAACGTGCTCCTGCTGCTTGGGGATCTCGCGCATCGGCACGCGGACCACGAAGGCGCAAAGACGCTTCTCGAACAATCGCGCGCGATCGCCGTGCGCGCCGGCCATCATCTCGGGGAGGCCAACGCAATTCAGCGCCTTGGCGATCTCGCGCTTCATCGCGACGACCTCGAAGGCGCAAAGACCCTTCTCGAGGCGTCGCGCAAGATGCATGCCCGGATCGGCGACAGCCTGGGCGAGGCCAATGACCTTCAACTGCTCGGCACGCTCGCGCTTCATCGCGAAGACCTTGATGGCGCAAAGACGTTCCTCGAGGCCGCGCGCGCGTTCCAAACCCGGATCGGCGACAGCCTGGGCGAGGCGAATGTGCTTGAAACGCTTGGCAGGCTCGCGCTGCGCCGCGACGACCTCGAAGGCGCAACCACGCTCCTCGAGGCTTCGCGGACGCTCCACGCCCGCATCGGCGATGGCCTGGGCGAGGCCAATGCCCTTCAAACGCTCGGCGCGCTCGCGCTCTGGCGCAACGACCTTGAAGGCGCGAAGACAATTCTCGAAACCGCGCGCTCGACCCATGTTCGAAGTCGGCAACAAGCTCGGAGAAGCGAATACGCTCTTTCTTCTCGGGTTGGTCTTGACTCAGGAAGAGACGGCGCGAGCGGAGAAGACGCTTGGCGAAGCGCTCGGGAAATACCATGACCTGAACGAGCGCTGGGGAATCGTGCAGGCCGAGCTGCGCCTCGCGCAAATCGCCGAGGCGCGTGGCGACCCGAGCCGCCTGGCTTCCGCCACGGCGCACGTTCTCGAACTGGAGACGCGAGATCAAACGCGCTTGGCTGGGCCCGGTTGGCGGGACTTTTGCGCGAGCCTGCTGGAGAACGATCCGGAACGACGGCAGGCTCTGCGCAAGGGCGCCCGGGCGTCCTGGACAGCCATAGGCGCGCTGGGTCTGGTGAGAGAAATGCTCGACTTCACTATTGAGATCCGCCCGTAAGGGCGCGGACCGCGAGCCCCTCTACCCTTTCTTGGCGGCAATCTTGGCGATCTCGCGCATGATGATGAGCGTGCCCTCGAGGCGGTCCTCGAGCTTCTCGAACTCGTCCGTCACGACGATGCGCATGTCGGGGCGGACGCGGGCGCGCTCGCCCTGGGCGGCGACCCATTTGACCAGCGCGGCTGGGTTGGCGAACGACTTGCCGCGGAAGGCGAGCGTCAGGCCTTTCGCGCCGGCCTCGAGCTTTTCGACATTGGCGCGGCGGCAGAGGGCCTTGATCTGCACCAGGCTGAGCAGCAGCCCGACTTCCGGCGGCGGCGGGCCAAAGCGGTCGACGATTTCGGCGCCCATTGCGTCGATCTCGGCGTCGTCCTCGAGCGCCGAGAGGCGGCGATAGAGCGCGAGCCGGGTCGGCAAATCGGGGATATAGGCTTCCGGGATCGTCACCGGCGCGCCGAGCTGGATGGTCGGCGACCACATGTCCTCGGCCGGCGCGTCCTCGCCCGACTTGATGCGCTCGACCGCCTCGCGCACCATCTGCTGATAGAGCTCGTAGCCGACCTCCTTGATGTGGCCGGACTGCTCTTCGCCGAGCAGATTGCCGGCGCCGCGCAGGTCGAGGTCGTGGCTCGCAAGCTGAAAGCCGGCGCCGAGCGTGTCGAGAGATTGCAGGACGGCGAGGCGCTTCTCGGCCTGCGGCGTGATCCTGGCCTTGGCCGGAGTGGTGAAATAGGCATAGGCGCGCACTTTGGAGCGGCCGACGCGGCCGCGCAGCTGATAGAGCTGAGCCAGGCCAAACATATCGGCGCGATGCACGATCATGGTGTTGGCGCGCGGGATGTCGAGGCCGGATTCGACGATCGCGGTCGACAAGAGGATGTCGTACTTGCCGTCGTAGAAGGCGCCGATCTTGTCCTCGAGCTCTCGCGCCGCCATTTGCCCGTGGGCGACGACGAATTTGCACTCGGGCGCGTTCTGGCGCAGGAACGCCGCCGCTTCGTCGAGGTCCTCGATCCGCGGGCAGACATAGAACGACTGTCCGCCGCGATAGCGCTCGCGCAGCAGAGCCTCGCGGACGATCAGCGCGTCGAACGGGGAAACGAAGGTGCGCACCGCGAGCCGGTCGATCGGCGGGGTCGCGATGATCGACATCTCGCGCACGCCCGTCATCGCCAGTTGCAGCGTGCGGGGGATCGGCGTCGCCGACAACGTCAGCACATGCACTTCCGACCGCAGTTCCTTCAGCCGCTCCTTGTGGCCGACGCCGAAATGCTGCTCCTCGTCGACGACGACGAGGCCGAGGTCCTTGAAGCTCACGGTCTTGCCGAGGACCGCATGCGTGCCGACGACGATGTCGATTGCGCCGTCGGCGAGGCCTTTCTTCACCTCGCGCGTCTCGGCCGCGCCGACCATGCGCGAGAGCTGGCCGATGCCGACCGGCAGGCCGGCGAAGCGATCGCGGAAGTTCTTGGCGTGCTGGCGCGCGAGCAGCGTAGTCGGGGCGACAATCACGGTCTGCTTGCCGTTGATCGCAGCGGCGAAGGCGGCGCGCAGCGCAACCTCGGTCTTGCCGAAGCCGACGTCACCGCAAACCAGCCGGTCCATCGGTCGGCCGGCGGCGAGATCGTCGAGCGTGGCCTGGATCGCGCTCTCCTGGTCGGGCGTCTCCTCATAGGGAAAGCGGGCGCAGAATTCGTCGTAGAGGCCTTCCGGGGCCGTGAGGCGCGGCGCGACATGCATCATCCGCTGGGCGGCGACGCGGATGAGCTCGCCGGCCATCTCGCGCACGCGTTTCTTCAATCGCGCCTTGCGCGACTGCCAGCCGGCCCCGCCGAGCCGGTCGAGTTCGCCGGTTTCCGAGCCGTAGCGCGACAGGAGCTCGAGATTCTCGACCGGCAGGAAAAGCCGGTCGCCGCCGGCGTAGTGAAGCTCGAGGCAGTCGTGCGGGGCGCCCGCGGCCTCGATCGTCTGCAGGCCGACGAAACGCCCGACGCCATGGTCGATATGGACGACGAGATCGCCGGCGGTCAGCGCGCTCGCCTCCGCCAGCACGTCCTGGGCGCGGCGCCGGCGCCGCGATTGGCGCACGAGCCGGTCGCCGAGAATGTCCTGTTCGCCGATGATGGCGAAACCAGGCGCCTCGAACCCCTGCTCGAGGGCGATGACGGCGAGCGGCAGCGCGCCGGCGCGCGCGGTCTTCGCCTGGTGATAGGACGAGACGAAATCGAGCGACTTCAAGCCATGCTCGGCGAGCACATGGCTCAGGCGTTCGCGCGAGCCGTCGCTCCAGCCGGCGACGATGACATTCAAGCCTTGCGCCCGCAGAGCTTTCACGTGGGCGACCGCGGCGTCGAAGACGTTGGCGCTCTCGTTCAGCCGCTCGGGGGCGAAATTACGTCCGGTCCGTCCGCCGCAATCGATCGCGTCGGCGGCGTCGGGCGGGGGCTCGAACGGAGTGAGCCGCGCCAGAGGTTGCGCCGCAAGCCGCTCTTTCCACTCGTCTTCGCTCATGTAGAGCCGGGTGAAGGGCAGCGGCTTATAGTCCGCCTTGACCGGATCCTCCGCGTAGGCCGCGCGGCGGGCGCCATAGTTGTCGGCGATGAGGGCGATGCGCTCGTGCGCCGCATTCTCGGCGCGTCCATCGAGCACGAACGGCGCGTTCGCGACATAGTCGAACAGAGTGTCGAGGCTTTCGTAGAGCAGCGGCAGCCAGTGCTCGAGGCCGATCGCGCGCCGCCCTTCGCTGACCGCGGCGTAGAGGTCGTCGTCGCGGGTCGGCGCGCCGAATTCCTGGGCGTAGGCCTGTCGAAAGCGGCGGATGGATTCCGTGGTCAGCCGCGCCTCGCTCACCGGGACGAGATCGAGCGAGCGCAACTGGGTGGTCGAGCGCTGGGTCTCCGCATCGAAGGCGCGGATCGACTCGAGCGTGTCGCCGAAAAAGTCGAGCCGGATCGGCGCCCCCGCGCCAGGCGGATAGAGATCGAGAATGCCGCCGCGCGAGGCATAGTCGCCGACGTCGCGCACCGTGCTTGCCCGGGCGTAGCCGTTCGAACTCGAGCCAGCGCGTGAGATCCTCCATCCGCACGCTGTTGCCCGGCGCAGCGGAAAAGGCGGCCGAGGCGACGAAGGCGCGCGGCGGGACGCGCTGGGTCAGCGCATTGACGGCGGCGACCAGAATGCGCGGCCGCTCCACGGCGCCTTTGGTTCGCGCGAGCCGCGCGAGCACGGTCATCCGCTCGGCCGAAATCGCGGCGTTGGGCGAGACGCGGTCGTAGGGCTGGCAATCCCATGACGGAAAGTGCAGCGCTTCGATCTCGGGCGCGGCGAAAGCGAGCGCATCGATGAACGCTTGCGCGCGCAAGCCGTCGCGAGCGAGGAAGACGAGCGTCACGGCGCGGCTCTCGCCGGCGTTGGCGAGGGCGCGCGTCAGCTCGGCGACGACGAAGGCGTCATAACCCTCGGGCGCGCGCGCCAGCGTGACGGCGCCGCCCTCCTCGAGGCGGCGGATGGCGGAAGCGATGGGGGTCACGGCGTCTCGTCGGCGCCCCTCGGAGCCTCGCGCAACCCGCATAGGCGCGCGAACAGCGGGGTTTGAAATTCGCGCGGCGGGGGCTCGCCGCCGATGATCCAGGCGACGACTTGCGGATCGGGGACATCGAGCAGTCGCTCGAACTCGGCGAGCTCGACTTCCGTCATGGTCGGCAAGTGCGCATCCGCGAACCGGCCCATGATGAGATCCATCTCACGCACACCGCGGCGCCAGGCGCGAAACAAAATCCGCCGCCGCCGCTCATCGAGCGCGGAACTGCTCAGGGTTGGGCTGGACATGTAACCTTCTCAACGAAATTAGCCGAACGTCGTCACGACCAGACTTGGTCCAGCGTTCCACGCATTTCCGCTCGACGCAGTCTGCCGAAGGAGGCCTAAACCTTCAGCAGCTGATCAAAGTCGAGGCGTGGATGGCCGGGACAAGCCCGGCCATGACGGCTCCGGGTTATAATCGGACCGGGCGCATATGTCAGCGACGCCGCCGTCACGTCAACTCGCAGGCCGCTGAAGCGGCTTCGACGGCAGGACGACCTCGGCGAGACCTAGCCATCCCGCGAGTGCGGCAAGCTCCTCGGAAATCGCGTCCATGGCGTCCGCGGGGGCGTGCGGCTCGAGATGGACGGCGTGGACCAGCAATCGGCCGCCTTGGCGGTCCGCCTTCAGGTCGAGCCGGGCGATCAGCCGGTCGCCGAGCAGGAAGGGGAGGACATAATAGCCGTGCTGGCGCTTTTCGGCCGGAGTGTAAATCTCGATCCGGTAGTGGAAGTCGAAGAGCCGCAACGTGCGGGAGCGCTCCCAGACCAGCGGATCGAACGGCGCGAGAAGCGCGCGCGCAGAGATGCGACGCGGCCTGCGGGCGTCGCGATGGAGATAGGTGTCGCGAGCCCAGCCGGGGACCTCGACAGGCTCGAGAACACCGGCCTCAAGCAGCGACTCGATGGCCTCTTTCGCGTCGTTCGGGCCAAGTCGGAAATAATCGCGCAGTTCCTGCGCCGTCGCGACGCCGAGCGCGCTGGCCGCGCGCTCGACAAGCGCGCGCTTCGCATCCTTCTCATTCGGAGTGGGCAGGGCGAGGATCTCGGGCGGAATGACGCGCTCGGTGAGGTCGTAGACCCGTTCGAAGCTGCCGCGCCGGGTCGCGGTGGTGATGTGGCCGGCCCAGAACAGCCACTCGAGCGCCTGTTTGGCGTCGCCCCATTGCCACCAGCCCGACCGGCCGCGTTTTTCCTCGAGGTCCGAGGCGGCGCTGGGCCCCTCGTTGCGGATGCGATTGAGAAGAGCTTCGGCCTCGGCCCGGCGTTCGCCCGCGAACAGCCGCAGCCCCTTCCAGCCGGCGCCCCCGCGGTCGGCGCGGGCCATCCGCCAGCGCAGCAGGGGATGGAGCGCCAGCGGCAGGAGCGAGGCCTCATGGGCCCAGTATTCGAACAGCCTACGCTTCCTGCGGCTGCCCCAGGCGGCCGAGTCGATCAGCGATCGGTCATAGGGTCCGAGGCGAGAGAAGGCTGGCAGGTAATGGGCTCGGACCAGGACGTTGACGCTGTCGATCTGGTGCAGCGAGAGCCGGTCGATGGTCTTGAGCCATCGTGCGGCCGTGACCCTCTCTGGGCGCGGGCCGCCAAAGCCCTGGGCGGCAAGAGCGATCCGCCGCGCCTCGGCAAGGGAGAGCTTTTCCACCTTCGTCACGTCGCTCCGCTCGCCGCCCTCCGTCCGAATAGCGGCGCGAACTCCGCCGCGGCGGCGCCGGCGAGGATCAGCACACAGCCAAGCGCGCCGATGGCGGTCAGACGCTCGCTCAGCATTACCGCGCCCGCGACCGCCGCGAAGACGCTTTCAAGAGCGAGGATGAGCGCCGCCTCGGCCGGCGGGGTATGCGCCTGGGCGAAGATCTGCATCGTGTAGGCGAGCGCACCTGAAACGATTCCGGCGAACAGGATCGTCGGCGCGGTCGCGGCGAGCGCGCCCGGCGGCGTCGAATTCCAGAACGGCCGAGAACAGCGCGGCAAGTCCGGCGCAAACTGCATATTGCACGAAGGCAAGCAGGAGCGGCCGGCCGGAGCGGGCAAGGAAGATCGGCGTCAGCGCAATGCCGGTCGCCCAGGCGAAATCGGCGAGGAGGACGAGCGCATCGCCAGGGTTTGGAGGACTGAGCCCGCCGCCCGAAGCGAGCAGCCAGGCTCCAATGAGCGACACCAGACCCGCGGCGATCACGACCGCTCGCGGCCGCGCGCCGCTCAGCGCCCACACGGCGAACGGGGTGAGCACCACGTAGGTTGCGGTCAGAAAGCCAGCGTTCGTAGCGGTCGTCGTTTCGATCCCGGCCTGCTGCAGGGTCGTGCCCAGGAAGAGGGTGATCCCGATCGCGAGCGCGAGGCGCCATTCGTCGCGCCGCAGCGGGTGCGGCTTCCGGCGGAATTCCCATAGCGCGAGCGGCGCAAGCGCGATGGCCGATACGGCGAAACGCGCGGCGACAAAGGCGAGCGCAGGCATGGTCGCGGTGGCGTATTTCTGCGCGACGAAGGTCACGCCCCACAGGAAGGCGGTCATGAGCAGCAGACCGTCCGCGCGGAGCCGGCTCAGGCCGCCCACAGTTCCGAAAGAACCCACGAGCTATGCCTGCTCGATCTCGATCAGCGTTCCGCCGAAGTCCTTCGGGTGCAAGAACAGGACCGGCTTGCCGTGGGCGCCGATTTTCGGGTCGCCGTCACCGAGCACGCGCACGCCCCTGGCTTTGAGCTGGTCGCGAGCCGCGATGATGTCCGCGACCTCGTAGCAGAGATGATGCATGCCGCCTTCAGGATTGCGCTCGAGGAATTTGGCGATCGGCGAGTTCGCGCCCAAAGGATGAAGCAATTCGATCTTCGCGTTGGGCAGTTCGACGAACACCACCGTCACGCCATGATCGGGCTCGGGCTTTGGGGCCGAGACGCGCGCGCCGAGGGTCTCCGCGATAGGCGTCCGCGGCCTTGTCGAGATCGGGGACGACGACGGCGACGTGGTTCAGTTTTCCAATCATGGTCTCCCCAGCTTCGCCGCGCGGGTTCGCTTCGCTCAACGCCGCGGTTCACGCCCGCGAATCCGGTCGAAGCCCTGCTTTATCGCGGCGAAACGCGCTTCGACCAGCGGCTCGAACTCGACGTCCGTGAAAATGTACGGCCAATCGTTTTCGATCCCTTCGCGCACAAGCTCGCCGACATACGACGGATCGACCCCATGCGAGACGCGGTCCTGAATGAACTTGAACATCTCCGAAGATCGCATCGCGGCCAATCTGTCCTCGGACGGGCGATTAAAGCGTGTCGGCAGGTTGCGCAACGAGCCCATGATCTGGGTCCGGACGAACCCGGGGCAGAGCACCGACATCCCGATCCCGCGCGGAGCCAGTTCGCCGCGCAGGCCCTCCGATAGAGCGACGACGCCATATTTGGATACGTTGTACGGGATTGTGCTGCCCGCGGAGACCAGCCCCGCAATAGAGGCCGTCGACACGATGTGCCCACCCTCGCCGTGCTGCTCGATCATCGGGCCGAAAATCTCGATGCCCCAGATGACCGCCATAAGATTGACGCCCAGCGTCCATTCCCATCCCGAGTCAGTCCAGGCCGGGTAAGGTTCGCCGCCGCCCACGCCTGCATTGTTGACGAGAACGTGCACCTTGCCGTAGCGGGCGATCGTGGCGTCGGCCGCTGCCTGGAGCTCCGGCTTGAGCGACACGTCGGCCTTCACGCCGTCGACATCGGCGTTGGTGCGCTTCAGTCCCTCGACGGCCTGGGCGAGGGCCGCTTCCTCGACGTCGCAGAGCATAACTTTCATGCCCGACTGCGCCAGGGCGCCGGCGATCCCGAGCCCGATGCCAGAGGCGGCGCCGGTGACGAACGCGGTCTTTCCCGCGAGCTCTTTCATCGGGTTTTCCTGGGTCAGGAGCAAGTTATCAATGTCGCGCAAGACCTATCGCGGTCATCCGCGAATGACAACCGAAGTACGCCGTCTTCGATGAGGTTCGGAATTCGGCGGAGCCCCCGAGCTAAACTTCGACCACCAGCACATGCACCTGCGGTTTCTTGCCCCAGACGGCGTTGACCGAGTTGCGCACCGCGCGCTCAATGGCGCTCGATACGACATCGGGGTCGCGCCGCTTGCCCGGCGGCAGGCCCTCGAAGGCCTCGAAGATCGCGTCGTCGATCAGGGCGTCGATCGCCGCCCCTTCGCGCGTGCGCTCGGGGAGGCCCGCGATCATCACGTCCGGGTCGCCGGCCATTTCGCCCTTCGGGGTGAGCGCGAGCGCGATCGAGACGACGCCGGCAAAGGCGAGCCGGCGGCGCTGGCCGACGCTTTCCTGGTCTGCCGGCAGGAGAATCGCGCCATCCTTCAGCCGCCGCCCGCTCGCGACCCTGCCAATCGCCGAAACGTCGCCGGGGGCGAGGCGGATCAGATCGCCGTCGAAGGCGCGCAAGACCTGCGGCGCCCCCTGAGCAACCGCGAATGCGGCATGCTCGCTCAGGTGCAGAGGCTCGCCATGCGCCGGCACCGCAATCCTGGGGCGGATCCAGCCATACATTTTCGCCATCTCCGCCCGCCGCGGATGGCCGGAGACGTGAACGAGCGCGGTGCGGTCCGTGACGACCTCGACACCCGCGGTCACGAAAGCGTTGATGATCCTGCCGACTGCTTTTTCGTTGCCGGGAATCGTGCGCGAGGAAAAAATGACAGTGTCGCCGGCGCTCAATTCCGCGGTCGGATGTTCGTCCTGCGCAATCCGGGCGAGCGCGGCGCGCGGCTCGCCCTGGCTGCCGGTGGCGAGCGCCAGGATCTTGTTGCGCGGCAGGCGCTCGAAGGCGTCCATGCCCAAGAACTGCGGCACGCCGTCGAGCATCCCACACTCGCGGGCTACCGCGACGACGCGCTCGATCGCACGCCCGAGAATGCAGACCTGCCGTCCGGCGGCGAAGCCGGCCTCTGCGGCCGAGCGAAGGCGGGCGACGTTGGAAGCGAAGGTGGTGACGACGACCCTGCCCTTCGCCTCGCCGATGAGCCAGGCCAGCGTCTTGGCCACATCGCGCTCCGACGGGCTCTCGCCTTCACGCAAGACGTTGGTCGAATTGCAGATCAGCGCCAGCACGCCCTCGTCGCCGAGCGCCTTGAGGCGCGCCTCATCGGTCGGCGGACCGATGATCGGCGACGGATCGATCTTCCAGTCGGCGGTGTGGACGACGAGCCCGGCGGGAGTGCGGATCGCCAGGGCCGAGCTTTCGGGAATCGAATGGGCGACGGCGATGAACTCGACGACGAACGGGCCAATAACGACTTTCTCGCCCTGGGCGACGATCCGCAGCGGAATCTTGGGCGCGCCTGGCTCGCCGAGCCGGCGCGCCTCGGCGAGCCCGGCCGCGAAGCGAGTCATGTAGACCGGCGCGCCGAGGTCCGGCCAAAGCTCGGCGAGCGCGCCGATGTGATCCTCGTGCGCATGGGTGATGACGATTCCGACCAGATTCCTCTTCGCCTTCTCGATGAAGCTGAGGTCCGGCATGATGAGATCGACGCCAGGAGACTCCTCGCCTGCAAAGGCCACGCCGAGATCGACCATCAGCCATCGGCGCGCGTTTGCGGGTCCGTAGCCGTAAAGGGCGCAATTCATGCCGATCTCGCCCAAGCCGCCGAGCGGGACGAAAACGAGCTCGCTGTCGTCCGTCATCTAGGTTCGGGCCTCCGGCGGGTGGGAAGCCGACAAGCCCGCCGGCTGGGCGTCCGATCGAGGCGAGAGACTGAGGTCGGCCGCCTCAATGCTCTCGCGGCCGTGCTCAAAGCGCATGAGCAGGCGGCCGCCGGCGTCGATCCCCTCGAAGACGCCCTCACGCCGTCCGCCGCCGGTCTCGATCGCGACGCGTCGCCCAAGACCATGGGCGCGGTCAAGCCAGTCAGCTCGAATATGGTCGAACGCCCGTCCTTCCCGCCAGGCTCCGAGCGCCTCGTCAAACCGCTCGACCAGGCGCTCGAACAACTCGCCCGCGCCGATCGCCTGCCCGCTCACGCCGACGAGGCGAGAGGTCGCGTAGCCAAGCCCCTCTGGCGCATGGGCGCAATCGACGCCGACTCCGACCGCATAGGCGGCGCGCCGGCCCAGAAGGCCAATCCCTTCGACCAGGACGCCGGCGCATTTGGCGCCGTTCAGCAAAAGATCGTTCGGCCATTTGAGGCCGACGTCGACCGCGCCGGCGTCGCTTGCCGCGCGCGCCAGCGCCACGCCTGCAACGAATCCGAGCTGTGGCGCGAGCACCGGGGGACACGGATCGAGCAAGAGCGCGGTAGCGTGAAGGTTGCCCCTTGGTGAGATCCAGGCGCGGCCGCGGCGCCCTCGCCCCGCCGTCTGCTCTCCGGCGACGATCCACAGTCGGTCCGATTCGCCCGCAAGCGCACGGCGGCGCGCTTCCTCGTTGGTCGAATCGATCGCGCCCAATCGAACGACGCGCCAGGGTGAATGCGCTTCGTCCAGCCTCAGGGTCGCGGTCAAAAGAGCGACTGCGCGGCCGCCATCGCGGCGTTGGTGATCGGCGAGGGCAGGAATACGAACAGGATGATCATGAGGCCCGAGAGCGCGAGCACAATGCGCGCGACCGGACCAGGGCGATCGAACGCCGGCGCCGGCTCGTCGAAATACATCAGCCTCACGATTCTCAGGTAATAAAATGCGCCGACTGCGCTCGCCAGGACGCCGATCACGGCGAGGGGATAGAGGCCGGCCTTGATGGCGGCGGCGAAGACATAGAACTTGGCGAAGAAGCCGGCGAGCGGCGGAACGCCCGCAAGCGAGAACATCATCGCCGCCAGAAAGAAGGCCATGGTCGGATTGGTCCGCGCCAGGCCCGCGAGGTCGGCCATCGTCTCGACCGCGCGGCCGCTGCGGCGCATCGACAGAATGGCGGCGAAGGTTCCAAGCGTCATCACCACATAGATCGCCATATAGACGACGACGCTTTGCGCGCCCTCGACGGTGCCCGCCGCGAGGCCAACCAGCGCGTAGCCCATATGGCCGATCGACGAGTAGGCCATCAGGCGCTTGAAGTTGCGCTGCCCGATGGCGGCGAAGGCGCCGAGCACCATCGATGCGATCGAGACGAAGGTGATGATCTGACGCCAGTCGTTTCCGACGCCCGGGAAGGCGGTGATCATCACCCGAACCAGGACCGCCATCGCCGCGACCTTGGGCCCGGTGGCGAAGAAGGTCGTCACCGGCGTCGGCGCGCCCTCGTAGACGTCCGGCGTCCACATATGAAACGGCACGGCGGAGATCTTGAACGCGAGCCCCGCCAGGATGAACACCAGGCCGAACAGCACGCCGATGCTCGCATGATCATGCACGGCTTCGGCAACGGCGCTGAAGGAAACCGACCCGGAATAGCCGTAGATCAGCGACATTCCGTAGAGCATCATACCCGACGACAGGGCTCCGAGAACGAAATACTTGAGCCCGGCTTCCGTCGCCCTCACATCATGACGGCGATAAGCGGCGATCACGTAAAGCGCCAAGCTCATCAGCTCGAAGCCGAGGTAGAGCGCGATGAAGTCATTGGCCGAAATCAGCATCAGCATGCCGAGGGTCGAAATGAGGATGAGGACAGGAAATTCGAACCCGCCAATCCGCTCCTGACGCATGAACTCGACCGACAGCAAGAGCGTCACCAGCGAGCCGACCAGCGTGATCGCGCCCATGAAGCGGGTGAAGGCGTCGTCAACGAAGGAGCCGTAGAAGGTGACGCCCATCGAGCAATTCTTGGCCACCATCAGAATGAATACGAGGCCGAGCAGGCCGACGGCGATCTCGTTGACGAGATTGGATCCCCGCTCGCCGCGCAAGGCGCCGTAAAGCACGAGCGCCAGGGTCCCCGCGGCCAGAACCGCCTCCGGCAGGACGACGGGAAGGGAAATGGCTGTCTCGTGCATGAGTGTCGCTCGTTCAAAAAACAAATGATGCGCGGCGCAAGCGCTCAGGCGTGGTCATAAGCCCGCAGTCTTGGTCGCCGTGATCGCATGCTGAAAGCCCTGGATGAGCTGCTCGATCGAGGCTGCGCTCGCGTCGATGATCGGTTGCGGATGCACGCCGTAGAAGAGCATCAGCAGTCCGAGCGGCAGCAGGGTTGCGATCTCGCGCCCCGTGAGGTCGGTCATGCCCATCAGGCTCGGTTTCTCAAGCACGCCGAAGATGATGCGCCGGTAGAGATAGAGCGCATAGCAGGCCGACAGGATAATGCCGAACGTGGCCAGGAACGCGACCCAATTGTTGATCTGGAACGTGCCGATCAGGGTCAGGAATTCGCCTATGAACCCCGTGGTGCCAGGCAGCCCGACATTGCCGAGCGTGAACACCATGAAGGCCACCGCATAGAGCGGCATGCGCTGCACGAGACCGCCGTAGGCGGCGATGTCGTAGGTGTGCATACGGTCGTAAACGACGCCCACGCAAAGGAAGAGAGCGCCGGAGATGAGTCCGTGGCTGACCATTTGGTAAACTGCCCCCTGAAGGCCCTGGGTGTTCGCGGCGAAGATTCCCATCGTCACGAAACCCATGTGGGCGACTGACGAATAGGCAATCAGCTTCTTCATGCTCTCCTGCGCCAGCGCGACCAGAGAGGTGTAAATGATTGCGATCACCGAAAGGGCGAAAATGAGCGGGGTGAAATAGAGCGAGGCGTCCGGAAACATCGGCAGCGAAAACCGGATGAAGCCGTAGCCCCCCATTTTCAAAAGAACCGCGGCCAGCATTACCGATCCCGCAGTCGGCGCCTCGACATGCGCGTCAGGCAGCCAGGTGTGGACCGGCCACATCGGCATCTTGACCGCGAACGAGGCGAAGAAGCCGAGCCACAGCCAGGTCTGCATGTTTGTCGGGAAGTGCGTCTTGAGCAGCACGGTGATGTCGGTCGTGCCCGCGGTCCAGTACATCGCCATGATGGCGAGCAGCATCAGCACCGAGCCGGTGAAGGTGTAGAGGAAGAACTTGAATGCGGCGTAGACCCGGTTCCCGTGACCCCAGATACCGATGATGATGAACATCGGGATGAGGCCGCCCTCGAAGAACAGGTAGAACAGCACCAGGTCGAGCGCGACGAAGACGCCGATCATCAGCGTCTCCATCACCAGGAAGGTGATCATGTACTCTTTCACGCGGGTCTGAATCGGAGTCCAGGACGCGACAATGCAGATCGGCATCAGAAACGTGGTGAGCAGCATGAACGGCATTGAGATGCCGTCGACGCCGAGCTTGTAGAGGATCGCGTGCGAGAACCAGTCCCGCTCCTCGACCAGCTGAAAGCCCGGTTGGGCCGGGTCGAAGCGCGACCAGGCGACAAGGCTCAAGGCGAACGTGATCAGCGTCGCGAACAGCGCAATCCAGCGCGCGTTTCGCTTGGTCGCCTCGCTGTCGCCCGGCAGCAACAGGATGAACAGCGCGCCGACCAGCGGCAACGCCAGAATGCCCGAAAGGATCCAGGAGCCGGTCATCGCATGACTCCACCGAACAGATACCACGTCGTCAGAGCGGCGGCGCCAAGCAGCATCGCGAAAGCGTAGTGGTAGACGTAGCCGGTCTGCAGACGGACGGCGCTGCGGGCGACGTCGAGAACGCGCGCCGAGACGCCGTCCGGCCCAAACCCGTCGATGATCGCGCCATCGCCGCCCTTCCAGAACGCGCGGCCGATGGCGAAGGCCGGACGGACGAACAGGAAGTCGTAGAGCTCGTCGAAATACCACTTGTTGAGCAGGAAGCGGTAGACCGCCGGAAAGGCGTTCGCCAGCCGCGCCGGCGCCGTACGGTCGACAAGATACATGTAGTAGGCGATCGCGAGCCCGCCGAGCATGAACAGGCTCGGCGACAGCGACACTAACGCCGGCACATGCTCCATTTCCTCGAGAAGGTGGTTCTCCTGTCCGAGGAACAGCGAGTTGCGCCAAAACCCCTCGTAGCCGCCGCCAATGAACAGATAGCGGAACCCCGTGCCGGCGAAAGTCGCCCCGAGCGCCAGCACGGCGAGCGGCGCGAGCATCACCATCGGCGATTCCCTGACGGGATGATCGGCGTGGGCATGCGCCTCTGGCGAAATGGAATGCGCATGCGCCGCAGACCCGCTCGGATCGGGCTCGTCATGCGCATGACCATCCTGCTCATGTCCACTCGTTCGAAGCGATTCCCCCCAGTCTCCGCGCTGGCCGAAGAAGGTCATGAATACGAGGCGCCAGGAATAGAAGGCGGTCAGGCCGGCGGCGACGTCGGTGCACAAGAATCCATAGACCGCCCCGTAGCGATGCGAGGCGAACGCAGCCTCGATGATCGCATCCTTGGAGACGAAGCCGGCGAACCCGATCGGCGTGAACGGAATCCCGACGCCCGTCAGGGCAAGCGTTCCGATCATCATCATCCAGAAGGTGAACGGGATCTCCTTGCGCAGCCCCCCCATCGCCCGCATGTCCTGCTCGTGGTGCATCGCGGTAATGACCGAGCCCGCGCCGAGGAACAACAGCGCCTTGAAGAAGGCATGGGTAAAGAGGTGGAAAATGCCGGCGCTATAACCGCCGACGCCGAGACCCACGAACATGTAGCCGAGCTGCGAGCACGTCGAATACGCGATCACTTTCTTGATGTCATTCTGCACCAGGCCGATAGTCGCCGCGAAAAACGCCGTTGTCCCGCCGACAATTGTCACGACGCTGAGCGCGGCCGAAGACAGCTCGAACAACGGCGACAGCCTCGCGACCATGAACACGCCGGCGGTGACCATGGTCGCCGCATGAATGAGGGCCGAGACCGGGGTCGGGCCTTCCATCGCGTCGGGAAGCCAGGTGTGAAGGAGGAACTGCGCCGACTTGCCCATCGCGCCCATGAACAGGAGCAGGCAGGCGAGCGTCACCGCGTCCCAATCGAAGCCGATGAAATGCACCGTCTTTCCGACAAGACCCGGGGCGGCGGCGAACACCTGATCGAAGGCGATCGAACCGGTGAGATAGTAGGTAAGGAAGATGCCGAGCGAGAAACCGAAGTCGCCAACCCGATTGACGACGAACGCCTTGATCGCCGCGGCGTTGGCCGTCGGCCGCTCGTACCAAAAGCCGATCAGCAGGTAGGACATCAGACCGACGCCCTCCCAGCCGAAGAAGAGCTGCACCAGGTTGTCGGACGTCACCAACATCAGCATGGCGAAGGTGAAGAGCGAAAGGTAAGCAAAAAACCGCGGCCGGGACGGGTCGTCCGACATGTAGCCGATCGAGTAGACGTGGACGAGGAACGACACCGTCGTCACCACGATGAGCATGACCGCGGTCAGCGTGTCGATGCGCAGGGCCCAGGAGGCGACGACCTTGCCGGAGGTGAACCAATTGCCGAGGAAAATATGAGCGTCCGCTCCGCCCGCGACCATGACGAACGCGATCCACGAGAGAACGAAAGAGACGCCAAGCAGACTGGTCGTGACATATTCGGCGCCGCGCGCGCCGATCCACGGCCCGAAAATGCCCGCGATCAGGAACCCGAGAAGCGGCAGGAAGACGATCAGCTCGTACATGAATGCCTTCTCAGCCCTTCAACGAATTGATGTCTTCGACCGCGATCGAGCCGCGATTGCGGTAGTAGGCCACCAGGATCGCTAGGCCGATCGCCGAACTCGGCCGCCGCGACCGTGAGGATGAAGAGCGCAAAAGCCTGTCCGGTCAGGTCGCCCGAATAGCTTGAAAAGGCGACCAGGTTGATGTTCACGGAGAGAAGAATGAGCTCAACCGACATCAAGATGATGATGATGTTCTTGTGATTGAGAATGATCCCGGCGATGCCGATCGTGAACACGATCGCGGCGAGGGTGAGATAGTCTGAAAGGCCGATTCCCATGCCCTTGGTCCTTCATATGCCGGCGCGCGAGGGGACCTTGCGCACCTCGACCGCGGTCTCGGGGGTACGCGCGACCTGCGCGCCGACGTCCTGTCGCTTGACGCCCGGCTTGTGGTGGAGGGTGAGGACGATCGCGCCAATCATGGCGGTGAGCAGAATCATCCCCGACGCCTGAAAGAAGTAGAAATAGCGGGTGTAGAGCACTTCGCCGAGCGCGGCGGTGTTGCTGAGCGTGCCGGCCGGCGTCGCCGCGGTCGCAGCCTTCGATGACGGGCCAAGTCCGGAGACGACGTAGATCAGCTCGATCGCAACCACCAACGCGATCAGCAAGCCCTGCGGCAGATATTCAACGAAGCCCTGCCTCAGACGGGCGAAATCCACATCCAGCAACATGACGACGAACAGGAACAGCACCGCCACCGCCCCGACATAGACGATGATCAGGATCATCGCCAGGAACTCAGCGCCCATCATCAGGAACAGGCCGGCCGCGCAGACAAAGGAAAGGATGAGGAACAGGACCGAATGGACCGGGTTCCTGGCCACGATGACGGCGAAGGCCGACGCGACCAGGACTGGCGCAATAATCCAGAAGAACAGAGCATCGGCCTGCATCGCCCGCCTCTCGTCAAAGCCCCCCGCCCCAACGCCTCCCTTTTCAGACGAAGGGTCGACGCGGCGGTCCCGCATTCATCGGCGCGCCCGTTCCGCCGCGGACTCCTCGTCCGGCAGCAGAAAGACGCTCGCTGACAATGCCCGTCTCTCCACGGGCGATCGTCAGCCTCCTCCTTCTCCGCGAACGAAGAAGGTCGTTATCGATACGGTGCGTCGAGCGCGATGTTGCGCGCCAACTCCCGCTCCCAGCGATCGCCATTGGCCAGCAATCGTTGCTTGTCGTAGTAAAGTTCTTCGCGCGTCTCGGTCGCGAATTCGAAATTCGGTCCTTCGACGATCGCGTCGACTGGACAGGCCTCCTGGCACATCCCGCAGTAGATGCACTTGACCATGTCGATGTCGTAACAAGTCGTGCGCCGGGTGCCGTCGTTGCGCCGTGGTCCCGCCTCGATGGTGATCGCCTGGGCCGGACAAATCGCCTCGCACAGCTTGCAGGCGATGCAGCGCTCCTCGCCGTTGGGATAGCGGCGCAGCGCGTGCTCGCCGCGAAAACGGGGGCTCAGCGGCGTCTTCTCATGCGGATAGTTCAGCGTCGCCTTCGGCTTGAACATGTATTGGACCGACAGCGTGAGCGCCGCCAGGAATTCGCCGAGGAACAGCGAGCGGGCGGATTGAGCGAGCCTCAGAGCCATGGACCTTCTCTCCTCCGTCAGCCGAGAGGGGTCGAGGGGGTCGCGCCCCAACCGGTGAATTCGAGCACGCCGGCCACGACCACCACCATCACCAGCGAAATCGGCAGGAACACTTTCCAGCCAAGGCGCATCAATTGGTCATAACGATAGCGGGGCACGAACGCCTTCACCATCGAGAACATGAACACCACCGACCACCCCTTGATCAGAAACCAGATGAGGCCCGGCACCCAGGTGAAGGGTGGAAACGGCAGTGGCGACAACCATCCGCCCAGAAACAGCAGCGCCGTCATCGCCGACATGGTCAAGACGGCGACAAGCTCGGTGAGGAACTGCAGCAGGAAGAGCGAGGCCGAATATTCGACCGAATAACCGGCGACGAGCTCCAATTCGGCCTCCGTCAGATCGAATGGCGGGCGGTTGGTCTCGGCGAGCGCGGATATGAAGAAAATGACGAACATGGGCAAGAGCGGCAACCAGTACCAGCCGAGGATACCCAATCGGGTATCTTGCGCGCGCACGATCTCGGACAGGTTGGTCGAGCCGGCGCACAGCACGACCGTCACGATCACGAAGCCGATCGACACCTCATAGGACACCATCTGAGCGGCTGCACGTAACGCCGAGAGCAGCGCATATTTTGAATTGGACGCCCACCCCGCCATGATGATGCCGTAGACCCCGAGCGAGGAGATCGCGAAGAGATAGAGGAGGCCGACGTTGATGTCGCTGATCGACCAACCATCGGCCACCGGAATGACCGCCCACGCGGAGATCGCGAGCACGACCGAAACCAACGGCGCAAACACAAACACGCCTTTGTTGGCGCTCGCCGGGATGACCGGCTCCTTGCAGATGAATTTAAGAAAGTCCGCGAACGGCTGCAGGACGCCCCACGGCCCGACCACGTTGGGCCCGCGCCGCAACTGAACCGAGCCCCAAATCTTGCGTTCGATATAGATCAGCGCCGCGGTCGAGAGAAGAAGGCATACCAGCAGCAGCAGGCTTTCGAGCACGTGCCTCAGCAGCGAGCCGGCATCGCTCTCGTGCATCCATTCGCCGGCCTCGGACATCGCGCCGCTTCTGATCAGAAGCCACAGCGCGGCGACGATCACAATGACGATGACGGCGCCGGCGCCGAGAATCGGTCCCCAGGGCGGAGAAGCTGGGCGGGTGGGTGTTGCGCTGCTCATCGCGAAATCGCCCTATTCCGCCGCCTGGCGCTGAACGCCCCGTCCCAAGGCCGAACATTCGGCCATGACGCGAGAGGCGCGCGCGATCGGATTGGTGAGGTAAAAGTCGGCGACGGCCGATACGAAGGGCGCTTTGTCGATTGCGCCGCCGACCGCGCCGAGTTGGCCGAAGACGGCGGCGTCTGCAGGCGCGATCGTGTCGAATCGCACCAGGAAGGGATAGGCGGCGGCGAGCGCGGAACGCAGCTGGGTGAGCGAGTTCGAACGGCAGGCGCGCGCCGATCGGATCCGACAACGCGCGCAGGATCGACCAATCCTCGCGCGCGTCCCCGGGAGGGAACACGGCGCGCTCGGCGAATTGAGGCCGCCCCTCGGTGTTGACATAGATGCCGGTCTTTTCGGTGTAGGCCGCGCCCGGCAGGATGACGTCGGCTCTGTGCGCTCCGCGATCACCATGTGTGCCGACGTAGACGACGAAGGCGCCGGGCTCGATGTCGATCTCGTCGGCGCCAAGATTGATGAGGACGTCGACCGCATTCGTTTTCGCCATGGCGGGGGCGTCCAAGCCTTGTTCGCCGGGGACGAGGCCGAGATCGAGGCCGCCTACGCGCGATGCTGCGCTGTGCAGCACGTTGAACCCGCTCCACCCGTCTTTCACGACCCCAAGCGAGAGCGCGGCCTTGGCGGCGAGCGAGAGAACCGCCTCGCCGTCCGGCCTTGCGAAAGCCGCAGCGCCAAGAATGAACATCGGCTTGATTTTGTTGGCCGGAGGATGGTCGGCGAACACGGCAAGGGATTCGGGCCCGGCGCCGAGGTAATTGTATTGATAGGTCAGGTCGGCCTTTTCGCCGACGAGCCCCGTCAGTACACCGCCGCCGAGCCAGCGCTTTCGGATGCGCGCATTGAGCACCGCCGCTTCGCGGCGCGGGTTCGATCCGATCACGAGGATCGCGTCCGCCTGGTCAATGCCGGCGATCGTCGAATTGAAGAGATAGGACGCGCGGCCGAACCTTGGATGGAGCTTCGAACCGTCCTGGCGACAATCGATGTTCGGCGAGCCAAGCTTGTCGAACAGCACCTTGAGCGCGAACATCTCTTCGACCGCCGCCAGATCGCCGACGATCGCGCCGATCCGCGACGCCGATGTCGCCTTGACCTTGCGAGCGACCGCGCCGAAAGCCTCCGCCCAGCTCGCAGGCCTGAGCGAGCCGTCGACGCGCACGTAAGGCCGGTCGAGCCGCTGCGTCTTAAGCCCATCGACGATGTGGCGCGTCTTGTCGGAGATCCATTCCTCGTTGATCGCGTCGTTGACGCGCGGGAGGATGCGTACGATCTCGCGGCCGCGAGAATCGACCCGGATCGATGATCCCAGCGCATCCATGACGTCGACCAACTCGGTCTTGACGTACTCCCATGGGCGGGCGTGGAACGCGGTTGGTTTCGAGGTAAGGGCTCCGACCGGGCACAGGTCGACGGCGTTGCCCTGCAGTTCGGACGTCAGCGCCTGCTCGAGATAGGAGGTGATCTCCATGTCTTCGCCGCGGCCGATCGCGCCGAGTTCCGGAACGCCGGCGACTTCAGTCACAAAGCGGACACAGCGCGTGCATTGGATGCAACGGTTCATCGAGGTCTTGATCAAGGGCCCGATGAACTTGTCCTCGACGGCGCGCTTGTTCTCGGAAAAGCGCGACGAATCGGCGCCATACCCCATCGCCTGATCCTGCAGGTCGCATTCTCCGCCCTGGTCGCAGATCGGGCAGTCGAGCGGATGGTTGATGAGGAGGAACTCCATCACCCCCTTGCGCGCCTTGCGCGCCATCGGCGAGTTGGTGAACACGACCGGCGGCTCTCCGTTCGGCCCCGGCCGCAGATCCTTGACCGCCATGGCGCAGGAGGCGGTCGGCTTGGGCGGGCCGCCCTTCACCTCGACCAGGCACATCCGGCAGTTGCCGGCGATCGAGAGCCGTTCATGGAAGCAGAACCGTGGCACCTCCGCCCCGGCCGCTTCGCAAGCCTGCAGGAGCGTGTATTCGGCAGGAATGTCGATTTCCTTGCCGTCGATGACGATCTTGCTCATGCGCTTCTCGCCGCATGGCCGGCCCGCCAATATTCGAGAAGGTCGTTGACCGCGAGACCGTCGATGGTCATCCCCTCCAGGTTCGCGGACGTGATCGACGCTCCGGAGAGATTGGCCTTTTCAATTCGAAGGCCGGCGAGATTGGCGTCGTGAACCCGCCAGCCCGACATGTTCAGATCTTCGAGGACGCAGCCGGCCATGTTGATGTTGCGATATTCGCCCCCTGAAAGATTCACGTCGTCAAAGCGCGACCCGGAGAGATTCACCTTGCGGAACGACGAACCCGCCAGGTCGGCCATGTGCGCTTCCAATCGCCGCGTTTCGCCCTCGATCTTCATGGCGTTGATCCCATGCGCCCGCTTAACCGCATTTCCGGCTCATCCACAGCTTGATGTGCGCTAGGTGGCTCCAGCCGAACGCGAGGTCGCTATCGCCGTGCGCCCTCAAATACTCAAGCCGCCCCATCGCCTCGGCCAGGTCGGGAACGTGTCCGGCGGGGACGGTCCACATGACGAAATGCGGCGCCGCAAGCTTCTCGAACCAGTCGCCCTTACGGTTGTAGATCTGCTTGTGGACAGTCGCCCAGACAAAGCGCTCGAGCGCTTCGACGCTTTCCCATACCGAAAGATTGACCGCCATCGTCGGATCGGTCTCCGGCCGGATGGCGGTCGCATTGTTGCTATCGTCTTTGAGGCGCCACACAAATCCCTCGCTGCGCTCGGCAAGGGCATTGATCCGATCGAGATTTGTCATGAACCCCGCCATCCGCGGGTCGTCGGTCGGATAGCGAAACCGGCCGATGTTGAGCTGGGCGATGTGAGTTGTCATGGGTTACTCCGCCGCCGCCCGCAATGGCTCGCTCGCCGGGTTGGCGGCATATTGATCGATGCGCCGCTCGATCTCGGGGCGGAAATGGGCGATGAGTCCCTGGATCGGCCACGCCGCAGCGTCGCCGAGCGCGCAAATGGTGTGCCCTTCGACCTGCTTGGTCACGTCGAGCAGCATGTCGATCTCGCGCTTCTGCGCGCGGCCCTGAACCATGCGCTCCATGACCCGCCACATCCAACCCGCCCCTTCGCGGCAGGGTGTGCACTGACCGCAACTCTCGTGCTTGTAGAAATAGGAGAGGCGCGCGATGGCGCGGATGATGTCGGTCGACTTATCCATCACGATCGCCGCCGCCGTGCCGAGGCCGGACTTGAGTTTAGCAAGCGAGTCGAAATCCATCGGACAGTCGATGATCTGGGCCGCGGGAACGAGCCGCACCGAGGCTCCGCCGGGAATGACCGCAAGCAGATTGTCCCAGCCGCCGCGCACGCCGCCGCAATGTTTCTCGATCAGCTCGCGGAACGGGATCGACATCGCCTCCTCGACATTGCATGGCTTGTTGACGTGGCCGGAGATGCAGAAGACCTTGGTGCCGAAATTGTTGGGTGCGCCGAAACTTGTGAACCACGATGCGCCACGCCGCAGGATCGTGGGCGCGACGGCGATCAACTCGACATTGTTGACGGTCGTCGGGGAGCCGTAGAGCCCCATTCCGGCAGGAAACGGGGGCTTCATGCGCGGCATGCCTTTCTTGCCCTCGAGCGACTCGAGCATCGCCGTCTCCTCGCCGCAAATGTAGGCCCCCGCGCCATGGTGCACGTAGAGGTCAAACGGCCAGCCGTGGATGTTGTCTTTGCCGATGAGCCGCGCCTCGTAAGCCTCATCGACAGCTGCTTCGAGGCGCTCGCGCTCCTGGATGTATTCGCCGCGCACGTAAATGTAACAGGCGTGAGCGCCCATCGCGAACGAAGCGATCAGCGCCCCTTCGACCAGCGTGTGCGGGTCGTTGCGCATGATCTCCCGGTCCTTGCAGGTCCCGGGCTCGGATTCGTCGGCGTTGATGACGAGGTAATGCGGGCGCTTGGGATCGACGGTCTTCGGCATGAATGACCATTTGAGTCCGGTCGGGAACCCGGCGCCCCCTCGCCCGCGCAGACCCGAAGCTTTCATTTCGGCGATGATCCAGTCGCGTCCCTTGTCGATGATTGCCTTGGTCCCGTCCCAATTCCCGCGCGCCCGCGCGCCCTTCAGGCTGCGGTCGCCCAGTCCGTAGAGATTGGTGAAGATGCGATCCTTGTCTTCCAGCATCGCTCAGTCCCCGATCTTCCCGGTCGGCAGATGGGTGTGGGTCTGGTCGTCCTTAGGTCCGCTTTCACCGGCGGCAAGCCTCACGGCCTGGGCCACCCATTGCTCACGATCGATGCGGCCGGGAAACGACAGATAGGTTGCGACCCATCGAATCTCGGTTCTCACCCAGGCGGCGATCTGTTCGAAGTGATAGACGCCAAGCTCGTGCAGGCGCTTCTCGTTGACCGGACCCACGCCCTTGATCCGCTGCAGGTCGTCCGGGCCGCTGCCGCGCGGGGCCTCGAGGGCGCTGGGGCGCTTGCCGACCGCGTTGGCCTTCTGCTCCGGCGACGCGTCGGCCGGCAGGGTCGCAAGAGTTCGCCTCGATGTGCGCGGCTTCCGCTTCCGCATGTGCGTGTGCCGAGGCATCGTCCAGGGGAGGCGGCGACTCGTCGTTCGCGGGCGCCGGAGCGGTAGGCGCGCCATGACCGTCGGCGCCATAAAGGCTCGTGAGCGAGGTCAGGCCGCCGACCGGCTCCGACGAGACGCGCCCCACCTGGGAACCGATCCTGACCGGACGGCCCGCCGCGAGATCGTCGAGCAATTTGGCAAAAATCTCCGGTGTCAGGTCCTCGTAGTAGTCGTCGTTGATCTGCACCATCGGCGCATTGCAACAGGCGCCCAGGCACTCGACCTCGGTCCACGAGAACAGGCCGTCGGACGTCACATGACCCTGCTCGCCGATGCGCTTGCGGCAGACCGCCTTGAGGTCTTCGGCGCCGCACAGCATGCAGGGCGTCGTGCCGCAGAGTTGAACGTAGTGACGGCCGACCGGCGCCAGATTGAACATTGTGTAGAAGGTCGCAACTTCCAGCACGCGGATATTTGGCATTTCGAGCATCGCGGCAACCGCCTCGATCGCCGACCGGGGGAGCCAGTAACCGCTTTGCTTCTGTGCGCGCCACAACAGCGCGAGGACCGCCGACGCCTGCCGGCCGGGTGGATATTTCGCGAGCTCCTTCTTCGCCCACGCCTCATTCTCAGGCGTGAACTCGAAGCCTGTCGGCTGTTCGTCGGCGAGACGGCGGACGGACATCGGTCAGAAGGTCCTCATCGACGTGTCGACCTGGATCATCGGTCGACCTCCCCGAACACGATATCGATCGACCCGAGGATGGCGCTGACATCGGCGAGCATATGTTTGCGACACAGGAAATCCATAGCCTGGAGATGCGCGAAACCCGGCGCCCGTAGCTTCACGCGATACGGTTTGTTGGAGCCGTCGGACACAAGATAGACGCCGAACTCGCCCTTGGGCGCTTCGACAGCGGCATAGACTTCGCCCGCCGGCACCTTATAGCCCTCGGTATAGAGCTTGAAGTGGTGGATGAGCGCTTCCATCGACCTTTTCATGTCGGCGCGGTGCGGCGGCGCGACCTTACCGTCATCAGTCTTCACCGGTCCTTGTCCGTCGGCCGAGTTCAGCTTTTCACAGCACTGCCTTATTATCTTTACCGACTGGCGCATCTCTTCCATGCGGATCACGTATCGATCGTAGCAGTCGCCGTTCTTGCCGACCGGAATGTCAAAGTCCATCTCCTCGTAGCACTCATATGGCTGGGCCTTGCGCAGGTCCCACGGCGCGCCGGAGCCGCGCACCATCACGCCGGAGAAGCCCCAGGCCCATGCGTCGGCAAGTTTGACGACTCCGATGTCGACATTGCGCTGCTTGAAGATGCGGTTTCCGGTGAGCAGGGTCTCCATGTCGTCGCAAATCCCAAGGAACGGATCGCAGAATGCCTCGATGTCATCGACGAGTTTGCGCGGCAGGTCCTGGTGGACACCGCCCGGACGGAAGTAGGCGGCGTGCATGCGCGAGCCGCTCGCGCGCTCGTAGAAGACCATCAGCTTCTCGCGCTCCTCGAACCCCCAGAGTATTGGGGTCATCGCTCCGACATCATTCGCTTGCGTCGTGATCTGGAGCAGATGCGAGAGCAGGCGGCCGATTTCGGAATAAAGCACACGGATCAGCTGCGCTCGACGGGGAATGGAAACGCCCAGGAGCCGCTCGACCGCCAGCGCATAAGCGTGTTCCTGATTTCATCGGCGCGACATAGTCGAGCCGATCGAGATAGGGGACATTCTGCAGATAGGTTCGCGCCTCCATCAATTTCTCGGTGCCGCGATGCAGGAGGCCGATATGCGGGTCGACGCGCTCAACCACCTCGCCGTCGAGCTCGAGGACAAGGCGCAATACGCCGTGCGCCGCCGGATGCTGCGGCCCGAAGTTGATCGAGAAGTTGCGGAGGTTCTGGTCGGTCACTGCCTCTTCCCTACTGACCCTTCGCCTTCTCGTCTCCGGGCAGCGGCGCGCCTTCCCAAGGGCTAAGGAAATCGAACTGGCGGAATTCCTGATTGAGCCGCACCGGCTCGTACCGCACCCGCTTGTCCTCGTCGTCGTAGCGGACCTCGACGAACCCGGTCATCGGGAAATCCTTGCGCAACGGGTGACCTTCGAAGCCGTAATCGGTCAGGATTCGCCGCAAGTCCGGATGGCCGTCGAACAGGACGCCGAACAAGTCGTAAATCTCGCGCTCGTACCAGTCCGCACCAGGATAGACCGCCGTTGCGCTCGGGACGGGCGTATGATCGTCGGTCGCGACCTTGACCCTGATCCGCCGGTTCAGCTTCGGGGCCAGCAAGTGATAGACCACGTCGAACCGCTTCTCGCGCTCCGGGTAATCGGCCCCCGAGATGTCGATGATCGAGATGAACCCAGCCGCAGGATCGTCGCGAAGGAACTCCAGGGTCTCATTGAGGCGCGACGGATCGACGGTCAGCGTCAGCTCGCCGAATGCGAAAACGGAATCCAGCACCGCGCCAGGCGCGGCGGCGACAAGTTTCGCTGCGATGGTCTCAAGTTGGTCGTCCATTCGCCCAAACGCTCCGGCCTCTTCAGCGCTCCCGCCGTCCCTCAGCGCTTCAATCGTTCCCGTGCGCCGGATTTTCTTCTGCAGCATCAGCACTCCATAGAGTAGCGCTTCAGCAGTGGGAGGACAGCCAGGCACGTAGATATCCACGGGCACAATGCGGTCGCATCCCCGCACCACCGAATAGGAATAATGGTAGTACCCGCCGCCATTGGCGCACGAACCCATCGAAATGACGTAACGCGGTTCGGGCATCTGGTCGTACACCTTTCGCAGCGCCGGAGCCATCTTATTGGTCAGCGTCCCCGCAACGATCATCACATCCGACTGGCGCGGGCTTCCGCGCGGCGCGAAGCCGAACCGCTCAACGTCGTAGCGCGGCATCGACAGCTGCATCATCTCGACCGCGCAGCAGGCGAGGCCAAAAGTCATCCACATCAGCGAGCCCGTGCGCGCCCATTGGATGAGGTCGTCGGTCGTGGTGACGAGAAATCCCTTGTCCGCCAGTTCGTCGCTGATCGAGCCAAAGAATCGATCTTCTGGCCGCAGCGGCTTACCGGTCAGTGGATTAAGAAGATCCGTCAGCCCAAGCGCGGCGGTCGAGCTGGCGCTCAATCCCATTCGAGCGCTCCTTTGTTCCATTCGTACACAAAGCCGATGGCGAGCACGCCCAGGAACAACATCATCGACCAGAATCCCAGCGCGCCAATGTCATGGAAAACGATCGCCCAGGGAAACAGGAACGCCACCTCGAGATCGAAGATGATGAAGAGGAGCGAGACCAAGTAAAAGCGGGCGTCGAAGCGCATGCGCGCGTCATCGAATGGAGGAAAACCGCATTCGTAAGGCGAAAGTTTCTCGGCGTCCGGAGCCCGATAAGCCACCAGGAAAGGCGCGATCATCAGAGCGCCGCCGATCAGCGTGGCGAGCACAATGAACACGACCAGCGGCATGTAATCGGACATAAGGCTCGGCATGGCCTTGCTCTTCAGGTTGCAACCCGGCGGGACACGCGGAATATTGGCCGAACGGCGGACGCTCCGCGCCTGTCTCTGAAGGCGTATCGCAGTGCAGCGAGGCATGCAAGACGAAAGGACCTAATTCGCCGGCAGAAGGCCGCAACGCCGCTCGGCGCACGCGAACGGACCCAATCTCCCGGATCAATTCCCCAAGGGGAGCACGCCGCCAATCGCAGGGGAAATGGCGAGAGAGACGGGACTTGAACCCGCGACCTCCGGCGTGACAGGCCGGCGCTCTAACCAACTGAGCTACTCCCCCGCGGGAGACGGAGCGCGATAAGCCACGCGCGCGCCCAAGTCAAGGATCGCATGCGGGCAGGAGCGGCCCTTGCGCGACGCCACAGGGGTCGGCCTCATTTCCCGCGCGCTTGCCCTCTTTGGCAGACTAAAATTGGCTTGTGGCCAGCGACCATCGCCGCATCTCTTCGCGCGAGAGGACATGGACGGTGTCGGGCGGCAGCGACTCGGCCGTGCGCACGAGCGCGGGGTCGATTCCCATCCGACGCGCATAGCGTCCAAGCACGGCGACCATCGGCGGATCCGCGAAACTGCGAGTCACCTGCGGCGGCTGCAAAAAACCACCCCCTTGGCTCTCTACGATCGACATCCGATGAAGCCCGATTTCGCTGCCGGGCGGCGCAACCCGGCGCACAGCGCCCATGAGCGCGTAGACGCAAGCAGAGAGGCATTCGCCAATGAACGGGCCCGGATCACCCCCCGCCTCGAATCGTCCCACTACGCCTGCGATACGGAGGCCCCGCAAGATATGGCCGAAGACCATCGAGGCGACGACATTGCCGCCTCGGGAGTTGAAAAACACAATCCGTCGCAACCTGGTGTCGGCGCTGCCCGATTTGAGGAAATCGACAAAGGCCTGAGGCGTCTCAGCCTCGATGACGCCGTCGGCGACGATAACATCGGGACAATGCTTGCCGCATTCGTGGGATGCGAGCGGCGCGACACGGAATCTCATCGCCCCGCCGCGCTCCTGCGCCGAAGCTGGGGTCAGCACAATTCCGCCGAGCATGAGAGCAGCGGTCAGCGCCAAGAGCGCCCGAAAGCGCGCGCCGCTGGTGGGCGGTGACGGGCTCGAACCGCCGACCCTCTCGGTGTAAACGAGATGCTCTGCCAACTGAGCTAACCGCCCTCGCCGCCGCCGCACTCGCAGTACGGCAAGCCCCGGACACTACAAACTCGCGGCTGGCTCGCCAAGCGTATGCGGACGTCGCTCGCGAAGAGCGCGAGCTGACGACCGGCGACCGCGGACCTGCCCCCCGACTTCCCCCAGAGGCGTCGCGGAACGCGTGGAATCTCGATTATTTCTTGGCTGACTTCTTGTTGAGGCTCGCCTTCAGCGCCGCGCCGGGCTTGAAACGCGCGTTCCTCGACGCGGCGATTTTTATTTCCTTGCCGGTCGCCGGATTGCGCCCCTTCCCGGCCGCGCGCTCGCGCACGGAGAAGGTGCCGAATCCGACCAGACGCACTTCCTCGCCCTTCTTCAACGTCTTCTCGATTCCGCCGAGCACAGCATCGAGCGCGGTCTGAGCTGCGACCTTGGTCAAATCCGCTTCCGTCGCGATATGATCGACGAGCTCAAGCTTATTCATATTGGCCTCTCCGTTCGAATGCGGCGCTCGGTTGTCGGCGCCGGTTCTGAAGTCCGGCGCCTTCAGCGCCTCTAAGACGCGGCGATTGCGCCGCCGCGCGCTCATACTCGTCCCTCCCCTTGAAGGCGCTCATCGCCGCCCCAGGCAAATCGACAGCAGAGTTCGATCCATAGCTCGCCGTTTCGTCCAAGGAACGCAAGCGTTCCCGGGGATCACAGGCGAAAAAAGTGTGCTTTTGCCGCTGAAAAATGCCCTGCTACCAAAAAAAGCCGCGAATTCCGAAGAATTCGCGGCTATTGTCGGTTAACTCAGGCCCGGGTGGCGATACGCCTGGTTCAGGAGCGCCGCCGTGGCCGGGCCATCAGTGCGCGACGAGCCCCGTCCCGTCCTCTTCGGGCGGGCTCGGAGGCTGCGGCGCCGCGGCAACGTCCTCCTCCCAGACGATCGGCGTCGGCTGGCGGACGAGTGCGTGGGCAAGCACTTCGTCCATGCGGGAAACCGGTACGATCTCAAGTCCGTTTTTCACCGAACTCGGTATCTCCGCCAGGTCCTTGGCGTTGTCTTCCGGAATGAGGACCTTCTTGATTCCGCCCCTCAGCGCAGCAAGCAGCTTTTCCTTGAGGCCCCCGATCGGGAGAACGCGCCCGCGCAGCGTGATCTCGCCAGTCATGGCGATGTCGCGTCGAACGGGAATGCCGGTCAGCATTGAGACAATGACGGTCGCCATGCCAACGCCTGCAGACGGTCCATCCTTCGGCGTTGCGCCTTCCGGCACATGCACATGGATGTCGCGTTTGTCGAACAGCGGCGGCTCAATTCCGAAATCGACGGCGCGGGACCGCACGTAGGACGCCGCAGCCGAAATCAATTCCTTCATGACTTCCTTGAGGTTGCCCGTGACCGTCATGCGGCCTTTGCCGGGCATCATGACGCCTTCGATTGTCAGAAGTTCGCCGCCGACCTCCGTCCAGGCAAGTCCGGTCACCAGCCCCACCTGATCGTCCGCCTCGATTTCGCCATAGCGGAACTTCGGCGGCCCGAGGAACTCCGCGACGTTCTCGCGGGTGACGACGATCGTCTTGCTCTTGTTGGTGAGTATCTCCTTCACCGCCTTGCGCGCGAGATTGGAAATCTCCCGCTCGAGATTGCGGACGCCGGCCTCTCGCGTATAGCGCCGGATGAGCTCCATAATGGCGCTATCCTCGACCAGCCATTCCTTGGCTTCGAGACCGTGCTTGGTCATCGAATGGGGCAGGAGATGCCGCTTGGCGATCTCCAGCTTCTCGTCCTCCGTATAGCCCGCGATTCGAATGATCTCCATCCGGTCCATGAGCGCCGGCGGAATGTTGAGCGTGTTGGCCGTGGTCACGAACATCACGCCCGACAGATCATAGTCGACCTCCAGATAGTGATCATTGAAGGTCGAGTTCTGCTCCGGATCGAGCACCTCGAGCAGCGCGGACGACGGATCGCCCCGGAAATCCATACCCATCTTGTCGATCTCGTCGAGCAGGAAGAGAGGATTGGAGGTTTTGGCCTTGCGCATCGACTGGATGACCTTGCCCGGCATCGAGCCGATATAGGTGCGGCGATGGCCGCGGATCTCCGCCTCGTCGCGCACGCCGCCGAGGGACATGCGGACGAATTCCCGGCCCGTGGCTCTCGCGATCGACTTGCCGAGCGAGGTCTTGCCGACGCCCGGCGGTCCCACCAGACACAAGATCGGCCCGGTCAGCTTGTTGGCGCGCTGTTGGACGGCGAGGTATTCGACAATGCGTTCCTTGACCTTGTCGAGACCGAAATGATCGGCGTCCAGGATCGTCTGGGCGGCCGGAAGATCCTTCTTGATCTTTGAGCGCTTCTGCCACGGGATCGAAAGCAGCCAATCGAGATAGTTGCGCACGACGGTCGCCTCCGCCGACATCGGCGACATCTGCCTCAACTTTTTGACCTCGCCGAGAGCCTTCTCGCGTGCTTCCTTGGTGAGCCTGGTCGACTTGATGCGCTCCTCGAGCTCAGACATTTCGTCCTTGCCCTCCTCGTCGCCGAGTTCCTTCTGGATCGCCTTCATCTGCTCGTTGAGGTAGTACTCGCGCTGGGTCTTCTCCATCTGCCGCTTGACGCGGGTACGGATGCGCTTCTCAACCTGAAGCACCGAGATTTCGCTTTCCATCAGCGCCAGGCACTTTTCGAACCGCTTGGCGATCGAGCGCATCTCGAGAATCGCCTGCTTGTCGGACAGTTTGACGGCAAGGTGTGAGGCGATGGTGTCGGCAAGCTTCCCGTAGTCATCGATCTGGTTGACCGCGCTCACGACCTCGGGTGAAATCTTCTTGTTGAGCTTGACGTAACTCTCGAACTCGGAAACGACCGAGCGCGACAAGGCTTCGCCCTCAATCTTTTCGATCGGCTCGTCGGCGACGGCCCGCGCTTCAGCCTGAAAAAAGCCGTCGCCGGGCATGAATCGGGTGACCTGGGCGCGCGTCGATCCCTCGACGAGGACCTTGACCGTGCCATCAGGCAGTTTGAGCAATTGGAGGACGCTGGCCAACGTGCCGGCCGAGAATATTGCGTCAGGCGCCGGATCGTCGTCGGCCGCGTTCTTCTGGGTCGCGAGCAGAATCGCCTTGTCAGACTTCATCACCTCTTCAAGCGCGCGAATGGACTTCTCGCGACCGACAAACAGCGGGACGATCATGTGCGGGAAGACGACAATGTCGCGCAGCGGCAAGACGGGGTAGACGTCGAGAGTTCCGGGGACGATGGATTTGCGCTGATTGGTCATGACTGTCCTGAATTCCGGGAGCCGGCATGCCTGCCTGCTCCGCTCCTTCTATTTTCTGACCTTGAACGACGAACGCCCAAATCAACCAATCGAAGCGCCCGTCGCTCGCGTTCCCTCGCCTGAAGCGAGTCGAAACTGCATGACGCAAATTTCGTGCCCAAGCCCTCGCGAGAATCACCGGTCTCGGCACGAAAGATGGGCGTCCAACCTGCGACTTTCAAGCAGCGCAGGACTTGAACGCAAGATCAGCTCGCGCGCTCGGCCCGCTCGGCATAGATATAAAGCGGGCGAGCCTTGCCTTCGACGACTTCAGGGCCGATCACCACCTGTTCGACGCCGTCGAGTCCCGGCAGTTCAAACATCGTGTCGAGCAAAATGCTCTCCATGATCGAGCGTAAGCCGCGGGCGCCGGTGCGCCGCTCGATCGCCTTCTTGGCGACGACGCTGAGCGCCTCCTCCTGGATGGTGAGGTCGGTGTTCTCCATCTCGAACAGGCGCTGATATTGTTTGACGAGCGCGTTCTTGGGCTCGGTCAGGATTTTCTTCAGCGCGTCCTCGTCGAGGTCCTCGAGCGTCGCGATGACCGGCAGGCGGCCAACGAATTCGGGAATGAGGCCGAACTTCAGCAGGTCCTCCGGTTCGACCTCGCGAAACACTTCGCCCGTGCGCCGGTCGTCAGGCGACTGAACCTTGGCGGAAAAGCCGATTGAAGTTCCCTTGCCGCGCGCCGAGATGATTCGCTCAAGGCCGGAAAACGCACCGCCGCAAATGAACAGAATGTTGGTCGTGTCGACCTGGAGAAATTCCTGTTGGGGATGCTTGCGCCCGCCTTGCGGCGGAACGCTTGCGATCGTTCCTTCCATGATCTTGAGCAACGCCTGCTGCACGCCCTCGCCCGACACGTCCCGGGTGATCGACGGATTGTCGGACTTGCGGCTGATCTTGTCGATTTCGTCAATGTAGACGATGCCGCGCTGCGCCCGCTCGACATTGTAGTCGGAAGCCTGGAGCAGCTTCAAAATGATGTTCTCGACGTCCTCGCCGACATAGCCGGCTTCAGTCAGTGTCGTGGCGTCGGCCATGGTGAAAGGCACATCGAGGATGCGCGCGAGCGTCTGCGCGAGCAGGGTCTTGCCCGAACCGGTCGGACCAATCAGCAGGATATTGGATTTCGCGAGTTCGACGTCGCCGTGTTTGGTGGCGTGATTGAGGCGCTTGTAGTGATTGTGGACGGCGACCGACAGAACGCGCTTCGCCTGAGGCTGACCAATCACATAATCGTCGAGAACCTTGCAGATTTCGCGCGGTGTCGGGATGCCGTCCTTGCTTTTGACCAGCGCGGTCTTGCTCTCCTCGCGGATGATGTCCATGCACAGCTCGACGCATTCATCGCAGATGAACACCGTCGGGCCAGCGATGAGCTTGCGAACCTCGTGCTGGCTCTTGCCGCAGAATGAGCAATAGAGCGTATTTTTGGCGTCGCCTTCGGCCTTGGCCATCGCTTTTCTCCATTTAGGCCGCTTCCGCCGAAGCGAGTCGTCAAACGCCTGACCGCGCAGCCTAACCAAACCACCCTAACGAAACGTAGCCTTCGACCCTGCCTCGCCGTTTCCTGCCTAAGCCCGCCTTCCGCCCGACGCAGAAGCGCCAGTTGGGATTTGGCAAGCAACCACCAAATTGCACGCAAAATCAAGCCCGCGCGGCAAAATTCCGGACGCCAGGCGCCAAAACCCGGCCAAGCTGACGAATTCAATCGGCTGTCGGCTATACTTTGACCTCTTCCAGCTCAACGGCGCGCTTAGTCGTCACTTCGTCGACGATTCCGAACGCCTTCGCCTCCTCAGCCGACATGAAATGATCGCGATCCAGCGTTCTTTCAATGGCTTCGTAAGATTGGCCGGTGTGGTGGACATAAATCTCATTGAGCCGCCGCTTGACCTTCAGAATATCCTCAGCATGCCGCTGGATATCCGACGCCTGACCCTGAAACCCCCCCGAAGGCTGATGCACCATGATGCGGGAATTGGGCAGCGCAAATCGCGATCCTTTCTCGCCTGCAGCAAGCAGCAGCGAACCCATTGATGCGGCTTGCCCGATGCACATCGTTGTCACCTTGGGACGAATAAACTGCATGGTATCGTAGATCGACAGCCCGGCGGTGACAATGCCGCCCGGAGAATTCACGTAGAGCGCGATTTCCTTTTTGGGATTGTCCGCCTCCAGAAAAAGCAGTTGGGCGACGACCAACGACGCCGACAGGTCATCGACCGGGCCAATCATGAAAATGATGCGTTCGCGCAACAATCGCGAAAAAATATCGAACGAGCGCTCGCCGCGCGCCGATTGCTCGATCACGATCGGGACGAGGTTATTGGTGTAATAATCGACTGGATCGCGCATAGGACCTTTCTTTCGCCAGATCGTGCCGGCGCCCCGCGGCGGCCTCAAACTCAACATAAGCGCCCAAGGCCGCCCCGAAAAGGGCTGCCCGGCAGCGGACCCGCGTGAAGCCGAAGTTTCGGCTCGAGCGCCTCGTCGCTTTCAGGCCGAGGGTGGCTCGTTTTCGATCGTCGGTTGACCCGGGACCTCGTCGTCGATCGGCTTGAGAAGCTCCTCCCTGGTCACCTTGCGATCCGCGACCTTGGCGAGCCCGAGGATATGGTCGACAACCTTCTCCTCGTAGATCGGGGCGCGCAACTCGGCCAGCGCCTGGTTATTGTTGCGGTAGAAGTCCCAGACCTGCTTTTCCTGGCCGGGGAAGGATCGCGCCCGGGCAATCAGCGCCTGAGTCATCTCGTCGTCTGAGACCTTCACCTCAGCCCTCGTTCCGACCTCGGCGAGCAGGAGCCCGAGTCGCACCCGGCGTTCGGCGATCTTGTGGTAGTCGGCGCGCGCAGCCTCCTCCGTGGTGTTCTCATCCGCGAAGCTGCGGCCTGCGGCCTTCTGCTCGCGCGTCACCTGCTCCCAGATTGAGTTCGAACTCCTGGTTGACGAGCCCCTCGGGCAACTCGAAGGAATAGAGCTGGTCGAGTTGGTCGAGCAGCTGGCGTTTGAGCTTATCGCGCGAGGCGCGCGCATATTCGGAAGTGAGCCGGTCGCGGATCATCTCCTTGAGTTTGTCGAGGCCTTCGAAGCCGACGCTTTTGGCAAACTCGTCGTCAATGGCGAGCGGATCGGGGGCGGCGACAGCCTTGACGGTCACTGCGAAATCGCCGGTTTTCCCGGCGAGCGCCCGCACGGCGTACGCCTCCGGGAAGGTCCCCTGAATCGCACGTTTTTCTCCAGCGGCGACGCCAACGAGCTGGTCCTCGAATCCCGGAATGAAGGTGCTTGAGCCCAACGCAACCTGAACGTCCCTGCCCTCGCCGCCCTCGAACGGAACGCCGTTGATCGTTCCGTCGAAGTCGATCGTGACGCGATCGTGGTTCTCCGCCGTCGCTCCCGCTGGCTTCTCGGCGTAGGTGCGACGCTCCTGCGCCAACCGTTCGAGCGCGCGCTCAATATCGGCAGGCTCGACGTCCGTGGTCGGGCGCTCGAGCGAGATCTGCGAGAAATCGCCAATCTCGAACACCGGCAGCACCTCGAGCGCGACCTTGAAGTTGAGGTCGCCTCGGGCCTCGAGGGCAGCGTCAATCGCAGCCTGATCGCCCGGCAGCTCGACCTTCGGCTCGCGGGCGAGGCGCAAATGATTGTCGTCAACGATCTTCTTGTTGGCGCTGGCGATGGCCTCCTGTACGACGTCGGCCATCACCGACTTCCCGTAGACCCGACGCAAATGCTCGACCGGCACCTTGCCGGGCCGGAAGCCGTTGATCCGGACCTTTGCCTTCAGTTCGGCCAACTGCCCATCAAGTTTCGCCGCCAGGTCGCTCGCCGGGAGCGAAATGTCGTATTCGCGCTTAAGCCCTTGGCTCAGCGTCTCGGTCACCTGCATCTTACGTTCCGCCTTGTCGTCGTCGTGGCCCATGGCCGCGACTGGCCGATAACTTTCCGTCGTCCGATCGTCATTTGGTCCCTGGCGCTCGCGGCTTCGGAGGAAATGGTGCGGGCGGAGGGACTCGAACCCCCACGACTTACGTCACCGGAACCTAAATCCGGCGCGTCTACCAATTCCGCCACGCCCGCCGCAAGCGCCGGCTTGACGAGGCGGCATTGCTTCGCGCGGGCTCTATATCAGCTTGCCGGGCGTCCGCCATAGAAAAAAGCAGGTCCACCCGCTTTGTCGGCTCATTTGCGCACCACGGCGGCGATTGCGATGGTGAACAGGCCAGCCCCGAGGAGAACGCCTGTTGCGCCGGTCGCGCGCTCGGGTAACAACAGCGCCGCGAACATGAGCCGCGCCAAGGCGACACAAACGGCGGCAAACCCTAGGGATGCCATGAACTTACGCATGGTTACGCGCTCCTCGCCGGACGAGGCGCAAATCTCGGGCCAGGCGCCGCGTCCCAAAATGGCGCAGCGAACTTCATGCCCGACCCGGCGCGTGGTCCTGGGCGGCGGATTGGCCGCAGCAGCCTGGGCTCTTAGCGGGAGGGCCGGTGCGGATGCGCTGGCCCCCGGCGGGGATGATTTGGTCCGTTTCGAAGCCGCGGCGGCGCCGCTTCAACTCCAGCCGCCGCCGGCCGCGGCGGCCGCCGCTTATGCCTACGGAGGCGCGATCCCGGGCCCGCTCCTTAAAGTGAGGCAGGGCGGGGAGCTCAAACTGAGGTTCGCCAACAAGCTCGCCGAGCCGACGACATTGAGCTTTCCCGGCTTGCGGGCGTCGAATGCCGCCGCGGGCGTCGGCGGCCTTACGCAGGAGCGCCTCAGGTCTGGCGCCAGCGCCGAAATCCGGTTCATTGCGCCCGACGCGGGCTTCAATCTCTACCTGCCGCATGCAGGTGTGTCCGACCCCGCGCAGCAGGGACGTGGGCTGTTCGGGCCAATCATCGTCGAGGAGGCGGTCAAGCCGGATGTCGATCTGGATGCCGCGATCGTGCTGTCGGATTGGAACAGCGACGCCGACGGGCAGATCAGGGACGATTTCTCCGATATCGCCGCCGGCAGGGGAAACGGGCGCAGAGGCAGCCTCGTGTTCGCCAACGGCGCGGCCGCCCCGCTGAAACTCAGCGCTGCGCCAGGAGCGCGGGTGCGGCTTCGTCTTGGCACCGCGGCGACGGCCCGACTGGCGGTCGTGGCCATCGAGGGCGCGAAAACCGTCATCGTCGCCGTCGACGGCCAGCCGAGCGAGCCGTTCGAGCCGCTGAACAACCAGTTCCCGATGGGGCCCGGCGCCCGTTTCGAGCTTATGGTCGATATGCCGCGCGACCTTGGGGCCAGCGTTCGCCTCGTTTTGCGGGCCGACGCCGGCCAGGCCGATCGCCCGTTCGTCGTCGTCACGACGGATGGCGACCCGGTCGCCGCCCGTTCCGAGCCGCAGCGCCTCGCCCCCAATCCGCTGCTGCCGGCGGAGATCGCGCTCGAATCGGCGCGACGCTGCGACTTTGTCATCAGCGGCGGCGGATCGTCGCCGTTCGCAATCAATGGGGCGACTTTCGTCGACTGGTCGGCGAAGCCGGCATATGCGCTGCCGCGGGGCGCGCCGACCGTGTTCGCGCTTGCCAACAAGACCGCGGTCGTCCAGGCGTTGCGGCTATGGGGGCATGCCGCGCGCCTCCTGCATTCGATGGACGACGGCTGGGAGCCCTATTGGCGCGACACCGTCCTCATCCAACCTGGCCGGACTGCGCACATCGCCTTTGTCGCCGACAACCCTGGCAAATGGCCGCTCGAGTTCGGCGATCCCCGAACACCGCGCGGCCGGAGTGGGATCGTGGTTTCAGGTCAGACAGGCCTGATCTCGAGTTCCGTGGGCCGTTCTATGCGAGCATTCTATAGCGACGGATCAGCAGATAGACGAGGAGCGCCGCAAGCGCGCAAAAGACGGCGGCGTACAGCGTTCCATAGTCCGAATCGCCGAACGGCAGACCCTTCGTGTTCATGCCAAAGAACCCGGTGACAAAGGCCGGGGGCAAGAGGACTGTTGTGACGACAGTGAGCACGAAGAGATTTCGGTTGGTCGCAGTCGCCAGTTGCGCCGCCATTTCGTCCTGCAGCAGCCGCGCCCGATCGGCCTGGAGACGAAGGTCGGCGTGAAACGAGCCGACCCGTTGCCTCACCCGCAAGCACAGATCGCGATAGGCGGGGAGGACGCTTTCCGCGCGATGGTGTTCGAGTTGCGCGAGTAGCCCGTGCGCGGCCTGCATGAGCCGCTCGTGCCGCGACATGCCTCTCCTGAGCCTTAGCAACGCCGCGCTTTCGTCGCTGAAGGTCTCAGACAGCACGCGGTCCTCGATCTGATCAAGCTGGCCTGCGATTTTGTGCGTGGCTTCGCCGAGCAAATCCGCAGCGGCGACGAGAAGGCTTTCGAACAGCGCGGCGCTGTCATCGAATGTGACTCCGGCCTGGATCTGATCGTGCACCACACGCGTGGAATTGACCGGATGACGCCGCGCAGTGAGAAGGAACTGCGGCCTCAGAGCGAAGCGTATGTCGGCCGATTCCCCGCTGGCGGAATTGTCGTCCTCGCGGCGCAGATCGTACAACGTGCCCCACATGGCGTCGCCGCGCCACTCGAGCCGCGGATGACGGTCCTGGGACAGCAGAACCTCGCGCGCCTCGGGCGGAACGGCCTCCTGCGCGGCAAGCCAATCATGGGTGCGGGCGTTTGCGAGAATGAGATGCATCCATAAGAACCGCCGCCCGTGCATGAGGTCGAACGACGAGCCGCCCCCCAGCAGGCGGCCGCGCCCGTTCTCATCGAACTCGAATGCCCACGCCACCCCCGGTCCGACATCGGCCAAGTCAACTCGCGTTGGCTGTGCGGTCATCTCCGTCTCCCGCCCTCCAATAAGCGGCCTCTCCCGGGCAGTGGCTTCGGCCGCCTTATAGCCACTTTTTCCACCGGAAGAACACGTAAGGCCCGATCCCGGCAACGACCATGAGGCAGAGCGCCAGCGGATAGCCCCAACGCCACTCAAGCTCCGGCATCTCCTTGAAATTCATACCGTAGATCGAGGCGATGACGGTCGGCGGCATGAAAATCACGGCGAGCACCGAGAAGAGCTTGATGATGTCGTTCTGCGCGAGGTTGATGAGTCCGAGCGTCGCGTCCAGCAGGAACTGCACCTTCTGCGCCTTGAAGCTCGCGTCCTGCTCCAGCGACTGCAGGTCGCGCAGCGCCGCCTTCGTCGCCTCCCGCACCGGCTTCGGCGTGTTTGCGGATCGCCCTTCCGACGACAGGAAGAGCAACAATCGCTCGATCGACACCAGGCTTTCGCGGAGATTCGAGATCTTCTCGTCCTCGCGCCCGAGCGCATCAAGGGTCGCTGAATAGATCTGGCTCCGCCGGCTCTGGTCGCCCTTGGCCCGGAAGACCGTGCTTGCGATCGAGTCGAGCTCCACGCCGACCTTGTTCAGCGCACGGGCCGAACGATTGACGATGGTGTTGACGAGGCCGACCGCCACCGCGTCGGGGTTAAGCGCCAGCGCACCCGACTTGCAGAGTTTCTGCCCGAATAGCTCGAACGCATCGCCGGGATCGTAGCGCACGGTGACCAGCGTGGCCGGCGTCAGAATGAACGTCACGTCGGCGACATCGGGCGTTCCTTCCGGTTCGCTTACGACGCTGCCTTTCAGGTAACGGACTCCGTTTTCGGCGTAATAGGATTCGGGCGGCTCGGTGAAGTCGGGGTCGGCGCGCGAGGGCACCTTGCAGCCGAGATAGAGTTCGACCTTGCGGTCCTCGGCTGCGGTCGGTTCGACCATGTCGAGCCACACGGCGCCAGGCGGGACTGGCTCGGCGGCTGCGAGAACTTGTCGAGCAACCGGCGGGACCGCCGCCGCGTCCCCAGCGGCCTTCGCGACATAGTGGACGATGATCACACGAGGCCCCCGGAAAGCTCCCCGATGAATTTACACCATTTGCTGTCGCCTTGACGAAGGAATCGGCGGCGGCGCCGGGCCTCTCTGGGGGTCGACTGGGCGCCCCACCCGCGGGATTGCCTTGGATTCCCTTGGCGGGAATGAGCCTCTTCAGACGGTTGCGCCGAGTCCGAGGCCAAAATAGACTTTTTGCCGCGGCTCTCTCCCCCTGTAGTCGCCGAGCGGCCGTGGGGAGAGGTGATGGCGGTGGACTAGCATGCATTCTGATTTTCTGCAAGCGCTTGTTAAAGGCGCTATGTCGATCCGGACTTTCAGAATAGCCGCAAGTCATTGACAATGCTACGTTAAATTCACACCTGCCAAGTCATTTCGAACAAAACAGGAACAAAAGCTTGCGCTTTGACGCCGCCGAGGGCATAGTGAGGCAAGTTCGAGAGCTGCGGCCTTCGCCACGCTCCTTTCTCTCCCCAGCCCCGTTTCTTCCCATCCCGCCCGATTAGGCGGGCCTCGCGCTCGCACGCGCTTTCTCCAACCATCCATGCAGGCGCAAATGACGGACACGAACCGAACGACGCGAAAAGGCCCCTTCGGGTCCGGCGCGCAAAAGTCGAGCGCAAAGCGAAGGCTCTCTCGCGATCAGGCCGAAAGCCTGCTGCTCGGCAAGCTGCGTCGGCTGATGGCCCGGCCGATCGAGGAATTCGCCCGGCACTACCTCTCCCGGGTCGACGCAATCGCCCTGGATTTGGTCGGCAAGGTTCTGGACGGCGATCCCAGGGCGACTGAGCTCGTGCTGACGATCGTCAATGCGCTCGGCCGCTCCGGATCCGTCGCGGCTCGACCGGGCTCGGAAAAGGACAGCGCGCGGCGATCGCAAAAGCTCAGCGACGCCGCGACCTACCTAGCGCGCAAGAAGTGGATGAATTGAGCGGTGGCGACGATAGGCGCGCCGTCGCCCGGCGCGCCCGGCCGCGACGCGCCCACCCCGTCTTGGACGGAAAGATCGAACGGGTCGGCGACTTTCTCAAGCTTGAGCCCGGCGACCGGGCCCAGCTCCTCGAGTCGATGACGGCGCTCGAGTGCGCGCAATTGTTTCATGACTGGGAGTTCTGGGCGCGCTCCGACCAGGCGCCTCCGCCCGGCGACTGGATCATCTGGCTCATCCTCGCCGGCCGCGGCGCGGGCAAGACCCGTGCGGGCGCCGAAGCCGTGCGTCACTGGATCAAGACCTACCCGATCGTGAACCTCATCGGCGCGACGGTCGCCGACGTGCGCGACACCATGATCACCGGCGAATCCGGGGTTCTCGCCTGCTGCCGGCGCGACGAGCAGCCGCGCTTCTTCGCCGCCGACCTGCGCCTCGAATGGCCGAACGGCGCGGTGAGCTGGCTTTTCTCCGCCGAAGAGCCCGACCGGCTCAGAGGCAAGCAGCACATGAAGCTTTGGTGCGACGAGCTTGCCGCCTGGCGGGACCCCGAGGCGTTCGATCAGGCGCTGCTCGGCTTGAGGCTTGGCGACAAGCCGCAGGCGGTCGTGACCACCACGCCCAGGCCGACCAAGATCATCAAGTCGCTCGCCGTCGACAAGGACACCATCGTCACCCGCGGTTCGACCTTCGACAATCGGGCGCACCTGGCTCGGGCGTTCTTCGAACGCATCACCGCGCGCTACCAGGGACGGCCGATCGGGCGCCAGGAGCTCCTGGCCGAGATCGTCGACGAGACGCCCGGGGCTTTGTGGACGCGCGCGCTCATCGAGCGTCAGCGCGTCCGTCCCGAGGCGGCGCCCCAGGAATTCGCCGAAATCGTGGTCGCGGTCGATCCGCCGGCGCGCTCGTCGGCGAAGTCCGACGAATGCGGGCTCATCGTCGCCGCGAGAGCGCAAAGCGGGCTCTTCTACGTGCTCGCCGACCTCACCAGCCAGGGCGATACGCCGGGCGGATGGGCGGCGCGGGTCGGCGCAGCCTATCGCGGCTTCAAGGCCAACCGCGTCGTCGCCGAAATCAACAACGGCGGCGACATGGTGACGGAGGTGCTGCGCCAGAGCGAGCCGAATCTGCCGGTGCGCGCGGTCCATGCGACGCGCGGCAAGTTCCTGCGCGCCGAGCCGATCGCGGCGGCCTACGAACGCGGGCTCGTCTATCACGTCGGCGCGTTCGCGAAGCTCGAGGACCAGCTCTGCGCTTTGACCCCGGACTTCGACCGCCGCGCCTCCGGCTATTCGCCCGACCGCGCCGACGCACTGGTCTGGGCGCTGGCCGACCTCATCGGACTCGACCGGCGCGGCGCGGGCGGGATGATCGAGTACTGGTCGGCGAAGGCGGGCGAGTAAAGCGGATGCAACGAAAATCGATGGCGTGAGCCGGCGCGTCCTTCGAGGCCCTTTTCCGCAAGAACCACATCCGGCCGTCGCGCGCCGGGCCGCTCGTCAAGCAAAGCCCGGATGGCAGCGCGCTTTGATCCCTCCCGCTCCCCTTGGGAGAGGCAATCGCCGCCTGCCGACGCGGCCGCATAATTCCGTTTGTCCCTGAAGGAGAACATCATGTCAGAAACCGCAATCGCGGCGGCGCCGATCGTTTCGGCGCTGTCGCCCTTCATTAACGCCGCCGCTTCGGGCCTGGTGATCGGGGTCGGCGGCCTCCTGTTTGCCGGCCTCGCCCGCTGGACCGGGATCGCGTTCACGCCGGACGTTCAGGCTGAGCTCGAAAAGGCGGCCGACGCTGAGGTCCATGCGCTGATCGCCGGAGCCGAGAACAATCTCGCGACCGGCAAGTTCAGCGTCGGGAATCCGCTGGTCGCGACCGCGACGACCGCGCTCATCGCCAACGCGCCGGGGATCGTCGCCAAGCTTGGCCTGAACGAGGCCGAGGTGCGGGACGCGGTCATCAAGGCGATCGGCCGCGCGCAGAAGGCGATGACCGCTTCGCCCGCGAGCCTGCCTGGAAAGGCGATCGGCTGACCAATCGAGCGCGGGGCCGTCCGCTCGCGTCTCCCCGACGGCCGCAATCCATAAGGAAAATCGAAATGTCCGGTCTTGGTTCCTTCTTCAACAGCCTGAGCTCAGCGCTGTCCGCCAACAACATCTCCGCCGCTGCAACTGCGGCTTCCGCCCTCCAGTCGGCGCTCGGCACGTCGCAGGCCGTCACCTCTCAGGCGACGTCGTTCCTGAACAACTTCAACCTTGCGCAGGCCAACGGAAACCAGATCGGGATGCAGATGGCGGTGATGGGCTTGCAGGCCATGCAGACGCAATTGCCGCAGTCCGTCGTTCCCCTGATCGCGCTCCTCGCCAATCCGTCCATTCAGGCGGACAAGGCGCAGAGCGCGGTCGCGGTCGCCAACATTCAGACCGCGCTGGCGCATAGCACGTCGATTCTGTGATCACCGCGGCGCAGGTCAAGGGCGCCATCAGCGCCCTCGGCGACGTCAATACGAGCGCCTTGTCGGCGGCGTGGCGGAGCAAGTTCTCCGACCTCGACGCCGACGCGGTTCTCGCCGAGGACGCGCTTGGCGTGATCGCCGTCTTCTTTCCGCAAGCGGCGGCGATCGCGGCGCTGATCGCGCTGCTGGTCGAGGTGAAGCCGTTCCTGGATCTTCATCCGCCGACCGGCGACGCCGATCCCGAGCGCGACGCCAACGCCTATGGCGGACGCGGCGGTCGGGGAAACTGATCCTTACCATGCGGCGGGAACGCGCCGGCAAGCACGGCGTGCAACGTCGCGCCGAGCTTGCGGTTGAACTCCTCGGCCTGGAACTGCGCGTTGACGGCCTCGGTCTTGTCCTCGCGCGGCTGCGGGCATTGCGCATCGGCGCGCGCGCCGGTCCGCTCGACCATTGCCTTGAACGCGTTTTCGAGCTCAACCCGGTCGCGTTCGGCGGCGAAAACGTCGGTGATCCAGACTTCGCCGCCGCTCTGCGACGCGGCGACGCAAAACGTCCAGCGCGGCGCCGCGTCAGCAAGCGCCGGCAGGCCAACGGCGATCGCGACCAGCGCAAGCAATTGGCGCATGACCCCTTCCACTCTCGCGCGAGCCGCAGGCGCAATCTAGGCGCCAATCCCTAACGGAAGGCAAAGGCGCGCCGCCGCCCAAGCCTCACCCAAGCCCCTTTTCGCCAAGGAACCGATCCGATGTCGGACGACGCTCTCAGACGGCCCCTGCCCCCAAGCGTATTCGCCCGCCTCGCGGACGCGACGCGCTACGTGATCACCGGCGTGTCGCCGGACACCTGGTTCGGGCCGCTGCAGCCGCTCGCGCCGATGGCGCCGCCCGAAGTCAAAGGGCGGCAGTTCGACTATCCGTTCGGCGCCAACCTCAACTATATCCCCCGCGCCGAGGACGGCGTCTCGTTCGCGGAACTGCGCGGCCTCGCGGACGCCCTGCCGCTCCTGCGCGCGGTGATCGAGACCCGCAAGGACCAGATCGCCGCGCAGAGCTATGCGGTGCGGCCGCGGGCGCGAGCGGATTCGCCTGACATGTCGAAGAGCATCGAGGCGGTCAGCGGTTTTCTCGCCCGTCCCGACCGGCGCCATTCGTTCGCCGACTGGCTGAGGATGCTGGTCGAGGAGATGCTGGTCATCGACGCGGCGACCATCTACCCGCGCTACGCCAGGGGCGGCTCTCTCTATTCGCTCGACATCATCGACGGGGCGACGATCAAGCCCTTGATCGGCGAGGACGGACGGGCGCCGGAAGCGCCCGACCCCGCCTATCAGCAGATCCTCAAGGGCATCCCCGCCGCCGATTTCTCGGCCGACGAGCTTCTCTATCTGCCGCGCAACCTGCGCTCCCATAGGCTCTACGGCATGAGCCCGGTCGAGCAGATCGCGCTCACCATCAATATCGCGCTCAGACGCGACGCAGCGACCCTCGACTATTACCGCACCGGCTCCTCGCCCGACGCCTTCGCCACGCTGCCGAAGGAGTGGACGGCCGACCAGATCCGCTCGTTCCAGGATTACTTCGACGCGCTGATGAGCGGCAATCTGGCGCGAAGGCGGATGACCAAGTTCATGCCCGCCGACTTCAAGCTTATCGAAACCCGCCAGCCGCCGCTCAAGGACCAGTATGACGAGTGGCTGGCGCGCATCATCTGCTACGCCTTCTCGGTTCCCGTCTCGCCGTTCGTGAGCCAGGTCAATCGCGCGACCGGCGAGACCTTGCGCATGCAGGCGACGCAAGAGGGCCTCGTGCCGCTCAAGACCTGGATCAAGAGCGCGCTCGATCATGTGATCTGCGTCTCCATGAACGAGCCTTCGCTCGAATTCGTATGGGTCGGCGACGATGCGGTCGACCCGCTGCAGCAGGCGCAGACGCTCGAGATTCTGGTCGGCGCGGGGATCAAGACGCGCGGGGAGGCGCGCGCCGACCTGGGGCTTCTGGCTGCGGGCGGCGCGCCCTCCCCGGGCGAGGCGCGGCGTGGTTAGGGAAGCACAACCCTCACCACGACGAGCAGGGCCGCTTCGCGACGACGGACAGCGCGGCCGGACCTGTCGGAAACCCGGCGCGCAAGCCGCGGCGGCCGACCCCGCTGCAGGTCGCGAGTTCAACTCCTGTTGCTTCTGGTTCTCCGGTTGGGCAAGCTCACGCATCGCGAGAAGCTCTTTCTCCCAGGAGCCAGTACGCGTTTGCGGGAATCCTAATCGACACGCGACGCCTTTCGAAACCTATACGTTCGAAATAAAGGCACATTTCCACTTGCCCTCGAACCGCGGCTGCACCGTGCTCGTAGACCGTCGTCGAGGGGATGATTCATGCCGTCGGTGACGATATCGGAAGACGCAGAGAGAGCAATTGCGCAAGGATTTGACCAAGCGCCACCCGTCAGTAGCGAAGGGAGAACGATTCCTTTACTTGTTGGGTCAAGCAGGTCTTATTCTGACGATAGATCAGGTAACCGTATTGAACTCGGACCTATGTTCTTATTCTGCTGGACAAATGCAGGCGAAATCGATCAGAGCAACTATTTAACAATCGACGTCGTGGGCGGCCGTAAGCTGTCGAGCAGATCGCGCTCACCATCAATATCGCACTGCGACGCGACGCAGCCGCCCTCGACTACTACCGCACCGGCTCCTCGTCCGACGCCTTCGCCACCCCTGCCGGCGGATGACCAACTTCATGCCGGCCGACTTCAAGCTGATCGAGACCGCCAGCCGCCGCTCAAGGACCAGTATGACGAGTGGCTGGCGCGCATCATCTGCTACGCCTTCTCGGTGCCCGTTTCGCCGTTCGTGAGCCAGGTCAACCGCGCGACCGACGTGACCTTGCGCCAGCGGACCACGCAAGAGGAAACCCCGCAGACGCCAGGGATTCCGGGCCTGAGAACAAAACACGAACATTTTCTTGACCGCTTACTCCCGCTCCCCAGTCGCGCGGACATCCATGATCTGGAGCTTCGACTAGGAGAGCGGATGGAGTCGCTCGCCGTTCGCTTCGACCGAGCTTTCGACACTCGTGTTTCGTGATGATTCCTGAGACGAGTGACGCCTTTTTGGATTCATACAATCGCCTCTGCAAGGCAAGAACGCCCGAATTGGCTCATTAGCCGGAAAAGCAGCGGACTAAATTCTTCCCCATCACACGAAAATTGGGCAGAATAAGCTTCGTCGATTTGAATTTGGGGCTTTGTCGATAACCCGATGCGAATTGTCTTCATGGGCACACCGGAATTCGCGGTTCCGACGTTGTTGGAGATCATGAAGAATGGGCATCTTGTTGTCGCCGTCTACACGCGGGCGCCGGCGCGCGGTGGCCGTCGAGGCCTCGAGATCAGGAAGACGCCGGTCCATCTCGCCGCAGATTCGTTTGGAATCCCCATTTTTGCACCCAAGACTCTGCGCGATGTCGAAGCACAGAAGGTCTTTAGTGGTCTCGCGGCGGACGTCGCCGTTGTGGCGGCTTATGGTTTGTTGCTGCCGAACCCGATTCTAGAGGCGCCCAGGCTTGGCTGCATAAACCTGCACGCTTCCTTGCTGCCGCGCTGGCGCGGAGCTGCGCCCATCCAGCGAGCGATCATGGCCGGCGATAGCCAGACCGGCTTGGACGTCATGCGCATGGACGCCGGGCTTGACACCGGACCGATAGCGATGCGGGAGATCATTCCGATCCTGCCGGAGGACACGGCAGGAGACCTAACCGCCCGTCTCGCCACAATCGCCGGTCAGCTAGCGGTGAGCGCCCTAAGATTGTTGGAGGCTGGTCAACTCGAATTTCGGGAGCAAACGACTGCGGGCGTTTGCTATGCGCGCAAGATTGAGAAAAGCGAGGCGGAGATCGATTGGACACAGGACGCGGAGAAAGTTCGCAATCAGGTTCACGGGTTGTCGCCTGCGCCAGGCGCCTATTCGAAGCTCTTCATTGGAGATCGAGAGGAAAGTATCAAATTCTTGCGTGTCGAAATGACTGCAGGGAGCGGACCGCCTGGAACACTCCTTGCGGAAGACATGAGAATCGCGTGCGGGACCGGCGCGATACGGGTTGTTCAGGGGCAACGATCAGGAAAGATTGTCATGAGCGGCCGCGAATTGATGCGGGGCGCGAAGCTCGCGGCGGGCACGGTCTTCAGGCGGTCCCGCGCACCTTCATCCATTCCCGAAGCATGAATTTGAGCTCTTCCTTGCTGCCTTCGGCAGCCCGCAAGATCTGGCTTGCCCGAAAGAAATCCAGAACGGCGAAATGCTCCACTTTGGGCCGCACGAGAACATCAGGCGCGCGAAGTTTGATTTTTTGAGCTGTTATCGCTCCCTGCATGATTTGCGCGGCCCCGAACATGGACGCAAATGGCGATGGAGTTCGTCGCTTTGGCGGCCTACCCCCGAACGTCACGTCGATCGCGACGACAATGTCGGCCAGACTGAACAGCAGATCGTAGGGCAGCGGGTTCACAGCCCCCATCGATCAGTACTCCGTCTCCGAACAAAACCGGACGAAATAGCCCCGGAATCGCCATGGAGCCCGCCACTGCAGGCCTTAGCGGCCCGGCATCGCACGCAACGTCTGGTCGCGGCTTCCGTCCACGGCGCCCGCTATTCGCTTTCGCGAGCTATACCCCGCCAACCAATATCGCGTCGGCAAAATCCCTCCGGCCACTTTATTCGATCGACGGCTTCGTATGCTCGTCTTTGCGCTTCGGCAATATTGCCGCCGAGCGCAGTAATCGTTAGCACGCGGCCGCCATCGGCGAATATCGCGCCGTCAACTTCGCGTGTGGCGCCGTGGAACACCACCACTCCGGGGGCTGCTTCCGCGTCTTCGATGCCGGTGATTCTGGAACCGCGAACCGCTTCGCCGGGATAGCCTCTGGCCGCCATTACTACAGCCAGCGCCGCATCTGGGTAAAACCTCGGGGGAGCGGCGCTGGACAGCGTGCCATTCGCACATGCGACAAGAAGCGGCAGAAAGTCGTCCTTGAGGCGAGGTAAGATAACCTCCGCCTCCGGATCTCCAAACCGGACGTTGAACTCGATGACTTTTGGACCATGTGCGTCGATCATCAAGCCTGCAAACAGCACGCCCCGAAAGGGCGATCCTCTTTCATTCATCCCACGCAAAGTCGGCGCAATCACTTCCCGCATAATGCGTTGGGTCAATCCCGGAGTCATTATCGGTGGCGGAGAATAGGCGCCCATTCCGCCGGTGTTCGGTCCAGTGTCCCCATCGCCTACACGCTTGTGATCCTGCGCGCTGGCGAAAGGCATAGCGGTAACGCCGTCGCACAGAGCGAAAAATGAAACCTCTTCGCCCTCGAGGAACTCCTCGATGACGATCGATGCTCCCGCCGAAACAAGGACCTCGGACAGAAACGTATCGACCGCTAGCTCCGCCTCTTCGAGTGTCTTTGCCACGACGACGCCCTTGCCCGCGGCAAGTCCGTCTGCTTTGACCACAATCGGCGCGCCGACATTGCGGATGTGCGCCTTCGCCTCAGCTGGCTCTCGGAATTGTCGATAAGCCGCGGTTGGAATACCAAATTCGCGGCAAAAGTCCTTTGCATATCCCTTTGATCCCTCTAGCTTCGCCGCCTCTTTCGACGGCCCGAAGCACAATACCCCCGCAGCTACAAGATCGTCCGCCAGTCCCGACACCAGCGGAGCTTCGGGGCCAACAACCGCAAGATTGATGGCTTCCGCTCGACAAAATGCGACCAGCTTCGCGTTGTCGTCCAAGCTCAACGGCACATTCTGCGCGACAGTTGCGCAACCGGGATTGCCGGGGGCAACGAACAGGTTCCCGATCAGAGGCGACTTGGCGCACGCTCGGGCCAACGCATGCTCCCGAGCGCCCGAACCTAGGATCAGTACATTCATCATTCGGTCTCGTGTCGGGTCTTGACCGGTTTGGTACACGATTTAGACCAGCGCTGCAGCACAACGTCGCTTTCGGAGCGGCCGCGGTCTTGACTCGCGGCTCTCAATATGGCGCAGCAACAGCGCTTTGGCGCGGGCGGTCATGAATTCCGACGAATCGTGCGAAGCAACCGGACGATACTCAAATTCAACACTCTCTATGATCGATCTTGCGCCTAAGTCGCCGAACCACAAGTGGACAGCGCTCGAGAGCCATCGCAGATGGCTTTTGTCGCAGGCGGAAGCCTTATTCTCCTTTTTCGAGCGGAATATAATCAACCCTCTCGGGGGCTTCCACGATCTTGATGACAAAGGGCGACCGGCTGCACCAGGTTACGGCGCGGCCGCTAACCCGGCCCGGTATCTCTTCGCAACGTCAAGAATTACTCACGCCTATGCGATCGCCCATCTCATGGGCCGCCCCGGCGCCGACGTCATCATCGATCATGGGGTGAATTTCCTGTGGAACGGCCATCGCGATCCTGACTACGGCGGTTACTATTGGGGTATCGGGTATGACGGGCCTTCAGACGCCACAAAGCAGGCGTATGGCCACGCGTTCGTGCTCTTGGCCGCATCGAGCGCCAAGGTTGCGGGCCATCCAGGAGCCGACCGACTTCTCGATGACGTTTCGACTGTCATAAAAGAGCGATTTTGGGAGGAGCAATTCGGGGCGGCCGCGGAGGAATTCACCCGCGACTGGAAGCCCTACGATAATTATCGAGGCCAGAACTCGAACATGCATCTGACAGAGTCGCTGATGGCCGCGTTCGAGGCAACACACGATTCTACATATCTTAGGATGGCGGAGCGGATTGCCGATCTCATTATTCGTCGCCACGCCGCTGCGGAGGGTTGGCGGCTTCCCGAACACTTCACCGATCAATGGACGATAAATCGCGCTTACTCGGGAAATCCGACCTTTCGTCCCTACGGAACCACTCCCGGCCATTCGCTCGAATGGTCGCGCCTGTTGCTCCAGTTATGGGAGCTTGGCGGCCGTAAATTGGATTGGCTTCCCCAAAGTTCGAAGGCGCTGTTCAGCCAGGCGGTCAGAGACGGCTGGGATGAAGACAAGGGAGGTTTCTACTATACCCTGGATTGGAACGGGAGTCCGCTGGTTCGAGACCGATATTGGTGGCCGTGCTGCGAAGGCATCGGCGCGAGCGCTTTCCTCAATGCGATAGACGGCGATCCTATTTACGAGCGCTGGTACCGTCAGATTTGGAGCTTCATCGCCACCCAATTCATCGACCGGGAGAACGGGGGTTGGCGAGCACAGGTCGACGATACAATGCGGCCGAATTCCGGACCGTTCTTTGGCAAAGTGGATATCTACCACTCTTTGCAAGCGTGTCTCATTCCAACTCTGCCAACGACGGGAAGCGTGACGAGAGGCATAATCGAGAACGGCTCACGCGGCGGCCCCTGATCGTTTCAACGTGGATCCAAGAGCCCGCGTAACGTTCCAAGACTCCCCCGTGGCGCGCGGCAACAAACTCGCGCAAAATAGCGGGGGCTAGCGGACGAAGTCCGCACATTTTTGCGCCCCATTGTCCCCGGTTCCCCAAGGCTGAATTGGTACGGTTGAAGTCGAATTTTTCGGTGAGCCCTCGATCAATTTATCACTGTAGGTCATGTAAACTAGAATATTGCGCTTTGTATCGCATCCGCGCACGATTTGCATTTTCTTGAATATCAGCGAACGGCGCTCGCTGAAGACGACATCGCCTTGGGCGAAAGTTCCCTTGAACTTGATTGGACCATATTGCCGACACGACAGAGAAATGTCCGATGTCTGTTCGGCCAGCCCCAGTGCACCTGAGAGTCCGCCCTTTTCGGGCGCCGTGTAGTGACATGCAACGCCATCAATTAGCGGATCGTCGACCCCATACACGGCCAGCTTGTCGTTGGGCGTCAATAGTTTGAACGTGGTCGACTTGCGGAAGATCAGATCCGGGTCAGAAGGATCGGCGCCGGCCGAACCAGACGATGCGATCATGACGAGGAATGCCGCCGCGATTTGCCAGATACAGTTCATACTTTTGCGCCTCACGATCCCAAGAGGCGCAAAAGCGCCAAACCGGTCCTTGTATGTGGAGGCTGCGCTCGCAAAGCCAAGAAGGGGTCACGACATTCTCCACCAGACCGATTACGGGATTTTTCGATCGCCGCTGGCCTGAGGCCCCGGCAGCGGGCATATTGAGCGCGGCCGCTTTCTCGGACGAGGTAGCGGCTTGAGTCGTGAACCATGGAACGGCGGGGCTCGCTTGCCAGGACGAATCTCTTCGGCGATAGCCGGCAAAGCCTCCGGTTCAGAACGGTTTGAAGCTTGGACCGGAAATTACTCGCCACTCCCGGGCATTCCTGACGAATTCATCGACGCCAACGGCGTGAGCCGTCCGCATTGGCGAAAGATGCTCTCCGCGCTCGCGGAGTACGAGCCGAACGAAATTCAACAGAGCTTTGCGACCGCCGATCGGCGGATCCGAAATCGAGGGCTGTCCTATCGCGTCGCGGGCGAACAGGATGAGCGCGTCTGGCCAATCAGTCGCATGCCGTTGCTGCTGACCGAGGAGGAATGGCGCGGAATTGCAGCGGGCGTGGCGCAGCGAGCCGAGTTGATGGAGCGAGTGCTCGCTGATGTTTATGGGGAAGGTCGCCTGATAGCGGAAGGCGCGCTCCCCCTTCCTGCGCTCACAGGTTCAAAGGACTACATTGCGGCGATACGTGGCGTCAGACCGCCGGGAGGGCGGTGGCTTCGTCTTTACGCAGTGGACATCGGCCGCGGACCAGACGGTTCTTGGTGGGCATTGAGCGACCGAGCGCAAGCGCCGTCCGGTTGCGGCTATGCATTAGAAAACCGGCTGGTGGTTTCTCAGGCGTTTCCGGATCTGTACGCTCAGCTCAACGTGGAAAGGCTGGCGCCATTCTTTCGATCTTTGAGCGCAGGCTTGAAGTCGGCGGGCCAGAGAGCCGAGCCCCGCATCAGCATCCTGAGCCCCGGTCCTCTAAGTTTAACCTATTTCGAGCAGGCCTATCTGGCGCGCTATCTCGGCTTTCTGCTGGTGGAAGGCGAAGATCTCGTCATGCGCGACGGGCGCATCTTTGTCCGTACGATCGCCGGCCTGAAGCAGTGCGACGTCATCTGGCGGCATATTGACGCAGACTGGTGCGATCCGCTCGAGCTGAACGCCTCCTCCCGCATCGGTGTGCCGGGTCTCCTCGAAGCGATACGGAACGGCGGAGTCGCGGTCGAGAACATGCCAGGCGCCGGGCTCGTCGAGGCGCGCGCGCTTCTGGCGTTCTTGCCCGTGCTTGCCCGGCGTTTGCTCGACCAGGACTTGGTCATACCCAACATCGCCACGTGGTGGTGCGGACAATCGCGGGAACGAGAGAGGGTCCTCGACGAGTTCGACAAAATCTCGATCGCCGCGGCCTTCGGCGATGAGCTGCCAGGGCTGAACGGTCAATCGAGCGTAATCGCGGCCGAATTGCCGCCTAACGATCGCCAGCGGATGCGCGATTCGATCGCGCTTCGCGGAATCGACTATGTTGGACAAGATATTGTTCGACTGTCGACCACGCCGCGCTGGACGCAAGGCAGACTCGAACCACGGCCGTTCGTTTTGCGCGTTTATTGCGCCGCGACGATGGACGGCTGGCGCGTCATGCCAGGTGGATTTTGCCGAATTTCCGATCGCGCCGACGCGCGCGCGGTCGCAATGGGCGATGGCGTCGAATCCGCGGATGTCTGGGTGCTCGCTGAAAATCCGGTCGAGATCTCCAGCCTTCTCCCCTCTCCCGAAAGCGCACGCATTACTCGTCTTTTGGGAAACCTTCCGAGTTCGCGCTGCGGATAGCCTTTTCTGGTTCGGCCGCTACCTCGAAAGAGCTGAAGCGACGTTGCGCGTCGTCCGTTGTCTAAGCGCACGGTCAGTCGATCCGGACGCCCCAATGCGACTCGGCCGTCAGTCGCTTGATCGACTGATGGGCGTTCTCGTCGGTTGGGGCGCGGCCAATCCGACTGCGGTTGCGAAAGGCGCGGCCGCGGCGAGCGAGCAGGGTCTGCGCAGTCCGGCCAATTACGGCTCCGCTCTATCGCTCGCCCATTCGGCTCGCAATGCCGCCTCGGTCATACGAGAGAGGTTGACGCATCAGACTTGGGCCTTGATCGGTCGTCTGGAAGTTGCGCTCAAGCCGACGCGAGATCGGCGTCCATCCGCGGGTGAAATTGTCGATGTCGCGGACGAGGCGCTTAACCACCATCGCGGCGCTTTCGGGATTGTTCGACGAAAATTTCAACCGTGGCGCAGGCTGGGTCTTTTACGAAATGGGACGATGCGTCGAACGAGGAGCGAACACGTGTCGGTTGTTGCGGCAATTCGCCGCCCATGACGCAACCGAGCACTCGCTCGGGGTGATGCTCGATCTGATAGATTCCCAGATCACTTACCGCTCAAGATACCTCGTAGGAATTGCGCTGGCGCCTGTCCGCGACATGGCTTTGTTGGATCCATTCAATCCGCGATCGGTTGCATTTCAGGTCAACCGCATTGACGAAGGAATAGGCACCCTTCCCACTCTGCGCCGGGACGGGATGCTCGAAGAGCCGAGGCGCCTGACGACCCTCCTGCGAGCCGAACTGACCGCCGAACGAGCTGAATTGGTCGACGACGCGCGTATTTTGGCGGTCGAGCAGGAACTCCTTACATTGGCGAACGCGATCGCCGCACGGTATTTCCTGCAAGGAGCCGGTCAAGGTCGCGCTGAGAAATTCACGGGACTCGAGTGATCTACGAGATCACGCATCTCACGCGCTACAGCTATGGCGCGATCGTCGAGTTTACGACCGGAGTATTGCGACTTACCCCTCGTGCCGGCGACGGCCAAGAGGTCCAACGATTCAGTATTGTGACTGAGCCTGTTTCGCGGCCTCTGACGGAACGGCTCAACTCGTTTGGCAACCGCGTCACAAGCCTTCGGATCGAGAAACCCCACCGGCAGCTCTCAATCACAGCGTCGTCACGCGTACGCGTCAATCGAACGGCCGCCCCGATGCGAAGCCCCGCTTGGGAGAGCGTCGCTGCGGAGGCGATCGCGATGACGTCTCTCGATCCAGACTGCCCGGCAATCGCGCTCTACCCATCCCGCCGTGTTGCGCTGTTTGACGAGGCGACAGCCTATGCCAAACAGAGCTTCGCGCCGGGCCGTCCGGTTTTTGACGCGGCCAACGAGTTGGCTCAGCGCATTCAGTCCGACTTCACCTATGATCCAGAGGCGACTGAGGTCAGTACGCCCGCGGCCGAAGCCTTTGGTCGCCGACGGGGCGTCTGCCAGGATTTCGCCCATATCATGATCGCCGCAGTGCGCGGCATAGGCCTGCCGGCGCTTTATGTGAGCGGATACATTCGGACCATCCCGCCGCCCGGCAAAGAACGTCTCGCGGGCGCAGACGCAACTCATGCGTGGGTTTCGGTGTGGTGCGGCGCGTCGCTCGGTTGGAGAGACTTCGACCCCACGAACGCAACGTCAATTCAAAACGACCACATTGTCGTCGCAAGGGGACGAGATTACTCCGACGTCTCCCCGATAGAGAGCATGGTGCTGTCGTCGGGGCGCCATCGGCTCGAGGTCGAAGTCGACGTCATTCCCGTCTAGCCGCCTGCCGCTGACGAGCCGCTTCTGCCCCAAAGGTCCGACGGTCTTTCAATTCCTTCGACGCCCGTTTCTATTTGCCCAACACATTCACACATTCTGTTATATATTGACCCTGTCGGCGGCTATTTCCCAGGTCGTCGAGCTGCACGGCAATTGCGCCCGGGCGGTCTGAGAGCACAGATGGGGTTCGGTCGACGCTGGCGCCGTTGTTTCGAACATGCTTTAAGGTCGGCGCTGCCAAGGAGTTCCCAGCAATGGCGGATCGCGTCATTCCGCATTTTCACAACGATCTCGGCGTCCCTTCGATCAGGGTTGGGGTGAAAGAGTTCATGTGCACTGGCGCAAGACCGCCGTTTGATCATCCTCACATCTTCATCGACATGGGTTCGGACGTCGAGGCGATCTGTTCCTATTGTTCAACCCGGTACGTGTACGACGGCGGCCTGAAAGGACATTGCTCTCCCGCCGAGTGCGAGTTGAGCGACGTCGCGTGAGGGGTGCGCCCGCGGGCCATCATCGCTGGCGCAGGAATCGGCGGACTTGCCGCGGCAATAGCGCTGTCGCAGGCAGGCTTCGAGATCGCGATTTTCGAGCGAACTGACAAGCTCGAGGAATTCGGCGCAGGACTGCAAATCACTCCAAACGCCACCCGCCTCTTGGCGCGATTTGGCGTTCTTGCGCGAGTGCGCGAACTCTCGTCGAAGCCCTCCGCGGTATTGGCGCTACGCGGTTCGGATAATGCCAGGCTGATGCGCCTGCCCCTTGACGACGCCGAGCGCCGCTGGGGCGCCGAATATCTGATCATTCACCGCGCCGACCTGCAGACCGCGTTGATCGAAGCCATCAGCGGTCACCCGGGCATCGACTTGTCCCTCGGCACGACGGTTACTGGATTTGCGACCGACGGCGACGCCATTTCAGTTGATCTGCGGCGTGGCGGCGCGACCGCGAGCGACAAGGCCGATCTCCTGATTGGCGCAGACGGCCTGCGCTCTCAGGTGCGCAACGGATTGCACTTCGGCCGGCCGGATCAAGCCGACTTTACCGGGCGCGTCGCCTATCGCGCGCTCGTCAACGCCAAGGAAATCGATCCCCGCTGGGCGCGAAGCGAGATTGTTCTGCGTTTGGGACCTGAGGCGCACCTCGTCCAATATCCGTTGCGTCGCGGATCGATCATCAATCTGGTGGCGACTATTGGCGCTCCATCGCCGGCAGGCGGCGCGCCGACCGGCAATTTAACGGCGCGGCCGACCCGTCAACTCTCGAGCGGGCGTTCGCAGGGTGGTCGAAGGAAGCGCGAGCGCTGATCGCCGCGCCGGTCGAATGGCGGGCCTGGCCGCTCTACTGCCGGCCGCCAATTCGTTCATTCTCTCTTGGCCGCACGGCGTTGGTGGGCGATGCGGCTCATCCGATGGTTCCCTTCCTTGCACAGGGGGCGGCCCAGGCAATCGAGGATGCGGGGGCGTTGGGGCGCGCGGTCGCTCAAATGCACGACATCCCAGCGGCGCTCGCGGCTTATTCGCGCGATCGAGTGGGGAGAGCGGCACGAGTTCAACGTGAAGCGCTCAGACAGGGCCGCATCTATCATCTGGGGGGCGCCGCGGCGCTCGCTCGCGATACGACGATGAAGATCCTTGGCCCGCGTCGCCTCGCCGAACGTTACGACTGGCTTTACGGCGCCTGACGCCCGCTCGCATCCACGTCTGCCGGGCCCGCTCGCGGATTTGAGCTCGCGAGCGTCGCCAGGTCGCAGCGGCGAGAAGCAACCTCAATGCAGGATCTGGCTGAGGAACAGCTTCGTACGTTCATGTTGCGGATGGTCGAAGAACGGCGCCGGCGCATTCACCTCGACAATCTCTCCCATGTCCATGAATACGACACGATCGGCAACCTGGCGCGCGAAACTCATCTCATGCGTCACGACGATCATCGTCATGCCCTCCTGCGCGAGCTCAAACATCGTTTCGAGGACCTCCTTCACCATCTCAGGATCGAGAGAAGACGTCGGCTCATCGAACAGCATGATCTTCGGGGTCATGCACAATGCTCGCGCAATCGCCGCCCGCTGCTGCTGACCGCCGGAGAGCTGGCCGGGATATTTATGAGCCTGGTCCAGGATTTTCACCCGCGAGAGCAACTTCACAGCCAGTTCGTCCGCCTCGCGTCGGGGCATCTTGCGAACCCAGATCGGCGCCAGCGCGCAATTCTCAAGAACAGTCAGGTGCGGGAAGAGGTTGAAGCTTTGGAACACCATTCCGACTTCCCGCCGCACCTCATCGATGCGTTTGACGTCGTCGGTCAGTTCCACTCCGTCGACCACAATGGATCCACGCTGATGTTCCTCGAGACGATTGACGCATCTGATCAGCGTTGACTTTCCGGAGCCGGACGGACCGCAGACCACGATACGCTCTCCGCGGCCAACGGTCAGGTTGATGTTCCGCAACACGTGAAAGCTTCCATACCATTTGTGAACTCCGGCAAAGCGGATCGCGGCGTCGCCGGTCAGTTCGGTGACGGTCGGCGCGCCGAGGCTCGACATCAGTTTCGGCCCTTGGCCACAACTCGCTCGACATAAGCCGAGTAACGGGCCATCCCGAAGCAGAAGCTGAAATAGAAAATCCCGGCGAAAACGTAACCCGTAACCATGATCGTCGGACCGGCCCAGGCCGGATCCTTGATCGCGTTGTTCATAGCCTCGAGGAAGTCGGTCATGCCGACAACCGAAATAAGCGTCGTGTCCATGAACAAGCCAATGAAATTGTTGACGATGCCAGGTATCACCAAGGTCAGGGCCTGGGGCAGGATGACAAGACCCATCATGCGCGGATAGTTCAGTCCGAGCGCTAGCGCGGCCTCGTATTGTCCCTTGCCCAGCGACTGAAGACCGCCTCGCACTTCTTCCGCCATATAGGCGGCCGAAAACATCACAATGCCGGCCAATGGGCGCAGGAAACGATCGGGGGTCCATGTTTCGGGAAGGAACAGCGGCAGCAGATTGTTGGCCATGAACAGGACCGTGATGAACGGCACGCCGCGCACGAACTCGATGAAGACGATGCTCGCCGTTCTGACGACAGGCAGCGGCGATCGGCGGCCGAGCGCAAGCATAACGCCGAGCGGCAAGGAGAAGACGATCCCGACCACGGCGGTAATCAGCGAAACGAAAATGCCTCCCCATAGCAGCGTATCGACGACCGGCAGGCCAAGCAGGGATGAGCCGTGCAAGAGAACGAGCGCCAGGATCGGATAGACCACGAAAAACAGGAAGGCGCCCCAGGCCCGCCGCGGCGCCTTCGTCCATAGCAGCCACACAATCAGAACAGCGCCGATAGCCTCGACGGCGTCGACCCGCCAACGCTCGGCGACCGGATATGATCCGAAGCGCAGGTAGTCCCACTTGGCGATGACGAACGCCCAGCACGCGCCGTCCTGATGCTGGCGGCAAGCGGCCCCATCCGCAGCGCTAAAGACCGCCTGCGTCGTCGCCCACGCGATCAGTTGCGGCAGGAAATAAACGATAAGCCCGAGAAACCCGATGGTGGTGAGACTGGAGCCGGGCGACGAGAAGAGATTGGCCCGCATCCAGGCGAGCGCGCCGCCGGTCAGGGTCGGCGGCGGGTCTTCCGGTTCTCGGGCCTCGCGGACATAAGCGATCGAACTCCAAGCTTAACGCTCCTTCAGCGCGTGGCGCGCATTGAAAAGGTTGAGCGCGAGCGCGACGGCGAGCGAAATGAACAGATAGACCGCCATGGTGATCGCCATCACCTGAATCGCCGCCTGGGTCTGGTTGAGAACCGTGCCGGCGAAGATCTGCACAAGGTCCGGATAGCCGATGAAGACGGCAAGCGAGGAGTTCTTGACGATGTTCAGGTATTGCGACGTCAGCGGCGGCGTGATCAATCGCATCGCCTGCGGGATGACCACCAGTTTCATTGTCAGGCCGCGATGCAAGCCGAGAGCTGCGGCCGCCTCGGCCTGCCCGACCGGGACCGCGAGCAGGCCCGCACGAACGACCTCAGCGATGAACGCCGCCGTGAAAGTGACGAGACCGAAAACGAGCGCGGCCATTTCGGGAATGATCGGCAGACCGCCCTTCATATTGAAACCGGAAAGTTTCGCGACGTCGAACCCGAACGGCGCGCCGGCCGCGGCCCAAACGATCGCCGGCAACCCGATGATCAATGCGACGGCGACAGCGGCCGCCGGCGCTTGCGCGCCGGTGCGTTCCTGGCGGCGTCGGGCCCATTCGCGAAATCCGGCCGCCAAAACCAGCGCGGCGACGATCGCACCGATGAACCAGACGGCCTGGTCCCGCGGGACAGGCATCGGCAGATAGAGGCCTCGGTTATTGAGGAATACGACATCGCCTAGCGTGATCGACTGCCGGGGGCCTGGCAGGGATTTGAGAACCGCGTTGTACCAGAACAGCAGCAGGAGCAGCAGCGGGATGTTGCGCAGGATGCTGGTGTAGACGAGCGCAAGCCGCGACAGCAGCCAGTTGGGTGAAAGCCGGGCGACGCCGATCGCAAAACCCAAGAGCGTCGCGAGCGGAATGCAGATGACGGCGATGAGAAGGGTGTTGAGCAGCCCGACCCAGAACGCTCGGCCGTATGTGGAGAGGTTGCTATAGCTGATCAGGTGGAGATTGATGTCGAAGCCGGCGACCTGGTTCCAGAATCCGAAGCCCATCGGCATGCCGCGGGCGCGCATGTTGGTCAGCGCGTTATGGATTGCGCCGTATGCCAACGCTGCTACGCAGGCGAGCAGCAAGATTTGGTAGATCAGCCCGCGCACCCGCTGGTCGTTGAGCCAAGTCGATAGCTTGGCGCCCCTCGCCGGGTCCATTTCTCAGGTCCTCGGGTCCTCGATGCCTCTACTGAGGACGACCCATGGGCCGATGATGGATGGCGCAGCCGGGTGACGCAAGTCCGCGCCCGCCGCTCACCACATGTCGAGCGCGACGCGCGCCTCGTCGGACATTCGGCTCTGATCCCATGGCGGATCGAACACCATGTTCACCTTCGCGCCGGCGACGCCGGGAACAGCGCTGACCGCGTTCTCGACCCAGGTCGGCATTTCACCCGCGACAGGACATGCAGGGGCGGTCAACGTCATCTCGATGGTGACGAACCGGCTATCGTCGATGTCCACGTTGTAGATAAGCCCGAGTTCATAGATATCCGCCGGAATCTCCGGATCAAAGACGGTTTTCAGAGCCGCAACGATGGCGTCGGTCAATTGGCCCAGCTCCTCGGGCGCCATCTCGGACGGCGGGTTGATCACCGCATTCCGACTGACGGGAGCCGCGGGAGTTTCGGCGTCAGTTGCGTGGCTTTGGGCGTCATCCATGCCCATCTCCCTACTGGAAGAGCTTTCGGGCGCGGATCAATGCTTCCGCGAGCGCCTCGACCTCGGCGAAGGTATTGTAAAGCGCGAACGAAGCTCGGCAGGTCGAGGTCACCCCGAACCGTTGCAGCAGCGGCATCGCGCAATGGGTTCCCGCCCTGACCGCGACCCCCGATCGATCGATCAGCGTCGCGATATCATGAGCGTGCGCGCCCTCCATCGTAAACGAGACGATGGGACCCTTTCCCTTTGCCGCGCCGATGATGCGCAGCGAATTGATCGAGGACAAGAGCTCGTGCGCATAGGCGCAAAGCGCCTCTTCATGGGCCCGAATCCGTGCGCGCCCAATCCCCTCCATATAGTCGAGCGCCGCCCCGAGCCCGATCGCCTGTACGATCGGCGGGGTGCCGGCTTCGAAGCGATGCGGCGGATTGTTGTAGGTGACGGTCTCCCGGGTCACTTCCTCGATCATCTCGCCGCCGCCCTGGTAGGGCGGCAAGGTTTCGAGAAACTCGCGCTTGCCGTAGAGCACGCCAATTCCGGTCGGCCCATAGACCTTGTGCCCGGTGAAAACGTAGAAGTCGGCGTCGAGTTCGCGCACGTCGACATCGAGATGGACCGCGCCTTGCGAACCGTCGACGAGCACCGGAATGCCGCGCTGATGAGCAAGCCTGATCACATCCTTGATCGGCGGCGCGGTCCCGAGGACATTGGACATTTGCGTTATCGCGACGATCTTCGTGCGATCGCTCAGCGCGCGCTCGAACGCCTCGAGCGAGAAAGAGCCGTCGTCGGCGACGTCGACCCAACGCAGGACCGCCCCCTTGCGCTCGCGATGGAAATGCCAGGGCACGATGTTGGAGTGATGCTCCATCACGCTCAGCACGATCTCGTCGCCGGCCCCGATGCGCCCAAGACCAAAGCTGGACGCGACGAGATTGATCGCCTCCGTGGCGGAGCGAGTGAAGATGATCTCGTCGTGCGAAGCGGCGTTGACGAACCGCCGCGCTGTTTCCCGGGCCGCCTCATAGGCCTCTGTCGCCGCGTTGGCGAGGTGATGCAATCCGCGATGCACATTGGCGTATTCGTGCTCGTAGGCGTAGGTGAGCCGGTCAATGACCTTCTTCGGCTTCTGGGCCGAGGCCGCGTTGTCCAGATAGACAAGCGGCTTGCCGTAGGGGCGCTCGGCAAGAATCGGAAACTCCGCGCGTATCGCCTCTACGTCGTAAGCGTCGAACGCGGTTTGGACGAGATTGTTCACGCCTTCGCCTCCGCAGTGCGCCGCCGCCCGCCCGCGAGCGGGCAAGTCCACTCGCTTGTCAGCGTGACCCGCATCGTCCGCATCAGAGCCTCACGTTCGCGACCGGAGCCACGCGCACAACCGGGCGCGCAGGGCGTCGATCAAGAGTTCGTTCCCGATGCGGTCGATGGACTCTCCCCCGAACGCCTCGAGCAGCATCGCCTTGGCGTCGCGCTCCGGAATGCCGCGCGATCGCAAATAGAACACTTGTTCGGGATCAAGCGAAGCGACGGTCGCGCCGTGTCCGCAGACGACGTCGTCGGCGAAGATCTCGAGCTCCGGCTTTTCGTTCATCTGCGCCCGAGGCGACAACAAAATGGCCTGCGACTTCATTGCTCCGTCGGTCTTCTGCGCCGCACGCTCGACGATGATCTTGCCCTGAAAGACGCCGATCGCGTCATCGTCGACGATCGCGCGATAGAATTCGCAACTCATCCCGCGCGGCGCGGCGTGAACCACCTGCAGCGTCGTGTCCGCGCGGCGGTCGCCGTCGATGAGAGCCAGTCCGCCGAGCAGCGCCTTGGCCTCGACCCCGTTCATCCTGACAAATATCTGCCGGCGCGTGAGGTCGCCGCCGGAGACAAGGCCGAAGGCGGCAAGCTCGGCATTATCCGCCAAGTCGCAGATCTGGGTTTCGATATGGAGCCCCGGCTCATCGCCGACCACAGCGACGTGCATCGCCTTGGCGTCCTTGGCGAGGGTCATGATCGTCGCGGCGTGTCGCTGGACCCCGGCTTGAGCGCCATCGAACATCTCGACGAACGAGGCGCGCGCGCCCGCCTCGAGGACGAGGGCGGAGCGTGAATAGACCGAATGGACCGACGTCCCACCCGTCAGATGGAGCAGCGTTATCGGCTCGGCAATGTCGGCCCCGCGCGCAACGGAAATCATGCATCCTGCTGGACTCAACGCCTCGTTCAGAGCCGCCAGCGGATCGTCAACCGGATCGGCGGCGACGGCTCCCTCCGATGCCGTGACCCCCGACGGCAGGCGATCCGAAAGCTCGCTGATATAGCGTCCGCCAATCAGAACAAGCCGCGCGCCAGGCGCGAAACGCTCGCGGCCAGCGAGCCAGACGCGCGCCGCCTCGATCTCGGCCGGCGTGGGCGCGGCTACAAGCGGCGCCGCATCCGCCATCGCAGCGCGCAGATCCGTATAGTGCCAGGCCTCGATGCGGCGGGTCGGCAGGCCAGCCTCGGCGAAGCGCGCAAAAGCCGCGGCGCGCGCCGGCGACGGCTCGCGCCGCTGCTGCTCTGCAAATTGCCGGAAGAGGGCCTTCTCAGCGGCCGAATGATTGACGATATGCGCGGTCATCGGGGGCTCAGGCGGCCTCCTCCGCATAATCGCGATAGCCGTTGCGTTCGAGCTCGAGCGCAAGCTCCGGACCGCCGGTCGCGACGATCCGGCCCTTCGACATCACATGCACGACATCGGGTTTGATGTAGTCGAGCAGCCGCTGGTAGTGGGTAATCAGGACAAAGGCCCGGCCCGGATCGCGAAGCGCGTTGACGCCCTCGGCGACGATCCTCAGCGCGTCAATGTCGAGGCCCGAATCGGTTTCGTCGAGAACGCCGATTCGCGGCGCGAGCAGCGCCATCTGCAGCACCTCGAAGCGCTTCTTCTCGCCACCGGAAAAACCGACATTGAGCGGACGCCGCAGCATCTCCTGATCGATCTTGAGCCGCTGCGCCGCCTCACGCACGCGGCGCATGAAATCGGGCGTGGTGAGATCGGTTTCGCCGCGCGCCCGCCGCTGCGCATTCAGCGCCGCCTTCAGAAATGTCATCGCGCCGACGCCGGGAATTTCGGTCGGGTACTGGAACGCCAGAAATACCCCGCCGAGCGCACGCTCGTCAGGCCGGAGGTCGAGGAGATTGCGGCCGTCGAGAAGAATCTCGCCCGACGTGACCTCGTAGCCCGGCTTGCCGGCGATGACGTAGGCCAGCGTCGACTTGCCGGAGCCGTTCGGGCCCATGATCGCCGCAACCTCGCCCGCATTGACGCTGAGGCTGAGGCCGTCGAGAATCAGCTTGTCCTGGATCGAGACGCTGAGATTTCGGATTTCGAGCATTGCGCGTCGATCTCCGCTTTGCGCGCCAGACATCAGCCCACGCTCCCTTCGAGGCTGATGGTGATGAGCTTTTGCGCTTCGACCGCAAACTCCATCGGCAATTGCTGCAGCACGTCGCGGACAAAGCCGTTGACGATCAGCGCCGTCGCCTCTTCCGCCGAGAGCCCACGCTGTAGGCAGTAAAACATCTGCTCTTCCGAGACCTTCGAGGTGGTCGCCTCGTGCTCGATCACCGCGGAGGAATTCTTCGCTTCGATATAGGGGACGGTGTGGGCCCCGCATTCCTGACCGATCAGCAGCGAATCGCAGTTGGTGAAATTTCGCGCTCCGGTCGCCAGCCGGTGCGCCGATACCTGCCCGCGATAGGTGTTCTGCGAGTTGCCGGCCGCCACCCCCTTCGAGATGATGCGGCTCGTGGTGTTGCGGCCGAGATGGATCATCTTGGTTCCGCTGTCGACCTGCTGGTGGCCGTTCGAAATCGCGATCGAATAGAATTCCCCGCGCGAGGATTCGCCGCGCAATATGCAGGACGGATATTTCCAGGTGATCGCCGAGCCGGTTTCGACCTGCGTCCAGGAGATCTTGGACCGCGCGCCACGGCAATCGCCACGCTTGGTGACGAAATTGTAGATGCCGCCGCGACCCTGGGCGTCGCCCGGATACCAGTTCTGCACTGTCGAATATTTGATCTCCGCATCATCGAGCGTGATCAGCTCCACGACCGCGGCGTGAAGCTGGTTCTCGTCCCGCTTGGGCGCCGTGCAGCCTTCGAGATAACTGACGTAGGACCCCTTGTCGGCGATGATGAGCGTGCGCTCGAACTGCCCGGTGTTCTTCTCGTTGATGCGGAAATAGGTCGAGAGCTCCATCGGGCAGCGTACGCCCGGCGGCACGTAAACGAACGAGCCGTCGGAGAACACCGCCGAATTGAGCGTCGCGTAAAAGTTGTCGGTGGGCGGCACGACCGAGCCGAGGTAGCGGCGCACCAGGTCGGGATGCTTTTGAACCGCCTCGGAGAACGAGCAGAAGATGACGCCCGCCTTGGCGAGCTCCGCCTTGAAGGTCGTGGCGATGGAGACCGAATCGAAAACCGCGTCGACCGCGACCCTGGGTCGCTCGACCCCGGCCAGGATCTCCTGCTCCACCAGCGGGATGCCGAGCTTGGCGTAGGTGCGCAAGAGCTCCGGATCGACTTCGTCAAGCGACTTCGGCGCCGGCGAGGATTTGGGCGCGGCGAAATAGTAGATGTCCTGATAGTCGATCGGCGGATAGCTGACGCGCGCCCATTTCGGCTCGTCCATCGTCAGCCAACGGCGAAAGGCCTCGAGCCGCCATTCCAGCAGCCACTCCGGCTCTTCCTTCTTCAGCGAAATGAACCGGACCGTGTCTTCGTTCAGGCCCTTCGGGGCCATGTCCGATTCGATCGGGCTGATAAAGCCGTATTTATACGCATCGACGTCAATCGAGCGAACGCGATCGACGGTCTCCTGGTCGGCCGCCATGACTTCTCCTCGCCTTGACGGTTTCAAGGACCGCCGGTGGGGGTCGTAATCGTCCCTGCTCGAAGAGGCCTTGCTTCCATGAGCCGGGAACGCCCCGCATATATGGCGTTCATGCGCGGCGATTGCAAATGACCAATTGGCGCCATGCCGCGAGGAAAATCGCTACGGCCGCCACGTAATTACAGTTAACATACGTTCTTATGACGCAGAACCCGCAGCTACGCCGCCTCGCCGCGCAGTTGCGCCGCCAGTCGCCTCAAGTCGATCGGCTCCGCATCGCGTTCGCCGGGACTGGCGACGCGACCATCGTCCGGGCGCGCGGATATGTCGGCGAACTTCATCCGCATCGGCGTGGCGATGGCCTCGCCGAATGCGATCGCCTCGCGATCGGCGATCGACGACAGGAAGGCGACCGTGCTGCTCGCCGAAGCGCCCGCCGCGGCGCGAATGATCCCCTTGTCGAGCTCGTTGGCGAGCCTCATGGCGAACAGGGTGGAACATTGCGACAAGACTGTGGAATCGAGCTCCGAGGGACGCTGCGACACGACCCCGAGCGAGGCGCCGTACTTGCGCCCTTCCTTGGCGATCCGGCCAATCGCCTGCCTGGCCGGGCCGAAGGTTTGCCTGCTTTCGGCTGGGATATAGCGGTGGGCCTCTTCGCACAGCACGTTGATTTCGTAACTCCCTGAGCACCAAAACGCGATCTCGAACGCCAGCCGCGCAAGCACCGAGACGACCGAGTTGATGACCTCGTTGGGCAGGCCCGCAAGCCGGACGATGGTGACCGGGAGGCCTCGGGTCGGAATGCGAAAAAGGCGCGAGATCACCTTGGCGATATCGTCCTCGACCACCAGCCTGCCGAACATGAACCGAAACCGCGGATCGCGATTGAGCCCCTCGAGCCGATAACGCAGCGCCCTGAGGTCGGAGCGGGGAAAGCGCTGGTCGAGCATCCCGAGCCAGTCTTCGATGATGGCGACGACATCGATGATGCGAAAGGGCGTCGGCGTATCGGCGGTGACCGAAACGCCTTCCGACATCGGCTGGCGTCGCACCGCGCTGGTCGCGGCCGGCGACCCGAGTTCGACAAGATACTTTGCCTTGGCGGCGCGGATCACTTCGTAAAGCGCATCCCGTTCGTCTGCGTGAGGCTGGCGGCCGCTGAACACGACATCGGCCAGCTCGTCGAATCGAAACATCCAGAACGGCAGCTCGAGACTGTCCGAATCGATGATCTGCGCCAGTCCGGGAAAATGCGCCGCATACTCATTATGCGGATCGAAGATGATGACCCTGAGTTTCGGCCTCATCGCGACCGATTTCCGCAACAGCAGGCTGACCGAAGTCGTCTTGCCCACGCCGGTCGATCCCAGCACGGCGAAATGACGCCTGATCAGTTCGCCGACGTCGATCTCCGCGGGGATTGCCTGGTTCTGGCTCAACCGGCCGATTTCCACGCCCTCGCGGCCGCGAAACGCATAGATGGCCCGAAGATCGTCGGCGCGGATGCGATGAGCGGCCGCGCCCAGGGAGGGGAATGAGCTCACGCCGCGATGGAAGTACGGGGCGCCGGACGAATCGTCGATAATCTCGCCGGCCAGTTCGATCCTCACCCGGGCGGTGTTCACCTCCGTCGCCGACCACCGGCGGTCGTCGGTCTCGACGTCGCAGACCGCCCCGACAATGCGCGCGGTCTTGTGGACGATCGTGATCAGGTGGCCGACCGACCAGTCCTCTTCGCTCGTGTCGAGCGGACAGCTGAGGACGCCCTCCGTTCCATTCAACGCCACCAGTCGCCCGATCACGCGCGGCGGCTCGGTTTCCCGCCGGTCAGACACGAATTCTTCCCCGGCGCGAACGGGCGCAGGTTCGGAAGCGTCTGCGGCGACGGGCGCGGACGAAGCTTCGCGCAGACGTTCGAGAGCGTCGCGAAAAAGACGGCTGTCGCTGCGCACCGGGTGCATGTTTGTCCGATCGTGAGAGCTTGGGAATGCCCAGCTTGCCGGCGAGCGGGTAAAGAATCCGTTCGGCGGATCGCGAATCGTTTAGCGACTCTTCGCCGACGAACGCGATCGTGTCGCCGACGCGCTGCTTGTCGCTACGTCAGGGATCGAGGGAATCGGTTCCAAGCAAAACCAACCGCGCGCTGCCGCTTCAATCGGGCGTCCGGATCTCCGGATCGGCGCCGATGAGGCGGGCGAACTGGCGCATGCGCGATTGCAGCCGATCGCTGCTCAGCGGCGCAAGATCAGGCGGCAGGGTCAGGATCACTTTCCCCTTTTGGCAGAGCATCGGCGCGCGCGGCAGGACTCCAGGCATCGCCGCCGAGATGTTGTAGCCGACCCGCATCGCCGCGCCGAGGATTCGCGCCCGATCCAGTTGGCGCGCCGTCACCAATGCGCGCGACTGGGGCGAGACGAGGTCCTCACTCGACATGTGGCGGTAGGACGCCGCGAGCGCGAGAAACGCGCGCGAGGGATGGTCAACGCCGATGAAGGCCGCGTTGGCGACCAGATCATAGGCCTGGGCGCCGCGATAGTCGGGGTGAGAGCGCCAGGCGATATCGGACAGAAGGCACGCGGCGTGCCGGAGACGCTGATCCTGCTCGTCTTCCTCAAGATGGGTCGAGGCGATCAATCGGCCGGTCCAGTCAAAGAGCTCTTCGCCGTGCTTCGGCGCCCGCGAACGCAGCTCATTGAATTCGCGCGCCGAGACGATGAGCGGATCTTCCGCCTGCTCCTCCGGCGACAGCCGCGAGTAGATGAGCCCTTCGCGCACCCCGAGCGCGGAAATGACGATCTCCCTCGGATTCGCCTGCCGGATGATCTCCTCCAGCACCGCGGCGCCGTAAGCCAGGAGCGGCCTGCGAGCCGACGAAACCGACTCGATCGACAGGAGCGCGTCGGCTTCGATCCGTTCGACCAGACGCGCGAATTCGAGCGCGTCGCGGGTGGGGATAACGTAATTGTGCATCACGTTCATCGGATACTGCCGCTGGCGCATATGGAGCCGGGCAAGAGCCCGCCAGGTGCCGCCGACCGCATAGAACGTTCGCCCCGCGAGCCCCTGCAGCGCCTTGACCGGCCCGAGCGTGTCGCGAACGATCTTGGCCGCCTTCTTCGGCGAACGCTCCGAAAGGTCCATCAGCGACAGGCCGCCTAACGGCAGCGTGACCCCCTGCCCGCACCGGCCATCCTTGACGTCGGTCAGTTCGAGCGAACCGCCGCCCAGATCGCCGACCACCCCGTCCGCGTTGAAGATCGAACTCACGACGCCAAGCGCCGACAGCCGTGCTTCCCGCTGGCCGCTCAGGAGCTCGATCTTGCGACCGATCGCGCGCTCGGCGCGACTGAGAAATTCCGGCCCGTTCGCCGCGTCGCGCACGGCGGCCGTCGCCACGCCCCAGACCTCGCGAACATGCATGGTGTCGCAGAGAACGCGAAAGCGCTCGAGCGCCGCCAGCGCCTTGGCGATCCCGTCCTCCGGCAGGAGTCCGCTCATCGCCACGCCGCGCCCCAGACCGCACAAGGCCTTTTCATTGAATGTCGGCGTCGGCGCGCGCGACTGCGACTCGTAGGAAACCAGGCGAACCGAGTTGGAGCCGATGTCGACAATCGCCACAGGCTCGCCCGGCAATCGCCCGCGGGCGGATTTGTCCAACATCACTGATCCTGTCGGGAAGCTCGTTTCGTCGCGCACGGCGTCTATCAGGAGCGCCTGCGCAACGCCATCGGAAAGGAATCCATGAGCGCCTTGCCGCGGCCCGACAGACTCGGATTGGTCATGAAATATTTATGGGCGTTGAACGGCTCTTCCCCTTCCGCGGGCGTAATTCTCTCGCTCGAGCCGTCCGGCAGGATGCGGAAGCTCTGTTGGTTATCCATCAGGTTTGCCTGCATGATCTGGTCGAGCACGTGTTCATGGACGGTCGGATTGAGCAGCGGAACGAGCGCCTCGACCCGCCGGTCCAGATTGCGCTGCATGAGGTCGGCGGATGAAATGAACACCCGCGCCATCGAACTGGGCAGACCGTGGCCGGCGCCGAACGCGTAAATGCGCGCATGTTCCAGAAATCGGCCGACGAGCGACTTCACGCGGATATTGTCGGAAAGCCCGGGGACGCCCGGCCGCAGACAGCAAATGCCGCGGATCACGATGTCGATCTGGACGCCGGCGCGGCTCGCGCCATAGAGGGCGTCGATGATCTGCGGGTCGACGAGCGCATTGCACTTGATCCAGATCTGCGCCGGCCGGCCGAGCCGGGCGTAGTCGATCTCGTCGGCGATGTTGCGCAGCAGAGTTTTCTTGAGCGTGATCGGCGAAATCGACATCTGCTCGAGGCCATCGGGCTCGGCGTAGCCGGTTATGAAATTGAAAATGCGCGCGACGTCTCGTCCGATCGCGGCGTCGGCGGTGAAGAGTGAGATGTCGGCGTAAATGCGGGCGGTGACCGGGTGATAATTGCCGGTCCCGAGGTGACAGTAGTTGACCAGCGCGCCCACCTCGCGCCGCACCACCATCGAGAGCTTGGCGTGGGTTTTGAGCTCGATGAAGCCATAGACGACCTGCGCGCCCGCCCGCTCGAGATCCCGCGCCCAGCGGATGTTGGCCTCTTCGTCGAAACGCGCCTTGAGTTCGACGAGCGCCGTGACCGACTTGCCTGCCTCCGCCGCCTCGATCAGGGCTCTGACGATCGGGCTGTCGGCCGAGGTTCGGTAGAGCGTCTGCTTGATGGCGACGACATTCGGATCGTGCGCCGCCTGGTTGAGGAACTGAACGACGACGTCGAACGATTCGTAAGGGTGGTGGACGACGAGATCCTTCTGCCGGATCGCGGCGAAGCAATCGCCGCCGAGCTCCTTGACCCGCTCGGGAAACCGCGGGTTGTAAGGCGGAAACTTGAGGTCCGGGCGGTCGATCGCCACCAGTTGCGACAGATCGTTGAGCGCCAGCATTCCTTCGACCAGCACGATCCCCGACGAGACGACGTCGACGTCGCCGGCGACAAAGGAACGCAGCGATTCCGGCGTGCTGGCCTCGATCTCAAGCCGGATGACCGAGCCTCGCCGGCGCCGCTTGAGCGCGCTCTCATAGAGGCGGACGAGGTCCTCCGCCTCTTCCTCGACTTCGATGTCGCTGTCGCGAATGACGCGAAAGGCGCCCTCGCCCAGCACTTCATAGCCCGGAAACAACAGGCCGATGAAGGCGACGATCAACCGATCCAGCATCACGAAGCGCGCGGCGCCGCCGAGCGGCCCATCCGGCAGCCTGATGAAGCGCTCGACGCTGCCGGGAATGCGGACCAGCGCGCTCATCGCCTTGCCGTCGCGCGGATTTAAGAGCTCGAGCGCCAGGCTCAATCCGAGATTGGGAATGAACGGAAACGGATGCGCCGGATCGACCGCGAGCGGCGTCAGGATCGGGAACACATGGGAGAGGAAATAGTCCTGCAGCCACTCGCGCTCGCGGCGGGTGAGGTCGGCGACCTCGAGGATCACGACGCCATTGGCGGCGAGCTCGGACCTGAGCAGCTTCCACCGCGACTGCTGCGAGGCGACCAGCGAGGCGACGCGCTCGCTGATCCGTTCCAGTTGCTCCGCAGGCGTGCGCCCGTCGTCGGAGATCTCCGCCACCCCCGAAAGCACCTGGCCGACGAGGCCGGCGACGCGAACCATGAAAAATTCGTCGAGATTATTGGCCGAGATCGACAGGAACCGGAGGCGTTCGAGCAGCGGATGGCTCGGGTTGGCCGCCTCCTCCAGGACTTGCCGGTTGAACTCGAGCCACGACAATTCGCGGTTGATGAACCGTTCGGGCGACGACAGGAGCGGCGGCGGATCGTCGTTCGCCGCCACCGACGGGGCAAAACTCTTCTCTCTGGTCGCAGCCGCGCGGGCCAAACTCAACTCCCGTTCCGTTATCGCCATATTGAGCCAATTGCCCGGCCCCGCCAAGCGCGGCAAGCGCGTTTGCTTTACGAATGACGCCGAGCCAGCCCCATGGGCGCGCTCGCCGGCGATCCTCTCCGCGGCGCCCGATTCTGGATCGATTGATTGCGGAAAATCAGAAGATGTGGTAGCTTGTCTTGGTCAGTCAATCCCGTCTGCCGCGCCCTCACCCGGGGCGGCTGGCGAGGCAAAAAGGCGGGGACAGAAAAAACCCCGCCCGCCCCGGGGGAGTCAGCGCAACGCTTTGAAAACGCTGAATCCGGCCAAGGGAATCCAAGGAAATCACAGCCTTTTCCTTTGCTGGATTTGGCCGAACCCCCTGCCCGGACGGCTCCGAGCGCGTCTGGACAAGGGTTTCCAAATGCGACCGGGCCCGGAACGAACTGGCTTCACTCGACAGGCGCGGTCATCCGCAGGGCGCCTCGGGAGCGGCGGCGACGAGCGAGCGGGCGACCGCCTCCAGGGCCTCGGGATAGATCCGGTGCTCTTCCTTGAGCACGCGCGCCGCCAGCGCCTCGGCATGGTCGCCAGGCAGGACCGGCACCCGCGCCTGGGCGATGATCGGTCCGGCGTCGAGCTCGGCGGTCACGAAGTGGACGGTGCACCCGTGCTCGGCGAGCCCCTGGGCCAGCGCCCGCGCATGGGTGTTGAGTCCGCGCAGGTTCGGCAACAGCGAGGGGTGAATGTTGAGCATGCGGCCGTTCCAGCGCTCGACGAAGGTCGGGCTCAGCACGCGCATGAACCCGGCGAGGCAGACGATATCCGCCCGTTCGGCGCGAAGCCGCGCCTCGAGCGCCGCTTCGAACTCGGCCTTCCCCGGGTAGACCCGGAAGTCGATCGCCTCCGCCGCAACGCCCGCCTCGCGCGCGGCCGAGAGGCCAGGCGCAGCCGGCGAGTCCGACAAGACGAGCACGATCTCCGCCGAAAAGTCCGGCGCGCGCGCCGCCTCGACGAGAGCGCTCATGTTCGACCCGCGACCCGAGATGAGAACGACCGTTCGCGCCCGACGCGTCACAACTTGAGCCTTCCGCGAGTGAAAATGCGCCGGCCGGCGGCGGGAACGAGCTCGCCGATCAGGACCGGCGACAGGCCGGCGCCGGCGAGCGCCTCACGCGCCTCCCCCTCGAGCTCGGAGGAAACGAACGCGGCCATCCCGAAGCCGCAATTGAAGGTCCGCAGCATCTCCCCTTCCTCGAGACCTCCGGCCGCCGCGAGCCAGGAAAAGACAGGCGGCGGCGCGAAGGCGTCGAGATCGAGCGAGACAGCAAGGCTGTCGTCGAGCACGCGCGGCAGATTATCCGGATAGCCGCCGCCGGTGATGTGGGCGAGCGCGCATATGCCTCGCGTCCGCCCCAGCGCCTGAAGCAGCGGGCGCACGTAAAGGCGCGTCGGCGTCAGCAACGCCGCGCCAAGCGAGCGCGACGGATCAAAGGGCGCCGGAGCATTCAAGCCGAGGCCGGATCGCGCCACGATCCGCCGGACCAGCGAAAATCCGTTCGAATGGACCCCCGACGACGACAGGCCGTAGACCAGATCGCCTGCTTTCAGCCCCGGCCGGGGCAACAAGGTCCCGCGTTCGGCCGCGCCGACGGCGAAGCCGGCGATGTCGAAATCGCCGGAGGCGTAAACGCCGGGCATCTCCGCCGTCTCTCCGCCGATCAATGCGCAGCCGCACTCGGCGCACGCCCCGGCCACGCCTTGCAGGACCGCGGACACGACCTCCTCATCGAGCTTGCCGGCGGCGAAATAGTCCAGGAAAAACAGAGGTTCAGCGCCCTGGACGACAATGTCGTTGACGCACATTGCAACCAGATCGACGCCGATCGTGTCGTAAATTCCGCTCTCGGCGGCGAGCTTCACCTTGGTGCCGACGCCGTCGTTCGCCGCAACCAGGATCGGATCCACAAAGCCCGCCGCGCGAAGGTCGAACAGTCCGCCGAATCCGCCTAGCTCCGCCGCCGCCCCTGGACGGCGCGTGGCGCGAGCCATCGGCCGTATCCGATCCACAATCCGGTTGCCGGTATCGATGTCAACTCCCGATTCGGCATAAGTGAGAGGCTTGTTGTTTTCGGACATCGCGGCTCCAGAGGCGTTCGGGCGCGACCGGCGTAATTGCGCGCCGGGAAACGCGCAAGGGCCAGGGAGTCGGACGTGGTTTCCCAACTCCGGGCAATTCGTGTTAGCCCTTGCCCCGTCATCTGCGTGAGTGGCGACGTCCTGGGAGGGGATTGCTTGGGCGGCGACGCCAGGGGCGTCACTTCATGGACATCGGCCAGGTTCTCAAAAATTTACCGAATCTGGTCACGGTGGCGCGACTGCTGATGACGCCTTTGGCCGTAATGATGATTATTTCGCAGCGATTTCTTCCGGCGTTTCTGATTTTCATCCTTGCCGGCGTGTCCGACGCGATCGACGGCTTTATCGCCAAGAACTTCGATCTGCGCACCGAATTGGGCGCCTATCTTGATCCCCTCGCCGACAAGGCGCTGCTGATCTCGATTTATGTTTCGCTCGCCATCTATGCCGGTCTGCCGGCCTGGATCGCCGTCACGGTCGTCTCGCGGGACGTCATGATTCTCTTCGCTGTTCTGGTTTCCTGGCTGCTCGACAAGCCGGTCGAGATTCGCCCCGTGTTGGTGTCCAAGCTCAATACGGTCGCCCAGATCGCGCTGGCCGGCTTCGCGCTTGGGGTTCGCGCCTATGGCCTCGATCCGCAGCCCGCGCAGACCTACCTGGAATGGGCGGTCGCCGGGACAACCGTGGCCTCGGGCGGCGTCTATATCGCCCAGTGGCTGAATCACATGAGCCGTTAGGGAGCAACTCATGTTCCAGCGTCTCGCCGCCGTCACCGTTCTTGTTCCTAGCTATGATGAGGGCCTCGCTTTCTTCCGTGACTGCCTCGGCTTCGCAGTTCTCGAAGACACGGCGCTCGGCGCCGACAAACGCTGGATCGTGGTCGCCCCATTGCAACGCGCCGGGGCGGCGCTCGTACTTGCGGTTCCAACCGATGAACGCCAGAGGGCTCGCCTGGGCGACCAGACCGGGGGACGGGTCGGCTATTTCCTTCACACCGCGGACTTCTCTGCCGATTACGAAACGATGCGCGCTCGCGGCGTCAGATTCCTTGAAACGCCCCGCCGCGAACCGTATGGGCTGGTCGCAGTTTTCCTCGATCCGTGGGGCGGCAAATGGGATCTGCTGCAGCCCGCCGACGGACTCTGGTGAAATCCCATGAGGCGGGCACAGTGAGCCTGGAGCGCCAAGTTCTTTTCTGGGCCGCCGCGGTCGCCGCCATCCTCTACGTCGTGTATTTGCTTGGGTCGACGATAACGCCCTTCGCGGCCGGCATCGTGCTGGGCTACCTTCTCGATCCGGTCGTGCTCAAGCTGCAGAGTTTGGGACTGAACCGCCTCGGCGCGTCGCTGCTTATTTTGATCGCTTTCGCCTTGGGCGTGGTGATTGTCCTCGTTCTCGTCGCCCCGATTTTGAGCGATCAATTCGTAGCCTTTTCTCAACGTCTGCCGGACTACGCCGTGCGCCTGCAGGCGCTGGCAGTGGACGAAGGCAACGTCCTCATTGCGAAATACGGCGGCGGCTGGCTGCACGCCCTGGGCCTCAGTCAGCCGCTGTCGCGCGCACAAATTCATAGCTCTATCAGCGATTTCGTCGCCCAAGGGCGCACAGTGGCTTCTCAATGCCCTCAAGTCGCTCGTGTCGGGCGGCGCGGCGGTCTTCAGTTTCCTATCGCTCCTGATCGTCACTCCCGTCGTCGCCTTTTATATTCTGATCGACTGGCATCGCTTGATCTGCAGAAATCGACAGCTGGCTCCCGCTCGACTACCGCGACAGTCTGAGAAAAATCGCCCGGGAGATAAATCACGCCTTGGCCGGTTTCATTAGAGGCCAGTCGATCGTCTGCCTGTTCCTGGGCCTCTGGTACGGCGTCGGATTGACGCTGATCGGCCTCGATTTTGGCTTCCTGATCGGCGTGCTCGGTGGCTTATTGAGCTTCGTTCCCTATGTTGGATCGCTGACCGCGCTGGTCCTTTCGCTCGGGGTCGCGCTTGTTCAGGGCTGGCCAAGTCTGAAACTGTTCTTCCTGGCCCTCGCCGTCGTCGGGTTCGGCCAATTTCTCGAGGGATACGTGCTGTCGCCCAAGCTTGTCGGCGAATTGGTCGGACTCCACCCGGTCTGGATCATGTTCGCGCTGCTGGCTTTCGGGCAATTGTTCGGATTTCTCGGCCTCCTGATCGCTGTTCCGACAGCTGCGGCGATCGGCGTTGTCGCCCGTCATCTGATCGCGCTCTACCTGACGAGCGCGCTTTATCGAGGCCGCTCGGAACCGGAGAGCTGATGATTTCTCCGCCTCGCCAACTGACGTTTCACTGGCCGCATTCGCCAAGCTTCGCGCGCGAAGATTTTCTGTCCGCGCCGTCCAACCGCGAGGCCTTGAACGCGATTGGGCTTTGGCCGAACTGGGCGGGACGGATGTTAACCCTCGTGGGGCCGGAAGGGGCGGGGAAAAGCCATCTCGGAGCGATCTGGGCCCGCGCCTCGGGCGCCGTCACTCTGCGCGGAGAGGCGCTGAACGAGGAGAGCGTCGGGGTCTGCGAACGCGCGCATGCCGTGCTGTTCGAGGATGCGGACCGCGCCGCACAATCGGAGGCGCTGTTCTTTCACCTCATGAACACCGCACTCCAGAACGAGGTGTGGCTGCTGCTGACCTGCCGCGCAGCGCCGGACGCCTGGGGACTCAACACTCCCGACCTGTTGTCGCGCCTCCGGTTGGCGCCGGTGGTGCGCCTCGCCGCGCCGGATATCGAATTGACCGAGGCGGTTCTCTTCAAGTTGTTCAGCGATCGTCAGCTACAGGTCGAGCCCCAGGTGGTCGCCTACATTGCGCTGAGAATCGAACGCTCGCTTGGAGCCGCGCGGCAGATTGTCGCCATGCTCGACGATGAAGCCTTGACGCTAGGTCGGCGAGTGACCCGCGCCATGGCGAGCGACGCTTTGCGCGAAATGGCCTCGAAGAGCGAAACGCCTTAGCCGGGCCACAAATCTATGGTTAACACTTCACTAATAGCGCCGGCCGCGTGGGAGATGCGTCAGTCTTCGGCGGCGAATACTCAGGCGAAAATTGCGGAGGAGACGATGCGGAAGTCGTTCATTCTTCCTCTCATCGCAATTGGAGGCGGCGCTAGCTATGCCGCGGGAGTGACCGAATTGGCCACAGGGCCGGGCATGGACGATCCGTCCACCTGGCGCTGGCAGGTGACCTCGATCCTGGCCGAACAGAGTGATGCGACGTCACGGCGGCTGGCGACCTTAGGCATTCTCGACGCCGACGCGTTCAAGCAGCGTTATGAGCGCTACACGCCCTTGGGTCTGCCGCAGGCGCGAGCCGATTCGCGCTAGGGTTCGGCGAAGTTTTCTGCGGAATCAGAGGAACCGTGTTATCGCCACTCCTCACCGGGGTGGGTCGAGGGCTGCGATATTTTGCGCGCGCGCCCATATGTGCTCGAAATTGGCCTCGAACGCATCGACCACCGCTTGATCGGTAATCAGGATGAGATCGTTGTCCTGGTTGGCGAGCCCCGAGCGGGAGAAGTTGCCCGATCCCGTGCGCAACACCTCCCCGTCGACGGCGTAGGCTTTCAAATGCATCAAGACACCCGCGCCCTTGACCCGCGCGGCGACATTCGGGTGGGCCAGCAACGCTTCAACCAGACCGCCTCGAATGGCTCCGTGCTCGACGAATTCGGACTTGTCGAGATAGAGGCGGATGACGACGTCGCGTTCCGCCGCGTCGATCAACGCCTCGATGATTCGCGGGTCGGAGAGGACATAAGCCGCCATGTCGATAGACAGTTCGGCCCGGCCGATCTCCTGCGGCGTCGACGCTCTCAAGATTTTCTCGCGGAGCATAGTGGATCTCGACCTGGGTTCCGCTCCGGCCCCACGTCGTGACCGGCAAAATCAGCCCCGCGATGAAAACTGCGACGTAGAAGCGGATCGCCATTGGCCGTCTTGCGAATGTTGCTTAATGCAACTTATAGTTGTATCCGGATGCAAGATCAAGGGACGCGACGATATTGCCAGTGGCGGGGGCTTTATCGGATGATGCGGCGCGCCTGGAGATCCGATGAACGCGGTTACCGAAGTCACCCGACGTCCCTCGGTCTGCCCGCACGACTGCCCTTCGGTATGCGCTCTCGATGTCGAGGTGATCGGGGGAAAGCGGATTGGCCGCATCTACGGCGCTCGCGATCAGACATATACATCCGGTGTAATCTGCGCGAAAGTCGCCCGCTATTGGGAGCGGATTCATCATCCGGATCGGCTTACCGAGCCCTTGCGCCGTACCGGCCCCAAGGGAAGCGGCCAATTTGCGCCGATCGGTTGGGATGAGGCGCTAGACCGCGTCGCTGAGAATTTCCTGGCGGTCGAGCGCGAGATCGGGCCCGAAGGCGTGTGGCCGTACTTCTACGCCGGCACGATGGGCCTCGTGATGCGCGACGGAATCGAACGCCTCACGCACGCGAAACGCTATTCCCGCTTCCACGGGACCATCTGCGTTGGGATCGCCTGGCCGGGATATGTCGCCGGGACGGGCCGGCTGATGGGCGTCGATCCGCGGGAGATGGCGAAGTCGGATTGCGTCGTCATCTGGGGCACCAACGCTGTCGCCACGCAAGTCAACGTGATGACCCACGCAATTCGCGCGCGCAAGGAACGCGGCGCCAAGATTGTCGCGATCGACATTTATGAAACGGAAACGATGCGCCAGGCCGATCTCGCATTGTGCGTCCGGCCAGGGACGGACGGCGCATTGGCCTGCGCGGTGATGCACGTTTTGTTTCGCGCCGGCGCCGCGGACTGGGACTACCTCGAGCGATATACCGACGCGCCACACGAGCTCGAGGCGCACGTACGGAGCCGCGGACCCGACTGGGCGAGCGCCATCACCGGCGTCAGCGCCGCCAAAATCGAGGAATTCGCCGCGCTGGTCGGGGGGACGAAACGAACCTTCTTTCGCCTGGGCTATGGCTTCTCGCGTCAGCGCAATGGCGCGGCGAACATGCACGCGGCCCTTTGCATTCCCGCCGTCACCGGAGCTTGGGCGCACGAAGGGGGCGGCGCCTTCCACAGCGGTAGCGGCGTCTACAAGCTTCGAAAGACGATGATCGAGGGTCTGGACGTCCGTGACCCCAGCGTACGCCGACTGGACCAGTCGCGCATCGGATCGATACTTACTGGCGACGCGGAGGCGCTGAAAGGGGGCGCGCCGGTGCGAGCCATGTTAATTCAAAACACCAACCCACTGGCGGTAGCGCCGCACCAGGAGAAGGTCCGGCGCGGATTTTCGCGCGACGACCTGTTTACATGCGTTCACGAGCAATTCATGACCGACACCGCGCGCTATGCCGATATCGTCCTGCCGGCGACCATGTTCCTCGAACATGAGGACCTTTATACCGCCGGAGGTCACCAGCACTTGCAGTTCGCGCCGAAGGTGATCGAGCCGCCGGAGGGCTGCCGCTCGAATCACGAAGTGATCGCCAGTCTCGCTCAGCGGGTCGGCGCCTCTCATCCGGCATTTTCGATGTCGCCCCGGGAGATCATTGATTGGACCCTGCGTGAATCCGGCTACGGCGATCTCGCGACGCTCGAATCGGAGCGCTGGCTCGACCTCCAGCCGTCTTTCGAGGAGGCGCACTTCCTGAACGGCTTTGGCCATCAGGATGGAAAGTTTCGGTTCAAGGCGGATTGGACGGACGCGCCGGTCGCCAATGACGGGATGCGCGGCCGCTGGCGCGAAATGCCGAGTCTGCCAGACCACTGGCCGATCAACGAGGATACAGATGAGGATCGCCCGTTCAAACTCGCGACCTCGCCCGCCCGAAATTTTCTGAATTCGAGCTTCACCGAGACCCCAAGCTCGCGTTCACGCGAGCAGCGACCAGAAGTGCTCATGAACCCGTCCGATGCGACTCGGCTCGGGCTCGCGCAAGGCGACCTCGTGCAACTCGGCAATGAGCGCGGAAGAACGCGATTGCATGTGCGGATTTTTGAAGGCGTGAACCCGGGAATCCTGGTCAGCGAAGGTGTTTGGCCGCCCTCGGCTTTCATCGACGGGTGGGGAATCAACACGCTCGTCGGCGACGACAGCGTGGCTCCGCATGGCGGCGTCGCCTTTCATGACGTCAGCGTGTGGGCGCGCCGAGCGTGAACGGCGGCGCACCGCAGGACTTTCTTTGCCAAGGTTGGCGCGATATACGAAGTTCCAATTGTTGACGAACACGCCCCCCTTCCCTGCGCGAGCGAAACGAAATGAAGAAGCCGTCCGGCGCGCCATCCGACGGGTCAGCGCAGAACCTTGTTGACGCGGTCGCCATCGACCGGCTCGCGAAGATCGTGGAGCAATACGATCTCAACGAGGTCGAAATCAGCCAGGGAGATCTGCGGGTTCGCCTGGCGCGCCAGCGATCGCCATCGGCTCAGGCGACCATGGCGGCCCATGAAGCTGCGCCTGTTATCCGCGCTCCTCACCAGGGACCGGCCCCTCCGCCGGTTGCGCAGCCGTCAACTGTGGATCTCACCGACGCGGTGAAATCGCCGATGGTCGGCACCGCCTATTTGCGGCCGAGTCCCGAGGCCAAGCCGTTCGTGGAGATTGGATCGGGAGTGAAGATCGGAGACAAGCTCCTGCTCATTGAAGCCATGAAGACCTTCAATGACATAGTTGCCCCGCGGGCGGGCAAAGTCGTCAGCATTCTGGTCGTTGACGGCGCGCCGGTCGAGTACGACCAGCCCTTGATGATCATCGAATGAGGCGGGGTTACGCGGCGCGCGTTGTAGGCGAACGAGGAACTCGCCTCGATGTTCGATAAAATCCTGATCGCCAATCGGGGCGAGATCGCCCTGCGAGTGATGCGCGCCGCCAAGGAACTCGGCATCGCCACCGTCGCAGTGTATTCGACCGCCGACAGAGACGCGATGCACGTCAAGCTCGCCGACGAGAGCGTATGCATCGGGCCGCCGCCCGCGCGCGACAGCTATCTCAATATCCCCGCCATTGTCGCTGCGTGCGAGATCACCGGCGCCGACGCTGTTCATCCCGGCTATGGTTTCTTGGCCGAAAATGCCCGTTTCGCCGAGATTCTTGAAGAGCACGAAATCACATTCATCGGTCCGAAGCCGGAACACATTCGGACGATGGGGGACAAGATCGAGGCTAAGCGCACCGCCGCGCGTCTCGGAATTCCATGTGTTCCGGGTTCCGACGGCGACGTGCGGGACGAAAGCGATGCGCGTCAGATCGCAGCCGATATCGGCTACCCGGTCATCGTCAAGGCTGCGGCCGGCGGCGGCGGCCGCGGAATGAAAGTCGCGCGTAGCCCCGATGAGCTAGCCGACGCGATCGCTTCCGCCAGGATCGAGGCCAAGACCGCCTTCGGCGACGACGCCGTCTATCTCGAGAAATATCTCGCCAGGCCGCGCCACATCGAGGTCCAGGTGCTCGGCGACACCCAGGGCCATGCCATTCACCTCGGCGAGCGCGACTGCTCCATTCAGCGACGCCATCAGAAGGTCTGGGAGGAAGGTCCATCCCCTGCCCTGAACCCTGAGCAGCGCGAGAGCGTGGGTGGGGTCGTGGCCAAGGCCATGGCCGAACTGGGCTACGTCGGCGCGGGCACGATCGAGTTCCTCTATGAGGACGGAAAGTTCTTCTTCATCGAAATGAATACGCGCGTGCAGGTCGAGCATCCGGTCACTGAAATGATCACCGGGATCGACATTATCAATGAGCAGATCAAGATCGCTGCCGGCTCGCCCCTTTCGATTACGCAAGACGACGTTCGATTCCTTGGGGCTGCGATCGAATGCCGGATCAACGCTGAGCATCCAACCACGTTCCGCCCCTCGCCGGGTCGAATCGCTTACTTTCATCCCCCTGGCGGTCTCGGCATTCGAGTCGATTCGGCGGCCTACCAAGGGTATGTGATTCCGCCCTATTACGATTCGTTGGTGGGCAAGCTGATCGTCCACGGACGAACCCGAACCGAAGCACTCATGCGACTTCGTCGCGCCCTCGACGAATTCATCGTCGATGGGATCGAAACGACGCTGCCTCTCTTTCGCACGCTGGTTCGAAACTCGGACGTGCAGAACGGCCAGTATAATATCCACTGGCTCGAGGATTTTCTGAAGACCGAGGCCGAGACGCCGCCCCTGCAATCCTGACCTTGACGGCAGGCCGCGACGTTCTTGTCACAGCCCTTGCTCTTGGTTTGACGCAGCCGAAAGGAACCGCGATTCGGTCGACAAAACTATTGCAGAAAATCAGAATTGAGATTAGACTGCCTCAATGAACAACCCTGCCCTTCCACGAGACCGCGCGTCCCCGCGTCCGCCGCCTCTCAGCGCGACAACAAAGCCGCGGGAAAAATCGTTCTCCGCTTCAATGCCGCTGCAACCCATTGAAAAGTCTCAATTCGGACGAGAGAATCCAAGCAAATCCAAGACAATCCAACCCGCTTAAGCGGGCCTTTCGGCCTGAAGCGGCCACAAAGCGAAGAAAATCCAAATGGATCGCCGCCGATGAAAACGTGCCGAGCCGACGCCATTCGAACGCAAGGCGCTATCGACAAACTATCCGGCGCGGGGAGATTCGCTCATCTCAGCTCAAGCGCTGCAACCCGGCGCGAGCTTGACTGTTGTTCGGGTTGACCTGCACAGCGCGCTGGTACAACTCGACAGCTTTCGCGTGGTTGTTCAGTTTTTCGTAGCAAAATCCGAGACCTGCCCAAGCCTCCGAGTTGTTGGCGTTGACGTTGAGCGCGGCGTTGAAGTCCTCGATCGCCGCATCGTATTTGCCGGTGGCCATCAGGCTCTGGCCGCGGGCCTGGTATGGCTCGCCCGCGAAGGGGTCGCGATCGATCGCATTGTTGAAATCGGTGATCGCCTGGACGTTGTCGCCCTGGCGCTGATAGATCAGCCCGCGCGCGTGATAGGCCTGCGCGCCCTCGGGGTTAAGCCGGATCGCCTGGTTGAGATCGTTGAGCGCGGCCGTATAATCGCCGTGAGATCGCTCAAGATTGCCCCGGCCGAGATAGGCCGCCGCGTCGTTCGGATTGACGGTAATAGCCTGATTGAAGTCTTGCATCGCCAGATCGTCCTTCCTGGTCTGACGATAGGCGAGCGCCCGATTGGTGTACGCGCCGGAGAAATTCGGGTCGAGCTCGATCGTATGGCTGAAATCCTCGATCGCATTCGAATATTGGCCGAGCTTGGCGTAGACCACGCCGCGGGTGTTGTAAGCGGCGGGGTCACGCGGGTTGCGCTCAATGACTTCGGTGAGCGATGCGATATTTCCGGCGTTTGACGCCTGAGCCGCTGCGCCGGCATCGACCTCGGCGACATGGGTTGTCGGATTGAAGCCGCCGATTGTTTCGCTGCATGCGGCAAGCATGAGCGCGGTCGCCGCCAACCCCGCCGACGCCCATCCGCCTTTCAGCATCGATCTTTCCATCTTCGAGCACATAACTCCGCGGCCAGCGCGGAGGTCAAAAGGGCGCATATGGCTCGATAGACAATGGGCGACGCCATATCCAATCCCCGCCGTCAGGCGCGCTAGCCCCCAAGCAACGTCGCCGCCACGAGAGGGGCGAGAATCAGCCGGCGGACCTCGGCGCCCCAGGGACAGGCTTAGGCTTCATAGGAAGCAGGCCCTCCCGCTGCAATTTCTTCCGGGCGAGCTTGCGCGCGCGGCGAACCGCCTCCGCCTTCTCGCGCGCCCTCTTTTCGGACGGCTTCTCGTAATGTCCACGGAGCTTCATTTCTCGGAAAATACCCTCACGCTGCATTTTCTTCTTCAGCGCTTTGAGGGCCTGATCGACGTTGTTGTCGCGAACGAGTACCTGCACGGGTAATCCTGTGTGTCGAGGCTGAGCCTCATAAGAAGTGAAGATTGGCGCTATCCGCAACGGCGCTCACTCACCGGAAGCAAACGCCGTGGAATTGCGCGGCCTTTATCAGAGAGGCCATTTCTTGTCCAGAGCGCCGGGCCTCGCCGGCAACAATCCGGTTCCCCCGACATGGCGATCGTGGCATAGAACGTTTCGAGGGAACCCATGATGAACAGATTTGAACGGCGTCCGATCGACGCAGGCGAAGCGAAAATTGAATATGTGGACGGCGAATATCGCATCGTTCGGCCGGGGGCCTTCGTTCGGTGCGCTGTCACGGGCGAACCGATCCCCCTCGAGGAACTGCGCTATTGGAGCGTCGATTGGCAGGAGGCCTATTCCAGTACGGCTGCCTCGATGAAGCGGGTCTGCGAGCGCAGTTATGGGCGTCGCGACGGCGACTATGTACGCGAATAAAATGTTGTGAGGACGCCGTAAGGGATGGTCTGCCTTCGGCATCTGCTATCGAATTGGCGGGGCGTATTGGATGCCGCCGGAGTTCCACAACTGGTTGAGTCCGCGCGGTATGGCGAGCTGGGTCCTCGAGCCCAGGTTGCGCTCGAAGACTTCGCCATAGTTTCCGACATATCGGACTATATTTGCCGCCCAATCGTTGCTTAGCCCGATCTGCTCGCCGAAGTCCCCGCTGGTGCCAACCAGGCGCATCACCTCGGGCCTCTGCGATTTCAGCGCCTGACTGATAGTCTTTGAACTCACCCCGAGCTCCTCGGCATTGACCATGGCGAAATAGGTCCACTTCACGACACTGATCCATCGCAGGTCGCTGTCACGCACGACCGGGCCCAAGGGCTCCTTTGAGATCACGTCCGGGAGAATGACGTGATCCCTCGGATTGGCGAGGCGTAGACGCAGCGCATAGAGCTGGGAAAGGTCGCTGGTCAGGACTGAGCATTGACCGGCGTCATAATATTTGATCGCCTGGTCCGTTGACGAGGCGACGACCTCCTGGAGGGTCATGCCGTTGCTCGTGAAGAAATCGGCGAGATTGTCGATCGTGGTGGTGCCGCCCTGGACGCACACTTTCGCGCCGTCAAGCTCCAGCGCCGAATTGATCCGCATGGCGCGGGGAGCCATGAATCCCTGCCCGTCATAGTAAGTGATACCCACAAAAGTCAGGCCGAAATCGGCTTCACGCCCCATGGTCCAGGTCGAGTTACGCGACAAGACGTCGATCTTGTGGTCTCTCAAGGCCTGAAACCGGGCGTCGGCCGAAAGCGGAACGAGCTTGACCTTGTTCGGATCGCCAAAGATGGCGGCGGCGATAGCGCGGCAGAAATCGACGTCGAAACCTGTCCAGATCCCCCGCTGGTCGACAAACGAGAACCCCGGCAATCCCTCGTTCACGCCGCAGACCAACTGCCCGCGCATCCTCACTTCGGTCAAGGTCGGCGAAGACGCGAATGCGGAAGCGCCGACCGTCATCGCCGACAGGAACGTCGAGAGTGCCCACTTGAGGGCTATTCGACTCGTCCTCGTCACTCTATCTGGAGGAACCATGCGGCAGTGACCGTCCACCCTGTCCTGACAGTAGCTCAGAGACGCGCCCGAGAAAACTGGCGCCGCTCCGTCGAGATCCGCCGCAAGTCGCGCAGCTCTCGACAACGACGGCTATTAAACCGTGGTGATCGGAGTATCGTAGGAATCGGATTGCCGGGCGCTCCAACGCGATGTACGAACCCGTCGCGCTCGGATTGGGGTTCCACATCCGCGCCATCAGGAAGCGGGGCGATGGTCGAGTGGTTCGATGACCTTTTTCTCGGCATGCGTTTCAAGAGCCCCGAGAAGCGCGTGAGCCGCGAAGAGATCAAGCGGTTCGCGTCCGAATATGACCCCCAGCCCTATCATCTCGACGAGGCCGCCGCCCAACGCTCGGTTTTCGAAGGCCTCGCCGCATCGGGCTGGCACACGGCGGCTATGGCGATGCGCCTCGCCGTTGAAACCCGCCCGTTCGGGCCCCACCCGCTTCTCGGGCTGGGCGTGGATGAGTTACGATGGCTCGCCCCGGTGCGCCCGGACGATGTGATCCATCTCGAAGGCGAGGTCGTCGAACTCACGCCCTCGCGGTCGAAGCCGCAAGGCATTGCTCGCGTCAAATGGACGGCCTTCAATCAACGGGGCGAACCGGTCTACACCTTCAATCCGATTGCCATCGTACCGCGGCGGCCCAACTGAACTCAGCAAGCTTACGATTTCGCTTGCAGCACGCGCCAAGATAGTTCATATATGAACCTTATCGCGGCGCTGACGCCGCCGCCGCTTTGAGCGGCTTTTTTGCTTGTCCTTCGGAGCGTGCGATGCCGACATACAAGGCGCCGGTAAACGACACGGTCTTTCTATTGAACGACGTGTTTAACTACGCGAATTACGCCAACCTTCCTGGCTTCTCGGAGGCGCCGATCGACGTTGTCGAGGCTGTCCTTGGCGAGGGCGCCAAATTCGTCGAGGAGGTCCTACAGCCCCTCAACCGCGTGGGCGACGCAGAAGGCTGCAAACGCCACGACGACGGAAGCGTGACCACTCCCAAGGGCTTTAAACAGGCCTACAAGGCGCTGGTCGAGGGCGGATGGGTGGGGCTGGCGGGCGATCCGGCCTACGGCGGCCAGGGGCTGCCGGCGTTTCTGTCGGTTCTGCTAAGCGAATACGGCAATTCCGCCAACGTCGCATTCTGGATGTACCCGGGGCTAACGAATGGCGCGGTGGCCGCCCTCAGAGTCCATGGGAGCGAAGATCTCAAGTCGCGATACCTGCCGAAGATGACCACGGGCGAGTGGACAGGCACGATGTGCCTGACGGAGCCCCATTGCGGCACCGATCTCGGCCTCATCAAGACCCGCGCGGCGCCTCAGGCCGATGGCTCTTACGCCATCACAGGCCAGAAGATCTTCATCTCCGCCGGCGAGCACGACCTCGCCGACAACATCGTCCATCTTGTGCTGGCGCGAATCGAGGGCGCGCCCACGGGCGTAAAGGGCATCTCGCTGTTCCTCGTGCCGAAATTCTTGCCCGACCCGAATGGCGGCGTCGGCAAGCGCAACGGCGTCATATGCGGTTCGATCGAGCACAAAATGGGCATTCACGGCAACGCGACGGCGGTGCTCAACTTCGACGCCGCCAAGAGCTGGCTGGTCGGCGAGCAGCATCGCGGCCTTCCGGCGATGTTCGTGATGATGAACGGCGCCCGGCTCGGGGTCGCGGTGCAGGGTCTCGGCGTCTCCGAGGTCGCGTATCAGAACGCTGCGGCCTACGCCAAGGAGCGCCGGCAGGGCCGCTCGCTCAAGGGTCCCGTCGAATCGGAGAAGCCCGCCGACCTGCTCCTGGTCCATCCCGATGTCCGCCGGATGCTGCTCGAAGTGCGCGCGTTCAATGAAGGGGCGCGCGCCCTTCTGGTCTGGATCGCCCTCACCCAGGACGAAGCCCGCCACGCCCCGGACGACAAGGCGAGGCAGGCGGCCGACGACCGGCTCGGTCTGATGACGCCGGTGCTCAAGGGCGTCTTCACCGACTATGGCTTCGCCAATGCGGTCAACGCGCAGCAGGTGTTGGGCGGCCACGGCTACATCGCCGAATGGGGCATGGAGCAGTTCGTGCGCGACGCCCGCATCGCCATGATCTACGAGGGCGCGAACGGCGTGCAGGCGCTCGACCTTGTCGCCCGCAAGCTGCCGAAGGATGGCAGCCGCGCGCTCATGGCTTTCCTCAGCGAAGTTTCGCAGTTCCTGGCGGCGGAAAAGAGCGACGCCGCGCTCGCTCCCTATCTCGGCGGCCTGCAGGCGGCCTTGGGTCATCTGCAGCAGGCGAGCCTGTGGCTGTCGCGCAATGGCGTCGCCGATCCCAACAACGCCGGCGCGGCGTCGACCGACTATATGCATCTCTTCGGATTGACCGCACTCGGCTATATGTGGGCGCGCGTGGTCAAAGCGGTTTTGGCTCGCCAGGCGAAAGGCGAAAGCAATTCGGCCCTTGACGCCAAACTGATCCTCGCCAAGTTCTTCAGCGAGCGTATGCTGCCGGAAACGGCGGCGCATCTGGCGAGACTCAGCACCGGCGCTTCGACGCTGATGGCATTGCCGGCGGAAGCGTTCTGAGAACGTGTTTGAGGGAGGCTAAGGGCGATGGCGATCGATGTTGCTGCCTTGGCTGGAGGGTGCCAGTGCGGCGCGGTACGCTACCGGCTCACGGCCGAGCCGACCGGTGTCAGCATCTGCCATTGCCGAATGTGCCAAAAGGCGAGCGGAGGACCGTTCATGGCCTTCGGCGGCGTGCGGATGGCGGAATTCGTCGTCACCAGCGGCGCAATTTCGACTTTTCAGAGTTCGGACATTGCGGAGCGAGGCTTCTGCGCGCAATGCGGAACGCCTTTGACTTATCGAGGCCTCAGCGCCGACCGCATCAGCGTGACGCTAGGCAGTCTCGACGATCCGAACGCAGCGGAGCCCGCGACGCAGCTCGGCGTCGAATCGAAAGTGCGCTGGCTTGCGCGCTCCCTGGGCGCTCCGGAGACGCTCACTGAGCAATGGCTCGCGCGGAAGAAGATCGCCGCAGTCCAAAATCACCAGCACCCGGATCGCGAAGCTTGAGAGCCGCGCGGCTTTCGCGGCATGGAGAACCCAATGGTCGACGCCTTCATTTATGATCATGTGCGGACGCCGCGCGGGCGCGGCAAGCCGGACGGCTCGCTTCATACTGCGTCCACTCTTCACCTCGCGGCGACGGCGCTGAAGGCAATCAAGGACCGCAACAACCTCGACCCGCTCGACGTCGATGACGTCGTTATGGGCTGCGTCGATCCGGTCGGCGAAGCGGGCGGCGACGTCGCGCGGATGGGCGCGCTAGCCGCTGGTTTTGGCCAAACGGTGCCAGGCGTGCAGATCAACCGGTTCTGCGCCTCCGGCCTCGAATTCGATCAACTTCGCCGCCTCGCAGGTGATGGGCGGCCAGCACGACATGACAATCGGCGGCGGCGTCGAGTCAATGAGCCGGGTCGGCATTGGAGCGTCCGGCGGCGCGTGGCCGGCCGATCCCTCCCTCGCAATTCCCGCCTATTTCATGCCGCAGGGCGTCTCGGCGGACCTGATCGCGACCAAGTACGGCTTCTCGCGCGACGACGTCGACGCTTACGCGGTCGAAATCGCAGAAGCGGGCGGCGGCGGCGTGGAAGGAGGGCCGGTTCAAGCGATCGATCGCGCCCGTCCTCGACGCCAACGGCCTCTCGCTGCTCGACCACGACGAGCACATGCGGCCGAACACCGACATGCAGTCGCTGGCGTCTCTGAAGCCTTCGTTCGTGATTCCCGGCGAGCAGGGCGGCTTCGACGCGGTGGCGATTCAGGCCTATCCGGAAGTCGAGCGCATCATCCATGTCCATCACGCCGGCAATTCGTCGGGCATCGTCGACGGGGCGGCGGCGGTACTCTTGGGTTCGCGGGAAGCCGGCGAGAAGGCCGGCCTTAAGCCTCGCGCGAAAGTCCGCGCTTTCGCCAACATCGGCTCGGAGCCCGCGATCATGCTGACCGGCCCAATCGACGTCACGAAGAAGGTGCTCGCACGCTCAGGGATGGCGATCGACGACATCGACGTCTTCGAAGTCAACGAGGCCTTCGCCGCGGTCGTGCTGCGCTTCCTCCAGGCGTTCGAAGTGGACCCCAAGAAGGTCAACGTCAACGGCGGCGCAATCGCGATGGGCCACCCGCTTGGCGCGACGGGAGCGATGATCCTTGGCACCGCGCTGGACGAGCTCGAGCGCACCGGCAAATCGACTGCGCTCATCACGCTTTGCATTGGCGGCGGCATGGGCACAGCCACGATCATCGAACGCGTCTGACTGTCAGCGGAGAACTTCGACCATGAACCTCGTCAATTTCCGTTTTGACACGGACGCCAATGGCGTTGCCCTCATCACCTGGGACATGCCGGGACGCTCGATGAACGTCATTACCCCCGAAGTGATGGCCGAGATGAGCCAGATCGTTGACAAGATCGCGACTGACGCTTCGATCAAGGGCGCGGTCGTGTCGTTCGGCAAGGGCGTTGGCGGCGCGGATCTCACATTCCTCAAGACGGCCGGCGACGAGTTCGCGCGCCGCGTCAAGGCCGAGGGCAAGGACGCCGCGATGCGCGCTTTCGTCGAAACGACGAAGCAGCTGAACCTGATCTACCGGCGGCTCGAGACCTGCGGCAAACCGGTCGCAGCCGCAATCAACGGCGTATGCATGGGCGGCGGCTTCGAGCTGGCGCTCGCCTGCCACTACCGCATCCTTTCCGACGACGAAAAGACCCGCGTCGGCCTGCCCGAAATCAAGGTTGGGCTCTTCCCGGGCGGCGGCGGCACCCAGCGCGTCGCACGCCTGATGCCGACCCCGGAGGCGCTGCAGATGCTGCTCAAAGGCGATCAGATCCGCCCGGCCGCGGCGAAAAAAATGGGTCTCGTGCAAGAGGTCGCGCCTGCCGATCAGACCGTCGCGCTCGCCAAGGCCTGGGTGAAGGCTAACCCGAGCGCCAAGGCGCCGTGGGACGACCCGAAGTTCAAACTGCCGTCGGGCAAGGTCTTCTCGCCGCAGGGGATGATGATCTGGCCACCGGCCAACGCCATTTATCGCCGCGAAACCTACGACAACTACCCCGCGGCAAAAGCCATCCTAACCTCGGTGTTCGAGGGCCTTCAATTGCCGATGGATCTTGCCCTGGCGGTCGAGAGCAAGCATTTCGCCAACATCCTCCTCAGCAAGGAAGCCGCGGCGATGATCCGCTCGCTGTTCCTGTCGATGGGCGAGCTCAACAAGGGCGCTCGCCGCCCGGCAAGCGTCCCGCCGACGAACTTGCGCAAGATCGGCGTGCTCGGCGCGGGCCTGATGGGCGCGGGCATCGCCCATGTCTCGGCCAGCGCCGGACTGGAGGTGGTGCTCATCGACCGCGACCAGGAAGCCGCAGACAAGGGCAAAGCCTATTCCGACAAGATCGTCAGTTCGCAGATCGCCAAGGGGCGCGCCAAGACCGCCGACAAGGACGCGCTGCTGGCGCGCATCAAAGCGACCGCCGACTACGCTGAGCTCAAGGGCTGCGATCTCATCATCGAAGCGGTGTTCGAGGATCGCGCGGTCAAGGCGGAGGCGACCAGGAAGGCGCAGGCCGTCGTCGGACCGGACGTCGTCTTCGCCAGCAACACCTCGACGCTGCCGATCTCTTCCCTCGCCGCAACATCGCTAAACCCCGAGCATTTCATCGGCGTGCATTTCTTCTCCCCTGTCGAGAAGATGATGCTGACCGAGATCATCATGGGAGAAAAGACCGGCGCGAAGGCGCTGGCGACGGCGATGGACTATGTCCGCGCTATCAAGAAGACGCCGATCGTAGTCAATGATTGTCGCGGCTTTTACGTCAATCGTTGCGTCGGCGCCTACATGGTCGAAGCCCACGCGATGGTGATGCAAGGCGTGCCGGCGCCGATGATCGAGAACGCCGCCAAGATGGCCGGCATGCCAGTCGGGCCGCTGGCGCTCAATGACGAAGTCGGCATCGACCTGTCGTGGAAAATCCTTCAGGCAGCCAAGAAGGATCTCGGCGCCAACGCCGTGGATCCGGCGCAGGAGAAGCTCATCGAAGCGATGGTCGTCGGGCACGGTCGCCTCGGCCGCAAGAACGGCAAGGGCTTCTACGACTACCCCGCGAACGGAACGAAGAGCCTGTGGCCGGGGCTAGCGCCGATCGTCGGCAAACGGCTCGACCCCGACACAATCAGCGTCAAGGATCTAAAGGACCGCTACCTGTTCGCTGTGGCGAACGAGGCCGCGCGGTGCCTGTTCGAGGGCATCGTCACCGATCCACGGGAGGCCGACGTCGGTTCGATCCTCGGCTTCGGCTACGCGCCCTATACCGGAGGGGCGATCTCATTCATCGACGGCATGGGGAGCAAGGCCTTCGTCGCCCGGGCCAAGGCGCTGGCGGCGAAATATGGGCCCCGATTCGAGCCCGGCGATAAGCTAAGCGCGATGGCTGAGCGCGGCGAGACCTTCTACGGCGTCTATGGGGAGAGGCAAAAAGCGGCTTGAGGTCGGGGCCAGGTGAGTTGGCTTGATTTGTGGGGCCTGAGGCGTCAGCACTCGGTTGTATCTGCTGCTAACAGATTGATTTGGCACGACTTTTGCGGAACGAACGATTGCCAGAAAGCGTTGGAGATGACACCATCGCTCACGGAATCAGGAGAACCCGCATGGCTAGCGCCGACTTCCGCCGTCAGATCGAAGGGTACGGGCTTACCACCGCCAACATTCTCTATCGAATGCCCGACCATCCGGGAATCCTGCAAAATTACATTTGGCAACAGCACGACCTGCATCCTCATTTTCCTGAGCTGAGGAAGTTCCTGGATTTCTGGGCGCGCGAGCTGGAGGGTCTGTTGCACTCTGTCACCGTCGCCCATGCTCGCCTTATCAGGCCGGCGGAATTCAAGGCGATCAGCGCGGAATTCAGGTTGCACTGAGTCAGATTTGGGCGGTCATGCTGACTTGCCGGTCAGAGTCCAAGCATAGAGACCGTTTTCTGATCGCCGATCGCGTCGAGAAATGAGCGTCGGAACGCGGCGCGCGAGAAATGAGCGCGCGCATATTCGAGTTGTAGACGCGATGTCTGCCGCCAAAGGTCGTCGTCCTGGAGTAGTTTCACTGCCGAATCGGCCAGTCCGCGCGCGTCGTCGGCGATGGCGACGCACTCTTCGATGCCCGGCAGGCCTTGGGCGCCGACGGACGTTGTTACGAGCGGCAATCCTTCCCGAAGCGCTTCGACCACCTTTGACTTGACGCCCGCGCCCATTCGCAGAGGCACCATCGCGATCCGAGCTCGCCTATAACGCGCCCTGAGCTCGTCTTCGCTCACCCGACCCGTGACCTCGACTCGAGCGCTTGAGAGCGAGCGCACAACTAGGGTGGGGTTGGCGCCGACCAAAGACAGCGTCGCGTTGGGGATCTGCGCCCAAATCATTTTCATGACATCGCTCACCAGCCATACGGCTGCATCCGCGTTCGGAGGGTGGCCGAATCCCGCCACAAAGAGGATCTCGTGATTGCTCGCGGGTTCGCGGTCGTCGCCGAAACTCCTCGTACGCATAAGGGATGATGGTCTTCGCCCGCGCCGATAACGGTAGCGCCACGGCGGTTTCTTCCGGCGACGGATAGAGCACGACGTCCACACGTGGCCAGACGGACTTTTCAATTCCTTCCATGATCGCCGCGTCAGCTGCCAACTGAGCGTCGCCGGTCCTCTCAGCCTCCATCCCCATCCGCTGGAAATGGAGATCATGGCCGTAGTAGACGACCGTCGCCTTGGAATACTTTCTCAATGGCCCAATGTATCGTGTCGCGAACGCCGGTCGGCTGAGCACCGCGAGTGAAATCGCATGGCCATTTTGCCTGATCCAGTCGTCGAAATAGTAGCCAAAGCCGTAGAACACCTCGACCCCCAGGCTTTGCAGGGCGACAGTGTATTCGGATCAAAAGCGAGGTTGTCCGGCCAAAATTTGACGATATACCCCGCGTATTGAAGACTTTCTATGATCGCAAGCATCGTCCGTGAGCCCGCGTCCTGGTCCGGTTGCGGAACATAATGGTCAACAACCAAGGCTGTCTTGCGATTGAGACTTCGGTCGCGCGCGCGCATGACCTCTGCGCCTGGACTGAAATTCTCCTTCGATAAGGTCTCACGCCATCGTTCGAAGAGCTTGTTCGTATTTGCGATCTGGTAGGTCTTATTCCGGCCGTGACGACCTTACCGAGACTCATTCCCTCCAAATGCACGATCGTCGAGAACGGACAATAATAGACCTTTCTGCCTGCGGCCCTTATCCGAAGAGCAAGGTCGCTATCCTCGCAATAGGCTGGTGCGAAATCCTCATCGAATCCGCCAAGCTTCTCCCAAAGCGCGCGAGGAACTAGGATCGCGCATCCCTGAGATGTAATCGGTTTCTCTGACATAGTTATATTCCGGTTTGTCGGGATCATCGGATCTACCGTAATTCCAGGCCGAACCATCGTCCCAAATGATCCCGCCCGCCTCCTGAAGAGTGCCGTCAGGAAATAGCAATTTGGACCCGGCCAAGCCCGCGTCCGGGGATCGATCGAAGATTGCGAGCAAAGGCTCCAGCCAATTTTCGCAAACGAGCGTGTCATTGTTCAAGAAGAATAGGTAATCCCCTTTCGCCAGCTGTGCGATTCGGTTGCACGACTTGATAAAACCGACGTTGGTCGGGTTGACCTCCAGCCGAACTCCCGACACGTTTCGCAGAAGTTCAACGCCTGAGTCGCCTGAAGCGTCATCTGCGACGATGACCTCGAACGGCGTGGCCGGTGGAAATTTGGCGATCGATTTCAGACACTGCAAAGTCAGCCACGGCTTGGCAAAACAAGGGATAATCACTGACACAAGCGGATGATCGCTGGTCGGCAGGTGCAGGCCGGCCACATCGGAGTCGCGCAGCGGCCGTTTAGGCTCCAACGTCAGGATTGGTCCGAACGCTAGTCGTCTGGGCGCCGGCGCGCCGGGCGGCGCGAAATACTTGTCGAAGCGCCTTGGGCTGCGGCTTTCGGCGGAACTCGCGAACCGCGCCGACATTCGCTCGGAGATCGGCGCTGTCGCCGAACTGAGCATTCTCAGCAGGCGGTGGTTGAAAGCGTACTTGATCGGCCTCCACGGCCGTTCATAGGTTCGCTTGAGCTGACCCGCGAGATCTGCTCGCTCGCTCATCAAATGCGCCACCACGACTCGCAGCGACTCGCGAGCCGCAATTGCTGAGTCCCGTTCCGCCCCATATTGCGAGATTTGGGCTTCCGCCTTCGCCTGCGCCGCGCGCGCGGCGTCCCGCTGGGCGATAAGGTCGGCGGCGTCGCCGCCGGCGCCTCTCTCCAAGGTCGGATTTTTCACGCTTTCAATCCAATTGCCTCGCCCGAAACGCGCAAGAACCGGTCATATCCGATGGCGTCCACACTGTGAAATTGCAAGGAAGCGTTCAAAGATTTGCAAGGTCATTCGCCATCGCCCACAAAAAGCCCGCCTAGAGGAAAAGCAAAAACGGCAAGCGATCTTGTTTCGCAATCCCAATCTGACTATCACGTCGCCGGGCGCCGTATGCCTTGGCGGCCTGTTCCTTCGAGGCCGTTGGATGAACGAGTCGCCAGCCCGGAATCGGCCAATGAACCAATCAGCTCCGAGGCGGGTCGCGCTTATCGATCGCGACGGAACGATCATCGTCGACAGAGTCTACCTGGCCGATCCGGAGGGAATCGAGTTTACGCCTGGCGCAATTGAAGGGCTGCAATTGCTGCGGGACGCCGGATTTACGCTTGTCCTGGTCACAAATCAGTCGGGGATCGCGCGCGGGTACTTCGACGTCGCACGGCTCGAGCAAATTCATGCTCGGCTTCGCTCCATGCTGGCGGCGGAAGGGCTGAGGCTTGAGGCGATCTACATTTGTCCGCACGGCCCCGACGACGGCTGCGATTGCCGCAAGCCGGCGCCAGGAATGGTGAAAATGGCGATGCGGGATTTGGGCTTCGGACCTGATCAGGCTGTGCTTATCGGGGACAGCGACGCCGATATGGGCGCGGCGGCGGCGTCCGGCGTCGCAGGCCTGCGGGTGACGATCGGCGGCGAGTACGGGGTCGGTTTCCTCGAAGCCGCCCGGCGCGCCTGCGTCCTTCTGGCTGAGCGGGAGGGTGGACAAGCGGCGCGAGTGTGACGAATTGCGAGCCTCAGGGTCCTTCATTGCGGCCTGCGTCACTTCGTAACCGTCACTGTCAGCAAGCTTAAAGCCGACGACGACGGCCGAAGTCGTGAACAAGCGCTCGGTTGCGTGCTCGAGGCCGCCGTCCAGCAGTCCTTGCTCCTCGGGAAATGCGCAGGCCAGTTTGAGATCGCGGAGCGGCCGCAGCGCTTCGGGGCGAACCCAAAACATGGTCCCGCCGTAGAAGTCGAGACGAAACTCGTCCGGCGCGACACCCATTTTCGCCGCGAGCTCCAGCACTTTCGGCCGGGTCTTGCCCCAGGATGGCTCGAGCGGAGAGGTTTTGCTCGGAAGACGAAAGGCGCGCGGGCCAATGATCCCGAGGCTCGGGTCGGCCTCGAACGCATGAACAATCGACTCGGCGATCCCGGGGCCGGCAAGAAGATCAAACAGCGACCGTCGCCGCCACAGGGCGCCAAGATACGAGATTCGGCCGCCATCGTTCGATTTCTTGCCATGGATCTTGCAGACGTAGCGATAGCGATCGAGCCGGCCCGCCTCCAGGAGCTCGAGGAAGGGCCTCACGTCACGACCGCGATTTTCGGTCACGACGAGCTCGGCGTCCGGAAACTCGCGAACGACCGCCGCGGCGAGCAAATCGCGTCCAGCTACGGTGGTGACGATCAGGTCGAAGGGAATGGTCAGGCGCTTCAAGACATTGGCGATTTCGGGCCAAGTGTCGTCGTAATAGACGTGCGCAACAATAGCTGCGGCGGCTGGCGTGCGAGGCGAGCGCCGGGCGGCCTGGCGCGCTCGATCGGGGACCAGCCCTGGAGAAGTTCCGGATGGGTCGTGATCAGGCGGCCGTCGAGCGCGACCCCGGTGTTGAACATGTGCTGATTGAAGGTGGTGAAGCGCTTTCGCTCCGGCTTGACGCCATGGCAGAACAACGCGAATTCCTGGAACTCCAGGTATTTCTTCTTCTTGAACAGAAGCGCGAGCCGCAGCCTGACCCAGAGCGTGAGCAGGAGGCCTAACCTCTCCGTCCGGAAGTCGTCGCCTTCGATCGACCCCGTCGGCCCATCGGTCGGGATGATGAAGTATCCGAGGCCCTCGGAATAGGGCAGCAGCACGATCTGGCTCGCGCTCGGACCGCGGACTCGTATCTGCGAGACGTGGTTTTCGAGCGCGCCGCGGCTTGGCGTCAACCGGGTCGCGCGCTCAAGGCTTATTCGAAACTTGCTCATCGGGTCAGCGCCGCATCCTCTAGCGAGGACGCGGGCGCCCGGCAATCTGTTCGTCCCGAACGCTTCGCCCGGGTCCGCCCCGCGGATGGCGCATGACCGGATGTTGGCGGGGCGAGCCTAAAAGGAATGGGCGCGCGCGAGGCAGGCGCGATAGACAGAGCCGAGCGAGGAATTCCGCCGATGACCGCCAAGTCGCCAAATATCCTAATCGTCATGGCCGATCAGATGGCCCCGGCGTTCCTGCCGATCTACGGCCATCCGCTGACCCGCGCTCCGAGCATGGAGGCGCTGGCGAAGAGCGGCGTCGTATTCGACAGCGCCTATTGCAACAGTCCCCTGTGTTCGCCGTCGCGCGCCTCCTTCATGTCGGGCCTGCTGCCGTCACGCAGCCGGGTCTACGACAATGCGGCGGAGTTCGGGGCAGACGTCCCGACTTTCGCGCATTGCCTGAGGCTTCGCGGCTATCGAACCATCCTGTCGGGAAAGATGCATTTTTGCGGGCCGGACCAGTTGCACGGGTTCGAAGAGCGGCTGACGACCGACATCTATCCCGCCGACTTCAACTGGACGCCCGACTGGGACCATCCGGAAGATCGTCCGAGCTGGTATCACAACATGAGCTCGGTCCAGCAAGCCGGCGTATGCGTGCGCTCAAACCAGCTCGACTTCGACGATGAGGCGGCGTTCATGGCCGAGCGCGCGATCTTCGATGTCGCGCGGTCCCGGGATCGGCGGCCGTTCCTGCTCGTGGCGTCCTTCTCTCATCCGCATGATCCCTTCGCCGTGCCGCAACGCTACTGGGACCTTTTCCGCGATTCCGACATCGACATGCCGGCGCCTGCAATGGCGCCCGACGCGCTCGACGCCCACTCGCGCCGCTTGCGCCATGTTTGCGCCATGGACGTCGAGCCGGTGACGGAGGCGCAAGTGCGCGACGCGCGCCACGCCTATTATGGCGCAATCGCCTATATCGACGACCTGCTCGGCCGGCTGATGGCGGCGCTGCGCTCGGCCGGCCTGGCGGAGGAAACGATCGTCGTCCTCACCAGCGATCATGGCGAAATGCTTGGCGAGCGCGGGCTCTGGTACAAGATGAGCTTCTTCGAGGGAGCGAGCCGCGTCCCACTCGTGATCGCGAGCCCCGGCCGCTTTGCGCCACGCCGCGTCGGCGCGAGCGTCTCGCTCGTCGATCTCATGCCGACGCTGGTCGATTTCTCCGGCGGGAACGCGCAATCGCTCGGGATCGCCATCGACGGACACAGCCTTGCGCCGCATCTCCGCGGCGGCGCGGGCCACGACGAAGCGATCGGCGAATATCTTGCTGAGGGCGCGATCTCGCCCGTGGTGATGATCCGCCGCGGCGAACACAAATTCATCCACTCGCCGGCGGATCCCGACCAGCTTTACGATCTCGGACGTGACCCGGGCGAGCGGCTCAATCTCGCCGCCGAAGCCGCGCAGGCGCAGCTTGTCGACGGCTTCCGCGCCGAAGTCGCGAAGCGTTGGGACCTTGCGACGCTCGACGCCGAAGTGCGCGCGAGCCAGCGGCGGCGCCGGCTTGTCGACGCCGCGCTCAGCAAGGGCGAGAACCGCGCCTGGGATTTCCAGCCTTTCCGTGACGCGTCGAAGCAATATATGCGCAACAGCATGGATCTCGACGATCTCGAGGCGACGGCGCGATTCCCCGGCGTAGGCCGGCCGTCGAATTAGACCGCAGGAATCGGGCTGGCGCGGCGAACTCGCGATGCTAGACGCGCCGGCAACGTCAACTTTCGGAGTTCGACGATGACCGTTGCTGCACAGCGCGCGATGACGGCGCGCGAATGGGGACTTCTGGCCCTTCTCTCGCTGCTGTGGGGCGGCTCGTACTTCTTCGTCGGCGTGGCCGTGAAAGAGATCCCGCCGCTGACGCTTGTCACCCTGCGGGTCGGGTTGGCGGCGGCGCTCCTTTGGGTGGGCGCGCCAATTCTCGGCGTCGCACCACCCCGGAGCGCGAAGGCCGTTGCGGCGCTGGCGGTGCTGGGCTTCGGCAACAATGCGCTGCCCTTCGCGCTGATCACATGGGGCCAGACGCATCTGGCGAGCGGGCTCGCCTCGATCCTGATCGCGGCGACGCCGCTCTTCACCGTCCTCGCCGCACATGTCCTCACCGCGGAAGAGAAGCTCAGCGGACTCAAATTGTTCGGAACGCTGGCAGGAATGGCGGGCGTCGCCTGGCTCATCGGCCCTGACTTGCTGTCGGGCGGCGCCATGAACAATGCCTGGGCGGAAGTCGTGGTTCTCGCCGCGGCCGTCTGCTACGCCTTGTCCGCGATTTTCGCGCGCCGCATGCGCTCCTTTGGCCTCAAGCCGATCGACGTCGCCGCGGGACAGTCGGCGGCGGCTACAGTGTTTCTCGCCCCGCTTGCGCTGATCATCGACAAGCCTTGGACCCTTCCCATGCCAAGCGCGCCGGCCGTCGCGGCGGTGCTCTCGATCGCGGCGTTTTCGACCGCGCTGGCCTTTGTTGTCTACTTCCGCATCCTGGCCGGCGCGGGCGCCACCAACGTGCTGCTGGTGACCCTTCTTGCCCCGGCGACAGCGGTGATTTTGGGCGCGCTGTTCTTGCATGAGCGGCTGGCGGCGCATCAGTTCCTCGGCTTCGCGCTGATCGCGATCGGCCTCGCGTTCATCGACGGCCGCGTGCCGCGCGCGCTTCTCGGCGCGCGCAATAACCCTAACCCTGCGTCAGAAGATTCCCGCCTCCCCATCGGAGAGAAATCGCGCTAACCTCTCGCCGAAGAGAGCGGTGATGGCGGTGGAGACCAAGAAACCGAGCGATCTTGCGGCGCGTGTCGCCGGGCGGCGGACCAGTCGCCGAAACGCCGGCGCGACCGAAGACGCCTGGCGGCGGGAGAGCTTTTGCCTGCCGCGCGGCGAAGCGCGTGAGAAGGCGCGCGAATGGTTCGAGCGCTTCCCCAAGGCGGCCTACATGACCGAGATCGAATCCTGGCGCGAGCTTGCCGACGACCGGATCGAGTTCGTCATGCGCCGGTTGCCGTCGGCCGACTGACCCGAACCGGCGCAACAAAAGCAAAATCCGGCGCAACAAAAACCAAATCCGGCGCAACAAAAACAAAGCCTCAGCGCAACAAAATCCAAGCGCGGCGCAACAAAAACAAAACGATCTTTTCGGAAATAATCAATATTTTTCAATTACTTAAGCGACACAAGCCGCGAACGGGACGGGTCTTCGGGCGCTCAAACGATCGACGAGGCGGCGAAGCCGCCGAACTGACCGATCACTGAACCCGACGGCAACAGGGACAATAGCACGGCCTTCTGATTATCGCAAACAATTGTCGCTTTTATTCGTGTCCATTCCCGCCCCGACCCTTTCGTCGCTCCCTGGACCGCGACGCCGTCCGGACGCTGCCTGCTTTGAGCGCCGCACGCGCCCGTTGTCGCGGAACATCGGCCCCCATATAAGAGCGAGGTTTCGTGAGGCCCGCCGACCGGGCCTTAAGGAGCAGCGCCCAAATTCGGGGGTTAAATTGTCTTCGTCCAGGATTTCGACCGAGCGGATGGTCATTATCGGCTCGGGGCCGGCCGCTTACACGGCCGCGATCTACGCCGCGCGCGCGCTGTTGAAGCCGCTGGTGCTCTCGGGCTTCGAGCCGGGCGGCCAATTGATGACCACCACGGACGTGGAGAATTACCCCGGATTCGCCGATCCGATCCAGGGACCCTGGCTCATGGAGCAGATGCGCGCGCAGGCGGAGAATGTGGGCGCGCGCATCGAGGGCGAGCATGTGACGGCGCTCGAACTCGGACGGCGGCCATTCATCATCCGCTGCGACAGCGGCCGTACGCTCGCCGCCGAGGCGATCATCCTGGCGACCGGCGCCAAGGCCAAATGGCTTGGCATCGCAAGCGAGGATACGTTCAAGGGCTTCGGCGTCTCGGCGTGTGCGACCTGCGACGGATTCTTCTTCCGCGGCAAGTCAGTGGTCGTCGTCGGCGGCGGCAACACCGCGGTCGAGGAGGCGCTGCATCTGTCCAACATCGCCGCCCATGTCACGGTCGTGCATCGCCGCGATTCCTTCCGGGCCGAGAAGATCCTCCGCGAGCGGTTAGCGTCACGCCATAATGTTTCGATCCGCTGGAACAATGTCGTCGAGACCATCCTCGGCGAAGGGACGCCGCTCGGCGTCACCGGGGTCAGGGTCAGGAATGTCGTCACCGGCGCGCTCGACGATCTGGCGGTTGACGGCGTCTTCGTCGCCATCGGGCATGAGCCGGCGACCGAACTGGTGCGCGGACAAATCGAGCTCAAGGTGAACGGGTACGTTCAGACATCGCCCGGTTCGACAGCCACCAGCGTCGAGGGGGTTTTTGCCGCCGGCGATGTCGCCGACGACGTGTTCCGTCAGGCGGTGACGGCGGCAGGCCTCGGGTGCATGGCCGCGCTCGAAGCGGAGCGCTGGCTCGCGGCGCAGGAGCCGAGGCGCGAGGCGGCCGAATAATCAACGCGGGCGTCAAGCCGAGCGCGACTGCCGCAGATCAAACAGCCGGACGCGGCCGGGGAAACGTTTATGGATTGGGACAAGCTGCGGGTGTTTCAGGCCGCCGCCGATGCGGGGTCGTTCACGCATGCCGGCGAGACGATGGGGTTGAGCCAGTCGGCGGTCAGCCGCCAGGTCGGCGCGCTCGAAGCCGACCTCGGCGCGCCGTTGTTTCATCGTCATGCGCGCGGCCTCATCCTGACCGAGCAGGGGGAAATGCTGCTCGGCGCGGTGCGCGACGTCGTGCTCAAGCTCGACGCCGTGCGCAGCCGGCTCATCGACAGCCGCGAGAAGCCGCACGGCGAATTGCGGGTCACGACGACGCTTGGCCTCGGCGCGAACTGGCTCGCACCGCGGCTCGGCGAGTTCGTCGATCTCTATCCTGAGATCAAGCTGCAACTGCTGTTGTCGGACGATGATCTCGACCTCGGGATGCGCGAAGCCGACGTCGCGCTGCGCCTGCGCGAGCCGATCCAGCCGGACCTGATCAGGCGCCGGCTGTTCACCGTCCATTTCCACGCCTACGCATCTGCCGACTACCTGAGAAAGCACCCGCAGCCGCGCAAGGTCGAGGACCTCGACCAGCATCATCTGGTCGCCTTCGGCGCGCCGACGGCGACCCATCTCCTTTACGATCTGAACTCGCTCCTGAGCCTGGGGCGAGACCCGAAGACGCCGCGCACGCCGCAGATCACGGTCAACAATCTGGCGGCGATGACGCACGCGGTTGAGCACGGCGTCGGCGTCGCCGTGCTGCCGGACTATTGCGTGCAGCCGGAATCGGGCCTGGTCCGCCTGCTTCCGCAGGCCGACATGCCGGAGATGGACTGTTTTCTGGTCTATACCGAGGAAATGAAGAGCGTCGCGCGGGTCCAGGCGTTCCGCGACTTCCTCATCACTTCGGCGCAGCGCTGGCGATACTGACGGCGAGATCCCGTCGTCACGGCCGGAGCTCCGGTCGAGCCGCGAGCGCCTGTCTCCCGAACGAGCCCAGGACAGCGCGATGGGCGATCACAAATCGATAGGCGCGGATCTGCGCCAGGGCGCCGACCGCCAGGATCCGGTTTCGGGTTCCGCTCAGGCGTTTCGAAGCCATGGCGGTGAGCGCATGGGGCGCGATCGAAAACAAGACCGCCCAGTGACGCGCGAGCATGAACATCGGTCCCTTGCCGTCGCGCCGCGCCGCTTCGCACCACTCGAGCGTCAGCCGCCGTGATTTGCGCTTGAGCTCCGGCATGGTTCTGCGGGCCGGATGCTGGACGATCGATCTCGACGCAAAAGCGATGCGATAACCCTTGAGCCCCGCCCTCCGGCACCAATCGAGATCTTCCGGGACGCCATTCTCGAACCCGCCGACCGCGTCGAACACCGAGCGCCAGACGAACATCGACGCGGTGACGGTGAAGTTCAGGTTCTTGACATAGCGCTCGTTCTGGAACGCGAAGACGCTCTCGAACGCCTCGGCGGCCGTCATCCGCCGCGGGTCCTGCACCAGGACGTCGACCCGGCCGCCGGCGAAGTCGGCGGACTTGAGCTCGGCAAGGCCCTCCTCGAGCCAGCGCCGATCCGGCCGGCAGTCGCTGTCGATGAACGCGATCGCCTCGCCCCGCGATGCGCGAACCCCGGCGTTGCGGGCGGGTCCCGCGCCGCGATCGGCGACCTCGATGACCCGGCCGCGAGTTCCCACGATCCGCCGCACGGCGTCGAGCCCGCGCGAGCTCCCGTTATCCGCAACGATGATCTCGGTCCGGTCGCCTGGAAAGCTCTGCTCGGCAAGCAGCGCGAGACAGGCGTCGAGGTTGTCGTAGTCGTCGAGATGGGGCACGATCACCGACACAAGCGCGATGGTCGACGGCCGGCCGGCCGCCTCCTGGGACACGGTTCGCTCCTTCTCACCGACAGCCATGATCGGTCCCAGCCGTCATCGCGGCCGGCATCTCGAAGGCGGGAGGCGAGCGCGCTGCGGCTCGATTCGCCCGTCCGCGCCAGGGACATGGAGCTCAGTCCGCTTCATCGAACGTGCATATCCTTATTCGCAAACGAGCTGCTCCGGCTCGGCACCATTTTGCTTGGCTTCAGGCATCATTGGCGTATTTGCTCATGATGGAAACCGTTTTTTCGAAATTGCTCATTTCGAGAATGTCGTCGGTCTCCAACATCGTGTCGAATTCCGATTCAAGCGCGGCGACAAGAATCATGTGACCGATCGAGGTCCAGGCCGGGTAGTCTTGATAGACAAGCAATGACGTATCGACGCCGTCGTCAAGGTCAAAGCTCTCCTTGAACGCGCTATATACCCGGTCCCTTACCGTCATTGAATCGACTCCACAATTTAAGGACGCTGGAGCCCGCCCGGCGAGCCAAACCTCGCCTCGCCCTCTCAGGCGCCCAGCAGCAGGACATCCGTTCACCGGACCTTTGTATGCGCCTTCCGATCCCCTATGCGGCCAATGATCCGCGCCGGATCGCCCCCACGGCCGGCCGCGGCGCGAAGGAAGCGGGCGGAGACGAGGAACTCTCGCGGCCCCGTTTGCCGATCTGTCCGCCCCTGGCGCGAGCGGCCGAGTTCGCACAAATCGCGCAGCCGCGCAAGCTGACGCGCGCCAAACGCGGCTTGCTCGCGAAGCGACAATTCGCGCCGTCGTCCATGAGAGAGGGCGCAGGTTGGGTTGGGCGATTGTTCAGCCCCGCGTCCTCGGTTATGGAGTTTCTTCGCCAAGCCCGTTGGCGGCAACGTTAGAGGCCCCTGTTGGTTGATCCGTTGGCGGCGTCGCCGGGCTTGCGCCCGGGGCCTGGTGAGTTCGCTGATCCAACGGGCGCCGGGCGCGCAATGCTGACCAATATCGAGGTTCCGATCGTCATCGTGGGGTTCAGAAACCCTCAGGATGTCGTTGCTTGTCTGGAAGCGATCGGAACGCAGCGGGGCGCCCCGAAATTTCAAGTCTTTATCTGCGAGAACGGAGGCTCGTCGGCGTTCGAGGCGCTGGAGAGGGCGCTGTCGGAAGCCGAGGAGCCCGGCCCGGGCGGCGCCGAAACGGTGAACAGCGCGCCGGGCGATTTCTTGCGGGTGCGCCGGCTGCGGCTCGCGGGCTTCGAGGCGCCGGTCGTCATCGGCGAGGCCCGCGAGAATCTCGGCTACGCCGGCGGGGCCAATGCGTGGATTCGACCTTTTCTTGCCGAGCGGGGTTGGACGGCGGTGTGGATTCTCAACCCCGACACTTTGCCTGAACCCGACGCCCTGGCGGCGCTCGTCGACTACGCCAAGAGGCGAAACAAGGGCATGGTCGGCAGCCGTCTGATGATGCCTGGCCGGTCCGACGTCGCCTGGTCGCGCGGTCTCAGATGGAACAAATGGAAGGTCAAGCTGATGGCGCTCGACATCCTGGCCCCGATCTCCCCTGCGCCTGATCCGGAAGACGTCGAAAGCCGAATGGACTCCCCGACCGGATGCTCGATGTACGTCACGAGAGAATGCATCGAGCGGGTCGGCCTGATGGACGAGACCTTCTTCCTCTACTGGGAGGAGACCGATTGGGGCGTTCGGGCCAAGCCAACCTGCGGCGTCGGCTATGCCCATAGTTCGGTGGTCTCCCACGTCGGCGGCACCACGACCGGGGCGGTCAGCAAACGCTCCGAGCGGTCAGCGCTCGCTGTCTATTTGCCCTATCGCAATCAGCTTCATTTTGTCCGCCGGCACCACCCCGGCTGGTTTGCCTGGACGGTGTTCGTGTCCTTCCTGCGAACGAGCCAGTACCTGGCTGTGGGGTCGACGAGGAATTTCGTCGCCGCGATCCAGGGGTTGGCCGCCGGATTGCGCGGCGAGACCGGAAGACCGGACCACCTCATCGAGCGTCTCAACCGGCAGAAATGAACTCCGCCGGCAACGTCAAGCCGGCGCGCTGTTTCGCTGGGTCGGGGCGCGAAAGCGGATCGAGCCAAGCGCGTTGCGAACGGGGAGCACCTGGCAGCCCGTCGACAATGCGCTGTCGAGCGCGTGCTCGAAGAGGTCCGGCCTGCAGCCGCGGGGGCTGGGCAAATCGTCAACGTCGCGGGTGAAGAAGATGAGCCACGAGCGAGGCTGAGCGGAGCGCTCGATCAGCGTCTTGACCGCGGCGGCGTCCGTCGATTGCGAAAAAAGAGGCTCGGCGCGCAGCGCCCCGAGATCGGCGACGCCGGCGTTGACGCCCGGAGAAGCGGACCGGCAAGCAGCGAAACGTCCCTGCAGCCTGAGCTTGGTTCTGAGGTCGATATCGCCGACAGGAAAAGCGACGGTGGTCATCCGCAAATCGCCGAATTGCGCGCGAATGAACTCGGCGTTCGCCTCGAAGTCGGCGGTCAATTGGTCGGCGCCGATCGAGGACGCCGGCGCGTTCCCGGAGGGAAGGCTGCCGATCTCATGGCCGTTGTCGACCAGGCGCCTCAGATCGTCCACGTCGTAGTGCTCTCGACCGTCCACCGTCGCGCCGCAGAAATCGCAGCTCACATAAAAAGTGCCGGCGGCGCCTCGGCGTTCAAGCGCCCAGGCCGCGTTGAGCGCGGCGGATTTCGGGACGCCATCGAATGTGAAGGACACGATTGGCCGCTCGTTGACCATCGCGACGCCGCGCGCGCTGATCAGCTCGCGCGCGCCGTCACGCAACCGTTCGAGGAAGCGCCGATCCGACAAGAATTCAATTCTCCATCAGCGGCAGCGCGTGGGCGCCGGTCTCGACACGCGTGCGGTCGATCACCGTGACGATATCGCGCTCCGGCAGTTCCTCGAGCCTCGGGGAGACGAACGCTTCGTCCTCGCCGGTCGGGGCAAACTTCATCTCTTCCAGCACCTGCCGCGCCGACTGGTTGCGTCCCGAAAAGTGAAACACCGTCGAAACGACGTCCTGGCCGCGGGCCATCGCACGATCGATCAGCCAGGCGAAGAACGCGTGATCCACTTTCTTGTGCTGCACCCGGCAGCTCATGAAGAAATTTTCGACGTGGAATCGCTCAACGTCAACGATCGCGAATCCAATGATCCCATAGTCGCCAAACTTGTCGGCGCAGGACAGCACGAGCCCCTCTCTGCCCGATGCAGGACCGTGGAGCAGGTCTTCGACATCTTTGCGCGTGGACGCTTGCCCCGCGTAATTGAGCTGGTTCGTCCGTTGCGAAAGCTCGAAGACGCGAACGATATTGGCTTCCGCAAGAGAGCTGATCGTCAGCGTAAGATCGCAGGACCTGAGAAAATCGAGGAAGGAGCTATCCGCTTCACGAAGCGCGCTCTCGCGCGTCTCTTCGACCTTGTACATCTGGCGGCGGTTGCGGGCCTCTTCAGTCACTGGAATGTCGAGTTCCGGCATTGCCGCCAACCCGCGAATGCGGCTGTCGTCCAGGACACGTACGTCCGGATGAGCTGACGACACTTCCGCGCGCTCGAAGGCCTGGTCGTCGATGAACACGAACGTGTTCTTGTTGATGTTCAGCCGCCGCGCGATTTCGGTGATGCCGGCGCTCTTCGGCCCCCAGCCGACCTGAGGCGCCAGAAAATAGTCGCTCAAGCCGAAACGCTTGAGCGCATCGAGCGCCTCATCGGGATTGTTCTTGGACACGACCGAGTGAAGAATTCCGCGCTGGTCGAGCTCCTTGATCGCCGCGACCGCATCGGCGTTGAGGGTCAGGTTCTCGAAGCCATCCTCGATCAGCGTCCCGCGCCAAAGGGTGTTGTCGAGATCCCAGACCACACATTTCACCTTGGCGGCGGGCTTCGGAACGGCGGTCTCGGCCGATCGCGCCGGCGGCGCCGGGACGGCGGTCGAAGCCTTGTGCGAGTCCGTGAAGGCGACGAACTCGAGAACGGTAAAGATGAAAGCGTTGTCCGACAGCGTCTCGACCGGCTCGATCTGCACCAAGACCCGTTGGTCGAGATCAACGACAGCGCGGATATCGGCGGCGGCAAATTCGATCCGGTTGTACCCGGGCTTCATCGTGAAGTGACGCTGGAAGTACCGTCCGGTGGAGGTCTTCGGCTTCACGGTCAGCGTGAACGTGCAATCACTCGCCGGTCTCGCTGAACCCTTCGATCAGGAACGCGTCGTAGGCTTCGCCGCCGGCGCCCGCCGACGCAACCTTGGTCTTTGCCCGAGTCCAGGCGATGGCCAGCCCGTCATGCAGCCGATGCGTCAGCGGGGCGGCGGCGAGAAACTCGTTGACGACGGTTTCCCCGACGCGGAGGGCAAACGCCCGTTCGCGTGAGACGACACCCGCCCGCATTTCGGCTTCGAGCTTACCCCATTTGCGGAACGACACGCGCAATCCGAGCTCGCCCGACTCGCCCTTCGCACGGACGGCCTCAATGCCTTTGTCGAAGCGCCGGCACTTCAGATCTCGTCTTGGCGTGTAGAACGCGCAGGTGCCGTAACAGGTCGGCATGGCGCATTCCGAGCAATGCTCGCCCCAGATGAGGCTCGAGCCCAGGGCGATGGAATCCCTCGTCGCTGCAAATAGCGGCAACGGGAGCTCGCTCCCCTCGACGAACAGCGGCTTCTGTTCACCGGCGACGGTTTGGCGCATAGGCATTCGTGGGGTACCCCGTTGAGATCGAACGGCGAGCTGGCTCGCCAGACGGCGGTGTCCGCGATATTCTACATTGCCTGTTTTGAAGGTCGGGCGACGAACGCTCGGTGATGCGCGCGCTCCGTCTCCGAGCTGGTTATTGGCTTGGCTTGCCCGCTCTTCTTGGGCGAGGCTGCGCCAAGCAACCATCTTGCGTAGTCGCGGTCTTCGGAGAGAAACGCGGATCGCATTTGCTGGCCCTATTGGAGCTATCGGAGGGCTCGTAGTGTGTCAAGGACTCGCCGGGGAGCGCAGACACAGCCAGCCGATGTCAGACGCGCCGAGAGCTTTCAGACCTTCTCGACCTGGCCGAATTCAAGGTCGACCGGCGTCGCCCGGCCGAAGATCGACACCGCGACCTTCACCCGCGAGCGCGATTCGTCGACTTCCTCGACCACGCCATTGAAGGAGGCGAACGGCCCGTCGGCGACGCGCACGTTTTCGCCGATCTCGAACCGGATCGCCGCTTTGGGCCGCTCGACCCCGTCGGCGACCTGTCCCTTGATTCGATCGGCCTCGAGATCGGGGATCGGCATCGGCTTCTTGTCGGCGCCGAGAAAGCCGGTCACCTTGGGGGTGTTCTTTATCAGGTGGTAGACTTCGTCGGTGAGGTCGCACTTGACCAGCACGTAGCCGGGGAAGAACTTCCGTTCCGAGTTGATCTTGCGCCCGCGGCGAACTTCGACCACCTGCTCGGTCGGCACCAGGATTTCCTCGAACTTTTCTGCAAGGCCGCGCTGGCTCGCCTGTTCGCGAATGGAGTCGGCGACCTTCTTCTCGAAGTTGGAATAGGCGTGGACAATGTACCAACGCATGTTCATTTTCGGGCGTTCCGCATTCAATTCTTGCCTTCGCGTCAAATAATCGGCGTTCAGCCGCCGCGGCCAAAGCCGAGCACCAGCGAAACGACCTGGCGCAGCACCTGATCGACGACGACGAAGAACACACTCGTGAACACGACCAGCACCAGCACCAAACCGGTGGTGATGAGGGTCTCGCGTCTGGTCGGCCAGATCACCTTGGCGGCCTCGGCGCGGACTTGCTGAATGAACTCGAACGGGTTGGTCATTGCTCGATGTGTGCTTTGGGGCTTCGGGCGCGCGGGCGGCGGCGGCTTGAGCCAGAAAAACTCGCGGCGCGGAGCCTCCCGGCGCCGCGCCACCACAAGCCCATATAGGATCGGACGGCCTCTCGCCAAGCGAAATGTGCGATTCCCGGCCGCCGAACCGCGATCAGGGCGCGATTCGACCTATTATCACACCAAGAACGGGGCCGCGAGGCCGGCCGCGCTTGAGGCGTCCGGCCCCGACCGGCTCATTTGAGCGCTTCGGCGACCGTGGTCGAGAGCGGCGTCGTCGGCCGCCCGATCAGCTTCGAGAGCTGCCGCCCGTCATCGAACAGCGCGCCCTTCGATGCGCCGACATCCCAGCCGGCGATCGCCTTGGCGATGGCTTCTGGCAAGCCGAATCCGGCGAGGGCCGCGGCATAGTCCGCCTCGGGCAGGTTCTTGTACGGGATCGTCTTGCCGCTCTGGCGCGAGATTTCCGCCGCGAGGTCCTTGAGCGCGAAGGGCGCGTCGCCGGCGAGCTCATACGTCTTCCCCACGTGGCCATCGCCGGTCGCCGCCGCGACCGCCGCGTCGGCATAGTCGGCGCGCGCGGCGCCGGAGATCCGGCCTTCGCCAGCGCTGCCGACGAAGGCGCCGCCGGCGAGCGCGCCGCCGATCGAGCCGGCATAGTTTTCCGTGTACCAACCGTTGCGCAGGATGGTGAACGGGATGCCTGAGGCCTTGAGCTCCGCCTCGGTCGCCTTGTGCTCCTCGGCGAGGCTGAGCGGCGACGAGTCGGCGTGCAAGAGGCTCGTGTAGACGATCCGCTTCACTCCAGCCTTTTTCGCCGCCTCGATGACGTTGTGATGCTGGGCGGCGCGCTGGCCGAGCTCGCTCGACGAGATGAGGACGAGCGTGTCGACGCCCGTCAGCGCCCTGGCGAGCGACTCAGGCTTGCCGTAGTCGGCCTCGCGCACCGCGACGCCGAGGTCGGAGGCCTTGGCGGGGGTGCGGGCGAGCGCCACGATCTCGCCCGCGGGGCGCTTCGCCTTGAGCCCGGCGATGACGAGGCGGCCAAGCTTTCCTGTTGCTCCGGTGACGGCGATGGTCATGGGGTTCATCCTGTTTGCGGTTTGAGGGGACCGGACGCATAAGCCCCTTGCTTCCTTTTTGGAAGTACTTACAATTAAGTAAGTATGAAACAGCCACCCTCGCCGCCTTCCGGTCCCGCGCCCAGCCTCTCGGAACAATTCGAGCGCGGGGATCTCATGTCCGTGAATTGCCCCTCGCGCGAAGTGCTGAAGCACATGACCAGCCGCTGGGGGGTGCTGGTGCTGATTGCACTCGATGGCCGCACGCGCCGCTTCAGCGAACTCAGGCGCGCAATCGGCGGGGTGAGCGAACGGATGCTCGCGCAAACGCTGCAATGGCTGGAGGGCGACGGCCTCGTCAGCCGCAGGGCGTTCGACGTCGTGCCGCCGCACGTGGAATATAGCCTGACGCCGTTCGGCCATGAGGCGGCGCGGCATGTTCAGGCGCTCGCCGACTGGATCGAGTCCAATCTGCCGCGATTCGCGAATGCATGGAGCGCCGGCCCGACAGGCTCGAATCGGCGTGGCGGCCGCACGCCTCGCGCAAGGTTCCCCGATCACTGAATCGCGAACCGGCCAGAACTCACGGGGCTCTTGTGCGCCATTGAGCACGCTCTCGCTCGCCATGATCGTCAGAAACGAAGGCGCGACGATCGAGCGGGCGCTGGGCTGCGCCAGGCTGTTCGCCGACGAGATGGTCGTCGTCGACACCGGCTCGACGGATGAAACCGTCGCCAAAGCCGAGGCGATGGGAGCCAAGGTCCATCATTTCCGCTGGGTCGAGGATTTCGCCGCGGCGCGCAACTACTCGTTTTCCCAATGCGCGATGGACTGGATCCTCTGGCTCGACGGCGACGACGTCATTTCGCCCGAGGACCAGAACCGGATTCTCGACCTCAAGAGCGGCGTCCTGAACGACGACCTGCAAGCGATCTACCTGCGCTATAATTATCCGCCGTTCCGCCAGTGGCGAGAGCGAATCGCGAGGCGCGACCTGTTCGCCGAAAATAAGTTGCGATGGCAGAACCCGGTCCACGAGTTCATCGACGGGATCGACGGCCAAAAGGCGAAATATTTCGACGCGATCTCAATTCTTCACTCCACCCCGCCCGACCGGCACGCGCTGAAGAAAGACCGCAATATCTCAATTCTTCGCAAGCACTACGCAGGCGGAGCCACCGACGACCGCACCCTCTACATCTATGCGGTCGAATGCCTGCACAGTTTGCTGAAGGACGAAGGCGAGCAGGTTCTGGGGCAATTTTTCGCGAAAGTCAGCATTCCTGAATATCGCTACGAGATTTGCAGCAAGATGTATGATTTTTATATGCATTTTGGCGAGCCGCGGCAGGCGCTGGATGCGCTGTCTCGCGCGATCGTCGAGGACGCGGCTCGCGCCGAGGCCTATTACAAGCTCGGAACGCATCTCAGCGACAAGGCCGATCAGCCGACCGAGGCCATTCCTCTCCTGACGGTCGCGAGCATGATCCGTCTCCCGAGCTACGGGACGCCGGAAGCGGAGGCCTATGGCTCCGGCCCATGGGAAGCGCTTGCCCGAGCCCATTTCCGGCTCGAGACTATCGACGCCGCGCGGCGCATGGCGGCCGAAGCGCTCAAGCGCAAGCCGCCGGACGCCGGATGGCTGGCGGAACTGGCGGGCTGGGACGGGGCGGCGCCGGCGTTCGACCCGCTCCCGCCGCAATGGGCGGAATGGACCGAAGGCAATCTCGGCAAGGGCGTGCCGCGCTGGACGATCATTCGCATCCTCGAAGAAAACGGATTCGGCCCAAGAGCGATCGTCGAAGGCGTCAGGGCGTTTGACCGCAAGCCGCGCGCCGCCGAGACGTGATCGTCACCAGGCCGCCCTTGACTGACCTTGCGTCGAGCGGCGTAGCCGCGTTCGGATGGATGGAACCGGCGCCGACACGATCGACATCGCGCAAGCGCCAGCGAGCGCAGACGATGCGGTCGAATATTCGCTCTCGAACGGCATGGTCGCGCGGCTCGCGAGCCTCGACGTTTCGATCGTGTTTTCCTCCTACCAGTCGGGCGTTCTCTATTTCCTCGGCCGCAGTCCCGGCGGCGCCCATCTGCACCAGTCCGGCCTGCCGAAGCCGATGGGGATATGCGTCGACGGTCCGGGCCGGCTGACGCTCGCGTCGGGCGCGCAGGTTGCGCGGTTCGAGAATGTGCTGGCGCCAAACGAGCGCATCAACGACGCCTTCGACGCCTGCTACGTCCCGCGAACCTGCCATCTTGTCGGCGATCTCGATCTGCATGACATTGGCGTCGACCGCGACAATCGGCCGATTTTCGTCAACACGCGGTTCAATTGTCTCGCCACGCTGTCGCCGAAACACAGTTTCGCGCCAGTCTGGAAGCCGCCGTTCGTTACGGGAATGCTGGACGGCGACAAATGCCATCTCAATGGGCTCGCCATGCTGAAGGGCAAGCCGGCCTATGTCACGGCGGCCAGCCGGTCGGACGTGATCGACGGCTGGCGCGACCGGCGCGCGGACGGCGGCGTCGTGGTCGATGTCGAAGCCAACCGGATCGTCTGCGAGGGCCTGTCGATGCCCCATTCGCCGCGGATGCATCGCGGCGAGCTCTGGCTCCTGAACTCCGGGACCGGCGAGCTCGGCGTCGTCGAGGGGCTCAGCGAGGGCAAGGGCCGCTTCGCGCCGCGCGCCTTCTGCCCCGGCTTTGTCCGCGGCCTCGCGTTCCACGACAAATACGCCTTCGTCGGCCTGTCGAAGCCGCGCTACAAGCGCTTCGAGGGGCTCGCCCTCGACGGCCGGCTGAAGCAGGCGGACGCCGAGCCCTGGTGCGGCGTGCAGGTGATCGACCTCGACACGGGCGGCTGCGTCGACTGGCTCCGGATCGACGGCGCGGTCGCGGAGCTCTACGACGTCGCGGTCATCCCCGGCTTCAGGCGGCCGATGGCGCTGACCCCGTTTTCGGGCGAAGCGGCGGGGCTCATCACCTTAGAGGCGCATTGAGGATTTCAGCGATCCGGTTCGCGTCGAGTCGAACCGCGCTCGATCATTCGGGCGGGCAGCACGAGACGGAGCTCGTTCAAGGCCGCCCGCGCGCCTTCGGCCGCCTGAAGCACGCGGACCGTCTCGCTCACCATCCGCCGCGCGTCCTGGCGGAAGGTTGTGAGATCGTAGGCGGCCCATCCCGCCATCGCGATGTCGTCGAAACCGGCGATCAGAAAATCTTCCGGCGCGCGCAGACCCGCCCGGCTGCGCACCGCGTCGATTGCTCCCATCGCGATGAGATCGTTGGCGCAGAAGATCGCCTCGGGAGGCGCGCCGTCGCGCAAAATCGTGACAAGCGCATCGCGTCCGCTCTCGTAGCTGAAGTCTTCCCCTCCGATAACCCGCAAGGCGCCATAGCCGCACGCGACGAGACGGTCGCGAAAGCCCTTGAACCGATCGTCGCTCGCGGGGCTCCCTTTGGGGCCGGCGACATAGGCGAAAGAACGGGCGCCGCGCGCGATGAAGAGATCGGCGATCTCGGCCCCGGCGGCCAAATTGTCGGAGGAGATCGAGGTGAGCCACTCGTTCTTGACTGGCGTGTTGAAGGAGACGACCGGGATCTTGAAGGCGGCAAGCGCCGCCGCCGCCTCCGCCGAAAGGACCGCGAGCGCGCTCACGATCGCGTCGACCCGATAGCTCGCGAGCCGAGGAATGACGGAATCGAGCGAGTGGCCGCTCCTGACGTGAACGAGCAGGACCTGATGCCCCGTGGCGTGGAGTTGGACCGTGAATTCCTCGAGCACGCTTGCGTAGAAAGGGTTGTACATTCCCCCAATCACCAGCGCGACCAGGTACGATCGATGGTTGAGCATGATCTGCGGAATCAGGCTCGGGCGATATCCAAGATGCTCGGCGGCCGTCAGAACCTTCCGGCGAGTCTCTGCGGAGATGCTCGCGCCAGGCCTGTATGTCCGCGAAACCGAGGACTGCGAGACCCCAGCAAGGCGAGCGACATCGATTGAGGACGCGTAGCGCGGCATGTTTACTCGGACGCCGTTCTCGGCGCTTGACGGTAATCGTCAGTTATGACTAGCTAACCAAAAGAGACCTGTCCACACGTTCGGGAGGAACGGTGAACCCGCCGAAAGCGCGATATCCAGGTCTCCATTCCGCCCCTTCTTCGGCGCGGAGTGGTCCGGCTGCGGAACGCCGGCCGTGACCGAGCCGGCCCTTCGGGTCACTGGCGTCGCCAAGGCCTTTGGCGCGTCGAACGCCCTCACGGACGTCAGTTTTGAGGTGGCGCGCGGCGAGGTTCACGCGCTCGTCGGCGAGAACGGCGCTGGAAAGTCCACGCTGGTCAAGATCATCACCGGCATCCTTGAGCCCGACGCGGGCGAGATCGCGCTGAACGGCGAAGTCGTCCGCTTCACGACCCCGATCGAGGCGCGGCGCGCGGGCGTCGCCGCCGTCTATCAGGACCCGAAGCTTTTTCCCCACCTGGACGTCGCCGAGAACATCAGCATGGGCTCGACGCCCGTGACGGCGTTCGGAACCGTGGACCGCAAGGCGGCAGTCGCGCGGGCGCGCGAGGCGCTCACGCGACTTGGCGTCGCGATCGAACCCAGCGCGCTGATCGCCGGGCTGTCGATGGCCGAGCTTCAGTTCGTCGAGATCGCCCGCGCGCTGACGGCTGACCTGCGGCTCCTGATCCTCGACGAACCGACGTCGGCGCTGACGCCCGCTGAAGTCGAGAAGCTGTTCCGGATCGTGAAGTCCCTGCGCGACCGCGGGACATCGGTCGTGCTTATTACGCACCGGCTGGAAGAGCTTGATCTCATCGCAGACGCCGTGACGGTCCTAAGGGATGGCCGGCATGTCGCGACACGGCCCGCCTCCGAGCTGAGCCGCGCCGAGATCGTGCGGATGATGGTCGGTCGGCCGATCGAGACGCTATTCGACGAACGCAAGGCGAAAACGCCCGGCCGGGAAATCCTGCGCGTCGACGGGCTTGGCCTGGAAGGCGAGTTCTCTAACGTTTCGTTCTCGCTCCACGCCGGCGAGATCGTCGGCATGGCTGGACTCGTCGGCGCAGGCCGCTCGGAAATCGCGCATGCGTGCTTCGGCCTCACGCCCCCGACCTCGGGAAAGGTCACGCTCGACGGCCGCCCGGTCACTCCGCGAAGCCCGAAACAGATGCTCTCGCTCGGGCTCGCGTATCTCCCCGAGGATCGCGACGGCGTCGGCCTGATCATGTCGTCTTCGATCGTTAGCAACGTCACTCTGCCGATCGTCGACCGGCTGGCCCGGCTGGGCGTCGTCGACGAATCCGCCGAACTGCAACTGGCGACCGAGGCGGTGAAAACCTACGACGTGCGAACGACCGGCGTCGACCAGCTCGTCTCCGACCTGTCGGGCGGAAATCGGCAGAAGGTCGCGTTCGCCAAATGGCTGTCGACGAAGCCGAAGGTCCTGATCCTCGACGAGCCAACGCACGGCATCGACGTGGGTTCGAAGGCGCAGGTCCACCGGATGATCGCGCGTCTCGCCGAGGACGGACTCGCGGTCCTTGTGATCTCGTCCGACCTTCCGGAGGTGCTTGCGATCAGCGATCGCATCCTTGTCGTCTCCGAGGGAGAGATCGTCGCGGAGCTCGACGCGGCTCATGCGGACCAGACCGCCGTCATGATGGCCGCCACGCGAAACGCGCGGGAGCCTGTCGATGTCCGCTGACATTGGCGCGCTGCCTGCTGGAAGTCTGCGCAAAGATCCCTCGGACAGTTCGCGCTGCGCTTCCGGGTAAGCGGCGTGTTGGCCTTTCTGATCCTTCTCTGCGCGGGCTTCGCGGTTCTGCGGCCGCAGTTCTTTACGCCCGAGAACTTGAGCGCGATCCTCTCCAACGCGGCGATACTGATGATCGTCGCCGCAGCACAGGCGGTCATCCTTATCACCCGCAATCTCGATGTCTCGGTCGGCTCGATCATGGGCTTTGCAGCCTATCTCACAGCCGACTTCGCGGCGCGCCATCCTGGCGTCGGCGGCGCCCTCGTGCTCATGCCGCTCGCGATCGGAGGCGGGCTCGGCGCGATCAACGGACTTCTCGTCGCCTATGGCAGGATTTCGCCGCTGATCGCGACGCTCGGGACGATGTCGGTCTATCGTGGCCTGACCTACGTCTACGCCCGTGGTCAGGAGGTCACGTCCAACAAGCTGCCGCACTGGATGATCGAACTCGCGGACATGCGAATCGGCGTCGTACCGCTGCTCGCGCTGCTCTCGGCGGCGGTCGTGTGCGCGCTCGCCGCGTTCCTGCGCTTCTATCCGCTCGGCCGGCGCATGTACGCGGTCGGCTCCAATCCCGAGGCGAGCGCCTTCTTTGGGCTGAGAACCCAGCGCATCGTGCTTCTGGCCTATGTCGTCGGCGGCGTCATGTGCGGTCTGGCCGGGTTTCTGTACGCCGCGCGTGTGGGAACTGTGACCGTGATCCTCGCTTCGGGATGGGAGCTCACTTCGCTCGCCGCCGCAGTCATCGGCGGGGTCAGCGTCACCGGCGGCTCGGGAAACGTCATCGGCGCGGGGCTCGGGGCCATCGTTCTCGCCACCATCGACAATGGGCTTGTCCTGCTCGGCGTGCCTGAATTCTGGCGCATGTTCATTCAGGGCGTCGCGATCGTCGGCGCCGCGACGGCCGACGTCGTCATTGCCGCCCGCATTCGCAATTCGCTGCGCGCGGGACGCCGCCGCAGAAGGAGCACGCGATGAACCAGCGCCTGCCCCAGTGGGAGTTGACGCTTATCGTTCTGACGCTGGCCGCCGCCGCGTGGTCCGCGACGCTCTCGCCTTACTATCTCAGCGTCGGCCAGATCCTCTATTCGACCCGGCAGTTCGTCTATCCGGGCATTCTCTCCATCGGCCTCGCCGTGGTCGTCATTCTCTCGGAGATCGACATTTCGCTGGCCTCGACGCTGGCGTTCGGGGGCGTTCTGTTTTCCAAGTTCTCGGCCTTCGGCGCTCCGATCTGGCTCGCGGTTCCCTGCGTCGTCGCGGCATGCGCGGCCCTCGGAACCCTGAACGGCGTTCTCGTCGCCCGGATGAACCTGCCCTCGCTCGCAGTCACGCTTGGCACGATGGGCGCCTTCCGGGGCTTGGCCTTCATCATCGGATCGGAGACGGGCTACACGAGCTTCGACGATTCCTATCTCTTTCTCGGATCGGAGAAGCTGTTCGGCGCCCTGCCGGTCTCCTTTCTCCTGTTCCTCGCGCTCGCGATAGCTGTTGGCGCGCTGATGCGCTGGACGGTCTTCGGCCGTCGCTGTTACGCCGTCGGCCGCAACAGGGAAGCCGCCTGGGCGGCCGGCATCGACGTCGCCCGGATCAAGATTGAAGCCTACGCCCTGGCGGGGGGGCTTGCGGGGCTCGCCTCACTCGTCTGGATCGGTCAGTACGGCTCGGCTCGCGGCGACAACGCCGACGGCGCGATCCTGTTCGTGGTCACCGCCGTGGTGCTCGGCGGCGTCGACATCAACGGTGGCCGGGGCGGAATTCTCGGCGTGGTTCTCGCCTTGTTTCTGCTTGGAACGATGCGCAACGGCATGGGCCTCGCGAACATCGGCGGGCCGACGCAGACGATCGTCCTCGGCGCCTTGTTGATCGCGGGCGTTCTCAGACCCGCGATTTTCCGCGCGTTCCGGCGCCTCTATCGGCTTCTGACGCCGAAGGCGGCGGGCGCATAAAGCTGGAGGAGGGTCCCAAAGTCAAAGTGGTTGAACAGACGAACTCAAGGACAGACGCGAAAATTCGCGCACATGACAAGGAGGAAAACATGACTTTGCGTTCAACAATGCTCTCCGGGGCTTGCGCCCTCGCTGCGATCGGCCTCGCCGCCTCGGGAGCCTCGGCCAAGGACTTCAGGCTTCAAAATCATGATGACGCCGAAGTGGACCGGGTTCCCGTACTTCGAAGCCGCCGCCCGCGGCGGCAAGGATGCGGCGGCCGACCTTGGCGATACCTTCGTCTACGCGGGCGCCGACCACGCCGACGTCTCGCTTCAGGTCGAGACGCTCCAGAATTTCCTGACCCAGAAGCCGGACGCGATCACGCTTGCGGCAATCGATCTCAACGCGGTCGCGCCGGTCCTCAAGGAAGCTCGGAAGGACGGAATCGTCGTGACGACCTTCGACGCGGACGCCGCCCAGGATGCGCGCGACATGTTCGTCAATCAGATGTCCTACAAGCAGGCGGCGAAGACCATGCTCGACTGCGCGCTCATGGATTCGCCCGACGGCGGCGAGGTGGCGTTCGTCGCGGCCTCGCCGACCGCGCCGAACCACACCGCCCACATCAAGTACATGAAGGAATATATCGCCAACGATCCGAAGTACCAGGTTTTCAAGGTCGTCGACACGCAGTACGCCAACGACGAGGACGCCAAGAGCTACGATGTCGCGGTCAACCTCATGCAGGCTCACCCCAACCTGAAGGTGATCATCTCCTCATCGGCGGTGAGCGCCCCGTCCGGCGCGCGCGCCGTCGAAGCGAGCGGTCATGCAGGAAAGGTCTTCTCGACCGGATTTGCGCTGCCCGACGCGATCAAGACCTATATCAACGACGGCTCGGAAAAGTGCTTCGCCCTCTGGAATCCTTATGAGCTCGGCTATCTGGCTGTCTACGCGACGCATCTCAAGTTGGCCGGCAAGCTCGATCCGAAGCCGGGGACGACGTTCAAGGCCGGCAAGGTGGGCGAGTACACGGTCGGCGATGGCGGCGAGATCGTCTACGGCAAGCCGTTGATGTGGACCAAGGACACGGTCGACAAGTCGCCCTTCTGACTCGCCGGCGCGCGCGCTCGCCGCGCCGCGCAAGGAGCAAAAAAGACGATCGTTCGCCCTGGCGCCATGCTGACCGCAGCGCCAGGGCGGCGACCATCAACAACGGAAGGAAAGGCCCATGACCGCTACGCCCCGATGCACCCTGACCGCCACATTGCACGCACGGCCGCAGAAGCGAGCCGAGCTCGTCAAACTGCTCGAAAGCTTTGTCCCTCGATCTCGCGCCGAGCCCGGCTGCATCGAATATCATTTCCACGTCAGCGACGAGGACCCGAACATCTTCTACTTTTACGAGAACTGGACCGACCGGGCCGCGCTCGACGTGCATCTGAACCTGCCCTACCAGAAGGAATGGTTCGGCCGGCATGACGAGTTTCTGAGCAGGAAGGTCGAGCTGCGCTTCTTTACGATGCTGAGCCACTACGACAAGTAGCGAACGGTAGCGCGCGGCCGGGCGCGCGTGGGAGGAGCGATGGCGAAAGTTCGCTGGGGCCTGATCGGAGCCACCGTGATCGGCCGGGAATGGATGATCGATGCGATCCGACAGGCGGGCGGCGACATCGTGGCCGTGATGAGCACGGATCCCGCGCGCGGCCGCGCCTACGCCAACGAGTTTGGCATACCGAAGGCGGTCGGCAGCCTGCCGGAGCTGTTCTCCGCCGGCGTGGAGGCGGTCTACATCTCAACGACGAATGAGCGGCACCGGGCGGAAACGATCGCGGCGGCGGAGGCCGGCGTCCACGTCCTGTGCGAGAAGCCGCTCGCGACCAGCCTGGCGGACGCACGCGACATGGTCGCGGCCAGCAAGCGCGCAGGGATCACGCTCGCGACCAACCATCACCTCAGGAACGGCGCGGTGGCGGGCGCGATGCGGACCATGATCGCCGCGGGGCGCATCGGCCGCCCGCTGATCGCACGGCTCGTTCACGCAGGCTATCTGCCGGAGCATCTGCATGGGTGGCGCCTGCGCGATCCGAAGGCGGGCGCAGGCGCGGTCCTCGATCTGACTGTGCATGACGCCGACCTCCTGCGCTTCATTCTTGGCGACGAGCCCGAATCTGTCGCGGCGTTTTCGCAGAACGGCGGTCTCGCCTCGAAGGGAATCGAAGACGCGGCGTTGACGCTCATCCGATTTCGCTCGGGCCTGCTTGCGCAGCTCTTTGACGGATTCACGACCCGCTACGCCGAGACCGGGATCGAGGTGCACGGCAGCGAAGGCTCGCTTGTCGCGCGCGACTGCATGGCGCAGACCCCGCGCGGGACCCTGACGCTGCGCAGCGCAGCCGGCGAAGAGGCGGTCGCGCTCGACCACCACAACTACTATGTGTCAGGCGTTCGCGCGTTTCACGACGCCATGCGCGGCGTCGGCCGTCCGTCGTCGAGCGGGGAAGATGGACTGGTCTCGCTGGCGACGGCGTTCGCCGTTCTCGAAAGCGCGAGAGACGGCCAGGCGGTTGCCGTCCGGCTCGACGCATGAGAGGCGCGGCCCGCGAGAGTGCGACTTTGCCCTTCCCGGGCCCGAATTCCCCGAGCCGCGGAAAGGGCCCGCAACCGATGTCATGGAGACGAAGGCGATGACCAACGAGGAACTGCGGACGCTGAACAAGACCCGGCGCATCCAGCAGATCGCCTGGCTCACCCGCGATCTCGAGAAATCGATGCAGCAGTGGATCGACGTGCTGAAGATCGGACCCTGGCGCGTGTTCCGGTTCACCGACAAGACCGTCAAGAACCTCAAGGTCGGCGGCAGGCTCGTCGAGGAGCCGTTCGAATTCCGGATCGCGATCACCCATGTCGGCGACATGGAAATCGAACTCATCCAGCCTGTGCGCGGGCCGATGATCTACCAGGAGTATCTCGACAGGCGCGGCGAGGGCCTGCACCACATCAAGGAGAAGCTTCCCGACGATAAACTGCCGACCGCGGTGGCCGATTACGAGAAACAGGGCATTGCGGTCACGCAGACCGGTCAGTTCGTGGCCGACTTCCACTTCTATCTGGACACCGAACCGCGCCTCGACTTTATCTACGAACTGGGCAACTGCCCCTATCAGGATCTGCCGCCCGACATGGTCTCGATCTATCCGCCAGAAGCCGCCTGACGGCCTCGCTAGGAAGGGATGCCCCAATAATCGGCCCGCCGGCGCGGACTGGTTATCGCAAATGCGGCGTTCACTACCTCCTCAAGGATTTCCACGCCCGCGCCTTCATGGCCCTGTGCTAGCCACTTCTGGGCGTACATCGCGCTCGCCGCTGCCGGGCTTGTCCCGGCCAACCACGTGTTTCGCCCCATCAAACGCCCTGCAAGGCGTGCGGCGAGGCTCGCGGCAGCGGCGCGGCACAGACGGCCGGACAAACCCGCCATCACGGCTGGACGAGCCAGGCGTCCGACCCCAACCGGCCGGCCTCCTCGAGCAGGAACTTCGCGTCGCGCGAGCCTCCGGCGCCGCGCGCCGCCGCGTCCCTCGACGGCACTTCAGCTCAATTGCCCTCGATCGCGACAACGTGGAAGGTGGCGTATTTGCTGCCAACATCCGCCTGGAGCGGACCCATTTTCGCAAAGAACGCCTTGACCGCCTCCATATCGGGGAACTGAATGAGAGTTACACCCTCGGGCGGCGCGGGACCGTTCAAGCCAACGACGTTAGGGTAATCACCGTGGAGGGAGTCGGCGAGGTACTTGCCGCCGCTTTCTTTTATGTTGGCTAGCGCCGGGGCGGCAAAATTACCGAAGTAGCCGACCCTATCTTTGATATCGACTTCGGCCCAGACAAATGCCGGTGGCTTGGCCTGCGCGTGCAAGATGCTTGACGCGCCAACGCCAAGAACAAAGCTGCCAATGACAGCTGCGCCAATTTCATATCTGGATTTCATTGTCGCTTTCCTCCGTAATGGATCAAATCCAATGCTTCATGCTCGCGCTCTGACGGAGGAACCATGCGCGAGAGTTGGCGGAAGCGATTGTAATTTTGGTCATTGAGCGGGAAAACGCGTGTTGTCCCAATCGCCGACGAGGCCGCTTGGGAGCACGCCGGCAAAAGCGCGGCATTCGCCGATAAAATGGGCCTGATCGAAATACCCAAGTTCATGGACAATATCCGTCCATGATCTGTCCGGGGCGATGTGGTGAGCGGCCATGGCGGCGTCGAACCGGATCGTTCGCGCAAACAGCTTTGGCGTCATTCCGACTTCCGACGCGAAGCGGCGCTGAAACTGGCTCGCGCTCAGATCCGATCTCCGAACGAGGCTATCGATCCGCAAACAGCCCCGCGCGGCCATCAACAGACGGGATGTGCGCTCGATCGCGACGTCGGGTTCGCGCTTCTCCATCATCATTGCGACCCAACGTTCGACCGAAGCGACACGGGAAGGAAAGTCCGGCGCCAGGCGTACGGAGTCCTCCAGGGCCAATGCAGATCTGCCGAGAACATCCGAAGGCGCGGCGGCGTCGTTGACCAGCGACGCCATATTGATCCCGACCAATCGGTTCAGGCCGGTCGGGTGAAACAGGATGTTGAAAACATGAACCCGGCCCAACTCATAAATCCGGGCGCGCTGATAGGTCTGCGGACCGGATATATATGTTCGCGGTGAGACGCTTACCGGGCCATTGTCGTGACTTACCCGATATGGCTCAGCCAGATGGAACTGGAGCATCTGGTGAGGTCGCGCAGCGACCGGCCAGGAACGTGGGCTTGGTCCCCAGTCCACGCGTATCTCCAGGAACGCGCGAACGACGCTTCGAAGCTCTGGATGCGGCAATGCTCGCTTGACGTCCATACCGGCCCCTCGAACGAGAGAGCTTGGCTTTCGCCGCTACCGGCGACAATTTTTTCATCGCGACATTTCGACGCGACAGAGGAATGTCGTCGCTATCTGCTTAAACCCTTCCGTCGCGCAATACAAATCTTGAGGCGGCTGCGTTTGCCCTGCCCATAACGGCTCGCCATCGCGTCCACGAACGAAGATGGCAGCCCATAACGCGCGCGCTCTACACCCGGAAGTGCTTCGACAGCTTGAGCCCCTGGTGCTGGTAGTTCGAGCTCGCGTCGGAGCCGTAGAGTTCGTCCGCCGCGCCGGCGAGCTTTTCGTAGACGAGGCGGCCGACCGGCTGGGCGTCCTCGAGCAGGAACGGCACATCGCGCGAGCGCACCTCGAGGACCGCGCGCGCAGACGGGCGCCCGTCGGCGCCCTGGCCGAAGCCCGGATCGAAGAAGCCCGCGTAGTGGACGCGAAACTCGCCGATCGCCGGGTCGATCGGCGCCATCTCGGCCGCGAGGTCGGCCGGGATCTGCACCTTCTCGCGGGACGCGAGGATATAGAACTCGTCCGGATCGAGGATCAGCCGCCGGTCCTCGCGGGCGTGGATCGGCTCCCAGAAATCCGCCATGGCGTAGCCGCGCAGACGGCTGACGTCGATGACGTCGCTGTTCTTGATCGCGCGATAGCCGACGATGCTCTCACCGAGGCCGCCGAGATCGATCCTCAGCACCACGCCCTCGCGCAAGTCGAGCTCGCCGTCGACGAGCGGGCTTGAGAGATGCCGCTTGCGAACCTCGGCGTCGTCGAGGGTGAACGTGTGCCTGTCGCGCTGCTGCGGGTGGCGGCTGCGGAACCGGACCTGGCTCAGTTTCGACCCCGCCTTGACCCGGACGCTGAAGCTGCGCGGCGAGATTTCGAGCCAAAGCTCGCCCTTGTAGTCGAGCGGCACGTCGTCAAACGCCTCGGCGCCGTCGACGATGAGGCGGGTGAAGATGTCGAGCCGGCCGGTCGAGCTCTTCGGGTTTGCGGCGCCGGAAAGGTTGGGCCTGAGCTCGAGCCGCTCGATCAGCCGCGCGACATAGACGATGCCCTTCTCGAGCACCGCCCCTTTGCCGGCGAGCGACACCGGCTCGGCGTTGAGGCTTTTCAGGCGCTCGCGCACCGAGCATCCGCGTCCCGGAAGGAAGCTCGCGCGCACGCGATAGGCCTCCTTGCTGATCCTCAGGTCCAGGCTCGCCGGCTGGAGCTGCGCGGGCTCGATCTCCGTCTCGGCCCGGATCAGCTTGCGCCCGATCATGGCGCGGATCTTCTGCTTGCCGAACAGGCCGAACGGCGCCGAGAACAGCGCGTCGGCGACGCCGGGCTCGGCGGCGTCGAGGATCACGGGAAGCGAGGATCGGGTCGGCGGCAACGAAAGGGCCTCGAAGGGCGGTTTCAGTTGTTAGCGCCGGGCCGTCCCGAAGCCAAGACTTGGCGTTAAATCGCATCCGGCTCAAGCGGCGGAAGTTCCGTCCGAGGTCAGTTCGCGCAGGCGGATTTCCGCCAGAGTGCTGAATTCGCCCTTCGGATATTTCTCCATGTACGCCTGGATCAGTGCGGGATTGGCGCTGTCGCGAACGGACTCCCAGAACGCCAGTTCGATTTCGCGGTCCTGCGGATCGCGCATGCTCGCAGCGTCTTCCGCGATCGCCTCGAGGCGCGCCCGGGCAAGCGCGACGAAGCTGCCCTCGGGATATTGCTCGAGATAAGCCTCGTACTCCTGGGCGCGAACGGAATTCTTGATTGAATCCCAGAACTCGATCTCGACCGATTGGCCGTCGGGGCCGGAGGGGACAGGAGCGCTTTCGGAAAGCGAGGGTATATCGTCCGAGGCCGTCGGTTCGTTCGCGGGCAGCTCCAGCTCCGGAGCCACAGAATCTCGTGGCGGCGCTTCCCCCTTGGCGCTGCCGAGGATGATCCGGAAGACGCGAATAGGCTGCGCGATGTTCTTGACGCTTTGCTCGCCCAGGTCTTCGAAATCGTACGGCAGCTTCTTTGCAACGTGGTCATGGATCCCACGGGAGATGCATACGCCGCCTGGCTCGGCCAGCCCTTCAAGCCGCGCTGCTATATTGACCCCATCGCCGAAGATATCTCCGTCCTTCACCATGACGTCGCCGACATTCACTCCGATGCGAAATTGCATCCGGCGATCCGCTTCAAAGGCGCCGTTCGACGCCGCAAGTTCGTTCTGGATGTCGATTGCGCACTGAACCGCGGCCAAGGCGCTGCCGAAAGCGGCGAGAATGCTGTCGCCGGCGGTGCCGCAAATTCTTCCTCCATGCTGGGAGATGAGACGGTCAGTGACCAGGCGAAAGGCCGACAAGGTCGCGAGCGTTCCTTCTTCGTCCACTCCCATCAGACGGCTATAGCCCGCAACATCCGCGGCAAGGATGGCGACGAGCCTTCGCTCGAGGGGAGGCGCTTCCATGTGCTTTCCTTGATCACGCCCGGGGTGTCGGCGCCGTAGGCCCCCGACCGACTAAACGCGCTCGCGGGCGAAAAGTGGCCAAGAAAGAAGCGCGTCAAGCAAACCGGCCTCGACAAGGTGGGCCTACGGCCTTGACGCCAGGGCTTCGGCGCGGCTATGCAGGCCTCTGTTCGTGGTCATTTGAGCCGGTCGGCTTGCCGCCACGTTAAACATCGGGCTAAAAGATCGGGGCTCCATGACAAACGGCCTCGTCTTTCAAGCCCGCGGGCGTTACGCCCGGAGAGGACTTGAACGATGACGAGCCCGCGCAAATCCCGCGATCCGAAAACGCTCCGGCCGGCGACGCAGCTGATCCACGGCGGCTCGCTCAGGTCGCGGTTCGAAGAGACGTCGGAAGCGCTCTTCCTCACCCAGGGCTATCTCTACGACACGATGGAGCTGTCCGAAGCGCGCTTCAAGGGCGACGATCCGGGCTTCATCTATTCGCGCTTCGCCAATCCGACCGTTTCGATGTTCGAGCAGCGGATGGCGCTGCTCGAGGGCGCCGAGGCGGCGCGGGCGACGGCGAGCGGGATGGCCGCGGTCACCGCCTCGCTCATGGGCCAGCTCAGGGCGGGCGACCACATCGTCGCCGCGCGGGCCTTGTTCGGCTCGTGCCTCTACGTGGTCGAGGACCTGCTGCCGCGGTTCGGCGTCGCCTCGACCTTGGTCGACGGCGCCGACCTCGACGCGTGGCGGGCGGCGGTGCGCCCGAACACCAAGACCGCGTTCCTCGAATCGCCGACCAACCCGACGCTCGAGATCGTCGATATCGCCGCCGTCGCGGAAATCATGCATGCGCGCGGCGCGACGCTCGTGGTCGACAACGTGTTCGCAACGCCGCTCCTGCAGCATCCGTTGAAGCTCGGCGCCGACTGCGTCGTCTATTCGGCGACCAAGCACATCGACGGTCAGGGCCGCGTGCTCGGCGGCGTGATCCTGGGAAGCGAGAAGTTCATCGCCGACCATATTCACAATCTCCTGCGCCAGACCGGCCCGTGTCTCTCGCCGTTCAACGCCTGGACGCTCTTGAAGTCGCTCGAGACGCTGACGGTGCGCGTCTCGGCTCAGACCCGCAACGCCGCGAGGATCGCCGACTTCCTCAGCGGCCATCCCGCCGTCAAGCGCACGCTCTATCCCGGCCGCGACGACCACCCGCAGGCGGCTCTCGCAAGGCGGCAGATGGAGGGCGGCGGCACGATCGTGGCGTTTGAGGTCGCCGGCGGCAAGGCGGCGGCGTTCCGGGTCGCCAACGCGCTCACCATCATCGGCATCTCGAACAATCTCGGCGACGCCAAGAGCCTCATCACCCATCCGGAAACGACGACCCACCAGCGGCTCAAGCCCGAGCAGCGCGCGGCGCTCGGCATCGCGCCGGGCCTGCTCAGATTGTCGGTCGGCCTCGAGGACGCCGACGACCTGATCGAGGATCTGGCGCAGGCGCTCGACAAGGCGTCGCTCACGCGCCGCCACGCCGCGGAATAGGGTTCTGCTGTGGGGCCGGGTCGCTGACCCGGCCGGGCGGATCAGGTTCTGCCTGTGGGGCCGGGTCGCTGACCCGGCCGGGGCGGGATCAGGTTCTGGCTGTAGGGCCGGGTCGCTGACCCGGCCGGGGCGGGATCAGCGATCCCGCCCTACAGGTTCACTTCTCGAGATCGGCCAGCGTCGGCATACGGCCGTTCGGCGTCAGGTGATTGATGATCTGCGGCAGCACAACAGCGAGCTGGTTCAAAAGCTCCTGCTGGCTCATCCCGGTGCGCTGCGACAGTTCGTTGAGCACATTCTGGCCCAAGGCGCCGCCGAGCTGTCCGGGCTGAATGGGCTGGTTCTGACCGGGGCCGACCCAGGAATTGACTTGCGGCGCGGCGCCGCCGGCTGTGAGCTTGCCGATGAGATCGGAAAGACCGCCCATGACGCTGCCCGCCGGCGGATTGACCGGCAGCGACGGCGGGGGCGGAGGCGCGACGCGTCCAGGCGCAGGCGCCGGGGATGGCGCCGAGCCACCGCCGAACATCTTGCCAAGGATCAACGCGCCCACGGCGACCGCAATCGGGGTCGCCAGGTTGCCGCCCGGCACGGCATTCTTCATTGCATCGTCAAACGCGCCCATTGCTGTCTCCTCCAAAGGGATAAGGCCAAGTCAAAAAACGCGGCCCTGCCGTCATTAGGCCGGCGCCGCTTGGCAAAGATGTGACAGCCCAGAGTACCGCCTTGCGTTTTCCCCGTCCATACCGCACATTCGCAAGGGGCCGATCAGCGGCGCGCGGGAGGGTTCGACATGGGCATTATCAGCTGGATTATTCTTGGGCTGATCGCCGGGTTCATCGCCAGCAAGATCGTCAACAAGACCGGCTCGGGCATGCTGATGGACATCGCGCTCGGCGTCATCGGCGCAATCGTCGGCGGATTCCTGGCCAGCTTTTTCGGCATCGGCGGCGTCACCGGAGTGAACATCGGCAGCATCATCATCGCGGTGATCGGGGCCGTCGTGGTGCTGCTCGTCTACCGCGCCGTGGCCTCACGCGCCTGACGCCGGCTTGAGGCGGCCGGCGCCGCTCCAGCGCGCCGCCGACCGCTCGTCATCCCCCTTGGCGGCGACCCAGCCCTCGACAGCGCCGTCGACATTGATGGCGCGCTTCCAGAACGGCGCGCGGGTCTTGAGGTAATCCATCAGCATTTCGGCAGCCGCGAACGCCGCGCCGCGATGCGCCGCCGCAACCGCGACAAGGACGATCCGCTCGCCCGGCGCGATCCGCCCGTAGCGGTGAACGACCGTCACCCCGAGAAGCGGCCAGCGCGCCTCCGCTTCGTGCGCCGCGCGGGCGATCTCCTCCTCCGCCATGCCCGGATAATGCTCGAGCTCGAGCGCTGCGAGCCGTCCGCCCTCGTCGCGGCAGTAGCCGACGAAGCTCGCGACCGCCCCGACGTCCGTTCGGCCGCGGGCGAGCGCTTCGGCCTCCGCGCCGGGGTCGAAATCGTCGCGCTGGACGCGGACGGTCGCCATCGGCGTCAGCCGCCGGTCATGGGCGGAAAGAACGCCACTTCCTTCGCGCCGGCGATTCGCGCATCGGCGCGGGCGTGAACGCGATCGAGGGCGGCGCGAACCATGAGCGGCTTGGCGAAGGCGTGCGCGTACCCCTCTCCCCGTTCGGCGAGCCAGGCGACAAGCTCGCCGACCGTCGCGACAGTCGCTGGCGGATCGAGCTCCTCCTCCGCCTTGCCGACCCGCTCGCGCACCCAGGCGAAATAAAGCGCCTTCATGCCACCCTCAGTCGCCGCCGGAATGGTCGTAGCTCGCCTTCATATAGTCCCAGCCGGTGTAAAGCGTGAGCGTCGCCGCGATCCACAGCATGACGATCCCGGTCGTGATCGAGCCCGGGAGCAGCGCTTCGCCGGCCGGGCCGGCGATCAGGAAGGCGAGCGCGACGAACTGGACGGTGGTCTTCCACTTGGCGAGCGCCGTCACCGGCAGCGGGACCCGAAGCTCGGCAAGGTATTCGCGCAATCCCGAGACCAGGATCTCGCGGCACAGGATGACGATCGCCGCCCATAAGCTGAGGCCCGAGATCGTCTGGTTGGCGGCGAGCACCAGGATCACTGCGGAGACGAGCAGCTTGTCGGCGATTGGGTCGAGCATCCTGCCGAGCGAGGACTGCTGCGACCAGGCGCGCGCCAGATAGCCGTCGAAAAAATCGGTCACGCCGGCGGCGATGAAGATCGCGAGCGCCGTCCACCGCGCCCACGGTTCGTCCGGCCAGAACAAAAACCCGGCGACCAGCGGAACCGCCGCGACCCGCGCGTAGGTCAGAATATTGGGCAGGGACCAGTTGCGGCTGATCTGGCGGGCGGTCGAGGATGCCATTTACGGCCCAAGAGACATCCTGCCCGTCCCTGCGTCAATAGCGCCCGGCCGGGGCGGCCCGGAGGCGCGCGTGCGGCTCCTCCAACGGCGCCGACAAAACTGGGGACGAGGGCCGGGGTCGGAGGTTCAGGCCGCGCAACATCGGCTAGGGTCAGGATCCTGCTCGTCGGATCAAGCTCGGGACCATAAGGCTCATGTTGAACGTTCACGTCGTCGGCCATCCGCTGGTGCAGCACAAGCTGACCCTGATGCGCGACAAGACCGTGTCGACCAAGGGCTTCCGGCAGCTCATGAACGAGATCGGGATGCTGCTCGCCTACGAGGTGACGCGCGATCTGCCGCTCGAGATGGTCGAGGTCGAGACCCCGCTCGCCAAGATGATGGCGCCCACGATTGCCGGAAAAAAGCTGGTGTTCGCACCCATCCTGCGCGCCGGGGTCGGTTTCCTCGACGGGATGCTCGATCTCGTGCCGAGCGCGCGGGTGGCGCACATCGGCCTCTATCGCGACCCGCAAAGCCTCGAGGCGGTCGAATATTACTTCAAGGCGCCGGCGGACGTCGCCGACCGGCTGGTGATCGTGATGGACCCGATGCTTGCGACCGCCAATTCAGCCGTCGCCGCCATCGACCGCCTCAAGCGCCGCGGGGTGAAGGAGATCCGCTTCGTCTGTCTTCTCGCGGCGCCCGAGGGGATCGAGCGGCTGACCAAGGCCCATCCGGAGGTCCAGATCTGGACCGCGGCGATCGACGAACGGCTCAACGACCACGGCTACATCATTCCCGGCCTGGGCGACGCGGGAGACCGGATGTTCGGGACGAAGTAGGACGAGCCGCGTCGAGCGTGCGCAAGGGGCCAGATCTTGCCTTGACCTCAACTGTCCGGCGGCGAAAGGGCGGCCGGAGGTTGAGTTAGGGTTTCCGTTGCGCGCCTTACTTGCGGCGACGGCGCTGCTGTCCGAGGCCCATCTGCTTCGCCAGCGCCGACCGCGCCTTGGCATAGGCCGGGGCGACCATCGGATAGTCGGACGGAAGACCCCATTTCTCGCGATACTCTTCGGGGGAGAGGTTATACTGGGTTCGCAGGTGGCGTTTCAGCGACTTGAATTTGCGGCCGTCTTCCAGACAGATGATGTAATCGCTGGTAATCGACTTCTTCGGCGGGACGGCGGGCTTGGCGGCTTCGACGACGACAGGTTGCGCGCCGGTCGCAACCCGCACGATTGCTGCGTGAACTTCGCTCAGAAGCGCCGGCAACTCGCTTGACGGTACGGAATTGTTCGACACATAGGCCGAAACTATCTCCGCGGCGAGTTCAACGTGATTGGTGGAATCGCTCATTGTAGACGTTACTCCGAAAGGGGCGCCCGTCGAAACCGCCTTCTCTGGCGATCAGCTTCAGGCATTCTGCTCGTCCGACCACGACGAGCGTCCTCATTGTTTGTCGCTTGTAGCGACTTGGCGGGCGAGGATATAGCCCAAAAGAAAACATGACACAAGACAAACAATGGTGATTTTAACTACGGCATCCATCGACATTGGTCGAATACTCACTATGCTCGGTCGGCCGGATTCTGAATTCACACAAAAAAAGAACTTTCTTCACTTGACAGGCCGCGGTTAGCATGCCGCGAACAAGCTTTCAGCGAATCATTGCGGGCAGATTCCAAGATCGTTTTGCCTCAAGCAGTAAGATTTCGATTGGTCCTAACTCTGGGCCAGGGGCGGTCGGACGCGTCGCTCTTGGCCTTTTTTCATCTGCGCCGCCGCCTCACGACGATTGTTGAGCACCGGGCAATGGCCGCAATGGATGTCAACAGCGCTGAAAGCGCTTATATGCGACGTGCCGAACACAGTTGATCGGCGCGTCGCGGGCTCCAATGCAACATCATAGGACTTCAACATTCATTGCTGCCCGCGGCGCGCCTGCGCGGCGCGCGACGCTGACCGGAACCGTACAGCTTCTCTGGCCCTACATCTGGCCGGCGGACCGTGCGGACCTCAAGCTGCGCGTTTTTCTCGCCGTCGCCCTGATGCTGCTGTCGAAATTGTTCACGATCGCCATTCCCTACTCGTATAAGTGGGCCACGGACGCGGTCGCCGGGAAGCTCGCGCTCGACGCGGTCCCGCTGCCGCGGTTTCTTTTCGGCGCGGTTGCCCTGACCGTCCTCTACGGGCTCCTGCGCATCGTGATGGCGTTGACCCAGCAGGGCCGCGACGCGCTATTCGCGGCGGTCGCCATGAATGCGGTGCGCCGCCTGGCGATCGAAGTGTTCGAGCACCTGCATCGCCTGTCGCTGCGCTTTCATCTCGAGCGCAAGACCGGCGGCCTCACGCGGGTGCTCGAGCGCGGCCGCAACGCCATCGAGACCATCGTTCGGACCTCAATGCTGACTGCGGTTCCGACCGCCGTCGAGTTCGCGCTGGTCGTCGGCGCGATGCTGATCTCCTTCGACTGGCGCTACGTCGTGGCGATCAGCGTCACCGTGGTTGCCTATCTGGCGTTTACGACCGTGGCCACCAATTGGCGTATCGGCATTCGCCGTTCGATGAACGAGAGCGACACCGACGCCAACACCAAGGCGATCGACAGCCTGCTCAACTTCGAGACTGTGAAGTATTTCGGGGCCGAAGAGCGTGAGGCCGCCCGATACGACAAGTCGATGGCGCGCTATGAGCGGATGAGCGTGCGGACCTACGTCTCGCTCGCGGTGCTCAACGCAGGACAAGCGGTCATTTTCACTCTCGGCCTGATCGTTGTGCTGGTGATGTGCGTCGCCGAGGTGAGGAACGGAACGAAGACCGTCGGCGCCTTCGTGCTGGTGAACCTGATCATGCTGCAACTCTACCAGCCGCTCAATTTCATGGGCATGGTCTATCGCGAGATCAAGCAGGCGATCATCGACGTCGAGGCGATGTTCGCCATCCTGGCGCAGCATCCCGAGATCGAGGACCTTCCCGGGGCGCAGCCCTTGAAGGTGAGCGCCGGCGCGGTCCGGTTCGAGAACGTCGAGTTCGCCTACGATCCGGGCCGGCCGATCCTGCGCGGCGTCTCGTTCGATGCGCCGGCCGGCCATACGATCGCCATCGTCGGGCCGTCGGGCGCCGGCAAGTCCACGATCTCGCGGCTCCTGTTTCGGTTCTACGAGCCGGGCTCCGGGCGTATCCTGATCGACGGCCAGAATATCCGCGCCGTCACCCAGAGTTCGCTGCGCGCCGCGATCGGCATGGTGCCGCAGGACACGGTGCTGTTCAACGACACCATCCTCTACAATGTCCGCTACGGCCGAGACGGGGCGAGCGAGGAAGAGGTCGTCGCGGCGGCGGAAAACGCGCAGATCGATCGCTTCATCCGCTCGCTGCCGCAGGGCTACGACGCGCCGGTCGGCGAGCGGGGCCTCAAGCTTTCGGGCGGCGAGAAGCAACGGGTCGCGATCGCGCGCACGATGCTGAAAGCGCCGCCGATTCTGGTTCTCGACGAAGCGACGTCGGCGCTCGACAGCTTCACCGAGCGGGAGATTCAGTCGGCGCTCGAGCGGGTCTCGCGCGGCCGCACGACGATCGTGATCGCCCACCGCCTGTCGACCGTGGTCAACGCCGACGAGATCCTGGTGCTCGACAAGGGCGTCATCGCCGAGCGCGGAACGCATCAGGAGCTCCTGGCGCGAGGCGGAATTTATTCGGCGCTGTGGAGCCGCCAGCGGCAGGTCGACGCGGCGCAGGAATTGTTGCGGCGCGCCGGCAGGGAGGACGATCTCGACGCCGAGGGCGGCCTCGCTTCCCAGCCCGCGCCGTGACATTCGGGGCGTTTGGCGCCATGAGTGCGCGCGGATTTTGTTCGGGCGCCGATCAATGAGCATCGTAAAATCGCTGCGCGGTCAGCTCGCGCCGATCCATCCGGAAGGCTATCTCTTCGTCTTCGGCTTCGCCGTCGCGACGCTCATCCTGTGGTGGCTGTGGGCGCCGCTTGGATGGCTCGGCCTCGTCGCCACTTTGTGGTGCGCGTATTTCTTCCGCGATCCGGCCCGCGTCACCCCGGTCCGCGGCGACCTCGTCATCGCGCCCGCCGACGGCGTGGTCAGTTCCGCCGGCTTCGCCGCGCCGCCGCCGGAGCTCGGCCTCGGCATGGCGCCGATGCAGCGGGTGTCGATTTTCATGTCGATCTTCGACTGCCACGTCAATCGCGCCCCGGTGCAGGGCCGCGTCGCGCAGATCGTCTATCATCCGGGTCTGTTCCTCAACGCCGACCTGGACAAGGCGAGCGAGGACAACGAGCGCAACAGCATCGCCATCGATACCCCCTCGGGGCGGTTCGGCGTCGTCCAGATCGCCGGCCTCGTCGCAAGAAGGATCGTGTGCTTCACTCACGAAGGCGCGCTGCTGACCCCCGGCGAGCGCATCGGCCTCATTCGTTTCGGCTCGCGCGTCGACGTCTATCTTCCGGCGGCGCGCGCAGATCGTCGTCGGCGTCGATTCGCGCACGGTCGCGGGCGAGACGGTGATCGGCAAGATCGCCGCGGAGGTCACGCCGACGCCCTTTCAGCGGAGCTGAGCGGTGAACGAGGCCGGCCCCCTGCCCCGGGCGCCGATCGACGACGCGCGCGGCCCGGCGCGCGGCCAGCGCTTCCGGGCGGTGCCGCTCAAGCTCCTCATTCCCAATCTCATCACCCTGTTCGCGCTCGGCCTCGGCCTGACGGCGATCCGGCTGGCGATGGAGGGGTCGATCGAATGGGCGGTGAGCGCGATCGCCGGCGCGGCCGTGCTCGACGGGCTCGACGGACGGATCGCGCGGGCGCTCAAGGGAACCTCGCGCTTCGGCGCCGAGCTCGAACTCGCTCGCCGACTTCGTCGACTTCGGCGTCGCGCCGGCGCTGGTGCTGTATGTCGCCAACCTGCATGCCGTCAAAAATTTCGGCTGGGTGGCGGCGCTCCTGTTTGCGATGGCCTGCGCGCTGCGGCTCGCGCGTTTCAACGTCATGATCGATGAAGATCAGCCGGCATGGCGCAAGACTTTCTTTGTCGGCATGCCGGCGCCCGCGGGCGCGATCGTGGGCCTGTTGCCGATCTACCTGGATTACGCGTTCGATCTCGGCCCGCCGACCCCGCGCTTCGCCGTGATCGAGAGCCTCTATGTGCTTGGCGTGGCGCTCCTGATGGCGAGCCGGGTGCCGCATTTCTCTGGCAAGTCGCTCGGGCGGGTGCCGCGCGAATATGTGGCGGTGGTGTTGGTCGGCGTCGCCGCCGCGCTCCTCCTCCTGTTCAATTTTCCGATGCAGGCGCTTGTCGCCGTCACTCTCTGCTATCTCGCCTCGATCCCATTCGCGGTCATGCGTCATCGAGCGCTCGATCGCGGCGCCGGATAGCGGGAGACGAGACGCCTCTTGCGCTCAGGCGCAAGTCAGGCATCATAGGCCGCGGTCGGCGCAATCCGGCGACGTCGGGCGGTCGGCGTCGCCGTTGGGGTCATGTTGTCACGCTTGTCGGGGATTGGCGCGTTGATTTTCATGCGTGACCTTCGGTCCGGGACTCGAATCGGCGCGCGGGCTGTTCGCGCGGCGTGCTTGGGCGCAGCGGCGGTCGCGCTCGCAGGCTGCAACAATCCGAGGAACGCCTATGTGGCGCCGCCGCCGCCCAAGGTGCTCGTGGCCCAGCCGCTCCAGCAGCCGGTGACCGAGTACCTCGAGCTGACCGGGAATACCGCCCCTTTCGCCACCGTCGACCTTGTCGCGCGCGTGCAGGGCTTCCTCACCTCCATCAATTACGTCGACGGCGCCATGGTCAAGAAGGGCGCGCAGCTGTTTGGCATCGAGCGCGACATCTATCAGGCGCAGCTTGACCAGCAGGAGGCGACGCTCGCCTCGGACGAAGCGACGGAGGAATACAACAAGACCGAATATCAGCGGCAGGCGACGCTCGGCAAAAGCGACTTCGCCAGCCAGGCCACGGTCCAGGAGTGGAAATCGAAGGCCGACCAGGCGGCGGCCGAGATCCAGAACGCGAAGGCCGCCATCTGGCTCGCGAAGATCAACCTCGGCTACACCCAGGTGCTGGCCCCGTTCGACGGGGTCGTCACCAATCATCTCGTCGACGTCGGCGCGCTGGTTGGAGTTTCGGGGCCGACCAAGCTCTCCACGATCGTGCAGACCGATCCGCTCTACGTCTACTTCACGTTGAGCGAGCCGCAGATCCTGGCGCTCCAGAGAAACCTCGCCCAGCACGGCATCGCGTTGCGCACGTCGGGCCTGTCGGATGTGCCGGTCGAAATCGGGCTGCAGGGCGAGGAAGGCTATCCGCACAAGGGCCACATGGACTATGCCTCGCCGCAGGTCGACGCGGCGACCGGAACTTTGAACGCGCGCGCCCTGTTCGCGAACAAGGATGGGGCTCTGCTGCCCGGTCTGTTCGTGCGGGTGCGCACCCCGATCGCGCAGCATGACAAGGCGCTCCTGACGCGAAACGACTCGATCGGAACCAGCCAGGAAGGAAGCTACGTCCTTGTCGTCGGCCCCGACAATGTCGTTCAGCGGAAGGTCGTCACGACCGGAGTGCGCGACGGGCAGCTGCGCGTGATCGAATCAGGCTTGAGCCCGACCGACTGGGTCGTGACCGAGGGGGTGCAGCGCGCGTTTCCCGGCGCCAAGGTCGATCCGCAGCGCGGGCAACTCGCCTCGGCGGCGCCGGAGCCGTCGGGCGGGGACAAAGCCGGCGCGGCCGATCCGGGTCAGAAATGAATCCGGAAGGCCGGGCGGGAGCAATATCGCGCTTTTTCATCAACAGGCCGGTGCTCGCCAATGTGCTTGCGCTCGTCTTCATCCTGATCGGCCTCGTCTCCCTTCTCCAACTGCCCAGCTCGCAATATCCCAACGTCGTTCCGCCGACCGTCCAGGTGACGACCCGCTATCCCGGCGCGAGCGCGATGACCCTCGTCGACACCGTGGCGCTGCCGATCGAGCAGAACGTCAACGGCGTCGAGAACATGATCTACATGCAGTCGACCAGCGCCAGCGACGGCACCTACAGCCTCATCGTCACCTTCGCGATCGGCACCAACCCCGACGAGGATGAGATCCTGGTCCAGAACCGGGTCTCGGCGGCGATATCCTCCCTGCCGGTGGAAGTGCAGCTCCAGGGTGTGACGACGAAAAAGCAGTCGACCTCGATCCTCGAGTTCGTCGGTCTCACCTCGCCCGACAGCCGCTTCGACAGCCTGTTCCTCGCGAACTACGCCGTCATCAACGTGCAGGACGAGCTTCGCCGCCTGCCCGGCGTCGGCGACGTGTCGGTCCTGGGCGCCGGGCAATACGCCATGCGCATCTGGCTGAACCCCGACCTTCTGCAGGCGCGCGGATTGACGCCGCAGGACGTCATCAACGTCATCCAGCAGCAGAGCCAGGAGGTCTCGGCGGGACAGATCGGGGCGCCGCCCGCTCCGAAGGGGCAGGATTTTCAATATACGCTCGACCTCAAGGGTCGACTCGACGATCCGAGGGAATTCGAGAACATCATCGTCAAGGTCGATTCGGCCAACGGCGGCCGCATCACCAGGATTCGCGATATCGGCCACGCCGAACTTGGCGCGCAGACCTATAGCGAATCGTTCAATCTCGACGGCAAGCCGGCCGCCGGCATCGCCGTTTCGCTGCTGCCGGACGCGAACGCCATCGCGGTTTCGAAGGAAGTCCGCGCCAAAATGGACGAGCTCGCCAAGAGCTTCCCCGATGGCCTCGCCTATGTCGTGCCCTACGACACGACGAAATTTGTCAAGGCGGCGATCGCCGAGGTCTACCGTACCCTGTTCGAGGCGGCGATTCTGGTGCTGATCGTCATCCTCGTCTTCCTCCAGGACTGGCGGGCGATGCTGGTGCCGGCGACGACCGTGCCGGTGACGCTGATCGGGGCTTTCGCGGCGATGGCCGCCCTCGGCTTCTCGATCAACCTTCCGACCCTGTTCGCGATCGTGCTCGCGATCGGCATCGTCGTCGACGACGCGATCGTCATCGTCGAAGGCGTCGCGCGCAAGATCGAGGACGGGATGCCGGGCCGCGAGGCCGCGGGGCGGGCGATGGACGAACTGACCGGGCCGGTCCTCGGCATCACGCTGGTCTTGATGTCGGTGTTCATACCGGCCGCGTTCCTGCCGGGGCTGACCGGGCAGCTCTACCGGCAATTCGCGCTCGTCATCGCGTCAACAGCCTTCATAAGCGCGGTGAACGCGCTGACCTTGAAGCCAACGCAAAGCGCGTTGTGGCTCAGGCCGCCGAAACCTCCTGACCAGCGAAACTTTTTTTCCCGCGGCTTCAACACCGTCTACGGCCGGCTCGAACGCGGCTACTCTAGCCTCGTGGGCGGGATGGTCCACCGCAGCGGCCTGATGGTCGCCCTCGCGCTCATTCTGGTCGGCGTCGCGATCTGGGGACTGGCGCGCGTGCCGACAGCGTTCCTGCCCGACGAGGACCAGGGCTATCTGATCGTCGCCACGCAACTGCCCGACGGCGCTTCGAAGGAGCGCACGGATCGGGTGCTCGAGCAGATTCAGGGGCTCGCCAGCAAAGTTCCAGGCGTCGAGCACGTTGTCACCGTCAGCGGCATATCCATCCTCGACAACAGGGCGAGCCTCGCCAATGCGGGCGTCGCCTTCGTCGTCCTCAAGGACTGGGACGAGCGGCTGAAAGAGAAGGGCCAGGATCTCAGATCGATCCTGGGTCGCCTGAACGGCGACCTGCAAGGCGTGCTCGGCGGCTTCTCGTTCGCTCTCCTGCCGCCTCCCATTCAGGGTATCGGCAACGCCGGCGGCTTCACGATGCAGGTCGAGTTGAAGAACGGCAATTTCGACTACGCGCTGCTGCAGACGCTGGCGAACGCCGTTGTCGCGCAGGGCAATCAACAGTCGTCGCTCTCGAGGCTGGCGACGACCTTCCGCGCCGGCGCGCCGCAAATCTATGTCGGCGTGAACCGCATCAAGGCCGAGACGATCGGGGTCACGGTCGGACAGCTGTTCGCCGCGCTCTCGGACTATGTCGGATCGAACTATGTCGCCCAGATCACCAAGTTTGGCCACGTCTTCCAGATCTATGCCCAGGCGGAGGCCAAATACCGCGCCAACCTCGACGACATTCGCAACCTGAAGGTCAGGGCGCGCGACGGAACCATGACGCCGGTCGGAACGCTGGTCGACATCAAGGAAGTTCAGGGCCCCTCGCTCATCAGCCTCTATAATCTCTATCCGTCGGCCACCATCGTAGGCAGCGCGGCGCCAGGCTTCAGCTCGGGGCAGGCCCTCGACATCATGGAGCAGATCGGCGCGCACGTGCTTCCGACCGGGAGCGGCTTCGAGTGGACGGCGATGTCGTACCAGGAAAAGCAGGTCGGCTCGCAGATCTATTACGTGTTCGGCCTCGCCCTGATCCTCGTTTATTTCGTTCTCGCCGGCCAGTACGAGAGCTGGATCCTGCCGTTCGCGGTGATCCTTGCGGTGCCGCTCGCGCTCTTGGGCACGGTCGGGGCTTTGACTTACTTCGGCGCCGCCAACAATCTCTACACCCAGATCGGCCTCATTCTCCTGATCGCGCTCGGCAGCAAGAACGCGATCCTGATCGTCGAATATGCCCGCCAGAGGCGAGACGAAGGCATGGAGATCGCCCAGGCGGCGGTCGAAGGAGCGCGCCTCAGATTCCGGCCCATTCTGATGACCTCGTTCGCCTTCATCCTCGGCGTGCTGCCGCTGGTGCTCGCGACCGGCGCCGGCGCGGGAGCGCGCAGATCGATTGGAATCGCCGTCTTCTACGGCATGATCGCCTCGACCTGCCTCGTGGTGGTGTTCGTTCCCTCCTTCTACGTCGTCATGCAGTGGCTCGACGAGCGCAGAACCCGCAAATCGGCTGCAGCCCCGCCGCTCCCGGCGCGGAGTGACGCCGCCGGGTCGCCGGGCGGCTGACCGAATGCAGTTTTTCCACGAAATCCCTCGGTTTCCTTACCGAAACAGGTTCCGTGGCGCTGAAGTCGCTTGGGTTTGCCGCCCTTGCGCCTCTAAACTGCGTGCTAGAGTTGTTGGTCCGGCGCCAACGCCGGGTGGACCGCTATTCGATCCCTAAACCGCGGACGTGGTAGCAGAAGACGGCGCCGGCGTGCTAGGGGCGACGTCGGCAGCCGCTTCCGTTCCCCTTCGGATGCCGTAAGGAGCCTTATGTCGAAAGAAGAACTGCTTGAATTCCCGGGATTCGTCGTTGAGTTGCTGCCCAATGCGACCTTTCGCGTCAAACTCGAGAACGACCACGAAATTATCGCTCATACAGCGGGCAAGATGCGCAAGAACCGCATCCGCGTTCTGGCCGGCGACAAAGTGCTCGTGGAGATGACGCCCTACGATTTGACCAAGGGGCGAATTACTTACCGTTTCAAATGAACCCGAGCAATGGGCGGCGCGACTATGGCCTCGACCACCCCGCGCCCGTGCCTCGTGCTCGCCTCGGCTTCGCCCCGCCGGCTGGCGCTCCTGGCCCAGATCGGCGTCAAGCCTGACGCAATCCTGCCGTCCGAGATCGACGAGTCGCCGCGCCGTGGCGAAGCGCCGCGGGCGCTCGCCGAACGACTGGCGATGGAGAAGGCTTCCATCGCGGCGGCAGGCGCGTCGAAGCCGGGCGATCTCGTGGCGCGCCTCACGCTCGCAGCAGATACGGTGGTTTGCGTCGGCCTGCGGATCCTGCCGAAATGCGAGACGCTCGATGAGGCGGAGGCGTGCCTCAATCTTCTGTCGGGCCGCGGCCATCGCGTCTATACCGGCCTTGCCCTCATTGCGTCGGCCGGCGCGGCGAGGCGCCGGCTGGTCGAGACCCGCGTCAGGTTCAAACGCCTGTCGCACGGAGAGATCGAGGCCTATCTTGCGAGCGGCGAATGGCGCGGCAAGGCGGGCGGCTATGCGATCCAGGGTCTCGCCGGCGCGTTTGTCGAGCGGCTGGTCGGCTCCTATTCCAACGTCGTCGGCCTGCCGCTTGCCGAAACCGCAGCGCTGCTCGCGGGGTTTGGCTATCATGTCCACCGGAGCTGGGACGCGAGCCTCGTTCGATGACCCCCGACGATAACAGACCCCCCATCAGCCGATCGAACAACGACCGGCCCTGCCCGATCTGCGGCAAACCGCGGAGCGAGCGTTACGCCCCGTTCTGCTCCAAGCGCTGCGCCGACGTCGATCTCCATCGGTGGCTCAAGGGGAGCTACGTCATCCCGGGCTCGAGCGCGCCGAGGGAGCCTCAAGACGAAGACGAGTGACGATCGCGACCGGCGTCTCGCGACCATGGTTTGAACTTGTTGGGCGCGCCGGAATTGCTCAGACTGTCTGACAGTCGAACATGGGAGCGGCGAACCCTCATGATAAACCGGCGGGAAACGCTCAAGTTCACGGTCGCGGCGGGGATCGGCGCCGCCGGCGCCGGCAAGGTCTCGCTCGCAGCGCTGGCGAGCGAGATCGTCACCCTGCCATTCGCCAATGGCGAGCGTCCGCTGGCGACCTATCCGGGCAAGCGCCCGCTGATCCGTCTCACGACACGGCCGCCGCAGCTCGAAACGCCGTTCAGCGTGTTCGACGAAGGGATCATCACGCCGAACGACGCGTTTTTCGTGCGCTATCATCTTGCCGACATTCCGCTGAAGATTGATCCGGACGCTTTCCGGGTGACCATTCAAGGCAAGGTCGAGACTCCTCTGTCGCTATCGGTCGCGGACCTGAAATCCGGTTTCGAGCCGGTCGAGATCACCGCGGTCAATCAATGCGCCGGCAACAGCCGCGGTTTTTTTGAGCCCCGCGTCGCCGGCGGCCAGCTCGCGAACGGCGCGATGGGCAACGCGCGGTGGAGGGGCGCCTCGTTGAAGGCCGTTCTGGCCAAGGCGGGCGTGCAGGCGGGCGCGGTCCAGGTGTCATTCCAGGGGCTGGATCGGCCGGTGCTGCCCGAGACGCCGGCATTCATGAAGGCGCTCGAGCTCGATCACGCGCTCGACGGCGAAGTGATGATCGCCTACGCGATGAATGGCGAGGACCTGCCGTGGCTCAACGGATTTCCAATCCGACTGGTCGTTCCCGGCTGCTATGGGACCTATTGGGTCAAGCATCTGAGCACAATCAACGTCCTCGACGCTCCGCTCGACAGCTTTTGGATGAAGACAGCCTACCGCATTCCGAACAACGCCTGCGCCTGCACCCCGCCCGGCAAGCCGCCCGCGTCGACCGTGCCGATAGGCCGTTTCAACGTCCGCTCCTTCCTGACCAATATCGCCGATGGCGCGGCGGTTCCGGCGGATAAGGACGTGGGTCTGCGCGGTATCGCTTTTGACGGCGGCCAAGGAATATCCGACGTCGTGGTCTCCGCCGACGGCGGAAAAACCTGGATCGAAGCGGCGCTCGGCGACGACCTCGGCCGGTACTCGTTCCGCGAATGGAAGGTCAGTCTCAAGCTGGCGCCGGGCAAATATCGCCTGATGGCGCGTGCGACCAACCGCGCCGGCCAGTCGCAGCCGCTCGAACCGTTGTGGAACCCGGCCGGCTACATGCGCAATGTCGTTGAAGCGACCAACGTGATCGCGGCGTGAGGCGACCGCCAATGAACCGCTATGCGATCCCTCCCCTCGTCTTGCTCCTCAGCCTCGCTTCGGCAGCCATCGCCGCCCCGCTCGTCTATCGGCTGCCGGACGAGACGGCTGGCCTCAAGCCAGGCCCCGGCGTCGAAACCGCAGCGGTCTGTGAGGCTTGCCATTCCGCAGACTACATCACGACCCAGCCGCCCAAGGAGGGCAAAGCCTTCTGGCAGGCCGAGGTGCAGAAGATGATCAAGGTCTACAAGGCGCCGATCGCAGAAAGCGACGCGGCGATCATCGTGGACTATCTGGCGGCGACATACTGATCCGGCGCATCCCCCTTTGCGGAGAAGCCCGAAGCGCTTCGGCGTCAGTTTTGGATCGCGTGCGCGGCTGCGCCGTTCATGCGCGATGCCGTTTTGATCGCAACGGATGCCGAGGGCGGCGGCGTCAGCGGCGCCTGGTGACTTCTGCGCCGTTTGGGGCGGCCCTGCCGAGACAGCGCCGTCGAAAGGCGCCGTACGTATCGCGGTCAATCCAATTTCTTTGACGTAACGGAAGATTTTAGGTAGAGATACCTACATCGGGCGCTCGGTGCGAGACACAAGCGTAGGGGAGAATGGAGAAGCGAGCGCCGTCCAATTTATTGAATTGATATTGCGCGTTCCTTAGCCGTACTCGCGCTGAAAGCCATTCCCCTCATGGCCGAGCCGACCGAGCAAGGCTGAAGCGCGCCGCCGGTGAGACGAGGTGGGATATTGCCCATGACACAAGCCCAGGCTACGTTTAAACTGAGGTTTGCCGATCTGTTTCAATTATATATTGATAATAGATCCTACGAATCAATCTACGGTCCTTGCGCTTTCGTTTTTCTGTCCGCCGTGTATTTTTACGCAACAGCGGCAACGTCCTGGCAAAATGAATTCTGGATGGATGAGGCCGTGGCGGCCCAAACCGCACAACTGCCCAGTGCGCGGGCTATCATTGATGCAATCTGGGGCGGACAACAGATGTCTCCCCCTGGGTACTATCTGTCGCTGCACTTTATAATTCCGTTGATTTGGTTTTTGCCGATCCAAATCGCTGCCAGATTTCCCTCAATTATTGCAGCGTATACCACCGCGGTCATTATTTTCATACTATTGCGTCCCAGAATGGATATTGCGATCTCATTATTTTGTTTCGGACTTATGCTATCGATGGGTCTCTTTCCTTTCGCGGTTCAAGTCCGAGAATACGTTTTCCTCGTGCTATTTCTATCACTTGCTCTTCTTTTCTGGGATAATATGGAGACCACTACGCGTCAGAGGCTCAACGGCCTCGGGATTTGGATCGTCTTGGCCTTGAGCCTTGTGTCCCATGTCTACGGAATCCTTGACTTCGCGACCATTGCCATCTGCGAAGCTCTATGGATCGTCACGCGACGGCAATGGCGCCCTGCTATTATTATTCCGCTAATCTGCGTAATTCCGGTCGAATTAGCCATTTCTCCCTTGATTATGCATCTTTCTACGTTCTCTGCGCTCGACGCGTCCTCACCAAATTTCTATGGGAAGCCTACATTTCAGAATTTCATTCATTCTGTTACAGTTATTCTTTTTGGCGGTGATTTTGGATTCACAGTTATCCTGGCTGTCGGCTCGCTTATTTTTGTTCTTTATTACGTGCGGCGCCTGATGGGAGACGATGAACTGGAGGTCCTGACCGTACCCCAGCAACCGCAGAAAGTGCTCTCCCGACTTGAAATCATGATGATCTCATTGGCGCTCATCCCCATCCTGGCATTTCTGTTCTCGTCGCTGATCACAAGATCGTACAGCGAGCGCTACATCACTGGGGTGACACTGCTGGCGCCGATGGCGGCCGGGACTGTGCTCGGGAGATTACGTGACGGAAGAACTGTCGCTCTGCTCCTGACCCCCCTCCTTCTGTACGACCTGCTGCACAAGGCCCGGCCGGATCCAGGCGTCTATGGGGGCGTCATTCCCGCGCTGGAGCGATACGCGCTCGATTCGACGCTGCCGATCGTAATCGATGATGGGGTCTTTTTTTCTCAGGCTCTATACGCCGCAGGCCCCGCTATGCGCTCCCGCATCGTGATGCTCACCACCGATGACGGTGTCCCGCCGCGTGATCCGACGAATCAGAACATGATGCTTCGCACGTCAAAATACGTGGACTACGTTCACGTGGCAAAACTGGATAATTTCTTGAAGACTTATCCTCGCTTCTATCTTTTATCCGAAATGCAGAAGTCTGAGACATCACGATTGTTCCGCCGCTCATGAAGGCGTGCGCGCTGGGTCCGCTCCTCGGTCAGATAAACGGCAAGTTCTTGTTTGAGGCAGGATTGAGTTATGCTCGACCGGATTGCGACCATTCGTAAGATGCGGCCGGCCGCGAGCCCTTCCGATTGATGTTGCAGTTCTCGCCCAGGTGAGTTTTGTCGGGGAGCGGCCCGGAATTACGAGCGGGCGAACAGGGGTTGGCCCCCGGCTTGAGGCGACGGTGCACCAACACCAAATCGCAATTCTCATCCCATGTTTCAATGAAGAGCTGACGGTCGGAAAGACTGTCGCCGCCTTTCGCGAAGCTTTGCCTTCAGCAATCATCTACGTTTACGACAACAACTCGACCGATCGCACCATCGATGTCGCTCGGGCCGCGGGCGCGGTTGTCCGCAACGAGCCGCGCCAGGGAAAGGGCAACGTCGTTCGTCGCATGTTCGCCGACGTTGACGCCGATGTCTTTGTGCTGGTCGACGGCGACGCGACCTATGAAGCGCAGGCCGCCCCCCGGATGGTCCGCCGCGTGATCGACGAGAGCCTCGACTTCGTTAACGGCGCGCGAGTGTCCAAAAGCATGGACGCCTACCGAAGGGGTCATCGGTTCGGCAACTACATCCTGACCGCCCTGGTGCAGGATATATTTGGCCGGCAATTCACCGATATGCTCTCAGGTTATAAGGTTTTTTCCCGCCGTTACGTCAAATCCTTTCCCGCAATGTCGAGAGGCTTCGAAATCGAAACCGAATTGACGGTGCACGCGCTGGAACTGCGCATGCCGTCCGGAGAAGAGCTGACCGCCTATGGGGAGCGCCCTCCGGGGTCCGTAAGCAAGCTCAGCACTTTTCGGGACGGAGCCAGGATCCTTCGCCTGATCTTCGATCTTCTACGTAACGAGCGCCCGTTGAAGTTTTTCGGTCTTGCCGGCGTCGCCCTCATCCTCGTCGCGGTGGCGCTCGCGGTTCCGATTGTGGAGACCTATCTCGAAACGGGACTGGTCCCCCGGCTGCCGACGGCCGTCCTCGTCATCGGAATGACCCTCGCCGGTTTCTTGAGCACCCTGGCCGGGCTCATCCTCGATGTCGTCGCGACGATGCGGAGCGAAATGAAGAGACTGGCGTATCTGTCATATCCGCCGGTTTCCGCCGACCGCGGTTCGAGAGTCGACGAGCCCGGCCGCTGAAAGGCGCGGCCCGGCGCGGACCTCAGCCCGCCGCTCGCTCGAGCCCGCCCTCGACGCAGGCGATGGCGAAAGCATATTGGCGGGCGACATCCTCGAGCCGGTCGAACCGGCCCGACGCGCCGGCGTGGCCCGCCTCCATCGCGGTGCGCAACAGGATCGGTCCGCCCCCCGTCATCGTCGCGCGCAGCCGCGCCACCCATTTGGCGGGCTCCCAATACGTCACCCGCGGATCGGCAAGGCCGGCCAGCGCCAGAATCGCCGGATAGCGTTGCGCCCGCACGTTGTCGATCGGACTATAGGAGCGGATGGTGTCGAACGCGGCGCGATCATGAATCGGATCGCCCCATTCGAGCCACTCGGCCGGGGTCAAGGGCAGGCTCGCGTCGAGAATTGTCGCCAGGACGTCGACAAAAGGAACGTCGGCGATGATTCCCGCGAAGAGCTCCGGCGCGAGATTGGCGACGGCGCCCATGAGGAGGCCCCCGGCGCTCCCTCCCTGCGCCACGATCCGCGCCGGGCTGGCATAGCCCTCGGCGATGAGGAACCGCGCGGCGGCGATGAAATCGCGGAAGGTGTTCGGCTTCTTGGCGAGCTTGCCGTCCTCGTACCAGCGCCAGCCCTTGTCCGTGCCGCCGCGCACATGGGCGATCGCATACACGAAGCCGCGATCGACAAGCGAGAAGCGGTTGGTCGAAAAGCTCGCCTCGACCGGATAGCCATAGGCGCCGTATCCGGTGAGCATGAGCGGCGCCGATCCGTCGAGGCTCAGGCCGCGCTTGTGGATCAGCGACACCGGCACGCTCTCCCCATCCTCGGCGGGCGCGAAGATCAGACGCGTGACATACGCCTCGGGATCGAAGCCGCGCGGCATGGTCTGCCGCTTGACGAGGGTGCGGCGCCGCCTGGCGACATCGTAGTCGTAGGTCTCCTGCGGCCTCGCGAGCGAGGAATAGCTGAAGCGAATGAGCGAAGTGTCGAATTCATAAACCGGCTCGAAGCGGAGGAAGTAGGTCTCCTCCTCGAAGGCGATCTCGTGCGCTTCGCCGTTCTTCAGGTCGATGACGGAGAGGCGCGGCCGGCTCATCTCGCGAGTGAGCAGCACGAGGCAGTCCTTGAACAGCGTCGCGTCGGCGATGAATCGCCCGTCACGCTCGGCGACGAAATCACGCCAGTTCGCCTCCTGCGGCGCCTCGCGCGGCGCGACCACGATCTTGAAATCGGGCGCGCCGGCGTTGGTGCGGATGAAAAAACGGTCGCCGTGATCCATCACCTCGTAGCGGAATCCCGGGCGACGCGGCGCGACGAGCCGAGGCGCGGCGAGCGGATGGTCAAGATCGACGACCAGCGCCTCCGAAGCATCGTGGCCATGCACCGAGATGATGGCCGCGCGGCCGAGGCGGGTCGGCTCGATGCCGATGAACCATGCCGGATCGTCCTCCGCGAACACTTCGACATCGTCGCTCTGCGCCGTCCCGAGCCGATGCAGCATGACCCGGCTCGGGCGGTGGTTCTCGTCCTGCTCGACGTAGAGAAACGCGGTTGAATCACGGGTCCAGACAATGTCTCCGGTCGCCCCCCGGACGCGGTCGGCGAGATCCTGCTCAAGGTCGAGATCGCGAACCGCGACCGTCAGGATCTCGGAGCCCAGGTCGTCCGAGCTCCAGGCGAATTTCGCATGGTCCGGCGAATGGCGCCCGCCGGCGAAATGAAAGAACGCCGCTCCCTCCGCCCGCGCGTCGCCGTCGATCAGCACCGTCTCCGCGCCGCCCTCGCGCGGCTTGCGGCAATAGATGCGCCGCTGGCCGCCGGGACGAAAGCGCGAGTAATAGGCCCAGGGCCCGTCGACCTGCGGCGGCTCGCTATCGTCTTCCTTGAGGCGCGCGCGCATTTCGCGCCGAAGCTCTTTCTGCAGGCCGGCCGTTGGCGCGAGCACCGCGTCTGCATAGGCGTTTTCGGCCTTGAGCAGCGCGCGAATATCGGACGGCAGCCGGCTCGGATCGCGCAGGACCTCGCGCCAGTTATCGGCCCGGATCCAGGCGTAATCGTCGGCCCAGGAAAGGCCATGGGCAGTGAGCCGGGTCGGCCTCGCTTCGGCGCGCGGAGGCGTCGGCGCGGGGGCCGCGGCGCGCGACCCGGCGGCCGAACGGGATCCCGCGCGGGTCATGGCGTCAGCGCCGGCCGCGACGGCCGTGCGCCCGAAAGCGCCCAAAAGGCCTCGGGAACCTCGGATGGCGAGGCGCACAGCACGGTCGCGCCCGCCTCGCGAAGCTCGTCCGCGCCGCCGTAGCCCCAAAGCGCGCCGATGGTCGGAATCGCATGCCGGCTCGCAGCCGCAACGTCATGCCTGCGGTCGCCCAACATGCAACAATCGCCTGGGTCGAGCGCCTGCTCGGCGAGTATGCGCGCCACGAGATCCGCCTTGTCCTGAAAGCGGCCGTCGAGCTCGTCGCCATAAGCCGCCTCGAAATGGCGCTCGAGGTCGAAGTGGCGCAGAATGCGGCTGGCGTAGACGATCGGCTTCGCCGTGCAGAGAAAAAGCCGCGTTCCCCCCGCGCGCAGTTCCGCAAGCGCCTCTTCGACGCCGTCATAGACCACGGCCTCGAAAAGCCCCCCGGTCGAATACCGGCTGCGGTAGGCTCTGAGCGCCTCCTCGGGGTCTGCTTCCGCTCCGAGGAATTCGGCAAAACACCCGCGCAAGGGCGGCCCGATGATCCATCCGAGATCGGCCGCTGGCGGCGCCGCCTTCCCAAGCGATTCCAGCGCCAGACGGAAACAACCGATGATTCCCTCGGCCGGATCGGTCAGCGTTCCGTCGAGGTCGATGAGGAGCACGCTTTGCCGATTTGGCGTCATCATTGGCGTCCCGGCTTGCGCGACGCTCCACCGGTCGCCGCCGCCCGTTGCGTATACAACGCCGCGGAGGACGGCTAGCCGCGGATCGGCTCGTGCGCGAGCGCCGCGCGCAGGAAATAGAAGAGCCCGGTGAGCGCCGCGAGAATCAGCAGCCCCTCAAGCATCCGGGTGACGGCTTCTCCCAGCTGGAACAGGCCGCCGATCGCCCAGCCGGCGGCGGCTCCGGCGCCGATAAGCTCGGTGCCGACGAGAATGGCGACGCTGATCAGCGTCGCCGCATTGGTCCAGTTGATCGGCGCGGCGTCCGCCAAGGCGGTTTCTCCTTCAAGCGCTTGCGAAGCGCCCGCCGATATACCAAGGCGCCCCCCGGCGCAAGCCTCAGCCCTTGGGGAGAGACGTCTCGCGGCGGTCAATGTCTGGAAAGCCATTTATTCACAGCGATAAGTGCCCAGACGGCTTCGACCAGGCCAAACGGCCAAGCTCCCTGAAGAAAGCCGTACGCCGACCCGAGCAGGCAGGCGCCGGCGAAGGCCAGCGTGAACCAACGGCTTCGCGCCTCCATCGCATAGGTAACGACCATCGCGCTGACGGCGAACAGCCCGAAGGCGGTGAGGCGATCCACCGAACTAGCGTTCAGCGGCCTTCTCGTCGGCCGCTCGTTCCGCCTCGTAGGCTCTCACATGCAGGGTCGCGATGCGCAGCAGCGAACGATCTTTGGGCTTTGCGGCGCGGCGCAGGAGGTCGCCGAGGATCTGTTCGCCCTCGACCGGCTTGCCGCCCTCAATATCGCGCAGCATCGAGGCCTTGAGCGGCGAGCCGGCGGCGGTCAGGACGGCCCGCGCCCGCTCGAGGGCATGCTCACGCGGCTGAAATCCCTGTTCCGCCGCGATGCCCGCGCATTCATTGAGGAGTTCGGCGGCGAGGTCCGAGGCGCCGGCGGCGACGTAGGCGCCGACCGACGACCGCATCAGAGAGGTTATCCCGGCGGCCGAGGCGATGAACACCCACTTCTCCCACATCTCCTGCCGAATCTGGTCGCTGAGACGGGCCTCAAAACCGGAGGCGCCAACCAGCTCCGAGGCGATCGTCTCGATTCGCTTCGAGCGCGAGCCGTCGAGTTCGCCGAAACTCAGCGAGTGCATTTCGTTGAAGTGAACGACGGCGCCGTCGTCGCCAAGCGTCGCCGAGATCACGCATTGGCCGCCGAGCACGCTCGCGGGTCCGAAGCGTTCGGCAAGCATGTCGAGGTGCCGCATCCCGTTGAGGAGCGGCAGGATCGCCGTCTTCTCGCCGACGGCCTTGGCGAACGAGTCCATTGCCCCGTCGAGGTGGTAAGCCTTGCAGCTCAGGAGCACGAGGTCGAACGGCCCGGCGAGCGCTTCCTGCGACACGGTCGGCGGCGACGGCCGATGGACGTCGCCCAGCGGGCTTCGTATCACCAAGCCGTGTTCCGCAAGTTGCGCCGCCCGGCGCGGCCGAACGAGGAAGGTGACGTCGCGCCCCGCCTGCAGCAAACGCCCGCCGAAATAGCCGCCGACCGCTCCGGCTCCGACAACGAGAATTCTCACTTCGATCGATCCTCCGCCATGAGGGAGTTTTCGCCGGCTTCTCGCCCGTTACAGCAAGTGTCAAGGCTGACCGCGACGAACATCCACGCTAGATTGCGACCATGAACGCAGGCAAGCCCTCATCGACGATCGGCGCCGGGAGATGGGTCGGCCACAGTCGAATGACAGACCCAGGAGATCATGCCGCGCGCGTCGCCGAGCTGCCGGCGAACGTCGGGGCGCTAAGTCGCGTCGTCCAGGGCTTGCTCGTTCATGCGGACTGGCTCGGCGCATACGGCGTGAGTGGCGATGAGCTTCGCGCGCATTCGCGGACGACGCTCCCGGTCGCCGATCGTCTTGCCGATATTCTCGCCGCCGACCCGCGGCCGCTGCGCGTTCCGCGCTTGCCGCAAAAGAGAGCCGCCGGCACATGTCGCGACTTCGCGCTGATGACGGCTTCGTTCCTGCGCGCCAAAGGCGTCCCAGCCCGACTGCGATGCGGCTTTGCGTCCTATCTTGGCGACGGATGGGAGGATCACTGGGTCTGCGAATATTGGCATGAGGCGGATGCGGCGTGGCGCCTGGGCGATGCGCAAATCGACGCGGTGATGGCCGCCGAGCTTGGAATCGAGTTTGACCCCACGAACTTGCCGCGGACATTGTTTCTGACAGCGGGCAAGGCCTGGCGCGATTGTCGCGCCGGAAAGGCCGAAGCCGACAGCTTCGGTCACGGCGCGGTCAGAGGGCTCTGGTTTCTTAAGGTCAATGTGTTGCGCGACCACTTCGCTCTCAACAACATGGAAACCTCGGCCTGGGACGATTGGCGCGCCGCGCCTGACGCGAGGCGCCTAGTCGGCGCCGATGAGATCGACCTGGCGGATTATCTGGCCGCGGAGCCAGCACTGCCGCTGATCGAGGTTTGTCCCGACTGGCTTGAGTGAAAATCGCGCGAGGCTTGACGCTCTCGCTTTTGAAAGTATTTTCCATTTATGGAAGCAGAGGCCCCGCCCCGCGACGCCGCCGACCTCCGCCTCGCCGAGCGCCTGCGGGCCCTCAGGCGCGCGCGGCGCTGGTCGCTCGACGAGCTTTCGGCGCTAAGCGGGGTCAGCCGCGCCTCGCTGAGCCGAATCGAGAATGGCGACGTGAGCCCGACAGCGTCGGTGCTCGGCCGCCTCGCGGCGGCCCATGGCTCGACCGTTTCACGCCTCCTCGCCGACATCGAGGCCGACGCGTCTGCGCTCGTCGCCCGCGCCGACCAGCCGGAGTTCGTCGATCCCGCCACCGGCTTTCGCCGTCGCTCGGTCTCGCCGCCCTCGCTCGACTTCGACTGCGAGGTGCTGCGCTGCGAACTGCCGGCCGGGGCGAGCATCGACTATCCGCTCCCCCCGCGCCTTGGCCTCGAGCACCATCTCTATCTCGAGGACGGCGCGCTCGAGCTTTCGATCGAGGGAAAGGTCCATCGTCTGAGCGCCGGCGACTGCCTTCGCTACAAGCTCATGGGCGCGAGCCGGTTCCACGCCGTCGGGCGCCGGCCGGCGCGCTACATTCTCGTGCTTCGGTGAGCGTCATGAGCAATCCGGCCACGATTGTCGCCGCGCTCGATCCGGCGTCGTTGGCAAAGGTCCTCGACCGGCTTGCGGACATCCTGCGCGCCTGCGTGAGCGAGGGCGCGAGCGTCGGCTTCGTCGCGCCGTTCGGTCGCGATGATGCGCGCGCATACTGGCTGAACCGGGTCGTCCCCGCGCACGCCGCGGGCGCCAGGACCGTCCTCATCGCAACGGTCGGAGCAGAGGTCGCCGGAACAGCGCAGCTCGATCTCGACTCGATGCCGAGCAAGCGTCACCACGCCGAGGTTTCCAAGGTCCTGGTCGACCCGCCCTTTCGCCGCGCCGGGGTCGCCCGGGCGCTGATGAGCGAGATCGAACGGCGCGCGGCGGCAGAGGACCGCTGGCTGCTCACCCTCGACACCGCGGGCGACGCGGCCGAGGCGCTCTATCGCTCGCTTGGCTATAGCCTTGCCGGGTCGATCCCGGATTACGCGCGTCACGCTTTCGAGGACCGCTACGACGCGACGCGGCTTATGTACAAAGACCTTCGCCGCAGCTAGCTTCCGCGGGCCGATTTACGGCTGAAGGAGCCTCATGGTCTTGACCGCGGAGAATCGGCCGATGGCCGACCGGAACCGCGCGAGCCTGTTCGGCCGGATCGCGCTCGTGGCGCTGACGCTCTACGCGCTGGCGATGGTCGCTCCGGACTTCCTCAGGGTGTTTCGGCCGCTCGGTTCGTTCGGTCTGGCGACCAACGGCGACGGGCTGATCTACGACGTCCAGGGTCCTTTCGCGACGGAGGGGAATTCCCCGGCGTGGCGGGCTGGCGTTCGGGTCGGAGATCGGCTCGATCTTGGCGCGATGCGCTGCATCCCGGTGGATACTCTCGTTTGCGCCAGCCTGCTCTCGCAGTTCGGCGGGGTGAACTACGTCGTGCCGGGCCGCGAGGCGACGCTCACGCTCGCGGCGCAGGGCGACCGTCCGGCGCGCGAAGTCACGATCACCGCGGAGCCCCGCCCCGACAATCGACTGTTCGAGGTCATCGTGGCGCTGGACACGATTGCCGGCCTCTTGGTCGTGCTCGGCGCGGCATGGCTGGTATGGATGCGCCCAGGGGGCATGACCTGGGGCTTTTTCGTCTATGTGATTCAGTTCAACCCAGGTCAGGCGTTCCAGTTCTGGGCCTGGCTTCAACTTTGGCCGTGGGCGCTCCTGGTCAATGACGCCATCGCGGTGGTGATGCAGGCCGCCGCCTATACCGGGCTGCTGCTGTTTGCGCTGCGCGCGCCGCTGGACCGGACCGAAGGCCGATGGCGAAGCGTCGAGCGAGCCCTGCCCGCGATTTCGATCGTGTTCCTTGTGGTCGCGCTTGCAGGCATGGGAAGCGTGTTCGGCTATCCGGCCGAAATCTGGGCGCGAAGCTCGCTCTTTCTCGGCTTCCCGGTCAGCGTCGCGACGGTCGCGATCTTGCTCGGACGTCGCCGCGACCTGTCGCCGCGCAACTATCAGCGCATCCGCTGGGTGATCTGGGGCTGCCTGATCGGCCTGCCGGCCTATCTGCTCGCCCAGCTTTCACAGGAGACCTCGTTCTTCACCGAACTCCTGGGCCAGGGCGTCGCGTCGGAGGAAGTCGCCGGCGCCCTCTACCTTGTCAATGGCGTCCTGTGCCTGTTCGTCGTCGAGGCCGTGCGGCGGCCGACGGTGGTCAACGTGTGGATCCCGCTCAGGCGCGCAACCGTGTTCGGGCTCCTGCTCAGCGTGCCGGTGCTCTTCCTCCACAAGCAGATCGAAGTGATCGACGAATATATCCACATGCCTAACTGGGCGTGGATCGCCGTCGCGTCCGGCCTCGTCTACCTGATCGCGCGCGCCCACGAATTTGCGACCGAGCTCGCAAACCGGCTGTTCGATCGCGACTTCATCCGCGCCGAGCGCCATCTCGAAGCGGTCGGCGAATCCATTCTCCATGCCCGCAGTCTCGCCGAGGTCGAGCGCCTCCTGGTGAACGAGCCGATGCGTTCGCTGCATTTGGCTTCGGCGGCCCTGTTCCGCGAGAAGGACGGCGTCTACCACCGGCGCTCCAGCGCCGGATGGGACGCCGACGAGGTCGACGCCCTGGCCGCCGATGACCCCCTGCTTGCAGAACGATTCAAGCGGGAGCCCTACCCTGTCGACCCCGCCCGCGCGTCGCATGCCCGGCTGCCGCACGACCTCGCGCGGCCGCTTCTCGCCGTGCCGGTGGGCAACCCGCGGCGCTGCTTCGCGCTACTCCTCTACGGCGGCCACGAGGCCGGGACCGATCTTGACGGAAACGAACGGCGCCTCCTGGGCAGCCTCGCCGACGACGCGGAAATCGCGTATGCGCAAATCGAGTGCGAGAACTTGCGCGAGAGGATCGCGTTGCTGGAAGACCAGCTCACGCAGGCCCCCGAGCCTCGCTGAGCTGGCTGGTCCACGAGACCAGCGCCGCCGCAGCGAATGCGGCTCTCGCTTCCCGCACGGTCCCTTGCGGCCGTCGGCAACGACATTGCGAGGAGATCGTCTTGACCCAAAAGCCCGAACGCCTGCAAGGCGTCAGCGCCTGCGTTTTCGACGCCTATGGCACGCTGTTCGACTTCGCGTCCGCCGCGGCGCGCTGCGACGATGTTCCAGCGGATCGGCGCGCGGCGCTGACCGCGCTGTGGCGTGACAAGCAACTTCAGTACTCGTGGCTGCGCACGCTCGAGAACCGCTACGCCGATTTCTGGCAAGTGACAGGCGAGGCGCTCGACTTCGCCCTCGAAAGCCTCGGTCTCGCGCGCCCGGCTTTGCGCGAGCGGCTGATGGAGCTTTACCTCGGCCTCGAGCCGTTCGCGGAGGTTCCCGCGGTCCTCGGCGCGCTGCGGGAGGCGGGATTCAAGACCGCCATCCTCTCCAACGGCTCGCCGGCGATGCTCGAGGCGCTGGTCAGGCGGTCGGGGCTCGAGACGATGTTCGACGCCGTGCTGTCGGCCGACGCGGTTCGCGCGTTCAAGACCCACCCCTCGGTCTATCAATACGCGCTCGATACGCTCGCGCTGCCGGCTCGCGCGATCGCGTTCCAGTCGTCCAACGCCTGGGACGCGCACGGGGCCTCCGACTTCGGCATGCGCGTCGTGTGGTGCAACCGCTACGGGCAGCGCCGCGAACGGCTTCCGGGCAAGCCCGACTTCGAGATCAGGACGCTCGCGGAGCTGCCCTCGTTGCTGGCGGCCGCCGCGGACAAGACGGCGCACTGATCGCGCGGATCTTTCCCGCATCCGCCGAACTCGTTTTTCACCGCGCCGGTCTGGCCGCGATCCCGCTCGCCTCGGCGCCCGCAGACAGGCAATAGACGGCGCCGATCAAGAAGAGGACGTAGACAATGGTCGACGTCCAGGCCATCCCGTTCAAGAGCCCCTGAAATGTGCCGAGAAGATTGACGCCGCCGCCGATGGCGTCGCCGATAGCGCCGGCGATCAGGACCCCGCGCACCGCCTCCCAGTCGCGAAAGTCCTTGCCGAGCCATTGCACCACGGCGATCGCTATCAAGGCTGAACCGAAAAACTGCAGGGCCAGCGACGTAGGAGGCGCAGGCGGCACGCCATAGACCAAACCCGCCATGGTCGGCGCCAGGAGAAAAGCCAGCCCAAACACAACCGAAACAATCGCATTGATTGTGAGAAAGGTTTTCGCGCTCATCTTGTCCCTCCCCGCCTATCCGGTCGATTTCGGCCGGTATTTCATAGCGTTAGCTAACACAAGCCAGTGAGGAAGTCAAAAATTTCCCAAAAAGCGCAGCGCTTTTGATCGGCGCCTGCGAGCGCTTTGGGATCTAACGCCGCGGAACTCGACGCCGTCGCTCGATAGGGCAAGGCGTGCAGCCAAATCGCGCTGCAGCTGGCGGGGCGGTCGAGATCCGCCGCGCCGACGCCATCGCCGCTCCACTGCACGACCTTGCCTTGCCCGTCATAGGCGATCCATGGCTTGCCGGGCGCGATCGGATTCTCGGCGAAGGCGAACCAGGCGGCGTTCATCGCCTCGGCCAGGGTCCGATCCGAGGCGCGCGAACGATCGTTTGGCGTGGCCACGACGTCGAGCGTGTCGAACACATAGGGCAACTCGGCGCCGTGACAGACGTTGGATTTGGCGCCGGCCGGCGCGCAGGCGCCGAAGTCGGCGACGGTGTTCGGCGGACGGCCGTAGAGATCGACGAAGGGCGGCTGCGCGAACCGGTAGCCGAACGTCGGCTCGGACGATTGCGCGAGCGCCGCGTTGGCGGCGGAGAGATTGCCGCAGGCGAACACGAAGTCGGTCATCAGATTTGCGTAGGCCGCGCCGGCGGCGCTGTACCATGGCGCCGAGATCAGCGCGTCCGGGCTATAGCGCGGATTGCGCAGGATCGCGGCGGTCTTCAGCCCGAAGCGCAAGGCGAGGAAGCCGCGATAAGCCCAGGCGGTGAAATCCTGCGGCGCCGTCGGATACGCGCGGGCGACAAACAGCGGGCCTTCATCGGCGTTGACGCCGAAAGCAATGGGTTTGAACGGCCTCGCCTCGGGCGCGTAGCCCGCATAGGGCTCTCCGACGACAAGCTTGCCATCGACGACCGGCGCCCACGGCAGCGACTGAATGTCGAGGATGCGCTCGATCAGCGCCGACAGGCGCAGGTCGGCAAGCCCGATCGAGCGCTGAAGGCGCCCGGTCGCATCGGTTTGGGCCTTGAGGATCTCGGGGACCGTCGCCTTTGCCGCCCACGCGGGGTCGCCGGGACACCGGCCGCCTTGAGCCGCGGCGTTGACCGCGTCGCATAGAGCCTTGAGGAAGGTCGCTCCGCGCCGGCCCGCCTCCGGCGCGCTGAGATATTGGATTCCGAGCGGATTGCTTTGCATGATCGCTGCGGCGAACAGCGGGCCGCTGGACGGCATGTCGAACGTGTGCAGTCCGACCGACATTGCGCCGGCGCTCTCGCCGAACAGGGTCACGCGCTTCGGATCGCCGCCAAACGACGCGATGTTGCGTTGAACCCAGGCCATCGCCGCCTGCTGGTCCATGAGCCCGAAGTTGCCGCCGATCTCGCCCGAGCCGAGAGCATTGGCGGACAGGAAGCCGAGCGCGCCGAGACGGTAGTTGAACGTCACCACCACCGCGCCCCGCGCGGCGAATGCGCTGCCGTCGTAGAGCGGCGACGAGCCCAGGCCCCTGACGAAGGCGCCCCCGTGGATGAACAGCAACACCGGCAGCGAGCGCCCGCCGTTGATCGCGTTCTGAGGCGCCCAGACGTTGAGATAGAGGCAATCTTCCGCAGCTGGCTCAGGCGCGTCGTCCTGCGGGCAGATCGGGCCGAATTCAACGGCCTTGAGCGCGCCGGCCGGCGGCCACGGCGCAGCGTGAGGCGCCTGCCAACGTTTGGCGGTCGCGTAGGCGATGCCCTTGTAGGCGAGGACGCCGGGGCGGTTCGCCGCGACGCCACACACGGTCGAACCGCCGTCGAAGGCGATTGCGGAGCCCGCGGCGCAGGCCGGCTCGTCCGCCCTCGCGTCGCCGACGAAGGGCGAATGGGTCGAAATACCGCACAAAATCGCAAGGACGATCGCCAACCGCCGCTTCGTCATCCCTGCCCCCAACCCCGTAAGCCCGCTCGTTCGAGATGCCCTCGCGAAATTATTCCACTTTCCGCGATCCGTTTCCACCCTCCGGGTCGTCCTTGGTGTGTCCGCAACCGAAGGAGACAACGCCATGTCCGACGAGTCCGTTATTCTCATCAATCTCTTGAAGGTCAAACCCGAGAAGCGGGATGCGCTGATCGCGCTCTTGAAGCTCCCCGGGTGCAGACGACCCGGCTGACGACCCGGCTGACCCGGGGCGAAGGACGGGGCGGCGACCGCAAGCCTCGGCGTTTCCCCTCGCCGGCCGCGCCTCGTCCTCGAAAACTAACGCGGCGCGATCTCCCCTCATCGACAAGCTGCGGGCGCCGAACGGAACCATCGCGACGTTCGCTGGTTTTGGTTGGCGTTTGGAAACGAACGCCGCCAACACGCCAACGCGAACGGGAGATCGCAGAGCCCATCAACCGCGCTTCGCGCCGGAATTGCGGCGCATTGGCGGCGGCGCTTAGGCGAATGGCGGCGACTCTCGCTCATTCGCGACCGGAATAACAATTATTCATCGCCTGCAGTCTCGCGAACATGGATCAGCTTCCCATATCCCGCGTTCCGGCGTGCAGACGGCGCCCCTAAAAAGGACGAGGACGGCATGCGCGTATCGATGCCCCATGGTTCGACGGAGCGAAACACCGATCTCCGCGCCCACTATCGGTCGGTTCGCGAGGCGAGCAGACGGCTCGGCGCGCCATTGTCCGACGCCGACGCCACCGTGCAGTCGATGCCCGACGCGAGCCCGGCAAAATGGCATCTCGCGCATACGACATGGTTTTTCGAGACGATGATTCTCGAACAAAGCCTCCCCGGTTATCGCGCGTTCGATCCTCAGTTCAATTTCCTGTTCAACTCGTACTATGAGAGCATCGGCGCGCGTCAGCCGCGTCCAAGACGGGGCATGCTTACCCGCCCGACGCTGGAAAGAGTCTATGCGTATCGCGACCATGTCGACCGCGCGATGGCGTCACTCATGGGATACGACGTTGCGCCCGCTGTCGCCGAACTGATCGAACTCGGCTGCAATCACGAACAGCAGCACCAGGAATTGCTGCTGACCGATATCCTGCACCTGTTCGCGCAGAATCCCCTGCGTCCAGCCTACAAAGACCCCGGCCCGATCGCGGTCGGCAAAATCGATAGTTTGCCCGCCAATTATCGCGCGTTCGACGGCGGCGTGATTGAGATCGGACACGACGGCGACGGCTTCGCCTTCGATTGCGAGGGGCCGCGGCATCGCGCGCTGATCGAACCTTTTGAACTCGCCGATCGCCTCGTCACCAATGGGGAATGGATGGAGTTCATGGCCGACGGCGGCTACCGGACGCCGCTGCTCTGGCTGTCGGCAGGCTGGGCGACCGTTCAGTCGGAAGGTTGGACTGCGCCGCTCTATTGGGACGAGCGCGAGGACGGCTATTGGTCGATGACGCTGCGCGGGTCACAGCCTGTCGATCCCGCCGCGCCGGTCACGCATGTGAGCTACTACGAGGCTGACGCGTTTGCGACCTGGGCCGGGCGCAGGTTGCCGAGCGAATTCGAGTGGGAGCACGCGGCGCGCGCTGAGCCGCTGAAAGGAAATTTCGTCGACTCCGGGCGGCTGCGCCCGGCGCCGGCGCAAACCGGGGCTCGTGGACTGCGTCAGATCTACGGCGATGTCTGGGAGTGGACGCGCAGCGCCTTTGCGCCCTATCCGCGCTTTCGGCCGGCGGCAGGCGCTGTTGGCGAATACAATGGCAAGTTCATGTGCGGGCAATTCGTCTTGCGCGGCGGCTCGTGCGTGACTCCTGCGAACCACATGCGGCCGAGCTACCGCAATTTCTTTCCACCCGACGCAAGGTGGCAGTTCTCCGGGCTGCGGCTGGCGGGAGACGCTTGAGATGCTCGACCTCGTCGAATTGAAACTCAGCCAGCGCGAAGCGTTTCGGGCCGACGTGCTGGCTGGCTTGTCGCAAAGGCAAAAGACGCTCCCGAGCCGCTGGTTCTACGATCAGCGAGGCTCGGAGCTGTTCGAGGAAATCACTCGTCTCGATGAATATTACTTGACCCGGACCGAGACGGCGATTCTTCGCCGCTACGCCGGCGAGATGGCCAACCTCTGCGGCGACAATGTCGTGCTGCTCGAATATGGCGCCGGCGCCGGGATCAAGTCGGAGATCCTCATCGACGCCCTCAAGGGCCCGCGGATGTACGTGCCGATCGATATCGCGGCGGATTTTCTCGCGCAGACGGCGGAGCGCATTCGGGGCCGGTTTCCCGATCTCGCGACGCGTGCGATCATCACCGATTTCACCGCCGATTTTGACATCCCCGCCGATATACCCGCCCATCCGCGCGCTGCATTTTTTCCGGGGTCGACGCTGGGCAATCTCGGCGGATCCGAAGCCGACGCCCTGCTTCGCCGGATGCGTGAGCATGTCGGTGAACGCGGCAAGGCGATCATCGGGGTCGACTTGCGCAAGGACATCCGGACATTGATCGCCGCCTATGACGACCGTCGCGGCGTCACCGCGGAGTTCAATCTCAATCTTCTTCGCCGCATCAATCGCGAGCTCGAAGGCGACGTTGATGTCCGTGCATTTGCCCATGAGGCGCGCTGGAACGAACGCGAGTCCGCAATCGAGATGCACCTCGTCAGCCGCAAGCCCCAGGTTGCTGTGGTGGCTGGCCGCGAGTTCGCGTTTGCGCAAGGCGAAACGATCCATACCGAGACGTGCCGAAAATACGACGTCGCCGCTCTTACCCGCGCAGCGCAACGGTCCGGCTGGCAGGTAGACCGGATTTGGAGCGATCCAGCCGAGCTGTTCGCGGTCTTCGGCCTCCGAAGCCTTTAGAGCGCGATCGGGATTGACTGAATCGAGGGGATTGAACGAAGCCGCTACCGCGGCGGAATTGGCGGCGGGGCTGGAGGCGGCCGGGTGGTTTGAAGTTCCTCCTGCCTGAGAGGATGGGGTGTAGCAACCCACTCTCAGACAGGAGTTTTCAGATGGCCCAGATGAGCCCTCTGCGCCGCCGGATGATCGAGGACATGACGATCCGCAATCTGTCCCCGGCGACACAGCAATCCTACGTCCACGCGGTCTCGAAGTTCAGCCAGTATTTTGGCCGCTCGCCCGATCGACTCGGCTTGGAGGATGTTCGGGCCTATCAGGTGCATCTGGCTTCGAAGGGCGTCGCGTGGGCGTCGCTGAACCAGGCCGTCTGCGCCTTGCGCTTCTTCTACGGCGTGACGCTCGGCGAACAGACGATCCCGGAGCGGATCGCTTACGCCCGCGAACCGCGCAAGCTTCCCGTGGTGCTCAGCGCCGACGAGGTCGTGCGGTTCCTGGAGTTGGTTTCGAGCCTGAAGGCGCGCGTCGCGCTGACGACGGCCTATGCAGCGGGATTGCGGGTTTCCGAAGTGGCGGCGCTGAAGGTCCGCGATATCGACAACCAGCGCATGGTGATGCGGATCGAACACGGGAAGGGCGGCAAGGAGCGCTATGTCATGCTCTCCGAGGCCCTGCTCGGCATCCTGCGCAGCTATTGGCGGCTGGCGCGGCCGCCGCTGTTCCTGTTTCCGAGCCGCACCTCCGATACGCCGATCGACCCGACGGTGTTGCATGCCGCCTGCCGATCAGCGACGGCCGCGGCGGGGCTCGACAAGCGAGTGAGCGTGCATGTGCTGCGGCACAGCTTCGCCACCCATCTGCTGGAAAGCGGCGTCGACATCCGCATCATCCAGGTGTTGCTCGGTCACGAGAATTTGTCGACGACAGCACGCTACACGCGCGTCTCCACGCAGCTCATTGGCAATACCGCAAGCCCCTTGGATCGGCTCTCGCTGAACGTGACGCCGCCGGGATAGTCGGTGACGGCGCGGCCGGCGTTCGAACTGGCCGACGTCTTTCGCCGCCACGGCGAGACCTATGCTCAATTGAACGCCGGACATCTCGGGCGCGTCGAACGGCGCGTGTCGGCGGCGATCGCGGCCTGCCGCACGGCGGCGCTGGGCGGTCACGTCGAACGCTGCGACGATTGCGGCCTCACGCGCATCGCCTACAACTCCTGCCGCAACCGCCATTGTCCAAAATGCCAAGGCGCGGCGCGGGTGAAGTGGCTCGCCGCCCGCCAAGCCGAGCTGCTGCCGGTTCCCTATTTCCATGTCGTGTTCACCTTGCCGTCGGCGGCGGCCGAGATCGCCTTCCAGAACAAGCGGACCGTCTATGGCCTCTTGATGCGCGCCGCGGCGCAGGCGCTCAGCGTCCTCGCCGCCAAACGCCTCGGAGCCAGGATCGGCCTGATCGCCGTTTTGCACACCTGGGGACAGACGCTGACCCACCATCCCCACGTCCATTGCCTGGTTCCCGGCGGCGGCGTCGCCCTCGACAACAGGCGCTGGGTCGAAGCCAAACCGAACTTCCTGCTCTCCGTCCATGCGTTGTCGAAGGCGTTCCGCCGCCTGTTCCTCGACGGCCTCAAAGCCGAGTCCGAGAAAGGAGAGTTGAGCTTCTTCGGCGAACTGGCCCGGCTCGCCGAGCCGGAGGCCTTCAAAGCCCGCATGCGCGCGCTGCGGTAGAGCCCGTTCGTCGTCTACGCCAAGCCGCCGTTCGGCGGACCCGCGCGCGTGCTCGCCTATCTCGCCCGCTACACCCATCGCACGGCGATCGCCAATTCGAGGCTTGTCGCCGTCGACGACAATGAAGTGGCGTTCGTCTACAAGGATTATCGCCGCGGCGGCCGCAGCCGCATCATGCGCCTCGCCCCGCACGAGTTCATCCGACGTTTTCTCCTCCACGTCCTACCCGACGGCTTGCATCGCATTCGTCACTACGGTTTCCTCGCCAAAGGCGAGCGCGGCGAAAAGCTCGCATATGTGCGAGACCTGCTCCACGTCGCGTCCAAGCCGCAGGAGCAGGTCGATCCGGAGAAGGCGCCGTGCGGCGACCCAGAAGCCGACACCGTTCGCGACGCCTTCATGCGCTGCCCAGATTGCGGGGGCTTCATGCGCCGCATTGAAACCGTCGCGCCCCGGCCCGCCGGCGCCTTTCGCTGCGACACGTCATGACAATAACGCACCCGCCGCTCCGCGTATGCGATCTTCTCAGTTCTCCCAACTCGGACACCCATCTCGCGGAGCGTCGCTGCGACCGCTCGCCTTGAAGCTCATTTTCGAAGCCGTTCGCGCGCCGACAACGCCCACGTCTAGCCATTCTCGACCATGGTTCAGCTTTATCCTCGCAATCGTCGGGCTCAACGACTTCGCCGAACCGGTCCGCGGACCTCTCGTTCGCCATATGGCGTCAGACCGCCAGCGCGCTTCACCCATAGCGCCTCATCCCGACCGCGGCTTCGTTCAATCCGGCTTATGTGAGGTCGCCATTCGCGACGCCCAACCCGCGCCCCAGCGACCTCACATAACCCTCCAGATTCCCAAAGGGGCGCGAGTCAGATTGAAACTGCTGACTGGATTGGAGGCCAGCAGGGATGGCGCGAGCCTACTCTTTGGATCTGCGGGAGCGGGTGGTTGGGGCTGTTGCGGCGGGCCAGTCCTGCCGATCGGTGGCCAAGACGTTCATGGTCAGCGTCGCGAGCGTCGTGAAGTGGTCTCAGCGCCACCGCGCTGTGGGCAGCCCGGCCGCGCTAAGGATGGGTGGGCGGCGGCCCTACCTTGTTGCGCGTGAGCGGGACTGGGTTCTGGCGCGGATCGCTGAGAAGCCCGATCTGACGCTGCGGGCTCTGCTCAAAGAGCTGGCCGATCGCGGCCTGGCGGTCAGCTACTTCGCCCTTTGGAACTTTCTTCACCACGAGGGCGTGACGTTCAAAAAAAAGCCTTCGCGCCTCCGAGCAGGACCGGCCGGACGTCGCCAGGCGGCGTGAGCGATGGAAGGCGCGTCAGGCCGCAATCGATCCGAAGCGGCTTGTCTTCATCGACGAGACCTGGGCCAAGACCAACATGACCCGCACGCATGGCCGATGCGCCAGAGGCCAACGCCTCGTCGCCAAGGCGCCGTTCGGCAAATGGCGGACCTTGACGTTCCTGGCAGCGTTGCGTTGCGACCGATTGACCGCGCCCTGCGTCATCGACGGTCCAATCAACGGCGAAAGCTTCCGCGCCTATGTCGAGCAGGTTCTCGCGCCCATCCTGGCGCAAGGCGACATCGTCGTCATGGACAACCTCGGCAGCCATAAGAGCCGCGCGGTGCGCCGAGCCATCCGCGCGGCCGGAGCCAAGCTCTTCTTCCTGCCAGCCTACTCGCCCGACCTCAATCCGATCGAGCAGGCCTTCGCCAAAATGAAGACCCTTCTACGCAAGGCCGACGCCCGCACAACCGAAGACACATGGCGAACCATCGGCGCCTTGCTCGATTGCTTCACCTCCACCGAATGCGCAAACTACTTCACCAACGCAGGATATGCTTCAGCCTCAACCAAATCGCGCTCTAGAGCGCGTTACTTTTGGATGAGCTCGTCATTACGAGGGCGCAGCGACGAAGCAATCCAAGGGGCGAAGGACGTCTCTACGATCCGTGGATTGCTTCGCTTCGCTCGCAATGACGAGCCACGGTTCGAGGCAAATGCAGAATGCGTTGTCTTCGGATGGAGTTGTCATTGCGAGGAGCGCAACGACGAAGCAATCCAGGGCGCGAAGGGCTCTCTACAATTCCTGGATTGCTTCCCCCCGGTCTTGACCCGGGCTTGACCCGGGGGTCGCAATGACGGGCCACGGCTCGACCCAAAGGCCGGATCACCACTTCTCCTTGAACGGGCGCGCTTCGACCTCGAAACTCCAGGCGGCGCGATCTTGGCTGACAAGGTCGGCGGCGATTGCGGCGACCCCGACCGGATCGATGAAGAAGTCATCCGCCTTGTCGGTGAATTGCGAGCGCGTCACCGGACCGCCGACCACGCCGTCGACGACGATCAGGGCGACGTGAATTCCCGCCGGCCAGAGATGTCGAGCCATCGATTCGGCGAGCGCCCGCTGGGCCATCTTGGCCTGCGCAAACGCGGCGGTTCCCGCCGCGCCGCGTCGCGAGGCGGTCGCGCCGACGACGATGATCGCCCCCCGCCCCTTTTGCTTCATCGCAGGGATCGCTTGCCGGGCGCTCAGGAAGAGACCGAGCGTGTTGATGCGCCATGACCGCTCGAGATCCTCGGCCTTGACCTCCTCGACATTGCCCCAGACGCCCGAGCCGGCGTTGAAGATGAGAACGTCCGCGGCGCCGAGGTCGGTCCGCATCCTGGCGAAGGCCGTCTCGACCGAGGCCTCGTCGGCGACGTCGCAAGGATAAGCCTTCGCGCCAGCAAGCTCGGCGGCGAGCTTGGCCGTGAGCTCGGCGCGCCGCGCCATCAGCGCCACCGCATAACCGTCGGCGGCAAAACGCCGCGCGAACGCCTCCCCGTTGCCGGGACCAACGCCGACGACTGCGCATACCGGAGGCGATCTCACGTCCGCCATTGCAAAATCCTTCCCGGCTCGGGACCGGCGCCGCGCACGGATCGCGCCCGCGCTCTTCGCGCTTCGGTTAGTTTGCGATGGGGAGACGCCGCGTGCAACAAAAGCTCGCCGCCAGCTTGTGATCGCGCATAGTACAACAAATGTAATCAGTGAAACATATCGCATCGCGCTCAGAAAATGGCGCCTAAGGGCTTGAGAAACCTCGGTCGGACGCAAGAGCGCATACCCAAGATAGGAGCGGCCGTTTCGGGGCGCCGCGACAGGTTCGCGGGCCGCCGCGCCGGCCCGCTTTCCTCGCCGACGGCTTGACGGTCGGCCGAGAACGCGGCAACTCAGGCGCAAAGCGCTGGCGGCTAGCCGCCGTCAGGCAAGGGAATGGGGCGAGGAACGCGAGGACAGGCGATGACGGTTCAACCCTGGCTGAAGTCCTATCCACCGGACGTGCGCATAAAGGCGCCGCTCGATCTCTCTTCCGTGCAGAGCGTTCTCGAGAAGGCCGCTGAGCGCTTCGGCTCCCAGCCGGCGCTCGAGTTCATGGGCAAGCGGACCTCCTATGCGGAACTGGAGGCGCTGGCGAACCGCGCCGCGGCCGGATTCCAGAAACTTGGCGTCGGCCCCGGCGTGCACGTCGGCCTCTTCCTGCCCAACACGCCGCACTACATCATCGCCTTCTTCGGCGTCCTCAAAGCCGGCGGCACGGTCGTCAACTACTCGCCGCTGGACGCACTGCATACGCTCCAGATCAAGATCGAGGACAGCGAGACCGACATCCTGGTGACCCTCGACCTCGCCGCGCTCTATCCGCAGGTCGAGAAGCTCGCCGCTTCCACCCGCCTCAAGACGATTGTCGTCGGCGAATTCGCCGAGATGTCGCCCGCGCCCGCTCAGGTCAAGGCGCATATGGCCGCCGCCGGCATGCTCGCCGAGTTCAAGCCCAACGATCGCAGCATCGCTTTCCGCGACTTGATCGACAACGACGGGCGTTATCAGGTCCATCCGCTCGGCGACGTCAAGGAGGCGTTGGCCGTCATCGCCTATACCGGCGGTACGACCGGGACGCCGAAGGGCGCGATGCTCACGCACGCCAATCTGACCGCGGCGTGCTCGCTCTATATGGAGGTCATGACGCGCAGCGGCCCTGACTCTCTGCGCGTCGGGGAGGAGCGTTTTCTTTGCATCCTGCCGCTGTTCCACATCTATTCGCTGACCGTCGTCATGCTGCTCGGATTTCGCTTGGGCGCGGAGCTCGTGCTCCATCCGCGTTTCGATCCGGTCGCTGCCGTCAAGGACATCGTCGACAAGAAGATCACCGTCTACATGGGCGTGCCGACGATGCATGTCGCGCTTCTGAGCGCGCCGGGCGCCGAGTTCGATCGATTGGTCGTCGCTCAGGCTGTGCGCCTCGGGCGGGGCGCCGCTTCCGGTCGCCGTTCAGCAGCGGTTCGAAGGAGTCGTCGGCTGCCGTCTGAGCGAGGGTTGGGGCATGACCGAGACCGCGCCGATCGGCACCTTCACCCCGCGCACAGGTCCGCAGAAGCCGGGCTCCTGCGGCGTTCCCTATCCCACCACCGAGATGAAGTTCATCGACGTCGCCGATCCGGAGCGCGAGGTTAAGCTTGGCGAACGCGGCGAAATCTGCGTCAAGGGCCCCAATGTGATGAAGGGCTACTGGAAACAGCCGAAAGCGACCGCAGACTCGATGACCAAGGACGGGTTTTTCCGCACCGGCGACGTCGGCTACATGGACGAGGACGGATTCGTCTTCATCGTTGATCGCACCAAGGACATGCTGCTCTGCGGCGGGTTCAACGTCTATCCGCGCAACATCGAGGAGGCGATCTATCAGCACCCCTCGGTCGAGGAAGTGAGCGTCATCGGCGTCCCGGACCCCTATCGGGGCGAGACCCCGAAAGCATTCGTGAAGGTAAAGGCCGGCGCACCGGCGCCGACTTCGAAGAGATGAAGGCGTTTCTCAAGGATCGTCTCGGCAAGCACGAGATGATCGGGGCCATGGAACTGCGCGACGAGCTGCCGAAGACTCCGGTCGGCAAGATTTCGAAGAAGGACCTTCGCGCGTCTGACGCACAGGCGCGAGTCGCCTGACGGACGGCGCCGTAGCGT
>CAWEAT010000009.1:0-123625 GCA_963806935.1 uncultured Alphaproteobacteria bacterium
CATCTATCAGACCGAGCGCCTGATGGGAGTGGCCAACCGCGGCCGCGACGCGACCATACCCGAAGGCGCGCAGATTGGGCTTGGCGTTCGCACCGCTGCGATTCGCAGCGTCAACATCCAGGGCGCTCTGACCAACACCGGCAACACGCTCGATCTGGCGATCAACGGCCGCGGCTGGTTCCAGGTGACGACGCCGAACGGCGACACCGTCTACACCCGCGACGGCGCATTCAACACCAACGCCAACGGCCAGCTCGTCACCATGGACGGCTACACGGTGACGCCGCCGATTCTCATCCCCGCGACCGTGACGGCGGTCAACGTCAGCCAGACCGGGCTGGTCTCGGCGACGGTTCCGGGCCAGACGACGGCGCAGCAGCTCGGGCAACTGACGATTGCGAACTTCGTCAACGAAGCGGGTCTCGAAGCGCTCGGCGGCAACTACTTCCAGCAGACCACAGCCTCGGGCCAGCCGACCGTCGGCGTTCCCGGCGACACCGCCTTCGGCATCATCCAGCAGGGCTACGTCGAGGCCTCGAACGTCGATCCGGTGACAGAGATCACCAATCTCATCTCAGCCCAGCGCGCCTATGAGATGAACTCCAAGGTGATCCAGGCGGCGGACCAGATGTCCGGCACCATCTCCAACATGCGCAGCTAGCCCCGGAGAAGCAGGCAAATGAACTCTACGCGAGCCGGAGCCGTCCTGAGCGCCGCGATCGTCGCGATCGTTGGATCCTGCGCCGTCCCGGCGCCGGCGCAGGAGGCCCTTGCCCCGACGCCGAGGGTCGTCATCTATCCGGGCGACGTGATCCGCGACGATATGCTCGCCGACGTCGCCGAGCCGGCGCGTGACAGTTCGGGACCATACGTCGAGCAGCGCTCGCTCGTCGTCGGCAAGGTCGCGCGGCTGACCCTGCTCCCCGGCCACGCGATCCCGTTTTCCGGCGTGTCCAACCGCAAGCTTGTCGCCAACGGGGCGGAGGTCAAGCTCGATCTGTTCCGAGGGCGGCCTCTTCATCATGACGACCGGCGCGGCGTTACAGGACGGCTCGATTGGAGACATCGTCAGGGTCCGCAACAGTGACAGCGGCGTCACCGTATCCGGCGCCGTCCAGCCCGACGGCTCGGTCAGAGTGAGCGGGGGATGATCCGCCGGCTCTTCTTGCGCTTGTCGATCTGCCTCGCCGCCGCTCCCGCCGCGGCGGTTCGCATCAAGGATATTTCGGTCCTGCGCGGCGCGCGCGACAGCCAGTTGGTCGGCTATGGCCTCGTGGTCGGCCTTCAGGGTTCCGGCGACAGCATCGGCAACGCGCCGTTCACGCAGCAGTCCATCCAGGCGATGCTCGAGCACCTGGGCCTCGACGTGCACGGCGCGGCGCTGCGCAATCGCAACGTCGCCTCGGTGATCGTGACCACGGATCTCGCGGCGGGAATCGAAGCGGGCGCGCGGCTCGACGTCACCGTCTCCGCGCTCGGCGACGCGCCCTCCCTGATGGGGGGACGCTGCTTCTCACCCAGCTCCAGTCCGCGGACGGCACGGTCTATGCATCAGCCCAAGGCGCCGTCTCCGTGACCGGGTTCGAAACCCAAGGTCAGGGCGAGACATTATCCCAAGGGGTCCCGACAGCGGGGCGAATTCCCAATGGCGCGATCGTCGAGCAGGAAGTTCCGGCCTTCCCGACGAATTGCGCTCGATGCTCGAATTGAAGAACCCCGACTATGCAACCGCTGTGCGGATCGTCGATGCGATCAACGCCTATTCGAGGGATCGATTCCGGGCCCATGCGGCCTACGAAGTCGACAGCCGGACGGTCGAACTGTTCCGGCCGCGCAATGTGTCGTTCGCGCGATTCATGGCCGAGGTCGGGGAGCTGCAGGTCGAGCCCGACATGGCCGCGCGCGTGGTTCTCGACGCGCGAACCGGCACGGTCGTCGTCGGCCAGGACGTGCAGATCTCGACCGTCGCGGTGACCTACGGGACGCTGACAGTGCGCGTCAACGAGCAGCCGCGGGTCTCCCAGCCCAACCCGTTCGCCAACGGCCGGACGGTCGTTACGCCAAACACCAAGATCGACGTCGAGCAGGCAGGCGGGCCGATCGCCATCGTCGGCGGGTCGAGCCTCAGGACGCTGGTCAGCGGCTTGAACCGGATCGGCGTCAAGCCGCCGGGGATCATCGCCATCCTCCAGGCGATCAAGACCGCCGGTGCGCTGCAGGCCGACCTTGTGATTCAGTGACGGCCGCGTGCGGGAGTCCGCGCCGCTTTCCGCTCAGGTCAGCCCAGCACAAGGCGGGGAATCGAGGATGTCGTTCGAATTCCGGGACTGACACATGCCGACTCCCACCTTGTCGCGAGGCCATACGACACGATCGCGCGCGAGAGCGAGCCTTATCAGCGTCCTTGGCGCCGCTTCTCTGTTCGGCTGCCCGGCAAGCGCCCAGGACGGGCGGACGCCGGAGAGCCAAAAGGCCAAGACCAACGCCGAGCGGGTGGCGGAAACCGAAGCCAGTCGCTTCTGCGTCGCCGTTGCGCCGTCGGTCGCCGAGGCGCGCATCGCCTGGCAGACGAAACGTCTTGCCGAACTCGACGCACAGGTCAAGCAGAGGCTCGCCGATCTGGAGAAGGCAGAAGCGGCGATGCAGGAATGGGTCGCGAAGCGTGACGCCCTGCTCAAGGCGGCAAGCGACGATCTCGTCGCCATCTATTCGAGGATGCAGCCCGAAAGCGCGGCCGTTCAACTCAGCGCCATGGACGACCAGATGGCGGCGGCGATCCTGGGCAAGCTCAAGCCCGCCGCCGCGGGGGCCATTCTGGACGAGATGGAGGCGGAGCGGGCGAGCAAGCTCGCGTCCTTCCTCTCGGGCGTGAACGCGGCAGAGAAAAAATCCTGATGCGGCTCATTCTGCCGCCGATCTTGTTCGCAATCGCAGTGTCGGCGGCCGGCTGCTGGAACAGCGCCAACGAATTCATGCGCGAACCGTTCTTCTCGCCGGTCGGGGCGGGGCTCGCTCCGGATGAGACCGCCGGCATCCAGAGCGCCAACTCCGTGCCGCAACCGCCGTCGAGCGGACCGCCGCCGTCATTGTACAGTCAGCCCCGCATCGCGCATGTCGGCGACATCGTACGGGTGCTCATCTCGATCAACGACAAGGCGACCCTGGACAACGCCTCGGGCCGCTCGCAGACAAACAAGGACGGAGTCGTCATCGACTTCGGCTACAACAGCGGCTCGTCGTCGGCCTCATCCAGTCAGCCATCCAAGGCTCTCGGCGACCTGTCGACCGAGTCGACCACCCACGGCCAGGGCAACATCGATCGTTCGGAGCAGATTCAAGTCTCTGTCGCGGCGGTCGTCACGCGAGTCCTTCCCAACGGGAATCTTGTCATCTCGGGATCCCAGGAGGTGCGGGTCAACTACGAATTGCGCCAGCTGACCGTCGCGGGGATCGTGAACCCGCTCGACATCTCGCTCAACAACAGCGTCGCCTACGACCGGATCGCCGAGGCTCGCATCGCCTACGGCGGCCGCGGACGGTCGAACGACTTTCAGCAGCCCGCCTGGGGCCAGCAGATCTACGACGCGGTCAGGCCATTCTAGCGGGAGCGCCGATGTCCGATTCCGCTTTGCCGCAACGCGTCGCCGCGAAGAGCCCGCTCAAGTCCTCGCTGATCGAATTGGCGGTCGTCGTCATCCTGGGCGCGTGCGCCGGCGCTGCGTTCGAGGCTTTGCGCCCCGGCCCGTCAGGATCGGACAAGGCCGCGGAATCGTCGGCGGCCGCGTCGCCGGCGCAACCTTCCGCCATTGTCGACCTGCCGCCGATCGTGACCAATCTCGGCGCGCCCCAGGACACCTGGGTCCGGCTCGAAGGCTCGATCATTTTCGACCCCCGGGCTTTGCCGCATCCCGACGTCGTGGCGGGCAGGATCGGCGACGATATCCTCGCCTATCTGCGCACGGTGTCCTTGCGCCAGCTCGAAGGCCCGATCGGGCTCGAGAACATCCGCCAGGACCTCAATGACCGAGCGGCGATTCGCAGCGACGGGAAGGTGCGTGCATTCGTCATCCGAACCCTGGTGGTGCAATGAGACGAGCAGCCCTGGCGGGCGCCGCGCTCATGGCGGCAATCGGCCCGGCGGCGGCGCAGACCGCCGATCTCAACGCGCTCATCCCCGCCGGCGGCGCCTCGGCGAGCGCCCGCATCATCGAGCTGGTCGCGATTCTGACCGTGCTTTCGGTCGCGCCGGGGCTTCTCATCATGGTCACGAGCTTCACGCGCTTCATCGTGGCGCTTTCGTTCCTGCGCTCGGGCCTCGGTTTGCAGAGCGCGCCGGCGAATCTCGTCCTGATCAGCCTGTCGTTGTTCATGACTTTCTTCGTCATGGCGCCGACCTTCGACCGCGCATGGCAAAACGGACTGAAGCCGATGATGGACAATCAGATCAGTCAGCAGGACGCCCTCGCCGCAGTCATCGAGCCGTTCAGGGAATTCATGCTCGCCCAGGTGCGGGAAAAGGACATGGCGCTGTTCGAGAGCCTGTCGAAAGGACGCTTCGAGGTCACGGATCGCTCGAAAGCGGACCTGAGGCTCCTCATACCCGCCTTCATGATCTCCGAGCTCCGTCGAGGCTTCGAGATCGGCTTCCTGATCGTGCTGCCGTTTCTCGTCATCGACATGATCGTGGCGACGCTGACCATGTCGATGGGCATGATGATGCTGCCGCCCTCGGTCATCTCGCTGCCGGTCAAAATCCTGTTTTTCGTGCTGATCGACGGCTGGAACCTTCTGATCGGGAGCCTCGTGCGCTCCGCCAGCTGATCTCGCGGCGCACGGCCGCCAGGTTCGACGGCGCCAGCTTCGCGCAAGGCCACGCGCATCAAATGGGCCTCATCCGCCGAGGAGGCCCCATGAGCATTCTGAACACCAGCGTGTCGGGAATGTTAGCCGATTCAAACTGGCTGTCGTCGATCTCCCAGAATGTCGCCAATTCGAACACGACCGGCTACAAGAACGTAGAAACCGATTTTTCCTCCCTGGTCGACCAGATTTCCGGCATCGACCCGGCCTATGGCGGCGTCGCGACAAGCCAGGCGTCGCTCAATTCGCTTCAGGGCAATATCGTCTCCACTTCGACGTCGACCGACCTCGCCATTCAGGGCTCCGGCTTCTTCGTCGTGTCCAACTCGAGCGGCGAGCTCTTCCTCACCCGCAACGGATCGTTCACCCCCGACGCCTCTGGCAATCTCGTCAACAGCGCCGGCTATTATCTGATGGGCGAGGACGTTCAGAACGGCGCTTCGCCGCTCGCGGCGAATTCGCTGACCGGACTCGTCAAGGTCAATGTCAACGACGCCGGCCAGACCGCGACGGCGACGACCGCAGCCTCGCTCACCGCCAATTTGCCGTCGACGGCGACGCCGGTCGCCGCCGCCAATCTGCCGTCGGCCAATACGGCGAGCTCGACCTACACCGAGGCGACGTCGCTCGTTGTCTACGACAATCTCGGCGGCGCGCACACCATCAATCTCTATTTCACCAACACCGGGGCGAACACCTGGGAAGTCGACGCTTACGACGCCGCGGATGCGTCGGCCAGCGGCGGCTTTCCCTATTCGTCCGGTCCGCTTGCCACCCAGACCCTGAATTTCGATCCGACAACCGGGGCGCTGTCCTCCGGCTCTCCGCTTTCGATTGCGGTCCCGAACGGGCAGACGATGTCGCTTGACCTGAGCAACATGACGCAGCTCGCCGCGGCCTTCAACGTGACTGCGGCGACCGCGAACGGCAACGCTCCGAGCGGCGTCAGCGGCGTCTCGGTCGGCGCCGACGGAACCATGACCTTCAATTACGCGAACGGCACGTCGAGCGCCGCCTACGACATTCCGCTCGCCAACGTGGCGAGCCCCGACAATCTCACGTCGGTCAATGGAGAAGCCTTCCTGCCGAGCTCCGAGTCCGGCCCGGTTTATCTCGGAACAGCCGGCGGCGCGGGTTTCGGCTCGATCGAGTCCTCATCCCTCGAAAGCTCGACGGTCGACCTCGCCACCGAACTGACCGAGATGATCCAGGCCCAGAGCGCCTACGAGGCCAACTCCAAAGTCTTTCAGACCGGCGCCGGACATTCTCGACGTTCTCAACGGGCTGAAGCCGTGACGCCGAACGAGCCCGGGAAGCCTCGATGAGCCTCTCGGCCGCGTTCAGCGTCATCAGCTCTTCCTTCGCCGCCAATTCGGCGCAGACGGCCGTCGTCGCGAACAACATCGCCAACGTCAATACGCCCGGCTATTCGCGGGAGATCGCGAATGTCGCGACCAATTCCTACGGCGGCGCCGACGTCAAGTCGATCACTCGCGAGGCCAACGCGGCGCTCCTCGAGCAGGTCTCGAGCTCGACCTCGCAGGCCGCGACGCAGCAGGCGATTTCCGACGGGCTGGCGACGCTGGCTCAGACCGTCGACGACAGTTCCTCGGCCACTTCGACCTCGGGCGCGAACCAGAACGGCGCCTCGCCCTCGGCGATGCTCGCCAATCTGCAAACTGCGCTTGCGACCTACGCAGTTTCGCCGACTTCGTCGTCCGCCGCCGATGCTGTCGTGTCGGCCGCCTCCAGATCTCGCCTCGTCGCTCAACAGCGGGAGCGCGACGGTCCAGCAAGTGCGCGAGCAGGCTGACCAGAACATGGCTTCGTCGGTCGGCACGATCAATTCGCTCTTGAGCCAGTTCACCGCCGCCAACAACGCCGTCGTGACCGGACTTCAAACCGGCGCCAATGTCGCCAGCGCCGAGGACACGCGCGACTCGATCGTGACCCAACTCGCGCAACAGATCGGCGTCTCGACAGTCACGGCCGCCAATGGCTCGGATGTCGATCTACACCGACAGCGGCGTCACTCTGTTCCAGGATACGCCGCGCGCCGTCTCCTTCACCGCGACCCCCACGCTCGTCGACGGCGCGAGCGGCGCGGCGGTCACCGTCGACGGCGTGCCGATCACCGGCGCCAGTTCGCCGATGCCGATCCAATCGGGCGCGCTCGCCGGCTATGCAGCGTTGCGTGATACGGTCGCGCCCGAATATCAGGCCCAGCTCGACCAGATCGCGGGCGGCCTGATCAACGCCTTCGCCGAAAGCGATCAATCGCCGACCCCGACGCTGCCCTCTCTGCCGGGCCTGTTCACGACGCCGGGAGCGACCAGCCTGCCCTCGACCACGGCGACGACCGGTCTCGCCGCGGCGATCGAGGTCAATCCGAACGTCGACCCGTCGCAGGGCGGCGATCCGACGCTCCTGCGCGACGGGGGAATATCCGCCCCCGGGAATTCGGCCTACGTCTACAACACGACCGGCGCGGCGAGTTACACCGGACGCATCCAGGCGCTCATCGCGGGGATCGGCGCGGCCCAGAGCTTCGACCCGTCCGCCGGCCTCGGCTCGTCGTTGAGCCTGGCCGATTACGCCAACGCCTCGGTGAGCTGGCTCCAGGGCCAGAACCAGCAGGCGAGCGACTCGTCCTCCTATCAGAACGCGCTCGCGGCACAGGCGACCTCGGCGCTGTCGAACGCGACCGGCGTCAATCTCGACGCCGAGATGACCAACATGCTCAACCTCGAAAACTCCTACGCTTCGTCGGCGAAGCTGCTCACGACCGTCACCAGCATGTTCTCAGCCCTGTTGCAGGCTGCATGAGCACAATGGCCGCAAACTTCGTTTCGAGCCAGTTCCTGGCCAACAGCCTCGTGCAGCCGGTCATGCAGGCCCAGTCGTCGCTGACAACGGCGATGACCGAAGAAACGACCGGCCAGTACGCCAATCTCGGCCTCGAGCTTGGCGAGCAATCGGGCTACGAGCTGTCGCTGAAAGAGCAGGTCGCTCAGCTTCAGACGCTGACCAGCAACAACAGCATCGTTTCGACGAGCCTGTCGACGGCGCAGAGCGCCCTTTCGGCGATCAGCTCCACCGCGCAGACGACCCTGAACGACCTCGCGACCTGGACGCCCGGCGCCAATTCCGGCGCCTCGCTCCAGAACATGGGCCAGTCGGCGCTGCAGTCGCTCATCGCCTCGACGAACGCGACCGCGGGCGATGAATATGTGTTCGGCGGAATCAATTCCGCCGTTGCGCCGCTGGCGGACTACTATTCGACGCCCGCCTCCGCCGCCAAGACGGCGGTCGATCAGGCGTTTCAGACCGCATTCGGGATGCTGCCGAGCGATCCGGCGGCGGCGAACATCTCCGCTTCGGCGATGCAGAGCTTTCTCTCCGGGCCGTTCGCGGCGCTGTTCGAAGGCGCCTCGTGGAGCGCGAACTGGTCGTCGGCGTCGAGCGCCGACACCAGCGCCGAGATCGCCCCGGGCCGGACCGTGACGACCTCGACCGACGCCAATCAGCCCGGCTTTCAGGAGCTGGCGCAGGCCTATGCGATGCTGAGCGAATTCGGCGGATCGCAGCTCAGCGGAGCGGCGCAGCAGGCCGTCGCCGCCGCCGCGGCGTCGCTCGTCTCGCAGGGCGTCGATTCCCTGACCAATATCCAGGCCAAGCTCGGCTCGACCCAGAGCGCCGTCACCGACGCCAACAGTTCGATGAGCTCGCAGCTCACGATCCTGCAACAGCAGCTCGGCAATCTCGACGACGTCAACGCCAACACGACGGCGGTTCAGATCAACAGCCTCACCAACCAGATTCAGATGGCCTACGAGCTCACCTCACGCCTGCAACAGCTCAGTCTGGCCCAATACCTGCCGGTCTCCTGACGCGCGAAGGGTTGCGATGTACGAATTCGCTTACAACGAAGTGATCGAAGACTTCGCGCCAGACCATGCGCGCCCGCGAGCGCCAGGCGATGGATCGCGTCATCGCGATGCTGCGGTCGGCTCAGGAGAAGGGCCCCGGATCCCGCGAGCGGATCGAGGCGCTGTTCTATCTTCGCCGCCTCTGGATGATCTTTCTCAATGACCTCAACGACCCGAGCAATGAGCTGCCGGACCAGCTCAGGGGCGGGATCATCTCGATCGGCATCTGGATGATGAAGGAGATCGAGCGCGTTCGCAGCGGGCAGACCGATGATCTGACGCCGATGATCGAAATCAACCAACTGATACGCGACGGGTTGAAGTGAGGGGCGCTCTCCCATGAACATCACGCTCAGGGCTGGGGAGCGGTTCTTCATCAACGGCGCGGTCATCCGCATCGACCGCAAGGCTTCGATCGAGCTTTTGAACGAGGTCACCTTTCTGCTCGAGAATCACGTCATGCAGCCCGACGAGGCGACGACGCTGGTCCGCCAGATCTATTTCGCGGTCCAGATCATGCTCATGGACCCGACCGCCGCCGGCAGCGCCGCGCCGCTCGCCGGTTCGCTGATCGAATCGGCGCTCGGCGTGTATCGCGCGCCCGAGCTGACGTCGGGCCTCAAGGCCGCCGCGGCGTCGCTCGCCCGCGGCCGCAACTTCGAGGCGCTGAAGGCGCTCCGTGGCCTGTTCGCCCTCGAGGACAAGGAGCTTCGGCCGCCTGCCGAGACGCCGAGCGCCGCCTGAATAGGAGATCGCCATGACTGTCAACGCAGCTTCCCCTGTCGCCGCTTCAGCCGCGGCCTCGTCCGCATCGTCCCCGTCGGCGACCGCGGCGACCCAGAGCCTGAGCTACAACGACTTCCTCACCCTCCTGATGGCGGAGATGAAGAACCAGGACCCGACGCAACCGATGGACCCCTCGCAGATGGTGTCGCAACTGGCGACCGTCTCCGAGGTCGGGCAGGCGGTGCAGACAAACACCACGCTGTCCTCGCTCCTGACCGCGACCTCGCTTTCGCAGGCCGAGCAGCTCATCGGCCAGACCATCACCTCCGCCGACGGTTCCACCTCAGGCCAGGTCGCGTCGGTCAGCGTCACCGGCGCGGGCGCGGTCGCGACCCTCGCCAACGGCGCGACAGTCCCGCTCGCCAACGGCGCGAGCGTGCAGTGAACGAGGGCGACGCGATCGATCTCGTCCAGTCGGCGATCTGGATGGTCGTGATCGGCGCCGGTCCTTGCGTCGGCGCGGCGATGGCGGTCGGGGTGGTCATCGCGCTGCTGCAAGCCCTGACCCAGATTCAGGAGATGACGCTGACCTTCGTGCCGAAGATGATCGCGGTCTTCGTCGCCGCGAGCCTGACGGCGTCCTTTGTCGGCGGCAAATTCTCGATCTTCACCCAGTCGATCTACGGGCGGATCGAGCAGGGATACAAATAGGCCGGCTCCTGTGAGCCGCGGCCGCTCACGAGCGCGGCTGACGCCCTACACGATCCAAAGCGCGGGAAACTGCGCGGCCGAGCCATTTCGCCAGCGCCGCATTGACCTCGACCGGCTTTTCCTGCGCCATCCAGTGGCCGGAGGCGATGGCAGCCTCGGTCAGGTTGGCGCAATTGGCGCGCATCGGCTCGGCGAGGCGGGAGACGATGGTCTCGCAGATAACGTCGTATTCGGCATGCAGAAACAGGACCGGCATCTCAAGCCGCCAATTGGCCTTCGCCCGCTCGGCATAGGCGAGATTGGCCTTCCAGTTCATGTACCAGCTGCATGGGCCGAAGAACCCGTTGCGCTCGAGCGCCGAGACGTAGCGGCGCTCCTCCTCCTCGTCCAGGATGGCCGGGTCGCGCGGCAGATCGGGCGCCGGCCTGCCGCCCGGGCCAAAGTAGCCGCCGTTGGCGCGAATGAAGGCGGTGCGCGCCGGTTTGCCCCTGGCCGCCGGATCGCCCGCGCGGAAGAGCGCGCGGACGGTCCTGCCGACGTCGCGTTCAAAACCGGCGACCGCCGCATCGAAACTCTCGCGATAGAACAGCTGATAGTCCCATTGCGCCGCCGGAAACTTGTCGGGCGGATAGATGGCCCGGTCGGCGAGAGGAACCGCGGTTTCGACCGCGAACCCATCCGGCTGATAAGGAACGCAGAGGCACGCAACCCCGTGGCAAAGCTCGGGATGCTCCTGGGCGATCGACCAGACGACCGGCGCGCCCCAGTCGTGCCCGACCCAGATCGCCTTCTTCGCCCCGAGCGCGCCAAGCAGTTCGACCATGTCGGCGACGGTCTCCTCGAGCGCATAATCCTCGTGCCGCGGATGGACGCTCGACCGACCGTAACCGCGCATGTCGGGGGCGATGGCGCGAAAGCCCAAGGCCGCGAACGCAGGAAGCTGCCCGCGCCAGGAGATCGACAGCTCCGGCCAGCCGTGCACGAAGACGATCGGCGTCGCGCTCGCGCCGCCGCAGGAAAGAAAGAACGTCGTGTGCCGCGCGGTCTTGGCGACATTGTCCAGAATCGGGAAGCTCATGCGTGTCTCCGAGGTGTCGGGCGTTTATCTCCCGTCCTTTGATCCTCGCGCAAGCTTCGCCGCCCACTCTCCGCCCACGGGCGCGGCAAGTCGCAGCGTCTGACGGGCGAGGGCGGCGATGTCATTGACGGCGGCGGGGACGGCGCCGGCGGCCAACCGCGGCGGCAAGGACATCGCGTTCGCCGTCGGCATCGTCCTTATTCTTTGCCTGTTCTTCCTCCCCGTCCCGGCCTTCATGATCGACTTCGGCCTCGCGCTGTCGATCGCGCTCGCCGTTCTCATCCTGATGGTGGCGCTCTGGATCCATAAGCCGCTGGAGTTCTCGGCCTTCCCGACCGTGCTTCTGGTGGCGACGATCCTGAGACTGGCGCTCAACATCTCGACCACGCGCCTCATCCTCTCGCGCGGCGAGCAGGGGCCGACGTCGGCCGGCTACATCATCGGCGGTTTCGCGCGGCTGGTGATGGGCGGCGATTTCGTCATCGGCATCATCGTCTTTCTCATTCTGGTGACGATCAACTTTCTGGTCATCACCAAGGGCGCGACCCGCATCGCCGAGGTCGGCGCGCGTTTCACCCTCGACGCCATTCCGGGGAAACAGATGGCGATCGACGCCGACCTCTCGGCCGGCCTCATCGATGAGAAGGTGGCGCAGGCGCGCCGGCGCGAGCTCGAGGAGGAAAGCGCCTTCTTCGGCTCGATGGACGGCGCCTCGAAATTCGTCCGCGGCGACGCCATCGCCGGCATCATCATCCTCGCCGTCAACATCTTCGGCGGCATCGTGATCGGCGTCACCCGTCACGGTCTGTCGCTCTCGGCCGCGGCCGACATCTTCACCAAGCTCTCGGTCGGCGACGGCCTGGTGACGCAGATTCCCGCCCTCATCATCTCGCTCGCCGCCGGCCTTCTGGTCGCCAAGGGCGGCACGCGCGGCTCCGCCGACAAGGCGGTGATCGATCAGCTGAGCGGCTATCCGAACGCGCTCTTTCTCGCCGCCATGACGATGGCCGTGCTCGGCGTCGTGCCCGGCCTGCCGTTGCTGCCCTTCGCGCTGATCGGCGGGCTGATGGCCTTCGTCGGCGTCGCCATTCCACGTCGGATCGAGAGGGATCGCGCCGCCGAGGCGGCGAAGGCGGCGGCAAAGGAAGACCGGGCGAAGGCCGACGCGCGCACTTCGATCAGGGAGCAGCTCAAGTCGTTCGAGATCGAGCTTGTCTTGAGCAAGGAGCTCAACGCCGCGCTTGTCGGCTCGCGCGACGAGATCGGCTCCCGCATCGCCAAGATGCGGCGCAAGTTCGCCCGCCAATATGGCTTCGTCGTCCCCGAGATCCGGCTCACCGACGACATCAAGGCGCCGCCGAAGACCTACCAGATCAAGATTCACGGCGCCGCCGTCGCCACCCAGGAACTCAGGGTCAAGGACTGCCTCGTCATCATCGGCGATGGGCCGCGTCCCAATCTCCCCGGCGACGAAGTGCGCGAGCCCGCTTTCGGGATGCGGGCGATCGCGATCCCCGAAGCCTTCGTCAAGGACGCCAAGCGCCTCGGTTTTAAGCCTGTCGACCCGGTCTCGGTCCTGCTGACCCACTTGAGCGAGGTCATCCACAACAATCTCGCGCAGCTCTTGTCGTTCAAGGACATGCGCGCGCTGCTCGACCGGCTCGAGCCCGAGTACAAGCGGCTGCTCGACGACATGTCTCCCTCGCAGATCTCGCAGTCCGGGCTTCTGGCGACGCTGAAGCTCCTGCTCGCCGAGCGCGTCTCGATCCGCAACCTGAACCTGATCCTGGAAGCCGTGGCTGAAATCGCGCCGCACGCGCGGCGGCCCGAGCAGATCGCCGAGCACGTGCGCGTCCGCCTCTGCCAGCAGATCTGCGGCGACCTCGCCGACAATGGCGCGCTCTCGGTGTTGCGACTCGGCAATCGCTGGGATCTTGTCTTCCATCAGAGCCTCAAGCGCGACGCCAAGGGCGACGTGATCGAATTCGACATCGACCCGCGGCAGATGGAGCAATTCGCCGCCGAGGCTTCGGCCGCGATCCGCAAGCGGATGGACGAGCAGCGCCTGTTCGCGATCGTCACCGCCGCCGAGACCCGCCCCTACGTGCGGATGATCATCGAGCGCATGTTCCCGACCCTGGCTGTCCTGTCGCAGCTCGAGATCGCGCGCGGGTTCGAGATCAAGTCGCTCGGGACGATCGCGTGACGGCGCTGGTCGCCGGAGCGCTCGCCGCGCCGCATGAGGCGCTGGCGCCGAAGGCGGCCATCGGCGCCTTCGTTCTCTTCTGCCGCATCGGCGCCTGCCTGATGCTGGCGCCCGGATTCTCGAGCGCGCAGATTCCGGCGCAGGTCCGTCTGTTCGTCGCGCTCGCCGTGACCCTGACGCTGACGCCGCTCTTGCTCGAACGAGTGCCGGCCGCCGTATTTGGCGACGATCCGATCTTCACGCTCAGGGTCATCGCCGTTGAATCGCTGGTTGGCGGTTTGATCGGGTTCCTGGCGCGGATCTTCTATCTCGCGCTCGAGGCGCTGGCGGTCGGTGCGGCGACCATGCTCGGCTTCTCCAATCCGTTCGGGTTTCAGGTCGAGGGGGACGAGACGATGGCTCCGCTGGCGACCCTGATCTCGCTCGCCGCGATCGCGCTCCTGTTCGCGGCCAATCTCCACTGGGAGCTGTTGCGCGGGCTCGTCGCTTCGTACGACGTCATTCCGGTCGGAGCCGACTTCAACGCCCGTCTGGCGCTCAAGCAGGTCGCCGACGCGCTCGGCGAATCGTTCCGCCTCTCGCTCAGGATCGCTTCGCCCTATGTGATCTATGCGCTGGTGGCCAATCTGGCGCTGGCGCTGGTCAACCGGCTGACGCCGCAGGTCCAGGTCTTCTTCGTCGCCATGCCGTTCGTCGTCGGCGGGCGGCCTCATCCTGCTCTATTTCACCATCAAGCCGGCGATCGACGCCTTCATCAGCGGCTTTGGCGCCTGGCTCATTTCCGGATAGGCGATGAAGAAACGTCTCGACGCGCTGACCCGCATCGGCCGGTTTCAGGCCCTGATGCATGATCTCGGGCGATCACGGCTTCATTCGCTCGAACGCCAGCGGGCGGAACTGGCCGACGATCTCAAGGCAATGTTCGAGATCATGGAGTCGGACGAGCGCGCCTTTGGTCCGCAGGCCGGCCTGGCAGCGCGCCACATTCGGGCCGTGCAACGCAAGCTCGATCAGCTCGTCCACGAGCAGGACACCGCGCGGCTCAGCGCACTCAAGCAGGGGACGCGCGCCAGGCTTGCCGAGCTCGCGATCGAGACTGCCGCAATGGCCCATCGGCGTCACAAGGAGCGCAAGGAGCTCGCCGAGCTGATCGAGCGGGCGATCGCGCGGCGGGGCGCAAGCTCGACATAAGGCTCGAGGCGGACGCTGGGCTCGTCCCTCGGCTCACAATGACGGCGCCCATGGCTTTCAATCCTCGCACCGATGTCGTCATGGAGGTTCTCAACGCAGCCGATCCGTCCCGCGCCAGCCTCGCCGCCGAGCGGCTCGGCGCGCTCGCCGGCTCGAACGCGGCGGGAGCCGACTTTTCCGCCAGTCTCGAGCGCGCGGCGAGGTCCGCGCCGGCGCTCCCCGCGCCGCTTGCGAACGCGGCCGGCGCCCGCGCGCGCCTCGCCGAGATCCCGGGCGGGCCGGACAAGCTCGGCCAGGCCAAGACCCAATTCGAGGCGATGATGATGAGCTCCTTCGTCGGCGAATTGTTGCCGAAGGACACGAGCAGCGTCTTCGGCCAGGGAATGGCGGGCGACATGTGGCGATCGATGCTCGCCGAGCAGGTGTCGCTGCAGATCGCCAAATCCGGCAAGCTCGGCCTTGCGAGGCGCCTGTTCGCTACCCACGAGCTCAGCGGGTCGGCGCATCCGGCGCGAAGCGGCCAAGGCCGCCGGCGAGGCGGCGCAAATGAGCGCCAACATGCTCTCCGCGCCCCCCGGCGCCGTCGCAGGACAATGGCGCAGTCCTGTTCGCCGGGCGCAAGCGGACATGACCTTGCCCGAACGGCGGGCGCAATCAGCGGCGGCCGCCGCGGCGCTGCCGATCGTCGAACGCCTGATCGCCGCCATCGAAGCCGAAAACAGGGACCTCGAACAGGGCCGTCCGGCCCAGTACGAGGCCTATAGCCGGCGCAAGAATCAAGGCCTGCTCGAGCTCAACCGCCTTATTCCCGCGCTCGACCGGGCGACCGCCGCCGGCCCGTTGCGCGAGGCGCTGGCCGACCTCTACGCCAAGCTCGAGGTCAACCGCAGGGCGCTCGCGGTGCAGCTCAGGGCCTGCGCGGCGGTTTCGGAGATCATCGCCCGCGCCATTCAGGACGGCCAGTCCGACGGAACCTATACCGCGCTTGCGTGGCGAGGCGCGCGGGAATGATCAAGGCCGCGGTCATCGGCCTCGCGGCGGCGGGAGCGGTCATCGCCGCGGAGGCGGGAACCGACAAGGTTCTCGCCCTGCGCGAAGCTCATTCGACCGCCGCAGCCAGCCGGACGACGGAAGCGCGCAAGACCCACGAGATCAATGTCCCGCGCATCAAGGACGGGGCGATCAAGGGCTACGCCGTGATGCTGCTCAGTTACACGGTGGACATGAGCGCGCTCAAGACCGCGGCGATGGCGCCGGACTCGATCCTCGTCGACGAGGCGTTTCGCTATGTCTATGACGACGACACGATCGACTTCGACCATCTCGACCGGTTCGATCTGGCCAAAATGAGCAAGGCGGTCATCCGGGCGGTGAACGCCCGGGTCAAGGCCGACGTCGTCGTCGACGTCGGGGTGCAGGAGTTCACCTACGCGCCGATCAGCGAAACACGCGGGCGGGCGGGACCCTAGGCCGCCCGCGGCGATCCGGCCGCCTTCGAGGCGGCGATCAGGTCGACGAAGCGGCGGAAGAGATAATGGCTGTCGCGGGGCCCGGGCGAAGCCTCGGGATGATATTGCACCGAGAAGGCCGGACGGTCCGCAAGCGCGATGCCGCAATTCGAGCCGTCGAACAGCGACACGTGGGTCTCCTCGGCGTTGGCCGGAAGCGTCGCGCGATCGACGGCGAAGCCGTGGTTCATCGACACGATCTCGACCTTGCCGGTGGTGAAGTCCTTCACCGGATGATTGGCGCCATGGTGGCCCTGCGGCATCTTGACGGTGCGCGCGCCGACCGCGAGCCCGAGCAGCTGATGGCCGAGGCAGATGCCGAACAGCGGCGTCTTCGCCGAAAGCAGCGCTTGAATCGTCGGCACGGCGTATTCGCCGGTGGCCGCCGGGTCGCCGGGCCCGTTGGACAGAACCACGCCGTCGGGCTTGAGCGCCAGAATGTCCTCCGCGCTCGCCGTCGCTGGAACCACCGTCACCGCGCAATCGCAGTCGTTGAGCAGTCTGAGGATATTGCGCTTGGTCCCGTAGTCGACCGCGACCACGTGAAAGCGCGTCGCCTGCCGCCGGCCATAGCCCGCTTCCGGGCTCCAGCTGGTCTCGTCCCAGGCGTAGCGCTGGGTTGAACCCACCGCCGGAACGAGGTCCATGCCGTCGATGCCGGGCCAGCGCGCCGCCTGGGCGCGAAGCGCGTCGAGGTCGAAGGCGCCGTCCGGCGCATGGGCGATGACCGCGTTCGGCATGCCGCGCTTGCGAATGAGTGTTGTCAGCGCGCGGGTGTCGACCCCGGTCACGCCGATGATCCCGCGCGCCTTGAGCCAGGTGTCGAGCCGCCCCTTGGCGCGGAAATTCGACGGCCCCGACACTTCCGCGCGCATGATCGCGCCGACCGCCGCCGAGCCCGCGGCGTTGACGACCTCGATGTCCTCGTCGTTGACGCCGACGATTCCGATATGCGGAAAGGTGAAAGTGACGATCTGCGCGGCGTAGGAGGGGTCGGTCAGGATTTCCTCGTAGCCGGTCATCGCGGTATTGAAGCAGACTTCGCCGGCGGCGGAGCCCGCCGCGCCGACCCCGAAACCCTCGATCACCACGCCGTCGGCGAGCACGATCACCCCGGTCGCGACGCGCGGGCGCCAGCCGGCCGACTGATCGTCGAGGGCGTCCGCGAGGCCGATGCGTGTTGCGCTTGACATGCGGCTGTGCTTAAGCGCCGCCCACGCCGGGCGTCAAGCCGCGCGCATAAATCAAACGATCGAGGACATTCATGGCGGATTCTGCGCCGCTCCGCGACGCCGTCGCCGAGCGGATGAAAGAGGCGATGAAGGCGGGCGACAAGGTTCGCGTCGGCGCCCTGCGGCTGATCATGGCGGCGTTGAAAGAGCGTGAAATCGAGGCGCGCGGCGGCGGCAAGATCGTCAGCCGCGCCGATGAGCTCGCGCTCCTGACCAAGATGGTGAAATCGCGCCAGGAATCGGCGACGATCTACGCCGGGGCGGGCCGGGCGGAGCTCGCCAGCCAGGAGAACGCCGAGATCGAGGTCATCAACGAATTCCTGCCGAAGCAGATGGACGAGGCGGCCGTGATCGCCGCCGCCAAGGCGGCAATCGCCTCGACCGGCGCCGCGAGCATCAAGGACATGGGCAAGGTCGTCAACGCCCTGAAAACGGCCCACCCCGGGCAAATGGACTTCGCCAAGGCGAGCGCGATCGTGAAGGGGCTGCTCGCCGGGTGAGGGCGCGAGCGGAGGCTGCACGAAGTTGCGCGCATCAATGATAGCAGCGGCTTAGCTGCGCTTTTGTGACGTCCGAGCGGCGCCTGGCCGAGCGAAGCGAGGGCGCCTTTCGGTCTCTGAAATCGTTCCTCGCGCGGGCGGCCAACCGATATATCTGTTGACATATAGCCGGCCTCTGCTCACGATGGTTAACAGAGCGAGTCGCCTTCTCGTTTTAGGGCGGGAGGCGAATCCTCGGGCGGGCGAGGCAAGTCATGAAAGCGCTTGGCGTGGCCGCATTGGCGGCATGCGGATTCGTGGGTTTCGCGCACGCTGCGGATGTCGCCCTGCCGACGACAAAGCCCGCAGCGGCCCCGCCGAAAAACTGCTTCGCCAATGTCTGGGCCTATCTCGATTCGACCGCTGCGGAATGTCCGCTGAGCTACGCGGGCTTCACCCTCTATGCGACGCTCGACGCCGGCCTCATGTACAATACCAATGGCGCGGCCTGGAACCCGGCGTTCGTCAACGGAACCCAGGGGCTGATCAGCAAGCAGAGCTACGGTCCGAAGTGGCTGTGGTCGCCCAACAACATCAACCAGTCGGTCATCGGCATTAAGATGTCCGAGCCGATCGCCTATGGCTGGTCGCTTGTCGGCACGCTCGAGGCGGGCTTCGACCCGCTTTCAGGCTACCTCTCCAATTCGCAGCGCTCGCAAGTGATGAACAACGGCAAGGCGCTCATTCTGCAAAGCGCCAACGGCAACTCGAGCCGGTCCGGCCAATGGGACAACTCGCAATTCTTCATCGGCGTCAGCAACAAGACCTATGGCACGCTGACATTCGGCCGCGTCAACTCGCTGGCTCTGGACGCCCTCATCGCCTACGACCCGCTCGGCGCGGCCTACGCCTTCTCGCCGTTCGGCTTCACCGGAACCTATGCCGGCTTCAGCGACACCCAGCTCGCGCGCTCGAATACGGCGTTCAAGTATCGGGTGGATTACGGCAATTTCCGCGCCGCGGGCCTCGCGCAGGTCGGCGGTTACAATCAGGGGAACGGATCCGCCTCGATGTGGCAGGGCCAGCTTGGCGCGGATGTCCCGAACCTGTTTGGCGGCGTGTTGTCGGTGGACGCCATCGGCAGCTTCGCCAAGGACGGCCAGAACACCAGCATCTTCAACGGCGCCTGCGCGGTGTTGAAGTCGGGCCCCTTCGCCGGGCAGACGGGCTGCACCAACGCCATTCCCAAATTCTATAGCGACGACGACCTCAAGGCGACGCTGTCGAACAACACCGGCTTCATGCTGGCGGCCAAGTACAAGTGGGGACCGTGGCAGGCGATGGGGGGATGGGAGTATTTCCGGCAAGCGAACCCGAGCGACGACTATCCCAACGGCTTCAAGACCATCGGCGGCTACAACGTCCCCGGCAATATCCTCAACAACAAGAATTTCCCGACCGTCTGGATCACCACCAACGCCTACAATGTCAACAGGGTCGAGAACATTTTCTGGGTCGGCGGAAAATACGCGATCAACGACCGGCTCGATGTGATGGGCGCCTTCTACTATATCGAGCAGAACAATTTCCTTGCCGCCCCCGCCGTCTGCACCGGAACCGGCATCCACATCAGCAGCTCTGCCTGCGCCGGCGCCTATGATGCGCTGTCGTTCCTGATCGACTACCGGCCGCTCAAGCAAATCGACCTCTATGCGGGCGTGTCGCTGTCGAACGTCTACGGCGGCTTGGCCAGTGGCTATCTGGCGGCCCAGAACATCGACCCGACCGTCGGCGTGCGGGTCAAGTTCTAGCCTCGCCCGGGGCGGCTGGGCGACTTCGCCGACGCCGCCTTGAGCTTGCCGGAGACGGGCGGGCGCACGCTATTCGAACACGATGACCTGCCTCACCCCCACGCCGTCGCGCAAACGGTCGAAGCCTTCGTTGATCTCGTCGAGCTTGAGCCGATGGGTCAGGAGCTGGTCGACCGGGAGGCGGCCGGCGCGGAAGAGGGCGATCATCCGCGGCACGTCGCGCTGGGGGACCGCCGAGCCGACATAGGAGCCTTTGAGCGTCCGCTCCTCGGCGACCAGCGCGAGCGGCGAGAGGCTCATCCGCTTGTCCGGATGGGGCAGGCCGGCGGTCACCGTCATGCCGCCGCGCGCGGTCGCGGCATAGGCGAGCTCGAGCGCCGGAACCGCGCCGGCCATCTCCAGGGCGACATCGACGCCATTGCCGGCGATGCGTCTGATCTCGCCGACGGCGTCGTTCGAGCGGGCGTTGACCGTGTGGGTCGCGCCGAGTTTTAGGGCGAAGGCGAGCTTCTCGTCCGAGAGATCGACGGCGATGACCTGGCGCGCGCCGGCGAGCCTCGCGCCAAGGACGACGCTTAAGCCCACGCCGCCCAAGCCGACCACCGCGACCGATTGGCCGGGCTCGACCTTGGCGGTGTTGACGACCGCGCCGACCCCGGTCAGGACGGCGCAGCCGAACAGGGCCGCGAGCTCGAGCGGCAGGTCGGGGTCGATCTTGACGCAGGATTCGCGCGCCACCACCGCATGGGTCGCAAAGGCCGAGACGCCGAGGAGGTGGTTGATCGGCTCGGCGCGGAAACTGAGCCGCCGCTCGCCGGAAAGCAGCGTTCCGGCGCCATTGGCCTTGGCCGCCGGCTCGCACAGCGCCGGGCGCCCGGCGGCGCAGGGGCCGCAGCGGCCGCAGCTCGGCACGAACACCAGCACGACGTGATCCCCGGCTTTGAGGTCGGTCACCCCTTCGCCAACCGCCTCGACGATCCCCGCCGCCTCATGGCCGAGCGCCATCGGCATCGGGCGCGGCCGCGAACCGTCGATCACCGACAGGTCCGAGTGGCAGAGGCCCGCCGCCTTGATCTGCACGAGGACTTCGCCGCGGCCGGGGGAGGCGAGGTCGAGCTCGACGATCTCGAGCGGCTTCGACGCCGCGTAGGGCGGCTTGAGGCCAGACTGGCGAAGAACGGCGGCTCGGATGCGCATGTCGATCGGCCTCGGACCACGGGCGTTCGATGCTGAGCGAGATCGCGGCGCGGGGCAACGGGAAAGTTGGCGCTGAGCGGTGGCGCACACTTGCGCGCCGAACGCGCCCGCGCCACATAAACGTGCCCGCCCGCCGTTCGCGGGCGCGCTGCCGGAGCTTCACGCCATGCCGCAGACCCAGAGCCGCTTCTTTGACGACCTCTCGCGCCTCATGACCGACGCGGCCGGCCTTGCCGACGGCGCCCGGCGGGAGGCCCAGACCTTCGCCCGGACGCAAATGGAGCGGATGATGTCGGGCATGGACGTCGTGGCGCGCGAGGAATTCGAGGCCGTCAAGGAGATGGCCGCGCGCGCCCGCGACGACAACGAGAAGCTCGCCCAGCGGATCGCGGCGCTGGAAGCGAAGCTTGCCGAGCCAAAGCCTTGATTGGACTCGCTTTCCTCAAGCAGAGCGTTGATTCCGTTCGCTGATTCTGTGGACGGGGAATCGAGCGCGGGTTTACGGACGGTCACGAATCAGCAAGGTTGCGGCGCGCCGCCGGCTTGAATGGCCGGGCGGTTTTCTCGTGCCCCCGTCCCCTTGCCGAAGGACCTCTGATGACGCTCATCGAAAGCCGCTCCGACGATCGGCCCGAACATCCTGTCGACGTCGTCGAGCGTCTGGCGGCGGTCAACGAGTGGGACTTCGACCGGGCCCAGGACGACGAGATTTCGATCCTGGTTTCCGGCCGGTTCGCCAATTACGACGTCGCCTTCACCTGGCTCGCGGAACAGGAATCGCTGCATGTCAGCTGTTCGTTCGACCTCAAGACGCCGCCGCACAAACGGGCGGCGATCGGCGAATTGACCCAGTTGATCAACGAGCAGTTGTGGCTCGGCCATTTCGACCTGTGGACCCAGCAGGACATGGTGATGTTCCGCCACTCCCTGTGTCTCGCCGGCGGCGCGGCGGCGAGCGATGCCCAATGCGGGGCGGTGGTGAAGGCGGCGGTCAACGCCTGCGAGACCTATTTCCAGGCGTTCCAGTTCGTGTTGTGGGCCAATCGCGGACCGCGCGAGGCGATCGCGCTCGCCTCGTTCGAGACCACCGGCGTGGCCTGAAGCGCCCGTTGAGGGGCTGGCGCTCGGGCTCGATTGCGTGTAAGAGCCGCGCCTTCTCAATTCCCGGGTTTCGCCGCCCGCTTCCGATTGGAGTTCGCTCTCATGGCCGTTCCGCGCCGCAAAACCTCGCCTTCCCGCCGCGGCATGCGCCGCTCGGCCGATGCGCTCAAGGCGCCGACTTACGTCGAGGACAAGGACTCGGGCGAACTGCGCCGCCCGCATCACATCGACCTCAAGAGCGGCATGTACCGCGGCCGCCAGGTCCTGAAGCCGAAGTCGACGATCGCCGAAGCCTGAGCCTTCCGGGCATCCTCCATAAGGCATGTTCCCGAGTTCGACTGTCATTCCCGCGCACGCGGGAATCGATATTGGCGTCAGAGGGTTGACTGGATGCCCGCGTTCGCGGGCATGACAGATTGAGGTCTGATTGCCCGGCGCGCGGGCCCCGCGCCGGGTTCCCAGCATTACCAAGCTTTCATGTTCGGGCCATCGCCCGTTTAGGCGCCCCGGCGCATTGTCCAATTCGAGGCTGGCGGTTCGCACCTGGCGCGCCAAGCCATTGGACCAGCGGGAGCTCCTATGACTTTTGACCGTCGCTCGTATTCCCTCCGCGCCGCGCTTCTCGGCGCAGTCGCGCTAGCCGCTCTCGGAGGGGTCGCGTTCGAGACATCGACCATTCCCGTCTTCGCCGCCGCAACCACCACCCAGCCGGCCGCCGGTCCGGCTTCGTTCGCCGACGTCGTCGACCGGGTCAAGCCGGCCGTCGTTTCGGTCAAGGTCAAGCTGGCCGACGCCGATCCGGTCGATCAGGAAGACAGCGTCCCGGGTCTCCCGGATTTTCCGAAGAACAGCCCGTTCTATCATTTCTTCCGCCGCTTCGGCATGCCCGATGACAACAACAACGGCGACAGCGACCGCGCCCCCCGCCATCATTTCGGCCAGGCGCAGGGGTCCGGCTTCTTCATCTCGTCCGACGGCTACATCGTCACCAACGACCACGTCGTCGACCACGCGACCGAAGTGACCATCACCACCGCCGACGGCAAGTCGATGCCCGCCAAGGTGATCGGCATCGACAGCAAGACCGACCTTGCGCTGTTGAAGGCCCAGGGCGACAGCTTCCCCTTCGTCAATTTCGCCGCCCAGGCGCCGCGCGTCGGCGATTGGGTGATCGCGGTCGGCAACCCGTTCGGCCTCGGCGGCACGGTGACGGCCGGCATCGTCTCGGCGCGCGGGCGCGACATCGGCTCCGGACCTTACGACGATTTCCTGCAGATCGACGCGCCGGTCAATCACGGCAATTCCGGCGGCCCGACTTTCAACGCTGACGGCGAGGTGGTCGGCGTCAACACCGCGATCTTCTCGCCGTCGGGCGGCAGCGTCGGCATCGGCTTCGCGATCGCGAGCGACGTCGTCAAGAGCGTCGTCGAACAGCTCAAGGCGAACGGCTCGGTGACGCGCGGCTGGATCGGCGTCCAGATTCAGAACGTGACCCAGGATCTGGCCGACAATCTCGGGCTCAAGAACGCGTCAGGCGCGCTGGTGGCCGAGGCGCAGAAGAACTCGCCCGCAGCCGCAGCCGGCGTCAAGAGCGGCGACGTCATCACCGCGGTCGACGGCGACGCGGTCGCCGATCCGCACGAGCTCGCCCGCCGGATCGCCGCCCTCGGCCCGAAGAAGACGGCCAAGCTCTCGATCGTCCGCAACGGCTCGCCGATGACGATCGACGTGACGCTCGGAATGATGCCGGCGGACAAGACCGCGAGCGCGGACACGCACGGTTCCGACGACAACGGCGGGGCCTCCATGCTCGCCAAGCTCGGGCTGACGCTGCATGCCGCGCATGGCCAGGACGGCGTTGTCGTCTCCGAGGTCGATCCCGACGGCGCCGCGGCGGACAAGGGCCTGCAAGCAGGGCGACGTGATCCTCGAGGTCGCCGGAAAGTCGGTCAGCCGGCCGTCGGAGGTCGCCGACGCGATCGACACGGCCAAGACCGACGGCAAGAAGTCGGTTCTGTTACGCGTCAAGTCGGGCGACGGCGAGCGTTATCTCACGCTGCCGACGCGCGCATCCTAAGACCCGGCGTCCCGCGGCGACGCGGAACTCCGGGATGAAATGGGCGGAAGGGTTCATGGGCTCGTCCCCGGCCCGCGCATAGCGCGCCCTTCCGTCCAAGTCGGCGGTCGCACATATCCCCGCCCGCGCGACCCCGACAAGGTGGCGGCAGGTCCTTATCAAGCCCCCCGAGGACCTGCCGCCATACCTTTTTTGGCCCAAGCGGCCCGGATTCGCTATATGTCCGACATGCGCATCCTCATCATCGAAGACGACCGCGACGCGGCCGCCTATCTCTCCAAGGCTTTTCGCGAGGCCGGGCACGTCGCCGACCAGGCCAATGACGGCGTCACCGGATATGATCTCGCGCTCGAGGGCGCCTATGACGTCGCCATCGTCGACCGCATGCTGCCGAAGATGGACGGCCTGACGCTCGTCGGCTCGCTGCGCAGCCAGAACAACGAGACGCCGGTGCTCATTCTCTCCGCGCTCGGCCAGGTCGACGACCGGGTCAAGGGCCTGCGCGCCGGCGGCGACGACTATCTGTCCAAGCCCTATGCCTTTTCCGAGCTCCTGGCCCGGGTCGAGGCCCTCGCGCGCCGCCGTCCCAAGGGCGCGCCGGAGGAAACGGTTTTGCGGGTCGGCGACCTGACGCTCGACCGGCTTTCGCATAAGGTGACGCGCCAGGCGGAAGAGATCGTCCTGCAGCCGCGCGAGTTCCGGCTGCTCGAATATCTGATGCAGAACGCCGGCAAGGTGGTCACCCGCACCATGTTGCTCGAACATGTTTGGGACTATCATTTCGACCCGCAGACCAATGTGATCGACGTGCACGTGTCGCGTCTGAGGGCCAAGATCGATCGCGATTTCGACGCGCCGCTGCTGCAGCACCGTCCGCGGCGCCGGTTATATGATTCGTGACGGCGCTCGGTAAGCTCTTCCGCGCCACCGCCTTTCGCCTCGCGCTGGCGATCCTGCTCCTGAGCGCCGTCGGCGCCGGGATCGTGCTCAGCTTCATCGCCTGGGAAGTCATCTCCGTCGTCGACCGGGAGATCGCGCAGACCATCGACGCCGAGGCCAAGGGCCTGATCGACACCTTCAACACCGCGGGCTTGCGCACCCTCGGCGCCGTCATCGAAGCGCGCAAGCGCGAACCCGGCGCCTCGCTCTATCTCCTGACCAATCCGATCGGGGAGCCGCTGGCCGGCAATGTCGAGCAGATTCCCACCGAAGTGCTGCTTCGTCCGGGTTTTGTGCCGATCTTCTATCGCGGCTCCGAGAGCGGCGGCCGAAGCCGGCAGGCGCTGGTCGGAGTTTATGTCCTGCCCGGCGGCTTCCGCCTCCTGATCGGCCATGACCTCGGCGACCGGGCCCGCATCGGGGCGGTGATGGTGCGGGCGCTCGCGCTTTCGCTCATCTTCTTCGCCGCGCTCGGCGCGGTCGGAGCGCTGTTCGTCGCCCGGCGGGTGCTGCAGCGCATCGACGACATGAACATTTCGGCGCACGGCATCATGGCCGGCGACCTCACGCGCCGGCTGCCGGTGTCGGGCTCGGGCGACGAGATCGACCGGCTCGCGGAAGGCCTCAACGAGATGCTCGGGCGGATCGCCGAGCTGATGGAAGGCCTGCGCGAGGTCTCCGACAACATCGCCCATGACTTGCGTACGCCGCTCACCCGCCTGCGCAACCACGCCGAGGCGGCGCTCGCTTTCGACGGCGACGCGGCTTCCTATCGCCTCGCGCTCGAGAAGACGATCGAGGAATCGGACGCGCTGATCAAGATCTTCAATGCGCTGCTCCTGATCGCGCGCGCCGAGGCGGGCGGCGACGTCGGCCCGCCTCAGCTGGTCGACGTCGGCGAAGCGGCGCGAAGCGTCGCCGACCTTTACGAGCCGATCGCGGAGGAAGAAGGAATCGCGCTGACCGTACGCGTCCAGGGTCCGCTGACCGTCAGCGGCAATCGCGAGCTCATCGGCCAGGCGATCGCCAATCTCATCGACAACGCGCTCAAATACGGCGCGCCGGATCGAGGGTCCGCCGATGCGGCGGTGAAACCCGATGTCGTCATAACGGCCGACCGAATTGGCGGCTCCGTCGTTCTCACGATCGCCGACCGCGGGCCCGGCATTGCGCCCGCCGACCGGACCCGGGTTCTCGACCGGTTCGTCCGGCTTGAAGGCTCGCGCTCCCGGCCCGGGTCGGGGTTGGGCCTTTCGCTCGCCGCGGCGGTGGCGCGCATGCACGGCGGCTCGGTCGAGCTCGAGGACAACGAGCCTGGACTTCGCGTCCGCCTCACCCTGCCGGCGACGGACCCGATCCCGGCCTTGCCGCCCGCGGCCGCCGAGCTGGTCATGAATGACCGCGCCGCTCGCTGACGGCCTCATCGAAGCGCCGCGGCTCGGCGCGCCGGCCGAAGCCCGGCGCCGGCTCGCTTCGCTCATCGAGACGACGTCCGGGGCGGACCTCACGCCCGAGCTCGGTCGCGGCCGGACGCGCGACGTGCTGCTGGGCCTCGCCGATCATTCGCCTTATCTTTGGGCGCTCATCAAGGAAGATCCGGCGCGGCTCGCCCGGCTCTTGCGGACCCCGCCCGGCGAATCGTCGCTCGACGCCCTCGTGCGGGGAGTAGACGAGCGTCGCGACGAGGACGAGGCGGACCTCATGCGCGCGCTTCGCCGCGCCAAGCGCGAATCGGCGCTCCTGATCGCGCTTGCCGACATCGGCGGCGTCTGGGACGTGGTCGCCGCGACCGAGGCTCTGACCCGCTTTGCCGACGCCGCTGTCGGCGCAGCGCTCGCCTTCCTGCTGCGGCGGCATGGGCGCGCCGGACTGCTCAACCTCGATCCCGACGCGCCCGATCCGCAGCGCGGCTCCGGCGTGGTCGTGCTGGCGCTCGGCAAGATGGGGGCGCGCGAGCTCAATTATTCGAGCGATATCGACCTCATCGTTCTCTACGATCCGGCGGCGGCTTCGATTCCGCCGGGCGCCGAGCCGGGGCCGCTGTTCGTGCGCATGACCAAGGCGCTGGCGCGGCTCCTGCAGGAGCGGACGAGCGACGGCTACGTGCTCCGGGTCGACCTTCGCCTCAGGCCCGACCCCGCTTCGACCCCGGTCGCGCTCTCGACGCTCAGCGCCTATTCCTACTACGAGACCGTCGGCCAGAACTGGGAGCGCGCGGCGCTCATCAAGGCGCGCCCGGCGGCGGGCGACCTCGAGCTCGGCGAGCGCTTCCTTGCCGACCTCGCGCCGTTCATCTGGCGCAAGTATTTCGACTACGCGGCGATCGCCGACATCCATGCGATGAAGCGCCAGATCCACGCCGTGCGCGGCCACGAGCGGGTCGTCGTTCCCGGACACGACATCAAGCTCGGGCGCGGCGGCATCCGCGAGATCGAGTTCTTCGTCCAGACCCAGCAGCTCATCTTCGGCGGCCGCCGTCCGCAGATGCGCGGGGCGCGCACCCTCGACATGCTCGAGCGCCTTCACGCCGACAAGTGGGTCAGCGCCGAGGCGGTCGACGATCTCGGCCGGTCTTACATGTTCCTGCGCCGGGTCGAGCACCGGCTGCAGATGGTCCAGGACGAGCAGACCCAGCGGCTGCCGTTCGAGAAGCCGGCGCTCGCCCGCTTCGCCAAGTTCTGCGGCTACGCGCGGCTCGACGGTTTCGTGACCGACGTCACCCGCCATCTGACCCGGGTCGAGCATCACTACGCCCGGCTGTTCGAGGACGCGCCGGCGCTCAGCGCCTCTATCGGCAATCTTGTCTTCACCGGCGTCGTCGACGATCCGGAGACGCTTGCGACCTTGCGCGCGCTCGGGTTCGAGCGCCCGGAGACCGCGGCGGAAACCGTTCGCGGCTGGCATTTCGGCCGCCGCGCGGCGGTCCGCAGCGCGCGGGCGAGGGAGGTCATGACCGAGCTGACGCCGGCGCTGCTCGAAGCCTTCGCCGGCTCGGGCGACCCGGACGCCGCGCTCGCCGCCTTCGACGAAGCGCTGGCGCGGATGCCGGCCAGCGTCGAGCTGTTGTCGATCCTGCGCTCCAACGCCGCCTTGCGCGAGCTGTTCGGCGACGTGCTCGGGAGCGCGCCGCGGCTCGCGCAGGTGATCGCGACCCGGCCCCATGTGCTCGACGCGGCGATCGACCCGGCGCGCGAGGTCGGCTTCGAGACGAGCCTCGACGACGACAGGATGCGCGAGCGGGTCGAGGCTTTCGTCGCCCAGGCGCCGACTTACGAGGAGGCGCTGAACCGCGCCCGCGATTTCGCCGCCGAGGAGACGTTCCACATCGGCCTCAACCTCTTGTCGGGGCGCCTCGATCCCGACCGCGCCGGCCGCGCCTATAGCGCGCTCGCGCAAGGTTTGATCGCGGTCATGCTCGATGAGGTCGCGAACGCCTTCGCGGCCGAGCACGGGCGCGTGCGCGGCGGCCGGGTCGCGGTGGTCGGGCTCGGCAAGCTCGGCTCGCGCGAGATGACCGCCGCCTCCGACCTCGATCTCATTCTGATCTACGATTTTCCCGCCGACGCCGAGCGAGTCGGACGGCCGCAAGCCGCTCGGTCCGGCGGTTTACCACGCGCGGCTGACCCAACGGCTGATCGCGGCCCTGACCGCGCCGACCAAAGCCGGGCGCCTCTATGACGTCGACATGCGTCTGAGGCCGTCCGGGCGCCAGGGGCCGCTCGCGACCCAGCTCTCGTCGTTCAAGCTCTACCAGCTCAACGAGGCGGAGACCTGGGAGCATATGGCGCTGACCCGCGCCCGCGTCGTCGCGGGCGATGCGAGCTTGAGCGCGGACGTCGCCTTGACGGTGCGCGAGACGCTCACTCGCAAGCGGGAGCCGGCGATCGTCGCCCGCGACGCCGGGGCGATGCGCAAGCTGATCGCCGCCGAGAAGGGCGACAAGGACGTCTGGGATCTGAAGCTGGTCAGGGGCGGGCTCATCGACATCGAATTCATCGCTCAATATCTCGAGCTCGCCTTCGCCCGCGAGCGCCCCGGCATCCTCGACGTCTCGACCCGCGCGGCGCTCGAGAAGGCCGGCGCCGCCGGGCTGATCACCGCCGAGGAGGCCGAGACGCTCGTCGACGCCCATCGGCTCTACACCGACGCGACCCAGTTCATGCGCCTTTCCACCACCGGCCCTTTCGATCCCCTCAAAGCCGCGGTCGGCGTCAAACGCCGCATCGCCGCGGCGAGCGGCTTTCCCGACTTCGAGGCGTTCACCGCGGCGCTGGACGAAGCGCGCCGAGAGGTGCGGGCGGCGTTCGGAGCGATCGTCGCGGGGTAAGCGTTCGACATCACATCGTCGTGATCGGCCGGAGACCCGGGGTCTTGGAGCCGTTGCGCAACGACAGCGCACGTCCTAGCTTCAGACCTCGACAATCAATCGCGCTATGTCCGGCGAGTCCTATCGAAAAGGGACGTTCAGAGTCGGGCCGGACATCGCAGGACGATTCCGATCTGCATGGAGATGAGCCATGTCGATTACCCTCGAAATCAATGGACAGCGCGAAACGGTCGATGTCGCGCCTGATACGCCGCTGCTCTGGACCTTGCGGGATGTGATCGGCCTCACCGGAACCAAATTCGGTTGCGGGATCGCGCAATGCGGCGCCTGCACGGTCCATGTCGACGGCGAGCCGGTGCGTTCCTGCCTCCTGGCCGTGGGCTCGATCGGCGACCGCAAGGTGACGACCATCGAGGGCGTTGGCGCAACCGAGGCGGGACGCAAGATCCAGAAGGCGTGGCTCGGCCTCGAAGTGGTGCAATGCGGCTACTGCCAGTCCGGGCAGATCATGTCGGCGGCCGCGCTCATCGCCAGGACGCCCGATCCAAATGACGCCGACATCGACGCGGCGATGGCGGGAAACATCTGCCGCTGCGGCACCTATGTGCGCATCCGCGCCGCGATCAAGGAAGCGGCGCATTCGGCCTGAGGGAGGCTTGTCCCATGACCCGATCCCCGTCCCCTCGCTCGTTCACTCGCCGCACGATCGTGAAGGCGACAGCCGCCGCCGGCGGCGGCCTCATGCTTGGCCTCGCCATCCCCCGGCTCGCGCCGGCTTTGGCGGCGGAGGCGAGCGCGGATTTCGCGCCCAACGCCTTCATTCGCATCGACCCGGACAGCAAAGTCACCTTCACGATCCCGCAAGTGGAGATGGGGCAAGGCATCTACACGGCTCTCGCTATGCTCCTCGCCGAGGAGCTTGACGCGCCGTTCGAGAACGTGACGGTCGTCGCCGCGCCGCCCGACGACAAGCTCTACGCCAATCCGCTCCTGGGTTTTCAGGCGACCGGCGGCTCGACCTCCGTGCGCGCGTTCTGGAAGCCGATGCGGGTCGCCGGCGCGGCCGCACGCGCGATGCTGATCGAGGCCGCGGCGGCGAAGTGGAGCGTCGATCCGGCCTCGTGCCGAACCGAGAACGGCGAAGTCATTCACGATCCGAGCGCGCAGAAGGCGGCTTATGGCGAACTGACGCAAGCCGCCGCCGCACTGACCCCCCGCAAGATCCGCCGCTCAAGTCGGCGGCGAACTTCAAGCTCATCGGCAAGTCGCTCAAGCGACTCGACACGCCCGACAAGGTGAACGGCAAAGCCGTCTACGGCATCGACGCGAGGCCGCCGGGAGTGAAGATCGCCACGCTTGCGAGCTGTCCGGTGTTCGGCGGCAAGATCGCGCATGTCAATGACGCAGCCGCTCACGGCGTGCCTGGAGTGAGGCAGGTCGTCGTTCTCGACGATCTCGTCGCGGTCGTCGGCGATCACATGTGGGCCGCCAAGCAGGGCCTCGCCGCGCTCCAAATCACCTGGGACGAAGGGCCGAACGCCAACATCTCGACCGCCGACGTGCTGAACGGTCTCGTCGCGGCGAGCGAGAAGGCGGGCGCGGTCGCGAAATCGACCGGCGACATCGGCGCGGCTCTGGGCAAGGGAACGAAACTCGAGGCCGACCTATCACGTGCCGTTCCTCGCCCATGCGTCGATGGAGCCGATGAACTGCACCGTGCATGTGCAGCCGGACGGCTGCGAGGTCTGGGTCGGCAATCAGGTCATCGCGCGCACGCAGGCGATCGCTGCCAAGGTGACGGGCCTTCCGCTCGAGAAGGTCATCGTCCACAATCATCTGATCGGCGGCGGCTTCGGCCGGCGGCTCGAGGTCGACTACATCGCCAAGGCGGTGCGCATCGCGCAAAAGGTCGACGGCCCGGTCAAGGTGATCTGGACACGGGAAGAGGACATCCAGCAGGCCCTCTACCGGCCTTTTTATTTCGATCGCTTCGCCGCAAGCCTCGCCAACGGCCGGATCGCGGCCTGGAGCCACAAAATCGCCGGTTCCTCCATCATGGCGCGCTGGCTGCCGCCGGCCTTCAAGGACGGCGTCGACATCGATGCGGTCGACGGCGCCATCAATGTTCCCTACGACACGCCGAACCTTCGCGTCGAATATGTTCGCGCCGAGCCGCCCGGCGTTGCGACCTGCTTCTGGCGCAGCGTCGGTCCCGGCCACAATATCTTCGTTGTCGAGAGCTTCGTCGACGAGCTCGCGCACGCCGCGGGGCAGGATGGGGTCGCCTTCCGCCGCGCGCATCTGGCGAAGGAGCCGCGGCTTCTCGCCTGCCTCGATCTCGCCGCCGAGAAGGCGGGGTGGGGCGGCGCGCTTCCCGCGCGGGCCGGACGCGGGGTGGCCTGCCAAAGCGTGTTCGGCTCGTATGTCGCGGCGATCCTCGAGGCCGAGGTCGACGCCAACGGCGAGATCGCGATCCGCCGCGTGACGGCGGCGGTCGATTGCGGCGAGGTTGTCAATCCTGACAGCGTCGAGGCGCAGATCCAGGGCGGCCTCATCTTCGGGCTCACCGCGGCGCTCTACAATGAGATCACGCTCGCCAAAGGGCGGGTGCAGCAGAGCAACTTCAACAATTATCGGATGATGCGGATCAGTGAGGCGCCGGCGATCGACGTTCATCTGATCCGGAACGGCGCAGCGCCGGGGGGCATTGGCGAGCCGGGGACTTCGATCGCCGCGCCGGCCCTCGCCAATGCGCTCTTCGCCGCAACCGGGGTCCGCTTCCGCAGCCTGCCGGTCGATCGCAAGCTGCTCGCGGTGAGGAAAGCCGCGTGAGAACCGTCTGGCGCATCCTCATCGCCGCGGCCGCGCTTGTCGCCGTCGCGGTGCTCGGATTCGTCGCCTGGAACGTGTTCGGCCCCGGGCCGACCGGATTTGCGGGCCGCGACCGGGTCGCGCTCGCCGACTACAAGCAAGCCGACCCGACCGGACCGCCGGCGAAGCTCAAGGACGCGAGCCTCATCGAGCGGGGCCGCTACCTCATCCGGGCGGCTGATTGCGAGGCCTGCCACACGGCGATCGGCGGCCAGCCCTTCGCGGGCGGGCGGGATTTCGTGCTGCCCTTCGGCGCGATCTATTCGACCAACATCACCCCCGACAAGAAGACCGGCATCGGCCAGTACAGCGATGCGGAGTTTCTGGCGGCCGTGCGCCGCGGGGTCCGGCGCGACGGCGCGCGCCTCTACCCGGCGATGCCGTTCGCGAGCTACACCTACCTGACCGACGCCGACGCGCTCGCCATCAAGGCCTATCTGTTCAGTCTCGAGCCGATCAACGCGCCCGCCATTCCCAACACCTTCGCCTTTCCGTTCGACCAGCGCTGGTCGATGGCGATATGGGCGCTTCTGTTCAACGCCGACCGCCGGTTCGAGCCGCATGCCGACCGGAGCGCCGAGTGGAACCGGGGCGCCTATCTCGTCGAGGCGCTCGCCCATTGCGGCGAATGCCACACGCCGCGCAATCTTTTCCAGGCCCTCGACGAGCGGCGCAAATTCGCCGGCGCGGTCACCGGCGGCTGGCGCGCCTATAACATCACCAGCGATTCCACGAGCGGAGTAGGAGACTGGACCGCCGAGGCGCTGGCGCACTACCTGGCGACGGGACACGCGGAGGGACGCGGCACGGCCGCGGGGCCGATGGGGGAGGCCGTCGACCTCAGCCTCGTTCACCTGACCAGCGAAGACATCGCGGCCATGGTCGCCTACCTGCGCACCGTGCCGCCCATCGCCAATCCCGACCTGCCGGCGCCCCGGCCGCCAAGCGCGGTCGCGGCGAACGCGCCGGGTCAAGCCGACAATCCGCTCGGCGAACAGATCTACGCCGCCGCCTGCGCGAGCTGTCACGGATGGACCGGCCGGAGCCCGATCTCAGGCCTCGCGACAATCGTGGGCGACCGTTCGGTCAACGATCCGTCCGGCGTCAACGTCGCGCAAGTGATCCTGTTCGGCGGGGGCCGGAAGCCTGGCGAAGCCGGGATGGCGATGCCGGCCTTCGGCAACGCCTATTCCGACGCGGAGATCGCCGCCGTCGCCAATTACGCGACGGCGCGCCTCGGCGCCGCCTCACGCCTGACGGCGGAGAAGGTCGCCGCCCTTCGCCTGACCCACTGACGGGCGAGCTTGCGGCGCCGCCTTCTCGCCTCGCGAGACCGGGAGAGCATTTGCTTCGGAAAAGCCAAAGAGCGTGCTATGGTGGCGGCGATGGGCGCGATCGACGCGCCCGCTTCCGTCCGGCCGAGGGCAAAGAGAGAGCAAGAGACCACCCGGATCGGCGCAAGCCATTGAAAAGGCTCAAAACCGCCAAGGCGATCCAAGGAAATGCAAGCCTTTTCCTTGGCCGGATTTGGACCGGCGCCGGCTGCGCTTCGATCGGCTTGGCTAAGTTTGGAATCGCCTTCAGCGCACGATCGTGACACGTTCGGGCCCAAGCGCGCTGGCAAAGGGAGGCGGCATGGACGAGGCGATCGCCAACCCGGCTCAGGCGGGGCATAACCGCCCGCGCAATCCGGGCGTGCCCCTCGCGCCCGACTGGTTCGAGAGCCAGGGCGTCAACGCCAGCGCGGTCGAGCGCCGCGCCGCGACGCTGACCACCCGCCGCTCGGTCAAGAAGGAATACCAGGCCGCCTGGCTCGTGAAGGCGATGACCTGCATCGATCTCACGACGCTCTCCGGCGACGACACGCCCGAGCGCGTGCGCCGGCTCTGCGCCAAGGCGCGCCGCCCTTTGAGCGACGAGCTTCTCGCCGCGCTCGGCCTTGCCGATCTCGGCCTCACCGTCGCCGCGGTCTGCGTCTACCCGACCATGGTCGCTCCGGCGGTCAAGGCGCTGGAAGGCTCGGGAATTCCTGTCGCCTCCGTCGCCACCGGCTTTCCGGCCGGGCTCTCGCCGTTAAAGCAGCGGCTCGACGAGATCCGCTACGCGATTGCCGAGGGCGCCAGCGAGATCGACATCGTCATCACCCGCGCCCACGTCCTCGGCCGCGACTGGAGCGCGCTCTACGACGAGGTCGCGGCGATGCGGGAGGCATGCGGGCGAGCGCATCTGAAGGCGATCCTCGGCACGGGGGATTTGAAGACGCTGCGCAACGTCTACGCCGCCAGCATGGTCGCGATGCAGGCGGGCGCCGACTTCATCAAGACCTCGACCGGCAAGGAGGACGTCAACGCCACGCTTCCGGTGAGCCTGGTGATGGTTCGCGCATTGCGCGATTATCGCGAGCGCGCCGGCGTCGACATCGGCTTCAAGCCGGCGGGCGGCCTGCGAACGACCAAGGACGCGCTCGCCTGGCTCATCCTGATGAAGGAAGAGCTCGGGGCGCCGTGGATGCAGCCCGACCTCTTCCGCATCGGCGCCAGCGGCCTCTTGACCGACATCGAGCGGCAGCTCGACCATTACGCGACCGGACGCTATTCGGCCGCCCATCGCCACCCGATGGCGTGAGGAAAAAGATGGGCGCCATCAAGGACATCCTGCGCACCATGGACTACGGCCCGTCGCCGGAGGCCAGCGAGCACGTCCGGGCGTGGCTCGACGAGCACGCAGGCGGCTTCGGGCACTTCATCGGCGGCGCGTTCACCCGGCCCCACGACCTCTTCGACGTCTTCAATCCCGCGACCGGCGAGCAGATCGGGCGCGCGACCCAAGGCTCGCGGGCCGATATCGACGCCGCTGTCGCCGCGGCGCGCAAGGCGCAAGCCAAATGGGCGGCGTTGTCAGGTTTCGAGCGGTCGAAGCATCTCTACGCGCTTGCGCGTCACGTGCAGAAGCGGGAGCGCTTCCTCGCCGTCCTGGAAACGATCGACAACGGCAAGCCGATCCGCGAATCGCGCGACATCGACATTCCGCTGGTCGCCCGCCATTTCTACCATCATGCAGGCTGGGCGTCGCTGATCGAGAGCGAGTTTCCGCGAACGAAGCCCGTCGGCGTCTGCGGCCAGATCATCCCGTGGAACTTTCCGCTGCTGATGCTCGCCTGGAAGATCGCCCCGGCGCTTGCGGCCGGCAACACGGTGGTGTTGAAGCCGGCGGAATATACGCCTTTGACCGCGCTTGCCTTCGCGGCGATCTGCGTCGAGGCGGGGCTCCCTGCGGGGGTGGTCAACATCGTCACCGGCGATGGCGCGACTGGCGCGGCCCTGGTCGCCCATCCGGGCGTGGACAAGATCGCTTTCACCGGCTCGACGGAAGTCGGCCGGTTGATTCGCAAGGCGACTGCCGGCACGGGCAAGAAGCTGTCGCTCGAGCTCGGCGGCAAATCGCCGTTCGTCGTGTTCGAGGACGCCGACCTCGACAGCGCGGTCGAGGGCGCAGTCGATGCGATCTGGTTCAACCAGGGACAGGTCTGCTGCGCCGGCTCGCGGCTCCTGGTCGCGGAAAGCGTCGCAGAGGCCCTCTACGCCAAGCTGCGCGCGCGAATGGCGAACCTGAGGGTCGGCGATCCGCTCGACAAGTCGACCGACGTCGGCGCGATTGTCGCGCCGGTTCAGCTCGAACGCATCAAGCGGCTCATGCGCGAGGGCGAAAAAGAAGGCCTCGAGGTCTTTCGCGCTGACGATTCGCTGCCGGCTCGAGGCTGCTTCTACCCGCCGACGCTGGTCACCGGCGTCGAGCCGGCGTCGGTCCTCGCGCGCGAGGAAATCTTCGGCCCGGTGCTGGTCGCGACGACTTTCCGCACCCCGGACGAGGCGGTCGCGCTCGCCAACAACACCCGCTATGGCCTCGCCGCTTCGATCTGGACCGAGAACATCAATCGCGCGCTCGAGGTCGCGGCGCGCATCAAGGCCGGCGTCGTCTGGATCAATTCGACCAACATGTTCGACGCGGCCGCCGGCTTCGGCGGCTATCGCGAGAGCGGCTTCGGCCGCGAGGGCGGGCGCGAGGGACTGAACGAGTATCGCGTCGCCGATGAGGGCAAGGCAAAGCCCAAGTCCGGCAAGCCGCCGCGTCTCAACGCTGGGCCGGGACTCGTCCCGGCGCGAGAGATGGCCGGCGCCGACCTCGACCGGACCGCGAAGCTTTACATCGGCGGCAAGCAGGCGCGCCCGGATTCCGGCTATAGCTATGCGGTTCTCGATCCGGCCGGCCGCGAGGTCGGACTCGCGGGCTTAGGCAACCGCAAGGACATCCGCAACGCCGTCGAGGCGGCGGCCAAGGCAGGGTCCTGGGGCGCGGCGACGGCGCATAATCGCGCCCAGGTGCTCTACTACGTGGCGGAGAATTTGAGCGCTCGCGCAGGCGAATTCGCGCGTCGCCTGCGAGCGATGACCGGCGCCTCTGCTCGCGCGGCCGAGGCCGAGGTCGAAGCTTCGATCCGCCGCGCCTTCGTCTATGCGGGCTATGCCGACAAGTTCGACGGCGCGGTTCACGCGACGCGGTCGCGCTTCGTCACGCTCGCGATGAACGAGCCGTGGGGCGTCATGGGCGTCGTCTGCCCGGACGAGGCCCCATTGCTCGCCTTCGTCTCGCTGGTCATGCCGGCGATCGCGATGGGCAATTGCGTGGTCGCCGTTCCGTCGGCGAGTCATGCGTTGAGCGCGACCGACTTCTATTCGATCCTCGATACGTCGGACGTACCGGCCGGCGTCGTCAACATCGTCACTGGCGACGCGAATGCGCTCGCCAGGACGCTCGCCGAGCACGACGGCGTCGACGCGCTGTGGTATGTCGGCGATACGAAGGGCGCGGCTGAAGTCGAGGCGCTCTCGGCCGGCAATCTCAAGGCGACCTGGGTATCCGCGTCGGCCGTCGACTGGCCTCGCGCCGAGGGTCGCGAGTTCCTCTACCGCGCGACCCAGGTCAAGAACATCTGGGCGCCTTACGGGGAATAGCGAGTCCTCACCAGACTCGGGTCACCGTGTAGCCATCGGCGCGGAACCGTTCGATCAGGCCGTTCTTGCCGGTCAGGTGCAGCGCGCCAACGGCGATGAAGGCGCCGCCGGAGGCGAGGAGCGGCGCGGCGCGCTTGGCCATGACGGCGTTGCGGTCGACGAGCAGGACGTGCGTGAACTCGTCCTGCGCCGAACGCTCGGCCTTGCTCAATCCGCCTGCGGCGTCCGAAACGGGCAGGATTTCCGCCGGCCGGCTCTCCCGGTAGAGCCGCAGCATCGTCGCATAGAGGTCGTTGTTCAAGTCCGGCTCTCGGGCGGCGAGCGCGAGCAGCGTCGCAGCGACTTCCGGGCGCATCGTCGCGATGGCGTCGAGTTGCTCCTGAGGCGTTTCGAGCGCGACGACCTTCACCCCGAAGTCTTTAGCCGTTTGAGCGAGGAGTTGGTCGACCTCGGGCAGGTTGAGCGCTTCGCGCTTCGCTTCACACGCCGGGAGCGCAGTCAGGACAGCGAGAAACCAGGGCTTCAGGTGGTGCGCGAATTCAACCGGATAACCTTGGCCGGCAACCAGCTTCTCGACTCGTTCGCGATCGTCCTGCGGTATGACGCCCTCGAACGTATCGTGGTCGCGATCGAGCGCCGCGGCCAGCATCGCCGCCGCGATGTTGGCCTTGTCGACGGAGTCGATCGGTCCGCCGAGCTCGGTCGCGACGACGTTGGCGCCCTCGATCAGCTTGGCCGCGCGTCGGGCGACTTCGAGCGCGGAATCGTCGGTCGAATGGATCGTGCCGAAAAGATAGGAGGGCGGCAAAGCTGGCTTCTCGATCCGCCACATGAGGCCATCGGCGTTGACGAGATCGTCGGCGCGCGCCGCCTCGGCCGCCGCGAGCCCTTCGACATGCGTGAGGTCGGCGCCGCGACAAGCCTCGGGCGTCTTGGCCTGCGCGAGCGTGACTGTCAGAAGGCTGAGAAGCCAAGCGCAGGCGCCGGGCGCTCGCCGCATCACGCTCACAGCTTCCTTAAGGCCACTTCTTCGATCCGGTGGCTCGCCCCTTTTGTCAAAAGGAGGTCGGCGCGCGGCCGCGTCGGCAGGATGTTCTCGTGCAGGTTGACGAGGTTGATCCGCCGCCAGATCGACCGCGCCGTCGCCTCGGCCTCCGCGTCGTTGAGGTCGGCATATTGACGGAAATAGCTGCGCGGGTCGCGGAAGGCCGTGTCGCGCAGCCCCATGAATCGATTGATGTACCATTGCTCCAGCAGGGCGTCGTCGGCGTCGAGAAAGATCGAGAAGTCGAAGAAGTCGGATACGAACGGGATCTCTTTGCCGTCCCGCGGCAGCCGGTTCGGCAACAGAACGTTGATCCCCTCGAAGATGAGAATGTCGGGCCGGTCGACGATCACCGTCTCTCCCGGCACAAGGTCGTACGTGATGTGCGAATAAACGGGAGCCGCCACGTTGTGCTCTCCCGCCTTAACCGCCGAGAGAAAGCGGATGAGCTTCGTGCCGTCGTAGCTTTCTGGAAAACCCTTGCGGTCCATGATGCCCTGACGGATCAGTTCAGCATTCGGATGCAGGAACCCATCGGTTGTGACCAGCTGCACCTTGGGGGTATTCGGCCAGCGCGTAAGTAGCGCCTGCAAGACGCGCGCCGTTGTCGATTTCCCGACCGCGACCGAACCGGCGATTCCGATGATGTAGGGGACTTTCCCGTCGGTCGCGCCGAGGAAGCGCTGCGTCGCCTTGAACAGTCCCTGGGTCGCCGCGACGTAGAGGGCGAGCAGGCGCGATAGCGGCAGATAGATGGCGACGACCTCCTCGAGCGAGATCGGATCGTGCGTCGACTGCAGCTTTCGAAGATCGTCGATGGTGAGGGTCAGCTGGGTGTCGGCGCGCAGCTGCGCCCATTCGTCGCGGGTGAAGCGCCGGAACGGAGACACGAGCGATTGAGCCGCGACCCGATTCATCAGAACCCCCTCACTCGCGCCGGTCGATCCGACTGGGTCTTTCCCCTGCGTGTTCAAGTTGCGCGAGACGCCTTTTCGTCGTGGCCGCTGCGCACCGATCGTCTCTCCAATTCGCTCATGACCGACGACAGCGCCACTCCGCGCGCCTGAAGCACGACCAGGAGGTGATAGAGGACATCGGCCGCCTCCGCGCGAACGGCGTTCTCGTCGAGGGCCGCGGCGGCGATCGCCAGCTCGATCGCTTCTTCGCCGAATTTGCGCGCGCAATGGGCTGCTCCTCTGTCGAGCAGGCTACGGGTATAGGACGTATCCGCGCTCGCGCCCGCGCGCTGGTCGATCGTTCGGGCAAGCTCGTCCAGCGTGAACATCGCGCCGTTCCTGTCCTTTTCTCGAGTCGCGCCTTTATCTCCCGTTGCCCCGGCGGCCGCAACCGGCCGATCGAGGCTCCCGGCGACAACTTGCCGCACGCCTCGCGGCCATTTCGGGCCCAAAATAGAGCCGGGCCATGTTTGAGAGGGCGCGGACGGGCGCTAGTTTTGCAGATCATGTCGACAATTGCCGCCGTGAGCGATGTGGAGCTTGTCGCGCGCTATGATGGGCGCGTGCCGCGCTACACCAGCTATCCGACTGCGCCGCATTTTACCTCGGCGGTCAGCGCCGCCGTCTATGAGCGCTGGCTCGGCGAGCTTCCGCCGAACGCGGCGCTGTCGCTTTATCTCCATGTGCCATTCTGCGACCGGCTCTGTTTCTACTGCGGCTGCAACACCTCGGTCGTCAGGCGTGACTCATCGCGACGAGCCTACGGAGAATTGCTGGCGCGAGAGATCGACCACGTCGCTCGGCTGATGGGTCCGCGGCGAACCGTGACGCACGTGCACTGGGGCGGCGGCACGCCGACTTCCCTGCCGGGCGACTGCCTGTTGGGGATTATGGAAAAGCTCAGAGAGCGGTTTCTCCTCGCCCCCGGCGCCGAGATCGCGATCGAGGTCGACCCAACGTCGCTTCCGTTTGATCGCCGCGACGCTCTCGCTCCGATGGGCGTCACTCGCATCAGTCTCGGCGTGCAGGACCTGGAGCCCTCCGTGCAGCGAACGATCGGCCGCGAGCAATCCTACGAAGAGACGGAGGCTTGCGCGCTCGCTGCGCGCGCGCTCGGGGTCCGATCGCTCAATCTCGATCTCATTTACGGCCTGCCGCTGCAGACGACAGAGGGCGTCATTTCGACCGCGCGTCGTGTTCTGGACCTCAAGGCCGATCGGATTGCGGTTTTCGGTTACGCTCATGTGCCGTGGATGAAACGCAATCAGGCCCTGATTCCGGGCGACCTCCTGCCCGGGCCGCGGGAGCGCTACGCTCAAGCCACCGCGATTGAGCGAGTCCTGACCCAGGAAGGGGGCTATGTCGCGATCGGCCTCGATCATTACGCGCAGCCGGACGACCCTATGGCCAAGGCCGCGGCCGCACGACGTCTGAAACGCGGTTTCCAGGGCTATACCACCGACGCGGCCCCGGTCTTGATTGGATTCGGAGCGAGCGCGATCGGCTCTCTCCCGCAAGGCTACGTGCAGAACGCGCCGACCGCCGCCGCTTATGGGAATGAAATCGAAGCAGGACGGCTCGCCACGGTCCGTGGGGTTGAGCTCAGCGCTGACGACCGGCTGCGCCGGGATGCGATCGGGCATATCATGTGCGACCTCGAGGTCGATCTCGAAGCCGTGGCGGTCCGGCACGGCGCGGACCCTGCGCCATTGATAGAGTCGGCGGCAATCGGGTTGCCGCGATTTGTCGCCGACGGCCTCGCGCGTTGGGACGGCCGGCGAATCGCGGTGAACGAACGCGGCCGTCCGTTCGTACGCTCGCTCGCCGCTCTTTTTGACCGTTACCTGAGCCAAGACGGGCGTAATCCAGCCCATTCCCACGCTCTGTAAGCGGCAGGATTTCGTCGGCGGGCGCGAGAGCGGCAACTGGGCGCCGGCTTCGCCGACCAACTCCACGAGGGGAGGCTTCTTGACTTGGCTCGGCGGCGGACCTTAAAGCGTGTCGAGCGCTGGATAGGGCGATTAGCTCAGCGGTAGAGCACTCCCTTCACACGGGAGGGGTCGCAGGTTCGATCCCTGCATCGCCCACCATTTTTTCAAAGGCTTACGAAGAGATGGTCGTTAGCCATCGAGATCGAGTCACCAAATAGTCACCAACGCGACCCCACGGCGCCCAGGACCGGCCTCGAGGCTTTTGGGCTACTGGACACCGGCCGACGCCGCGAAGGCCGCCCTTGAGCCTCTGGCGACCTTTATAGACCTTCCCGCCGCGCCTCGATCGCCGACCACGACCGCTATCTTGCCGTTCTTTAACCCCAGCGCGGCTTAAGGAGTGACTGTAAGGCTTGTTTTCATCCCAGCCCGGTAATGGCTCGGTTGGTTGCAGATTAAAATATACTCGCCGGGCTTCAATGTCAGGCTCAGAGTTTTTCTCTCGCCGGGCTTAAGATCAGACGCTTCGCCAAGATCCTTGATCTCGGATTCGATTACCCGGCTATCCTTAGGGTCATACGGCAACTGCAGTTTAGGGTCGGCGGCCGACACCACGATCATCTCGTGAACCAGGTCTTTCGAGTCGTTTGAAACCTCGAACGTGACCCGCCCGGCTTTGACGCTTCTCTTATCGGTCTTGATCGCCATGGATTTGATTGATGAGCCGGTTGACGGATCCATCAGGTCGACATGCACGACTGCCGTGTTTCCGGCCGCGTGCCCTCCCGCGCTCAAAAACAGCAAAGGCATCGCCAAGACTGGCAATCGCGTTTTACTTCCAAACAACATTGATCTCTCCAGGATTACAGCAAAGCAGACGATAGAAGGCCGGGGCCTTCCCGCGGCCTTCCCGCGACATCGCTGCCCATGTTCGTGGACTCATCGTCGAAATTGCGGCGTGAACATTACCATTTGCTATATTCGGGACGCAGCGAGTTTCAGAATGCCGATCGGGTTCCCATGAGCGCGGTGACGATCCAGGGAGAAAATCTTTCCGTTATTGGGTTGGGCCGCTTCGCCCGCAGAAGCTTGCCGTCGCTGCCCGCGCGGCCCGGTGCGCTCACGCTTAGGCCATTCGGATTCCTATGAGCCTTCCTTTAGTCAGCCGGCGCCGATCGAACCACGCGGATTCCATCCTGCCGCTCGATTCCACGATCAGGGGGCATAGGCTTGATGAGGCCGCGCTCGCCAGCGAGGATGTCGCGCCAAACATTGTTGCAGGACCGGCCGGAGAATTCGCCTAAGCCGAGCTCGAGCAATTGGCCGATCGCCATGTCGCGCTGTCTCCAGCTGACGTCGCCATGCGCAAGGCAGGCGCAAACGAAACTAGCGCCGTCGATCGGGGCCAGACCCGCGCGCTCGAGGCGCAAATTGGCGGCGTCGAACCAGTGGACGGCATAGACGCTGCTGACGGGCTGGGGGACGCGGAAAAACGTCCCGCTCACCCAAAAGGCACGGTGAAATTCGCTCCCGGGCGTGTCGCGCAGCCAGCCGTGCTCGGCGAGAACATAGGAGCGCAAGCGTGGCAGCTGCTCGGCGTCCGGCATTTCGAAACTGGTCGCCCGCGGCGGCAATTCGGTGATCGTCACCATCGGCCTTCTCCTCGAGCGCGACGGTGGCATTGAAGGACGAAGGCCGCCGTGTCCGCCGCCGCCCTGGCGCGCCTCTCTTCGGCGCCAGGAGCCTCGGCAAGCTTGGCTTGCCAGTGCGCGAGCATCAGCGTCCTCGCCGGCAGCGCGTTGATGCCAAGCTGCGTCATAGCGTCGACCTTCTTGTCGTCGCCGGCGCCGACGTCGTCGTCCTCGCTGTTGATGTCCCGGATCGTGCGACGCATCAATTCGAGCGCTTCGTCGGCGTCGGCGAGCTCGAGACCGGCATTGCCACCATCGGCGTCGACGATCTCTTGCGCCCGGAACGGACTCGGCAAGCCGTTGGCGGCCTTCAGCCCGTCGATAAGGCGCTTGTAGGTTTCGGAGATCATGGCTTTTCCCTTCGGACACGGACGCCGGATGGCAATTCGATCACGTTGCCGCCGCACAAGACCGCTTCTTTCAACAGCGCGACAGCCGCCTCGGCGTCGGCGGCTGGGATGGGCGCTGGCGGCCAATGATCGGCCGGCGCAGAAGCCCCGGCAGGAAGGGCTTCGCCCGGATGCGCCGCCCAGGCGGTCGCGATCGTGGTCAACCAGGAATCGATATGGCGCTGCCGGCCAGCCTCGACCGGTGGACGCTGGGCCAACATGAGCGCCGGCATCAAAGCTTCGCGCAGCATGGCGGCCGACGTGAAGCGATCGTCCTTGAACGCCGCGGCGACCATGTCGAGCGCGCGCCCGGCGTCGGGCGTGTCGCCGTGGGGGCCCCGGGCTTTCAGGAGCGCCGCGGCGAAGGCTTCATAGGGCGATGACATGGCCGAAGGGCCTAGGCGACGCCCATGGGTGCGCGCCAGATGGGCAAAACGGACTTTGGACGGTTGTCTCCCGTCCGATTGCAAAACGGCCAAAGCCGCCCTCGAGCGGGCCAACGGAGCCGCCAGGACGGCCAATTCGGGAGCGGCCAGGCTGGATATAGCCTCCGGGCTGCGCCGCGGCGGCGGGCCAGGTTGTATCGGCCCGCTGAAGCCCTTTCAGCGGGACCGGCGGCGGGCGGGCAGCTCGGCGTCGGCGGCGATGATCGGATGGACGCCCAGGCGCGGCAGAAGCGGGAGCCGTCCCTGCGCGATCAGCTTTCTCACCGTCGACGGGCTGCGGTGCACCTTGGCCGCGAATCCGGCGACCGTCAGGCCGGCGATCTCGGGAGGGGCGCCGATGTCCAGGCGCTCTTCGACCACGGCCAGGCGGGCGTTGAGACCGAGGGCGACGACCGCGGCCCGGTCCTGCCGATCCTCGAGCGCGGCGATCCGCTTAAGCGCCAGGGCGAGGTCGGTGCCGGCGCTCTCTTTGGCTTCGGTCAGGCGACGCGCCTTCATGGCCGCCTATCATACGCCGATCGGCGGCGGCAAAACAGCGGTGCGAGCCTCTACGGTCAAAACCCAATCAGCTTGACTGGTTTCGACGGATTGCGTTGAAAAACTCTGCTTGATTGGGGCGCTGATCACTGATTCCCTTCTCCTGGTTGCAGGAGATTGGCCGATGATGGGCGAGCGGCGGGTTATGCAAGAGGCGCTGTTCTACGGCTTCAGCCTCGAGCGGCATGTCCCCGACAATCACATGCTTCGCAAGATCGACCGTTTCGTCGACCTGTCGGATCTGAGGGCGCATCTGGGGCCCTATTACAGCGACGTCGGACGGCCGTCGATCGATCCCGAGCTGATGATGCGGATGCTGATCGTCGGCTACTGCTTCGGCATTCGCTCGGAGCGGCGGCTGTGCGAGGAGGTCCACCTCAATCTGGCCTATCGCTGGTTCTGTCGATTGGGGCTGGACGCCGACGTCCCCGATCATTCGACGTTTTCCAAGAACCGCCATGGCCGGTTTCGCGAGAGCGATCTCCTGCGCAAGCTGTTCGAGACGGTGGTGGCGCGCTGCATGAAGGAAGGGATCGTGGGCGGCGAGGCCTTCGCGGTCGACGCCAGCATGATCGTGGCCGACGCCCATCGACGGCGGGGCGTCGCCAAGGTCGAGGACCTCGATCCGACGTCCAATCGGGCGGTCGCGGAATATCTGTCGGTTCTGGATGATGCGGCCTTCGGCGGGGCGACGCCGGTCGAGCCGAAGTCGATCTCGCCGACCGATCCAGCGGCCCGCTATACGGCGGCGGGCAACACTCCCGCGGTTTACGCCTACTCCGACAACTACCTCATCGATCTCAAGAACGCGGTGATCATGGACGTCGAGGCGACGACGGCGATTCGTCAGGCCGAAGTCGGTGCGGCCAAGACGATGCTCGACCGCACGGCCGAACAGTTCGACGTCGCCCCGTCGCGCCTGGTGGCTGATGCGGGCTACGGCTCGGCCGAGATGATCGAATGGCTGGTGGACGAGCGCGGGATCGAGCCGCACGTGAAACTGATGGACAAATCCGAACGCAAGGACGGGACCTTTTCGCGCAGCGACTTCGCCTTCGATCCGGATCGCAACCACTATGTCTGCCCCGGCGGCAAAGAGCTGAGAAAATACCACCGCGCTTTCTCCAAGCCACGCGACGGGCTGACGAAGGAAGGCACGATGATCTACTTCGCCAGCAAGCGCGACTGCGAGGTCTGCGCGCTCAAGCCTAAGTGCTGCCCGGACGCGCCCGCACGAAAGATCGCGCGCTCCGTTCATGAAGCGGCTCGCGACAAGGCGCGGGCGATCGCAAAGACCGAGGCCTACGCCGTCTCACGTCGCGAACGAAAGAAGGTCGAGATGCTCTTCGCCCATCTGAAGCGCATCCTCAGGCTCGACCGATTGCGCCTCCGTGGCCCGAGCGGAGCGAAAGACGAGTTCCTCTTGGCCGCCACCGCCCAAAACCTGCGGAAACTGGCGAAGCTCATCCCCGTTCCGACGCCCGTCTTCGCTATATGAGGCAGAGCGGCCCCACTCGGCCGCCCTGACTGTCGTCGCAACCGCCCTTCGCTCTCGTCGGCCGAGTGGGTTTTTCAACGCAATCCGTCGACTCCAGTCGTTCGGTCGCGAAAATGACAGTCATTGCTCAACATGGGCGAAGCGGCAAATCGGCAGGTCTGACCAACCGGCGATCGCGGCACTACCGGCTGAAGCGTCTGTCCTCGCCTTCCCTGGGGCGGACACGCCGGCGTTCATGGACAAGGCCGGCTCCGGTTCTACACGATCCATTGCCGCCGAAGCCGCGCCGCCGCATCCGACTTTAGAGCGGCGTCGCCTCCTCTGCCCTGCGCGCGGCCAGAGCACCGAACGATTCGCCGGTTTCGATGAGAACCGCAGGGTTGCCTGCTAAGGCCTCATACCGGCGCACGATTACATCGACATAGAGCAGGTCGAGCTCGACGCCGCGGCAGACGCGCCCGGTCCTATCGGCGGCGATGAGGGTAGAGCCGGAGCTAAGGAACGGGTCGACGGTCGCCACTGCCGCCGAGCGAAATTCTGTAGGATTAAATCGTTCTCATAATTCCGTGCTCTGCCGGTAAGTCTTCCCTGTTTCCTTTGCTAGCGTTCCCTGTTCTGCGTCCAGGGAATCGGAACGGAAATGCCCGTGATTTCAAACCATTGAGCTTCTTCTCCCCGCCTTCTCTGCCCGGTTTCGTAGTTGTTTCCCTGTACTTTTCCCTGTTAGCAGGGAATCCGGGCGCCGGGGACTGGTTCTTCGCGACTGCGTCCACACCATCCAGCCCGGGAAACCGCAGAATCCGTCGCGACTCCTTTTGCGCTAGATGCTCCAAGGCGGCGGAGCTGAGCGCTTCAGGTTGTAGCGTTCGATGGCGCTGGCAACGACCTCTGGCGCGATGACGCCCTCCGACGCAAGCGAATCGAGGGCGGCGATCACGATGTGATATCGGTCGACTTCGAAGAAGGCGCGCAGCGCTTGGCGCGTATCGCTCCGCCCAAAACCGTCCGTGCCAAGCGCAATGAACCGGGCATCCACATACGAGGCGATCATCTGCGGATAGGCGCGAACATAGTCTGACGCCGCGACGATGGGGGCGCCGCCCGGCAGGCAGGCGCCAAGGTGGCTGACGACCGGCTCCTCGAGCGGATTGAGTCTGTTGCGGCGTTCGGCCTCCCGCGCGTCCCTGGCAAGCTCGGAGTAGCTGGTCGCGCTCCAGACGTCGGTGGCGACGTCCCACTCGGCGTCCAGCATCTTTGCCGCTTCGACAACTTCCGGGAGAATGGCGCCCGAGCCCAGGAGACGGACAAAGCGGCTGCGTTCCTTCGAACCATGCGACGCGAAGTGGTAGAGGCCTCTGACAATGCCCGCTTCCGCCATTTCGGGCTTCGACGGCTGGTTATAATTCTCGTTCATCGCGGTAATGTAGTAGAACTCGTCCTTGCCATGCTCCATCATCGAGCGCACGCCGTGATCGAGGATCACGGCCATTTCGTACGCGAAAGCCGGGTCATAAGCGCGGCAGTTGGGAATTGTCGCGGCGAGCAAATGGCTTGAACCGTCCTGGTGCTGCAGCCCCTCGCCCGCCAGCGTCGTGCGACCGGCCGTGGCTCCGATCAGGAACCCGCGCGCCCTCTGGTCGGCAGCCGCCCAAATGAGATCGCCGACGCGCTGGAAGCCGAACATGGAGTAGAAGATGTAGACCGGCAGCATCGCGAGGCCATGGACGCTGTAGGAGGTGGCGGCCGCGACCCACGACGACAGGGCGCCGGCTTCGGTAATGCCCTCCTCGAGGAGTTGGCCCTCCTTCGATTCCCTGTAATAGAGCATCGAATTCGCGTCCTCCGGTTCGTAGAGCTGACCGACCGACGAATAGATGCCGACCTGGCGGAAGAGGTTCGCCATGCCAAAGGTTCGCGCTTCGTCCGCGACGATCGGAACGATGCGCGGCCCGAGCGTCTGGTCTTTGAGAAGGTTGCCGATCAGACGCACGACCGCAACGGTCGTCGACATTGTCTTTCCCTCGGCGCGAAGGGCGAAATCGGCGTAGGTTTCGAGCGCGGGCGCGCGGATCGGCGAAGCCCCGCGTCGGCGGGCCGGCAAATAGCCGCCCAGCATTCGGCGCCGGCTGCGGAGATAGGCGAGCTCCGCGCTGTCGTCGGCCGGACGGTAAAAAGCCAGATTCTGGACCTGCTCGTCGCTGAGCGGCAAAGCGAAGTTGTCGCGAAAGGCCAGGAGCGCGCTGACATCAAGCTTCTTGGCCTGGTGAGCGGTCATCCGGGACTCTCCGGCGCCGCCCATGCCGAAGCCTTTCTTGGTCTTTGCCAGGATGACGGTCGGCCGTCCCGTCGTCGATTTGGCGGCCTGGAAAGCGGCGAACAGTTTCCTGAAATCATGTCCGCCCCGCTTCAAGCCATCGATCTCCTCGGCGGACATATCCGCGACGAGGGCGAGCACTTCCGGGTCCTCCTCGAAGAAATGCGCCAGATTGTAAGCGCCGTCCCTGGCGCCGAGCGTCTGATACTTGCCATCGACGGTGGCCGCGAAGCGACGCAGAAGCGCGTGGTTGACGTCTCGGGCGAAGAGGGCGTCCCATTCCGATCCCCACAGCACCTTGATGACGTTCCAGCCTGCTCCGCGAAAGGTCATCTCCAGGTCCTGGATGATCTGGCCATTGCCCCGCACCGGCCCATCCAGCCGCTGGAGATTGCAGTTGATGATGAAGGTCAGGTTGTCGAGCTTCTCGCGCGCCGCGAGCGAGAGGCCCGCGATCGACTCAGGCTCGTCCATCTCGCCGTCGCCGAAGACGCCCCAAACGCGCCGGCCATCCGTGTCCAGGAGGCCGCGATCGCGCAAGTAGCGCATGAAGCGGGCCTGGTAGACGGCGCTGATCGGCCCGATGCCCATGGACCCCGTGGGCGTCTGCCAGAAGTCCGGCATCAGCCAGGGATGGGGATAGGATGAGAGGCCGGAGCCGCCGATCTCCTGCCGATAACGCTCCAGCTGCGCCTCGGTGAGACGGCCTTCGAGGAAGGCGCGCGCATAGACGCCGGGGGCCGAGTGCGGCTGGAAAAAGACGACATCGCCGCCCTGTTCGCCGTCCGCTCCGCGGAAGAAATGATTGAAGCCGACCTCGAAAATCTCGGCGGCGGAAGCGTAGCTCGCGACGTGCCCGCCGAGCTCGCCGTGAGCGGCGTTCGCGCGCACGACCATCGCCAGCGCATTCCAGCGAATGATCGCCGTGATGCGGGTCTCCATGTCGATGTCGCCGGGAAATGCACCCTGCTTTTCGGGCGGGATCGTGTTCCGATAGGGGCCGAAGGGCAGTACATCGGGTACGACGCCGAGATCCTTCGCCTTGCGGTCGAGCGCGGATAGCAGGAATTCCGCCCGCTCGCCGCCCGCGACTCGAAAGACGGATTCGAGCGCGTCGAGCCATTCGGCGGTCTCGGTTGGATCAGGGTCGCCCTCCGCGCTCGAGTCCTTGACGGTCTGGCCCGGATTGATCCTCTCGAGCATGTCGTCGCTCCGCTTTGGATGCGCGGGATCATAGCGGTGAGGCAGCCGAATATCCTGCCGAACATATTGTCGAGGCCCGCCATTTTGGGCATATGTGCCGAATGGGGCGAAAGCTACAGCATGAAATGCCGATTGGCCGGCTGGACGCCATCGACATTCGAATCCTGGCCGCGCTGCAGGATGACGGCAGCCTCACCAATGTCGACCTCGCAAGACAGGTAGGGCTATCACCCTCGCCGTGCCTCGCTCGCGTACGAGCGCTGGAGGAGGCAGGGGTGATCCTGCGCAAGGTCACCCTGCTGGATCCGGTCAAGCTTGGTGCAAACGTCAGCGTCTTTATTCAGGTCACGCTCGAGAAACAGACCGAACCGGTGCTCGATTCATTCGAGGCGGCGATCGCGGGCTTTCCGGAGGTGATGGAATGCTATCTTATGACCGGCGACTCCGACTATCTTCTACGGGTTGTCGTTTCCGACACTGTCGCCCTGCAGCACTTCATCGTCGGCCGGCTGTCGAAGACGCGTGGAGTGGCCAATATCCGATCCAGTTTCGCCCTGAAACAGGTGAAGTACAAGACCGCGCTTCCGATCAATGATCTGACCGATCGACGATAAGTTGGCGCGATGTCATTGCGGCGTCGGCGCGTCGTGCGCGATGAGCCCGCGGCTCTTGAGATCCGACCAGAGCGCAGCCGGTATCGGATGCCGGCAATGCTCGACGTTCTGCCGGACCTGATCGGGGCTGATGGCGCCCGGGATGATCGAGGCGACGATCGGGTGGGCGAGCGGGAACTGCAGGGCCGCCGCCGCGAGCGGCGTGCCGTGCGCCTTGCACACGGCCTGAAATCTTGGTCACCCGGTCCATCTCTTCGGGTGTTGCGTCAAGGTAGTTGTACTTCGCGCCCGGTACCGGACCTGTCGCTGTGATCCCGGAGTTGAAGACGCCGCCCACCACGACGCCGACCCCGGCCCGCTGACAGTAAGGAAACTCCTCCTTCAGAACCTCCTGCTCCATCAGCGTGTATCGGAGCGCCACCAGGAAGAAGTCGAGCGGGATCATGTCGAGGAATCGGGGCATCATCCCCAATTCGTTGATTCCGGCCCCAACCCCGCGCACAAGGCCATGCGAGCGCAACTCGTCGAGAGCCCGCCAGCCGGAGGTGAAGAGCTGGCTGAGATGAGCGGAAACTTTCGCTTCGGTCAGGTGGAACCAGAAGTCGAGATCGTGGATGAGCAGGAGGTCGATACGATTCATGCCGAGTCTCATCTGAGACTGCTCGTAAGAGCGCATGATTCCGTCGTAGCTGTAGTCGTGCACATGATTGAAGTGGAGTCCGCCCGCCCAAGGTTCAGTTTGGAACTCGTGCGGCTTGGCCGGAGGGAAGAACCAGCGGCCGACTTTGGTCGAGAGAACAAATTCGGACCGCGGCTTCGGGTCGAGGAAACGACCGCAACGAATCTCGGCCAGACCCCGGCCGTAATAGGGCGCGGTATCATAGTAGCGAATGCCGGCGTCCCACGCCGCTTTGAGTGTTGCAGCGGCCGTCGCTTCGTCGAGCCGGACAAAGAGCTCGCCTAGCGGCGCGCTGCCAAAACCCAGTTGCGTGACCTCCACCCCGGTCTTTCCGAGCTTCCTCTTGTCTAAAGGATTCATAAGCGTCCAAACTCCCAGTTTTCTTCTACACTCTTGCGGTTGCCAAGTAGGGCTCGTTCACGAGATTGCGGAGGCGACCCTTGGTCAGGTAGAGCATCGCTGTCTCGACCGAGAGACGCCTCGCGTCGGCGCGACGGACAAAGCCGGCGTCAATCGGCATCTCATGCCACGATACAATTCCATCCGCCCGCGCGAGAGCATCGACGGGAAGCCGGTCGACGTCGCGTTCCCGGCAGATTGTCCAGTCGACATCGGGACCAGCGGTCCGCCGCTCGATCTCGGCGTCGTCGAGATATTGCGCGTCGGGCGTGACGAGATGGAGGCGCAAAGGCATTTCGCTCCCGGTACACCGCTGCCCCGAGGAGCGGCTGGCAGGCGAAGACCATTCAGGTTTTCGCAGCGAGATAGTCGTGAATAATGCGTCCGGAGACAAGCGTGAAGTCGGCCCGCCAGTAAAGGCCGTCGAGCATTTCGATGACAGGCAGGCGGTGGATTGGGGCCTGAGCGTTGGGGCGCAATTCGACGGTGCAAGGTCCGCCCCAGCACTCGTGCACGGTGACGTCCGCCAGTCGGCGCGCTGTCAGTTGCCGGATCGCCGGCCGGCCGTCGATGTGGTCGACCGACTTCAGATTGATGTTGAGTGCGAAATCGAAGTGCCGCGTCAGGCTGTCGATGCTGTCGGGCCATTGCTTCGTCGGCATGGTTCCGGTCAGCACATCGATCCCGTTGCGGCTGACGGCGCCGACCGTGAGATCGCCGCGGATTTCGAGGCGAGGCTCACCGAGCTTTTTTGGCTGGCCGTGGACCTCTCGGCCATGCGCTACGCCAACATCGGAGGACAGAAAGAGATAGGGCGAGTAGGATCCGGCTATATCCGCGCCGGGCAGCCTGCAGCCAACCGAGACGTTGCTCTCGCCGTAGGCGCCAAGCCAATCGACATCGTTCATCCGGTACACGTGGGCGAGCACCACGTCGGACGCCGGCTCGAGCGGCGGCGGCAACAGTCGAGCGACCGCCGCCTCGTTGGTCCGCCACGCGAGCGTCAGAACCTCGACATTGCGAAAGGTGAAAGGGAAGGGGGGGACAGTCGGGGCGTCCCATGGCGTCGAAAATCCTGGCGCCAGTATGTCCTCAACCGTGAGACGATCGAGACCGCCGCGACGCAGGTCTTTTCCGGTCATTCCCCCTCCATAGCGAAGTTGCCTCGCGCCGAACTACACGTCTTCGAGGCGTCCCGAACGCGCCGAACGATACAGCGCATCGAGAACCTCGACGGCGCGCATACCCACGATGCCCGGCGACTGGTTCTCGACCTGTCGGCCAAGGCAGATATCCACGAGGATGTTCAACGGCTTTTCGCAAGCGTAAGCGCCTGCGCCCTTCGGCATGTCGACGATGGTATCCCGCCCATCGCGCCGCCACACCTCGAGGCGCTCGCGTTCGATGTCGAGCGCAAGCACCCCTTCCGAGCCGAAGATGCGCAGATCGATCTGGTTTCCCCGGTGCTTGGGCGTTGTCGCGGAGCCCGAGACCGAAGCGGTCGCGCCATTGGCGAATTGCACGACGGCAGCATCGTAATAGTCGACGCCGGTCGGCGACTTGCCGGTGAGGGCGAACACCCGCGTCGGTTCGAGATCAGCGATGCGAAACAACAATCCCAGCGCATGCACGAGCTGGCCCCAGCCATAGCCTCCCGCCCGCATGGGATCGGCCCACGTCGAAGGCGGCGGACGGAACATGTGAGTCTCGGTTTCCTTCATCGGCTGGCCGGCGAACAGGTCTTCCAAAGCTGAGGCCATCTGCAGGACAACATGCTCGACGCGCCCGATCCGTCCGGTGGCGACCAGCGACCGCGCCTCGTCGGTCCAGTCCTTGAAGTTCCAACCGTAGGGCACGATCACCTGTTTGCCTGCGGCGTCTGCTTTGGCGATCAGGTCGCGAGCGTCCGCCGTTGTGGTGGTCAATGGCTTTTCCACCAACAGGTGGCAGCCTTTGGCCAGGGCGGCGAGAGCGTGTTCGTGGTGCAGAACATGAGGCGACGAGATCACCACGCCGTCCATCGGGATCTCATCCAGCATGGCGCGATAGTCTTCGAAACCGGCGGGCACTTCAAATTTGCGCTGCAGCTCGGCCAGCTCCGCTGCGCCCAGGCGGTTGATTGCGACGATTTCGCAGTCCTTGTTGGCTTTCAGCACCGGCAAGTGGTTGACCGCCGCCCACCAACCGGCGCCGATCACGCCGATGCGCGCCTTCCGAGACATTCCCTCGCCCTTGGCTCGATCATCCATATTCGCGTTTCACATGCTACGGTATCACGGGCGTGTTGAACATCCTGCCGAGAGCTTGACGCTATCGGGCGCGCCACATTAGCGTTTGTCTCACTCTCTTGATTGGGCATGCGATGGCGCAGCGGTTGAAGATTGAACGCATCGAATGCGTCCCGCTCAGCATGCCCCTTCCGCGGACATTCCGCGGCAGCAATTACTTCATGACGCATCGCTGCACGATCATTACCAGAGTGTACACGTCGGCGGGGATCATCGGCGAAATCTACAACGGCGACGAATTTGAAACCCAGGCGGAGGTGGTCAAGATCATCCTCGACGAGATCCAGCCGCTGCTGATCGGCAAGGACGCTTTCAACATCGAGGGATGCTGGGAGCTTATGAGGAAGCCGAGCACCAACATCCTGCGCGACCGGAAACTCGCGATGTGCGCGCAAGCTTGTGTCGACAGCGCGCTCTGGGATGCGGTAGGCAAGGCGCTCGGCGCGCCGCTTTACAAGCTTTGGGGCGGCTATACCGACCGGCTCCCGTCCATCTGCATCGCCGGCTATTACGAGGAAGGCAAGACGCTCGCCGATTTTGGCCGCGAGATGGAGCAGATCAAACTTCAGGGCCACGCAGGCTGCAAATTCAAAGTCGGAGGGCGCACCCCGGCCGAAGACGCCGAGCGTGTGCGGGTCGCGCGCAAAGCGGTCGGCAAGGATTTCATCCTTGTCGTCGACGCCAATCAGAACTGGACATTACGGCAGGCGGTCGAATTCTCTCGTCTCGCAGCCGATCTCGACATTCGCTGGTTCGAAGAACCGGTGCGGTGGGAGAACGACCGCCTTGATATGGCGGCGGCGCGCAGCCAGACCGGGATTCCGATCTGCGCCGGCCAGAGCGAGATTTCGCGCTCCGGCTGTCGCGATCTCATGATGTCCGGCGCGATCGACGTTTGCAATTTCGACGCCAGCTGGGGCGGGGGTCCGACCGAATGGCGACGCGTCGCGGCCTTGGCGTCCTCGTTCGCTGTTGAAATGGGACATCACGAGGAGCCGCAAATCTCCGCTCACCTCCTGGCCGCGATTCCGAACGGGACCTACCTCGAGTTCCTTTCACCCGGATCGCGATCCGATGTTCTATCGCCTTGTCGCCAATCGATCGGCGCTCAAGGACGGGTGCTACGACGTGCCATCAGGCCCCGGTTTCGGGCTCGAGCTCGATAAGGACGCGGTCCGCAACTATCGGGTATGACCGCCGGTTGGACGAGATAAAGGCAGGGAGCGAGACGAAATGACCGAGCCGCCGCCCGAAAGCGGAAGCGCGAGCAACCAGGCAGCCGCGTCTCTGAGCGTCGAGGATCGGATCGGTCTTTTCCGTACGATGACCCTGATCCGGGAGTTCGAAGAGCAGGTCCATCGCTCTTATCTGGAGGGTCTCGTTCACGGGACGACCCACTTGTGCAACGGACAGGAGGCCGTCTCAGCCGGAGTCGCCAAGGCGCTGCGTGAGGACGACTACGTTAGCTACACCTATCGCGGACACGGGCAATGCCTCGCTCGGGGGATGGATCTCGAAGCCGCCTTCGCCGAGCTGTTTGGACGCGATACCGGCGTTTGCGGCGGACTTGGCGGCTCGATGCACCTCACCGACATCGACCGCGGCCTGATCGGCGCCTTTGGGATCGTGGGCGCCGGTTTGCCGGTGGCTGTGGGAGCAGGGCTCTCGGCGCAACTCGCCGGCCGGAAACAGGTCTCGGTGTGCTTTTTCGGCGACGGGGCGACCAATATCGGCGCCTTCCACGAGGCCATGAACATGGCGCAGGTCTGGAGATTGCCGGTGATCTTCGTCTGCGAAAATAATCTCTACGGGGAGTTCAGCCATATCCTCCATACGACCCCCTACGAGAACCTCGTCGTCCGCGCGGCCGGCTATTCGATGCAAACCGAACTGGTTGACGGCAACGACGTTCTCGCCGTCTATGACGCCGCGGCCCCGGCGGTGTCTCGCGCGCGCGACGGCGAGGGACCTACGTTCATCGAGTGCAAGACCTATCGCCATCGCGGCCATTCGCGCACCGATCCGGCAAGGTATCGCGACCCGGCTGAGGTCGACGCTTGGTTGAAGCGAGATCCGATCGCGCTCTACCGAACCGCGCTTTGCGCCGGCGGCCTCATGTCCGAAGTTGGCGCAGAGCACATCGCCGCCGAGGCTCGTTCGCTCGTCAAGGCGGCCGCAGACCGCGCAGCGGCCGCGCCATGGCCGTCCCCGACGCAGGACTTCATGGCCAGGACGTTCGTCCGATGACGGCGAATGAGAAAATCATTTCGGCCGGGGTCGAGCCGATTGAACGGGTTACAAAGGAAATCACCTATCGCGAGGCGATTGTCGCGGCGTTAAGCGAGGAGATGCGGCGCGATCCGAAGACCTTGATCATGGGCGAGGACATCGGCGAGTCCGGCGGCCCCTTCAAGACCTGCCAGGGCCTCTATGAGGAGTTCGGCGCGGCGCGGGTCCGCGATACGCCGATCGCGGAGACGGGCTTTGTCGGCGCGGCGCTGGGCCTCGCGCTGACCGGCTACAGGCCGATCGTCGAGATCATGTTCGCTGACTTCCTCGGCGTCTGTTTCGACCAGATCGCCAACAGCATCGCCAAGCACCGCTTCATGTCGGGTGGACGCGTGAAAATACCGATCGTCATTCGGGCCCTCGGCGGAGCCGGCCTGCGGTTTGGCGCCCAGCACTCGCAGACGGCCAAATCCTGGCTTCTGTCGGTGCCCGGGCTCAAGATCATCTGTCCTTCCAATCCGGAGCAAGCGTATCTCATGCTGAAAGCCGCGATCCGCGACGACAATCCGGTCCTCGTCCTCGAGCACAAGGCGCTCCTCTCGACGAAAGGGCTTGTGCCGGCCGGGGTTGATGAAGTTACGATGCCGAGCGGCCCCCGGGTGTTGCGGCCCGGCCGTCACGCCACGATTGTCGCGAGCCTCGCGATGGTTGGAAAGGCGCTCGCTGCCGCAGACAGCCTGGAGGCCGAAGGCATCGAGGCGGAAGTCATCGACATCCAGGTTCTGCGGCCAATGAACGTAGCGCCGATCAGCGACAGCGTGCGTCGCACCAACATCCTCGTCACTGTCGAGGAGCAGGCGCCAACTGGCGGATGGAGCTCAGACGTCGTGGCGGACGTTGTCAGCCAGGCCTTCGACTATCTCGACGCGCCGCCGGCGCGGGTCACGCTTCCCGATCATCCGCTCCCCTACAGTCCTCACCTCGAGGACGCGCTTATTCCGTCGCCCGAAAGGATCGCGGCGACGGTCAAGTCTCTTCTTTGAGCCGCAACTCATGGACTTCCCAGTCCCGAAGCTCAGCGCGACAATGGAAACCGTCAAGGTTCTGCGCTGGCTAAAGCAGGTCGGCGACAAGGTCACGATGGGCGAGCCGCTCGTCGAACTCGAGACCGACAAAGCCACGATGGAAGTGGAGTCTCCTGCGGACGGAACACTCGAAGCGGTGCTTGGCGCCGAGGGCGAGGAGCTGTCGGTCGGCGCAGTGCTTGCTCGAACTCACAATCGCAGGAGAATCGGCATCTCCAAGTCACGCGAAGTCGACGCCGCGGACCGTTGCGTCCGCGCCTGCGCGCGAGGCGAATTCAGCCGCCGCGGCCCCTCGATCCTCGGACGGAGGCTCCGGTCCGCGAATCCTTGCGTCCCCGTTCGCGCGGCGGCTCGCCAAAATGAGTGGCGCCGATCTGAATAGTCTGGCGGCCGCAAGCCCGCTCACGCGAATTCGCGGGCGTGATGTTGTCGCCGCGCTCGAGGCGGCGAACGCCAACGAGAAACTCGCCGCGCCAGCGTCCGCGCACTTCGAGCCGTTCTCCCCTATGCGGCGTCAGATCGCCGAGTCCGTCGCCCTCAGTCGAAAGATGATTCCGTCGTTCGTCATCGACCGCTGGGTCGAGACCACGGCTGTCGAGCAAGCGCGGGCAACCCTCGGTCGGAACATCGAGCGATCCATCAGCATAAAGCCGACGCTCACGGATTTTCTATTGCTGGCGCTGGCCGAATTCTTTCGCCGTGCATCCCCGCATCCTCGATCGCTGGCGCGAAGAGAATGGCCGCGCCGGCAGAGAGCGGGTCTCGAGCATCGATATCGGCCTCGTCGTGGCCCTTCCCGATGGCGTGATGATTCCTGTCCTGTGCGACCTTGCAGGCAAATCAATTCGCGAGATCGTCCAGGCGCGGCATGACGCAGTCCAGCGCGCTCGTTCGGGCCGGCTGTTGCAGGGCGATCTTCGGCCGGTCTCGTTCTCGGTTTCCAATCTCGGCAGGTATGGCGCCGACCGCTTCGAAGCGATCATCTACCCGCACCAGTCGGGTATCCTCGCCGTCGGACGTCAGCATGAGCGGGTCGTCGCCCGGGCTGGCGGTATCGCCGCTGCGAAAGGCGTCAACCTAACGCTGTCCCTCGATCACCGCGTGATCGATGGGCGTCTCGGCGCTGAATTCATGCACACGTTGGCGGAGCGGTTGGAGCGAGGACCGCGGTCGGCCGGCTGAGTGAGGCTATAATTCCCGCCCCGCTCCGGCCGGATCGCGAACATGACGCTCCATTCGTGCGATGTCGGTGGCAAGAGCCTCAACGTGCGGGTAATCGCGGACCACGATCGGGCGCGACAAACCGCCATCGACGACCACATGGGCGCGGTCGGCAGCTTCGTAGACTTCCAGCACTTCAGTGCAGAACATGATGACGGTGTTGCCAGCGCCCGCATAGTCGCGCAGCAGTCGATAAATTTCGCGCTTGCTGTGAATATCCACGCCACGCGTCGGCTCCTCCAGCAAGAGCAGCCGCGGCGCGCAATTGAGCGCCTGTGCGATCGCCACTTTCTGTTGATTGCCGCCCGAAAGCGAGCGTATGCCTTGGGAGACGGAGTGAGCTCGGATCAAGAAACGCCGGATTGCTTCGCTGGCGAGCTGCTGCATCCGCCTCTTCTTCAGGGCCATGCCAATTCCGGCGATTTCCGGGGCGCCCAGGCGGACGAGCAGAATTCTCCGCTACAGAGAAATTGCTGTAGAGACTGAGCATTCGGGTCGCGGGAACATAGGCGCTGAGACGCTGCGCGGCCTCGCCCGTCTCACCCGCGATCTCGATCTGCCCGGAACATGAATTCGAGGCCGGCAAACGAACGCAGCAACTCCCGTGCGCCGGAGCCCTCGACGCCAACCAGCGCAACGATTTCGCCCGGCTTGGCGTCGAGGGCAACGCCTCGAAAGGCGGAGGCGTGGGACCAGTTGTCGACGGAGATGAGAGAGCTTTCGCCACGATCGATCCTGGCGCTGGACTTTACGTTTGTCTCACCATCGCGCCCGACGACAAGTTGCTCCGCGATCCCATCCTCGGTGAGCGCATCGCCTTCGAGGATCGCGCGGACCCGGCCGTCACGGATGACGGCGACGCGTTTCGCGTGTTCGAAAAGATCGCCGAGCCTATGAGTAACGAGAAGCACAATCCGGCCTCCTGCGGCGAGCTTGTGCATTTCTCGAAACAGCTCGTCGGATTCCTCGTCCGTAAGCGCCGAATTCGGTTCGTCGAACAGAAAGACCTGCGCGTCGCGGGCGACCGCGCGCGCGATCTCCGCCCGCTGCTGGGTTGCGAGAGTGCAGTCGGCGAGCGGCATGTCGGCGAAACCGTCGATGCCCAGCGCCTTCATGACCTTCGCATCGGCGGAGGCCAGCTTCGGCCAACCTTTGCTGGTTCCTTCGCGCCCGACCAGCACATTTTCGGCGACAGTGAGGTTGGGGAAGAGTTGAGGCTCCTGGTGGACGACGGCGACCCGGCGCCAGTCAATCGGCAGGCGTCCAAGGACGACCGTTGAAAATAACCTCGCCGTCGTCGGGACGTTCTTCTCCCGCGATGACGCGGACAAGGGTGCTTTTTCCGGCGCCGTTCGGCCCGGCGACGCCAAGAACCTCGCCCGGCCGAATATCGAGGTCGAGACCGGCAAGCGCAACGGTCGCCCCATATCGCTTGTGCAGGCCGCGGAGACGGATGCCGTCGACGGCGGCGCTCATGCCGCCCTGCGCTTGCGGATATTTGTGAGCGCAAGGTCAAGAGCGACTGCGCCGATCGTCACGAAGCCGAGGAAGAGCTGCTGCACATGCGGTCCGGGAGAAAGCAGCGCCAGGCCCTGCTGCAATTCGGCGAGGAGCAATGCGCCGCTCATCGCCCCGATTACCGTACCCTTGCCGCCTGAAAGGCTGGCGCCGCCGATGATCACCGCCGCGAAAACCGGGAAAGTATACGACAAACCGATGTTCGGCTGGGTTGTCTGGATAAAGGAGAAATCGAGGATGCCGGCGACGGCCGCCAACATGCTGCAGATGACAAACGCGAGGATCTTATAGCGGGTGACCGGGAGGCGGGCGAGTTGGGCGGCGACCGGGTTGCCGCCGATCGCCATCAGGCGAAAGCCAAACAGCGTGCGGTGCAACAGGAACCCGACGACCACTGCGAGCCCAAGCATCCAGACGACTTCGAGCGATATCGGATGGGCGCCGACGCTTGTTGTAAGGCCGGTGAAGAAATCAAGCTGAGCGGGCGGAATTTCGGATCCGGGCGGCGGATAGACGGGGTTGAAGGTCGAGGTTTTGGTGATCCAAAGCGAAACCCCATAGAGCAGGTTGTAAGTGCCGAGCGTGACGATGAAGGAAGGTATGCGCAGCCATGTGACCAGAGCGCCATTGAACAGACCGACCAGCGCCCCAACGCCGACCGCCAGCGGCAGCGCCGCATAAATCGGGATGCCCAGCAAGATCCACATGACCGCGAGCGAATTGGCGCCGAGCCCGTACATCGCGCCGAAAGACAGGTCGATTTCGCCGACCACGATGACCAGGGTGAGTCCGAGTGACATGATCGCCACCGAGCTCATCGCGCGCAGGACCGAAATGCCGACGTCGATGTTGAACGACTTCGGCTTGAGAACGAACATCAAAAGAGCGACGAGGACGATCGCGACGACCAACCCTCCCATGCGCAGCGCAAGGTCGAAGGTCGCCTGACCCGTGGAGGACAAGCTTGGGCGGGAAGCTTCCGCAGGAGCAGGGTCGCGGGAATCAGTGCTGGTCATGAGGCGTGGCGGCCATGCTCTCGAGGAGAAGGGGCCAGGATATGCCTGGCCCCGAGCGCGGCAACCTATTTCTGACCGAGGATGCGGTCGAGCTCAGCGCGCGCCGCGGCGACTTGATCCTTCATCACCGGCAACAGTGTCTGAGTGTTGGGCAAGATGACGCCATTCTTCAGGAATTGGGCGCAGGCCGGTCCGCCAAAGGCCGCCTGATCCGACCATCGCTGGTCGAGGGCCGCCACCTGAATCCCCTTCTCAATTCCGTCGAGCTGCCCCTTTGAAACGTTCCAGCCGATGGTAAAAACTTGGCCGGCCTTGTTCAGGCTCGTGATAGCGCGATCAGCGTGCTCGGCGCCGATGTCGACATTCTCGATGAACTGCACGTCCGGATTTGCCGAGAGGAAGGTCCGATAGGCGTCATAGGTCTGGCCGGGATCATAGCTGACGTTCAGTCCATTCGCCTCGGTGGTGACGAACTTTGCATCGGGAATCGCCTTGGCGATGGTCTCATGGAATCCCTTCATCCGCCCCTGCGCCCAGAACTGCGTCGGGTCGCCGCCCGACACCGCAAACACTTTCAGGTCCTTGTTGTTGGCCTTCATCCAATCGAGCACGATCTTGCCCGCGGTCTCGCCCTCGAGCTGCGGCACCTGGGTGAAATTGGTGAATTCGTGGCCGCGCGAAGTGACGCCGTTGGTGAATACGGGAATGCCCTGATCCATCAGCTTGTTCACGATCGCCGTCGTCGAGTCGGAAGTGACCGGCTCGATCGAAATGCAATCGATCTCGCCCGCCGCCAGCTTGGCTTCGATCTGCGAGATTTGCTGGTTCGCGTCAGTTTGCACCGGCGCGATTGACGCGCAGTCCAGTGGATAGATCGCATTGCCCATCTTGCAGCCGGTGTTCAAAACCCGCAGCAAATTGAGGCGAGAACAACGGAATGCCGGAGGCCTGATAGGAGAAGACATAGTTGATCTTGTCGCCTGCCTTGACTTTGGCCGCGATGCGGTCGGCGAGCTTGAACGTCCCCCAGTCACGTTTGACCTCGAACGGCGCGCCGGCGACCTTCTCGCCGCTGGTGGGGATCTGCGACTGGTTGTCCGCAGCGTGTGCGGTTCCCGCGCCGACCGCGCCTGCAAGGGCAATGGTCGCCGCATAGAGTTTCAGCTTCGATTTCATTTCGATTCCTCCCGGGTTTTGACGCTTGCTGATTTCTTATCGTCCGTTCATGACGACGTCAGAACTTTTTCGCTTCGAAAACTGTTCACCACTTCCTCGATGACATCGATGCCAAGACCAGGGCCGGTTGGCGGGTAGACCCATCCCTCGACGTGCTCGAACGGCTTGGTGACCAGGTCGTGCTGCATCGGATTGCGCAGCGGCTTGAACTCAAACAGCTTGCAAGCGGGCGAATTGAACGAAATCGCCAAGCTCGCCGCTGTGACGATCGCCGATGACCAGGCATGGGCGTTCGCCTGCCGGCGGTAGAATTCGCATCGCTCGGCGATTTTCTTGAACCCCGTGATGCCCTCGGCGCGACCGGGATCGACGCCGACCACGTCGACCGTGCCGGTCGCCAGCACCCGCTCGAATTGATCCAAGGTCCATTCGCGCTCGCCGTAGGCGATGCGAGTCGTGGTCTTGGCGCGCAGGTTCGCGTAACCCTCGGGATCCCAGGCGCCGAGCGGCTCCTCGATCCACGCGAGATTGTATTCCTCCATTGCCTTGGCGCGCCGGACGGCGTCGGTGACGTCCCACTTGATTGCGATGCCGTTGTCGATCATCAGCATCTTGTCGCCGAGCACCTTGCGCATGGCCTTCACATAGGCGACATCGCGGTCGTGATCGTAGCCGAGGCGCGCGTTGCCGCGCTTGCCGAAACCAGTCTTGAGCCCCTGCAGTCCCGTCGAAACCCATTCGGCGGTCTCCTCAGCCATCTCCGGAATCAATTCATAGTGAGCATGACAGGAGGCGATGGCCGGCAGGCGGTCATGGGCCGGTCCGCCGAGCAGATCGAGGACGCTTCTGCCCAGCGCCTTGCCTTTGAGATCCCAGAGAGCGATGTCGATGGCGGCGACGGCGTATGAGGCGATGCCGCCATGGTAGCCATACCACCATGCTTGTTGCTTGTTCTGCCGCCATAGCCTTTCGGTCTGTACCGGGTCCTTGCCGATCAGGTTCGGCGCCATGCCCTCGATGATCGCCTTGGCGGCGAAATTGGCCTCGGGGAATTGCGTGATCAACTCGCCCCATCCAACCTGTCCGTCGTCCGCGGTGATCTTGGCGAGACAGAGATGGCGAAGAGCGTTGAAATCATTCGGCTCGGGATAGCTGACCGGGATGGCCTCAACCCTGGCGATCTTCATTTTTGACGTCCCTACCCAATCGCGCCGCGAAACAGCGGCATGCCTTCGACGCCGACGTCAACCTTGATCAGCCTGCCGGTCATCGCCGCGCCGGTGACGTCAAACGGTCCCATGTCGCAGCAAAAGAGCGCGCCCCCCTTGCCGAACACGCAGTTGAGTATCGTGCCGCCGGTTTCCAGGAAATGCAACGGCTTGCCGTTCCTGTCGATGACATCGACGCCTCCGGCGGCCACCGCGGTGATCCAGAAGTTGCCTTCAGAATCGATCTTGAGGCCGTCGGGGATGTGCCCTTCCGGCATGGTATGAATCACCTCTTTTGCGCCGCTCGGCCTGCGACGCACGACCTTCAGGGTATAGGACTCGACCCAGACGACCGAACCGTCAGGCTCGACAACGATTCCATTTGGATAGACGTGGTCGAGCTCCTCGAGCACTTTTGCTTTGCCGCTTTTCTCGATGACGACGATTCGTCCGGGGTGCGGTTTGGCATCGGGCGCCCAATCGCCCAAATCGGTGAAATAAAGTCGCCCGTCAGGTCCGAACGACAGATCGTTGGGCCCGTCGAACTTCACGCCGTCCGCTTCGGTGACCAGGATCTCCACTTTGCCGTTCGGACTCGTCTTTTGGATCGAAGGGGGGCGATGGACGGGCGCGGCCCAGGCTCCGACATTAGGGGTTTGGGTGGAATAGACGCAGCCGTCGCTTCCGAGCATGCATGCGTTTGGTCCGCCGCCAACGTCGGCGTAGAGGCCCGCCTTCCCGGTCTTGGGGTCCCACACCCCGATCGCGCTCGCATAGGTGTTGGCGTAGATGACGCGGCCGTCATCGAGTTCATATGGACCTTCGGGGTGCCCCAGGCCGCCCGTACAGACAGTGATTGGCCTTTTCATCGTCTCCTGCCTTTCGTTCACCAGGTCACAAGCCCGCCAGTAAAATTGATCGCCTGGCCCGTCATGTAGGCAGCTTCATCCGAGAGGAGGAACCAGATCAGGCCGGCGCACTCCTCCGGCGACGACGCGCGTCCGAGCGGCACGAGCTTGGTCCTCGCGTCGTGCAGTTCCTGCGCCGTGATGCCGCGCATCGGCGCAACTCGCTCCAGCACCTCGTCCTGCATCGGCGTGTCGACAATCCCGGGCAAGATCGCGTTGACCCTGACCCGCTGCGGAGCAAGGGCGTAAGCGAAGGAGCGAGTGATGGAAAGGATGGTCGTCTTGGAGGCGGCGTAAGCGGCGAGTTCGATCGTCGTCGCGAGTTTTGCCGAACTTGACGACAGATTGACGATCGCGCCGCCGGGGGTGAGCCGCGGACCGATCTTCTGGCAAAGGAAGAATGTCGCCTCGGCGTTGATCGCCTGCACGCGGCGCCAGTCCTCGACCGTCAGCTCGAAGATCGGCTTGATGAGAATGACGCCGGCGGAATTGACGAGGTAGTTTGCGCCATCGGCCCAGTTCGCCAGTTGCTCGCGAGTCGCGGGATCAGTGATGTCGGCGGCGAGCGTCTCGCAGCCGTCCCTCTCGAAATGGCCAAGGCTGTCGCCGTTGATGTCGACCGCCAGAACCTCGACGCCCTCGCGCCGCATCCTTGCGACGACGGCCTTGCCGATGCCGCTGCCGGCTCCAGTTACGATTCCGCGACGCCGTTGCGGTGGCGAACTCATCCGCGAGACCGCTCAATTTTCGCGCGGCGTTTCGCAGACCCAGGCGCGCACATTCGTATCGTCTTGCCCAACATGGCGCCTTGATGAGTCGCTCCCACTGCCGCCTCCGCGGACGGCAACCTTCTCGGTTTGCGCCGAACTATATTGAGACAACGTGGATGCGCGCAAGCAAATTTATAAGCTTGCTTATCTTGTTGCGCGGGAAAGCCTGCTCCGCTATGGATCGCGGCATCAAACGTCTATTCCGCCGCTGTCGAAACGTTGACTGCGTCTTCGCCGTGGCTACGAATTGAAGCGTATCGACAAGGCTGCGACGGTGACAGCCTGTGCTGGGAGGGCACGCCGCGGTGGCCGAAATACCCTTCGTCGACACTCACTTTCACCTGCACGACATGAAGCATCCTGAACTCCGCTACTCGTGGCTGGAGCCAGAACTCGGTCCACGGCTTCCTGGGCAACATAGACGCGATCAAGCCCCAGCATTACTGGATTGAAGACTATATCGCCGAAATCCGCTTCGCGAATGTGCCGAAGGCGGTTCACGTCCAGGCGGCGCTGGGCATTCCTGACCCCGTCAACGAGACGAAGTGGCTTCAGGCTTTCGCCGACAGGACCGGTTACCCGCATGGCATCGTCGCCGAGTGCCATCTTGCCGATCCTGACGCCGCAGAGGTGCTTGATCGCCACATGCGCTACGCCAACATGCGTGGCGTCAGGGATTTCGGCAACGGACGCTACCTTGTGGACGGATCATGGCGCGCCGGCTTCAAACATCTGAAGCGGCATAATCTCGTCTCGTGCATCGACACCCGCATCCAGCATTTCGATGATCTCATCGACCTCGCCGGGGCCTTCCCCGACACGATGATCTGCGTCGATCACTGTGCAATTCCTGAGGCGCGCGACGACGAATACTTCAAGCGCTGGTCTTCGGCGATGCGCGCCCTGGCGAAGGCGGACAATGTCGTCATGAAAATATCGGGCCTCGGCATGATGGATCGCCGTTGGACTGTCGAATCGCTGCGTCCCTGGGTTCTCGGCAGCATCGAGGCGTTTGGCGTGGACCGCGTCGTCTTCGGCACCAACTGGCCGGTCGACCGGATGTTCAGCTCCTATCCCGACCTGATCAACGCTTATGCGGCGATCATCTCCGGCTTCTCGAGGGATGAGCAGATGGCGATGTTCTCGCGCAACGCCGAAAAGCTTTTCAGAATTTGAACTCGGGGAGACGACCTTGGCCGACACAACAGCCATACCCGGAACGATCGCGACGGCCAGGGCCGTTCATCATGTCGGCATGAGTGTCGCCAGCATTGATGAAGCGCTGGCGTTCTGGGAGCGGTTCCTCGGGGCGCCGGCGCTTTGGCGCGAGTTGCTCAACCGGCCGTATCTGGCGAAGATCATCGGCATCCCCGGCGTTTCGATCAAAGGGGCATTCGTCGAACTGCCAGGAGGGGTGATCCTTGAACTGCTGGACTATCAGGCTCCGGACAAGCGCGGCAACTCGGAGTCGACAGCAAATCCCGGCAACATCCATCTCTGCCTGGCGGTCGAAGACGCCCGCGTTGGGTGGGCGCATGCCGTCGATTGCGGGGCAAAGCCCGTGAGTCGTGATGGTCCGGTCGAGGTTGACGCGGGCCCGAACGCCGGCGCGCGCGTCGCCTATCTGCGCATCCATGACGGCATCACCCTCGAGCTGTTCCAGCCACCGGCGCGCGCGTAAGGATCGATAGATCATGATCAGGCGCGTCAGCTTTATCCGGCGCAAGGCGGAACTTACTCCGCAAGAATTCTTCTCGCACTGGACTGGACGCCACGCCGAGATCGTGCGCCAGCTTCCCGGATTGCGTGGGTTGCGTTTCAGTCGCGTCGATCGCTGCGTTCCGGCGGAAGCGCAGTGGGATGGCGTCGGCGAGACGTGGTTCGACAGCATCGTTGACGCGGACAGAGCCTTCGCGACGGATCCGTTTCGCGAGATGCTGATCGAGGATCGGGCGAAATTCATCGGCGAAGCGCATTCCTGCTACATCGAAGAAGCCCCGTCCACCGGCCCGGTGAAGTGAGCCAGCAATGACTTGGAATCTGGCGTCGGGGCTCGAAGGCAAGCGCGTCCTCGTTACCGGCGGGGCTGGCGGCATCGGACGAGAAGTCGCGCTGGCGTTTGGCGCGGCGGGCTCCCGGGTCGCGGTGGTCGATCTGGCCGAAGACAACGTGAGAGCGGTGGTCGCGGAGATGGAGGGCGGCCCTCACCTGCCTTTGGCAGCCGATCTGCGACCGGTCTCCGAACATCCGAAACTTATCGATGCAGTCATCGCCGCGCTTGGCGGCCTCGACGTCCTCGTCTGCGCCGCCGCCGTCCTCGTGCGCCGCGCCAGCGTGGATGAGGTCTCCGAGGCCGATTGGGACTTTCAGCACGACATCAACCTCAAATCGACGTTCTTCCTCAATCAGGCCGCGTCTCAGGCCTTTCGGCGACAGGGACGCGGCGGGCGCATCATCAACTTCACCTCGCAAGGATGGTGGAGCGGCGGCTTCGGCGGCTCGGTGGCTTACGCCGCGACAAAGGGCGGCATCGTCTCGATGACGCGTGGCCTCGCCCGTTCGCTGGCGAAGGACAATATCACGGTCAATGCCGTCTCTCCGGGCGCCGCGGATACGGCGATGATGCGCAGCGGAATGACGGACGAGGCGTTGGCGGCGACTGTGGCGGCGATACCGCTCGGACGAATGGCGGCGCCGTCGGAACTGGCCGGCGCGGTGCTGTTTCTCGCTTCCGATCATGCCGGCTATGTCACCGGCGCGACCATCAACGTCAGCGGCGGCTGGCTGATGTATTGAGCGGACGCGAGCAGAAGGGAGGAGCAATGTCCGATTCGCTTGCCGGCCGGACCGCCGTCGTGACGGGCGCGGCGCGCGGCATTGGCGATGCGATCGCCGAGAGGCTGCTCGCCGACGGCGCAAGGGTGTTCTCGCTCGACAAGCTGGCTCCTGAAGACCCGCGCGCGGGCGTCATCTATCTCGAAGCCGATGTCACCGAACCGTCCAGCGTCGCTGACGCATTCAAGGCGATTGATGCGAGGACCGACGGGGTCGACATCCTTGTCAACAATGCCGGCATCCAGCGAGTCGGTCTGGTCGGCAAGATTTCCTACGCCGACTTCTCGGCGGTCGTCTCGACCCATCTCAACGGATTCTTCCTGTGCGCCTCCGAAGTTGTCCCTCGGATGGCGGGGCGCGGCAAGGGCGGGGCGATCGTCAGCATTGCATCGACGGCGGCCTTTGTCGGGCTGCCCGGACGCGGCGCGTATTGCGCGGCGAAGGCCGCGATTCTCGGCCTCACGAGGGCGCTGGCGCTTGAAGTCGCTTCGGCCGGGATTCGGGTCAATGCGGTCGCGCCGGGCTTCACCCGAACCAAGTTGATCGATCAGGGACTGGCGGACGGATCATTGCAGGAGGATTGGATGCTGGCGCGGGTGCCGATGAAGCGTCTCGCCGCCACGCAGGAGATCGCCAATGTCGTTCGCTACCTCGCCGGCGATGAAGCCTCCTACGTGACCGGTCAGACCATCATCGCCGATGGCGGTTGGACCGTGCAGGGCATTCCGCACGCGCCGGCGTGGCTGCAGAGTCCGCCGAACGAATGAGGCGCCGGACGACGTCCTCACAACGTCCTGATCAGAGCTGCTGGGCCGCAAGATATTTTTCTTGCAGGCTCTTCACCATCCAGACCATGGCGTCGTTAAGCGGGGTTGGCACCGAGTTCCGCTTGCCGCCCTCGACGATCGCGCCATTGACGACGTCAATTTCGGTCTGCCGATTCGCTTCGACATCCTGAAGCATGGAGGCGCGCGCGCCGATCGCCTGCTTGAGCAGGCTCGTTATCGCCTGCCAGCGCTCCGCTTGATCCAGATTGATCCCTTGCGCCTTCGCGACCGCCACCACCTCGGCAAGCAGCCCTTCCATCAGCGACATCGTTCCTTGGTGTTGGATAAGTTCATGCGCCGGAAAATGCAGCAGCGCCGATGTCGGCAGGGTGCAGACGTTCAGGGCCAGTTTCTTCCAGATCTCGTCAATGATGCGTGATGACGAGTTTGTCTCGATGCCGGCCTTGCGAAAGGCCGCGACCGCGGCTTGAAGTCGCTGCGACTGCGAGCCGTCGAGTTCGCCCACGTGAGTGATTCCAATTCCGGAATGTTTCACGCGGCCCGGGCCAAGCAGCGTCCCAGAATGGTAAGTGAGCCCGACCATCACCCGCGCCCTGCCTACCACCGCCGCGATCCGGTCCGCGTTTCCCCAGCCGTTCTGGAGCGTCAGGATCGACGTGTCGGCCCCGAGCATCGGCGCCGCCGCCTTGATCGCCGCCTCGGTGTTGTAGCATTTGACGAAGTTGACGATGAGATCGACCGGGCCAATGTCGCTGGGATTCGATGAAGCCCTGACGCGGACCGTCTCTGTCGAGCCGTCCTTCTCTTCGATTGCAAGGCCGTCGCGATTGATGGCGTCGACCGACGCTTGCGACACATCGACGAGAAAGACGTCCTCTCCGGAACGGGCCAGATACCCTCCGAACAGGCCGCCCATGGCGCCGCCGCCGCCAAGAAATGCGATCTTCATCGGTGATAATCCTCCCCGGTAAGCCTGCCGCGTAGCTTCGCCCGCCAGCAGAAACGTGGTCAAGGTCGCCGACAAGCGTAGGGGCCTGTCGCGCCCGGCATCGCCGTTGCAAAAGTTTTGCGACTGCGCCAATCTTGCCGGGTGGAGCTCGAAGCAGCTTCAATTGCTGCGGGAGGAAAATCGAGCGCCATGTCCAAGACCATTCTCGTGACCGGCGGATCGCGCGGCATCGGACGCGCGACTTGCGTGCTCGCCGCGCAGCGCGGCTGGTCGGTCGGCGTTAACTACCTGAAGGACAAAGCGGCCGCGCAATCCGCTGTCGCCGAGGTGGAGCGCTCGGGAGGCAAGGCGGTCGCGGTGGCCGGAGACGTGTCGCGCGAGAGCGACGTCATCGCTATGTTCGAAGCGACGACGAAGGCGCTCGGGCCTCTCGATGGCGTTGTCGTCAATGCCGGCGTTGCGGCGACGTCGTCGCGCCTCGTCGACATGAGCGTCGAGCGGATGCGGCAGGTCTTCGACGTGAATGTGCTGGGCGCTTATCTGGTCGCGCGGGAAGCCGCGCGACGGATGAACAAGAGCCGTGGCGGCAATGGCGGCTCGATTGTCCTGATCTCTTCGGTGGCCTCGCGTATCGGCGCGCCTGATACCTATGTCGACTATGCCGGCTCAAAGGCGGCGGTCGATGCAATGGCGCTCGGCTTGTCGAAGGAATTGGGCCGGGAAGGCGTGCGCGTCAATGCGATTCGTCCAGGCGTCATCGAGACGGAGATTCACGCAACCTACGGCGAGCCCGAGCGGCCCTATAAGATCGGGGCCTCAACTCCCCTTGGCCGGCCAGGAACTCCGAACGAAATCGCCGAAGCGATCGTCTGGCTCTTGAGCGACGCTTCATCCTACGTCACCGGCGCGATCATCGACGTGACCGGCGGGCGTTAGCAGGATGAACGAGGGGCCGGGGCATGGGGACGGAGCGGCGGTCGTCGCGCCGATCCTGGAAATCCGCGGAGTGGCCAAGCGTTTTGACGCCACGCAGGCGCTCGAGGATGTGTCGCTTGCGCTCCGCGCCGGCGAGATTCATGCCCTGCTTGGCGAGAACGGCGCGGGTAAGTCCACGCTCATCAAGATCATAACCGGCGTGCATCAGCCGGATCGCGGGCAGATCCTTCTGGGCGGCCAGCCCGTCACGATACGCAGCGCCGCCGAGGCGCAGCGGCTCGGCGTCGCTGCCATCTATCAAGAACCGCTGTTGTTTCCTGACCTCAATGTCGCCGAGAACATCTTCATCAGCCACCAGGACCGCGGCGTCGTGGTCGGCTGGCGAGACATGTATCGCGAAGCCGAGAAGATTCTCGCTGAATTGGGCATGACGCTCGACGTGCGAAAACCGGCCCGCGGCCTGACGCTGGCCGCCCAACAGTCGGTCGAGATCGCCAAGGCGATTTCCCTGAACGTCCGTGTCCTCATCATGGATGAGCCGACCGCGTCGCTGTCCGCACATGAAGTTCAGGAGCTTTTCAAGCTGGTCCGCGATCTAAAGAGGCAGGGCGTCGCAATCCTGTTTGTCAGCCATCGCATGGAAGAGGTGTTCGAGATTGCCGACAGGATCACAGTCTTTCGCGATGGCAGGCTGATATCGACCCGCGCGCGGCTCGAAGCGTCGACACAGCGCGCAATCGCCGACATGGTCGGGCGGGAGATTGATCTGACCAAGGCGCGGACCACCTGCGCCCGAGACGAAGTCGTTCTTTCAGTGGCTGATCTGGGCCGGCGGGGCGTATTCGAAGGCGTCAGCTTCGATCTTCATCGCGGCGAGGTGCTGGGTTTCGCGGGCCTTATCGGCGCCGGACGGACCGATGTAGGGCTTGCTCTTTTCGGCATCGAACCTGCCACTTCTGGGACGATCGCCGTCGCAGGCAATCCGGTGACGGTGCGCACGGCGCGAGACGGGATGAAGCTCGGGATAGCCTATGTTTCGGAGGACCGCCGCCAGCTTGGGCTCGTTCTTCCGATTTCGATCTTCGCCAACATCACATTGCCCGTCCTGCGCCGCTACCTCAATCGTCTCGGTCTCGTCCGAACTGGACTGGAACGCCGGACAGCCGACGCCTTCCGCGAACGGCTCGCGATCCGTACGCCGTCAGTCGATCTCGAGGTAGCCAAGCTCTCGGGCGGCAATCAGCAGAAGGTCATGTTGAGCAAATGGCTCAACACCGGCCCGTCGGTCCTGATTCTCGACGAGCCGACGCGAGGCGTCGACGTCGGCTCCAAAGCCGAGGTGCACACGATCATCGGGCAGCTCGCCGCAGAAGGCATTGGCGTCATCGTGATCTCCTCGGACCTGCCTGAAGTGCTTGTTCTCAGCGACCGCGTGCTCGTCATGCGGGAGGGCAGGCAGATGGCGATACTCGATCGCGCCGAAGCCAATGAGGAAACCATCATGACTGCGGCAATGGGCCAGAGATCGGCGGACTCCGTCGATGGAAGGCCGTCATGAATTGGCTTAAGCGCCGTGTTCGCCCGGAGCAGATTCGCGAGCTAAGCCTGCTGGTTCTGATTCTAGCGGCCGTCGTGCTCTTCGGGTCGTTCATCGACAACTACTACAGCTTCCGCACCTTCAACCGGATTGCGTCGAGCGTCGCCATCATCACGGTCGTCGCCGTCGGCCAGACGCTCGTTGTGTTGACGCGCAATATCGACCTCTCCGTGGGTTCGATTGTGGGTTTCACCGCCTACTTCGTCGGAACGCTGATCGCCAACCACAACGGCATAAATCCCTTTCTCGCCGTTGCGATCGCCATCGCTCTGGGCGCGGCGCTGGGCGTCGTCAACGGCGTGATCGTGGCCTGGGGCAGGGTGCCCGCGGTCGTCGTGACGCTCGGAACGCTGGCGATTTACCGCGGCGTGCTCGTCGACCTGTCCGGCGCCAAGACGGTGACGACCGATAGCCTGCCGCAGTGGCTCATCAATCTCCCGCTGGTCAACGTCGCGCCGGTCGGGAACCTCGACATTCGCGCGCTCTTCATGCTTGCGCTCGTCATCGTCATCGTTTTCCAAATAGGCACGACCTATCTGAGTTTCGCCCGACGCTTCTATGCGATCGGGTCAAATCCGGAAGCGGCGCAACTGATCGGGCTTCCGATCAAGGGCGTCGTCTTCCTCGCGTTCGTCATCTGCGGCGCTCTCTCCGGGCTCGCCGGCTTCATGCTTCTGGCGCGCTTCGGCAACATTACGGTCGAGGCGGGGCGGGGGCTGGAGCTCAGCGTGATCGCCGCGGCTGTCGTCGGCGGCGTCAATGTCTTTGGCGGTTCTGGAACGGTCACAGGCGCGATGCTCGGCGCCGTGATGATCGGAACGCTCGAACAAAGCCTGTTCCGCCTGGGCATCAGCGAATTCTGGCTCGATGCGGTGCTCGGGCTGCTCATCTTGCTGGCGGTGGCGAGCGACGCCGTGATCTTGCAGCGCCTGCGTCAGCTTTGGGGCGGCGCCGAGATGAAGCCGGTCGAGAAGGAAACGGGTCCCGTTTCCAGCGTAACGGGCGCATCGCAGCCATGAGCGTGCTTGGGCGGCTCAAAAGCTGGGAAACGATGATGCTCGCGCTGCTGGTCGTGATCGTCGCCTTCAACAGCGTCGGTTCGCCTTACTTCCTCAGCGTCGGAAATTTCGTCAATCTGTTTCAGCTCTCGATCGAGAAAAGCATCGTCGCCCTGACCATGGCCCTGGTCATCATCGGCGGCGAAATTGATCTTTCCGTCGCCTCCGTGATGGGGCTCGCGGCTTGCGTGATGGCCTGGACGTTCCACGCGGGCGTGCCCATGCCGGCCGCTATCCTCATCGCCCTCGCCACGGGCATTCTCGCCGGACTCAACAACGCCTTCTGGATTGCAAGGGTTGGATTGCCATCGCTTGCGGTCACGCTTGCGGGGCTCATCGGCTATCGGGGCGTCGCCCGCATCCTGCTGGAAGACCGGGCGATCGGAGGCTTTCCTGATTGGTTCAACACCATCGGCCAGCAGCCCTTGATCGGTCCGCTCACGGCCGCAATCTCGATTTTCTTTGTGCTCTTCATCATCTTCGCGATTGTCCTCCACGGCTCGGCTTTCGGCCGGCTGGTCTATGTCGTCGGAAGCAACGTCGAGGCCGCCCGCTATTCCGGCGTGAGAGTCGGCTTGGTTAAGGGGGCGTTGTTCGTTGGCTCGGCTTTTGTAGCCGCGCTTGCCGGAATTCTGTATGCTGCGCGGTTGGGATCGGTACGCGGAGACATGGCGGAGGGCTTCGAACTCGATGTCATCACCGCCGTGCTTTTGGGAGGGGTTAGCATCTTCGGCGGCAAGGGCAATCTGATCGGGGTCGGCCTTGCGCTTCTCGTGATTTTGAACCTTCGCAACGGAATGGGTCTTGCCGATATCACCGGCAACACCCAGAACTACGTGATCGGGGGGCTTCTTATCCTCTCGGTCTTGATCCCGAATATGTGGCAAGAGTTGACCAACAAACGGAGAGGGAGAGAAACATGACCAAACTTCTGATGGGCGCCGCGGCGCTCGCGATGCTTGCGGCGCTGCCTCAGGGCGCGCTGGCCCAGGACGCCATGGCGACGCCCGGCAAGGCGCTTAGCATGGTCCTGCTGCCGAAATTCCTTGGCATTCTGCCGTTCGATCAGGCGCACAAGGGCGCTGAGGAAGCGGCAAAGGAGCTGAAGAACCCGACTCCGCTGCAGTTCCTCGGTCCGACGCCGCAAAACAGCGTTGCCGGACAGATCGAGATCGTCACCAACGCCACCACCCAGGGCGTGAAGGCGATCATGATTTCGAACAACTCCGGCGACCAGATCGTGCCGGCGGCCAAAGCGGCCCAGGCCAAGGGCATCAAGGTGGTAACCTGGGACTCCCCGATCCCTTCGTCCGAAGGCGAGGACGTGTTCGTCGCCCAGGTCGACTTTGCGGCGATCGGCAAGGTCATGGCCGACATGACCCTTGACCTCACGGGCCCCGGCGGCGGCAAGTTCGCCATCCTGTCGGCTTCGCCCGACGCCGCCAACCAGAACGCCTGGATCGCCGCAATGAAAACGGCGCTGAAGGACCCCAAATACGCGAAGCTTGATCTGGTCGACACCGTTTACGGCAACGACGAATCGGAAAAGAGCTATACGCAGGCGCAGGCCCTGGTCGACAAATATCCTGACCTCAAGGTGATCATGGCGCCGACCTCAGTCGGCATCGTCGCCGCCGCGAAGGCGCTGCAGGACGAGAAGCTCTGCGACAAGGTCAAGATCAGCGGCCTCGGCCTCCCGAGCGAAATGCTCGCTTACACCAAGAACGGCTGCGCGCCGGAGTTCGCGCTGTGGAGCTTCGTTGATCTCGGCTACCTCACCTATTACACGGCCTATATGCTCGCCAGTGACGCGCTCAAAGCTGAAGAGGGCGCGAAATTCAAGGCCGGCCGCATGGGCGAATACACCATCACCAAGGACCCGACCCGCCCCAAGGGCCTGCGTATCCTGATGGGACCGTTCACGGTTTACAACAAGGACAATGTCGAAGCGGCGGCGAAATAGTCCGCCTGAAACGCATTGGACGGAAAGTGTCAGGTCGTCGCGTGACGGCCTGACGCTTTCGATTTGAAACGATCAAACTGAAGCCGCGTGAAGGAACGCTTCACAAGGAGCGTCGATGGACCACTACGACGTCATTGTCGTTGGCGCAGGCTCGAGCGGCGGCGTCGTTGCGGCGCGTCTGTCCGAAAACGCTGCGCGGAGAGTCTTGCTGCTCGAGGCCGGTCCGGACTTTCCTCTCGAGGAGACGATACCTCCGCTGTTCACGTTCAGCGGCGAGCACCACTGGCGCGGCGCCGCCGGGATACCGGAGTTCGACTGGGACTTCACCAATACCGACGGCGCCGGCGCTTTGGGCGGCCGCAGTTTGCGAGTGCCGCGCGGTCGTCTGGTCGGCGGCACGTCGATGATCAACGCGACGATCGCCGCGCGCGGCGCGCCGTTCGATTTCGATCGCTGGGCCGCGAAGGGAAACAAAGGCTGGGCATGGGCGGACCTGCTGCCGTTGTTCATCGCCATCGAGAACGACGTCAATTTTGGCGGAGACCCGATCCACGGCCGCGAAGGGCCGATCGTCATCCAGCGCTACCGGCCGGAGAGTTGGGCGCCCGTCAATCGCGCGATGTACGATGCCTGCCTTGAGCTCGGCGTGCGCGAGGCGCCGGATCTCAACGCGCTCGACGCCCATGCCGGGGTTGTCGGACCGATGCCGCATAATCGGTACAAGGAAGTCCGGCTGGGCACGCTGGTGACTTATATCAGGTCTGCCCGCGCGCGGCCCAACCTAACGATCCGGGCTGGGAGCCATGTCGATCGGATCATTGTGGAAGGGGACCGCGCCAAGGGCGTCACCTATCTCGACGGCGCAAAGGAGCGGCGAACTGCGTTTGCGGACGAAATCGTCATCAGCGCGGGCGTTTACAACAGTCCGGCGATCCTGCACCGCTCCGGGATCGGCCCGGCCGAATGGCTGCGCCCGCTAGGGATCGACGTCGTCGCCGACCTTCCGGTTGGACGCAACCTGACCGATCATCCCGGCTTTCCGATGCTGTTCACGGCGGACGGACTCGGGGTAACCACGGGACGCTTCTTCGCGGCGAACGTGCGCGGCCCGGCCAACGCATCCGGTGAGCCCGAATGGCAGACCCATCCCTTTCCAGTCGATGAGGAAGAGCATCGGGCCGGCTTCTGGACCTATCTCACCCGCCAGGAGGCGACGGGCGAAGTCCGCATCCAGAGCGCGGATCCGACGCGCGCGCCCCTCATCGACCACCGCTACAATACGAGCCAGCGGGATCGGGACCGGTTCGCCGACGCTCGTTCGTTCGTCAAGGCGATGCTGGCGACACGGACCTTTCGATCGCACGGCGCCCAGCCGATCGACGATCTCGATAAGCCGATCGCCGAGGCGTTGACGGAAGCGATGGGGCCGGCCCACCATCAGGCCGGATCGGTCAGGATGGGGCCGGCCGGCGATCGGACTGCGGTCGTCGGCCCCGACCTTCGCGTTCATGGCTTCGACAATCTGCGAGTCGCCGACACCAGCATTTATCCTGACAACGTGATGCACAATACGAATCTCACGGCCATCGTCGTCGGCGAAATGGCGGCGCGCTTCATCGACTCGAACCGCCGCAACTCGTTGCCGGGCGAACAGCGCCGGATCGACGATCCTTCCCTTGGAAACATTTCCGGCTAGGAAGGCAGGCTTTTCTCTCTCTGCCGTTTCACGATCTGATCGAGGGCGACCGCGAGCACGATGACCGCGCCGGTGACGAAGGTGCTCCAGGTCGCGTCGATGCCGAAAAAAATGATGCCGCTGCTGATCACCTGAATGATCAGCATGCCGACGACCGCGCCGATGACCGTTCCCCAGCCGCCGGAAAGCGGGGTCCCGCCGATGATGACGGCTGCGATCACAATGAGGGCGAAGTCGGCCCCTTCCTGCGGATCGATCGCGCCGCGGAAACCGACATAGGTCGCCCCCGAAAGCCCGCAGACGGCGCCCATGAGGACCAGCGTCTGCAGGCGCACCAGAGAAATCGGAATCCCGGCAAAGCGGGCCGCCTCGGGGTTGCTTCCCACTGCCTGTACGCGATAGCCGAACCGGGTGCGGTGAAGCACGACATGCAGGACAACGGCCAACCCGACGAAAAGGATGCCGACGACCGGAACGACCCGAAATACCTTCATCGAGGCAAAGGCGAAGAAGCTGCTCGATTGGTCGGTTGGAAACACCGCCCGACCTTGGTTGGCGATCAGCGACAGTCCCTCGAACATCGAGTAGGTGCCGAGCGTCACGATGATCGCGGGCAGCCGCAAGCCGATGGCCAGCACGCCGTTGACGAGGCCGAGAACAGCGCCGAAGCCGACGCCTCCCAGCGCGGCAAGCCAGGGATTGACTCCCGCCACCATCATCAGCGCGGCAACGACGGCGGAAAAATTGAACATCCACCCAACCGAGAGATCGATTTCCCGGATCGCCAGCAGAAAGACCATGCCGAGCGACATCATGCCCTGGAACGTGGTGTTGCCGAGGATCGTCAGAAGATTGATCGGATTGAGAAAGCGCGGCCTTGCGACGCCGATGACGACGATCATGACCAACAAAGCGACGATGACCCCGATTTCCTCGGGCAGCCGAAACGAGCGCCGGCGGGACCGCGCGACTTCGGAAGTTTCGGCATCTCGGGACGACGGCTCGTCCATCAGGCTACTTCTGCCAAGGCAGCGATTCCGAGGCGACGCTCCAGCTTGGGATCGGCGCCTGCAATCCGTCCTCGATCCACAAGAACTGACCGTTGACCGAGGCGGCGTCATCGCCCATCAAATTGACGATCAGGTCCGCCGCCTTTTCCGGATCGTCGCCGCCCGTCTCCTCGACCCATTCCGCCCATTTCAGGAACGGGGCTCCGAGAGAGCCGGCTCGCCTGGCCTTGGCCCGGATATCGGCCCACATTTCCGTCTTGACGTCGCCGGGATGGATGACATTCGCGGTGACGCCGGTGCCCTCGACCTCCGCAGCCAGATGACGGGTGAAGTGGTTGAGCGCCGCTTTGCTGGAGCCGTAGGCGCTGTGAAGCGGCCCAGGGGGATGGAGCGCATTGGCCGACGTCACATTGACGATCCGGCCCCAGCCCTGATCGATCATTCCACCGACAAAAGCACGGGAGGTCAGGTAGTGGCTGACCATGTTGATCATCATCGTCTCGATCCATTCACGCGGATCGCTGTCCTTGATCAGTTGGATCGGCCCGAACACCCCGGCCGCGTTGACGAGGATGGCAGGCGGTCCTATGCGGTTCGCAGCCGCGACGACCAGGTCGAGCGAGCGTGGATCGCTCAAGTTCGCGGTCACCGCCTCGGCCCGGCCGCCATTTTTGATGATGCTGCCGGCGGTCGCCGCCAGGGCCCGTTCGCTGCGAGCGACAAGCACCACTGATGCGCCATGAGCCGCGAGCCGAACGGCGACGCGCTGGCCAAGACCGCGGCTCGCCCCGGTGACCACGGCGACCTTTCCGCTGAGATCGATCATCGCGCCGCGCCGGCTTTGGTCTCCAGATGGAAAATCTCGCGAAGGGTGCTTGAGTCGACGATGCCATCGTCGCGAAAAAACATCAGCGGGTTCATCGCCTCTTGCGACCATTTGTCATGAATCTTCGTGCGCCAGAGCCTATCCCAGGCGTTCTCGTCGATGATTTCCGAATAGAGAAAGAGGACAGGGTCGTTCTCGAATATCGTCATCGTGGCGATGCCGCTTCTCTCGATCTCAGCGACCAGCTCTGGCCACACGTTGTCGTGAAAGTGTTTATACTCGCTCAGTTTGCCGGGTTGCAGGCGCATCGTGAAAGCACGGCGTATCATGGGGACTTGCCTCCTGGTTGGCGGTGCGGATGGAGCTCGCGGACATTAGCGCGCATCGCTACGCCGCCTGCGAGATTTCGCCGGTGTTGACCGCGTGAAGCAGAGCGCGCGCGTCGATCTCTCCGCCTTTGATCTCGCCCGCGATGCGCCCGCGATAAAGCACGATAATTCGATCGCAGAGTCCGATCAGCTCGGGCAGCTCCGTCGAGCTGAACAGAACGATACGTCCGTCGGCTGAAATCCGTCGGATCAACGCGTAGATTTCGCGCTTGGCGCCGACGTCGACGCCACGTGTGGGATCGTCCAGCAGAACGATCCTCGGCGCAACTTCGAGCCACTTGCCCAACAAGGTCTTCTGCTGGTTGCCGCCCGAGAGCTGGCTCGCCAAGGCGTCGGGTGAACCGGTCTTGATGCGCAGGCTGTTGATTTGCCGGACCGCGCGTTCGAGCGCCGTCCCGTGATTGAACCACGGCAGGCCGTCCTTGAGCGCGCCGATCGCGACGTGACTGATGTTGAGCAGCACGCTCTTGTCGAGCATCAGGCCGTTTCGTCTCCGGTCGGAGGGAATGAGCGCAACGCCGCGGCGCGCCGCCTCGGTCGGACTGCGCGGCAGTCCCCTCGAGTCCGGAAAGGTCACGTCGCCGGCGCGCGCTTTATGGGTGCCGAACAGCATACCGAACAAAGTCGCGACGCCGGAGCCTTCGAGCCCGGCGAAACCGACGACTTCTCCAGACCGAGCCGTGAGAGCGATGTCCTTCAACGGGCCGCCGCTCAGCCCTTTGATGATGACCGCCGCCGGCTCGCGGTCACTTTGCCTCGGCAAGGGCGGCGGGAACAGGGCCGTCTGCGGGGCGCCGATCATGCCCTCGATGACCTCCGGAATGGTCAGTTCGGTCCGGTCTTTCGTCAGCACATCGCGCCCATTGCGGGTCACGGTGATCCGGTTGCAGATCGCGAACACTTCCTCGAGGCGGTGAGAGACGTAGAGCATGGTGATGCCGCGACGATTGAGTTGCCGCAGCACATCGAAGAGCCGCTGGGTTTCCCGTTCGTTGAGGGCGGAGTTCGGCTCGTCCAGGATGAGCAGGCGCGGCTCCTCCAGGAGCACGCGCGCGAGCTCGACGAGCTGCTGCTCCCCGATGCTGAGGCGACTCACCGGCATGTGCACGTCGAATTGCAGGCCGAGGCGGTCGAGCAAGTCGGAGCAGCGTTCCTCCATGGCGCGGATCGAGATAAGCCCTCGCCGCAACGGTTCACGATTGACGAACAAATTCGCCAGAACCGAGCGCTGCGGAAGCAGGCTCAGTTCCTGATAGACAATGCCGACGCCATGCTGGCGCGCAACGACCGGGGAACTGATCACGACCGGGACGCCATCGAACTCGATCTCGCCGGCGTCCGGAGAAACGACGCCCGCGAGCACTTTCATCAACGTCGATTTGCCCGCGCCGTTTTCTCCGACGACAGCATGAACGTCACCGCGACGGACGGTGAGGTTCATGCCGTCTACGGCGACGACGCCCCCATAGCGCTTACGCAGGCCGCGGACAGCGACAAGTGGCGCGTCGACCATCTCGGATCCAGACGGGTTGGGCGCTGGGCGATTCGCTCGGCCGAATGCTTTGTCTATTGTCCCTCAGCGGCGATCGGCTCGATTTTCGCGCAGGCCTTCCCGGCGTCGGGCCCGTTCACGCATTTCGTCCAGGGCGCGTAGTAGGCGGCAGTCGCCTTCGGGTCCGCCGACATCGCCTGGAGCTGCGGAAAGGTCATGGCCGGCAGATTGTTAGCCATGTCGACGCTGTTGGCAGTCACGACCTGGGTGCCGGCATTGTAGAACCCGACTTCAAGCGGCTTCTTGCTCTTGATCGCGCGCACAAGCAGGGCGACCGGGAGATAACCCTGAACGAATGCGCTCTGGCCGAGCGTCACATAGGCATGACCGTCCTTCACCGCCTGCAGGTTTGGCGCCGTCAGGTCGTAACCCCCGGCGACAAACTTGTCGGCGTTGGCGGCATTCAGCTTGCCGAGGCTGGCGACGTCTGGTGCGCACAGGCCGACCAGGGCGACCGCCTCGGGGTTCGCGGCGTAAAGTTGCTCCCAATGATTGTAATTCTCGACCGCGCTGACCTTCACATCGAACGGACCGAGAATGGCGATACCGGGAGCTGTCTTCAGCGACTCTTCCACGCCTTTGGCGCGGTTCTCGAGCACGGTCAGACCGGGAAAGCAGTTACCGATTATGACCTTTCCCTTGGCCGCGGCGCCGCCGATTTTATCGACGATCGCTTTCCCCAGAATGCGGCCGCTTTGGGTCGACTTCTCGCCAACATAGGGCGCCTTGACCGCGGCGCTCAGCAGATTGAACTGTACGACCGGAACGCCGCTGGCGATGATGTCGTTGAGGCTGTTCGCCATCGAATCGCCTGGAACCGAAGTCGCGACTCCCTGCGCGCCCGCGTTGACGATGTTCTGCACGAGCTTCAGTTGACCGTCCGGCGCCGCCCCTTGCTGCTGCGCCACTTTCAGCGTGACTCCAAGATCGCTGGCTGCAGCCTGCGCGCCGTCGATGATCTGCTGGATGAAAGGGTCGCCTTGGGAGTGGGTGACAAACCCGATCGTTATCTGATCCTCTGCCTGCGCGGCTGAAGCCAGAGCACCGAATCCAAATGCGAGAGTTATGCACGCAAACCGCCTGCCCATAGACATAAAGGCTTCCTCCACCCGCTTTTCTGCGTTTGCCAGACTCAACCGGAATCGAGTTCACGAATTCATCTGGTCGCGCAATTCTTATCATTGCCGCCGCCGTTTCCGCAATGCGCGCCCCCCGGTTGCATGAGAGCGACTGGCGACGGCGACGTCGCATACGCGGTCTTCCGTCCACGCTTTCCGCAGTTTGACAACTCGCGCTCGCGGGTGATTGGATGATCGCAGGAGGCCGGAGCGCTGACGCTGCCAGCGTCGCGTCCAAGCAAGGCTTCGACAAGGGAGGGCGATCTTCATGCGTACGATGAAATGGTTTGTCGCTGCAGCGCTGACCGGAGCGCTCGCCGCCGCGACTCCGGCGCCGGCCAAGGACTACAAGATCGGCTACTCCGTCTTTTGGGGCACCAATCCGTTCCTGGTGACGATGGTGAACGGCGCCAAAAAAGCCGTCGACGAATGGAAAGCCAAAGGCGTCAACATCGACATGATCGTGACGAACGGCGGCGACGACGACAAGGCCAAACAGGTCTCCGACCTGGAGGACCTCAGCGCCCAGAAGATCGACGGCGTCCTGATTTTCCCCGGCGACAGCGTCATGGTCGCCGAGCCGATCAAGACCATCTTCAACGCCCAGAACATTCCCGTCGTGATCACCGACATCGGCATCAGGTCAGGCAAATACATCAGCCTGATCATTACCGATAACAAGAAGGGCGGCGAACAGGCCGGTGAATATATGGCCTCGCTGCTTCCCAAGGGCAGCAAGGTCATCACCCTCGATCACGCGCCGACCAACGACAACGGCCAGACCCGGCGCAAGGGGTTCGAGACCAAGTCGGCCGAGCTCGGCCTGCAGGTGCTGACCGAGCAACCCGTCGCGCGGCTGACGTTCGACGATTCGCGCAAGGCCATGGAGGATCTGCTCGTCTCCGAGCCGGATGTGAAAGGCGCCTTCGCATTCAATCAGCTCGTGCTTCAGGGCGCCTACCAGGCCCTCGAACAGGCGGGAAAGGCGGGCCAGGTCAAGCTTGTCGGATTCGATCTCGATCCCGTGTCCTATCAAATGGTCAAAGACGGCAAGATCGACGCGCTCGTCGTCCAGGACCCGTTCAAGATGGGCTACGAAGGCATGAACACCGTCATCACCAAACTTCAGGGTGGGCAGGTCAACGAATTCATGGGGCTCGGCACGAAACTGCTTACCAAGGCGAATGCCGCCGAATTCGCTAACGACCCGCAGGTCACCGGCAAGTGACAGGGTCGTCCGGCGAGACTTTCTCTCCAAAACTCCGGCCGGCGCGCGAACGAGGCGCCCGGCCGGGCTGCGAACGCCGCCATTACCAGGAATGGTAGTGGCGGAGGGCGAGCGCGCCGTGCTGCTGCGGTGCTGCGGGCTGACGCGCAGTTTCGGCGCGGTCCGCGCCCTTCGCGGCGTCGATTTCTCGATCGCGGCGGGTCGCGTTCGCGGCCTGGTCGGAGAGAACGGCGCCGGTAAATCGACCCTAGCCAAGATCATCGCCGGCGTGCACCCGCCGGACGGGGGGACGATCGAGCTCGACGGCCGGCCGGTGCGGTTTTCCGGCGCCGAGCAGGCCCTGCAGCAACGCATCGTCACGGTGCATCAGGACATCAATCTCGTCCAGACTATGAGCGTGGCCGAGAATCTCTTGCTCAACAACGAGCCGAGATACCCCCTCGGAATCATTCGCCGCAAGGCCATGCGCGAGGCGGCGCGGGCCCTGCTCGAGAAATACGAAATCGCGGTCGACCCCGACGAGACCGTCGGCGCGCTTGCAAACGACCTCAAGAAGATGGTGCAGATCGTCAAGGCGGTAAGCCTCGAGCCAAGGATCCTGATCCTGGACGAGCCGACGTCGTCGTTGACCGAAGCGCAGGTTCGCGTGGCCTTGCGCCTCATCAGGCAGCTTGCGTCACAAGGCGTCGGCGTGGTCCTGATATCGCATTATCTCGCCGAAATCTTCGAGGTTTCGGATGACCTGACCGTCATGCGCGACGGCGAGGTGGTGGCGGACGGGCAGGTGAGCGAAACCACGCTGCCGCAAGTCGTGGCCCAAATGGTTGGACGCAAAGTCGACGCTTCGCGCCGCGTCGCCCATGTCGGCGCTGCCGCCCCGCTGGCCTCGTTGATGACAGTCGAGAATCTCAGCGTCTCCGGGCTTCTGCAAAATGTCAGCTTTACTTTGCGCAGCGGCGAAGTGCTCGGCGTCACCGGCCTCGCCGGGTCTGGCCTTCACGAGCTGTCGAAGGGGTTGTTTGGGGCAGCGGGCCGCAAGGCTTCTGGCCGAGTTCTGATTCAGGGTGCCCCTGTCCCTCCCGGAGATCCGGCGGCTGCACTCAAAAGCGGGATCGCGTTGCTCACGAGCGACCGGCTCGGAGAGGGCGTCTTGCCGAATTTCACGCTCGTCGAGAACATCTGCCTTCCGATCCTTTCTCGCTTCACCGGCGCTGGAGGTTCTCTTGATTTCGCGGAAATGGAGCGCACGACCGCGAGAAATATTCAGCGTCTCCGCGTCAACGCCCCAGGCCCCTCAGCTCTTGCGCGTCAGCTTTCCGGTGGGAACCAGCAGAAGGTTCTGTTCGCGAAATGGCTCGAAACGGAGCCAAAGGTATTCGTGATGGACGAGCCCACGATTGGCGTCGATGTCGGCGCGAAGGAAGAAATCCGCAGAATCATCGACGAGATCGCGAGCGCCGGCGTCGGCGTCGTGCTGGTCACGACGGAGCTCGACGAGCTCGTGCTGTTGTGTGATCGCGTGCTTGTCATGTTCCGCGGCGCTGTCATCGGCGAACTGTCGGGCGACGATGTGAATCGCGAGCGCATCCTGCATGCTGCGGCCTGCGGGGAAATTCAGGCGGCCGCCGCGTGACAACCGTATCTTCGCCAAAACCACAGCCTCTGGCCGGCTCGCGGTTCCTCGCAAGCCTCAAGCGCTCCTATAGCCTCATCCAGGCGCTCGGGGTCCTCGCGATCCTGATTGTCGCCATGCAAATCGCCAACGACCGTTTCCTCTCGCCGGTCAATGTCGGCAATCTGCTGGGGCAGATGACGATCATGCTGATCGTCGCGGCGGGGATGACGATTGTCATGATTGCCGGCGAATTGGACGTTTCGGTCGGCTCCGTCGTTGGCTTGTCGGCAGCCGTCGCCGGCTGGATCATGGTTCGGTGGATCCCGGCGCCGAGCGCGAACGATCATTCCTGGTGGGTGATCGTTCTGGGGCTCGTCGCGCCGCTCTTCGTTGGACCTGCGCTTGGGCTCTTCGTCGGCCTTATCGTCACCAAGGCTAGAATTCCTTCGTTCATCGTGACGCTCGGAATGCTTATGATCGCCCGGAGCCTGACGCTCGTCGTCACTCAGGGTCAGCCCATTCCGGACATGCCGCAGATCGTGCGGTCCTTCGGCCAGGGGCGCTGGGTGCAAGTCCCGCTGCCAATCGCGTTCAGCGATTATTTTCGCACTGGCTCGCTTTCGGAACTGCTTGTCTGGTTCCCGATCCAGAATATCGTTTGGGTTGCCGCGGTCGTCTACGCCGTCGGGTGGTTTGTCCTTGAGCGCACGGCTTTCGGCAAGCGCGTCTACGCGGTCGGCTCCAACCGGACTGTGGCGATTTTGTCCGGCATCCGCGCCGACCGGATCAAAATCCAATGCCTGATGATTGTCGGGTTCACCGCTTCGCTGGCCGGCGTCGTCAGCGTGTCGCGCCTGGGAGCGGTCTCGCCAAATACGGGCGAAGGCCTGGAGTTCGAGGTGATCGCCGCGGTCGTCATCGGCGGCACCGGTCTTTACGGCGGGCAAGGCAAGATTCTTCGCACGATCATAGGTGTGATCATCATCGCGCTGACGAGGAATTTCCTCAATCTGGCCCGCATCGCGATCTTCTGGCAGGGATTCGCGACCGGCGCGATCATATTGGCCGCGGTCCTGCTCGAAGCCCTGCAGCGGCGCATCTCCGAACGGCGTTGAAGAGCAATCGCTTCAGACGCGCGCGCTATCGCAATCCACCCATGGCGCCGACCACGAAACCGGGAGCCTTTGCTTTTGATTTGAGGCGAGGGGAGCAGTTCAGTCGGCAAATCATTGCGGAAAATCAGAATATGGCTTAATCTGCCGGCCATGGCCAATCCTGACATTTCTCGCCAAGACCGCGGGCCGCCGTTCCGGCGCCACGCACGCGACGACAAAAGGGGTAAAAGATAGTTTCCCGCTCTAGCGGCGCGCAACGCGTTGAAAAGTCACGATTCGGACAAGAGAATCCAAGCCGATCCAAGATAAAGCAACCCGCGCAGGCGGGTCCTTCGGCGGGAAACAGCCCCGAAGCCAAGAAAACCCAAGTCGGATCGCGCCGGGGACGCTGACGAAAGCTCAAGGGGGTGCGAGAGTTCTCGCGTTCACGGCCGCCGAAGCCCTTGAGCCGCGCGTAGAGGTCAGTGTAGCGGCCGAAGCCCTCGTCATATTGCGCCCGCAAGGCCAAGTTGGGCTCGAATGTGCGCTCGAGTCGCGCCATCTGGTCTGCCGCCTCCTCGATCGACCCAAAGACGCTCGCTGCGGCGCCGGCGAGCACGGCGGCGCCGACAACGCCGGCGTCGACGCATTCGACCCGATCGATCGGCCGACCCAAAACGTCGGCCCGGATTTGGCACCAGACGGAGGAGCGCGCGCCGCCGCCGGCGTGACGCAAGCGCGTTGTCGTCACGGCTGATGAGGCTTCGAGCGCGCCGACCAGCAGGCGGACGGAATAGGCGACGCCCTCGAGGACCGAGCGCGCGAGTTCGCTCGCGCCCATCGAGGAATCCAGGCCGGCAAACGAAGCGCGCGCCGCGATATCCCAAAGCGGCGCCCGTTCGCCCTGCAAATGCGGCAGGAAGATCGGCGCCGGGCGCTCGCGAATGCTCGCTGCCGCAAGCGTCGAGACCTCCTCGGCACTGCGGCCAAGAAGCTCGGCGAGCCAAGCGACCGAAGCGCCGCCCGCCTGGGTAGGCCCGGCGTGAAGCGTGATCCCTTCGCAACATGGAAACGCGATCACGCCCGGCGCCGGAACTCGTCGCGGCGAAACGATACCGACGACTTCGCTTGTTCCGCTCAGGTAGCCAGCGTCGCCGTCTCTGACCGCGCCGACGCCCAGCATGCCCGCCCAGGCGTCCATGGTCGCGGTCACGACTGGGACGCCGGCGCCCGGCAGCCCGGCGCGAACTCGCCCGATCATCGCGATTGGGTCGCGCAACGGCGGCAGCCGCTCCGCTGCGCCAGGCGCCAGGGCTATGAGCTCGCCAATATAGCGAAGCGAGGAATCGACGACGCCGAACGAGGAGAGCGGGTCGGCGCAGGCTTCGCCGGTCAGCCGGAGAAGGCAATAGTCCTTGGGCGCCATGACCCAGCGTGTGCGGCTCCAGATATCGGGATGGGCGCGCGCCATCCACGCCATGCGGCTCAACACATGGCTGGCGTCGATCGGCAATGGCGCGCCCCACCATTTCAGGCGCGCCTCTTCGGCGATCGTACGATCGAGTCTTGCCGCGTCTTCAGCGCAGCGGCCATCCTGCCAGACGATCGCCGGCGCCAGCGCGCTGGCCGTTGGCGTCGACGAACACATGCGTGTTGACCTGGCTGCAAAGCCCGATTGCCGCGACCGCGTCCGGCGAAACGCCGTCCAGGACTCCGGCCAGGCCAGAAAGCGCAGCGGATATCCAATCTTCCGGCGCTTGCTCGACGAAGGCCGGCGCCGGCCGCGAGGTGGCGACCATGCTCGACCGCTCGGCGCAAAGGTTCCCGCGGGAATCGAACAAAGCCGTCTTGACCGACGTGGTCCCGACATCCACGCCGATGAGAAACGGACCCTTCATGCTCCTCCCTTTCAGTTCCCGGGGCCTCCGTTTGCAGTTTGTAGACGCAATGCTAGGCTCGCGTCAGCAGAACCGGACCGAAGAGCGGGAGGCATCACTTTGAACAAGACCCTCATTTGGCGTGTCGGGGCGGCCATGTCGGTGGCGCTGGCCCTCGCGGCCGCCCCAGCGGCAGCTGTTGCCGCCGCGAAGATCGCGGTGATCACGCCGTATCTCGCCCAGCCCGGCACGCAGTTTTACGTCGAGGCGTTTCAGGAGGCGGCCAAGGCCAACGGCTGGGACGTCAACGTGATCGACACCAAAGGCGATGTCGCGGCGGCAATCAGCAGGATCGAGGATGTCTCCAATCAGAAGGTGGATGCGATCGTCATCAACGTCGATCCCGGCCAGGTCGCGGCGGGTCTCGAGACTGCGAAGAGCGCGGGAATTCCGGTGTTCGGGATGGACGCCGGGGCAAATCCGCTTCTCGTGACCAACGTGACCAGCAACGGCTACTCGATGGCCGCCGACACCGCCGCCTATGTCGCCAACCGCATCAACGGCAAGGGCGACGTTGTCATGTTCGTATATGACGCGTTTCCGCCCGTGCACTCGCGCGACGTGATCGCCGACGCGATCTTCAAGAACAACCCCGACATCAAGGTGCTCGCTCGCGTGACCCCTGACGTCAAGGACGGCGGTATCGCGGATTCGCGTGCAAAGATGGAAGCGATTCTGGCGGCCAATCCGGCCAAGGGCGCCATCGCGGCGGTTTGGGCGGCCTGGGACCAGCCGGCGCTCGGCGCGATGCAGGCGATCGACGCGGCTGGCCGCGCCAACGAAGGCATCGTCATCACCGGTATCGACGCCAATCCGCAGGCGCGCGAGGCGATCGCCAAGGGCGGCAATTTCGAGGCATCGATGGCCCAGGATTTCAAAGGTATCGGCCATACGACCGCCGACGCCGTCAAACGTTATCTCGCGGGGGAAAAGATCAAGCAGGCTGTGATCTACGTGCCGACCAAACTGATCACCGCGGAAAACGTGAAGGAGTGAAGGCCGGCCGCCGGTCTGCCGATTTTAGGGTTGCTCGCTGCATGTCCCGGTCGCCGCGACCGTGAGCCTGCTCTCGATCCGAGGCCTCTCGAAGACTTACGGCGGCGTCGCCGCCCTTCGCGACGCCTCGCTCGAGGTCGACGCCGGCGAAGTGCATGCCCTCATGGGCGAGAATGGCGCGGGCAAGTCGACGCTGATAAAGATCCTCGCTGGCGCCGTCAGGGCCGACGCGGGCGAGTTCGCTGTCAACGGGCTGCCGGTCTCGATTTCAAGCACTCGCGACGCCTACCGTTTAGGCCTGCGTTTCCTGCATCAGGAATTGAATGTCCTGCCGCGGCGGAGCGTCGCCGAGAACCTGTTTCTCGGCCACTCCTACCCGACGCGGTTTGCGGGATTGATCGACTGGCGCGCGCTCCATGAACGTGCTCGCGCCGCCCTGACGGGGCTCGGAGTCACAGACATAGCGCCGGAGACCACCCTTGGCCGGCTGTCGACCGGCGATCAGATGGTCGTCAAGATCGCGTCAACGTTCGTCGAGGACGCATCGGGGTCTGGCCGGCTCTTCGTCATGGACGAACCGACCGCCGCCCTTTCGAGCGAGGAGGCCGCGCGGCTGTTTCGCATCATCGCCGAGCTCAAGCGCCGCGGCCGCGCAATCATCTATGTCTCGCACCGAATCGACGAGGTGCTGAGGATCAGCGATCGCATCACAGTCATGCGCGATGGAACGAGCCAGGCTGCGATTCCGACAGGCAGAGCGACCCGGGCATTGTTGATCGATCGCATGACCGGCCGCACCAACCTCGGAATGGCCGCGATCGCGCGGGCTCCCTCGCGGCCATCCATCGCGCTGGCCGTGCAGGGAATGACGGGGAACGGGCTCACGGACGTATCCTTCGAAGTCCGCGAGGGTGAAATCCTTGGAGTTGCGGGCCTCGGCGAAGCGGGCGGCGATCGTCTGCTCAAGTGTCTGATGGGCGGGGCGCGGCGCGGCGACATTTCGATCGCGGGCCGCCGCACCCGCATTCGCAATCCAGCCGAGGCCTGGCGGCAGGGCCTCGCCTACGTGCCGGGCGAGCGCCGGTCCAAAGGGCTTTTGCTGTCTCAAGACATCGCGCGCAATGTCGCTTTGCCGCACCACGCCCGGCTCGCGCGCCTTCGGACCTTGGTCAATCGACCGGCCGAGCTCGCCGAGGCGGCAGCCGTTGGCCGGCGCGTCCGCCTGCGGGCCGCAGGACCCCGTCAAAGCGTCTGGCGGCTCAGCGGCGGCAATCAGCAGAAGGTCATGTTCGCGCGCGCGGTGGCCGGGGCGCCGCGCGTTCTCCTGCTTGACGAGCCCACCCGTGGCGTCGACATCGCCGCCAAATTCGATCTCCATGTCCTCTTGCGCGAAATCGCCGACGCGGGCGCGGCGATTGTCCTCGCCTCGTCCGATCACGAGGAGCTGCTCGCGCTGTGCAGCAGGATCATGATCTTGAGGGACGGACGGATTTCGCGCGCCGTTTCTTCCGCGGGACTCACGACCGCGGATCTGCTCGCGCTCTGCTATGGCGGATCGACCGAATGATTCCAGGCCACGATCTTCGGTTTCAATCGTCAAGGCTCGCGAGCCCGTACGGAAGCCTGCGCCCTTGCTCCGAATTTGATCGGCGTTCCTCGATAGCGCCCGGCAATCCCATAGTTTGAACCGGAACATGGCCGCGTTCGTCCGAAGATACGGAACCCTGCTCGCAATCGTGGCGGTCATCGGCTATTTCTCGCTCGAGCTGCCCAATACCTTCCTTACCGGGCGCAATCTCATCAACATCTCCCAGCAAATGAGCATGCTTGCCGTGGTCGCCGGCGCCATGACGGTGGTGATGGCGATGGGCGATTTCGATCTCAGCGTCGGTTCGATGGCAAGCCTGTCGGGGATTGTCGCCGCCCTCGTCTTCATTTCGGGCGGGTCGACGCCGGCGGCGATCGCCGCGGCGCTGCTTTGCGGGCTCGCGGGCGGCCTGGTCAACGGATTCCTCGTCTCATATGTCGGCATTCTGCCGTTCATCGCGACGCTGGGGGCGATGACCGTCTACGGCGGGCTGGCGTTCAAGCTGTCGGGGGGCGAGACCTTGTTCGGCGCCGCGATCCCGCACAGCTTTTCGGATTTCGCGCGCGGCGGGGTTCCGGTTTTCTCGACCGGTCTGGTCCTGCCCAACCTGACGCTGGTCGCCATGGCGGCAGTCGCAATCATTTGGGGTCGTGCTCGAGCAGACCATCGTCGGGCGTCGAATTTATGCTATTGGCGACAACGCGGAAGCCGCGCGGCTCGCGGGCGTCAGAGTGCGTCCCCTGCGACTCGCGGCATTCGGCATTGCGGGTCTCGGCGCAGCTGGCGCGGGCCTGATGTACGCAAGCCGCGTCGCCTCGGCCAATCCAACCCAAGGCGCGGGCCTGATGCTGGACGCGATCGCGGCGGTCTTCCTGGGGCAAACGATGACTGAGGAGGGCGAGCCGAGGGTTCTGGCCACAATCGCGGGAGTATTGATTCTTGGGGTGCTCGGCAATGGTCTGACGCAAATGAACGTCGACTCCTATGTCCGAGACATCCTCACTGGCTCAATCGTCATTGCCGCGGTGGCGACCAGCAGCTTCGGAAAGACGCGGGGGCGCTGAGTCGAGGATTGGGACGACAGTCGGCGCAGGCAGGCCGCGTGGGCGAACTTCGTGCTAGAGACGACGAGCCCGAGTATATTGGGCAACGGAAAAATGAATTGCCGGTGATCTCAAACTGGAGCGCCGCGCTTGCGACGACGAAGTGACAGCCGAGCGCGACAACATAAAGGTCTGCCCATGGACGTATTGGTTATCGACGTCGGAGGCACCCACGTCAAAATTCTTGCGACCGGCCAAGCCGACAAGCGGGAGTTCGCCTCCGGACCGACGCTGACGGCTCAAGAGATGGTGTCCGGAGTACGGAAGCTCGCCGGGGAGTGGAGCTACAACGTCGTGTCGATCGGCTATCCCGGACCGGTCCTTCACGATCGGCCAGTCGCAGACCCGAATAATCTGGGCGGCGGCTGGATGGGATTCAACTTCAGCGCGGCGTTCAAGCGGCCAGTCAAGGTGATAAACGACGCGGCGATGCAGGCGCTGGGCAGTTATAGCAAAGGCAAGATGTTGTTCCTAGGGTTGGGAACCGGGCTCGGCTCGGCGCTGGTTGTGGAGGGAATTGTGGAGCCGATGGAGCTTGGACATCTTCCCTACAAGAAGGGCACGTATGAGGATTACGTCGGCGCGCGGGGACTCGAGCGGTGGGGCAAGAAGCATTGGCGCAAGCATGTGTTCGATGTGGTTGAGCGATTGGCCGCGGCCCTTGAGCCCGACGACATCGTGCTCGGCGGCGGAAACGCCAAAATGCTGAAAGAGCTGCCGCCGCGATGCCGTTTGGGCGACAACGCCAACGCCTTCAAGGGCGGGTTCCTGATTTGGGAAGCCGCGCCGAAATCCAGTAAACATCCATCCTCTGGTATCAATAATCCCCGGCGTTAACCGGCTCGGCTGAAGGAGACACTCATGCAACTCGGAATGGTCGGTCTGGGCCGAATGGGCGCCAACATGGTGCGCAGACTCCTGACGGGAGGTCACGAGTGCGTGGTCTTCGATATGTCTCCAAAGGCGGTCGAGGAGCTGGTCGAGGAAAAGGCGCGCGGCAGCAGCTCGCTTGCGGACTTGGCCAGGAAGCTGGAAAAGCCGCGGGCAATATGGCTCATGGTTCCCGCGGCGGTCGTCGACAAGACCATCGCCGACATATTGCCGGCGCTGGAGCGCGGCGACACGCTCATCGATGGCGGCAATTCCTACTATATCGACGACCTGCGGCGCTCGCATGATCTGGCGTCAAAAGGAATCGACTATATCGATGTCGGCACCAGTGGCGGCGTTTGGGGGCTGGAGCGCGGCTATTGCATGATGATCGGCGGACCCGATCAGGCGGTGCAGCGCCTTGACCCGATTTTCAAGGCGCTCGCCCCTGGAGCAGGCGACATACCTCGCACCCCAGGACGAAAGAAGGACAGCGGAACCTCGGAGCTCGGTTACCTCCACTGCGGGCCGAGCGGCGCCGGTCATTTTGTCAAAATGGTTCACAATGGCATCGAGTATGGAATCATGGCCGCGTACGCCGAGGGCCTGGACATCCTGCGCGCCGCGAATGTCGGGAAAAAAATGCATGCCATCGATGCCGAGACGACGCCGCTGCGCAACCCTGAGCATTACCAGTACGATCTCGATCTGCCAGACATCGCCGAGGTGTGGCGGCGCGGCAGCGTGATTGCTTCATGGCTTCTCGACCTGACCGCGACCGCGCTGCAGGAGGACCCGGCGCTGACCAAGTTTTCTGGCCGCGTATCAGATTCCGGCGAAGGCCGCTGGACGATCGCGGCGGCGATCGATGAGGGCGCTCCCGCACCGGTGCTGACGACTGCGCTCTACGAGAGGTTCAGCTCGCGCGGCGACGCCGATTTCCAGAACAAGGTGCTGTCGGCGATGCGCTACCAGTTTGGCGGCCACTTGGAAAAGCCGGCCAGCAAATAGCCGGTCGACGCGGCCGAAAGCGCGCTGGTTTTGAGGCCTTCCGCGCAGCTCTCGCGTACCCATGCGCCAACCTGCTCTCGAGCGGAAACGCCCGGGAGATATTTCGCTTGCGTTGCTTACTAATAAGCGCTTTAGTAAACATCGGGCCGCTTAGCCGTCGTTGGAGCGGTTGGCTCGACGGGCCGCCCCTCGCGGGGAAAACCGGCAATATCAGGGAGGAAGCAACATGAGTAAAGCCTTGGCATTGATTGGACTCGTGGCTGCCGGCTTATCTGCCGCGGCGACTGTCGACAAAGCGCAAGCACAAGCGAAATCGCTGACAATGTGTTGGGCGGCCTGGGATCCGGCGAACGCGCTGGTCGAGCTCGACAAGGATTTCACTAAACTCACCGGCATCGAGATGAAGCACGAGTTCGTTCCATGGACGAGCTATGCCGATCACTTCATCAATCTGCTGAACTCTCGCAGCAGCGAATGCGACCTGATCATCGGCGACAGCCAATGGATCGGCGGCGCGGCGGAAAACAAGTGGTACGTGAAACTCAACGACTTCTTCGACAAAAATAAGATCTCGATGGACACGTTCCTGCCCGCAACCGTCGTCGGGTACGCGGAGTGGCCGAAGAACACTCCAAACTACTGGGGTCTGCCCGCCATGGCTGACGCGGTCGGCTGGACCTATCGCAAGGATTGGTTCGCGAAGCCCGAGCTTCGGGCGGAATTCAAGGCGAAGTACAATCGCGAACTCGAGCCGCCCAAGACATGGGACGAGTTGATTGAGATCTCGAAGTTCTTCACCGGCAAGGAGATTGACGGCAAGAAGGTCTACGGGTCGTACATCTTCACCGAGCGCGGTTCGGAAGGCATCACGATGGGCGCCACGAACGCGATGTACAATTATGGCTTCGACTATATGGACCCCAAGAAACCCTACCACATGGAAGGGGTCGTCAACTCCGCCGGCGCGGCTAAAGGCCTGGACGTCTACAAGGAGCTCTTCAAGTGCTGCCAGCCCCCGGGCCTGACGAACGCGTATATGTCGGAAGGTCTTGACGCCTTTAAATCCGGCCAGGTCGCCATGCAGATGAACTGGTACGCGTTCTTTCCTGGCCTCGCCAAGGACCCGAACGTCGGCGGCGACAAGATCGGTTTCTTCAAGAACCCCGCCGGCCCCGCGGGCGATTTCACCCAACTCGGCGGTCAGGGGCTGTCCGTGGTTGCGGCTTCGAAGAATGTCGACGACGCGCTGGCCTACATAAAGTGGTTCGCTCAACCCGAGGTCCAGCAGAAATGGACCGATCTCGGCGGCGCTTCGGCGTCGAAGGCCGTGCTCCTGTCGGACGCCTATAAGAAGAGCGCCGCCTACGCGCCGTCGTTCGTGGAGTCGATGGGCATGGTCAAGGATTTCTGGGCCGAGCCGCTCTACGTTCCGCTACTCCTCGACATGCAGAACCGGGTCCATGACTATGTGGTCGCTGACAAGGGCACTTCGCAGAAGGCTCTCGACGAACTGGTCAGGGACTGGATCAAGGTCTTCAAGCAGGAAGGCAAGGATCCTTCCTGACCGATCATGGATTGGTCCGGCTTTTTATCCAGAACTCGTCCCCGGCGTCGCAAGCCGCCGGGGAGACTCGACTGGTCCATGAGCGGGCAGGGTCATGACAGCGACGAATAACGCAAGAGGCATCGCCGACGGAGTCGCCTTGCGAACGCCGGCTGCGGTTGCCGGTCGGGTGAGGGGGCTGTCGGATCGGGCGGTCGCCTGGCTTTTCATCCTGCCGACGATGCTGTTGCTGCTCGCGATCAACATCTTTCCGTTGATCTGGGCGATCCGGCTCTCGTTCACCGGCTTGATGGCGAACCTGCCGACGCCAGCCCGTTTCGTCGGCCTCGACAACTATGTCGACATCCTGACCGATGAGGATCTTTGGGCGAACTTCCAGATCACCGCGCATTTCGTGTTTTGGACGATCGCGCTTCAAATCCTGATCGGCCTCGGACTGGCGTTGCTCATCAACCAGAAGTTCCGCGGCCACAGTTTCTGGACGACCGTCATCCTGCTGCCGATGATGTTGTCTCCGGCGGTCGTGGGCAACTTCTGGACTCTTTTGTTCCAGCCGCAGATCGGGCCGTTCAACTATCTCGTCGGCTTCTTCACCGGCGCTGCGCCGAGCTCGTTCACCATGATCGGCAGCGTCGCCCTGGCGCCGTGGACGATCGTGCTGGTCAACACCTGGATGTGGACGCCCTACGTCATGCTGATTTGCCTGGCCGGGCTGCGCTCCATTCCTGATTACATCTATGAGGCGGCTGAGGTGGATCGCGCGTCGCCGTTGAGGCAGTTCTGGTCGATCACTTTGCCGATGGTCCTTCCTTTCCTCATGCTTGCCGTGCTCTTCCAGGCGATCCAGGCGTTCGTAATGTTCGACTTGGTCAATCTCCTGACCTCCGGCGGACCTGGATCAACCACCGAACTGGTTTCGATTACGCTCAAGCGCGCCGCGTTTGAGAAGTGGGAGACCGGCTATGCGTCAGCGCTCGCCGTGATCCTTTTTGTCACGATCTTTGGCGCCGCCAACATCTACGTGAAGGCGCTCAACAAAGTGAAGCAGCAATGACCGTGGTTCCGTCGCCCCGCCCGTTCTCGGAGCCGTCGCCGCTCGTCCGTTGGCTGGCCGGCGGCGTCGTGATCCTTTACGCCATCGTTACAATTCTCCCGCTCGTGTGGATCGGGGCGACCGCGTTCAAGTCACAGGAGGACGCGGTCGCCTATCCGCCGAAGGTATTCTTCACGCCGACGCTGGAAGGATTTGTCGACCTGTTCACGGTCCAGACGCGCCAGCCGCACGATTTCATCGCCAAGATGCCGCCGCCGCAGACATGGTACGAGAAGATCACCCGCAGCCGGGACATGGTCATCGCTGGTCCGTCACGGGTGGTGGAGCGTTTCCTCAATTCTCTGATCATCGGCTTTGGCTCGATGATTCTCGCGACGTTTCTCGGAACGCTGGCCGCCTACGGGTTTTCGCGCTTTCGCGTGCCGTTGGCCGATGACCTGCTTTTTTTCATCCTGTCGACGCGGATGATGCCGCCGATCGCGGTCGCCGTCCCAATTTACATAATGTATCGCTGGCTTGGCCTCTACGACACGAAGGTCGGCATGATCCTGCTGTACACGGCAGTGAACTTGTCGCTGGCGGTCTGGCTGCTCAAGGGTTTCATCGATGAGATTCCGCGAGAGTACGAAGAGGCCGCCCTTGTCGACGGCTACACACGGCTGCAGGCCTTTCGAAAAGTGGTGCTGCCGCAGGCAGTTACCGGAATCGCGGCGACCGCGATCTTCTGCCTGATCTTCTCGTGGAACGAATATGCGTTCAATCTGCTGTTGACCAGCTCGGACGCGCAAACCATGCCGCCGTTCATCCCCTTCATCATCGGCGAGGGTGGCCAGAACTGGCCTGCTGTCGCAGCCGGAACAACCCTTTTTCTGCTGCCGATCGTGATTTTCACAGTCGCGCTGAGAAAGCATCTGCTTCGCGGGATCACCTTCGGAGCAGTGCGCAAATGACCGAAACGAGCAGCGAAGCGCGAAGAGGATGGCCGAACCTGTTTCGGCGCGGCCCGTGGGAGATCACCGCGATGACCGTGATTGGCGTCGGGATTTTGATGCTGACGCAGCCGTTCTCCCTCGATCTGTACACCTATTCGTTCGTCACCATCCTGGGCGGGACGCTCGGGTTCGTCATCGTCAGCCACTTTCCGCAGTGAGGCGTCGCCATGGCGGAGATCCGCATCGAGCGGCTGCACAAGGCCTTCCAAAGCTTCGTCGCCGTCCAGAATTCGAGTTTCGTGATCGAGGATCGCTCCTTTTTCGTCATGCTGGGGCCCTCAGGTTGTGGCAAGACGACGACGTTGCGCATGATCGCCGGCCTCGAGCTGCCGACTGAGGGCAAGATTCTGCTGGATGGCGAGGATGTCACGCTTCGTCGCGCGGCGGAGCGCGACATCGCCTTCGTCTTTCAGCTCTTCGCCCTCTATCCGCACATGAACGTCGCGCAGAACATCGGGTTTCCGCTGAAGTGCGAGGGTCTCGGTCGCGACGAGATCCGCAAGCAGGTCCGCGAGGCCGCCCGGCTGTTGCGCATTGAGCATCTTCTTTCCAGTAAGGTTTCGAAGCTTGCGGGGGGCGACCGGCAGCGCGTCGCTCTGGGCCGCGCCATCGTGCGCCGGCCGAAGGCTTTTCTCATGGACGAACCGCTCGGCGCGCTCGACGCCGAGTTTCGCCGAATCATGTGCGACGAACTTCGTGATCTTCACGACCGGATCGGAGCGACCACGGTCTATGTCACTCATGACCAGCTCGAGGCGATGTCGATGGCCGACCGGATCCTTGTCATGAACCACGGGGTCGTCGAGCAGGTCGCTACGCCGCAGGAGATCTACGACCGGCCGAACAGCATGTTCGTTGCCGACTTTATCGGCTCGCCCTCGATGAACTTCATACGCTTTGACGGCAAACTTGCGCGCGGCGACCGCGCTGTCCGAGTTCGCGACGCAAGTATCGCCGTGCCCGAAATGCATGAGGACGGCATCAGCGGGCCGCTGGCGCTCGGGGTCCGGCCGGAGCATGTCACCTTGTCCGATGCCGGCGCCATTCGCGGCCGGGTCTTCGGCGCCGAATATCTCGGCACGACACAGATCGTCACGATCGATATCGAGCACGGCCGAATCAAAGCCCGCCTGCCGGCGTCCCTTGCTGTCCGGCTCGGCGAGCCGGTGGGACTTGCTTTCCAATCCCAGCGACTGGTGGTGTTTGACGCCGTAAGCGGACGCGCGACCCGAAGCGCGCTTTACGAGGGCGCCGCTAATGGCTGAAATCCTTGTTCGACATGTGACGAAGCGCTTCGGCGACAGCGAGGCCGTACGCGACCTCTCGTTCGACATCGCGAATGGCGAGTTCGTGGTTCTGCTCGGGCCCACCGGCGCCGGCAAGACGACGACGCTCCGCCTTATCGCCGGCCTCGAGTATCCGGACGAAGGCGCGATTTTGATCGACGGCCGGGACGTGACCAAAGAGCCGCCGGCCGCCCGCGACGTCGCCTTCGTCTTCCAGCAATATTCGCTCTATCCGCACCTCACGGTCTACGACAACCTCGCTTTTCCGTTGCGTTCGCCCGCGCGCCGCGCCCCCGAGGCCAAGGTGCGCGAGCGCGTCCACGCGATTGCGGAGCTCCTCCGCATCGGCGGCAAGCTCGACAACCGCGCGACCCGCCTCTCGGGCGGCGAGATGCAGCGCGTCGCCATTGGCCGCGCGCTTGTACGCGAGCCCGCGATCTTTCTCATGGACGAACCGCTTTCCTCGCTCGACGCCAAACTGCGCGCCGAGCTGCGCCTCGAACTCAAGCGCATCCAGGTCGAGCTTGGCGCCACGATCCTCTATGTCACGCACGACCAGATCGAGGCGATGACGATGGCGAGCCGTATCGGCGTCGTGCGCGAGGGAAGGCTGCTTCAGCTGGGGACGCCGCGCGAGATCTACGAGAATCCAGTCGACATCTACGTCGCGACCCGGCTTGGCACGCCGCAGATCAATCTTCTGCCGGCCGAGCTCCTGGCCGAGACGCCGATGCCCCGTCAGACCAAGACGATCGGCGTGCGAACGGAGCATCTCTTGATCGCCAAGCCGAATGGCGGACCGATAGGGCAGGTGCGCCGGATCGAGCATCTTGGCGACCAGAACCATGTGCATCTCGACTACAATGGCCACCCACTCGTCACCCTGGCCGATCCGCATCAGCCGCTCGCGGCGGGTCAGGAGGTCGGATTGGAGCTGCTCGATCCGCTCTACTTTGATGCGTCCGGGCAGCGCATCGCCCTCTCCGCCGAGTGAGACGCGAGCCATGATCCCTGATTTGCTTGTCCTGAGATTGCTGACTGCGGCGACGCCCAAGCCGGTCATCGCGGGCGCGCCTGGATCGCCCGGGCTCGACGAGACGATCGAACGCAGCGGGCGCGGGGCGACGGCGATATGACTCATTTCATGAATCAGCGGGACGCGATCGTGACCGACGCGATTGACGGGCTTCTTTCCACTTCGCCGCCGGGGCTGGCGCGGCTTGATGGCTTTCCAAACGTCAAAGTTGTCGTTCGCTCCGATTGGGACCGGAGTAAGGTCGCGCTTGTTTCGGGAGGGGGCTCGGGACACGAGCCGGCGCACGCCGGGTTCGTCGGCCGGGGCGCGCTTACGGCGGCGGTCTGCGGAGAAATCTTCGCCTCCCCGACTGTCGATGCGGTGTACGCGGCCATTATGACGGTGACGGGCGACGAAGGATGCCTGTTGATCGTCAAGAACTACTCGGGCGACCGGCTCAATTTTGGCCTCGCAGCGGAGCGCGCGCGCGCGGCCGGACTGAAGGTCGAAATGGTCATCGTCGCCGACGATATCGCGCTCGAGGATTTCGCCCAGCCGCGCGGCATCGCGGGCACGCTTTTCGTTCACAAGATCGCCGGAAGCGCCGCTGAATCCGGGGCGAATCTCGAGACGGTCGCCGCTATCGCAACCCGCGTCGCGAGCGCGGCCAAGAGCCTTGGCATCGCAACGACGACCTGTTCCATCCCCGGTCAGACCGGGCATGCGCGCCTGGCTGCGGGGCAGGCGGAGCTCGGGCTCGGAATTCACGGCGAGCCCGGAGTCGAGAGGATCGATCTCCCGTCCGCCAGAGCGGTCGCGGAATTGATGGCGAAGAGACTTGGCCGCTTCGTCCCGCCATCGGGCGCGCTCGCCCTTCTCATCAATAATTTGGGCGGCGCCCCGGACCTCGAAATGGCGGTCTTCGCCAAGGCGATGCTGGAAACGCCTCTCGGCGCGCGCGCTCAACTGGTTGTGGGACCGGCGCGCCTGATGACCGCCCTCGACATGAAGGGCGTCTCCATCTCGGTTCTGCCGGTCGACGGGGAACTCGTCGACGCGCTGATGTCGGAATGCGACGCGCCCGCGTGGCCGTCTGTCGGCGGGACCCGCAAAATCGAGATCCTCGCTTCGGTCGCCGGCTCTCGTGGCGACGAGGAAATCGGGACCGACAATCCGCATGCGCGGGCGATGCTCGAGGCGATCTGCCAAGCCTTGCTGGAGCGAGAAGCGGAGCTCAATGCCCTCGACGCGAGAGTTGGCGACGGCGACACGGGAACAACTTTCGCCACCGCGGCTCGAACAATTCTGGCTGCGGTCGACGCCCTCCCGCTCAGTGACGCTGCGAGGATGTGTAAGGCGCTCGCCGAACGGCTGTCTGGATCAATGGGCGGATCGAGCGGCGTGCTTCTGTCTATTCTCGCCGCCGCGACCGGCCATGCTCTGGGGACGGGAATGCCGTGGCCTTTAGCCTTACGAGCCGGAACAGAGCGGATGAAGTTCTACGGCGGCGCCAATCGGGGCGACCGCACCATGCTTGATGCATTGCTTCCCGCAATCGAAATCCTGGAAGCGGGAGGCGACCTTGTCGCGGCGGCCGACGCCGCGCGCAGCGGCGCGGCCGCCACCGCCGGAATGACGAAGGCGGGCGCGGGCCGCTCGAGCTATCTCGCATCGAGGGATCTGGCCGGCGTCGCCGATCCGGGAGCGGTCGCGGTTGCCGCAGCCTTTGAGGCCGCGGCCGGGCATGCTCGAAATGTTGAACGGTTGTCGCCTGCGCGAGGCGCGTCGCAATGACCGTCGAGCACGGAAAGACGACGAGCCCGTCCGTTGTGATCGTGCGACTCGATGCCGAGCGAAAGCGGAGGCTTGTCGCGGCGATCGCAAATAGCGTCATCGCACATGTCGATGAGTTGACCGCGCTCAACTCCGCGATCGGCGACGGCGATCACGGCCATAACATGAAACGGGGATTTGAGGCGGTGTTGCAGGACCTGGAGGCGCTTTCGGGCATGAGCTTGCCTGATCTCGCAAAGGCCGTCGGCACGAAGCTGGTGACGAAGGTCGGGGGCGCCTCGGGTCCGCTCTATGGGACTTTGTTCTTGGCGCTGGCGAAAGAGCTTCCCGCGGAACCGTCGCGGACCGAGGCGGTAAAGGCATTCGCTGCGGCGATTGGCGCCGTCAAGGCTCGCGGCAAGAGCGACGTCGGTCAGAAGACGATGCTCGACGTGCTCGTTCCCGCCCATCAGGCATTCGCTGCGGGGGAAGACCTCGCCGCCGTCAAGGACACTGCGGCCCGAGCGGCGGCGGCGACCGTGCCGATGAGGGCGACGCGCGGGCGCGCGTCCTTTCTCGGCGATCGCTCGATCGGGCACATGGATCCCGGCGCGCGCTCATCGTCGCTGATGATCGCGTCGCTTTGTGACGAGCTGGGAGACAACTGATGGCCAATGTTGGCATCGTCATCGTGTCCCATTCGCCCAAGGTTGCTGAAGGCGCCGCCGATATGGTGCGCCAGATGGTCGGTAGCGACGTGCCGCTCGCCTGGACGGGCGGCAATCCGGTCGGAGGTCTCGGGACAAGCTTCGAGGCGATCGCCGACGCCATCCAGCGGGCGTGGTCGGATGCGGGCGTCGCCATTTTCGTCGATCTGGGCGGCGCTGAGACCAACAGCGAAATGGCGATCGAGATGTTGCCCGAGCACAAGCGCGGCTCTGTCGTGGTCTGCAACGCGCCGATCGTCGAGGGCGCTGTGATCGCCGCGACCGAGGCTTCAGGCGGCGCGAGTCTCGCCGTCGTGCGTCGCACAGCCGAGGAGTTGTCGGCATGACCGCTATGGCGCGATTTGGAATCTTCCTTGGCGCGCGATGCGCCGACGGGATTGAGCCCTCGCATGGATGAGACCGTGGTGACTGTTTCGGTGCCGCTGACAAACTCGATCGGGCTGCACGCCCGTCCATCGGTCAAGCTCACCAGGCTCGCCAAGACATTCAAAGCGCAAATCGAGGTCGCGCTGACGGCGAGCGGGCCCTGGGTCGACGCGAAGAGCATTGTCAAGGTCATGGCGGTGAAGGCGGCGAAGGGCGCTGTCCTGCATTTTCGCGCCAAAGGGCATGACGCGATCCCGGCGCTCGCGGCGCTTCGCGAACTGGTCGCGCACAACTTCCATGAGGACGAGCCGGATCTCCCTGACGGCAATGTCGGACGAGCCCATGGCTGAGCTTCGCCTCACCGGCCGGTTCGCGTCCGGCGGCTTTGCCGCCGGTCCGATTGCGGTTCTGTCGGGCGTCGCTGCGACAAGCCGCAGGAGCGGAGACCCGGAGTCGGAAGCGTCCGCGCTTCGAGACGCCATGGTCGCGGCGATTGAGCAGCTCTCGCAACTCGCGGTCGACGCGCAAGACGATGGCGCAGCTATCCTCGCATTCCAGATCGCGATGCTGGAGGACGAACCGCTTGCGGCTCCGGCCTTCGCAGCCATCGCCCGAGGAACAAGCGCCGATCGGGCCTGGCGCGCGTCGCTTGACGCTGAAATCGCAGGTTACGAGGCCGCCGATGACGAGCATTTCCGCGCACGCGCCAGCGATCTACGCGACATTCGCGATCGCGTGCTCGCCGTCCTTTCGAGCGTGGCGAGCGAGCCGAGCCTGCCTGCGGGCGCAATCGTGCTCGCAGAGGATCTGACGCCTTCCGCCTTCCTCGCGACCGACTGGAGCAACGGCGGCGGCATCGTTCTGACACGCGGCAGCGCGTCCGGCCACGTTGCGATGCTCGCGCGCTCGCGTGGGGTTCCGATGATCGTTGGGATGGATCTCGATCTGGGAGCCTTCGGCGGGCATCGCGAGGCTTTGATCGACGGCGAATTCGGAACACTGTGCCTCGATCCGGCGCCAGCCACCCGCAAGTCGTTCGCGGCGCGCGCCTTGGCTGCGAACCGTCGGCAGGAAAGCGCCGAGTCCTTCCGGACGCGGCCGGCGATCACGCGAGACGGAACCCCGATCGCTGTTCTCATCAATGTCGCAGATCCCGTCGAGCTGGAGACGCTGGATCCCGCGACTTGCGACGGCATCGGGCTCGTGCGCACCGAATTTCTTTTCTATCGCAACGGCCTATTGCCGGACGAGGAAAGCCAGTATCAAGTCTATCGTCGGCTAGCCGAGTGGGCGTGCGGCAAACCTGTCACCGTCCGAACGCTCGACGCCGGGGCGGACAAGCCGATTCCCGGATTGACGATCGATGGCGAATCCAACCCGTTTCTCGGGGTGCGCGGAATCCGGCTGTCGCTCGCCAAGCCTGAGCCTTTCCGTGTGCAGCTGAGGGCCATCGCTCGGGCGGCGGTCCATGGCGCCGTCGAGGTGATGCTGCCGATGGTCTCGCTGCCGGACGAGCTCGCCACGGCGCGGCGATATCTCGATCAGGAGATCGAGGCGCTTACGAGGGAGGGCATCGCTTGTCGCAGGCCGCCGCTCGGCATCATGGTCGAGGTGCCGGCCGCCGCCATTGCCATCGAGCGGTTCGACGCAGCCTTCTTCTCGATCGGATCCAACGATCTTACGCAATATGTGATGGCGGCGGCGCGTGACCTCGACGCGGTCGCAACGCTGAACGACCCGGCAAATCCCGCCGTCATGCGGCTGATAGCGCAGGTCGCGGCGCACGGGGCGGCGATCGGCAGAAAGGTCAGCCTGTGCGGCGACGCCGGCGGCGAGCCAAGGCTCATCCGATACCTTCTGAACGCCGGTCTGCGAGCCTTGTCCGTTGCGCCGACCGCGCTTGCAAGGACCAAGGAGGCGATCGCGAGCGTCGACCTCAAAACGAGCATGCGATGAACGACGCCCCAAGCCGCGACGGAAGAGCTGCTTGCGTGGAGACTTACAAGACGATCCTCAGGAACGTGCTCGATCGGCGGCCGTCCGGCACGCGACAACGGCTGGCGACCGCGCTCGGCAAGAACCGAAGTTTCGTCACGCAGATTTCGAACCCTGCCTATTCGGTTCCGATTCCGGCGCCGCATCTCGAGATCATCTTCGAAATCTGCCGGTTTTCGCCGGCTGACAAGAGCGCCTTCCTCGACGCCTTCACGCGCGCCCATCCCAATCGACATCTGCAAATCCGTAGCGGATCGAGCTTACGCAGCTTGAGGCTCGAAGTGATCGATTTCGGCCATGTCGAGAAGAACCGCGAGTTCGATGAGCTGGTGCGCGACATGGCGAGACGCCTCGCCCGACTGATTCGGCGTGACGATCGAGGGAATGAATGAGAGATTTGAATCCGGGGAGGGGCGTCGCGAGGGAACGATGAAGAAGTTTCTCAATGCGCACGAGACGCTGCTCGATGAAAGCCTCGATGGCTTCGCAGCAGCGCATTCGGACATCATCGTCGTCGGCGAGGGGCGGAAATTTGTTCGCCGCAGAACCCTGGCGCCGGGCAAGGTGGCGCTGATCTCGGGAGGCGGGTCCGGACATGAGCCGCTGCATGCAGGCTTCGTCGGCTTCGGCATGCTGGACGCCGCCTGCCCAGGACAGATCTTCACTTCGCCCACGCCGGACCAGATGGCGGCGGCGGTGGAAGCCGTCGACCAGGGCCCCGGCGTCGTCTTCATCGTCAAGAATTACGAGGGCGATGTGATGAATTTCGAGATGGCGGCAGAAATGACCGACGGTCGATGCACGACCATCGTCACTGATGACGACGTCGCGGTCGAGACGTCGACCTATTCGACGGGCAGGCGCGGCGTCGCCGGCACGCTGATCGTCGAGAAAATCGTCGGCGCCGCGGCCGAGAAAGGCATGGGCCGGACGGACCTTCAGGCCTTGGGCCAAACCGTCAACCGCCGGACGCGCTCGATGGGCGTCGCGTTGACGTCCTGCACGGTCCCGGCCGCGGGCAAGCCGAACTTCGATCTTGGCGCCGATGAGATGGAAATGGGCGTCGGCATCCATGGCGAGCCGGGACGGCGCCGGGTAAAGCTGGGCCGCGCCGACGCAATCGCCGACGAGATGACGACGGTGATCATGGGCGATCTAGGCAATCCCGCCGGGGGCGAAGCGCTGCTCCTGATCAACGGCTTCGGCGGCACACCCCTCATCGAGCTCTATCTCATGTACAATGCGGCGCGGCGCCTGCTCGAGAAACGCGGCCTGCGGATCGCGCGCTCGCTGGTCGGCAGCCTTGTCACCTCGCTCGATATGGCGGGTTGCTCGATCACCGTAAGCCAGCTCGATCCGGAGACGACCGCGCTCTGGGACCACCCGGTTCATACTGCGGCGCTCAGATGGTGATAGGAAGGCGCGGCGGCGCTCAGCCGATCGGCGGAGCGCGGCGCCCGACCTCGACTGACGGAAAGCGCACAGAGAGAACGATCGTGTCGCCGACGGCTTCCCACGAGTGGACAACCTCAGGCCCGAAAACGACGTAATCGCCTTTCGTCCGAAGCGTGACTTCCTGTCGCCCGCCGTCGACGTGGAAAGTCAACTTCAGGCTGCCTTCGACAAGCACGGAGATGGTTGTGCCGTTCTTGTTGGCCCAAGGCTGAGGCCGCTTTTCTCCGTCGGGGTGGATCCCCCACTTCAGTTCGACATCCGTCTGATGCCGCAGGCCAAGCTCGGCTGGAATGAACTGGCCGACGAACCACCCGGCGCCGCGCACCTGATCGGCCTCGGCGTTGCCGAAGTAGAACGGATCCTTGCTACCCATTCGCCAAATCGAGCAACGTCTACCCGAACTCCGCCAGCGATCCCGCCCATTTGTCAAAGAACATCTTGCTCGACGCGGTGAGCGGCAATCCGATCGGCAAGCGGGACTTGCCGTATTTCGAGAACTCAAGGTACTTCTTGATCGTCGTGAGATCGTCTCTGCCGCCCAACTGCAAATCTTCATTGACGAAATGAATAATGCAGCCTCGCTCGACCGCCTTCTCCAGCAATTGGTTGCGATAGGCTTCATCCTCCGGCAGCGCGAAGATGCTGTACATCACGATGTTGCACTCGCGCTGCGTCACGAGGTATTTCAGCGTCGGCAAATGCGTCATGTCTTCAAGATCGAACAGCTCGTAGTCGAACTCTAGATTTTTCTTCTTGCAATAATCGACCAGCATGTAGCGCTGCAGGTGCACCGGTATTCCGTAAGTCGAGGCCGTGTTGTTGGCTACGTAGAAAATATTGTTTTTGCCGTTGAAGAAAGCGTCCGCGCGGCGCGGGTGGGCGGCGAGCGTCTCCTCTTCTTCCTCGGTGTCGGGGATGAGATGGAAATAGCCGGCTGGAATCTTGCGGCCGAGATAGTCGCCGTAGATCCCCTCGGCGACGCGGAAGTCCATGCTGACGCGGGTCTTGCCGCTGGTGTTGGGCCTGCCCGAGCCGTGGATGTTCTCCTGGGTGAAGAAGCAGGCGCTCCCCGGCCCGGCCTTGATCTGCCAGCTTTCCTTGCCGAAAAGCTCGGTCATTTCGTCCATGCTGAGGCGCTTGTCGATCGCCTGCTGGATCAATTCGCGCGATTTCTTGATGCTGAGGATCTGCATCGACCGGCTTTTGTCCTCGTCCCTGGTCACGTCGCAGAAGGGCATCCAGATGCTGCGCGAAGCAATGCCGTGGCCGTAGAGCAAGCCGGTGTGGAACGGGAAGAACAGTTCCGGGGTGGTCGGCAGCATGATGCGGACATTCATGAACCGCTGCACCGCGACCGGAAGCCGCAACTTGCCTTGAGGCACGATCTCATCACGGACGAAGCGGTTCAGCATCCGGCGGAACTCGGGCAGATTGGTATCGGCGCAGAGCTGTTTGGTGACCTTGTAGGTCTCGTTGAGCGGAACGCTCTCGTGCAGGTAGCTTAGATCGTCGAGCTTGTAACCCATTCCGCGGATGCGGTTCAGTATCCACTCATTGAAAGGATATTTGGAGTTGTCCCATGAGTAGACCTTGGCGTCCCAAACAGTCGTCAGGCTCTCCTCGAGCGCTGCGTCGATGTCGTTCGCGGCGACCAGCTTTTCACGTATGTGTTCGGTCATAACAGAGGCCCGTCTCTTCTGTTCGGCGATATCCGCCCCTATGCGAAGCAGACCGTTTAACCATTAACGGGCAAAAGGGCCATACCGTCCTGCGGCGAAAGTGCGATTGACTCACTGCCGCCGGCGGCGGGCGAGTATCGCCCGCGCAAAGCATCTCCTTGCCAGAACCGTCCTCCGCTCATTCTTCTCGTCTTTTCGCAAAGCCAATTCCATAGATAGCCAAATCCTGCCAAGCCGAGCCACGTCCGAGCAAAACCGATCAAAGGAAAAGGCTTTGATCGCCTTGGATCTCCTTGGCGGGATCGAGCCTTTTCAAGGGGTTGCGGCGAACTCGTCCGATGGCAAAAATCTTCTTGCTCCTTTCTCGGCCTTCGGCCTTCGGCGCTGGCCGGCCCCATTCGGCGACGGATGCTAAGCTACCACGAGTTCGAATTTTCCAAAAGGAAATTCGAAAAAAGAGCTCAAGTGGCCGCTCCCCTTGCCGTCGTCATCGGGAGCGCCTGCGCCGCCGGCCGCATTGTGTCTTCTTCGCCACAATCCGACGCAATTGACGGATTCGTGACTCGCACTCCGGGGCCGTGCATTGCATGGAAACTTTTTCCCGCAATAATTGCACACGCGCGCCGAATCGAGCCGGAGCCCGGCCGTCCGTCGCGCGTTTTTTTGACGTCGCGCTTTCATGGGGGAAATCATGCGCCGCTATCTGGTCCACGCCGCCGTCTGGGCCGGTCTCGTTCTAAGCGCCGGAGCGGCGCCTGCATTCGCCAACGCGCTCAATTCGCAGCTCCAGCCGGTCGCCACTCCGATCCCGCGCGAAACCGTGCGGTTCGACGGCCGGGAGGCGCCGGGGACCATCATCATCCGCACCTCGGAGCGTCGCCTTTATCTTGTGCTGCCTGATCACCAGGCGCTCAGATACGGCGTCGGCGTCGGGCGGCCAGGCTTCACCTGGGCCGGCGTCACCCGTATCGGCTACAAGCGGGAATGGCCGGACTGGACGCCGCCGGCCCAGATGCTCAGGCGCCGGCCGGACCTCCCCCGGCACATGGAGGGGGGCGTCGATAATCCGCTCGGGGCGCGCGCGATGTATCTTGCCGGCACGCTCTACCGAATTCACGGTTCGAACGAGCCCGACACGATCGGCCAGGCGGTTTCGTCAGGTTGCATCAGGATGACCAACCAGGACGTCATCGACCTGTACGAACGGGCAAGGGTCGGCGCGCGGGTCGTCGTGACGCGCTGAGGGTCATCATCTGACGCGTCGTTGCCGCCTCGACGGACCGGCGTCGACGTTAAGCTGAAGTCGCGGGCCGAGGCGGCGGGGCTTGGAACCCCTCGCTCTTCTCTCAAGTCGGCGTCAAAGATAAGACCGGCATTCGTGGGCATGGCGAAAGCAATCGCAGCTGCAGGGGCGGCTGGGGCGATCGCGAAACGAACTGAGAAGCTCGCTGACAGCCATCGCGCACGAAGGCTGCCACCTCTCTGGAGGTGGGCCGGACGTGAGGCTGAGGCCCAGACCGCCGCACTGCAGCTAACGAGTCAGCGCGCCAAGCGAGCTCATGGATCACCGGGTATTTCTACCTATTTGCGTAGATTTGAAGTGACAGACGGAGTTGCCCGGTATAACGGTTCAAAAGTGCCCGAGCGTGGGGACAAGCGAAATGGAAAATTCAGACCCGGGCCTGCAACGGACCCGCCGCAACCTCATGAAAATGGGCGCCATTTTGGCGTCTTCGGCTGTGGCGCGGGCTCATGCGGCAAACTTGTCGGTTGTTTGTAACACTCCCGCCGCCCGCAATTTTGCTTGTAACTGTTTCTTGAAGGGGACGAAGATCCGAACCGCCGAGGGCGAGCGCAAGATCGAAGACCTCGGGATCGGCGATTTGCTGCCGACAGTGTTCGGCGGACTGCGCCCTATCCAGTGGATCGCACGCTATCCCATCAAGAAGAGCGATCCGTCAAAACCCTGGGTGAAGGATGTGCTGCCGATCCGGATTTCTCGCTCGGCGCTGGCTCCAGATGTTCCGTACGCGGATCTCTACGTGACGGGAGGACATTCCTTATTCATCGATGGTCTGTTGGTGCGCGTGGGGGACCTGATCAACGGCACGTCGATTGTCCGAGATGAGCGCGATTACGACGAACTGGAGTTCTTCCACATCAAACTTGAAAGTCACGATGTAGTCTACGCCGAAGGGGCTCCAGCCGACACATTGTTGAATGTAAGCGAAGGCGCGGTCAATTTCGCCGACTATATCCGCAGATATGGAACGCCAGAGAAGCAGGAAGCCCCCTGCGCCGCGCGCGTCACCTATGGAGGCGGACGCGGCGAATTCAAGTCGACGATCCGCAGCGCGATCTCCCCGTGGCTTGACCGTCGAGAGCAGATCGATGTCATCCGCGACCGCGTAGAGGAACGCGGAATCGCCCTTTCTCGACAATTCGAGGTCGCCCACTAGGCCCCCTTGGCCGACTCGAGCGGCGCTTGCGCGAAGCGGAGCGCCGCATCAGCGTCCAAAGAACGGGCGACCTCGCAAACGGTCGCGCGCTGATCCGGGCGGTCCCTGCCTCTTCTCGCCAGGCACGCAAGACTATCACCGATATTCAAAGACTTCGCAATGACACGGCGAAATTTACGCTGGCGGAGAACGCGCCGAAGCGTCCTATCTCAACGGCCGCACACCGAGCACCGAGGTGTCGCGTGTCTCGTCTGACGCCGTGGCTTTTTTCTGGCTATCAAGCCAAAGAGGCAGTCTGATGACGCCAAACTTAACTTGCGGTGCATGCGCTTGGCTTCCGCGCCCGGACCGATCGGGAATGCGGGCTCAGCCGTCAGAAAGCCAAAATCAAGTGACCCATCCCGGGCGCCTTTGTTTTGGGCGGCTGGGCCGCTATATGTCTCAGCGATGAACGCTCACGCGCGTCCCGCCGTCCAGCCTCTCGTCGACCCGTTCGGCCGCGCGATCGCGTATGTGCGCGTGTCGGTCACCGACCGCTGCGATTATCGCTGCGTCTACTGCATGTCCGAGGACATGAATTTCCTGCCGAAGCGGGACGTGCTGTCGCTCGAGGAGCTCGATCGGCTGTGCTCGGCCTTCGTTGGCCTCGGCGCGCGAAAGATCCGCATCACCGGCGGCGAGCCGCTGGTCAGGCGCAATGTGATGTCGCTGTTCCGCGGCCTTTCCCGCCATCTTGCCGCAGGCGCGCTCGACGAGGTCACTCTGACCACCAACGGCTCCCAGCTCGCCCGGTTTGCGCATGAGCTCGTCGATTGCGGCGTCGAGCGCATCAACGTCTCGCTCGATACGCTCGACCCGGAGAAGTTTCGCCAGGTGACCCGCTGGGGCGATCTCAGCGACGTGCTCGCGGGCGTCGACGCCGCGTCGGCGGCGGGGCTCAAGGTCAAGATCAACACCGTCGCCTTGAAGGGCTTCAACGACGACGAGGCCTTGAGCCTCGTCGAGTGGGCGCATGGGCGCGGATACGACCTCACCTTCATCGAGGTCATGCCGCTCGGCGCGATGGAGCGCGACCGGGCCGACCAGTTCCTGCCTCTGACCGAGTTGCGCGCCCGTCTGGAAAGCTCGCTTTCGCTCACCCCTTCGGCTTACGCGACCGGCGGTCCGGCGCGCTATTACGACGTCAAGCAGACCGGGGGGCGCGTTGGTTTCATCACCCCTCTGACCCATAATTTCTGCGAGAGCTGCAACCGGGTGCGGGTCACCTGCACCGGCACGCTTTACATGTGCCTCGGCCAGGAGGACGCGGCCGATTTGCGCGAGCCGCTCCGCCGCTCGACGTCGGACGCGCCGCTTCTCGCCGCGATCCGGGCGGCGATCGCGCGCAAGCCCAAGGGCCACGATTTCGTCATCGCGCGCTCGTCGGCGCCGGCGACCGAGCGTCACATGAACACGACCGGCGGCTGACCGCCGCCCCCCAGCGGAGGAGGAGGGCCATGTCAGATTTCAACATTGGCTTCGTGATCTTCCCCGACCTAACGCAGTTAGACTTCACCGGCCCGTTTGAAGTCTTGAGCCGCTTGGGGACCCCTCCGTCCCTCTCGGTTCCCAGCGCTTTCGCACATTCGCGAACCCACGTTGTCGCCAAGTCGATGCAACCGGTGCTAAGCGACCGCGGTCTCGGAATCATGCCAACTTGCGTCTTCGAGTCTTGTCCGCAGCTCGATGTCATTTGCGTGCCCGGCGGCCCGGGCGTCGTGAGGGCGATTGCCGACGACGAGACGGTTGACTTCGTTCGCAAGCAAAGCGCGCGCGCCCAATATGTCACCTCCGTCTGCATGGGCGCCTTTGTTCTCGGCGCCGCAGGATTGCTGAAGGGGCGTCGGGCCACCACGCACTGGGCCTATGTGGACCTGTTGCCGTTGATTGGCGCGACGCATGAAAAAGGGCGGATCGTGCGTGACGGCAATCTCTTGACCTCAGGCGGCGTCACTTCGGGAATTGACTTCGCGTTCCGCATGGTCGCCGAACTCGCGGGATCGGAAGTTGCGCAGGCTATTCAGCTTGGGATCGAGTACGACCCGGCGCCGCCGTTCGATGGCGGCCATCCCGACAAGGCTACGGAGGCAGCCATCGCGCTCATGGTTCGACGCAACGAGACGGCCCACAAGGGCCTGCAGCAACGATTTGAGAAGAATATCGACTAAGCGCCCTGCCGACCCGCTTGGAGCCAAACGAGCAGAAGGGAGCCCCATGCAGCGCCGCGACCTCAATGCTTCTGACGCGTACCGTCCTGTCGCCGCCTATACGCAGGCAGTCGAAGTCTCGGGCGCCAACCGAACACTCTATATCAGCGGACAGATCGGCCAGAGGATGGACGGCACGCTCCCCGACGACATCGCCGAGCAGAGCCGCCTTGCGTGGCAAAATCTCGAAGCGCAGCTGAAGGCTGCCGGCATGACCTTCGACAACCTCGTCAAGGTCACCACCATCCTGCCGAACGGCGGTGACGTCGCCGTCGCCCGCGAGGCGCGCAGCAAAGCGCTTGGCGACCGCAAGCCCGCGAGCACACTGATCGTCGGAGGCCTCGCCAACCCGGCTTGGAAAATCGAAATCGAGGGCGTCGCCGTCGCTTGATCGGGCGACGCTCGCGCCCGTTCATTTCGCAAAACGGCTTTTGTGTCTCTCCGTTCAAGTTTTTTGTCAGGCCTCCCGCTGGCGGCGAACGCCTCGGCGCGCTATATCAAGCGGCGTGAAGACGGCGGGATCTTGATTCCCGCTCGAATGAGGATTTGCTCCATGTCGAATGCTCGCGAACGTATCGAGAAGGTGATCTCGGAAAACCCGGTCGTGCTGTTCATGAAGGGAACGCCGGAATTCCCGCAATGCGGCTTCTCCGGCCAGGTGATCCAGATCCTGGACTATCTTGGCGCGCCGGTGGTCGGCGTCAACGTGCTCGAGGATGCGGACATTCGTCAAGGAATCAAGGAATTCGCTAACTGGCCGACAATTCCCCAGCTCTACGTCAAGGGCGAATTCATCGGCGGGTGCGACATCACGCGCGAGATGTTCCAGTCGGGCGAGCTCGCGGCCGTCCTCGCTGACGCCGGCGTCCAGGTGAAGAGCCAGGCCGGGGCCTGATCCGCTCGCAACGGGTCGCGCGAATGGTTGAAGGGCGGGCGACGGGCCTGCCCCCACGGCGTGGGTTTACTGAAAATCAGCAGGCGCCGTAGGGCGACGAAGGCGCCGCGCAACCGGAACAATCCGCGCGACGATCGCGCGCGGCGGGATTACGCTTCTTGTGGACTTATCCTTTAGACCTATTTGATATAATTCAATGCAGCGATAGGCTGGCATGTTAGAGGATTCGTTCGCGCCTCTTCGGTAACCGGTCCAGCTTTATGTCTCCAAGTTATCCCTATCAGCTCTACGAGATGGCTCATGCCGCTCTGGCGCCGGCGCGCGCCGTGTCGGACGCGGCCCATTTCGTCTTTCGTAATCCCTGAATCCGCTCTCCAATACGCCGCTCGGCAAGAACATCTCCGCCGGCGCGGAGCTGTTCGAACGGATGACGCGCCGCTATGGCAAGCCGACCTTCGGGCTCGACGAAATCAGGGTCGATGGCGCCGTCACTCCGGTCCTCGAGGACGTCGTCTGGGCGAGGCCGTTCTGCAATCTGCTCCGCTTCGTCCGCCCCGAGTTTCCCCGCGGAGTCCATCAGCCCAAGCTCCTGATCGTCGCGCCGATGTCCGGCCACTATGCGACTTTGCTTCGGGGGACGGTCGAAGCGTTTCTCCCCCATTTCGATGTCTATATCACCGACTGGGCGGACGCGCGGATGGTCCCGCTCGCGGTCGGCTCCTTCGATCTTGACGACTATATCGACTACCTGCGCGAGGCGCTGGCTCATCTCGGCCCGGGCGTCCACACGATCGGGGTTTGCCAGCCGTCGGTGCCGCTGCTGGCGGCGGCGGCGCTGATGGAGGCCGCCGGCGACGGCAACGCCCCCGCCAGCATGACCCTGATGGGCGGTCCGGTCGACACGAGACGCAGTCCGACCGAGGTCAACAAGCTCGCCGAGAAGCGCGGCGTCGAATGGTTCCGACGCAACTGCCTGCATACCGTGCCGTTCCCCTATCCGGGCTTCGGGCGGGAGGTCTATCCGGGCTTTCTCCAGCTCTCCGGCTTCATGGCGATGAATCTCGACCGCCATGTCAGCGCGCACTTCGACATGTTCAACCATCTGGTGTCCGGCGACGGCGATTCGGCGGAAAAGCACCGCGAGTTCTACGACGAATATATGGCGGTGATGGATCTTGCCGCCGAGTATTACATGCAGACCGTCGAGACGGTGTTCGTGCGCCACGCGCTGCCGAAGGGCGAGATGACCCATCGCGGCCGCCGCGTCGACCTGACGGCGATCCGCAAGGCCGGCCTCTTGAGCGTGGAAGGCGAGAAGGACGACATCTCCGGGGTCGGCCAGACCTGCGCCGCCAATGAATTATGCGTCAATATTCCCGAACTCGAGGAAGCACTATCACCTGGCCGAGGGGGTCGGCCACTACGGCGTCTTCAACGGCTCCCGCTTTCGCAAAGAGATTGCGCCGCGGATTCGCGAGTTCATCGCCGAAACCGATGCCACCGCCAAGCCGCACAAGCCAAAGACCAACGGGGCACGGCGCCTGGCCCGCGTCTAGCGCGCGTTGCCTTCAGATGGCTTCGTCATTGCGAGGAGTGCAACGACGAAGCAATCCAGGGCGCGAAGGGCTCTCTGCAATTCGTGGATTGCTTCGCTTCGCTCGCAATGACGGGCCACGGTTCGACCCAAAGGCGATCTGCTCTAGAGCGCGATCGGGATTGACTGAATCGAGGGGATTGAACGAAGCCGCTACCGCGGCGGAATCGGCGGCGGGGCTGGAGGCGGCCGGGTGGTTTGAAGTTCCTCCTGCCTGAGAGGATGGGGTGTAGCAACCCACTCTCAGACAGGAGTTTTCAGATGGCCCAGATGAGCCCTCTGCGCCGCCGGATGATCGAGGACATGACGATCCGCAATCTGTCCCCGGCGACACAGCAATCCTACGTCCACGCGGTCTCGAAGTTCAGCCAGTATTTTGGCCGCTCGCCCGATCGACTCGGCTTGGAGGATGTTCGGGCCTATCAGGTGCATCTGGCTTCGAAGGGCGTCGCGTGGGCGTCGCTGAACCAGGCCGTCTGCGCCTTGCGCTTCTTCTACGGCGTGACGCTCGGCGAACAGACGATCCCGGAGCGGATCGCTTACGCCCGCGAACCGCGCAAGCTTCCCGTGGTGCTCAGCGCCGACGAGGTCGTGCGGTTCCTGGAGTCGGTTTCGAGCCTGAAGGCGCGCGTCGCGCTGACGACGGCCTATGCAGCGGGATTGCGGGTTTCCGAAGTGGCGGCGCTGAAGGTCCGCGATATCGACAACCAGCGCATGGTGATGCGGATCGAACACGGGAAGGGCGGCAAGGAGCGCTATGTCATGCTCTCCGAGGCCCTGCTCGGCATCCTGCGCAGCTATTGGCGGCTGGCGCGGCCGCCGCTGTTCCTGTTTCCGAGCCGCACCTCCGATACGCCGATCGACCCGACGGTGTTGCATGCCGCCTGCCGATCAGCGACGGCCGCGGCGGGGCTCGACAAGCGAGTGAGCGTGCATGTGCTGCGGCACAGCTTCGCCACCCATCTGCTGGAAAGCGGCGTCGACATCCGCATCATCCAGGTGTTGCTCGGTCACGAGAATCTGTCGACGACAGCACGCTACACGCGCGTCTCCACGCAGCTCATTGGCAATACCGCAAGCCCCTTGGATCGGCTCTCGCTGAACGTGACGCCGCCGGGATAGTCGGTGACGGCGCGGCCGGCGTTCGAACTGGCCGACGTCTTTCGCCGCCACGGCGAGACCTATGCTCAATTGAACGCCGGACATCTCGGGCGCGTCGAACGGCGCGTGTCGGCGGCGATCGCGGCCTGCCGCACGGCGGCGCTGGGCGGTCACGTCGAACGCTGCGACGATTGCGGCCTCACGCGCATCGCCTACAACTCCTGCCGCAACCGCCATTGTCCAAAATGCCAAGGCGCGGCGCGGGTGAAGTGGCTCGCCGCCCGCCAAGCCGAGCTGCTGCCGGTTCCCTATTTCCATGTCGTGTTCACCTTGCCGTCGGCGGCGGCCGAGATCGCCTTCCAGAACAAGCGGACCGTCTATGGCCTCTTGATGCGCGCCGCGGCGCAGGCGCTCAGCGTCCTCGCCGCCAAACGCCTCGGAGCCAGGATCGGCCTGATCGCCGTTTTGCACACCTGGGGACAGACGCTGACCCACCATCCCCACGTCCATTGCCTGGTTCCCGGCGGCGGCGTCGCCCTCGACAACAGGCGCTGGGTCGAAGCCAAACCGAACTTCCTGCTCTCCGTCCATGCGTTGTCGAAGGCGTTCCGCCGCCTGTTCCTCGACGGCCTCAAAGCCGAGTCCGAGAAAGGAGAGTCGAGCTTCTTCGGCGAACTGGCCCGGCTCGCCGAGCCGGAGGCCTTCAAAGCCCGCATGCGCGCGCTGCGGCAGAGCCCGTTCGTCGTCTACGCCAAGCCGCCGTTCGGCGGACCCGCGCGCGTGCTCGCCTATCTCGCCCGCTACACCCATCGCACGGCGATCGCCAATTCGAGGCTTGTCGCCGTCGACGACAATGAAGTGGCGTTCGTCTACAAGGATTATCGCCGCGGCGGCCGCAGCCGCATCATGCGCCTCGCCCCGCACGAGTTCATCCGACGTTTTCTCCTCCACGTCCTACCCGACGGCTTGCATCGCATTCGTCACTACGGTTTCCTCGCCAAAGGCGAGCGCGGCGAAAAGCTCGCATATGTGCGAGACCTGCTCCACGTCGCGTCCAAGCCGCAGGAGCAGGTCGATCCGGAGAAGGCGCCGTGCGGCGACCCAGAAGCCGACACCGTTCGCGACGCCTTCATGCGCTGCCCAGATTGCGGGGGCTTCATGCGCCGCATTGAAACCGTCGCGCCCCGGCCCGCCGGCGCCTTTCGCTGCGACACGTCATGACAATAACGCACCCGCCGCTCCGCGTATGCGATCTTCTCAGTTCTCCCAACTCGGACACCCATCTCGCGGAGCGTCGCTGCGACCGCTCGCCTTGAAGCTCATTTTCGAAGCCGTTCGCGCGCCGACAACGCCCACGTCTAGCCATTCTCGACCATGGTTCAGCTTTATCCTCGCAATCGTCGGGCTCAACGACTTCGCCGAACCGGTCCGCGGACCTCTCGTTCGCCATATGGCGTCAGACCGCCAGCGCGCTTCACCCATAGCGCCTCATCCCGACCGCGGCTTCGTTCAATCCGGCTTATGTGAGGTCGCCATTCGCGACGCCCAACCCGCGCCCCAGCGACCTCACATAACCCTCCAGATTCCCAAAGGGGCGCGAGTCAGATTCAAACTGCTGACTGGATTGGAGGCCAGCAGGGATGGCGCGAGCCTACTCTTTGGATCTGCGGGAGCGGGTGGTTGGGGCTGTTGCGGCGGGCCAGTCCTGCCGATCGGTGGCCAAGACGTTCATGGTCAGCGTCGCGAGCGTCGTGAAGTGGTCTCAGCGCCACCGCGCTGTGGGCAGCCCGGCCGCGCTAAGGATGGGTGGGCGGCGGCCCTACCTTGTTGCGCGTGAGCGGGACTGGGTTCTGGCGCGGATCGCTGAGAAGCCCGATCTGACGCTGCGGGCTCTGCTCAAAGAGCTGGCCGATCGCGGCCTGGCGGTCAGCTACTTCGCCCTTTGGAACTTTCTTCACCACGAGGGCGTGACGTTCAAAAAAAAGCCTTCGCGCCTCCGAGCAGGACCGGCCGGACGTCGCCAGGCGGCGTGAGCGATGGAAGGCGCGTCAGGCCGCAATCGATCCGAAGCGGCTTGTCTTCATCGACGAGACCTGGGCCAAGACCAACATGACCCGCACGCATGGCCGGTGCGCCAGAGGCCAACGCCTCGTCGCCAAGGCGCCGTTCGGCAAATGGCGGACCTTGACGTTCCTGGCAGCGTTGCGTTGCGACCGATTGACCGCGCCCTGCGTCATCGACGGTCCAATCAACGGCGAAAGCTTCCGCGCCTATGTCGAGCAGGTTCTCGCGCCCATCCTGGCGCAAGGCGACATCGTCGTCATGGACAACCTCGGCAGCCATAAGAGCCGCGCGGTGCGCCGAGCCATCCGCGCGGCCGGAGCCAAGCTCTTCTTCCTGCCAGCCTACTCGCCCGACCTCAATCCGATCGAGCAGGCCTTCGCCAAAATGAAGACCCTTCTACGCAAGGCCGACGCCCGCACAACCGAAGACACATGGCGAACCATCGGCGCCTTGCTCGATTGCTTCACCTCCACCGAATGCGCAAACTACTTCACCAACGCAGGATATGCTTCAGCCTAACCAAATCGCGCTCTAGAAGTCGCTCGCCAGGCCCTTCACCTCCCAGTCGCCGTAGCGGACGGGATCGGGGCCTCCACGGCCATTGAATTCGCGCGGGCTCGCCGGCTTGGGTTCGGCGCGCCGCGCCGCTGCTTCCTCGAGCGCGCGATGCGCCGCCGGCGGCAAGCCGCGAGGGAGGGCCGGGACGTCGGCCGGCGAAGGGCGGGCGGATCGGGCGCCTTGGCGTTCATGACTGTGCTCGCGTCCGGCTTCCGTTCGCGGGAAAATGTCGGCCGCGCCCGGCCTCGCCTTCCGCCGCCAGCCTGACGCAAGCCCGCGGCGGATTTCGCGTATAGACTGAGTATGGGCGGCCGGCAATTTTGATTCGAATCGAGGGTCGATTGGCGCGTCAGTCGCGCGGGTTTCACGCCGGGCGTCCCGAGACGCCGGCGCCTCAGCCGCCGGGCATGGCGGCGCGGGTCGCGGCGGCGCGCGCGGTCGCCGAAGCGCTGACGCTTGCACGCCCGCTCGAGGAGCGGCTCGCCGCCGACCTTTCGCTGCGCGCGGGCGGACTCGACCCTCGCGACCGGGCGCTTGCGCGGTCGATCGCGACCGTTGCGCTGCGCCGGCTCGGCACGATCCGCAAGGCGTTGGCGCGGCGGATGGAAAGGGGGATGCCGAAGCGCGGCGGCGCCCTCGAATGGGTGCTGATCGTGGCCGCGGCGCAGATCCTGTTTCTCGATATCCCCGATCATGCGGCGGTCGACCTCGCCGTCAAGGCGACGCGCGCCGATCCGGCCAGCGCCCCGTTCGCGGCGCTCGCCAACGCGGTGCTGCGCGCGATCGCCCGCGACCGCGAGCTGATCCTTTCGAGCTCCGATCCGCTCGACGACGATACCCCCGCCTGGCTCGCCCAGCGCTGGCGCGCGACTTACGGCGAGAGCACCGCGCGCGCCATCGCCGCGGCGCATAATTGTGAGCCGACCCTCGACATCAGCGTCAAGAGCGACCCTGCCGGCTGGGCGGAGCGCCTCGGCGGAATTGTGCTTCCGACCGGATCGGTGCGCCTTGACACCCATCAGGCCGTCGCCGAGCTCGAAGGCTATGGCGCGGGCGAATGGTGGGTGCAGGACGCCGCGGCGGCGCTGCCGGCGCGGCTTCTTCGGCCCGGCGCGGACATGCGGATTGTCGATCTCTGCGCCGCGCCGGGCGGAAAGGCGGCCGAGCTTGCCGCGGCGGGAGCCGAGGTGACGACGGTCGATCGCTCGGCCGAAAGGCTCAAGCTGCTCGCCGCCAATTTCGAGCGCCTGCGCCTTGCCTCCGAGATCGTGGTCGCCGACGCGCTTTCTTTCGACGCGCCGCCGTTCGACGCTGCGCTCCTGGACGCGCCCTGCACCGCGACCGGCACCATCCGCCGCCATCCCGACGTCGCGTGGATCAAGCGGCCGGGAGATCTTTCCCCGCTGGTCAGGCTGCAGGCCCAGCTCATCGACAAGGCGATCGCACTGACGCGGCCAGGCGGCGCGATTGTCTATTGCGTATGCTCGCTTGAGCCCGAGGAGGGCGAAGCGCAGATCGCCGCGGTCCTGCGCCGCAATCCCGACGTGCGGCGTCTGCCCATCGCGGCGGAGGAGATCGGCGGCCTCGCCGAGTGCGTGACGCCTCAGGGAGACATGCGCACGCTGCCCTGCTTTCTCTGGGGCGACAATCCGAGGCGCTCGGGGCTGGACGGGTTTTTCGCGGCCCGGCTGATCAAGGCAGGATAGCGAGCGGGAGGTCTCGGCCGGTCAGAAGAACGGAAACAGGCCTTTGCCATGCTGGCGCAGATATTCGGCTGCGTCTTCAGACTGGTACCTGGCCTGGTTGTCGTGATTCCAGGCGCGCTGTTTGTTGGTGAGCGACTGCGTCGGAACCACCGGGCCCCAGCCGACAGTGCCGTAGGAGGACGAGGTCCCCTGCTGGGCCAGAGCCGCCGCCGGAAGAAGGGCAAGACCGGCGCCGGCTCAGGATTGCAACGGTTTTCAACATTCGCTCTTTTTCCATGCGTCGCCGGAGGGGAAGCGGGTCGCCCATCCAGTCGACAACACCGACCCAGGGTCGAGTATTCGGCCCTGTCCTTTGAAATACGGGCGCGGGCGGCGAAAGTTTCACCGGCCCGCGCCCAATTCCGTGGCGGCGTCAGAATTGAAACGGGCTCTTGCCGTGCTGGCGCAGCCATTCCGCGCTGTCCTGGGCCTGGTACTTCGACTGATTGGCGTGATCCACGAGCGATCGAACGGCGTCAGCGCCTGGGTAGGGATATGCGGCCCCCACCGACACTGCCATAAGACGAAGACGTGCCCTGCTCGGCGAGAGCCGCAGCCGGCGCTAGCGCGAGCGTCGCGCCAAAGGCGATCAAAGCGATTGTCTTGACCATCGGAGGTTCCTCAAAACCGGGTTGATTTTCGAAACCGTGGCCTTAACGTAGGAAACGGCCGCGCCGGGACAATGCCCGAGAGCGTAACGTTTGGGTGAGTTAATTTCTGTTCCGGCGATGGTTCCTGAGCGGTTCCCGCCATGCTATTGCACCGCAACAAAACTCGTCACACAAGGCAGCGGGGCACTCGCCGATGGCAACCGATATCGTCAGGGTCGGGCGGGCGCTCCTTTCCGTTTCCGACAAGTCGGGCCTGGTCGATCTCGGGCGCGCGCTCGCCGAAGGCGGGATCGAGCTCCTCTCGACCGGCGGCACCGCCGCGGCGCTTAGCGGCGCCGGCCTTGCGGTCGTCGACGTGGCGCAGATCACCGGCTTCCCCGAGATGATGGACGGGCGACTCAAGACGCTTCATCCGCGCGTGCATGGCGGCCTGCTCGCGATCCGCTCCGAGCCGGCCCATCAGGCGGCGATGATCGCCAACGACATCACGCCGATCGACCTCCTGGTCGTCAATCTCTATCCGTTCGAGGCTACGCTGCGCGGAGGCGCCTCGTTCGAGGACAGGATCGAGAATATCGACATCGGCGGCCCGGCGATGATCCGCGCCGGGGCCAAGAACCACGACGACGTGGTCGTGATCGTCGATGTCGACGATTATCCCGCGCTGATCGAGGAATTGCGGCGGCACGCCGGGTCGACCAGCCTCGCCTTCCGCCGCCGGATGGCGCAGAAGGCCTACGCCCGGACCGCGGTCTACGACGCCGCGATCTCCAACTGGCTCGCGCGCGAGGTTCACGAAACAGCGCCGAAGTGGCGCGCCTTCGGCGGCGTCCTGCATCAAAGCTTCGGCGCGCTTCGCTATGGCGAGAACCCGCATCAGCGCGCGGCGCTTTACCTGACCGCCGAGACCCGCGCCGGCGTCGCGGCCGCGCGCCAGGTCCAGGGCAAGGAGCTCTCCTACAACAACATCAACGACACCGATGCGGCCTACGAGCTTGTGGCCGAATTCGATCCCGCCGAGAGCGCCGCAGTGGCGATCATCAAGCACGCCAACCCATGCGGCGTCGGGCTCGGCGCAACGCTTGCCGAGGCCTACGAGAAGGCCCTGGCCTGCGATCCTGTTTCGGCCTTCGGCGGCGTCATCGCGCTCAATCGGCGGCTCGACGGGTCAAGCGCGCGCAAGATCGTCGAGATCTTCACCGAGGTGATCATCGCGCCGGAGGCGGATGAAGAGGCGCTCATGATCGTCGCCGCGAAGAAAAATCTTAGGCTCCTGATCGCCGGCGCGCTGCCCGACCCGCGTATGCCGACGCTTGCCGTGCGCTCGGTCGCGGGCGGGCTGCTCGTCCAGGATCGCGACAGCGGCGTGCTGAACGACCAGGCGCTCAAGGTCGTGACCAAACGCGCGCCGACTTCAAGCGAACTGGCGGACCTCAAGTTCGCCTGGCGGGTCGCCAAGCACGTGAAGTCGAACGCGATCGTCTACGCACGGGACGGGGCGACCGTGGGGATCGGCGCCGGGCAGATGTCGCGGGTCGATTCCGCGCGTCTCGCCGCGCGCAAGGCCGAGGAGGCAGCTGCGGTCGCGGGTTGGCCGGAGCCGCGAACCCGAGGCTTGGTCGTGGCTTCCGACGCATACTTTCCGTTCACCGACGGCCTCATCGCCACGATCGAAGCCGGCGCAACCGCGGTGATCCAGCCGGGCGGTTCGGTGCGCGACGCGGAAGTGATCGCCGCCGCCGACGAAGCGGGCGTGGCGATGGTGTTTACCGGGATGCGTCACTTCCGGCATTGACTGTAGCCGCGGCGCGGCGGCGCAGGGAAAAGGGACGCTATTGCTCCGGCGAGACGATGACCGAAATCCGGTCGCCGCCGACGCCGCTGAACTGGAGTGGAAGTGGGCGGGAAGGCAGGTCGAACTTGACGCTCTTGCGCGCGCCTTCGCACCCGGTCGCGCCGCTGAAGGCCTTGGGATGCAGGTAGGCGTCGCCGTCGAGGACGTCGACCCAGCCGCCCAGGGAGTTCGTGATCCTGTACATCCCGGTTTGGCCGGCGCGGCGAGGGTGAAATGGCCGGCGAACGCCGGCGTCGATTTCGGCGCCCGCTCCGGCGCCTTTGGCAGCCCGGCGCTGGCGAGCGGCCGAAGCTCGAGCGTGGTCGCGACATTCAAGGAAAAGCGCCCCGCCATTGGCGAAGGACGGCTTGTCGGCGCGGATCAGTGCGGCGCGCTGGGCTTCAGCGGCCACTTAAAGCCGCCGCAGCCCGACCCCTCCTGCGCCTGCGCCAGTCCCGGCGCCGCCGCCAAAGCCACGGCCAGCAGCCCGACGGCCGAGAGCCATCGGGCGGAGGTCATTGTGAGGTCACGGCGGCCGCGGGCGGATCGGGACTTCTCAGCGTCTCGGCTTTGGCGGGGGCAAAAGCTCGACGGCGACCTCCGATGGCGGTCCTCGGCGCGATCGGGCGGCACGTAGGCGTCGGAGCCCTTCTCCTCCTCACCTGCGTTCTTCAGATGACCGGCGAGCGAGGCTTCTCCCATGCTGGACACTTTGCCCTTGAGATCGTCCGGGATGTTCTCGAGCACTCTGATGTCGGGATCGATTCCCTTGGCCTGGATCGAGCCCGACGGCGCGTAGAGTGCCGTCGTCAGCTTGAGCGCGCCGTCCTCGCCGAGCGGGAGGACGGTCGGAACCGATCCTTTGCCGAACGAGCGCGTGCCGATCAGGGTCGCCCGCCGAGATCCTGCAACGCGCCCGAGACGATCTCCGACGCCGAAGCCGAGCCGCCGTTGATAGGACGACAAGCGGCTTGTCCTGCGCCAGGTCGACGCCGGGCCGGGCGGAATAGGTCGCCCCTGGTCGGGGGTTCGGCCGCGGGTCGAGACGATGTCGCCGAGGTCCACGAAGCGTTGGTGATCTCGACCGCCGATCAAGAAGTCCCCCCGGGTTATTGCGCTGGTCGAGGATATAGCCCTTCAACTTCGATGACCCGGATCGGAGCGGAAATGGTCGAAGGCCTTGCGCACCCCGTCGTACGCTTCCTGATCGAACTGGGTGATGCGGACATACCGATGTCGCCGCCCTCGAGGTAGGCGCGACCGACTGGACGTGGATGATCTCGCGACGATCGTGATCTCTTTCAGGTCGCGATTTGTGCCGCTGATGTGAGCCTTACGGGCGACTGGCCGGACCGCGCATCTTGTCGACGGCCTCCTTCAAGGTCAGGCCCTTGACGGCGGTGTCGTCGATCGGGGTGACCAGGTCGCCGGACATCATTCCGGCGCGCGCCGCGGGCGTGTCGTCGATCGGGCTCACCACCTTGACGAGGCCGCCCTCCATCATCACTTCGAGCCCGAGGCCGCCGAACTCCTCGCCCTTCATGCTGCTCTGGAAATCCTGCAGCGCCTTCGGATCAAAATAATTTGAATGCGGGTCGAGCGACGTCAGCATGCCGTCGATCGCCGACTTGATCAATTTTTCGTCATCGGGCTTCTCGACATAGGCGTCGCGCACCTTGTTGAACACTTCGCTGAAGACCGCGAGCTTCTCGTCGGCGCCGGTCCCGGCGGCGCGCAACGCGCCACGCGAAGCGCCAACCAGCAGCACGCCGGCGATAGCCCCGCACGCAAGTAGGAGAGACCGTTCTCATCGAACGACGCCTCTGTTCGGCTGCATCAGTTCGGCTTGGCGGCGCCGGGCTGACCAGGGTCCGACGGCGCCGCCGTCGCAGCGGGCCGCAGGCGGATCGGTCTTCGCCGGAGCGGCGTCGGCCTTGACCGCAGGCTCCGGGTGTTTCACCCCGTGCAAGAGGTCGATCGCGGCCAGGAGCTGATTGTCGGCCTTCTCGTCCGGCGCGACAAGGCCTGTGACGCAAGGTGTCCCGGCCGCCTTGGTGAGATGGCCCTTGAGCGAGG
>CAWEAT010000010.1:0-97983 GCA_963806935.1 uncultured Alphaproteobacteria bacterium
CCCTCGGGAGCGGCCGCGGCAATTGGCTCATCCACTTCGCCCGCTCCTGGGGACGGGATTTGAGTATCCCGGCCCTCCGACGATTTCGCCGCCAAAGGTTTCCCAGGCGAACCGGCCATGCAGTTCGTAGTGGTCGAGGACCCTCTTGAACTCGGCGTCAAAATCCCACGGGCTGTTTGCCGCCGCACACATGTCGCGCGCCATCCTGGTCCTGTCGAGGGCGCGATCGTTCCACTTATAGTGTGAAATCTCGAGCGTCTCGGAATAGGGCCACTCGTCGTAGAACTTGTGGTGAGCGGCGAAGCTCTTGAGGTCCCCTTTGACCAGCACTCCTTTGATCTCGTTGCCTCCCATCACGAATTTTCTAAAACGGGCTCTCACGGGGAAAAGCGCGGACAAGTCCGAAATCGTCGGCGAAATCCTTGAGCTGGCCATCGATGGCGAACCGGTCGTACATGACGCCGCGAACGATGTTTGCGCTCTCGGCCTCGGCCTTTTCGACAGGGCTGGTCACCGGCTCAGGGAATTCAACGAACTCATCGAGGTCGACGATGACGACCCACTCTCCGGCCCTTTGCGCGATCTCCCGCATCTTGGTGACAGCCTCCGCGCCACCGGTGAAACTGGCTACGGCGTCGAACTCATGGTATTGAATCACGCGATAATTGTGCGATACGCTCTCTATGGAATTCGCCAAGTGCTGCGGCGTCGCGACATGGAATTCCGTGACACCAGACCGCTCATAATGCCTGAGAAAATGCGGCAGCAGGCGGACATCGTCGACAGCGCAAACGAAAAGCTTCAAGTCTATTCTCCTGGCCTCAGCGAGACCTTTCAAATGGCGCTGGCGGAGGGCCCGACAACTCGCGGCTGTGGCGCATGCTCCTCCCTCTCCGTCGCGAGGACATGCGCGCCAAACGGCTGGTCACTTGCGCCCGCGCAGCGAAGAACCGTCGCAGAAAGCCGGAGTTGGCCACCTCCTTGGCGCGCTCTGACGGGACCCCAGTTCGCACGAATTCCGCAAAAAGGCTCGCATTTCCGTAGAGTTGAAGCTCGACGGCGGTCGACACTTGAGTGTCGCTCCGAAACTTCTCGCGAAACCGCGTCAGGCCCCTGGCAGGAAATTTCTGAGCAATCCCTGAAACGCCTTCAATAAGTCGTTGCCGGTGCGCATCGGCTATCTGCGGGACCAGAAGCAAGATAAGCCAGGCCTGGAACCAAATGAAATTTGCCCACAACTCCGCGGTTGCCGAATAATCCCAGAGTTCGTCGATGATCAAATTCAAAGCCCGCAGAACGTCAAGGAGAGAATGATCCTTGCGCGCGGTTATCTGTCCATGATGGCCGACGCGATAGAAATATACGATCTCGTCAACCAGTACGACTGAGCTCGCCCGACACATGAGCTGGAAGCCCGAGATCAGATCCTCGAATACGAGGCCGTCCGCGAAGGCGAATCTTGCTCTCTCGAGGAATGCCCGATTGTAAATTCTTTTGCAGGGGGAATGATCAAGCAAGAAGATATCCGGGCAATCGCGCGGGTTCACACGGCGGCCGTGTGAGGCGATGAACTGCGTTCCATCTCGCGGTGTCGTGGGATGGCTGTTTGGCGCCCGTCAGCAGGTTTACGCTCAGATTGCGCGCGACCGCGAAGTCGGCGCCCGCGCTTTCCGCCTCCGAAAGGAGAACGGAGTACATCGAGGTCGTCACCCAGTCATCGGCGTCCACAAATCCGATCCACCGCCCGTGGGCTGCCTTCATCCCGGCGTTCCTGGCCGAGGAGAGACCGCCGTTCGGCTTCGAGATCAGTGTGAGCGACTTTCCTTGCGGCGGAACGAGGGATTCGACGATATCACGTGTCCGATCGGTTGAGCCATCGTCGACAACAATGATTTCAAGGCGGTCGACTGTCTGCTCGAAGAGCGAGCGCAGGCACTCCTCGATGAAAAGCTCCATGTTGAAGGCTGGAACGATTACGGAGACGGAGACGTCGGGTCGGGGCTGATGCACGGTAGGCCAAGATTTTCCACCTCACGGCGTTCCGGGAGGCGATGGAATTTGCCCAATAGGGCGTGAGAGCGGACCAAGCAACCTGGACTTAACTCAGGTCGCGAGCGTGAGCAACGGATCCGGCGGCGGCCTTGAGCGCACGGCGCCCCGAGCGTAAGCGGGCAAATCGCCCCGTCGCCCGGACGTGGTTGAACCCAGGGCGCTCAAGGGTTGTCACCTTGCGATTTCTCCCCTATCAGCGCGGCGGCGGCCCGGCGCTCGTCGCCAGGATCGGGCTTCGTTCGCGAGGGAAGAGGAGTGAAATCCGGCATCGGCATCACCAGGAACTCTCGTGTCTGATCCGGCCAACATCGGGGCGGCGATCTTGCGACACGCCGCGTCTCGCCCCGACTTGCCAGCGGTGGTCGCGACCGGCTTTGAGCCGCTCTCCTACCGCGACTTGCAAGGCTACCTCACCGCACCGCGGCGCGCTTGCGTGAATTCGGCTTCGACCGCAGCGCTCGAGTCGCGGTCGCGCTTCCGAGCGGCCCGGACGCGGCCCTGGCGATTGTCGCGACCGCATGCGCCGCCGCGGCGGTCCCGATCGACACCCAACTGACCGCGCCGGAGATCGGCGAAAGGCTCGCGATGCTCCGGCCGCGCGCTGTCATCGCGCCCGGCGACGGCCCTTCGGCCACGCGTGACGTCGCCGTGGACCGGGGGCTTCCCGTCATCGCGGCACGCAGTGAAACAACCGGGAAGCTCGGCCTGAGTTTGAGCGCATCCGGGCTCGGCCCGGCGGCGGCGGCGGAGGAGCCTGATGTCGCCTCTGTCGCCTTCATCCTGCAGACTTCAGGCACCACCGCCCGTCCGAAGCTGATCCCCTTCAGTCATGGAAACATGCTCGCGGCGGCGGCCAGGGTTCAGTCGTGGTTCAATCTGACGCCCGCGGACCGCTGCCTCAGCGTGAGCCCGATCTGCTATTCGCATGGCCTCAAGGTGACCGTGTTTGCGCCATTGATCTCCGGAGGCAGCGCTGCATTCCCGCGCAGCCCGTCGTCGCTGGACGTCGACGAATGGCTCGGCGCTCTCAAGCCCACCTGGTATTCCGCCGGCCCGACGCTTCACCGGTTCATGCTCGACAAGACGAAGGCGCTCTCGGACGTCCAGATCGATTCACAGCCTGCGATTTATCGTTTCCGGCGGGGCGCCGCTCACGCGCGAAGTGTTGGAGGGGCTGACGAACACGTTGGGCGTGCCGGTCGTTGAGCACTATGGCTCGAGCGAAGCGGCGCAGATTTCAGCCAACCTGCCGCCGCCCGGGCCGTTCAAGCCCGGAACATGCGGCATTCCTGCCAAGGGCGCGGTCAAAATCGTCGACGAGAGCGGGCGCGAGGTTTCCCCCGGCGAGCATGGCGAGATCCTGCTCGGCGGGCCGACCCTGACCTCGGGCTATCTCGACGCGCCCGAACTCAACCGCGCCTCCTTCGTCGATGGATGGTTTCGGACCGGCGATATCGGAAGCTTCGACCGCGACGGCTTCCTCACCATTCATGGCCGCAAGACCGAGATGATCAATCGAGGAGGCGAGAAAATCTCGCCCGCGGAGGTCGACGACGCCTTGCAGCGTCATCCCGATGTCGCGGAGGCGGCCGCATTCGCTGTGCCCCATCCGCGCCTCGGCGAGGATGTCGCCGCGGCGGTCGTCTTGCGAGAAGGGGCGACGGCGACGCCGCTCGAACTGCGCGAATTCCTCTTGCCAAGCCTCGCGCAATTCAAGATCCCGCGCCGGATCGTCTTTCTCGATCGCCTGCCGAAAGGGCGCCACCGGGAAAGTTCAGCGTCAGCGTCTCGTGGAGGGGTTCAAATGACAAGCGAATCGTTTGTCGACGCGCCGGACCAGCTGCGCTCGGAAATACTCCGGATCTGCATCCGGCTCCTGGAGTCGCCGGACCTGACGATCGACGATGATTTCTTCGACAAGGGAGGCGATTCGCTGCTGGCGACGGAGCTGATGCTCGAACTGCGGCAGCTGACCGGCAAGGCGCTGCCCGACAGCCTGCTGTTCGAAAGCTCCACGGTCAGGGCGCTCGCCGAGAGGCTCGGCGAAAAGGAGGCGCCGCGGCCCAAGCCCGTGGTCCGGGTCGGCGCGGCGTCCGATGGCGCAACGCCGCTATTTTTTTCCACGGCGACTGGACGAGAGGCGGATTCTACGTCGAGCATCTCGCCCGAAAGCTGGGGCCGCGAAGTTTCGCTCATCGCGGTTGCCCCTCATGGTCCCGGAGGCGAGCCAATTCCAGCGTCGATCGAAGAGATGGCGGCCGATCGATTGCCCGAGATCTTAGCGGCCCAGCCGACCGGCCCCTACCGCCTGGCCGGGCACTGCGTCGGCGGGATCGTGGCGTTCGAGACGGCGCGGCTGTTGATGAAGCTGAACCATCGCGTGGAACTCGCGATGATCGATTCTCCGCGCGTGGTCGGCGGGCAGGTGTTGAGGACGCAAGGGGCCGATGGGGGCGGGAACGCGGGCGCGCGAGGTGACCCGGCAGCCGCCCCTGACGACATACCGGTTCGACCGGCCTTGCCGGAATTCGACTGGGGATTTGAAGCCTACGAGAGCCGGCTCTCGGCATATTCTCCGACCCCGCTTCCGGTGCGCCTGCTCGTTCTTGCCTCCGAATATGACGGCCGAGACTGGGTTCGGCTGAGCGGGGATGGGGATCTGCTGGAGCTGCCGGGACGCCATTTCGATTTGGTGACCACCCGGATCAACGACCTCGCCCGCAGCTTGTCGTCATGGCTCGCCGGCAATAGGCCGACCGGCTCGAGCGCCCGCCCTCCCGTCGCTCGCGCGGATAACGGTGGAACGTCCTCGGTGGGTTCGGGCCATCGGGAGCCGGGTCAGATCGCTCCCCGCCAACAAAGAAATCGGCCCCCGGAAATTGGAGGGGTGAAGTACGATTTCTTGCTGCGCCCTTTGAAGCGGTTATTCAGTCAAGATCGCAGATGAGGACGGCGCGGCGCGCGCAAAGGGCCACGCGGAGGGTAACTCATGACCGACGCCTGGGAACAATTCCTAACCAACATGAAGGGCGAACAGCGATCGTCCGCCTCGGCCTGGTCGGAGGTCTACCAGGCCGGCGATCACAGTCTATGGGATCACGCCTCTCCGTCGACGGAACTGGTCGGCTATATACTGGGAGCGAGGCTCCCTGCCCGCGCTCGGGTCCTTGACCTTGGATGCGGCGCGGGCGCGGATGCGATATTTCTCGCGCAGCAGAACTATGAGGCCCACGGCCTCGACTTCTCGGCGCAGGCTCTTGGGCTCGCCGAGCAACGGGCGCGCGACTGCGGCGTCGTTGTTCAATGGCATGAATGCAGCGCGCTCAGCACGCCATTCGACGCCGGCTATTTTGACTTTATTACCGACCGCGGCTGCTGCCATCACATCGGGGGGGAGCTCCGACGACAATATGCCGCGGAAGTCGCCAGAATCCTCAAGCCGGGGGGCGTGCTTTTTTTGCGGGGCTGCCGCGACGCAGGCGATCCTTTCTTCCCCATTGACCGTGTTTCCCTCTCAGAAAGCTTCGACCCGCAACTCTTCGAAATCGGGCCCGATATCCCATTCTTTTATGCGGTCGATACCGGCGGCATCCCTGCGACCGCAATTACGATTGTCCGCCGGGAGACGAATGTCCGCGGACCGTTCTCATTTTTGAAATGGCTGACGAAGGCAGCGAGCTGACCCCCCAAAAACGCGATCATCCCAGTCCGCGCGGACTCGAGCCGTCCTGCAGGCGCTTACGCGGCACGCACCGTGATGATCATCGGGTAGGCCGCATCCCGGACCAAGAGCTTCGCCCGAGGGACCTCCTCCAACGCGACGCCATGCAGGAAGGACACTGCAGCGAAGACGTTGCCGTGGCTTTCGACAGCCACCGATCCGCCCTGAAACGCCTCCTCAAACAGCCGTGACGCCGACGCGGCGGTAAATCCCCACAACCAAGTCCCATCCGAATAGTCTGGATCGATCTGGCTGATGCCGGGCAGCGTAAGCCAGGACTACGCCGCCAGGCTTCAACGCCGAGTGAAGCTGAGCGACTGCGGCTCTCAGGTCGTAAATATACTGAAGCGTCTGGGTCAGCACGATGCAGTCGAAGCTGTCGCGCGGCAGGACATCGGATGTCGATATGTCGCCCACGATCGTCGCAAGCGGATTGCCGGGATGAACGTGCAGCACGTCCTGCTGCAGCACTCGCTCTGCCCCGAACCGCTGCGAGTATGCTGAGTTGTCGACTTCGAGGACACGCCCGGCAATGTCGTCGCAATTCCTGTCGAGGAACAATTCGATGTAGAAGCGGTCAAGTGGCGTGCCTCTGCCGAAGCCGAAGTAACTGTCGATCGGCGCGGTGCGTGCGAAGTCGCCAAATCGAACGCGGCCCATCGCCGGGCGGCGGGTCTCCGACTGCTCCAGCCAGGCCGCGAGCGATGAAGGCAGCACGCGCTTCCCCACCCGCAGTGCTCTCTGAAGCCTGTTTTCGACGACATCCCGCGCATCGCCTTGAGACCCAGTCTTCATGACGATCCGCTCCAAGCCCGGGCAGATTGCCAGTTTCGAACCCGCCTTCGCCCCAAATCGTTCGAGCACGTTGCGAGTGATTTGCGCGGCCGCGGGGCTCAGCCGTGAGGAGCGAAGCGCCGGCGCGTTGAAGTCGTCCAGTCCCCAGCTCCACTGGATGCTTCCCGTCGCAAAGACCCCGGCGCGCGAAGGAGCGACATAGGCTGCCATGTTCGAAACACCCACTCTGCTTGGATGTTCCAGACTTTTGGCCGGGGAGGCGGCGAGAACTCTCAGACCCTTTGGCGCGTTTTCGCCGAGGCCGTCGACCTCGTAACCGAGCAGCCCAGGCAACCTGGAGCCGTTCACAAGTCCTGTCCCGGCAAACGCCCAGTGCTGGGCGTCGGAAATAACGATGTCGCTGTCGACGGGATCCATCAAATAGTAAACACCGATCAGCATGTCCTCAGGGCGCGACACCGGCGGAAGCCGCCACTGAGTTGTGGCCAGATGGTCGTTGGAAGGGTCACTGTCGAGAATGACCGGGTCCAGATCGTCGGCCCGTTCTTTGTAGATCGCGAGAAGACGGTCCGCCCGACCGCGCCCATCCTTCTCCGGCCTCACTTGCCAGTAAATTGTGTTTGCCCCGGTGAAAAATAAGCTCGTGCCGCCGGCCAGGGCGCGTTCGAGGTTGGCGCGCGCCTGCCAGGACCAATATTCGTCATGCGCGCCGCTCATGAAAACCCGGCGGCGACGGAATAACTCCCCGAGACTATGAGAGTCGACATTCGTGATGTAAGTCGCGTTATAGCCTTCCCTCTCGAGCCAACGAACGAGATTATAGTCCCACCCGGCGCTCGAGATTGGATATCCTCGACTGACCGGCTGCACATTGCACAAGAACTCGCCCGCGCCCATTCCGAACGCGGCGGCCGGATTGGTGCTGGCGGCATAGGGTCTGTTGAAGGAAATCCTGACGGCCGGCGGGCCCGCTGTTGAACCCCATGGGAGACCGTCGCCGCTGCCCCACTGATAAGCGGACCGGCCGCCCCAGAAATTATAGGCTTGATAGGTGTTGACCGGAAGTTGGAACGCGACGTCAGCATCGTCGCTGTCGTCTCGAACGACAAAAATTACGTAGGATTGACAGTGCCCGACACTCTCTTCCAGCTTGGCGAGATAGACGCCGGAGCGCCAGTCGGCCCCGACAACGACAGTGACCTGAGATTGCCAATCGCAATCGACGAGCCCCGTCTCCGGATCCGGAACCGGGACGGGCTGGCGCAGACCCGGCTCGGAGACCGGGCCCCAAACCCGCCTCGCGCCCCGACCGCCGTACCAGCCCATCCGAAAAATCTGGATCGTGTAGGATGGCGCGGCCGTATTGACGTAAAACTCAAGCGTTTGACCGCTCGACGCACTGCAGAGCGAGGCGTAGCCCTCGATCTCGCGACCGAACGCAGGCCTGCTCAACATCCAATCCTCGGCCCCGGGAAGGCCATTTTCTTCCAGCACGGGGTTGGAGGAGGATCGGGCTGGACCTCGGCGGCCCGGGGAAAGGATTTGAAGCAACTTGGAGAAAAAGGGCGGCCGCATCACGTCATTATGCCCAAAGGGGCAAAGGTTGAGTAGGCTGCACCTGACGCTTCCGGGAAAGATTGAGACCGCAGGAAATGGATAGCTGGGACAATCCCGCCTACGACGCCGCGCTCGCCTATCAGAAAACGGCGGCGCTCACTGCGGCCATCAAGCTCAAGATCGTCCCATTGATCGCTGGCGGCGCCATGACCGGCGACGCCCTGGCGGAGAAGACTGGAGCCTCGGGCCGCGGAATTCGGATCCTGTGCGATTTTCTCGCCGTCATGGGTCTGCTGACCAAGCAGGATGGGGCTTACGGCGTCACGGAGCCGGCCAGGCGTTATCTCGATCCCTCCTCGCCAGCGTGGATGGGCGGCTCGATCGATTTCTACGCCGCCCCCGAGATTGAGCGCCTCGTGCTGGACGATCCGGCGTCTTACGTCCGGAACGGCGGCTCCCCGGGCCTCGCGCATCTCGCGCCCGATAATCCGATCTGGCTCCGGTTCGCTGAGGCGATGAGTCCGACCGCTCGCCTCGCCGCCAAGCGCGCGGCCGTCTATCTCGCCGCAGGAGCGGGGCCGCCGGCCACCGTGCTGGACGTGGCGGCCGGACATGGGTTCTATGGCATAGAGCTGGCCAAGGCCTTTCCGCAATCGATCGTGACGGCGGTCGACTGGCCGGGCGTTCTCGAGCTTGCGTCCGCCAACGCCCGCGACGCCGGGGTCGCCGAACGCTTCCGGGTCGTTAGGGGAAATGCTTTCGAGGTGGATTGGGGAGGCGAGTTCGACCTCATCATCCTTGCAAATTTCCTGCACCATTTCGGACCGGACGCTTGCGCGACGATCCTGCGGAAGGTGAAATCGAGCCTCTCCCGCGATGGGCGGGCTTGCGCGATCGAGTTCGTTCCGGACGAAGACCGCGCGAAGACGCCCACGCACGCGATGTTTGCTTTCCTGATGCTCGCGACAACTCCCGGCGGGGACGCCTTCACGCTCAGCGAGTACGACGAATTTGCAAGAGCGGCAGGGTTCCGTCGCGCGACGGCGCGCCCGCTTCGCCCGACGCCCCAGTCGCTGATCATGTTTGAAACTTAAGGCCGGACGGGGATCATGATCCGGTCGAAAGCCTCGCCGTGTCACGCGCTTGACCGCCAAGGCGAATTTCTCGCTTATCCCATTTGCCCGCCGATCGCGTCCGAACTAGGGAGGCAAAGTCATTCAGGTTCCGTCGAAGCTAGTCTGCGGTCCAAGTTCCGTTCCCAAGCCCGAAGATACCGGGGCCCGAGAGGGCATGCCGAGGAGTTCCCCTGGATTTACCGTTGTCGAGTTGATTAAAGCCCCGTCCGCCATGCGGAGAGTCGGGGCGCGCACGTGTATGTGATCACCGGCGGCGCTGGATTCATCGGCTCCAACATCGCCGCGGCCCTCGATGAACAAGGCGCGGACATCGTCGTCAGCGACTGGCTTGGCGCGAACGACTTCAAGTGGCGCAACATCGCCAAGCGTCGCCTGATGGACGTCGTAGCGCCCGAAGCGACGCTGGCTTTCCTGGAGGCCAATCGGGGAACGATTGCTGGCGTCATCCATATGGGAGCAATCTCGACGACGACCGAGACCGACATTGATGCGATCGTTCGCAACAACATTCGCCTCTCGATCGACCTTTGGACCTGGTGCGCGGGCGCGAACGTCCCGCTGGTCTATGCCTCGTCGGCGGCGACCTACGGCGACGGGCGCGAGGGCTTTCTAGACCGGTTCGACGCCGACTATCTGGCCCGGCTTCGGCCCCTCAATGCCTATGGGTGGAGCAAGGCTTTCTTCGACCGGTGGGTCCAGCACGCGGTTGCGACCGGCGCGCGGTGTCCGCCGCGCTGGTTCGGCCTCAAATTCTTCAACGTCTATGGCCCAAACGAATACCACAAGGGCGCCCAGCGCTCCGTCGCGGTTCAACTGCATGCACAGATCCGCGAAAGCGGCCGCGTTCGTCTGTTCCGTTCCGAGAATCCCGACTATCCCGACGGCGGGCAACTGCGCGATTTTGTCTGGGTCGGCGACTGTGTCCGCGTCGCGCTGTGGGCGTTGCAGGAACCGGTCGGAGAATCCGGCCTCTACAACGTCGGGTCAGGGACAGCGAGGACCTTCCTGGACAAGGCCAAGATCATATTCGCGGAAATGGGGGTTGCACCGCGCATCGACTTCATCGAGCTCCCGGCTGCATTGAAAAGCAAATACCAATATTACACGTGCGGGAGTATCGATAAGCTGCGTTCCGCCGGCTACACAGGCCCTTCCACCAGCCTTGAACACGGCTTGAGCCTTTATGTCAAAAAATACCTTAAATCAGCAGACGGCTATCAATGAGTCTCCGCCCCATTCGACAGAGCGAGGCAGCGACATGAATGAGGAATTCAAACCTGACGCGCTTCCCTCAGGTCTTGTTGAACGGAAGAACAAACAAGACGATCATCTGAACTCCGCAACGCTCGCCAACTTGAAGAATTTTATGATTCGCCGTCAGCTGCTGGTTATTGAAAATAAAAGAATAAAAGAATTACTTCTTGAAGCGGAGAAAGAGCTCAAGGCGAGCCGGCACAATTTCATCAATATTCTTGATCGCGTGCTCGCGTCTCTTCGCGCTCATCTCGCTCACCTCGATGAACTGGCCCGGGTCGAAATTCTCAGAAGGCAGAGGCCGGAGAATCTGCCAAGAATGGCGGAGCGTTATGTTCGCCATAGAGTAAAAAGACTTTTCGGGTCTCTGAAACCGCGCGCCTCGACGGGGATGGCCGACAAACCTGTTGCGACTGGCGTCCAAGATCCCGGCTGGCGGCTGCCGACGGTTCGGGAGCTTGACGCTTGGACTGCCTGGTTTGCCGAGAACGATCCTGGCGCGGTCAAGGCGTCGCGCTTTCGAAAGGACAGGATCCAGGTTGCTTTGGTTGTCAGCGGGGGGATCGGCGATTTCTTGAAGTCCACTCACCTCGTGGGGCCTCTCTCAGACCATTTTTCCGCCGACCTCACGATCATCGCGGCCCAACGCGCAGCAGGCGAACTTGTGGCGCATAATCCTTATGTAAGAGACACATTTGTCCTGGTTAACAGGCATGTATACGATTTGGCCGACCATCTCGTTCATATACCCATCTTCGATTTGATCGTAGTTTGGAGATATCATGTTCAGTATGTGGTCCCCCGAGGGTCGAGAATCGCTGGTGAAACTATCGATTCTATCGAATCAAAATCCTCTTCTTTGAGACGAACGATAGATAAGTACCGCATACTGCACAGTGGTTACAAATTAAACTTAGCTTTTTCACGGGAAATGACCCAACTTGGGCTCTCGGCCATGAAGGTCAGTGTTGAGACCTCTGGTCTACCGCACCGTAATCTAGGTCAGATACCTTTTTTCCCTGGTAAACAGTCGCTTAGAATTATCATATCACTGCTTATGAAGCCCTATGTGACCGTCCACCACGGCTTTGATTTGCTTTTTCTACCGCCCCGGACGAGGAATACCGACTACAGCTCGACGAAGAACATTTCGGTGCAGCAATGGCGTCAGATTGTGTCGCTCATTCGAAAACAAGGAATTGATGTGATTCAGCTCGGTATCGCCGAAGAGGAGAAGATCGAAGGAGTCTCTCATTACTTAAATGGACAGACGTCTATCGAAGAGACCGGTCTTTTGATAAAGCACAGTCTTTGCCACATCGATACCGAGGGAGGCCTCGTCCATCTCGCAAACGCAGTTCACACTCGGTGCGTGGTTCTATTCGGCCCCACGCCGGTCGAGTTTTTTGGCTATCCACAAAACATCAATCTGGAGCCGTTGGGCTGCAAGGCCTGCTGGTTCTCCACCCAAAACTGGCTCATCGAGTGTCCGCGGCATACGAGCGGTCCCGAGTGCATGACCGAGCACTCAGCCGCCAGCGTGGCGGCCGCAGCGAACAAGATCATTGCGGAGGCGGAAGACCTCTCGGCGAAGCTCGTCCTGGCTGAAACGCAATCCTCGCCGACGCCGTTGGCTGAAACAGTCGCGAAGGCGCAGTCCTTCTTGAGCCCTGACGCCGCAAATCGAACGTTGCTCATCCTTGATGATCTGGAGTGCGATGTCCGCTCGGAATTGTCCGACGGCGTCTTGGGCGGAAGCGATGTGATCTTATGCGCCGCCAATCCGCCGGACTTGGAGCCCGTCGACCGCATCAAGGGGCGGATTGAGTATGGTTCCTTACTCAATCTTCCGAGAGCGTCCGCGTCGATCGACGCCGCAATCTGGGTCGCGCGCGAAATGGAAGCCGATGTCGCCCCGTTTGCGCTCCGCGAGATCTTTAGAGTTCTGAAACCTGACGGCCAACTCGTTCTAGTGACTTCGGGCGAATTCCCGGGTTTGGACCTCGGCCGGTCCCTTTTGACGGCTCGAATCGCGTTCGATGAAGATCAGATGCCGTCCGCTCCGGTCTATTGTTGTTCCCTGCGCAAGAGCGCTCCAGCCCGTTCAGGATCGCCGATTTCAACAGGAAGTTCCGTGACCCCGGAACGGCGGAGCAAGGCAGCGGTCGATCCGACGCTTGCGCTCCTCGAGGACGAGAACAGGCGACAAATAACCCTTCTGCACGAAAGGTTAGTCGAGCAGGAAAAGGTGATGGACGAAGCGCGTGCTGTCGTGGACCGCGCAGTTCAGCGCGGGTTCGGCGGAGACGGATGGATTTGGATCTCTAATCTCTTTGCAGAGGGTTACCCGACCAAATTCTTCATGCGCGGATGGCACGGGGCCTTGGATTGGGTGATCTGGAGCCGGGAGAACAAGTGCCTTCTCATGTTGCCGTTTGACGAGGAACCGCCATCGGGCGGCCAAAGCTTGGAGCTGCAGCTTCACCTCGCCCTTCCTCACACCAGTGCATCGAACCCGACGGCAATCGGGGTTCGCATCAACAACGGGCCTGTCGAAAATTTCATTCTGTCGACTGAGGACGAGTTTTTGACCGTTCGATCGTCCACCGATGGGTCGAAGTTTCGCGGCGTCGCTCTTATTGAGTTTCACCTCGGCGGTGAGATAAGCGCAGGGGAGAGCGAAAGACTGTACGGCAGCATGCGGATGGGCGTGAAAAGGTTCCGCTACCGCGTCTTGAGCAGCTAGGACCAACAATCTTTTGCCAGCAAATTCCGTGCTCGCTTGCAGGTATTCAGAGGGAACCTCTCTTAACCTGTTCAAGCCTGAAAAACGTAGGTCCGAGCGCGACAAGCTCGGGCCTGCGCCAAGGGACCGGTGAATGCCCGTCAACCTGTTGATCTTCACGAATACAAGCTATCGCCGCGACTTCCGCAAATACCTCATGGGCGCTGCGGAGCGATCCGGCGGAAATGCGTTGCATCTATCCGCTCGGGAAAAGCTCATCCTTTCCTGGGCGGGAGCCGAACGTGCAGAATATTCCGCGAACGGCAATTCCAACGAATTGCGACAGCTCATCAGGGACCGCCTCAAGCCTGGCCCGATCCTGGGGCTTACCGGACTCGGGGCGTCGAGATTGGACGGGCCAGAGGTCGTGTTCGTGTCGAACCTGCACAACGGTCTGCGCGATGTCCATTGGATATATGATGTCTATGACGATCTCCTCTACAGCGCCGCCGGCGAAGACCGCGTTCGCCGCCTTTTGGCCGATGCCGCCTGGCGTTGCCGGTGCGAACATTCGATCATCCTCGACCCGGAGCTCAGGAGCCGCTACCCGAGCGCCTACCATCTCGACAATGCCTCGCATGTCGGGCTTCTTCCCTCTGTCGCGACGGTCGACGCCAGGAAAATGGTCTTCATCGGATCGATAGACCGCCGCGTCGATTTCCGATGGCTCGATGCGCTCGCGGCGAATGACGTGACCATCGACATTTTCGGCTCGGTCCATGCCATCAACGCCGCCGAGACGCAGCAGGAGCTCGACGCGCTGATCCAACGCCGCCCAAATATTTCGCTGCATGGGCCGTACGACAACGACGATCTGCCAGCCATCCTCGGCCAGTTTCGCACCGGGCTCCTGCCCTATCGCGTCGGCCACCCGATGACCGACCATGTCAATCCGGACAAACTGCACCATTACCTGAGCGCCGGCCTCGAGGTCGTCGCATCCCCGATCCCGGCCGCGCTTCGACTGAAGCGCTATCTCAATCTGATGACGACCGACGGGGACTGGGCGAAGCTCTTGAGCGATTTGCCGACCGGCCGTCAGAACGATTGGCCGCGCGAGAGTTACACGTGGGATCGGCGCTGGGCCGAGCTCGTCAATTTCGTCCTGCCCGACGAGGCAGCCGTCAATGGGTCTCGTCCCGCCGCACAACCGTGAATGGAAGCGCGGCGCCGAAGCGCTTGTGCGCTCTCACGTCTTAAAGGGGGCGCACCCGTCCTGGAACGCCGAGCGGGCATTCCAAAGCGGCGCGGTCCCAGCCTCCGGTCTCGGCTGCGGCCGCATAGGTCGTCGACAGGAAGTCGAGCAGCAGGGCGTCCGGGTCCGGCGCTTGCGCGACCGCGTCGTAGGGCAGGATGAACTCTCCAAGCGTCGCATCGAAAGCGGCGCCGCGCGTCGCCTCCCGGTCGCGAAAACCCGCCGGTTCGGGATAGGCGTAGGCGTAGAAGGCGGCGCGCGGGAAGGCCTCATTGCCCGGCCAGAACCCGGCGCTGCTCACTTCGTGCGAATAGGCTTCGCGCGCGACGGCGTCGGGCAGGCCGGGCACGCCGCCCGGATGAAGCGGCGCGCGACGTCCGGAGAACCGGGTCACCGCGAGATCGAAGCTGCCCCAAAAGAAATGGACCGGGCTCGCCTTGCCCAGGAACCCGGTGCGGAAGAGCTTGAAGACGCGATCCGCCTGCAACAGCGCGCGCCAGAAACGATGGGCGGCGGCGGCGTCATAGGCGGCGTGGATTCGGTCGTGCGAGAAACGAATCGGGTTCGGAACTTCGTTCGGCATCTGCGTTGATCGCGACCGCAACGCCCATGCCGTCGAGAAGATCGACGGTCGCACGATAGAAATCGGCGACCGACTGCGGCCCGAGCGGAAGGGACCGTTCGGCGCCCCGGCTGGTTCGGACCATGAGCCGATGGCCGACGAAATCGAACTCGATCTCGAATGTCTCCGCTCCGATCGGGATCGGCGATGTGCCAAGTCCTCGCGCCGTCACATAGAGCGGCGCTTGCCAGCCGTGATTGAGCCAGGGGGTGAGCGTGAGCCGGATCTTGCCGACGATCTGGGTCCAGAGATGCAAGGTCGCAAGCGTCTCCCGCCATGCCCCATAGGCGAGATCGGGCCAGATTGCGTCAGCGCCGTCCATGGCGTTCATTCGGGTCCTTCAGCCGAGGAAAGGCTCGTCGCCGCGGCGAGCAAGAAAACTCGCGCAGGATTGAACGGGCCGCAACAGTTTCCGCCATTATAAGTTTCGTTGGCCGCTCGTAAATCATGATGGTAATTGGCTCCTGCGAGATCAGGAATCACGCGATGTTTCGCAAAACGCTCATTGTCTTCGCCTTGGTAGGGGCGCTTTCATCACCGGCGCAGCAAGCGATCGCCCAGGATTCCCGGCCTGTCCATGGCGGCGGCTGGCCGATTCAGGGCGGGGTCAAACACCAGCCGACCCGGAGCGAGGTGGGAGGGGAATTCTCGCGGAGTCAGCAGGAAGAGACCGATAAGTTGTACGATGAACTCATGTCGAACTACGGAGCAACACACCACTCAGGCAACGCGCGGATGCGGTGATGCGACCCGGGGCTTCCTTGCCCCGCCAGTCGCGCCGTTCATGTCCGCGGCAGGTCGACCCCGGAAATCTCCCGGCAGATGTCGATGAGCCTGTCTTGCAACGCTACGTCTCGCGTCTCGGGGTTCGGCTCGCGCCGCTTCAAGTGATAGAAATAGCCGCCGGTCGTCCGCGCGGCGGGTTCGTCGCTGGTCGCGAGCCACGCTTGCGTCAGATGCGCCTGATCGATGTCGTCGGGCGCGCCCGCTCCGCCCATCTTCGTCGCCACCCAGCCGGGCGTCAGCGCGTTCGACAGCACGTTCGGCCACAGACGCGCGACGGCGAACGCCAGCATGACGTCGTGCAGCTTGCTCTCTGCGTAAGCCGCCGATCCGTCCCAGCGCCGCTTGCGCCACAGGATGTCGTCGAGATGCGCATTGGCGCGGTCATGCATGCCCGAGCTCAGGTAGACAAGCCGCTTCGGCCTCTCGATCAGCGCGGTGAGGACATAGGGCGCGAGCGTGTTGATGGCGAACACATGCGGCAAGCCGTCGCCGGTGACGCGGTGGCCTTCGCGGAACCCGACAGCGGCGTTGTGGATGACCGCATCGAAGCGGCCGAGCGCGTTGACCTGGCGGGCCACGTCCTTCGTGGCGGCGATGCTCGCGAGGTCGCCAACGACGACCGCTTCAGCCTTCGGCGCGGCCTTCTTCGCATCCGCCGCGCGCGCGTCGTTGCGCGCGTGCAGGACGACCTGATGGCCCTGATCGGCGAGATGCCGGCCAGCCATCAAACCGAGGCCGTCGGACGAACCGGTAATGAAGACGCGCGCCATGCCATTCCTTCCATGTGCTCTGGGTATGAATATAGGTGGCCCGGCGCGGCAGGCTGTGTAATCGAAGTGACGATTGCACGTTGTTCCAAATGCCGCTCGGCGTAGGTTCAGCGTTTGACGTCGTATGGCAAGATGGGAAGGACGGCGAGCCTCACCATGTACCGCTCCGAAGACGACGCTATGAAAAACGGAACAGGAACGGGACTGAAGAAGCTGAATGACGCGACGCTGAAGCCCGGCGATATCGTCCTCACTACGTCAACAGCTGCGGTTAGCAAAGCCGTTCGTTTTGCGACCCGCAGCGATATTTCGCACGCAATCATCCTGGTCGAGGATCACTCCGTTGTCGATGCAACGGCTGAGGGCGTACACGCCCGCAACACGCAGCGGCTTATGTTCGAGGATGAATGCTCGATCCACGTCCTGCGCCTACGCGAAGGGCCATCCGACGCACAACTTGCTACGCTCCTAACCTTCATGCGCGGGCACATCGGCACACAATACTCGGTCAGGGAGGCGATGTTGACCGCGATCGGCGGTGCCCGTCAGCCGAGCAAGAAGCAGTTCTGCTCCCGAATTGTTGCGCAGGCTTTCGCCTCGGCAGGCATCTATCTCGTCCCGGATCCGAACTTCTGCTCGCCGGCCGATCTGAAAGATAGCCCTCTTTTGGTCGCGATCGCCGATACGACGCTCCCCGTTACCGTCGAGGAAGCAGCGTTGTGGGAAGGGACACTAGACGTCCCGCAAATGATGAGGGATGCGACCAACGCTTTTCTCAACGGTGCTCGATTGAAGAGCGGGGCGATCCAAACGTTCGACGACGTCCACCGACATCTCGTGGCACACCCCGAAGACGATGACGGATTTGCCGGTTGCTCGAAACGTCGGGCTATCTCTCGATCTGGAAGGTCGACCGGGACCTGAACCCTTGGCAATATGATCTTGAACTCATGCGCGAGGCGCCAACCGACGAGATTGAGGAATATTGTTGGTACACCGTAGGGGCTGAGGACGCAGGGCCCAACCGATACGTCGCCAACCGCGGCGCATATAAGCACTTTGCTGAACAATACGGCCTGCGTTTCTTTAGGGTGATGGCAGAGCTGTACGATCTCCTCGCCAGCGTCCATCAACGGCGCGTGGACGTCGCGATCGAGTGGCTCAAGTCAAATGGTCATCTCATCGCGTCGAGAAGATCGCATCTGACGCCACATAGTCCCGAATGGTTTAGCGCGCTCCAGCAATGGGACCCTGCAAAGGCGAACATGACGCGTACGCTGGTCGAGCTTGCTGGAAGGAGTGATATATGTTCGATTTGTGGCGACGATCCCGCCAGCGACTATCTTCTAGAGGACGAACACCGCCCCCCCGGCGGACCTGACACGTTTCGGCTTTGCGACGACTGCCTCGAGATTTGCCGGGGGAGTGGCGAGCAGTTCACTCGGCTGGAAGGCGGAGAAACCCAGAATCATGGCGCGTAGATGCTTCCGGCTGGGGTGTGGTTCCTCACTGTGGGAGCGGAGAAACACGAAGTGTCTCACCACGCACCCCGGGGTTGGTCTTGTATGTTCTATATTTTCATCGACAAACTGAGCGCTGCACTGGGCGGTGGCTGGACTTCCTCCGAGCGCACGACTCTTGTCTCGGCAACAGCAACCTCTCCATTAGCACGAGTCTACCCTGCCCTAAACGCGCCACAGCCTTAGACCTGAGGCTCGCCAAGACAGCCCCGGAGCCCGCCATGACCACCCATCAGCGCAACTTTCCGTCGATCGACCCCGCGAAGCTCGAGCGGCTGGCGGAGACGGCGGTCAAGGTCGGGCTTGAGCTTGCAGCCGGGGCAGGACCTTTTCCTCACCGCGCCGGTCGCAGCGCTGCCGCTGGCGCGGGCGATCGTCGCCGAGGCTTACAAGGCGGGCGCGGGGCTGGTGACGCCGATCCTCTCCGACGAGGAGATGACGCTGGCGCGCTACCGCTTCGCCCCGGAGGCAAGCTTCGACCGCGCGCCCGGCTGGCTTTACGAAGGCGTCGGCAAAGCGTTCGGCGCCAACACGGCGCGGCTCGCCATCGTCGGCGAGGACCCGATGCTGCTCGCGCATGAGGACCCGGCCAAGGTCGCGCGCGCCAGCAAGGCCAACTCGATCGCCTACCAGCCGGCGCTCGAGAAGATCGCCGGCTTCGACATCAACTGGAACATCGTCGCCTATCCGACCGAATCCTGGGCGAAGCGTGTCTTTCCCGGCGAGACCGAGGACGTCGCCGTCGGCAGGCTCGCGGAAGCGATCTTCTCCGCTTCCCGCGTCGACAACGACGATCCGGTCGCCGCCTGGACCACACATAACGCTGCGCTGAGCCGCCGCACGCAATGGCTGAACGCAAGGAAATTTCACGCCCTGCACTATTCCGGACCGGGCACGGATCTGACCATCGGGCTCGCCGACGGCCACGAGTGGGAGGGCGGCGCGGCGACGGCGAAGAACGGGATAACCTGCAATCCGAACATCCCGACCGAGGAGGTGTTCACGACCCCGCATGCGCGCCGGGTGGACGGCCATGTCGTCAGCACCAAGCCGCTCTCCTATCAGGGCTCGCTGATCGACGGCATTGCGGTCAGGTTCGAAGCCGGACGGATCGTCGAAGCGAAGGCCGCGCGCGGCGAGGACGTGCTCAATAAAGTGCTCGACAGCGACGACGGCGCGCGCCGCCTCGGCGAGGTCGCGCTGGTGCCGCATTCCTCGCCGATCTCGAAGAGCGGCCTCCTGTTCTTCAATACGCTGTTCGACGAGAACGCCGCCTGCCATATCGCGCTCGGGCAATGCTACGCGAAATGCTTCGTCGGCGGCGACAAGCTCACTCCCGACGAGATCGCGGCGAGAGGCGGCAACAAGAGCATGATCCACATCGACTGGATGATCGGCTCGGACCGCATCGACATCGACGGCGTCGATGCCGCCGGCGCCCGCACGCCGGTCTTCCGCAAGGGCGAATGGGCCTCCTGAGCCCCAAAGAAGGGGGGTTCACTCGGCGGGCGCGACCTCGTCGCGCGTGAGCGCCGGCCCCATCGACTCGAAAACTCCGTCCCGCCGCACGAGCGCATGGAAGAGCGCCGCGGCGAGATGCATGAGGATCAGGGCGAAGAAGACAAACGCCAGGTAGAAATGCGCATTCCAAAGCGCCGTGTGCAGGCTGTCGCTCTGCGGGAGGATCCGAGGCAGATTGACGCCGCCCCATAGCTTCACCGGATAGGCGGCGGCCGACAGCATCCCCCAGCCGATGAGCGGCATAGCGATCATGAGAGCGTAAAGCGCGTAATGCGAGAGATACGCCGCGAGCTTCATCGGCTCGGGCAAATCCTCCGGCAACGGCGGGGCGCCGTAGCGCATGCGCACGACGAGGCGGATCAGCGCGAGCACGAGGATCGCCATGCCGAGCGGCTTATGAATTGAAACAAGCGTCAGGTATTTCGGCTCGACGGTCGACACCATGCCGACGCCGATGAACAGCATGGCCAGAATGCAAATGGCGACCACCCAGTGCAGCAGGCGCTGGAGCGGGGTGAAGCGTTGGACGCCGCTCATTGGCGCGCTCCGGCCGCGGTTCGGGGATAGTCCTTCGCCTCCGCCGTGCGCAAGTCATAGGATCTCGCATAGGCCGCCGACCGCGCCGCCGGGAACGGATCGTCCGATGTGCGGATGCCGTTCGGCAGGACGGTGGGATCGAAGTTGATGTCGCGGCACGGGCCATCGGCCTCGGCCTCGATCTCCTTCACGACGAGCGCGCCGACCTCGATTGTGCGACGGTCTTCCGGCCACGCCTTGGTCGGGTCCGCGGTCGGATCGCCGGGATTGGCGACGGTCACCGACCAGGTCCAGCGCAGCGGCCCGCCGCGAATCCGCTCGGCGATTTCCCGCTCGAGGACGTCCGGTCCGCGCTTGGCGAGCTCTTCGGGCGAGACGGCGACCGGCTGCGCTGCGGGAGTGAGCGACCATCGCACCGCATGCTCGGCGCCCGAATGGTCGGTGAAAATAAAGCTGTTGAGACTGTTGAACCGCTCTTCCGCGTAGCTGCCGGTCCAGGGCCCTTTCTTCGCCCATTCGGCGAAATTCGCGATCTCGGGATGGGCGCCGGCGAAACTCGGCATCGCATTCGGGTCCTTGCTGCCCGAAGCAACCAGGAGGTCGTAGAACGCTTGCGGCGTCGAGACGGCGAAGATCGGCGCATTAATCATGGCGCTGCGCCATTCCTGCCCGTCCGGGGTCGAGATAATGAGGCTGAGGCCGCGTACCCTGACCGTCGCGTCCGCCGCGTTCGGATTGGGCGTGCCCAGATTGAAGCGTCCGAGGACGGGGTATTGGCCTTGGGCAAACACCTGGGCTCGCGAAAGCTCCGAACCGGCGCCGTTCGCCTCGAATGTTCCGGTGAAGCAGACGCCCTTGGCGTGATTGCGGCGATGGCCAAGCGGCGGCTCGCCGCCCTCAGGGGTGAAGGCGTCGACGAGCCTGTGCGGCGTAAGGCGGTCAGGCGAGAGCCACCCCGCCGTGTAAGCAAACGCAGCGGCGGCGCAGGCGACGATCGCAGCGATCAGCGCCAGAGATCCAATAGCGGAACGCGCTGCAGGTTGTTGCGCCTCAGGCAATAGTCATTCCTCATCGAGCGTTCCGGGAAAGTATACCAGCGTTCAGTTTGGCGAGCCAATCGAATTGCGCTCGCCGACGATTCCCCGACCGGCTCGATCGGAGCCGCTGCGCGGGCGCCATTGATCCTGAGCGGAGATTGCCGATAATCGCGTCGGCGGCCGATCGCGGCCGCCCGTGATGAAAGTGTTGAGCGATGAGCGCCGCCGATCTCCTGGATTTTTCCCCCGAGGTCGCCGAGGCGCTCTCAACCAAGAAGCCGATCGTCGCGCTCGAATCGACGATCATAACCCACGGCATGCCGTATCCGCGCAACGTCGAGACGGCGCTTTCCGTCGAGAAGGCGGCGCGCGAGATGGGGGCCGTTCCGGCAACGATCGCGGTCATCGAAGGACGTTTCCGCGTCGGCCTCGGCCAGCAGGAAATCGAGCGACTTGGCGAGCTTACCGGCGGCGTCGTCAAGGCCTCGCGGCGGGACCTCGCGCCGGTTGCGGCGCGCAAGGGTTCGGCGGGCACCACCGTCGCGGCGACAATGTTCATCGCCTCCCTCGCGGGGCTCGAAATCTTCGCGACCGGCGGAATCGGCGGCGTCCATCGCGGCGCCGAAGAAACGTTCGACATCTCGGCCGATCTGATCGAGCTCGCGCGCACCCGCGTCGCCGTGGTCTGCGCCGGCGCCAAGTCGATCCTCGACATCGCCAAGACGCTCGAATATCTGGAGACGCAGGGGGTGGCGATCGTCGGCTATCGCTGCGACGAGTTCCCCGCCTTTTATGCCCGCTCGTCCGGATTCAAGCTCGAGAACCGCTGCGACGGGCTCCATGATCTCGCCCGGATGATCCGCCTCCAGCGCGACGTCGGTCCCGGCGGCCTTTTGATCGCGAACCCGATCCCTGACGATCACGCGCTCGAGGAGGCGGCGATCGAGGCGCGCATCGCGGAAGCCGTCGAGGAGGCGAGAGCGCAAGGCGTGGGCAAGAAGGAGGCGACGCCGTTCCTGCTCAAGCGCGTGGTCGAACTGACCGAAGGCAAGAGCCTCGAAGCCAATATCGCGCTGATCAGGAACAACGCCATGCTCGCCGCGCAGGCGGCCGGCGAGCTCATGAGGCTGTGAGCGGCGGTTTCCGCTTGGAGCGCCAGGGCCATCGAATGCATGTTCGCTTCGTCCTCGCTCATCCGGAGGCGCAGTCCTTCAACGCGCACCTCGTCCACTCCGGTCGGGCGGCGCTTGAAGCCGAAGGATGGGCCGTTTCGGTGTCCGACCTCTTCCTGGGCTTCGATCCCTGCGAACGCCCCGAGCACTATCCGGGCCGAGGCGATCCCAAGCGCTTCGATGCGCAGGTCGAGCAGCGCCGCGCCTCCCAGAACGCGAGCTTGCCGATAGTGGTGACGGACGAGCTCGCTCTCATGGACCGCGCCGACCTCCTGGTCCTGCAATATCCAATGTGGTGGCACCTGCCTCCGGCAATGATGAAAGGCTGGTTTGATCGGGTGCTCGCTTACGGTGCGGCCTAACGAGCAAGAAGCGCTTCGAGAACGGCCGCTTCGCCGGCAAGCGCGCGATGCTGTCGGTGACGGTCGGCACCAGCCGCGCAACTTACGAACATGATGGCCGCAGCGGAGACATTGACCTCATGCTCTGGCCGGTGAACTTCACGCTGGCCTATGTCGGCTACGAGATTCTAAGGCCCTACGTCGCGTATGGGGTCGAGGCGGGACGGCGGTACTCCGATCCCGCCGCGATCGAAGACCGGCTCAGGGCGGTCGTCGCCGATTTCCGCTCGACGCTCCCGCGCCTCGCCGAGCGTGAGACCGTCCCGTTCAACCGGATGGAGGAGTGGGGTCCGGACGGCCGCATCGCTCAAGGCGCCTCGGTCTATTCGCCGTTTGTCCGCCGCAAAAAGCGGCTCGCTCTGGAGTAACCGCCGTGCAGAAAGAGGAAGGGATCGTCAAGAATTCCGAGCCATCGCTCCGTTGACGAGACGGTCGATAAACTGAGGACGGTCCTGCAATCGAAGGGAGTGAAGCTTTTCGCGCTGATCGACCACAGCGGCGAAGCGGAAAGGGCGGGGCTGAAAATGCCCCCCACCAAGCTCCTGATCTTCGGCAATCCGAAGGCCGGCACGCCGCTGATGCTGGCGGCTCCGAGCGCAGCCATCGACCTTCCGCTGAAAATTCTGGTCGCGGAAAATTCGCAAGGGCAAGTGTGGATCTCCTACAACAGCGCCGACTACCTGAAAGAACGGCACGATCTGCCACAAAATCTGCTGCCAAATATCGCTGTCGTGGCAACATTGGCGGCGGCTGCAGGAGAGTAGCTCGGAAAATTGCTTGCCAACGAGTCAATCCATCCTCGTCATCGGCGACGTGATGACGGACATCATCGTCCGGCCGCAGGGGCCGCTGGCGAAGGGATCGGACACGCGGGCCACGATCGCGTTCAGGCCCGGCGGCTCGGCGGCCAATCAGGCTGCGTGGCTCGCCGCCTTCGGCGTCGAGGTAGATTTCGTCGCCCGCGTCGGCACGCCGGACGTCGAGAGCGAGACGACGCGGCTCAAAGCGGCGGGGGTAAAACCGCACCTCGTCGGCGACAGTGAGCGTGAGACCGGGCGGCTCGTCGCGCTCATCGATCCGGACGGCGAGCGCAGCTTCCTCACCGACCGCGGCGCGAACGAGGCGCTTCGATCCGGCGACATCCCGGATGCGCTGATCGCCGGCGCGGCGCTCATCCATCTCTCCGGCTATTCGTTCTTCGCTCCTTCGCCGCGGGCGGCGGTCCTCGACGTGATGCGGCGCGCGGGAGACAAGCCGGTCAGCCTCGATCCGGCGTCGGCGGAATTCCTGCGCGAAGTCGGGGCGGAGAATTTTCTCCACTGGACGCGCGGCGCCGCGATCCTGTTCCCCAATGCCGAGGAAGCGGCAATCCTCGCCGGCTCCGACGATCCGGAAACCCAGTGCGCGCGGCTTGCGGCGCTCTACCCTCTGGTCGTTGTCAAGCGTGGCGCGGCGGGTTGTGAAGCCGCGGCGGGCGCGCGGCGCTGGCGAGCCGAAGCGCGACAAGTCGAGGCGATCGACACCACCGGCGCGGGCGACGCTTTCGTCGCCGCATTCCTCGCCGCCCGCCTCGCCCACCCCGAGGTGCAGATCGGGCTGGAACGCGCCGTCGCGGCCGGAGCGCTCGCTTCGACAATCATCGGCGGGAGACCCGCGCCAGACTGAAGCGCCGCCGTCGCGCGCAAACGGCAGAAGTCGCGGCAGGCTGGACCCCTCCCGCTACTTCGACGAACAGAAGCGCGACTTCGTCTCCGGCGGCTGGGCGGTGTCGTCGATGGCGCAGAACGGGATCGACCAGACGAAGTCAGCGGGAAAGGCGAACCGCGTCAGGTCGCCCTCGTTGACAACGCTCGGGAAACAGGGTGGGCCGCCCGGAATCCAGTACCAACCGGCGTATAGCGACCAGCGCTCTGACAGAGTGAGGTTGCGAACACCAACTCCGGAGACGATCATGCCGACCGTAGCTGACCGACACGACGCGCCGACCGCCATCCAAACCAATCTTGCCGCAATTTTTATCTCCTTGGAACTGAGCCGTTCCATCTGGCTGATCACATCGCTTTCGCCAGGCTTTGGCGAGAAGATGTCGAAGCATTCTGTGCGGGCCGGGGACGTCGCGGCGCTGATGGCGCGCTTTTCGGAGTTGAAGCGGAAGGCGTCGGAGCGGACCGGAAGATCCTTTCCGATCGTTGTCATTCACGAAGCGGGTCTCGACGGCTTCTGGCTTCATCGCGTGCTGCAAAGCGAAGGAATTGAAAGCCACGTCGTCGACCCAGCCTCGATTGCGACGTCGCGCCGACGGCGGCGCGCCAAGACCGACAGGATCGACGGCGAGTCGATGCTTCGCGCGCTATTGGCGTTCAAGCGCCGCGAACCTCGGGTGTGCGCGATGGTCAAGGCGCCAACACCCGAGGAAGAAGACCGTCGCCGCCTCGGTCGCGAGCGCAAGGTGCTGATCGCGGAGCGGGTCAAGCACGTCAATCGCGTCAAGGGGCTGCTGTTTTCCCAGGGCGTCTCCGGTTACGAGCCGCTGCGCCGCGATCGACGTCAAAGGCTCGACGAGCTGACGACGGGCGACGGCCGTTCCTTGCCGATGCATCTCAAGACCCAGATCACCCGAGAACTTGATCGACTCGAACTGCTGCTTGATCAAATCAAGCAGGCGGAGGTCGAACGGGACGCGCTGCTCGCCGCGCCACAGCCCGCCGGGCCAGCGCCGGTCGGAAGAATGTTGCTTGAGTTCAAGGGCATCGGCGCGGAGTTCGCCGCCAGCCTCTGGTTGGAGGCGCTATTCCGCAGCTTCGACAATCGCCGCCAGGTCGCGTCATACGCAGGGCTGGCGCCGACGCCCTGGCAAAGCGGATCGGTCGATCACGAGCAGGGCGTTTCCAAAGCCGGTAATCCGCGATTGCGAACCACCCTGATTCAGCTTGCCTGGCTATGGCTCCGCCATCAGCCGCAATCGGCGCTAGCTCTATGGTTCAAAGAACGGGTCAACCGCAACGGCGGCCGTCTGAAGAAGACGACCATCGTGGCGCTGGCGCGCAAGCTGCTGGTGGCTCTGTGGAAATATGTCACCGCAGGCGTGGTCATCGAAGGCGCCGTGATGAAAGACGCCTGACGGCAGCGCTCACCAGATATTCAAATCTTCCAGGACCTTATCAGTTCTGGCGGATCCGGGTGACGAACCGATGGCAACCATGGCCCAATATGCCGATTGATAGAATGGTTTCGTGAGCCCCTGCCCGCCGCAAGCGGGATGTTGGTGCAGCCGCCTCGAGCGGCGACCATATGTGAGGTTGATCGTGCTCGGAAACGGGCCGCGTCATGCAATCGGGCTCGGACCTCGGATACCGAAACTGCCCTCGGAGTTTGACACATGCAGGAATAAAATCTCCCTTGACCCAAAGCTCCCCATGTGAGGTCCCCACCGGAGCCTGCCCGATATTGAAGGTTCGCCGATCGATGTCGGATCGAAGCCGGCAAACGTCGTTGCATGGCCGTCAGCGTCGAAGGCCGCGCGACCGTGACATGACAAGCAAGAAGCCTGGGCGACAAAGGTCTGCTCGGTCACCGAGTTGCCAAGGCGGATTGCGAGGCCAGACGAATCAGTGAAGTCCGACGGAGAGCCTTTCAGGCAGTAGTTCGCGAACGCCGGATCGACATCGGCCTGAGCAAAGAGCGCGAGAACAGCGGGCGTCTTGGCGCAATCGGGGTAATGGGTCTCAGACTCGACTGAGGAGAGCGGCGCGACATACGCGTCGACCGCGCCGAAGCTATCCTTGCAACCGATGACGTCGCATCGCCCCGGGTTGTCCTGTGTTCAAAAGTCGCCCAGGTCCAATTCGGGACGAGCTTCGAGATGATGTGAAATGAGACGAGCGCGTATTGTATCCGGCCAGTCGAAATTACATGATACGCGGCTGCAGCTTCGACCGGAGTTCCGGTGAAGCCGTTGAATTCCTTGAGCCGACCGACCGACCCAGTTCGCCTTCACCTCCATCGAATCGACCGGGAAGGTGATCGGCTTCAGCGCCTCGAAGACGGTTCTCAACCCGGACACCTTGAACAGCTTGTTTTGAACAATGAAATCGAAGTCCGGCTTGTTGCGGCGGGTCTCCTCTCCGACCAAGGCCTTGCCGCCGAGCACGACCCGAGGCGCGAAGCGAGGGTGGACCTGCTGCAGAACCAGGCTCAAGGCCCTTGATCCGATTTGCATCTGGGCGCCGCCGGAAGGCCAGACTGGCGACGGTTGAAAAGTATCGCCGTCACTGGCCCAAGTCTCGAAAAGCGCATTGTTATGGCCAGCGCTGGCGGCATTGGCGGTGACCGTCATGAAGAGTTCCCAACTCTGCCGGTCGGGATCGTTCACAGCCGGGTTGGGATCGGTTTGGGCGGCGCTCACGCCCGCAAGCCCCAGGTTCATAGCTATGGCGCCGACAAAAGCTACGTTGTTCCTCATGGAGACCCTCCCCCTACTCGCTCGAAAAACACGCCGCATGTGGCGCCGGCCAAGCGCGAACGCCTCCTTTGAGCCGGCGCGAACAACCTATCGACGTTCGTTAAGCCCGATCAAACGAGCGCCGCGGTGACGACCCTCACTGTTCGAAGTCCGGGCGCCCCGCCTTCTGGCTGATGGACGGCTCCGCAGCGCAGATGGCCGATGGCGAACGTTCGCCCCGCCTGATAGAAACGATCAATTCTGCTGATAGACTTGCACCGATTGCCGCCTATACCTATGTTCGCCGCCAGCAGGGTTTCCGATCCAAGAATTTGCTGCAATTCGTCAGTCTCAACTCTGGATGAGCGGCAGTATTTCGGAAGCCAAATCGATTTCTTTTCGACCAGGAGGGCTCATGTCCATTCGTCCCGTCAAGCGCGTCAGCCAATCGGTTCCGACCATGGAGGGGGCGGGCGTCAAGCTTCGCCGCGCCTTCGGCTTCGGCGACACGTCCGATTTCGATCCGTTCCTGATGATGGACGATTTCCGCGGCGACCGTCCCGAGGACTATCGGGCCGGCTTTCCCTGGCATCCCCATCGCGGCATCGAAACGATCACCTACGTGCTCGCGGGCAGCGTCGATCACGGCGACAGCCTCGGCAACCGCGGAACGCTGGGCTCCGGCGACGTCCAGTGGATGACCGCGGGCCGCGGCATCCTGCATCAGGAAATGCCGACCGGCGACGCCAAGGGCCGCATGCACGGCTTTCAGCTCTGGGCCAACCTGCCTGCGCATCTGAAGATGGCCAGGCCCCGCTACCAGGACGTTCCGGCAACCGCGATCCCGGAAGTCATCGACGACGACGGCACAGCCGTGCGCGTGATCTGCGGCGATTTCTGGGGCAAGACCGGCCCGGTCGACGGCGTCGCCGCCGAGCCGCGCTATCTCGACGTGACGGTGCCGGCGGGTAGACGCAAGCGCCTCAAGGTCGAGGATTTCCGCCAGGCGTTCGCTTACATCTTCGAGGGCTCGGGCGATTTCGCTTACGCGTCCGAGCCGTTCGGAGCGCTGCGCGAGGCTGAGATCGACGGCGAGGAGACGCTGGTGCGCGACAAGGTCGGCAACCGCTCGCTCGTCGTGTTCGGCGCCGGCGACGAGATCAGCGTTCAGGCGGGCGACGAGGGCGTGCGCTTCCTGCTTGTTTCCGGGCGGCCGCTGCGCGAGCCGATCGCCTGGCACGGCCCGATCGTCATGAACACCCAAGCCGAGATCCGGCAGGCGCTGAGCGACCTCAGGACGGGAGCGTTCATCAAGAGCTGATCGGCCGCTCACGCGGGAAAGCCATCGGGACAGCAAGGCCTCGGCGCGTCCAATGCCGGGGCCTTCCCGCGAGGCTCGGCCAGACTCAGTCCTCGTCGGCAAATCGCCTGCGAGTCCCGCGATTGCACATCTCTCCGGGTTACACACGTTACGATTTTGTACAAAGAGATCGGAACGCTCCTCGCCGGGAGGCGTTTGGTCAAAACGGAGCTTTCGCCCGACGGGCGCGGCGGGGTGTGTTTGGTGACAAATTCCTTCAAGGGCCGCACCGTGCTTGTCGTCGAGGACGATTGGCTTTTGCGTGAAGACCTTGTCGGCGACCTTCGGCGCGAGGGGTGGACGGTGCTTGAGGCGGCCACCGGCGCCGGCGCAATCGCGGCGCTTCGCGAAGCGGATGCAATCGATCTCCTGATTACGGATATCAGGCTGGCCGATGCTGTGACCGGTTGGGACGTCGCGGAAGCGTTCCGCAGGTCGCATCCGCGCAGCCCCGTCATCTATGCGTCGGGAAATCCTCCCAACCGCGGCCGGCTCGTGAAGGACAGCTGGTTTCTGTCCAAGCCGACCTCAGTTTCGCAGATCATGCTGGCCTACCGGGAGCTGGTCGGCCACAGCAACAAGAAGTCGAGCGCGCAAGCAGGGCGGCTCTGAACTTTCAGTCGGCCGGGCGGACCATCCGCGTCATGACGTCATCGCGAGCGACAAGCCAGTGCCAGAGCGCCCCGGCGATATGGAGCGCGACCAGGACGACAAGGATTTGGCGGGTCATGAGATGGTGCAGCCCGGCGAACGAGGGCAGAAGGAAATAGGCGATCGCGCCGACGATGGGCGCGCCGATCAAATCGACGTAGAGCCCAGCATGCACGGCGGCCGCGAGCCATTGAAGCACAGCGGCCTGCTTCGGCGGCTTCGGGACGCCGTCGCGGCGGCGCAGCGCGAGGCGCGCCAGCATGGCGATGAGAATGAGGATGCCGATCGCGATGTGGATCGGCGCCCAGATGGCGCTGGTGTCGGTCGGACGTCCGCCGTGGGCGGCGCGAAAAAGGTCGGTCATGTTGTCGCCCATCACAAATTGAAAGGCGACCAGAACGAACACGATCCAGTGCAGCGCGATCTGGCGCGACGCTGTAGCGGACCGGCGCCGGCGCGATTTCCTGCGAATTCTGTCCCCTCACCGTCCGAGCGCCTCACTGTAAATGCTGAGCGTGTCACGCGTCATACGATGGAGCGAGAACGCTTCCGCTATCTTTGCCCGCGACCGGCGGCGGACGGCTTCGCGCCCGGAAGCGCCGAGCCCAAGCGCGGCTTCGATCGCTGTCGCAAGCGCGGCCGCGTCGCTCGGTTCGGCGAGCCAGCCGGTGCGCGCATCGGCGCCCTCGTACGGCGGCGCAGCGACGATCTCGCGCGCCGGTCCGACGTCGGAGATGACGGTCAACGCCCCCATTGCCGCGGCCTCGACCGACGTGCGCGTCACGCCGTCAGCGTTGACGGCGGGAAAGACGACGACCGCCGCGGCGATGAACGCCGCCGGAAGATCGGGCGCGGCGCCGACGCGCACCAGCATGGATTGGACGCCGCGCTTGACGGCGAGCGCGTCAAGCTCGCGCGCGTACGCCGGTTTTGCGGCGTCGCCGGCGAGCACGAAGCGGACGTCGTCGAGGCCGTGGCTCTTGATCAGCGCCGCCGCTTCGATGAGCGTCGCCTGGCCGCGTCCGGGCGCGAGCCGCGCTGGCGTGAGCACGACCCGCTCGTGAGGAGCGACGCCCCAGCCTTGGCGGACGTCGGCGACCCGCCGCCCGCTGATCCGCTCGGGCTGAAGCTTCGAGAGATCCAGTCCGGGACGGACGACCCTGAGGCGCAGGCGCGCGTCAGGGTAAAGGCCGGCGCCGCGCCGCGCGGCGAATTCGGACCCGGCGATGACGAAATCGCCTTCGGCGACGGCGGTCTCGAAACTGGTGCGCGGAGGCGAGCGCGCGCCATCGCCATGCAGCGAGGTGATCACTGGACGCTTGGCCTTGCGGCAGGCCTTGACCGCCGCCCAGGCCGCCCAGCGCGAGCGCGCATGGACGAGGTCGACCCGCTCGGAGGCGATGATGCGCTGAAGGCGGCGCATGTTGACCGTCATGACGAGCGGGTTCTTGGCCGCCGCTGGAAACTCGACAAAGAGGCCGCCGATCGCGTGCAGTTCGCCCGCCAGCTCGCCGGAGTCGCTCGCGACCAGCGCCCGCGCGCCCGCCTCCGCGAGCGCCGCGGTGACGGCGAGCGTGGCCCGTTCGTCGCCGCCGGCGTCGACCGGAGGGATGATCTGGAGGATCGTCCGTCCAGCCAGCGGCGCATTGGTCCCGCGGCCGAACGGAGCGAGCGCGTCGACGCTCATGCGCCGCCCCCGAAGCAAAGGGAGCGGTTGACTCCCGGCGCCTGCTCGGCCAAGCCCGCATCGCCCCGGGCGTCGTGACCCGGGTTCATGAAGGCGCGGTCCGCGGGTCGCATCATCGGCAGCGAGCTCAAGGTGTCGGACGCACAGCCGCAGTTCTTGATGGTGGGAAAAGCCCCGAATCAAAGGCGTATCGCCTTTCGTCGCCGCGCGCCAGTGCGGAGCGGAGCTCCAGGCGTCGTTTGGCTCAGCGGCTATCGCTCCGACATGGGGTCGACCAAGGCGGCCGCCCTCGACGCCGAGGCCGAGCGTCGCGGTCTCGGCCTGCTGCGATTCGATTATTCCGGCCACGGCCGCTCGGAGGGGCGGCTCGAGGACGGGACGGTTTCCCGCTGGCTCGAGGAGACGCTGACGCTGGTCAGGGCGGAGACCGAGGGGCCGCAGATTGTCGTCGGCTCGTCGATGGGCGGCTATCTCGCGCTCCTCGCCGCCCGCGCTCTCGATGAGGCCGGCGAATCAGGGCAAATCAAGGGTCTCATTCTGATCGCGCCGGCGGTCGACTTCACCGAAGCGCTGATCTGGGCCAGGGCGTCGGACGCGGCGCGGCGCGCGATCATGGACGAGGGCGTGTGGCGGCGGCCGTCGGCCTATTCGAGCGAGCCCGATTGCTTCACCCGGGCGCTGATCGAGGACGGACGGAAGCATCTTCTGCTCGGCGGCGTGATCCGGACGCGCGCGCCGACCGTGGTGCTGCAAGGCATGCAGGACCCGGACGTGCCCTTTGCCCACGCGCTCGCGCTGATGCAGCAGCTCGGCGACGATCCGGCGACGCTGACCCTCATCAAGGACGGCGACCATCGTCTCTCGCGCCCGCAGGACCTCGAGATTTTGTTCGACGCTCTGAAACGGCTGACCTGACGCGCCCTTCTCTTCTCGCGGGAGAAGGCGCCGCGCGAAGCGCGATGCGCCAATCCGAACCCGGGAACCCCTAACCCCTGCGCTGTCCGCGAAGGGAGAGGGGCGACCTCACTCCCACGTCGCGCCGTAGCGGTGCAGGTTCGCGCCGTGAACCTTGAGCCAGACTTCAGCCCGGTCGGTTCCCGAATGCAGGCGGCGTACGAGCTTCCAGAAAAACGGCGAATGATTCATGTGCACGATATGCGCGACCTCGTGCGCGGCGAGATAGTCGAGCACGAACGGCGGCGCGAGAATCAAGCGCCAGGAAAAATTCAAGCCCCCGGTCGATGAGCACGAGCCCCAGCGGCTGACCGTGTCGCGCAGCACGATCCGGCGCGGCTTGACGCCGAGCTGCTTCGAATGGCGCGCGACCGCGGCTTCAAGATCCTTGCGCGCCTCGCGCTTGAGAAAATCGGTCACGCGCCGCGCCACATGCGGGCGCTCGCCGGACACGCAGATGAGCGGCCCGCGCTCGCTCGCCTCGAGCCACGCAACCCCGCGCTCGCCCGGCCGATGCACGATGCGATGATCGACGCCGCGCAACGGCGTCACCGCGCGCGGCGCGAAGGCGACCGGCTCGGGCAGCCGCGCAAGTCTTGTTCCGATCCACGCGGCGTGCCGCTCCGCGAACTCGCGCGCCGACTTGAGCGACGAGCGCGACGGCATCGTCAAGAGCGCATCGCGCGTCGCGGTTCGAACCCTCAGCGTAAATCGCCGCGACGTGGCGACGCGCTTCAAGGCGACGCGATAAACCTCGCCGTCGTGAGCGATCTCGATATGCGCCGCCTGCTCCGGCGGCTGGCGTTGGAAAAGACGCAGCATCCCGCCCAATCCTACCGACCTGTGTCCGGGTAGGCGCCGGCAGCCCCGCGCGGCCGGCAGGCCCCTTCTCTGCGGCGAATCCTAGTCCAGGCCCGGCCCGAGTTCGCCAGAGGTTTTCTGAGCAAAATACGCCGTTCACCCTAATGTCAGATTCAAGGCGGGCGCCGGCTTCAACTGGACCGGGAGGCCGGCAGCGATGAACACCGCGGCGTCGCAGGCCTGGGCGATCTCCCGGTTCGCCCGCCCCTGCCAGTCACGAAACACCCGGCCTAGCCTGTGCTCTGGAACAATCCCCATACCAACTTCGTTTGATACCAGGATTACCGGCCCGGCGAGTTCGCCGATCGCCCCGGCGAGCCCCGCGATCGCGGCCCCCGGCTCCCTCCCGGCCAGCATCAGGTTGCTTAGCCAAAGGGTGAGGCAGTCGACCACCACCACCCGGCCGGGACGCGCCTCGGCGGCAAGCGCGCTCGCGACCTCGAGCGGCTCCTCCAGGGTCATCCAGCCCTGGCGGCGCTCGGCCCGGTGGCGGGCAATGCGCGCCGCCATCTCCTCATCCCCCGCCTCCGCGGTCGCCAGATAGAGCCGCTCAGAGGCGTAAGTCTCGGCAAGGCTCTGCGCATAGGCGCTTTTTCCGGACCGCGCGCCGCCCAGCACAAGCAGGCTGCGGACATGGGGCGGAGTGTGATCCGCTTTCTTCCATGTTCATCCGGTGAAGTTGGCCGGCCCTACGCCCGGATCACAAATAAGGAAGCGCTCGGTCGGCATCCACCAGACCTCATCGGGGTGAAACCGGTCGATTGCTTTCCAGTCGAAGCCGCATTTGCGGTACTCGAGCCATACCACTCGCCCGGCGCGCTGCAGGACCATCCGGGCGAAATAGTCCTGGGTGAATAAATCGCCGAACACCATGATCGTAGGACCGGGCTTGTCCAATGTGGCGACGAAGTCGCTGACCGGGTCCGCCGTCAAAAGTTCCGTCCGCGCCGCCGGCAGGATCAAGTCCTCAACCGTTTCGGTTGCGTCTTCCCCGAGCATCCGGGCGAGGTCTCCTCCCTCGCGGGCCTCCGGCGGCCCGAGCGCCGACTTCGGATCGAGCCGCCAGTCGGGGCGCCCGTCCGCCTCGACGATGGCGTTGAACGCCGCCAGAGCGCCGCGCGCCGTCCAATGCGAGTCGTGCTTGTAATAGACCGGCCCCCCGGAGCGCGCCGCCTCGACCGCCGGGCGAAGGTCGACCGCGGGGACGCCATGCGCCGCGAGCCCGTCGAGCAAGAGGTCGTATTCGGTCCGCCGGCCGCGGTTCTTCGCCCATTCAGGGAGATCGTCGGAGTAGATCGTGGCGGCGTTCGGCGGCACGGCGACCAGAAACTTGACGCCGCGAGCTTTGAGCGCCGCGTTCATGCGCGCGATGAGGTCAACCGTATCGGACACGCGGTGGTCGCGCATGACGAGCCCCGCGCTTTGCTGCACCGCCTCCTCACCGAGGTAGAAGAGGCGGCCGTCGCGGCCGATCAGCACCGAACCGTTGCCCGCGCTGAGCAGCGGCTTGGTCAGATCCTTGTGGGCCCGGATCAGAACCTGCCGAAGGCCGAAGTGATCGCCGAGGAAGGCGTCGATGCGAGACGACAGCGTCAGCCAATCGGCGCGCGGCGCCGGGAATCGTCGGCGCCGGCGCGAGATAGCGCCCCTCCTTGAGAATCGCCGCCGGAGGGTCCGGCCGCACCACGCCCAGAACGAGCGGGGTCGCCAGAAGGAGGAAGGCGAGAATCCCGAAATATCGGCGATGGCTGGTCAGCATGCCGGATCAGCACCGCGAGGGAAGCGAACAAGCGCCCTCGCCCCGAGAAGCAAGGCGAAGCCTCGCGTCTCGAAGGATGCTCCACAGCGCGACGCGAGTTCCACTGCTGATGGATCGTCGTTCGAGGCCGCTTCAGGAGGGAGCCGCAGTTTCCGCCGGCGCGATGAAGTCGTCACGGGAGCGGCTTCTATCCGCTGGCCGCGGGATGCGAAAGCGCCGATCTCACCGCCACTCGACCTTGAGCGCTTCGAGCCCATGAAAATGGAACGCATCGCGATAGCGCGGCGGCTCGGCGAGGCGCAAGCCCGGCAGCCGGGCGAACAGGATCGGCAGCGCGACCGTGAGCTCGAGCCGCGCCAGCGGCGCGCCGACGCAGAAATGGATGCCGGCGCCGAAGCTCACGTGCGGATTGGGCGATCGCCTGCTGTCGAAGACGTCCGGGTCGGGAAAGCGCGCGGGATCGCGGTTGGCGGCGCCGAGCAGAAGGCCGAGCCTTTCGCCCTTCTTGAAGCGCACGCCGGCGAACTCAGCGTCTTCGAGCGCGTAACGCGTGAACAGGTGGAGCGGCGGGTCGAACCGCAGCGCTTCCTCGACTGTGGCGGCGGTCGCGCTTTCGTCCGCGAATGCGAGGCGCGCATCGACGCCCTGTTCGAGCATCGCCTTCACCCCGTTGCCGATCGCCTGGACCGTCGCCTCGTGGCCGGCGTTCAGGAGCAGGATCACGGTCGCGACCAGTTCGTCCTCGCTCAACCGCCCGCCGTCGCTCCCGGCGACGAGAAGCTGGCTGATCAGATCGTCGCCGGGATCGCCGCGCCGCGCCCGCGCAAAAGCGCGCACGAAATCGGCGAATGCGCGCGCCGCCTCGGCCGCGCGCTCCTCGACCTCGCGATTCACCCCGAACTGGTACATCGCGACCATCCGGTGCGACCATTCGACGAGCGTCGGCCCCATCTCGCGCGGAACGCCGAGCAGGTCGGCGATCACGGCGACGGGAATGGGAGCGGCGAACTCGGCGATCAGCTCGGCCGAGCCGTCCGGCGCGAACGCGTCGATCCGCTCGTGCGCCAACGCGGCGATCCGGGGCCCGAGCTTTTCGATCCGGCGCGAGACGAAGGCGCGATTGACGAGGTTGCGCAGCCTCGTGTGCTCGGGCGGCTCGAGCTCGAGGATCGAATGGCGCTCGAGCGCGTCGAACGACGCAAGATGCGGCTTTGGCTCGGGCCAGCCCAGTTCCGCCCAACTCATCAGCTGCGTGATCTGGCGACCGAAGCGGCGGTCGCGCAACAGCGCCGACACATCGGCATGGCCGGCAAAGCACCAGAAGCCATAATCCTCCCAGAAGAACACCGGCGAAGCCGCGTGGATCGCGGCATAGGCGCGGTAGGGATTGTTGAAAAAGCCGGGTTCGCGCGGGTCGAGCCGCACGCGGCGCCGCGCCGCGTCTATCGTTGGCGTCATGGCCGTCCTTACGGCAAGGGGCGTTGGAAGGAAATCGTCATCCTGAGGCGCGGCGGGGCTCCTATTTACCGGGCGAGTCGCACAAAAAGCGGCAAAATCTTGCTGATAATCAGAATGCGGACTATGGTGCCCGCTGTCGTCTGATCCTGAACTCGAGGAACCGGGGGAGGGGACAAGAGGCCCTCGCCTCGTGCTCTTTGACATTGTCGCCGCGTCGTCATCGCGAGGAGCGAAGCGACGTGGCGATCCAGGGTGTCCGACCTTTCCCTGGATTGCTTCGCGCCGCTAGCAATGTCGGATTCAGTCTCCCGACAAGTCGCATTACGCTTCAAGTTATTGAAAACTCTCGATGAGCGGCCGAGAATTGCATTTGGAATTTGTTGCGGCCGGCTTGGATTTTGTTGCGCCGGATTTGGATTTCGTTGCGGTGGATTTTGATTTTGTTGCGGTCGGCTTTGATTTTGTTGCGCGAAGCCTAGCCCAGCGGATAGGCGGCCTCGACGACATAGGGTCCCCCGCCCGTCCCGTCGCGGGCCGAATAGAGCGCGAAGCGCTCGGCGGTGAACGCCTCCGCCTGAAGCGCGCCGCGGGCGGCGAGATAGTCGGCGACAGCGGCCTGCGCGACGCCGCGCAGCCGCGCCAGCGTCACATGCGGCGTATATCTGCGCGTCTCCGGCTCGACGCCGATCCGTCTCAGGCGCCGCTCCTGCTCGGCCTGCAGATCCATAAGCGCCGGGTCTGGCTTCACCCTGGCGATGATGGCGCGCGGCTTGTCGCCGCCGAACCAGCTCAGGCCCTCGAATCGGACCAGCGCCTTCGGCCGGCGGATGTCGCCGAGCGCCTCGGTGATGTCGCGCGCGGCTCGCCCGTCGACGTCGCCGATGAAGCGCAGCGTGACGTGGTAGTCCTCCGCCTCGAGCCAGCGCGCGCCGACAAGGCCCCCGCGCGCGACCGCGAGCTGGCTCACGATGCGCTCCGGCAATTCGAGCGCGGTGAAGAGGCGTGGCATGCCAGCGGCTCTCTGCTTGCGAAGCGTCTACCGACCCGCTCGACGCCCTACCCGCGTTCCTTCGAGATGAACTGGCGAAAGCGTTCGGACTTCGAGTCGTGGAACAGCTCGTTCGGCGGCCCCTCAGCCTCGACCAGCCCCTGATGCAGGAACATCACGCGTGTCGAGACGTCGCGCGCAAAGCTCATTTCGTGGGTGACGACCAGCATCGTGCGGCCTTCTTCGGCGAGGGCGCGCATGACGCGCAGCACCTCCCCTACCAACTCGGGATCGAGCGCCGAGGTCGGCTCGTCGAACAGCATCACTTTCGGCCGCATGGCGAGCGCGCGCGCGATCGCCGCCCGCTGCTGCTGGCCGCCCGAGAGATGCGCGGGGTAATGGCTCCATTTATCGGCGATGCCGACCTTGGCGAGCAGCGCGCGCGCTTCGTCGACGCACTCCGCGCGTGGGCGCTTCTGTACATGCACCGGCGCTTCGATCAGGTTTTCCAGCACCGTCATATGCGACCAGAGATTGAAGCTCTGAAAAACCATTGCGAGCTCGGAGCGGATGCGGTCGACCTGTCTTCTGTCCGCCGGCTCCGACCGACCGTCGCGGCGGCGGCGCATCTTGATAACCTCTCCGGCGACCGTGACGACGCCCTCGTCCGGCGTCTCGAGCAGATTGATGCAGCGCAGAAACGTGCTCTTGCCGGATCCAGAGGAGCCAAGGATCGAGATCACGTCGCCGTCATTCGCGGACAGCGACACGCCCCGCAGGACTTCGAGCTGCCCGAACCGCTTGCGCAGGTCGCGGACGGTGAGGGCGGAGGCTGCCTGTGTCTCGGTCATTGGCCTCAACCCGGGCGGGCGCGCAAATGCAGCGAAAGACGCCGCTCCAGCCCCAGGAACGCGGCGCCGATAACCAGGTTGACCACGAAATAGATCGCCCCGGCGACGAGGAGCGGCAGATAGGTCACGAGCGTGTCGTTGCGGATCTTGAGCGCAACGCTCATCACGTCCCACAGGGTGACCAGCGAGACCAGCGCCGTCGCTTTCACCATCGAGATCATCTCCGTCGAATAGGCCGGCAACGCGTGGCGCAACGCGATCGGGAATACGATGCGCCGAAACAGGAGCAGGTTCGACATGCCGCAGGCGCGCGCCAATTCGATCTGCCCGTGCGGCACTGCCAGAAGCGCGCCGCGAAAGATCTCGCTCTGATAGGCGGCGGTGCAAAGCGCGAACGATAGCACCGCGCAATTGAACGCATCGCGCAAGAACGGCCAGAACGCGCTCGCGCGCACGGCCGGCAAGGAGGCGAGGCCATAGTAGACGATGAAGAGCTGGATCAGGAGCGGCGTGCCGCGAAAAACGGCGACATAACCGCGGGCGAAAAACTCGAGCGGCTTAATTCCGCTGACCCGCATCCAGGTCACGCCGGCGGCGATGAGCCCCCCGAGGACGACCGACAGAAGCCACACGGCAAGCGTCAAGCGGGAGAGCGCCGATGAGCATCCTAAACGTTCTCGCGACGAAATCGAGGTCCATAGTCCTCACCCCGCCATGCGGCGCATTCCGCGCGTCGCGCGGGTTTCCGCCAGATCGAACAGGCGAGTCGTCACCAGCGTCATCACGAGATAGAGCACCGCCCCTCCTAGATAGAACGGGAAGGGCTGATGGGTCGAGCCTGCGCCGACCTGGCTCACCCGCATCAGCTCCGCGAGGCCCGTCACCGAAATGAGCGAGGAATCTTTCAGCGCCACCTGCCATAGGTTGCCGAGACCGGGCAGGGCGAAGCGCAGCACCTGGGGCGCGATGATGCGGCGGAACATCAGCGCGCTGTGCATGCCGACGCTGACGGCGGCCTCGAGTTCGCCCCTGACGATCGCGAGATACGACGCGCGAAACACTTCCGCCTGGTAGGCGCCCGAAATGACGCCGACCGCAAGCGCGCCAGCGGCGAAGGACGGGACACCGACGAAACCCTCATGGCCGATCGCATGCGCGGTCTCCGTCAGGAGGGTCGAGGTGCCGAAATAGACCAGATAGACGATAAGCAGCTCGGGCAGACCGCGGAAAAGCGCCGCATAGGCCTGCCCGACGGCGCCGCTCGAACAGCGCGCCGGAAAGCCGTGCCCACGCGACGAGGCCGCCGAGCGCGGCCCCGATCAGTAGCCCGCAGGCCGAGACGAGCAACGTCATCGCGGCGCCCTCGAGGAGGGCCAGGCCCCAGCCACCCGGGCCGAAGCCGAAAATGGAAAGACTGCCCACCGAGCCCTTCTGCCGCAGCCGCCGATTTCGAGCGGCGCTCTGGAGTGATCCCCCGTCGGCCCTGGTCCCGAGGGGCCAACGGGTAGATTAATGCAAGAAGCTTACCGGGGCGTCATGTCGACTTTGAACCACTGCTCGGAGAGCTTCTTCACGGTCCCGTCGGCGATCGCCGCCGCAAGCGCCTGGTCGAACTTCGCGGTGAGGTCTGCATCACTCTTGCGGATGCCCATGCCCTCGCCCGGCCCGAACACGCCGCCGATAAATTCCGGACCGACAATTGCGAGTCCCGCGGCGTCGGGTTTCGAGGCGGTCGCCATGTTGGTCGGAAGATCCTCAAGCGCGGCGTCGAGGCGGCCTGACTTGAGGTCGAGGTCACGGTCGTCCGTGGTCTTGTATTCTTTCACCGTCGCGATGTCCTTGAGATACTGGCCGGCGAAATTCGCGTGGGTCGTCGAGACCTGAACGCCGAGCGTCTTGCCCTTGAGCGCCGCCTGCACCGACTTGATCGCAGCGTCCCCGGCCGCCGCGTCCTTGTCGAGATTGATGACGGTTCCCGCCCCGGTCGCCTTGGCGAGCGGGCTATCCTTGGGCGCGAGGAACGAGCCCGGCGAGGCCGCGTAGGGTTTGGTGAAGTCGATCTCCTTCTTGCGCTCGTCGGTGACCGCCATGCCGTCCATGATCACGTCGAACTTGCCGGCCTTGAGGCCCGGAATCATCCCGTCCCAGTCCTGGGCGATGATCTTGCATTCGAGGCCGGCGCGCTTGCAGAGGTCCATCACGAGATCGGGCTCGAATCCGACGATCTTGCCGCTCGAATCGGTCAGGTTCCAGGGCTCGTAGGCCCCTTCCATGCCGATGACGACCGTCTTCCAGTCCTTGGCCATGGCTGCGGGCGCAAGCGCCAGAGTTGCGGCAAGCGAAACGCCAAAAGCGAACGATTTCATTGATGTCGTGTCCATTAGCCGCCTCCACTGCTTTTTCGATTCATCGCCGCGGGCCCGAACTCGCGGGCTCCAGAGTCATAGAGGCGCCACGGCCAATTGTGAACTTCGCGGGCGGGCGCCTTCATCGGTGAAGCTGACGTATCAATCAATGGGCGAAGCTCGGTTCGCGCGCGGCGTGAAGGCCTTTGTCGAAAGCGGGCAAAGGCTTGATCAGCGGCGCGAGCAGCTTGCCCGCTTCAGCGGTCGTCAGCACGTCGGCCGGATCGAGCTTCACGATGTCGGCGCGGTCGGGATCGGGCTCCCAGACATCCTCCCCAATCAAGCGCCCCTCATCGTCATAGGGCCAGATCATCTCGAGCACATTTGAATAGAGATACATCGCGTTCTCATCAGCCTTCATGCCTTTTGCAGCGAGAACGCGCTTCAGGATGCGGTCCGAAAGAAAACCCGGCAGAAAGCCGAGCGCCTTGTTGAGAGTGAGCGACCGGCCCCAGACCTGCTGATAGAAGAACGACGTCGAGGCGATGAAGTTGTCGGCAACCGCGACCTGTTCGTTTTCGACGTAGAATATGCTCTGGTTCGTCTGGGTCCACAGCCGGTAGAGGTTCTTGACGTTCGCCTGCCCTTCCAGCTTCGTTTTGATGCCGCCGGCCTTGAAGTGATAGCACGGGGTCTCGACCATCATGTCGGGCGCGAAAATCTCCTCGTAGCGGCCCGCCACCTCCAGATACCGGTGACGGGAATAGGCCTGAAGCAGATAGCGGTGGCGGGGGTTCTCCGTCGTCGCCAGTAGCCGGTCTATAGCCACGTTGAGCTTGGTGACGTCATGCTTCGGCATCGGCCGATCCCCCATTCGCCCTTTTTTAGCCTGTCGGCCTCAAGCGGCCGCCTTGATCGACGCTCCGACCTTTTCGATGATCTCGCCGATCTCCTTCTCGCTGACGATCAGCGGCGGGGTCAGCTCGATTGTATCGCCGGACGGGCGAATCATGATCCCCGCCTCGAAGAACGAGTGGTCGAGCGCGCGATAGCCGCGAAGGCCCGGACTGCCGGGGATCGGCGCAAGATCGATCGCGCCGGTCAAGCCCACGCACCGGATGTCGACGACATTCGGCAGGCCTTTCAGGCTCATGATGGCGTCGTACCACTTCGGCTCGAGCGTCTTCGAGCGTTCGAACAGCCGCTCGTCGCGATAGACATCGATCGTCGCCAGCGCCGCCGCGCAGGCAAGCGGATGGCCCGAATAAGTATAGCCGTGGAAGAGCTCGATCGCGTGCTCGGGCCCCTGCATGAAGGCGTCATAGATGTGCTTGCGCACGATCACCCCGCCCATCGGCACCGTGCCGGAGGTGACGCCCTTGGCGAACGTGATCATGTCGGGAATGACGCCGTAGCGCTCGGCGGCGAACGGCGCCCCGAGGCGCCCGAACCCGGTGATCACCTCGTCGAAGATGAGCAGGATGCCGTATTTGTCGCAGATCTCGCGCAGTCGCTTCAGATAGCCTTTGGGCGCAGGCAGGACCCCGGTGGAGCCCGCCATCGGCTCGACGATCACCGCAGCGATGGTCGAGGAATCGTGCAGGGCGACGATGCTCTCGAGCGCATCGGCAAGATGACCGCCCCATTCCGGCTCGCCCTTGGTGAACGCCTGATGCTCGCGGTTATAGGTCGCTGGCAGATGATCGACGCCGGCGAGGAGGGAACCGAAGAATTTACGATTGTTGACCATGCCGCCGACCGAGATGCCGCCGAAGCCGACGCCGTGATAGCCGCGCTCGCGCCCGATCAGGCGCTGGCGCGACCCAGCTCCGCGCACATTGTGGTAGGCGAGCGCAATCTTGAGTGCGGTGTCGACGGCTTCGGAGCCCGAATTGCAGAAGAACACATGATCGAGATCGCCGGGCGCGAGCTCGGCAATGCGGGAGGCGAGCTGAAACGCCAGCGGATGGGCGAACTGGAAGGTCGGCGTGAAGTCGAGCTCGCCCGCCTGGCGCTGGATCGCAGCCACGATCGGGGCGCGGTTATGCCCGGCATTGCAGCACCAGAGCCCCGCTGTCGCGTCCAGGATCGCCCGGCCCTCGGGAGTGTAATAGTGCATGTCCTTGGAGCGTGAGATGAGGCGCGGCTTCTTCTTGAACGCGCGATTTGGCGTGAACGGCAGCCAGAACGCGGCCAGATCGTTGGGCACGTCCGCCGCGCGCGGCGTGGCGGCGGGTTTGGCGGCGGCGGCGGTGGTCATTGGCGGACATCTCCTCGGGAGGGATTGATTGGCGCGAACGATGGCAGCGGCGCGAAGCTTTGTCCAGTTGGCGAGAGCTTGTCGAAGGACGCGGGCGAGGAGGAGTCCGGCTGAGCGCCTCCCCCTGCCCCAAACCGGAACACCCCGCCCCTCCCGCATGGTAACGGCGCTTCAACCTTAAGCGCCGATAACCGAAACAATTCGCATTGCGCCGGTTTCGTTAACCATCCGCGATGCAACGTGAAACTCGAAGCACGGGCGGCTTGGGTCGCGTATGGGTCGGTCGCGTACGGCATGGGCTCTTTCGGTCGCCGCGCCTTGGTGCATCGGCCTGGCGGTCCTTGTTTCGATCACAGCAGAAGCCGAGCAGGAGCCATTGGCGGGCGCCAGCGTCTTCGCTCCCACGCGCATGTTCGAGGCCGAAGGTCGGCTCGATCGCGCGCTTGAGGCCGCAAGGCGGCTCCGCGCAGTCAACGAAGACGGCGAGCCGCTTCCGATCGTCCAGGCCCGCTTGACTGTCGGCGATCCGGATGGCCTCGCGGCGGCGTCCGACGAGATCGAGCCAAACGGAGCGTTGAAGCGTCCCCCGCTGCCGTTCCCGGAGGTCGAGCGCAGCGCCAAGGGCAATCCGTTCATCGGCCTTCGCCCCGGCCTCGACGCCCGCCGCCTGAACGGCGCCCCGGCCCACGACGGGCTCGCCGCTCAGCGCAACGCCGAATTCGACCCTGGCCATACCATGAGTCCCGAGCTGCCGGACGACGGCGCCGCGCCGCCTGGGCCAAGGCCTGGGCTCGCCTTCGACGATGGCGCGACGCCGGGCCTACCGCTCGAATTCGCGCTCAATTCGTCGTCGCCAACCTCCAGCGACGGCGTGCTGGTCGTCGTCGAGACCGATTCCACCAATGAAACCACGGTCCCACAATTGTCAGGCCCCGGCGGTAAGCCGAATTATGCGGCGCTGATCGACCCCAAGGACAGCGCCCGCCAGATGCGCTGCCTTGCAGAAGCGATCTATTTCGAATCGCGCAGCGAGCCCGAGGAGGGTCAGGCGGCGGTTGCCCAGGTGGTGCTGAACCGGGTGCGCAGCGGCATCTATCCCACGACCGTCTGCGGCGTCGTCTACCAGGACCGCAACCGGCCGTTCGCCTGCCAGTTCACCTTCGCCTGCGAGGGCAAGTCGCTGAGGGTCGAGGAGCCGGGCCCATGGGCGGTCGCGACCCGGATCGCGCAGGAAGTGGTGAGCGGTGCGAACTACAATCCGAAGGTCGCAGAAGCGGTCAATTACCACGCCAACTACGTCGCGCCGTTCTGGGTCGGTTATCTGCGCAAGGTCGACCGCATCGGCGCCCACATTTTCTATGCCATGCGCGACGGCGTGAACTGGGCGCCGGGCGCGCTTAACGGCAACGGAGACCGGCCGCCGGTCACCAACTGATAAGGGACCGAGAGTCCAGACCACGTCCGCAACCATCCCTAACCCGGAGCGCCGCCCGGAGGGCCGAACTCGGCCAAAGCGTACATCCAGACGATCAACGTTCCGATCGACCACAATGTCGTCATCGAGACCGTCGCCGCGACAAGCGGTTCCTCGCAGTGGTACTCGCCGGCCAATATGTAGACCGTCTTGGCGGTTGGAACCGCGCCGCAGATGACGGCCGCGATCAGGTAGAGCGGTTCGAGCCGAAGCGCGACCGCGAGGCCGAATACGATCAGCGGCATGACAGCGAGCTTGACCACGGTCAGCATGGCTGCTCGGCCGAAGTTGGCGCGAAGACCCTCGATTGACAGGCCGAGGCCGATGGCGAACAGCGCGCAAGACGTCAGGGCGTCGGCGAGAATGCGCAGATACGCGCCGACCGGCCCAGGCATTGGGATTCCAAGCGCGGACCAGGCGACGCCGATCAGCGTCGAGAGGACCATCGGATTGAGAATCACATGTCGCGCCAGTTTCGCCGGCGCGACGCCGGGTCCCGGGGAGTCGCCACCGTCAAGCTCTTGCAGGATGACAGCGGCCGGAAACATCACGACAGCGACAAAGACCGTCGCGATCGCGGCCGGCAGCACCGCTCGCGGCCCGTAGGTCGCCTGGAGGATTGGCAGCGCGACGAAACCGGTATTTGTCATCGATGCCGCCCACCCTTGCATCGCCGGGCCGGCGAGGCCGCGCGCGCCCAGGATGCGGACGGCTGCGAACACGAGAGCAAAGCAGATGAGCGAGCCGCCGCCGAAGGCGACCAGGAACCGCCAGGCGAGCAGCGAACGCGCCGGCTCCCCAGCGATCGTGACCACGAGCAGGGCCGGCATCGCAATATTATAGGCGAAGTGAATCAGCCCGTCGGAGAGGTCGCGCGAGACATAACCCACATACCCTGCGGCCCACCCGGTCACGATCACCGCAAAAACGGGCAGGATGAGAGCCGCGACTTGCACCCATTGACCTCGGTCTGACGGTCCCGCCGGAATCGGCCGCGAAGCCCAGTCTATCGCCTACATGCTCGCGCAGTCGCCGTCCGAAGAACAGAATGCACAAGCAATTTAATTCGCGCGAGCTTCGTCGGCCTGCCCCTGCTTGCAGCTGTTGGGCCGACCGGCCGAATCGTGGCGTCGCGTCTCATTCGCCGAGAGCGCTTTTCGGCGGCGTGTAAGGCAACCCGTGCGCCGCCGCGACCGGCTCGCAGGTGACCTTGCCGTCATGGACGTTGAGTCCCGCGCGCAGGTGCGGATCCTCCCTCAGCGCCTCCCGCCAGCCCTTGTCAGCGAGCGCGAGCGCGAACGGCAGGGTTGCGTGGTTAAGCGCAAAGGTCGAGGTGCGCGCGACCGCGCCGGGCATGTTGGCGACACAGTAATGGACAATGCCATCGACGACATAGGTCGGGTGGGAATGGGTCGTCGGTTTCGAGGTCTCGCAGCAGCCGCCCTGGTCGATCGCGACGTCTACGATGACCGCGCCGGGCCGCATCGTCTTGAGCATCGCCCTTGTGATCAGCTTGGGCGCGGCGGCGCCGGGCAAGAGCACCGCGCCGATCACGAGATCGGCGCTTTTGACCAGGTCGGCGATCGAGGCGCGCGTGGAATAGACCGTGCGCAGCGCCGAGCGGAACTCGGCCGAGAGGCGTCTGAGCGCCTCGTGCGACCGGTCGACCACGGTGACGGAGGCGCCCATGCCGACCGCAATGGTCGCGGCGTGGGTTCCCGACACGCCGCCGCCGAGGACGAGCACGTTGGCCGCCGCGACGCCTGGCACGCCGCCGAGCAATACGCCGCGCCCCCCTTGAGCCTTCTCGAGAGCATGCGCACCGACCTGCGGCGCGAGCCTGCCGGCGACTTCCGACATCGGCGTCAAGAGCGGTAAGCCGCCATGTTGGCCGGTCACCGTCTCATAGGCGATGCAGGTTGCCCCCGACGCCATCAGGTCGCGCGTCTGTTCGAGATCGGGCGCAAGGTGGAGGTAGGTGAACAGGATCTGCCCGCGCTTGAGGCGCTTGCGCTCTTCGGGCAGCGGTTCCTTGACCTTCACGATCATCTCGGCGCGAGCAAAGATGTCGGGGGCGGTCTTGGCGATTTTTGCTCCGGCGCGGACATATTCCTCGTCCGGCGAACCCGAGCCGAGGCCAGCCCCCGTCTCGACGATGACCTCGTGGCCGTGATGGACGAGCTCGGCGACCGCGGCAGGCGTCATGCCGACCCTGAATTCGTTGTCCTTGATCTCTTTGGGAACGCCGACGAGCATGGCTGGCCTCCGAAGCCTCCTGACGCAAGTTCAGAACCTTATCGCAGGAAAACCGCGGTCTGGACACTGCTCGACGGCGAACGCGGCCGCTGACGAATTTCGCGAACGGCCTTTGGCTCTTAAGCCCGCGTCTGATAAGCACGGCCTCGACCCGCCGACCGCCGGCCCACGGCTTGCGGGCTCGGGGCGCCCAAGCGGCGCGGGAGAGTTCGCCGGAGATTGCGAGAGGGGAAAACGCATGACTTCCATCAATCGGCTCATATGCGCGTTTTCGATCGCGGCTGCCGTCGCCGCGTGCGGGCTTGGATCGGCCACGGCGGGAACCACCATCGATCGCATCAAGCAGGATAAGACGCTGCGGATCGCCTACCGGGAAGACGCGCCGCCGTTTTCTTACGCCAATTCTGTCGGCATACCCGCGGGGTTCATGGTCGACCTTTGCCGTTCGGTGGCGAAGAATTTGGGCGCGGAACTCAATCTCGGCGATCTCAAGGTCGACTACGTGCTGGTGACCGCGGCCAATCAATTCGAGGCGATCGAAACCGGTAAGGCGGACCTCCTGTGCGAACCGACCTCGGCAACCCTGTCGCGGCGAGCGGAGGTCGACTTCTCGATCCCCACATTCGTCGACGGAGCGAGCCTCCTGGTGAGTGGCGAGGGCCTGAGCGACTTCGGCGCCCTCGCCGGCAAGAAGATCGGCGTGCTCGCCGGGACGACGACCGAGCAGAGCTTGCGCGACACGCTCGCCGCCGCCAAAATCAGTGCCGAAATCGTCCCCGCCAAGACGCACCAGGAGGGGCTTGCGATGCTCGACCAGGGGACGATCGTCGCTTATTTCGGCGATCGGGCCATCCTCGCCTATCTCGCTTCAAAAAGCAGCGCGCCGGGCAAATTGCGCCTCGCCAACAACTATTTTTCGATGGAGCCGTATGCGCTGGCGCTGGCGCATGGCGACAGCGATTTCCGCCTGGCGGTCGATCGCGCGCTAAGCCGGATCTACCGCTCCGGCGAAATCGGCGCCATTTTCGCCCATAGTTTCGGGAGCCAAATTCAACCCAGCGACACCCTGCAGACCTTGTACTTGATTTCAGCCTTGCCAGAATGAAGATCGCCGCTCGCCCGGGGCGGTATGTGGACGTTAGACCCGGTCGGGCGCCGCGGCTGAGGGGCCGAGAGGAGCTGACGTGACCGAGCCCAAGCCCGACATCGCCAACCTGCCGTTCGAGGCGGCGCTGGCGGAACTCGAAGCGATCGTCGATCAACTCGAAAAAGGCGCAGTGGCGCTCGACAAGTCGATCCGGCTCTACGAGCGGGGCGAAGCACTGAAGCGGCGCTGCGACGAGCTGCTCCAGAACGCCGAAATGCGGATCGAAAAGATCACCCTTTCGGCCGATGGCGCGCTCAAGGGAGTCGTGCCGCTCGACGACGACTAAGCGCTGTCCCGAGCGTTAAGATTTGGCCGTCGCCGCGGGCGTCTGACCTCATTCCCTTGCGTTAGTCGTTGTCGTCAATTCGCGCGACATGAGAAGGATTTGCGGCAAATTATTACAAACCGCTGAACGCGGCCGGTTCCGAAACCGTCTGTTAACCATTTTCCGCTCAACTCGTGAACATTCATTAATCCCTGCCCCTGCTCGTGACCAGAAAAAGGGGCGAAACTCGGAAGGCTGAGGGGCGGAAGTCATGCGGACCATAGCGTTTGTGACTCAAAAAGGCGGCTCTGGGAAAAGCACGATTGCGTCGTCGCTCGCGGTGGCCGCTCACGAAATGAAAGAGAAGGTCTGCGTCATCGACATGGATCCGCAAGGTTCGCTGGCGAATTGGGCCAAGACGCGCGGAACCGGCGACATCGAGGTCGTGGCCTCGGGGGCGGCGCGCCTGCCGGCTCTTCTTGCCTCGCTCGAGCGGAAGGGGTTTACCCTTGTCATCCTCGACACTCCTGGCGCCGAAGGCGCGGCGTCTTCAGCCGCGATGCAGGTCGCCGACCTCAACATCATCCCTTCTCGTCCGAGCATGTTCGACCTTTGGGCCAGCGCACGAACCCGCGCGGCGCTAAAGGAGATCGGCGGCGACTTCGTGTTCCTGCTCAATCAGTGCCCGCCCGCACAGCAGACGGCCCGGGTCCAGGACGGCGTCGAGACGCTCGAGGAAATGGGAGGGCTCATTTCGCCCTTGATCCTTACCCGTGTCGACTACCAGGAATCCGCGCGCCACGGTTGGGGAGTGACCGAGCTTAATCCCTACGGCGCGGCGGCCGAGGAAATGCGCGGCCTTTGGCAGTCGGTCAAGCGCCGCCTCGCGCGCGCCAAAACGCGGCAACCCGCCCGCAAGGCGGCTTGAAATTCGAGGCGGGCCCGAGATCGGCTCGCTGGACGGAAAAGCGCGAGCGGCAATCCTCCCTCCCTCGCGCAGATCGGCAGGACGCTCCCGGGCGCCCTGCCATTTTTTTTGAGCGTCAGCCGCCAAGCTGGGTGCGGATCGTCTGCGCCCCGCGTCGGATGGTCAGATCCCACAGCCGCGAGCGCTCGGCGCAGGCCTTCTCCAGATCGCGCGTCGTTCCGATCTTCTCGCCGTTGACGGCGACGATGATGTCGCCCTTCTGCACACCGACGTCGGCCGCGGTCGAACCGTCGCCGACCGAGGCGACGACCACGCCCTCGGCGGCGCCCTCGAGCGACAGCTCCTCGACCACCGCGGGCGACAGGTTCATCACCTCCGCCCCTTGGAAGGGCGAGCGGCTCTTGATGGTCAGGGCGTCGCGCGGCGGGTTTTCCGGCGCGGCGGCGAGTTTGAGCGGCAGGCTCAACGTGTGTCCGCCGCGCAGAACGGAAAGCGCGGCCGAGCCGCCGAGGGGCTTTACCGCAAGCCGAAAACCGACGCTCTCCGCGTCCTCGACGCTTTGCCCGTCAACCGCAGTAATGACGTCGCCCCGCTTGAGACCCGCCTCGAGCGCGGGACCCTCGCCGGCGACCGTCACCACCAGCGCGCCCGTCGGCCGATCGATCCCGAGATTGTCGGCGATGTCTTTGGTCAGGCTCTGGAGCGTCGCGCCAAGCCACGGCCGTTTCACGGTCGCGCCGCCCTGACGCGCCGCAACGATGACGCTCTTGACCATGTTGACGGGAATGGCGAAACCGATTCCCATGCTGCCGCCGGAACGCGAATAGATTGCGGAATTGACGCCGACCAGCTTGCCGTCGAGATCGACCAACGCCCCGCCCGAATTGCCGGGATTGATCGCGGCGTCCGTCTGGATGAAGAACCCGAAGTCGCTGATCCCGGTCTGGGTGCGCGCGAGCGCGGAAACGATGCCTTGGGTGACAGTCTGGCCGACGCCGAACGGATCGCCGATGGCGATCACGAAGTCGCCGACCTCGAGCCCGTCCGAATCGCCAAGTTCGAGCACGGGAAACCCCTTGCCGCCCTTGAGCTTGAGCACGGCAAGATCGGTTCGCGGATCGCGGAGCACGATCTGCGCCTCGAACTCGCGCTTGTCGGAGAGCGCGATCTTCACGTCGGTCATGCCTTCGATCACGTGATAATTGGTGACGACGAGGCCAGACGGATCAACGATGACGCCGGAGCCGAGCGCCTTCTGCACCCGTTGATTTTCGCTCCCTTCGCCGCCGAAGAAGCGGCGGAAAATCGGATCGTCGAACAGCGGATTGCGCGGCATCGTCTCGACGCGGGAGGCGTAGACGTTGACCACCGCCGGCGCGACCTTCTTCACCACCGGGGCGAACGAGAGCCGCACCTGCGCCAGGCTTTGCGGCGCGGCCCGCTGCAGCGTGTCGGCGAACCCGGGAGCGGCGAAAAGGGCGAAGAAGACGGCGAGCGCCAGGCGTATCAAACGGGACCTCCGGGCTTGGTCATGCGGCCGCTGATATAGGCGGCGCGGCGGCGCGTGCAAAGCCGCAGCCGATCGCGGCGCCGGAAGGACTTCAAAGCCGATGGAAGAGAATCAAAGGAAACGGCGGAAGGAAATCAAAGACGGGGCGGAAGGAAAACCGAGTCCGGCGGAATAGAATCAAAGCTCCATTTTTCTCCGCCAATGTTCAGTTTTTCCAAACACTTAAGCCTCGATTCCGAGACCCGATTCTCCTCTCTCTCAGCGCCCGCCCCTCGGCCTCGGCGGGCACGCTCCAATTCTCCGTGGCGCAGTTGGGTGTATAGCACGTCTTTCTGATTATCGCAAGCCATTGCCCCCGCCTTCGGCCAAACTCTTCCTAACCAGGCCTGTGAGAAAGGTCCCCGGCCGTCAAGGCCGGGCGCTTAAGCGCGTTGCCTTCGGAGGGACGTCATTGCGAGGAGCGAAGCGACGAAGCAATCCAGAAAACAAAAGACGCTTTACGAACCCTGGATTGCTTCCCCCGGGCTTGACCCGGAGGTCGCAAAGACAGCCACGGTTGAGCCAAATGCAATCTGCTCTAACGAGCCTGGCCGCTTCCACCCAGCGGCGCCGGCGTCAGCTCGCGTTCGCGGCCTGGACCGGGCCCGAATCCTTGCCCTTGGCTTCGACGTCGCGGTCGACGAATTCGATCACCGCCATGGCGGCGTTGTCGCCGGGCCGAAATCCGGCCTTCATGATCCGGGTATAGCCGCCATTGCGGGTCTTGTAGCGCGGCCCCAGCACGTCGATCAGCTTCTTGACCAGTTCCGCGTCGCGCAGGCGCGAGATCGCGATCCGGCGGGCGTGGAGGTCGCCGCGCTTGCCGAGCGTCACCAGCTTTTCGACCACCGGGCGAAGGTCTTTGGCCTTCGGCAGGGTGGTCGTGATCTGCTCGTGCTTGATCAGCGCTTGAGCCATATTGGCGAACATCGCCTGGCGATGCTCGGCGGTGCGGTTGAAGCGCCGCTTGGCGCGTCCGTGATACATGGCGTTCTCCTTATCCGGGTCTGCGGCCGCCGTGCCAAGGAACGGCCGCTGTTTCATCCCCCTCGCCCCGCTTTGCGGGGAGAGGGTTGGGGTGAGGGGCGGGCGCCAACGATCGAGCTTGGCGCTGCCCTCATCCGGCGCTTCGCGCCACCTTCTCCCCGCTTACGGGGAGAAAGGTTAGTAGTGTTCCTCGAACCGCTTGGCGAGGTCCTCGATGTTCTCCGGCGGCCAGCCGGTGACTTCCATGCCGAGATGGAGCCCCATCTGGGCCAGCACTTCCTTGATCTCGTTGAGCGACTTGCGGCCGAAGTTCGGCGTCCTGAGCATCTCGCCCTCGGTCTTCTGGATGAGGTCGCCGATATAGGTGATGTTGTCGTTCTTGAGACAGTTGGCCGAGCGGACCGAGAGCTCGAGCTCGTCGACCTTCTTGAGCAGCGCCGGATTGAACGCGAGTTCGGGGATCGCGTGCTGGGCCTCCTCGCGGCGCGGCTCCTCGAAGTTGACGAACACCGCGAGCTGGTCCTGGAGGATGCGGGCGGCATAGGCGAGCGCGTCCTCGGGCGACATCGCGCCGTTGGTCTCGATCGTCATCGTCAGCTTGTCCTTGTCGAGGTCCTGGCCCTCGCGGGTGGCCTCGACCCGGTAGGAAACCTTCTTCACCGGCGAGAACATGCTGTCGATCGGCAACAGCCCGATCGGCGAATCCTCGGCCCGGTTGCGGTCGGCCGGCACGTAGCCCTTGCCGGTCGTCACCGTGAATTCGATCCTGAGGTCCGCGCCCTCGTCGAGAGTGCAGATGACAAGGTTCGGGTTGAGGATCTGGATGTCGCCGGTCGTCTGGATGTCGCCGGCGGTGACCGCGCCGGGACCCTTGCGCTTGAGCACGAGGCGCTTCACGCCTTCGCCCTGCATCTTGACCGCGATGTCCTTGACGTTGAGGACGATGTCGACGACGTCCTCGCGCACGCCCGGGATCGACGAGAATTCGTGCAGCACCCCGTCGATGTGAATCGAGGTGATCGCCGCGCCCTGGAGCGACGACAGCAGCACCCGGCGGAGCGAGTTGCCGAGCGTCTGGCCGAAGCCGCGCTCGAGCGGCTCGGCGACGACGGTCGCCACTTTGCGCGACGCTTCGCTGAGCACGATGTCGAGCTTCTTCGGCTTGATGAGTTCTTGCCAGTTCTTCTGGATCACGGGGTTGGCCTTCTCTTTCGACGAATGCGGCTGGCGCGGCTCGAAGCGACGGGTTCGCTCGCGCCGGTCAGACGCGGCGACGCTTGCGCGGGCGGCAGCCGTTGTGCGGAATTGGCGTGACGTCACGAATTGAGGTGACGTTGAAGCCGGCCGCCTGGATCGCGCGCAACGCCGATTCGCGGCCCGACCCGGGTCCCGAGACCTCGACCTCGAGCGTGCGCATGCCGTGCTCGGAGGCCTTGCGGACTGCGTCCTCGGCCGCGATCTGGGCCGCGAACGGGGTCGACTTGCGCGATCCCTTGAAACCCATGGTGCCGGCGGACGACCACGAGATCGTGTTGCCCTGCGCGTCGGTGATGGTGATCATCGTGTTGTTGAACGTCGAGGCCACGTGGGCGACGCCGGATACGATGTTCTTGCGTTCGCGACGGCGGACGCGGGTCGCTTCTTTTGCCATGAGGTTGTCCTTCGATCGCGCCCGGTCAAAGAGCGCGGACCTTGCTGAAATGGGTTAAAACGAAACGGCGATCACTTCTTCTTGCCGGCGATGGGCTTCGCCTTGCCCTTGCGGGTGCGGGCGTTGGTGTGGGTGCGCTGGCCGCGCACCGGCAATTGCTTGCGATGGCGCAGACCCCGATAGGCGCCCAGGTCCATCAGGCGCTTGATGTTGATTGCGACTTCGCGGCGAAGGTCGCCCTCCACCATGTAGTCGCGGTCGATCGTTTCGCGGATCTGCATCACTTCGGCGTCCGTCAATTGGGCGACCCGCCGCTCGGGGGGGATGTGCACCTTCTCGACGATCTCTTCGGCCTTCCTCGGCCCGATGCCATGGATATACTGGAGCGCGATCACGACGCGCTTGTTGGTTGGAATATTGACGCCTGCTATGCGAGCCATTCGCGTAAACGCTCCATTTCGGCGGCGGTTCGACGAATAGGCCGAGCGCCGCGGGACTGTCCGTCTCGACGTCCGGTGGAGGCCGGCCCATGTCGAGAATCCGTGAGAACGCAAAAAGTCCCACACGCTCGAAGGCGGCGCGGGGACCCAGAACGGCTTCAGGATGAAGGCGATGTAGAGCGTTGGAAGCGCTTGTCAAGGGAAAAGTGGGGCGCACGCCGCGGGACAGGGTCGTGGCGCTGGCCGCCGGCGAGGCGCCGGAGGCGGCCGGCAGCCAGGGAAAAGCGGCCGCGGGGCCGCGTTTTTTACCCTAATTGATCCCTCCTTTCCCTCGCAATGTCGCCCAATTCCCTCTATAGCCGCCTCAAGCAGACAGAAGTCACAGGGCGGCCAGCGTTCCGCCCGCCCAAAGGAGCCCCCATGACGACCATCTTTTCCGCGCGCCCGCGCACGGCCGCTCTCGCGTTCGCGCTTGGGCTCGGCGCGGCTTTCAGTTTCGCCGGCCCCGCTTCGGCCGACCCGAAGGTGCTGGCCAAAGTCGACGGCCAGCCGATCACCGAGCAGGACGTCGCTGACGCGATGGCCGACATCGGCCCCGGCCTGCCGCAGAAGCTCGAAGGCGCGGCGCGGCAGAAATACGTCCTCGACTATCTCATCGACCTCAAGCTCGCGGCCAAGAAGGCCGAGGCCGATAAACTCACCTCGACTCCCGAGTTCGAACGCAAGCTCGACTATTATCGCGAGAAGCTGGCGATGGAGCAGTTGCTCGGCGCGGTCGCCAAGGCGGCGACGACCGAGGAGGCGGAGCGCAAGGCCTATGACGAGGCCGCCAAGGCCGAGCCGCCGCAAGAGGAAATTCACGCCCGCCACATCCTGCTTCCGACCGAGGAGGAGGCGAAGGCGGCGCTCGCCCGAGTCAAGGGCGGCGAGGACTTCGCCAAGGTGGCGACCGAGCTTTCCAAGGACCCGTCCGGCGACGGCGGCGACCTCGGCTGGTTCACCAAGGACCGCATGGTGCCGGAATTCTCCGAGGCGGCGTTCAAGCTGAAGAAGGGCGAAGTGTCGGAGCCGATCAAGACGCAGTTCGGCTGGCACATCATCAAGATCGAGGATACGCGCACCAAGAGCTTCCCGCCCTTCGAGCAGATCAAGGACCAGGCGGCGCGCTACGTCGCCCAGAAGGCGGAGAGCGACGCGGTCGCGCAGCTCCACAGCGCGGCCAAGATCGAGTTCTTCGACGCCGACGGCAAGCCGCTGCCGCCGCAAGCCCAGGCGGCCGATCCGGGCAAAGAAGCCCCCGCCCCGGCTCCTGCCCCCGCCCCCGCCGACAAGCCCAAGACGCCCTGACGGGAAGTTTTGGCCTTCGCGAGAGCGGGCCCGCCGGCCCGCTCCGGTTGTTGTTTCGGAATCGTCCATGGCCGCCCCCGCTCCGCTCTCGCCGCTCGCGCCGAAGACCTATCCCGCCCTGCCCCCGATCGCCGGGGTGCGCTTCGCGACCGTCGAAGCGGGGGTGCGCTACGCGGGGCGAACCGACGTCATGCTGGCGCTCTTCGATCGCCCCGCGGCGGTCGCGGGCGTGTTCACCCGGTCCAAATGCCCCTCGGCCCCGGTCGACTGGTGCCGCGCCCATCTCGCCCGCGGGTCGGCGCGCGCGCTGATCGTCAATTCCGGCAACGCCAACGCCTTCACCGGCGGCGTCGGCGCGGCCGCGGTCGCCCATGTCGCGGAGGCCGCCGCGAAGGCGATCGGCGCCCACACGAGCGAAATCTTCATGGCCTCGACCGGCGTCATCGGCGAGCCGCTCGACGGGACGCGCATCGCCCGCGTGATCGGCGCGCTGGTCGCGGAGGCGAAGGCCGAGGGGCTCCTTGGCGCCGCCAAGGCGATCATGACCACCGACACCTATCCGAAGATCGCGACCGCGCGGGTCAAGGTCGGCGACGCCGAGGTCGTGATCAACGGCATCGCCAAGGGCGCGGGCATGATCGCGCCCGACATGGCGACCATGCTGGCCTACGTCTTCACCGATGCGGCGATCGCGCCCGGCGCGCTGCAGGCGATGCTGTCGAAATCGGTCGACCGCTCGTTCAACGCGATCACCGTCGACAGCGACACCTCGACCTCCGACACGCTGATGATCTTCGCCACCGGAGAGGCTCGGGGCGCGCCGCGGATCGAGGACGCCGCCGATCCGCGCGCGGCCGCCTTCAGGCGCGCGCTCGACAAGCTCCTGCGCAATCTTGCGCAACAGGTCGTGCGCGACGGCGAAGGGGCGCGCAAGTTCATCACCGTCAATGTCGAGGGCGCGGCGAGCCGCAAGGCGGCGAAGCGCATTGCGTTCTCGATCGCCAATTCGCCGCTGGTCAAGACCGCCTGCGCCGGCGAGGACGCCAATTGGGGGCGCGTCGTCATGGCGGTCGGCAAGGCGGGCGAGAAAGCCGAGCGCGACACGCTCGACATTTTCTTCGGCAAGATTCGCGTCGCCCACGGAGGCATGCGCGATCCCGACTACGACGAAGCGGCGGCGTCGGCTTACATGAAGCGCGACGCGATCGAGATCACCGCCGACCTTCACCTCGGGCGCGGCCGCGCGACGGTGTGGACCTGCGACCTGACCAAGGAATATGTCGCGATCAACGGCGACTATCGCTCGTGAAGGTGCTGCTCGTCGTCGCGGCGGCGCTGATCGACGCGGACGGACGGGTGCTGTTGGCGCAACGGCCGAAAGGCAAGCCGCTCGAGGGCCTGTGGGAGTTTCCGGGCGGCAAGATGGGCGCCGCCGAACTCCCGGAGGAGGCGCTGATCCGCGAACTCGCCGAGGAGCTCGGGATCACGGTCAAGGCGGCCTGCCTCGCGCCGCTGACCTTCGCGAGCCACGCTTACGACGACTTCCACCTCTTGATGCCGCTCTACATCTGCCGCAGGTGGGAGGGCTTCGTTCAGCCGCTCGACGGACAGGCGCTGAAGTGGGTGCGGCCCAGAGACCTGCGCCGCTACCCTATGCCGCCCGCGGACGCGCCGCTGATCCCCCATCTCGAGGATCTGCTGGGCTGAGCGACGCGCGCCCGCTTAGGGGGCCGCCGTCCAGGTCTTGTAGTCGTCGTCCGACATCTTCGGCAGATTGCGGATGAAGGCGACGATCGACCAGATGTCCTGATCGGATGCTCCGGCGAGGCCGAAGCTCGGCATGCCGGTGAACTTGATGCCGTTCTTGATCACCCAGAAGAGCTGCGGCGCGGTCCGCTCTTTCGCCATCGCCTTGAGATCGGCGGGCACCGGCTTCAGTCCCTCGGACCACTTGGCCCAATTGGCGTTCGGCGGTCCGCCGTGACAATTGACGCAGCCGATGGTCGAATAGACCTTCGCGCCCGCCTTGACGGTCTCGGCGTCGTCGAGATTGGCTGGCGGCTGGTCGGTCGCGTGGCCCGCGACCGAAGCGCCGCGGACACTGGCCAGCGCCCAATCCACGATCGCTGGATTATCGACGTTTTCGGCGACGCTGTAGAAGCCGCCGAACAAATAGATGGCCACGGCAATGGCGCCCAGGATCGCAAGGGCGCCGATGAAGGCGAGAAACCGCATGGGTCCGTCTCCTGTCCCCCTCGATCGCCGCTACGGACGGGATCGCGGCGCGCTGCGAGCCGACGCGCCGGCAAACGCGCGAAACGCAGCATCCGCCGGGCGAAGGCCAAGGGTCAAGCCCCGAACAGGGCGACTCCCTCGGCGACCGCCGCCTTTTCGAGAGCGCGATCGAGGGTCGCCAGCGGCAGCGCCTCTCGTTTGGCTAGCTCAAGATAGGCGGCGTCGTAAACGGTGAGCCTGTGCTTGCGGGCGAGCGTCATCAACGCGTCGTCGTCCGGCAGAGCCGTCAATCGAACGGGCAACAGCGCGAAACGGCGAAGAAAAGCGGCCGGAGGCTTCCGGTGTGGCGATTTCGCCGCTTCGCTCATGATCGCGAGCGCGTTGCGACAGCCATCGTACAAAAAGAAGAGAATTGCGCGTCTCGACGCGCGTCACGTAGCCCGAGGCGGCTTCGATCGCGCGGATCCAGCTTCTCGGATCGGAGGTTTCTCCAACCACGAGACCGGCCAGGATCGAGGCGTCAATACGAAACTCAATATTTGTGCCCCTCATGGCGACTCGCCAGGATTTCAGCCAGCGGGGCCTTGCCGAAGTTCTCGCGCTGAGGGCTTTGAGTTCCTTGATCGCCTCGGCGACTTCGGCGGATCGCACTTCGGTTTCGGGCACGACGCGCGCAATTGTCTTGCCGTGGCGGGTGATGCGGACGGTGCGGCCGCGCTCCACCTCGTTCAAAAGCTCCGCCCATTTGGCCTTGGCGTCGGAAGCTTGATATTCCAGAATGTCAGCCATGATTTCGACCGGTCAGTTTGACTGGTCAAAAGATAACATAGTCTTGTTCGGCCCGCCACGCGGCAAGGGCGGGTTAAATCCTTCCGTGTAGACCAACCCAATGCCGAAGCCCGCCCGCTCCCCTGCTCGCCCCGCCCTCCCCGCCGCGCCCGACCTCGCCCAGGCGGCGGCCGCGTGGCTCGTCCATCTCGCCGGCGAGCGGCGGTTGTCGGAGCGCACGATCGAGGCTTACGGCCGCGACTTGCGGCAGTTTCTCGGCTTTCTCGGCGAGCGGTTCGGCGCGCCGCCGAAAGTCGCCGATTTCACCGATTGCGCGCCTGCGGACCTTCGCGCCTTTCTCGCCCGCCGGCGGGCGGAAGGCGTCGAGGGCCGGTCGCTCCAGCGCGCGCTCTCGGCCTTGAGGTCTCTCGCCCGCCATATAGCGCGCGAAAGCGGGCAAACAGCCGCGGCGCTCGGCGCCTTGCGCGCTCCCAAGGCCGCGCGCCGCCTGCCGCGGCCGTTGAGCGCGCCGGACGCCACCGCCGTGACCTCGGTCGCCGCCCGCGAAGGCGAGGCGCGCGAGCCCTGGGTGCTGGCGCGCGACGCCGCCGTGCTGGCGCTCCTCTATGGCGCGGGTCTGCGCATTTCCGAGGCGCTGTCGATCACACGCGCCGATGCGCCGATCGGCGACATCGACGCGATCACGGTCGTCGGCAAGGGCCAGAAGACGCGCTCGGCGCCGATCATCGCCCCGGTGCGCAGGGCGGTCGAGGATTACCTCGCGCTCTGTCCCTATCGGCTCAAACCCGACGGGCCGCTGTTCGTCGGCGTGAAGGGCGGCCGGCTGTCGCCGCGGATCGTGCAATTCGCGATGGCGCGCATGCGCGGCGCTCTCGGCCTGCCCGACACCGCGACGCCGCATGCGCTCCGCCACTCCTTCGCGACCCACCTCCTCGCCCGCGGCGGCGATCTGCGCACGATCCAGGACCTGCTCGGCCACGCCTCGCTGTCGACGACGCAGGTCTATACCGGCGTCGACAGCGCCCGGCTTCTCGCCGCCTACCGCGCCGCCCATCCTCGGGCCTGACACCCCTATCGACGCCCTCGGGCGCGGGCGCTAAGAAGGCGGCGCTGCTGTTGGGAGAAGCAAGGTCATGTCAGGCAAACGCATCGTCTTCACCGGGGGAACGGGCAAGGCCGGGCGCCACGCGGTCCCGCATCTCGTCGCCCACGGCTATTCCGTCCTCAACGTCGATCTGAAGCCGCTCGACGCCAAGGGCGTGCCGACGCTGATCGCCGATCTCACCGACAGCGGCCAGGCGTTCAACGCGCTGACCACCCACCCGACATTCGCCGGATTCGAGGCCGGCCATGCGCCGCGCCCGCCCGACGCGGTGGTCCATTTCGCCGCCATACCGCGAGTGCTGATCGAGCCGGACAACGTGACCTTCGCCGCGAACGTGATGAGCACCTACAACGTGATCGAGGCGGCGATGAAGCTCGGCGTGCGCAAGGTCGTGATCGCCTCGAGCGAGACCACCTACGGCGTCTGCTTCGCTGAGGGCGACAAGGACTTCCACTCGTTTCCGCTCGAGGAGGACTACGACATCGATCCGATGGACTCCTATGGCCTGTCCAAGGTCTGCAATGAAAAGACCGCGCGCGCCTTCGCGATGCGCTACGGAGCAGACATCTACGCGCTCAGGATCGGCAACGTGATCGAGCCGCACGAATATGGTCCGTTCAAGGGCTATGCCGCCAACCCGCCGGTGCGCAAGCGCAACGCCTGGAGCTATATCGACGCGCGGGACCTCGGCGAAATCGTCCGCTTGTGCCTGGAGAAGGACGGACTCGGCTTCCAGGTGTTCAACGCGACCAACGATACGATCACGCTCAACATGCCGACCAAGGAAGCGCTGAAGCAACTTGCGCCGAAGACGCCCGTCACGCGCGAGATGGGCGAGTACGAGGCGCCGTTGTCGAACCGAAAAATCCGCGAAGTGCTGGGCTTCAAGGAGGCGCACAACTGGCGTCAGTACGCGGGCTGAGCGACAAGTCCTCTGACGAGGGGGCGCGCGAAAGTCTCGCAAAACCGCAACACAAAACAGCGTGGGCCCCGACGCCTTGGGCGTACCGGGGCCCTGTTTCGCTGCTGGCGAAACTTCTGGGATGTTGCAGATGATTTCTCGGCGGCGAAGACGCTTGGCCTTCGCGCCTGCCGCCAAGCAGGTTTGATCAGCGATTTTTGAGAGCGCCCTTCCGCTCTGGCATGTCGAGCGGGGACGGCGCTTCGACCCTGGTCACGCCAGGGTCATTCCCTTTGGTCCGGCGGAGTCATGGCTACCCCGTCTTTCTGCCGCGCCTCGAGTTCGGCCGGCGGTTGCGTCGCCTTCGCATGGCCTGTTTCATGACGACGCAGCGAGATTGTCGCCCGAAAGCCGCGGCTGTCAAATCAAATTTGAGCCGCGTGCGGATAGACGTTGCGGCAAAAGGAAGCGCCTATGCGCTTGCGGCTTCGACGGCTGCGATCGCCGTCATGTTGACGATCCCGCGCGCGGTCACCGATGGCGTCAGCACGTGCGCGGGCTTCGCCGGGCCTATGAGAATCGGCCCGACCGGAAGAGCGTTGGCGATCACCCGGGTGAGCTGCAACGCCGTGCTGCCGGCGTCGAGATTGGGGAAGATCAGCACGTTCGCCTCGCCATGCAGGCGTGAGTTCGCAATCACGCGCTCGCGGGCGACCATCGACAGCGCGGTATCGGCCTGCATTTCGCCATCGACCTCGAGATCAGGCGCCCGCTCTTGAAGAAGGCGCAGCGCCTCGCGCATTTTCAGCGCGGAGGGCGTGTCGGCGGAGCCGAAGTCGGAATGCGAGATCAGCGCGATCTTCGGCGCGATGCCGAAGCGGCGCACATGATGGGCGCAGGCGATCGCGGTGTCGGCGATTTCCTCCGCGCTCGGATCGTAGCGCACATGGGTGTCGGCGAGGAAATAGACGCCCGCCTGGGAGATGACCAGCGACAGCGCCGAGAAATCCTTGACCCCGGGCGCGAGGCCGACGATGTCGCGGATGTGGTCGAGCCGCGACGTGAACCGCCCTTCGAGGCCACAGATCAACGCATCGACTTCGCCGCGATGCAGAGCCAGGGCGCCGATGACGCTCGGCGACGATCGCACGACGATCCGGGCCACGTCCGGGGTCACGCCCTTTCGCGCCGCCACTTTCAAATAGGTCGCGACATAGTCTCGGTAGCGCGGATCGTCGCTCGGGTCGATGATCTCGAAATCGGCGTTCGGACGGATCGTCAGGCCAAACCGCTTGATGCGGTCCCTGATCACGTCCGGCCGGCCGATCAGGATCGGCCTCGCAATGCGCTCCTCCAGCACCACCTGCGTCGCCCGGAGCACCCGTTCGTCCTCGCCCTCGGAATAGATCACGGTCTTCATCGCCGCCCGCGCCTTGGCGAACAGCGGCTTCATGATGAAGCCGGAGCGGAAGACGAACCGGTTGAGCTGGTCGGCGTAGGCGTCGAAATCGACGATCGGCCGGCGAGCGACGCCGCTCTCCATCGCCGCGCGGGCCACCGCCGGCGCGATGCGCAGCATGAGCCGCGGATCGAACGGGCTCGGGATCAGCGAGGTCTTGCCGAACAGCGAGGCCTCGCCGCCATACGCCAGGGCCGCGACCTCGGAGGGCGTCTCGCGGGCCAGCGCCGCGATCGCCGCGACCGCGGCCTTTTTCATCGCCTCGTTGATCTCGCTCGCTCCGGCGTCGAGCGCGCCGCGAAATATGTAGGGGAAGCACAGGACGTTGTTGACCTGGTTGTGGTAGTCGGAACGGCCGGTGCAGATCATGACGTCCGGGCGCGCCTCGAGCGCCAATTCCGGCATGATCTCGGGCGTCGGATTGGCGAGCGCCATGACCAGCGGATCGCGCGCCATCAGCTTGAGCATCTCGGGCTTGAGGACGCCGCCGGCCGAGAGGCCAAGGAAGATGTCGGCGCCGGGAATGGCCTCGGCGAGCGTGCGGGCGCTGGTCTCGCGCGCGTAGACCGCTTTCCAGCGGTCCATCAGCTTCTCGCGGCCTTTGTAGACGACGCCCTCGATGTCGCAGACGATGATGTTCTCGCGCTTCGCCCCGAGCGAGACGAGGAGATTGAGCGAGGCGAGCGCTGCTGCGCCTGCGCCCGAGCAGACGATCTTGACTTCGCCAATCTTCTTGCCGGCAAGCTCGAGCGCGTTGACGATCGCCGCGGAAACGATGATCGCCGTGCCGTGCTGGTCGTCGTGGAACACCGGAATGCCCATCCGGGCCTTCGCCTTCTCCTCGACCTCGAAACACTCAGGGCCCTTGATGTCCTCGAGATTGATTCCGCCGAAGGTCGGCTCGAGGGCGACGATGACGTCGACCAGCTTGTCGATGTTCTTCTCCGCCACCTCGATGTCGAACACGTCTATTCCGGCGAATTTCTTGAACAGGACCGCCTTGCCCTCCATCACCGGCTTGCCCGCGAGCGGGCCGATATCGCCGAGGCCGAGCACGGCGGTTCCGTTCGTCAGAACCGCGACGAGGTTCTGGCGCGCGGTGTAGATCGCGGCGGTGTGGGGGTCGGCCGCAATCGCTTCGCAGGGGAATGCGACGCCGGGCGAATAGGCGAGCGCAAGGTCGCGCTGGTTGGCGAGCGGCTTGGTGGCGACGACCTCGAGCTTTCCCGGCCGCGGCGCGCTGTGGAAGTGCAGGGCATCCGCCTTGAGATCGGCCGCGCCTTCCTTGGCCATTCACGCCTCCCGTCGACTAGCTATGCGTGAGACTGTGTTGCGCCATTCGACCGATGAGGACAAGTGCGCCCGAGGCCGACGCGGCTTTGCGCGCACGGCGCTATTGCTGGTCGTCGTCCGCCTGCTGCGCGCCGGCCTCACGCTCGACCGGCGGTTGCGCCGGAGATTGCGGGTCGGCGGGTTGCGCGGCGACAGTCTCAGCCGCTGGGGGTTGCGGCGGCGTTGCGTCCGGCGCGCCGGACTGGGGCGCGCTTTCGCCTCTCGCGTCGGCTCTTCGCAGTCCGGAATCCTCGTCTCGAAGAAAAGCTTCCCACTGCTTCTGCGTGCCAAAAAAGGCGTCGCGATCGACGCGGGCCTGGATGCCGGCGATTGAGCCGTCGGACTGGTATTGCCAGAAATGCCAGGGCCGCGGACCGTATTTGACCGACGGCTGGTACTTCGTCGAGCGGACCCAGATCGGGTAATCCATGAAGGCGCCGTCCGCGAGGATCGCCTGGTAGAAATCGACGGTCGTGTAGATGATCGGCCGCTTGCCGTAGTGACGCTGCATCTCGTCCAGCATCACCTTCATCTCGGAGATGGCGTCTTGCTGGGTGAGATGGCGATGGCAGGTCTTCGATGTCGGGGTCGCCTCGACATCGAGGACCGGCGGCAGCGCGTCACCCTCGACCGGGGCGTTCTGCTCGAAATTGGCCATCTCCTCCATCGGCGGCCTGCACCAGTAGACGAAATGATAGGCGCCGCGCGGCACTCCAGCCGCCTTCGCGCCAGTCCAATTGGCCTGGAAGCGGGCGTCGGCGTTGTCGCCGCCCTCCGTGGCCTTGATCCAGGCAAACTTGACGCCGCTGCCCGCGACTGCGTTCCAGTCGATGTCGCCCTGGAACTTGGAGACGTCGATGCCGTGGATCGGGTAGTCGGTCGGTCTCGGCAAATCGGAGCTGAGCGCATCCAGTGGGCCGACGCCGCTGCCGCAGCCCGAGAGAGCGGCCGCGAGCGCAAGCGCAAAAGCGCTCAGGACCTTGGGAATGACAATCTTGCCGTCCGGCATCGTCAGCCTGTAAAAATCGCTCCGGGGACCGTAGTCTCGCCGGACGATCGATTGTAGCGGTTGGCGGAAACCTAGAGCGATCCTTGTAACGCTTCGTTAACACGCCCCCACGCGCCGGCTCCTAACCCCGCCGCGCGCGCAACCCGCTGGGAACCCCTCTATGTCCTGCCGACTGGACCTGTCAATGCGTCTTGCGGTCGCGCTCGCGGGGCTCGTCCTCGGATCGGCCGCCGCAAATGCTCAGACTTGTGGACCCGGCAAGCTCGGAACCTCGCGCGTGGTCGAGGTCGGCGCGCACGGCGGCCTCGAGGTTGGCCTGAAGACCTATCCGCAAACGATCCCCCTCGCCGATCATGAGGTGATTCTGACCTTCGACGACGGGCCGGCGGCCAAGACGACGCCGGAGATCCTGAACGCGCTGGCCGAGGAGTGCGTTCGCGCGACGTTCTTCGACATCGGCCGCAACGTCGAGGGCCTGCCCGAGATCGCGCGGCGCGAAGCGCTGGATGGCCACAATGTCGCCCACCACACCTGGTCGCACCCACAGCCAACGCTTCGCTACATGTCCGAAGCCGCCGCGCGCGCGGACATACTGCGCGGGATGATCGCGGTCGAAAAGGCGGCGTACGGGCAGACCTTTCCTGAGGGCGAGCCGAAGGACCTGAAAGACCTCAAGCTCCATACGCCTTGGTTCCGCTTTCCCGGCTTCGCCGATACGCAAGACCTGCGCGACTGGTTCGCCGCCAACAACGTCGGCATTTTCGGCGTCGACTTGTGGGCGTCCGACTGGATCAAGATGACGCCTGAACAGGAGCTGCACTTGGTGATGAGCCGTCTCGACCGGCTCGGCAGGGGCATGCTCCTCCTGCACGACAACCACCAATGGACCGCCGACATGGTTCCGATGCTTCTGCGAGAACTGAAAGCGAAGGGCTACAGGATCGTGCAGATGGTCCCCGGCCCCGGAACCGGCCCGACCGCGCCCGCGCCAAAGGGCTGGATTTCGGAGACGGGACGGGTGACCAGCGCCTTGCGGCCGCGGTTCGAGCCATCCGCCGCCAAGCCAGGCGACGGGCCGATCGAGGTCAAGCCGGCGCCGCAGGAATGATGAACGGGGCGCAACTCCGCCTCAGGCATCGAGCTTGCGCAATTCGCGACGCATGATCTTGCCGGTCGAGGTTTTCGGCAAATCAGCCACGAACTGGAGCGCGCGCGGCGCCTTGTAGGCGGCGATCTGCTCGCGACAGAGCGCCAGGATTTCCTCCGCGTCCGCGGACGCGCCGGGCTTCAGCACCACGTAGGCCTTGGCGATCTCGCCCTTGAACTCGTCCGGCTGGCTGCCGACCGCGACCAAGGCGACCGAAGGGTGAGCGGCGATGACCCGTTCGATTTCGGCCGGGAACACTTTGAAGCCGCCGGTGATGATCATGTCCTTCTTGCGATCGACGATGAATACCGCACCGTCCTCGTCCATGGTCGCGAGATCGCCGGTGTGCATCCAGCCGTCCGCTTCGATCGTCTCACGGGTGGCTTTTTCGTTGCCGTAATAGCCCCGCATCACGATCGGGCCGCGGATCATCAGCTCGCCGACCTCGCCGCGCGGCATTGTCGCCGCAGGGTCCGCGACGTCGGCGATCCGGGCCTCGACGTGCGGGAGGGCGATGCCGATCGACCCGAGCTTGTGGGGACCGTTCGAGGGAAACGTCGTGCCAAGTCCAGCGAGTTCGGTCATGCCCCAAAGCTCGATCAACGGGCAGCCGAAGCGCTCCTCGACGGCCTGCATCTTGGCGACCGGCATGGTCTGACCGCCGACCGTGCAGCGCGTGAGCGAGGATAGATCGAACTGCTCGAAGCTCCGGGTGGACGAGCATGTACATGTACATCGTCGGCACGCCCTCGAACATCGTGGCCTTGTGCGCCTGGATGCTCGTCAGAATTTCGCCGGCGTCGAAGCGGGGATGAAGCACGAGCTTCGATTCCGACCATCATCGCGGCGTTGAATACGACGTTGCCGTAGACGTGAGGACACGGGCACCGCGGTCACGACCGTGTCGAGCGTCGTCTTCGAATACATCTGCGCGGCCATCGCCCCATTCAGGACCACCGCCCGATGGGATTGCATCGCGCCCTTCGGGTGGCCGGTGGTCCCCGACGTATAACCGATGGTCGAAATCGCCTCCGGCCTGACCGCGACAGGCTCGAACGAATGGCGTTTGGCGATCAGTTCGCCGAACGGCGTCGCGCCCGGCGACGGACTGATCGCCGAACACAATGGCGGTGAGGCCGCTGACGCCAGCCGCAAGGGCGGCCGCAACCTTCTCCGGACCGCCGATGAGCGCTTTGGCTCCGCAGTCTTTGGTCACATAGGCGATCTCGGCGGGCGTCAGCATCACGTTGACCGGATTGATCACCGCGCCGGTCTTCAGCGCGCCGTAGTAACTGACGATCCACTCCCAGGAGTTGGGCGCATAGAGCGTCACGCGGTCGCCGGGCTTGACTCCAAGCCTGACCAGGCTCGCGGCGAGCGCGCTCGACAGATCGTCAAGCTCGCGAAAGCTGAAGCTTCGGCCTTCGATCACAAGCGCGGTCCTGTCGCCGAAGCGGCGAGCCGCATGCGGGAGGACCTCGCCGAGCGAATCGAGCATGACCGTCCCCCCTGTCTGCTATCTATCGGCCGGCGAAAATCCTGTCCGTGAGACCAGCTCGGCCGAAAGGCATACCACAAGCGCGACGTGCGTCTAGGTCGGAGGTCGGCGCAGGGACGGCGGAAATTTATGCGCCTCTTATATCGACCGCCCATCTTCCGTCTCGAACGCTTACGCGACCGAGCGCATGTTCCGACCATGAACATGAAAAACGGAGACCCGACCATGTCCGATCTTTCGTGGGATCCGACGAAGTCGGACGGACATGAAGCGAGGCAGGAAACGGCCTTGATCGATACGATCCCTGCGAAATCGTCAACGCCGCCCTCAATCGGTCATCATGCTGCCCAATGGTCTCGAACTCGACGGGCCGCTCGACGAAAATCCTCCGGGCGATCCGACGAAGCGGCGCGGCGCGACGAAGATAGCGACGTCAAGCTTGAGGGCGCCCGAGGAAACGTCCAGACCAGCCGTCGCCGGGATCATCCGGGGCGGGCAGGAGCACGCAAGCCATGGCGTCTCTGCCGGCCGACGAGGACTACGCGCGCAGCTTGCTGGCCGTCTTCGGCCTGAAGACCGTGAGGCCGCGAGAGAGCCTCGCGGTCAGTGACGCGAAGGCGTCGTTTCTGCTCCAGAACATGGGAAGGCCGGCCGACTTCGAAGCTGCCCTTAAGCACGCGGCGGGCGAGGGCTGGGTGACGCGCTCGCTCGACCGGATCCGCCTGACCACGCTCGGCGCCGACGAAATGCAGACGGTTTCATGGCCGCTCCGGGGAGCCTATCCCTTCTCATCCGGCCCGCGAAACCTCAGGCGACGACTTTAGCGCAATGATCGCAAGGAGCGCACTGGCCAATCCTGGGTGGAGCGCCCTTCGTTCCGCTGAACTGGCTTGCTTCGTTGGTAACGACGTCCGGGAAGAAAAGTGGTGCGGTCAAGAGGACTCGAACCTCCACTCCGGTTAAAGAACTAGCACCTCAAGCTAGCGCGTCTACCAGTTCCGCCATGACCGCACTTTCGCTTCAAACCGGCGGCGCGAAGCGAAGGCGGTCGTCTAACAAATCGCTTCAGCCAAGACAAGCTTCAGCGCGCCGCGGGAGCGTCGCGGGTCTCGCGCATGCTCAGGATGGCGAAAAAGCTGATGACGGCGGCGGCGGCGATGTAATAGCCGACCCAGGCGATGCCGCCCGCCGCCTCGAGAACCTGGGCCAGCGACGGCGCAAGCGAGGCGCCGAGAATGCCGCCGAGATTATAGGCGCTGGCCGCGCCGGTATAGCGCACTTCGGTCGGGAACAGTTCCGGCAGCAGCGCGCCGAGCGGCGCGAAGGTCAGGCCCATCGCGCCAAGCGCAAGCGAGAGGAAGATCAGAACCCCGCCCGCCCCGTGCCCCACGAGAGCCGGCATCAGGAGCCCGATCGCAGCGGCGATGATGGCCGAGACCAGCAGCACCGGACGCCGGCCGACGCGGTCGGCGAGCGCCGCCGAGATCGGCGTCGCCACCGCCATGAAGACGATCGCCAGGCACAGCATCTTGAGCAGGTCCACCCGCGACAGCCCCAGCGATCTCACGCCATAGCCGAGCATATATACCGTCGATATGTAGAACAGAGCGTAGCAGACGACGATCGCGAGCGAGCCTTGGATGAGGGGGCCCCAATGGTCCCGCAGCACCGCGCCGAGCGGCACGGCGATCCGCTTGTCGAGCGCCATCGCCGCCTTGAAGGCGGGCGTCTCCTCGAGCGCGACCCGGACATAGAGTCCGATCGCGACCAGGATCGCGCTCGCGAGGAACGGGACGCGCCAGGCCCAGTCGACGAACGCCGCTTCGCCAAATCCGATCAGCAACGCCAGGAAGAGGCCGGTCGCGATAAAAAAGCCGATCGGCGGCCCGAGCTGGGGAAACATGCCGAACCAGGCGCGCCGCCCGCTCGGCGCGTTCTCGGTCGCGATCAGCGCCGCCCCGCCCCATTCGCCGCCAAGGCCTACCCCCTGCAGGAAGCGCAGCGCGGCGAGCAGCCACGGCGCGAGAACGCCCGCGGCCGCATATCCCGGCAGCGCGCCGATCAGGGTCGTCGCAAGGCCCATCATCAGCATGGTGGCGACCAGCGCCGACTTTCGCCCTACCCGGTCGCCGAAATGCCCGAACAGGAACGAGCCGACCGGGCGGGCGAGAAAGGCAATGCCGAAAGTGAGATAGGCGTTGAGCGCCTGGGTCTCGGGCGCGGATTTGGGGAAGAACATCGGCCCGAAGACCAGCGCCGCGGCGGTGCCGAAAATGTAGAAGTCGTAGAACTCGATCGTCGTGCCGACCAGGCTCGCGAGCACGATCCTGCCCATGCCCGCGCGCTCCGTCTCCCCTCCGCCGCTCCAGCTCCCTCGATCGCCGTCATTGTCGTTTCTCTCTGTCCCGAGCCAAATCGAATTCAGCCAAATTGAGCAAAGTCCAGTCAAGCCTGGGCGGCGTTTCCCTTCGGCGCAAGCGCCCCGAATTGCGGCTGGGATGAAATCGCCCTATGGCCTGATGATCTCTCGCTCAGGACGACGCCGCCATGAAAGCCCCGCGCCGATATTTCGATCCGCTTGCGATCGGCGCGCCGCGCCCGCTGCTCGAATTGCCCTCGAGGCTCGAGCGAATGATCCATTTCGTACCGCCGCACAACGAAAAGGTGCGCGCGAAAGCCCCTGAGCTGGTCGGCCAGGTCGACGTGGTTCTGGGCAATCTCGAGGACGCGATTCCGGTCGAATTCGAAAGCGGCGGCGCGAGACGGCCTGATCGCAATGGCGAAAGCGACCGAATTCGGCTCGACCGCCTTGTGGGCGCGGGTCAACGCGCTCAATTCGCCCTGGTTCATCGACGACATGACCCGGCTCGTGGGCGAGATCGGCGACAAGCTCGACGTCGTGATGGCGCCGAAGATCGAAGGCGAATGGGACATTCATTTCATCGACCAATATCTCGCCCTGCTCGAGGCGCGCTACGGGCTCAAGCGGCCGATCCTCGTTCATGCAATTCTGGAGACGGCGCAGGGGGTCAACAATGTCGAGGCGATCGCCGCCGCTTCGCCGCGCATGCATGGGATGAGCCTCGGCCCGGCGGATCTTGCCGCGTCGCGGGCGATGAAGACGACGCGCGTTGGCGGCGGCCATCCCGACTATCGAATGCTCGCCGACGCGGCCGGACCCGATGCGCAGCGCGCGAGCTATCAACAGGATCCGTGGCACTACACGATCGCGCGCATGGTGGACGCCTGCGCCGCGAACGGCATCAAGCCATTCTACGGACCGTTCGGCGATTTTTCCGACCCGGCCGGGTGCGAAGCGCAATTCCGCAACGCCTTCCTGCTCGGCTGCGCCGGCGCCTGGACGCTGCATCCGAGCCAGATCGCGATCGCCAAGGTGGTGTTCTCGCCGGATCCGGCCGAAGTGGCGTTCGCGCGAAAGATCCTGGCGGCCATGCCGGACGGGTCTGGCGCGGTGATGATCGACGGCAAGATGCAGGACGACGCGACCTGGAAGCAGGCGCGCGTCATCGTCGATCTCGCCCGCCAGGTGGCTGCGAAGGACGCCGACTACGCGGCGCTCTATCGGTTTTGACCGGTGCGCCGGCGCGCGCCCGGCCCGGTTCTTGCTTCGAAGTCGCTGCCGTTGGCGCACAATATCCTTCGGAGAATGGCGCAATCCTGGGTCGCGTCCCGGTTCCTATTTCGACCCGATGAGCTATAACCGGCGGATCACGGGAAAGGAGCTGTCCGGCCATGCAAAGACGCGACGCGAAATTCGGGATCGGACAGGTCGTCAAACACCGGTTCTACCCATTCCGTGGTGTGATCTTCGACGTCGACCCGATCTTCTCCAACACCGAGGAATGGTGGCGTTCGATTCCTGCCGAGGTTCGTCCGGCCAAGGAGCAGCCGTTTTATCATCTTTACGCTGAAAACGCGGACAGCCAGTACGTCGCTTACGTTTCCGAGCAGAACCTGCTGTCGGATGAATCCGGAGAGCCGGTCAGCCACCCGCAGGTCAAGGAGACCTTCGAGCGCACCGAGGACGGACGATACTGCGTCCGCGGCCGATCGCATCTGAGCTGAAACAAGGCCTCCCGCCGGCCGCGGGAGGCCTGACGCGACAAGCTACTTCGCCGGAGCTGGCGCCGTGGCGGCGGGCGCGGCGGGCGCCGGAGTTGCAGGCGCTGCGTTCGCCGCCGGGGCCGCAGCGTTATTCTGCTGCTGCTGCTCGAGCATCTTGCGCTGCTCTTCCGCCTTCTTCTGCAATTGCTGCTGCAACTCCTGGCGCTGCTGCTCCAGAACCTTGGGGTCGGTCGGCTTGCCGTCGAAGGCCGCGCCGAGGTCCTTCAGCGGAACGGTGAACGTCAATTCATGTCCCGAAACGTCGCCACCGGGAACACGCATGACAACGCTCATCGTCGTGCCCTTCTTGAGCGCTTCGAGCGTCTTGGGGCCGATCTCGATTTCCGCCGAGCAGGCGTTCTGGAAACACATGTCATACCTGCCCTCGATCGGCTCGCCCTTGTCGATGATGACGCGGAAGCCCGGCTTCAGCATCATTCCGATCGGCAGCATCAGAAGCCGGAGCTTGCGTTTCTCCTCGCCGGCCAACTCGAACAGGTTGATGCTGATCATCGGCGGCTGATCGGCCGAAGTGGAGAAGTCACGCATGGTGGCGCAGGCGTCGCGGCCGGAGTTCGGCTCCTTGGCGCAGAACTTTGCCCATTGCGGCTCCGGCGACACCAGATCGACCTTCGATGGCAGAGTGGGTTGCTGCGGCTGGCCGGGCGCGCCCGGAGCGGCGGGCGCCGGACCCTTCGGCTGTGTTTGCGCCACCGCCGCGCCGGCCCCAATCGCGAGGCTCATTGCGAGCGCCGCGGCGCCCGAGCGCATGACTTGTAATCTCATCAATCGTCCTTTCGAACCCGTAGGCGACATGTCTCGCGGCGCTTCGCCTCGCGCCACATCAGCGTCAGCGTCCGCCCCGGGATCGACATCCTCGACTCTTCGGGCGACATTGTGACACGGAGGCGCCGGGGACGCGCCGCAGCGTTCGGCGCGCCCTCTTTCCATATTCGACGCGACATTCCAATAGCAATTTCGCCAATAGCAATTTCGCCATGCACGCCGGACTGCCGGCTTGCCACATCGGTCGGGGAAGCCCCGAAACCGGCCCCCCAAGGCCTTCATGACGCCAAGGTTGAGCTGCGAGTTGGGATTCATCCGGCCGCCGATGATAGAACCGCGCCCATGATCGGCCCTACGATTCGCTCCGCCCTTTTGGCCGCGCTCGCAGTCGCCCTCGGGGCGGCGGCGGCGCCTGCCGGCGTCGGGCCGCCGATGGGCGCGATCGCGATGCACGGCGAGCCCGCGCTCAAGCCCGGCTTCGACCACCTGCCCTATGTCAACCCCGACGCGCCAAAGGGAGGCCGCCTCGACCTCGCCTACCTCGGCGCCTTCGACAGCCTGAACCCTTATAATGTCAAAGCCTTATCCACTGCGCAGGGCTTGATCGGCAATGTTTATCAATCGCTGATGGCGCGGTCGGCCGACGAGCCGTTCACGCTCTACGGCCTGATCGCGAGGAGCCTCGAAACCGACGAGGCGCGGAACCAGGTGATCTTTCACCTCGACACGGCCGCCCGATTCTCGGATGGAACGCCGATCACCTCGGACGACGTCCTCTTCACCTTCAATCTGCTCAAGGCCAAAGGGCGGCCGCAGCAGCGCGCCGCGTTCGGGCTGGTCAAAGCCGCCGAGGCGCCCGACCCATGGACGGTGCGCTTCGATTTGTCCGGCGCCAACGACCGCGAGCTGCCGTTGACGCTGGCGATCATGCCGGTGCTGTCGCGGGCCCATACCGACGCCGAGCATTTCGAGGACCAGACCCTGCAGATTCCGGTCGGCTCGGGCCCCTATCGGGTCAAGGAGGTCATCCCCGGTCAGCGCCTGGTGCTCGAGCGCGACCCCAACTATTGGGCGAAGGACCTGCCGATCTCGCGCGGCCTCTATAATTTCGACGTCATCCGGATCGACTATTACCGCGACCCGACCGCGATGTTCGAGGCGTTCAAAGCCGGGTTGATCGACTATCGGGTCGAGGACGACACCAACCGGTGGCGAACCGGATATGACTTTCCCGCCGCCCGCGACGGGCGCATCGTCAAGGCCGCCATTCCGAGCCGGCTGCCGAAGGGTGTTTCCGGCTTCGCCTTCAACCTGCGCCGAGCGCCGTTCTCCGATGTCCGCGTGCGCGAGGCGCTGGCGTCGATGTTCGACTTCGAATGGATCAACGCCAATCTGTTCGGCGGCGCCTACCAGCGCTCCGAGGGGTTTTTCGATGACAGCGAGCTGTCGTCGATCGGCCGCCCGGCTTCCGCGCGCGAGCGCGCGCTTCTCGCGCCCTTTCCGGGCGCGGTGCGCGACGATGTGATGGAGGGCCGATGGCGCGCCCCGGTCTCCGACGGCACCGGCGGCGACCGCACGATCGCGCGGAAGGCGATCGACGAGCTCGAGCGCGCCGGCTACGCGCTGCGCGACGGCCGTCTCGTCGATGCGCATGGCGCTCCGCTCGCGTTCGAGATCCTGGTCAAGAATCGCGACGAAGAGCGGCTTGCGCTCGCCTATGCACGCAATCTCGCGCGGATCGGCGTCGCCGCCAACGTGCGGCTGGTGGACGAGGTCCAGTTCCAGCGCCGGCGCACGAGTTTCGATTTCGACGTCATGATCGGGACATGGGTCGCCTCGCCGTCGCCGGGCAACGAGCAGCGCGGAAGATGGAGCTCGGCCGCGGCCAACGCGCAGGGCGCTTATAACATCGCCGGCGTCGCCTCACCGGCGATCGACGCGATGATCGCGGCGATCCTCGCGGCCCAAAGCAACGAAGACTTCGTCGCCGCGGTGCGGGCGCTCGATCGGCTGCTCATCTCCGGGTTCTACATAGCGCCGCTCTATTTTGCGCCGGAGCAATGGATCGCGTATTCGGCCAAACTCGGCCGGCCGGAACAAACGCCCCTGTTCGGCGTCGAGCTTTCCACCTGGTGGCGGCGCGAGCCGTGAGGCGCACGCGGCCGCTGGATAACACGGGTCGCACTGCCCGGGACCGCGGCGCCAACCTCGCGCCGCACTTTAATGCCAGGGCGTGGGCGCTCCGCGACGAGAGCGGGGCATGACAAATGGATTCAGGTGATGCTCTACGCCGTGTCCGCCAACCTCATCGCCGATCGCGCGGCCGAATTCCACAAGCGCCTGACCGATGGCAGCATCGCGGCGCAACGCCCCGACGGCGGCGAGATCGTCGCCGCAATGGAGCGGGCGCGTGTCGCCCCCGACGGCGCAGTGCGCTGGACCGAGACGTGCTATTGCCAAACGCCGCTCCGGCATGAACGCGCGACCGTGCTTGACCGCTATTTCACCGGGATTGAGATTGAGCCGATCGACAAGCCAGCGACCTTTGACGGAACGCCGCTGATGGACCAGCTCCTCGCGCGCTAGATCCTCGCCCGTTGGCGATCGCTGCAGCGACGAAACACACGAATGAAGATGGAGACGAAGAGCGGCCATGAGCGAAGCGGATGACATTCTCACCATCGACGTCGTCAGCGACGTCGTGTGTCCCTGGTGCTATCTCGGCGAAAAGCGGCTCGAGGCGGCGCTCGCCGAGGCGCCGCAAAAGGTCGCCCTGCGCTGGCGACCCTATCAGCTCGACCCGACGATTCCCGAGGGCGGGCTCGACCGGGCCGAATACATGGAGAAGAAATTCGGCAAGAGCGGCAGGCTGCAATCGGTCCACGACAACCTGGTCCGCCTCGGCGCGGAAGTCGGCCTTCCGTTCGCCTTCGACAAGATCAAGCGCGCCCCCAACACCCTCGACGCCCACCGCCTCATCCGCTGGGCGAACTCGGCAGGGGTGCAAGCAAAGGTCGTGGACCGTCTGTTCAAGGCCTATTTCGTCGAAGGACGCGACATCGGCGACCACGCCGTCCTGATCGACATCGCCAGCGAATGCGGTCTCGACCCGACACTGGTCGGAAAACTCCTCGCGGAAGGCGCGGATGCGGATCTCGTGCGCGAGGAGATCGCCCAAGCCCAGGCGATCGGGGTCAGCGGAGTGCCGTTCTTCATTTTCGCCGGCCGCCTCGGCGTCCCCGGCGCGCAGGAGGCTTCAGTGCTGCTGCAGGCGATGGCGCAGGCGCGCGAAGCTATGCGCGAGCAGGCCAACGAAGCGTCCAGTCGCTTAACGGCGCCCGTCCTCATGCCGCGTCGTGGACAGCGGCGATACGCGCGAGCGGCAGTTCGACGCGCGGCGCGGCGTCGCCAGCGGGGTTGGAGGTCCCGGCGCTGAGTTCGAGCTGCGCCGGACCGAGGCGCGGCCGGTCGAAGGCGTCGCCGGAGATCGTGTCGGCCGCGATGTCGTCGTTGGCGGGAGAGAAGTCGAGACTCCGCGGCAGCCCGCCGCGGCGAACCGCCGCAATCGCGTCGCGAGCGAAGCCGGCGGCCTCCGACCTCACCGCCTCGGCGGCGAAGCGCCAAAGCAGCGCCATGACTTTGGCCAGCGCCGGATCGCGGCGCCGTTCGCATTCGTCGATCACTGTCTCGACCAGCGGCAGCTTGAGCCCGTCGCCGGGTCCGCCGACGTAAGTTTTGAGCGCGGCGAGCGCGGCGACGAAGACGGGCATCAGATGGCCGTTCAGGCCCGCCTTATGGGCGAGCGCCGCGAAGCCTTCCCCGCGCGGGGCAAGCCCAAAGGCGGTCACGCGCGACATCGGAAGACCGGACAATTCCGCCAGCGCGCCTTCGAACAGCTCCCGGTCGCCGCCGAGCAGCGAGCGCAAAAGCAAGGCCGGCGTCAGCGCCCCGCATGCGCGAAGCGAGCGCACGAGATCCGCTCGGTCACCTTCCGGGCACGCCGAGGCGATCGAACAAATCGCCTGATCGCGCGCCTCGCGGGCGACACGTTCGGCGCGGTCGCGAGGCAGCCACTGCGACGCCGCGGCGCTGAGATCCTTCGCCGTCGCCGCAGCGATCTGCGCCCTCAAGCCCGGCGGCAGCGCCGGACGCTCGAGCAGCGCCTCGCGCACCTCGGGGTCGGCGCCGAAACGCGCGAATATGCGGGTCAGCGCGCCTGCGGCGAGCGCGGCCTCGCGATTGCCGATCAATGCAAGAAGCGCCTCGCGTTGAGCCGTCTCGGCCAGGGCCGCGATCGCGCCCGGCTTGAGATCCGGCCTTCGCGCCAGCGCCGACTGGGCGACAACATCCGCCGCCGCCACGCAGTCGACAAGGTCGGCGTCGGTCAGCACCGGCGAGCGGGCGAGCACCGCGGCCGCCACGTCCGGCTGGTCGAACGCCAACGCCCGGATCAGGGGACGCGGCGCGGCGCCAGCGCTGCCGAGAGCATCGGCGAGCGCACGGCGAACCAGCGGGAAAGGGTCGTCGAGCAGCGCGGTCATGGCCAGCTCCGCCTCTGCCCGCATCGGCTCGGCGAGGTCGGAATGGAGATAGGCGCGGGCGAGCGCGCTTGCCGCTTCCGCGCGCTTCTCCGGCCCGGCGCATTGCGTAAAAGCGAGAAATCGGCGCACTATGTCCGGCTTGGCGAACGAGGGCGCCGGAAGAAGCGTGGCCATCGGCCGGTTGGCGTGCACGTCGACTTTCCTCGCCGGTCATGGCGGTGGATGCTGATCGTCAAGATTGCATGAGCATGGTTAACGTCAACTTAAAGTTGTGAGGCGAGGACGCTCATGGAGACCGGCACTCTTCGCCACCCGCGCGGCGGCCTCTATTTCGAGGACTTCTCGGTCGGTCAGGTCTTTCGTCACCGCCTGACCCGCACCGTCACCCAGATGGACAACATGCTGTTCTCGAACATGACGCTGAACCCGCAGCCGCTCCATATCGACGCCCATTTTTGCGCCACCGAAACCGAATGGGGCCGGCCGCTGATGAATTCGTTGTTCACGCTCGGGCTCATGATCGGCATATCCGTGAACGACACCACGGTCGGCACGACGATCGCCAATCTCGGCATGACCGACGTCGCCTTTCCGGCGCCGCTGTTCGAGGGCGACACCGTTCGCGCCGAGACCGAAGTCATGGCCGTACGCGCCTCGAAGTCGCGCGCCGAGGCCGGGTTGGTCGAGTTCCAGCACCGGGCGTTCAAGCAGGACGGCACGCTGGTCGCCGAGTGCCGCCGCACCGCCTTCATGCGCCGCCGCGGACCCGAGATCCTCTCCGCCTGAGGCGCCGATGCGCTCGCTTCTCATCGCTTCGGCGGACGAGAAACGGCTCGCCGAGGCTCTGGCGAGCGGCGCCGACGCGGTCGTGGTCGATCTCGCCCGCGCCGCGGCCGGCGAAAGAGTTGCAGCGCGGGCGACAGCGGCAGATTTCCTCAGACGGGTCCGCGCCCGCCAAGGCCGCCCGGCGCTCGTCGTTGCGGTCAACGCGCTCGATTCAGGCGAAACCGACGCCGACCTCGACGCGGTAATGGGCCATGCGCCCGACGCCGTCATGCTGCCAGGCGGCTTCGGAGCGGCGAGCGTCCAGCAGCTCTCGGCCAAGCTTGCAGTGCGGGAGGCGGATTTCGACCTCGAGGACGAGGCGACGCAAATCATCGCCGTCGTCGACACGGCGCGGGCGGTGTTGGGCGTGGCCAGCTATCGCGTCTCAAGCGGGCGGCTCGCCGGCATCGCCTGGAGCGCCGCCTCGCTGCGCGCCGATGTCGGCGCCGAGAGCGACCGCGACCAACACGGCGCCTACGCCGGCGCTTTTCGCCTGGCGCGCGACCTTACGCTCCTGGCCGCCGCCGCCTCAGGGGTGGCGGCGATTGACGCCGCGTTCGCCGACGCCGCCGACCTCGCAGGCTTGCGCGCGGAAGCGATCGCCGCCCGGCGGGATGGGTTTTCAGCCAAGCTCGCGATCAGCCCGGAACAGGCGGGCGTCGTGAACGAGGTCTTCCGGTCGCGGCCAGTTCGGTCCGCAGAGCCAAATCTGCTGCCGACCGATCGTTCAGGCGGCGAGTAGCCATTCGTTCCGGTCGAGCGCGCTTATTGCAGCGCAGCCTTGCGCGCCTCGATCTCGGCCATCCATTGGTCGGCGTTCTTGGATGGCGTGCAGACAACTTTCATGTATTCGCTTCCGTCCGCCCGTACGAGATCCGTGCCGGCGATCATCGTCTGCGCGTTCAACCCGCACATGACTATATTGTCGACCTGCGGTCCACGCACCACGTCCGTCGCGGTGTTCGGCTGACAATCCGAGTGCGAGAGCGCGATGGAGCAGATGAGGATCACAAGGGAATATCCGGACATTGTTGGCCCCTCCAGTTACCGCATTGACCGTCCGGCGATTGTTCTTACCCGAGACTTTCGGGCCGTTCCGCGCCGGATCATCAATCCCGTAATGCAACATTAGGGCCAAGGCCAATAACATGCTGTGATTGTGATCACAGTTCGGTGGAAAACTGGAAGCCGGCCCGCGTGATCCGGTCAACCGGCATTCCGACCGACAGGTTGGGTTTGTCTCGGCTCGTCGCCTTTGCCTAACGGACGTAAGTGACAGCGGATTGAACGCGGTGAGGGGAAACGATCAAATCGCGGTATCGAACCCATCAATCCTTAAGTCTCGGACCTTAACCTGGTCGCGAACGGTTCGGCGCAGCGCCGGCCAAATCCGAAGGCCGGCAAGACATCGCGTCGATGAGCGTCATCGAAACCCTCATCTCCCCCTTGCGGCCGGCGGCGGCGACGCTCCTTCAACCGGCTTCGATCTCGTCGGTCTATTCGCTCTCGGCCGCGTTGATGATCGCCTTCGCCTGGCTCGCGCTGAGACGCAGACGCCGCGGCCGGCCCGTCGTCGCGAGGGCGCTTGTTCGCGCGATCTTCTCGCGCCGGGTCCTCTTCCATCGCTCGACCTTCGCCGACCTCGCCTATTGCGTCATCGGCCTGGCGACGCTCGGCGCGATCATCGGCTGGGCGGTCGTCTCGACGGCGTGGATCAGCGACGGCGTCGCGGCATGTCTTGCGCGCTGGTTCGGCCCGGGCCCCGAGCCGCACGCGCCCGATTTCGTGCTCAACGGCGCACGTACGCTTGCGCTCTTTCTCGCCTACGACCTCGGTTTCTTCATCGACCATTCGCTTAAGCACCGCATTCCGGCGCTCTGGGAATTGCACAAGGCCCACCATTCCGCCGAAGTGCTGACGCCTTTGGTCAACTTCCGCGTCCACCCGCTCGATTCGCTGATCCTCGCCAACAATCTCGCGCTCGTCATCGGCCTGATCGGCGGCGTGGCGCAATATGCGCTTGGGCGCCGCGCCGTGTCGTTCACCCTGTTCGACCAGAACGTGCTGATGCTCGCCTACATCTATTTGACCGCCCAGCTCCAGCACAGCGAGATCTGGATTCCCTTCACCGGCGTCTGGGGCCGCGTCTTCATGAGCCCGGCCCACCATCAGCTTCACCATTCCGCGGATCCCGCGCATTTCAACTGCAACATGGGCGCGAGCCTGGCGATCTGGGACTGGCTCATGGGCAGTTTGCGCGTGCCCTCCGTCGAGCCGCCGCGCCTTACGTTTGGCGTCTCGGGCCATGCGCATGACCCGCATGGGGTCATGGGACTTGTTGTGGACCCGGTCGTGAACGCGGCGAGGGCGCTGATCGCCTCACTGCCGCTCCGCCAAGGCTATTTGCACGGATTGACCCAGCGAAGCCCCGGAAACCTGGCGAAATCAGAATCGGTCGAATAGAGGACATAGCCGCGCTCGATGGCGAGGACAGCAAGGTGGGCGTCCGTTGTAAGATTGCCGGCAGTCCCAAGACGTTCGAGTTGGGCGCGAAGGCGCGTAAAATGAGAGTCCGACGGCGTCGCAACATGAACATGGGGCAACGCCAACCAGTCCTCAAGCCGCTGCATAACGGCTTCAACGGCAAGCGGACGCGCGACCACTTTGCGATTTGTCGTGATTCGCACGAATCCGAGCATGGTCGCCCATGCGAGCCCGACGCCCTCGACGCCAGCGAGACACCCGTCCCACCATCGCCGCGCCTGGTGGTGAACCGCAGAATCGGCGTTATGCGCGTGAACGAGTACGTTTACGTCGGGCAGAATCATGAGTTTTGTCCGCGTAGGCTTCCGCCTCCAATTCGTCGGCGAGCTGTCCGAGCTTGTCGAGATCGACGCCGGGCCGGAACCCAAACGAATGCGGAATGACCTTCGGCGCGGAGTGAGGTCGAGCCTGCGCCGCGTCGCCCAAACCGGTGCGGATCGCGCGATTGACGGCTTCCTTGAACGGGACGCCAAGTTCCTGGGCGCGCTGTTTCAGGAGACCCGCCAAGTCGTCGTCCAGCGTGAGAGTGGTGCGCATTGACGGCATCATGGATTTGCACTTGAATGATGTCAAGGCATCAAAAACTTAGACATCAATTGGACGCAACGCAAAGGCGCCGCCCTGTAGGGCCGGGTCGCTGACCCGGCCGGCGGGGTCGCCGACCCCGCCCTACACGCGCCGCGCTATCCCGCGGCCTGAACGTCGGTCTGTAGGGCCGGGTCGCTGACCCGGCCAGGCGGGGTCGTCGACCCCGCCCTACACGCCGCCGGCCTATTCCGCCGCCACCTGGACGTCGTGCGCCGGCCGCGGCCTGATCGGGGGCGCCGGGCCGGCGTGAGGCGCAGGCGCCTGCGCCTCATCCTGCTCCCCGACGAAGCGGCTCATGAGGCGCCACGCGAGGCGGCCCAAGTCGTCCATCACCGTGAACACCGCCGGCACGAACACCAGCGACAGCATCGTCGACATGACGAGGCCGCCGATCACCGCGATCGCCATCGGCGAACGGAAGCCGCCGCCGTCGCCCAAGCCCAGCGCCGAGGGGAACATGCCCGCGGCCATCGCGATCGTCGTCATCACGATCGGCTGCGCGCGCTTGCGTCCGGCCTCGACCAGCGCCTCGAGGCGCGGCGAGCCGCGGCCGATCTCCTCGACCGCGAAATCGACCAGCATGATCGCGTTCTTGGTGACGATGCCCATCAGCATGAGAATGCCGATCACCACCGGCATCGACATCGCCTTGTGGGTGATAAGAAGGGCGATGATCGCGCCGCCGATCGAGAGCGGCAGCGAAATGAGAATTGTGATCGGCTGCAGGAAACTGCCGAACAAGAGCACCAAGAGCCCGTAGACGATCATCAGGCCCGCGCCCATCGCCGCGGCGAAGGATGCGAACACCTCGCTCATGATCTCGACGTCGCCAGTCTCGCGGATCTCGACTCCCGGCGGCAGATTTTTCGCAGTCGGCAGGGCGCGGATCGCGGCCACGGCGGCCCCGAGCGCCGCGTCGCCGCGCAGATCGCCCTCGATCGTCACCCGCCGCGTGCGGTCGTAGCGATTGATGGCGGTCGGTCCGTGGTTGACCGAGAAGTCCGCCACCACCGAGAGCGGCGTCGTGCCGCCGCCGCCGGTCGCAACCCGCAGGTCCGCGAGGAGCCCGACGCGCGCCCGCGCCGCCTCGTCGAGCATGACCCGGATCGGAATCAGCCGGTCGCCCGCGTTGAACTTGGCGAGATTGGCGTCGATGTCGCCGAGGGTGGCGACGCGGATTGTCTCGGACAACGCCTCGGTCGAGACGCCCAGGTCGGCGGCGACCTGGGGCTTGGGGGTGATGCGCAATTCCGGCCGGTCGAGCTCGGCCGTGGAGATCGGGTTCTCGATCATCGGGATCGACCGCATCTCGCTTGCGATCTGATTGGCGGTGTCGTTGATGACCTTGATGTCGGGGCCGGCGACGATCAGCTGCAGGTCGCGCTGGCCATTGTCCTTCAGGAACCAATAGCGGACGTCCGGCTGATCGGCGAGGATGGCGCCGATTCTCAGCTGCAGGTCCTTCTGCGTCGCCTCGCGCTTTGATTTGTGGACGAAGTTGATGACCAGCGTCGCCTTGCGCGGTTCGTCGTCGGCGCCGCCCATGAGCTTGCCGCCGAAAATCAGCGCCGATCGCACCTCGGGCATGGCGCGTATTTTCTCCGAGATCGCGCGGGTAACGCGGTCGGTGTCTTCGAGCCGCGAGCCCGGCGGCAGTTCGATCGCGAGCAGCGCCCGGCCGTAGTCGTCGGCTGGGATGAATCCAGACGGCAGGAGCTGCGTCGACCAGAGCGAGGCGGCGAAGATCACCGCGCCCGCGAACAATGTCACCCACCGATGGCGCAGCGAAGCGCGCACGAGCCTGGTGTAGAAGCGCATCACCGCGCCGTCGCGATGGACATGGTCATGCGGCGCGCGCAGGAAATAGGCGGCGAGCACCGGCGTGACGAAGCGCGCGACCATGAGCGAGAACATCACCGCGATCGCCACCGTCAGGCCAAACTGGCGGAAATACTGGCCGGCGATGCCGCCCATGAAGCTGACCGGCGAGAAGATCGCCGCGATCGAGAGCGAGATCGCGATCACCGCGAGCCCGATCTCGTCGGCCGCCTCGAGCGAGGCGCGATAGGCGGACTTCCCCATCCGCATATGGCGTACGATGTTCTCGATCTCGACGATCGCATCGTCGACCAGGATGCCGGTCACGAGCGTGATCGCGAGCAGGCTCACGAGGTTGAGCGAAAAGCCGATCGCATCCATCGCCCAGAAGGTCGGGATGACCGAGAGCGGCAGCGCGACCGCGGTGACGAGGGTCGCGCGCAGGTCGCGCAGGAAGATGAACACGACGACGACGGCCAGAGCCGCGCCTTCGATCAGCGTCTCCATGGTCGAATGATAATTGCCGAGCTCGCTGTCGACCTGGGTGTCGACCTTGGTGAACTTCACCTCCGGATGCGCCGCCTCGATGGCGGCCAGGCGCTTGGCGATCAGCTCATCGACGGTCACGTCGCTCGCCCCCTTGGCGCGGGTGACGCCGAAGGCGACGATCGGCTCGTCGAACAGGCGGGTGAACGTGCGCGGCTCGGCCGCGCCGTCGGTGACGGTTGCGAGTTCGTCGAGCCTGACCTTGCGCCCGCCCGGAAGCGCGATCGGGAGCGCGGCGAGTTCGGCGACGCTTCGCGCTCCGGCAAGGGTGCGGATCGCCTGTTCCTGGCCGGCGACTTCGCCCCGTCCGCCGCCGAGATCGACATTGTCGGCGCGCACCTGCTCGTTGACGGTCGCCGCGGTGACGCCGAGCGCGAGCAGCTTCTCGGGATCGAGCGAGACCCGGATCTCGCGGTCGACGCCGCCGAAGCGCTTGACCTCGCCGACGCCATGGATGCTTTGCAGGTCGCGGGCGACGGAATCGTCGATGAACCAGGACAATTGTTCGACCGACAGGCCCGGCGCCGAAGCGGCGTAGGTGACGATCGGCAGTCCCTCGATGTCGATGCGGCTGATGATCGGCTCGTCGATGGTGCGCGGCAGGTCGCTGCGGATCTTGGCGATCTGATCCTTCACGTCGTTGAGCGCGCGGTCGACGTCGACCGAGCCGACGGTGAACTGGATCACGGTCGACGACGATCCGTCGGTGACGGTCGAGATGATGTGCCAGACGCCGTTGATGCTCGAGACGGCGTCCTCGACCTTTTTCGTCACCTGCGATTCGAGTTCCGACGGCGCGGCGCCGGATTGGGTGACGAGCACCTGAACGATCGGGATATCGATGTTCGGAAAGCGGGTGACCGACATCGTCCGGAAGCTGACGAGGCCGAGAATCAACAAGACCGAAAAGGCGACCGCCGCCGGTATGGGCCGGCGGATCGACCAGGCCGAGACGTTGAGCCGCATGGGAAGAGCCTCCTAGCCGCCCGCCGACGCCGCGGCCTCGGGAACCGGACGCACGCGGTCCCCCGGCCGCAGGAAGGCGGCGGCGCGGGCCACGACGGCCTCGCCCGCATGGACGCCGCTCCTGACCTCGACCGAATCGCCTTCGACGATCCCCGGCTTCACCTGCCGCTCTTCGACCTTGCCGTCGCGCACGACATAGAGCCGCGCCGCATCGCCCTCGCGCTCGATCGCGGTCGCCGGCGCGCTGACGCCGTCGCGGCGGGTGAGCTCGATCTGGCCCGAGGCGAAGGCGCCGACATGAGCGTGCGAGACGTCATCGAGCGCGATCCTGACCTTGCCGGTGCGGCCCGCCTTGTCGACTTCCTGGTTGACGAGGCGGACCCGGCCCGCGACCGCGCCGGCGACGCCCGGCAGCTTCAGTTCCGCCGGCATGCCGACGAGCAGGCCCGCCAGCGACTGCTCGGGCACGTCGGCCTCGAGATCGATCGCCCCGTTCTCGATGATGCGGAAGAGCGGCTCGCCGGTGATCGACGCGTCGGCGCCGACCTTGGCCGAGCGCCGGCTGACGATCCCCGCGACAGGCGCCTTCACCTCCGTCCGGTCGATCCGCACCAGGAGCTCCTGGCGCTCGGCGTCGCGGCTCTTGCGATCGGCCTCGAGCGACGCTCAGCGCGTGGTTCGGCCGCCGCCAACTGGGCCTGCGCGGTCTTCATCGCCGTTTCGCGCTGCTCGATGGTGGAGACCGACATCACGCCGCCGGTCAGCTTGCGCGCCCGGTCGTAGTCGTCGCTGGCGAACTGCAGCTGCGCCTCGGACTGCGCAATCAGGCTCTTCGCCTGGTCGATCGCCGCGTCGGCGCGCTTGGTCGAGGCGTCGTTCTGGGCGAGCAGCGCGTCGAGCTGGGTGCGGTCGAGCCGGGCGAGCACCTGCCCTTGGCTGACCTGATCGCCGTCCTCGGCGTCGACCTCGACGATCGTGAGCCCGTCGATGCGGGACGCCACCTGCGCTTCCTCGCGCGCGACCAGGGTGCCGGAGACGAACAGGCGGTCGACAAATTCGCGCCTGACCGCGGGGACGACCGTGACCGCCGGCGGTTCGACCGCGCGCGGCTGATCGGCGGCGGCCGGCGCCGGGCACGAGCCGAGCTTGTCGGGAGCGATTTTCGCCATCAGCGCGGGCGGCAGGGCGCATGGAGCGACAACGCTCGCCGCCCAGACGCCGCCGAGCGCAATGGCCGCAACGACCGGGACGATGATCAGGGCGCGTCTCATCGTCGGGCCTCCTCGCCGGGCGTCGCGGGGTCGTCCGAGAGCTTGCCGGCGAAAAGGGCCTTGAGGACGCGGACCGCCATATCCGTCTCCGCGTCCGGGTCGAAATCGGGCTCGACCGCAATCCGCTTGAAGAGCCCGGCGACATAGGTGACGAAGAAGCGCGCGGCGAAGCGCGAGTTGAGCCTGGGCGAGGCGGCGCCCGCCGCCTTGGCCGCGTCGGTCAGCCGCTCGAGGCCGCTCAGCACCTCTGCGTCGAGCTTCTGGGTGATTTCGGCGACGCGCGGGTTGCGCCCGGCCTCGGCCCAGATCTCGACGATCATCCGCGCCTTCTCGGGCGGCTTGGAGAGGACATGCTCGCGGATGCCCCAGCGGATGGCGGCAGTCAGATCGCCGTTGCGGGCCATAAGGTCGGCGAAGGCGTCGAAGGATCCGGCGCGCCGGCCCCGGTCGACCTCGCACAGGCCCTCGACGATCGCCTCCTTGGACGGAAAGTAGCGGTAGAGGTTGCCCGGACTCATGCCGGCCTCTTCGGCGACATGCTGCATCGTCGCGGCGTGAAAGCCGTTGCGGACGAAGGCTCGTTCAGCCGCCTCGATGATGCGCTCGCGCCGCTCGGCGTCAGGGAGGCGCCGTCCTGCCGGGAGGGAGACAAGGGTCATGCTGGAACCGTGAGAATGAATGTTCATTCTCACCAAACGCCGCAAATATGGCGGCAAGGTGGCGGCTGCGAACCGCACTTGTTACCTGTGATCGACGACCGTCTCAGCCGCGCCCGAGCGTGAGAACGGCTACGCTGGCGCCGTCGCCAGGCTCTTCGGGCCGCCCGCCTTGCCGGGGTCGGTCGGGAGGAAGCCGCCGAGAAGGCCGACCGCGGGCAGGAAGGCGCAGACGTTATAGACGAAGTTGAGGCTCGTCATGTCGGCCAGCATGCCAAGCAGCGCCGCGCCGACGCCGCCGAGGCCGAACGACAGGCCGAAGAAGAGGCCCGCGACCGCGCCCACGTTGCCGGGGGTCAATTCCTGCGCGTAGACGATCATCGCCGAGAAGGCCGACGAGATGATGAGCCCGATCGCGATCGAATTGATCACGGTGCCGGTCAGCCCGAGATGCGGCAGGAGCAGCGTGAACGGAAGGACGCCGAGGATCGACCCCCAGATCACGAACTTCGCCCCGAACCGATCGACCAGCGGCCCGCCGAGGAACGTGCCCGCGGCGACGGCGGCGAGGAATACGAACAGCAGCACCTGCGAGCTCTGAATCGACACGCCAAACGTCTGGATCAGGTAGAAGGTGTAATAGCTGTTGAGACTCGAGAGGTAGAGCACCTTCGAGAACAGCATCACCACCAGCACGAACAGCGTGCGGACCACGACCTTGCGCGGGTGGCCCGGGGTCGCGGCCGCCGCCGCCTTGCGCGGCCGGGCGCGAACCGCCGCGTACCAGCGGCTGACGCCGGTCAGAATGATCACCGCCGCCAGCGCGAGCAGCGTGAAAGCCGCGACCGAGTGCTGCCCGAACGGCACGACAATGAAAGCCGCCAGCAGCGGCCCGAGCGACTGGCCGAAATTGCCGCCGACCTGGAACAGGCTCTGGGCGAAACCGTGCCGGCCGCCCGACGCCGCACGGGCGACGCGCGACGCCTCCGGATGGAACACCGCGCTGCCGATTCCGACCACCGCCACAGCAAGAAGGATCAGAAGATAGGAACTGGCGAAAGCCAGCAGCACCAGCCCAACCAGGGTGAAGGACATGCCGAGCGGCAGGATCCAGTTCAGCGGCCGCTTGTCGAGCCTCAGCCCGATCAGCGGCTGAAGGAAGGAGGCGGTCAGCTGGAAGACGAAGGTGATGAGGCCGATCTGGAAGAAGCTCAGCGCGAACTCCTGCCGGAAGACCGGATAAAGCGCGGGCGCGAGCGACTGCATCACGTCGTTGAGCATGTGCGAGGCGCTGAGCGCGATCAAAACGCCGAGAGTCGCGGTCTCGGCGCGCTTGCGGCCCGCGGCGGCGGGCTCGGCAAAGATCGTGGTCATCGTCCCCGGCCCTCCGCGGCCGTTCAAAAAAACAGTCCCTCTGGCGAGGGACTAACATGTCAGTACACGAGCCGTCGCGCCGGCGCCAGAGCGTCGGCGCGATGCGGCTTCAACTCCGCGTGATTCGCGCCGCCCCTACTCTACCTTGGCGCGAGCACCATGGTCATCTGGCGGCCTTCCATCAGCGGCTCGGCCTCGACCTTGGCGATCGGCGCGGTCTCCGTCCTCACCCGCTGCAAAAGCTTGAAGCCGATATCCTGGTGGGCCATCTCGCGGCCGCGAAACCGCAGCGTCACCTTGACCTTGTCGCCCTCGTCGAAGAAGCGCTTCACCGAGCGCATTTTGACTTCGTAGTCGTGGTCGTCGATCCCGGGCCTGAGCTTGATCTCCTTGACCTCGACCACCTTCTGCCGCTTGCGCGCCTCGGCCGACTTCTTCTGCTCGAGGAAGCGGTACTTGCCGAAATCGAGGATCTTGCACACCGGCGGCGTCGCGTTGGGGACGATTTCGACAAGGTCGAGCGCCGCATCGTCGGCGAGCTGCTGGGCGTCTGAGAGATTGACGACGCCGCGATTCTGTCCATCGGCGTCAATAAGCTGAACCTGGATGGCGCGAATGTCGCGATTGGTGCGCGGCCCTTCTTTTTCCGGCTGCGCGGTTGCCTTCATAGGTCGACGAATGGCCACTCTCCTGTTGTTGGCGTTTTGAATCCGCGGGCGTCGAAAAGACGCGCGCAAACCCCCCGTGCAGAGCCATAAGCTCCGCGGACCCTTAGAGATGGGTCAGAAAGGTCATGAAGTCAATCGCTCGCGGACGGCGGCGGTTCCGCGAATCGCCTGATATTTCGGTCGCCGCGTAAGGCGCGTTCCGCCGCTTACGCTCGCCGTGGGTGCCATCATCCGTGAGAGCCATGGTTCGCCCTGCGCGAGAAGCCGCCGATGGACGCTCTGCGCGCAGTCGCCACCTGTATCGCGTTCCCGTCTGAGCCGCCGATATTGCCCTTTCGCCTGACGTGGCTTTGTGCAAATCTTCGCGCTCGCCAAAGGATTCGGCCGGGGAGGAAGCATATGCCCAACGTCTACATCGAACCACGCCCGAAGGGGCGCCAAGAAGGAACGCCGATCGAGGACTACGTCGTCGAGGATCACAAGGATCACGTCCTCAAGACCTTCAAGACCCAGAAGGAAGCGATCGACTGGGCGAAGAAAGAGGGCCACCACCCCCTCGTCGCCCGCGTCCGGCACGAGAACAACAAGACGAAGCTCGATCACTGGCGCTCGGCTGGCTGAGGGCTTGTAGGGCGGGGTCGATGACCCCGCCGGCCGGGTCGGCGACCCGGCCCTACAGGGCCCGCGCCTCAAGCCCGCTCGATCGCCTTTGCCGCGGCGTCGAGGGCGTCGACGATGGCCTGGATCTGCTCGGGGGTCGCGGCGCGTCCGCGCAGGCGCAGGCGAAGGGTGGCGCGCAGGTTGAGCATCGCCCGCTTGACCGAGACGAAGCCCGCGAACCGGCCTTCGTCGCTGTCGCCGAAGCGGGCGAAAATGGCGTCGATCTGGGCCTTGTTGTCGGCGAGGACCTTCTCGCCCTCCCCGTCAGCGTGTAGAGCTTGCGGCCCTGCGGGTCCTGGCTCGCGCTGGCGTAGCCCATCTCCTCGAGCATGGTCAGCGTCGGGTAGACGACGCCGGGGCTCGGCGAATATTCGCCCCCGACCCGCTCCCCGAGGTCCTTGATGATCTCGTAGCCGTAGCGGGGCTTTTCCGCCACCAGCCTGAGGATCACGAGCCTAAGCTCGCCGCCGTCGAACATCCGGCCCTCGCGGCGCTCGAATCCGCCGCCGTGGCGCCCGCGCCAGCCGCCGAACGGCCCGCGCCCGAAACCGCCATGTCCATGGCGGATATGATCGTCAAAATGACGATGGAACATTGTTGTACTCCTTTCTGTTCCTTAAGACATATCACGATATGTCGCACACAAAGATATATCTTTTGGAAGGATTCGCAAGAGGCGCCGGGAGAAATTCTGACTTCTCGGCTTTTGGCAGGGGTCTTGGGGCATGGCGGGGACAAGCCCGGCCGTGCCGCGTTAGGATCGTGATCGGATGTTCGCCGCCGCAAAAGGGAGCCGGGCGTGACCGCAATCAACCTCGCCAGCAAGCTCGGCCAATTTTCCGAACACTGGTCGCCGAAGATCGTGGCGTCGTTCAACGGCCACGACGTCATGGTGGTCAAGCTCAAGGGCGAGTTTGTCTGGCACTCCCACCCCGACACCGACGACTTCTTCTACGTCGTGAAGGGAAACCTCACGATTCTGCTCAGGGACGGCGAGGTCCATCTGGGACCGGGCGAACTCTATGTCGTGCCGAAGGGCGTCGAGCACTGTCCTGTGGCGGCCGAAGAGGTCCATCTGCTCCTGATCGAACCGGCCGGAACGCCAAATACGGGCGACCCGGGGACAGCGGCCGTCAAGACCGCGATCTGACCGGAGCACGCCGCCGGAATTTCAGTTTTCTCAGCATTGTCTTTCAGAAATTCCAAAAACTCGCTATCATCCCCTCGCCATGGTTTTCGCGATCGACAGCATGTCCCCGCAGATGCGAGGCGGCCGCCCCGGATTGGGCGCGCCGGAGCAGGGCCAGGATCAAAGACAATCGTGTTGGCTTGCGGGGTCAGCGCAACCCCTTGAAAAGGCTCAATCCCGCCAAGGCGGGATAATCCAAGGGAATCCAAGTCTTTTCCTTGGGCGGCTTTGGTTCCGGCTTTGCCCGGCTTTGCTTGATTTGGCTATATTTTTTGCGGGCCTTGGCTTGACGCCGCGCCGGCGCGCCTCACGCCCTGACCTGCCCCGAGCCGCGCACGCGGTACTTGAAGCTGCACAGCTGCTCGACCCCGACCGGCCCGCGCGCGTGCATGCGCCCGGTCGCGATGCCGATTTCGGCCCCGAAGCCGAACTCGCCCCCGTCTGCGAACTGGGTCGAGGCGTTGTGGATGACGATCGCCGAGTTCGACCTCCTTGAGGAACCGCTCGGCCGCGGCCCTGTCCTCGGTGACGATGCAGTCGGTATGATGCGAACCGTAGGTCTCGATATGGTCGATCGCCGCCGCGAGGCCATCGACGACGCGCACGGCGATGATCGCGTCGAGATATTCGGTCCGCCAGTCCTGTTCGCTCGCCGGAGCGACGCGCTTGTCCGCCTGTTGCGCGGCCTCATCGCCGCGCACCGCGCAGCCCGCCTCGATCAGCGCTCCGATCAATGGGCCAAGAGTGCGGGGCGCGGCGGCGCGATCGACGAGCAGCGTCTCGGCTGCGCCGCAGACGCCGGTGCGCCTCATCTTGGCGTTGACGGCGATCTTGAGCGCTTTGTCGAGATCCGCCGCCCGGTCGACATAGACGTGGACGACGCCTTCGAGATGCGCGAACACCGGCACGCGGGCCTCGCGCTGCACCCGCTCGACGAGGTTTTTTCCGCCGCGCGGCACGATCACGTCGAGCGCGCCGTCGAGGCCGCCGAGCATCTCGCCGACGGCCTCGCGCGAAGCGGAGGGGGCGCGCGAAATCGCGGCCTCCGGCAGGCCCGCCTGCTTGAGGCCGTCCGCGAGGCAGGCATGGATGGCGGCCGAGGAATGGAAACTGTCCGAGCCGCCGCGCAACACGACCGCGTTGCCGCTCTTGAGGCAAAGCGCGCCGGCGTCGGCGGTGACATTCGGCCGGCTCTCGTAGATGACGCCGACGACGCCGAGCGGCGTCGCCACCCGGTCGATGACGAGGCCGTTGGGGCGGGTGAAGCTCGCCAGCACCCGGCCGACCGGATCGGGCAACGCGGCGACCTCTTCGAGGCCGCGCGCGATTGCCTCGATGCGGCCGGGATCGAGAGCGAGCCGGTCGATCATGGCGGGGCTCAAGTCCTTCGCCCGGGCCGCCGCGAGATCGAGCGCGTTGGCGGAGAGAATTGCGGCGGACCGCTCACGCAACAGCCGCGCTGCGGCGTGAAGGGCGCGGTTCTTCCGTTCCGCCGGCGCATTGGCGAGCTCGCGCGCCGCGGCGCGCGCCCGGCGTCCGATTTCGCGCATGGCGGCGCGGACGTCGGTTTCGGGCTCTTTGATCTGGACGGCGACGGACATGACACACGGAACCTAACGGATGTGGGCCGGTTTCGCCACGACTTTCCCCGAAGCCCTCAAGCCTTCGGCCGGAACGCCTTGCAGAAGCGCGGGTCGGTCTCGAGCCGCGGGCCGCCGATGAGGTCGACGCAATAGGGCACGGCGGCGAACACCGCATCGAGGCAGGTGCGGATCGCGGCCGGCTTGCCGGGCAGGTTGATGATGAGGCTCGCGCCGCGTGTGCCCGCGACCTGGCGCGACAGGATCGCGGTCGGCACTTCGGCGAGGCTGACGAACCGCATCCGTTCGCCGAAGCCGGGCAGCAGCCGGTCGCAGACCGCTTCGGTCGCTTCCGGCGTCACGTCGCGCGGCGCGGGCCCGGTGCCGCCCGTGGTCAGGATCAACGGGCAGCGGACGCGGTCGGCGAGCGCGACCAGCGCCGCCTCGATCGCCGGCCGCTCGTCGGGGACGAGCCTGCGCTCCGGCCGCCACGGGCTCATGATGAGTTCGGCGAGCGCGGCCTCTATGCCGGGCCCCCCCTTGTCCTCATAGACGCCTTGGGCGGCGCGATCGGATATCGTCACGACGCCGATGGGTATGTCCGCCAAAGAAATCCTCGCGACCATTCGATCGGCCACTCGTCCGCGAGCCGGCTCGCGAGTGGTCCCGGCACCATAGCGCCATTCGATCGCGGGCAAAATCGCGCCCCCGTCTCGAAGGGCGCTCGACGGCTGCGCCGGAGACGGCTATCCATTCGGGCAAGGCGTACAGGACGGCCAATGTTTGCGCGCAGGTTTGCCTTGGCGGTCGCTGTGCTTGCCGGACTGATCGGCTCGCAAGGGCCGGAATTCGCGCAGCAGTACCGGCAGCGCCTGGGCGGCGCGCTCGCGGAGCTCAATCGGATCATCGCCGAGTTCGACGCCGAGGCGCGGCGCCAGAACCTCACGCCGGCGGAGGGACTGAGCCGGCTCGAGCACAATGCCGACCCGCTGGCGCGTGAGCGCGGCGAGGATATGGCGGAGGCGATCGACCGCGCGAAGCGGCTCAGCGAGCAGCTTCGGGCGATCGAGTCCGGAAACCCGCTGACGCGGCTCTATGTCGTGGCCAGGAACTTTGATCCCGGGATTGCGAAGAGCGCGCTCGACGACTACGAACCCGCCGCTCCGCTGACCCTCGGCGCGCTTGCCGCCGCGGGCTTCGCCGCGTTTTGGGGCTGGGCGGCGACCCACCTCATCGCGTGGCCGTTCCGCCGCCGCTCCCGACTGCGGGCAATGCGGGCGCAGTCCAGCCCGGCCAATCCCCGATGAGCCCGGAGATTGCCCGACTCTGGCCAAAAGTCCGCGCTCTCAGGCGAACTTGATGGCGGTGGGATTGGCCGCGATCGTCGCTGCGGTCATTCCCGCGAGAGTGAGGCTGTCGCCGTGCGAGTCCGCGATCTTGAGGCCGCTCGCGCTAGCGGTGGAATTGGCGAGGACCGCGGCGAGGTCCTGCGCCTGAGTCATGCTGGCGGTGAGATAGGAGAACGAGGACGTCGCCAGCTGGATGGTGTCCGGAGTCGTTCCCGAGGCCGCAAATCCCTGGATCGTCTCGCTGCCGAAGCCGGTGGTGAACACGAAATTCTCGGACCCGCTGCTGGTGGCGTCAATGACCTGGGTCGAATGATAGTTGACCGTGTCCGCTGCGGCCGTGCCAACCTGAAGGGTTTCGGCGCCCCCGCCCCTGGTGACCGTCATGCCAGGATCGAAAAGGAGAAGCTTGTCTTTGGTCGAACTGAGGTTCAAGTCTTCCGCCCCGAGCAACAGAAATCCGCCGGTGACAACGTCGAACGCTTCGTAGGAAGAGTAGGCTGTGCCCTTGACGTTCGTGTAGGCGTATTCGAGCGGCGCTCCGGTTGGCGTTTGAACCTTGGTGTCGGTCAGCGCAGCCCCGTTTGCAATGTCGGCAGTCGACTGAGCCGCCGTCAGGGCGAAGTTGGCGGCGGTCAGAGGCATCAGTCCCGCAACCACGATCTCGAAATCCGGCCAATAGTTACCGGAATCGCCGGCCAGATCGGCCTCAATGAAGGTTTGGTTGGTCACGGGGTTCAACTGGTAGCGCACTTGAGCGCCGGTTCCGCTGAACGGCGCAGTGCCGATGAAGGTGAAGTGCTGGAGGCCGGGGGTCGTGATGTTCGCGTCAATCCGGCTGAGGTCAATGACGTCCTTGGCCGGGTCAAAATTCGAGATGTTGTCGTGTTGGTTATAGGTTGAATCCGAAATGGCGAGGTAGGTGAAGATGTTCGCTCCTTCGCCTCCACGCAGGCCGTGCGCGCCGTACCCGCTCACGAAATTGGTTTCATTGGTCGATCCGGTGAAGCTCGTTGCAAGGTTGTTGCCCAACAGCGTGGTCGGGGCGGATGCGGTACTGGTGAGGGCTTGGCCGGCGGCGGTCGCGGCGATCACATTCGCCGGCAGCATGGCGGTCTTCTTGTAGGCGGCAAGCGCCTGGGCCGAAGACGTCGGATTCGCATAGGAGACGAGCGTGTTTCCTTGAATCGACGCGGAGGCCTGGATGTTCCCGTAATAGGGACCATACTCAGAAAACCCAATGTAATTGTTGGCGACCGAAACGTTGCTGAACGTATAGCTGGTGTTGGTATCGGGCCCTATTTCGACAGCGTAGCCCCCCCCGAGCAGGTAATTACCCGATATGTTCACATTGCTGATATTGCTCCCTTGAGAAACTATGCGAATGTCACTGTTTGCATTGGCGGCAGCCTTGGGATTCCAGGTCCCATCAATGAAATTGTCGGTGATAGTCGTCGGCCCCGTGACGCCGAGTATCTGTATCGCATCCGCATGCGCTCCAGTACCGAATCCCGCGCCGCTAAAGTAATTTCCTGTGACAACGCCTCCCGAGAAATCGATCGCGTCGGTCGGCGAGTTAAGAAACGTGTTATTTTCGATGGTTATGGGTTGGCTCGCGACAATCCACGTGTTCGTCTCGGTCGGTAGTCCGGAACCCTGGAACGTGCTGTTTTCGATTGTCGCCCCGCTGTAGCCCGGAGCCTGGTAGATCGTCCAGAAGCTCGCCGTCGCGGTGAACGTGGAGTCCTTGATTGTCACATTGTTGGCGTCGATCGTTACGGTCGCCGAGCCGAAGTTTATTCCGCTGAGGACCGCGCCGTTCTGCGTGACGTAGACCTGGTTAGTGGCCGGATTGTAATAGTACGGCGACCCTTTCGCGTTTTGCGTGATCTTGGTGTAGTCCAACAGCGACGACGACGGGAGGGGATTGCCGGTGGGGGTATCGATCCCCGGCAGCACGGCGCCGGGATCGGCGTTGCGGAGCAGTTGAATTTCAGCGGCGGTCGCCATGCCATCGTTCCTCGGTCCGGGCCCCGAAAGCCCCGCGGGACGATAGTCGCGTCCAACTTGTCAGCGGTTCAATTCGATCGTTAAACTTCGATCTGCCGGAGTTTAATTTGTTCCGGTCGTCGAAGACGACGGGCGGATCAATGCCTGACGATAATGTAGATGTAGCCGATGCCGGCGGCGATCAGGACGACGGCCAAGACATTCATTGGCACATTGCTTCCGGCATGGTTGCCGACCTGGTTAGCGATTGCGAACGCCGCCGCTGGCAGCAGGAAATGGGCAAGGATTTTCATCCCGCCTTCGGTAAACATGAAATAGGTAAGAACCGCGAGCAAGAAGCAAATCACGGTGACGAAATCATAGACAGTATTCATTTTCGGCGGTCCAACTCTTTCGGCCGACCGTAATCTCACATCAGCCGTTTCCCAGCACCCGACCGTAAACCGAAAATCCTAAGCAAAACTCACTTTGCCGCTCGAACGGCCAAAATAGTTCGTGTGGCCCGAGTCCCCCACCGATCCGCGCCACCGAAGGCCTCGAACGCAGGGTCCACGGCCAATGACGATCTCTATTCACATTCTGCGCCGGCCGTCAGGCGGCGCCTTGGGCCCGTCCCGAGCGGCCAAGCGCGTTTTGTATCAAAAAGCCGGCGATCACGACGATACGATCGAGAAGGAAGAACAGGATCAGCGCGAACACCCATAGCGCCAACCCGGTCAAGTCATGGAACAGGCCCTCGATCCTGTCGACGCCGAAGTAGTAGGCCCCCAATACGAGCGCCACCACGCGAAAGCAGTTGGCCAGGATCGCGATTGGAATGGTCGAGAGAATCAGGATTATCGTCCGAACCAGGTCGTCCTGGACGAACTCGTGAATATAAAAAACGCCGATAGCCGGCAAAACGAATATCGAATTCATGCCCGAACAGGCGTCTTTCACCATCAGTTCGTAGGATCCGATCATGATCATGACGCCGTTCTGCGCCACCGGGTAACCAAGATCGTACAGGAAGTTCGTCACGACATCGGAAACCCACGCCTTCAGCGGCACGGTGAACGCATCGAGCAGCCAGCCGGGCGGAGGCACTGAAAACACCAGGAAGGCCAGCGGAAAAGCGAAAATCCGCGCCATCTTCCAGCCGCCGAGAAGCAGAAGGCACCCCAACAGCACGGGAATTTGGCTCGCGACCTCGACCATCAGCAGGTCTTGCGACCGAGTGATCGCCATCACCAAGAGCGAAATGAGCAAGATGGCCCAGCCGGCCACCGGCGCCGGAACCAATTCGACGGACTGCAGTCGGTGGCGCTGCTGCCAGGCCGCCCAAGCCGCCATGACCATGATGATGGGACCGTGTCCCTCTTGCTCGCTGGCCCAGACGCCGCCAGCGAGTTTCAGATACATCGGCAAGTAGGCAACAACGAAAGACGCCCCAAGCGCCGCGAGGAACGCCATGCTGACGCTACGATTTTCGGCGGCTGCCGACAGCGCGGAAGGCTGAACGGGCTCAGTTTTTAGCGACTCGATAGACATGCCCGCCCCTTGGTTCCTCCTGCCGCAACGTCCCATGGCAACTCGAAAGCGCCGGGAGACTGCGGCCGTCGCCCAACGCCAGCGTTGTCAGTGGGCGTCTTTGCCCAAGAAAACGACAAATACGGTCCTTATCATGATGGAGAAGTCGAGCCAAACGCTCCAGTTGTTGATGTACCAAAGGTCAAGCTCGACGCGCCGCCGCATCTTATCGAGCGTATCGGTCTCGCCGCGAGCGCCTGAAACCTGCGCCCAGCCCGTTATACCTGACTTAACATGATGGCGGAAAGCATATTTCTCGATCGTGGAAGTGAAATAACGGTCGTGCGCCGACGCATGCGGGCGCGGGCCGACCATCGACATATCACCTATGAAAACATTCACCAACTGCGGTAGTTCATCGATGCTGTATCGGCGCAGCCACCTGCCGACCTTCGTGACCCGCTTGTCGCTTTTTTTCGCCTGCGGAACAACGTCGCCGTTTTCCATCACGGTCATCGTCCGAAACTTGTAAATCCTGAACGGCCGCCCGTTAAAGCCATGCCGGGTCTGGCGGAAAAGGGCGGGCCCGGACGAATCCAGTCGGATCGCAATCGCGGAAGCGAGCAGCACGGGCGACAACCCGATCAGGAGGATCGACGAGAACACGATGTCGATTGCGCGTTTGACGGCCTGCTCGCTTGGCGACAGCGCCGCCCGCTGAAGCTCAATCCCTACCGTATCGCCAATGTCCGCGTGCGAGCGTTGGAACAGTTGGGCGAGGCTTCCGAACGGCACCAGGGTGACCGGCAAGGGAAGCACCCGCAACCGCCGCGCCAACCACCGGACGTTGGACATCCGCTCGGCATCGACGAACACCACAACCTCTTCGATGTTCGAGGTCCGACAAATCGAAATGACGTTGTCGATCGCCTCGTCGGCCGAGGATTCTTCGGCGGGCACGTGAAAGTGAGCCACCGCATGATAGCCGTGGCGGACCAGATTGTCGGTGAACTGGGGCGGCACCACCTCTTCGCAAGTCAGGCTGACGATGGTGCGGCCACGCAAGGCGCCGCTTTCCAGCGCCCGGGGCAACGCGATCCACCACGCCGCCCGATGACCCAGCAGGGCCACGATACCGATCGCTCCGAACAAAATGATGTCGCCGCGCGACAGGTCGCGGCTCATTCCCCAGCTGAAAACGCCTGAAAGTAAGATCAGGAAGGCGCCGCACCACGCGGCAAGCACGCTGCGGGCCTGATCGTCCCAGACCATCAGCCGGTTCGGATCGTATAGCTTCTGCACCCGCATCGTCGCCACGAAGAGAATAGCGACGAAAATCGCTGCCGCGACGGTGCGGGAATATTCACCCCCGAACTCGTCGGGGATCTTATGATAAATCGCCTGGGCGAAAGTCGCACTGATGAGAATCAGCGCAAGGTCGACGCCAAGCGCGGTCGACGCAATCGCCCGATAGGGAATCGGCAGACGCCATCGGGTCCCGGGGTCGAACAGCGTTGGGCCGCTCCGACCCCTCAAGCCCCGTCGCCGAATCCGGCGAAATGCGAGTCTCCGTGTTCATCTGCGGCGCTCACAATTCATCGGGGATCGACGCCCAACGGCGCGTCAGTCTTGCCACGGCCCAGGTCCTCAATTGATGAATTCGGCCACAACAGTAAATTTGGCGTTAGCTGCGGCTCAATTCCCCGAGCGCAGCGCTGCAAGCCGCTGGTTTTGGACCAGGCAGCGATTGACGCGCTGCACTGTAGGCCAATCTCGCTCCAAGACAAGCCGTCCAGGGGCCGATCGTCGCTCCGTCAACGCGCCTGGACCCGATTTTTCCGTCGGGGGAAGCACTTCGTATGCGCTCAGACGCCGGGGCGGCTCTACGCGGCGCGCCGGACTCAACCCGTCGGAACGGCGCCGCACAAAGCGAAATAACCAAGAAAATCTGCTTGTTAGCGCTGCGTGTCTGGACATTCAGTTTTCTCCGGGCTATACGACCGAACAATCGCAGCCGGCTGAATGATCACGAACAATATCAACACGGACTGGGGCCCTTCATGATTGGCGCGCTGGTGTTTTTGTTTCGGATTATCGTCGGGATCGTCATACTGGCCGCCACGTGGTTTGTTTTCGACAAAATTAACGACCGCAATACCGAAATCATTATGGCTACAATTGGTCTATTGTATTCTTTTATATTTGTTATTTCTCGAAGATTACAGTATTTTGGATTGACAATATTTTCATTTTTCGGCAGAACCTCATCCTATGTCCAGAGAATACCCTACGACCACGTCATGCGTGATGAGGTCGGACTGCGCACGTCCGGAGGATACACATTCCTCAATGTTCTTTTTGCGGCGCTGATTGAGATCCTTTGCCTGTTTCGCCTCTTCTCTTCGCTTCTAGGCCGCGGCTGGGACACCCTTTCCGAGCCGATCCGCGCGCTTCTCCATTCCGCCAATATCTGAGGGCCGGTTCGACAATTGGCGTCTTGCACTGCTTTTTTCTCATCTCTCGGCCGCTTTCGAGCACGGGAAGTCGTGTGTGTCGCGGCGAAAATCTTAAGCCTTTGCTGCGCCGCGGCGGCGGTTGCGCTCGCATCGGCTGACGCGCGGGCGCAATCCACGGACGCCGACCTCAAGCTCTTCGCCGTCCACGTTAACCGCACCCCTCGGCAATCCTGGCCGGGGTACGGGATATATCTCGGCAACGGGCTCATCCTGACCGCCTCGCACGTGCCTGGAGCGTTCGCCTACACGAAGCCCCATGTCGTCATCGCCGGGCAGGATTTGCCGGCTGGGTTGGTCAAGGAGGGGAGTCTCGAAGGCGTGGACCTCACTCTCCTGTCGATCGACGCGACCAGCCTTCCGGTTCGTCTGCGGATGCGCCGCATGCCGATCTGTGAGCGGGCGCCTTATCCCGGTGAAGCGGTCGTCGTGGCCATTCCCGAGGGGACGGCCCGCTCCAGGGTCCTCCCCCG
>CAWEAT010000011.1:0-217948 GCA_963806935.1 uncultured Alphaproteobacteria bacterium
ATCCGTATTCTGGGACCCCCTGCTCCGCGCCGTAGTATTTGTACGGCAGGAATTTGCCGCTCATCACGAGCCGCACCCGGTCTCCCTTCGGATTGGCAAGACGGTCGATTTCGAGATCGAAGTCGATCGCCGACATGATGCCGTCGCCGAACTCCTCCTCGATCAGCGCCTTGAGCGCCGGGCCGTTGACCATGAGCAAGCTCGTAGAAGCGGTAGAGGAGCGGATCGGTCGGCGGCATCGGCGCCGCCTCGCGTTGGAACTTCGTTGAGCATCCGCTTCTCGCTCTCTGCAAGCCCGAACAGGCTCGCGGCCCGCTCGGCCAGCGCCTTCGGCAGTTTCATTTGCCCGAGCAGCGCCCCGACCACCAGGATCGGCGACATGCCGCCGATTTCGTCGCAGTTATAGTTTTCCAGCTCCACCCCTTCTCACGCTTGATGTCGAGAATCTTCTCGGCGAGCTGCTCACGCTTCATGGTCGGTATCCTCGTAATTGCTGATGCGGCGCTCCGCATCGGCTCGCGCCTAGCCGCAAGATTTGCGCCAGCGCCGAACTTGTCGGGTTGCGACCGCCAACAGTTTTTTCGACATCTCCTTTCGGATTGTCAGAAGCCGTGCTACACTGCCTGCTCTCGACGTCGACACCGTCGGGCCTGAAGGAGGCGATCATGACTAGGGAGACGGCTCCCGCGGCTGGGGCCGGCGACGGCTCGGAGCACGGCCGAAACGCCGGATGGTCTACCTTTAGGATGCGAAGCGCAGGACAAAGGAAAAAAGCGCGGGGGAGTCAGCGCAAGTCGCTGAAAACGCTCGATCCGGACAAGGGCGTCAAAGGAAATCAAAGCCTTTTCCTTGGATTTATTTGGTTCGGGCCTGGCTGGATTTGGCTGGATTTGGCTAAGTTTGGAATCGGCTTGGATTGAAACGGCGGCCATTGGCCGAGTGTCCGATGTAGCGCCCGCCGCCTACCGCGTCGCCTCGGCGACGTCGACAACCCTGAGTTGCGCTCGCTCTCGGCCGCCGTAGCGGTTCACGGCCAGCGTGCCCGCAAGGTGCACCGGCGCCCCCTTGAGACGCGTGAGGGCCTCGCCGAGCTTCTTTCCGGCGGCGCGGAATGCGATTCCCTCGACCGCCTGCCCGTCGCCTGCGACCGCACGCAGGCGCAGGTGATCGCGGCCGGCGCCGACCGGCATGACCTCCGTCAGCCGATGGCGCGGCAAGGCGAACACCGGCTCGGGGTTGCCCGACCCATAAGGCCCGGCCGCCTCCAGTCGATGGGCGAGCGCCGGCGTCGCGGCGTTCGCCGTCAGCGCCGCATCCACGGTAAGGCCCGCGTCGGAGCGCGCCTTCGCCACCGCCTCGCCGAGCCGCTCCTCGAGAAAGGCGCGCCACTCCCCGAGCCGCTCGCTCGCGAGCGTCACGCCAGCCGCCATCGCGTGCCCGCCGCCCTTGATGGCGAGCCCGGCCTCGACCGCCGCCCGCACGGTCCGGCCGAGATCGACGCCAGCGATCGAGCGACCCGAGCCGGTCGCGTGCGCGCCGGCGAGAGTCAGCGCAAACGCAGGACGCTCGAACCGCTCCTTGAGCCGCGCCGCGAGCAGGCCGACGACGCCGGGGGGCCATGTTTCGCCGACGACGACGACTGCCGCGCCGCGCTCTTCCAGCCCAAGCGACATCAGCGCTTCCGCCTCGGCCTCGGCTAGCGCAGCAATCTCGATCTGCTGCCTGATGCGGTTGAGCCGGTCGAGCTCGACCGCAATCGGGCGAGCTTCAAGGTCGTCTGCCGCGGTGAGGAGCCGGACCCCCAAGGCTGCGTCGCCGATGCGTCCGCCCGCATTGATGCGCGGCCCGATGAGAAAGCCCAGATGATATGGCCGCGGCGGTCCGTCCGCGCCGGCGACGTCGAACAGGGCCGCAAGCCCGGGACGACGCCTTTGGCGCATGACTGCGAGCCCTTTGACGACAAAGGCGCGGTTGAGCCCGATCAGCGGGACCACGTCGGCGACGGTCGCGAGCGCCACGAGATCGAGCGCGGAGATCAGGTCCGGGGCTTGGCGTTTGTTCCAGAAGCCCGCCTCACGCAGCGCCCGGTTCAGCGCGACGAGCGCCATATAGACGACCCCGGCGGCGCAGAGATAACCGAGCCCCGAAAGATCGTCCTCGCGGTTGGGATCGACCAGCGCCAGCGTATGCGGGAGCGTCTCCGGAGCCTGGTGATGATCGAACACGATCACGTCAAGGCCGAGCCGGCTTGCGAGTTCGAAGGGCTCGCGGCTGACAGCTCCGCAATCGACCGTCACGACGAGCTTGGCGCCTTTATCGGCGAAATCCGCTATCGCCTGGGCGCTGGGGCCATAGCCCTCCGTCACGCGGTCGGGGATGTGGACAATCGTTTCGCAGCCGCAGGCGTTGAGATATTCGCTGAGGAGCGCGGCGCTGCAGGCGCCATCGACGTCGTAATCGCCGAAAATGGCGACACGCTCGCCGCGCGCGACCGCCTGCCTCAGGCGCTCGGTCGCCGCCTCCATGTCGCGCAGGCAAAAAGGATCCGGCATCAGGTGGCGCAAGCTCGGATCGAGATGGCGCTGAACCGCCTCCGGCGCGACGCCACGCCCGGCGAGCACGCGGGCAACCAGTTCGTCCTGCCCGCCGACCTGTGCAATGGCGAGGGCGCGCAACTCCCCGTCCGCGTTGAGGCGCGACCGCCACGGCCGCCCCAGCGCCGAACTCTGGACGTCAAGAAAATAGCTTTCGCGCGTCAAAACCCCGCCTTCACACCCGCTACCGTTCAGTTCGCGAATCACCGCGACGGCGCGGGACCAGACTACCATGTTGGAAACCGTCGAGATCCAAAAGAAAGTCGGCCGGATCGGCCCCTTGCGGGGGTTGGGCGCTGCGCGATTCGGACCGAGGTGATAGGCTTCGTTGACGAGGGTGATGCAATTCCGCGAGCAATTCAGGCGCGGTCGCGAGAAACGGGAGCGCTGCTGGTCACCAATGGAGATGTGGGTGTCGTATTACTTATCGAGCCTCGAGCTTTGGCAATTGATAGTGCTGATCGTGGTCATACCGACTGCGGCCGCGATCGGTGCGCAGCTTCTCATCCGCCGATGGGTCGGCGTCGACAAGTTGGCCAAGAACAACGAAATCGCCGGATTCAAATTCGCCACCGTCGGAGTCATCTATGCGGTGCTGCTGGCCTTCACGGTCATCGCCGTCTGGGAAAAGTTCAGCGACGCTCAGAACGCAGTCGCGGATGAGGCCGGAGCCGTCGCGGCCCTGCATCATTATACCGCGGGCGACGACTCCGACGCCCGCGCGGTGCGAACGGCGCTCGCCAACTATCTCAGAGCTGCGATCGATGACGATTGGCCGGCAATGGCGCGCGAATCGGAAAGTCCGGTGACAGAGCACGCTCTCGATACCCTTTATGGGACCGCGATCGCGCTCGATCGGGGTGGGACGAGGGGCACAGCGGATATGTCCGAGGTTTTCCGCCAACTCGACAACGTGACGGCGGCCCGTCGAGTGAGGCTGCACCTGGCGTCCGGGGTCGTGCCGAATGTCATTTGGATGGCTCTCTTCATGGGCGCGCTTCTTACCGTGGGATTCGCGCTCTTCTTCGGTAGCGAGAATCCGATCGCCCAGGTCTCAATGACCGGCGTATTGTCGGTCCTCGTAACCACGGGATTGGTCGTCATCCTCTCGATCGACCACCCGTTCACCGGCCCGGTTCACATTCACCCCGAACCACTAGCCTCGGTGCTCGGGGAGGTCTCCCGCCCTCCGGGCTGATTCCTGCAGCGGGTCTGGCGAGCGCGGCCTCCGATCACCACCAAAGCCCGGGCGTCGCCAATTCCACCAGCGCCTCGTCCGGGTCACGGATATAAAGGCTCGTTCCACCACGCGGCCAGCGATATTCGCCAACAACCTCGACGCCGCGTTCGGTAAGCCGGCTGCGCCAGGCGTCGAGGTCCCCTGAGGCTATCGAAAGCGCCAAGTGCGGACGTCCGCGCCCGTCGTGGCCCGGGATTGTGCCCCTCGCATCAACAACGTCACCTTCGGTCGAACCGGCCTGAAACACCAGCAGCACGCTCCGAGCGGCGACGTCAAAGGCCACAAGGCGCGGCAAATCGACCAGCGTCCTCAATCCAAACAGATCGCGGTAGAACGTCGCCGTGCGCTCGAGATCGCGCGCATAGAGGGAAGTTTCAAGCAGGCCATCGATCGGTGGCGGGCTCGTTCGGTTCGACATGTCTCGTCTGCCCTTCGGCGCGAGCTAACGCGCCAGCCTTCCGCTTGGCGCCGATCACGACCCTTCGTCAATCGACGTCGATCGCTGATTTCCGAGGGCGCCGCATCCGCCTCTCGCGAAGCGCGAGATAGGCGCCGCACGCGACCACGAGGGACGCGCCGATCAATGTCGCGGCCGACGGCCAATCGCCAAAAACAAGGACGCCTGAAACGATCATCCAGATGAGCTGAGTGTAGGTGAACGGGGTCAAGGTCGGCGCTGGGGCAAAACGATGGGCGACAATCAGCATTCCATGGCTGGTGGCGGCGAAAACGCCCATTCCCGCCATGATCACCCAATCGATCGCCGACTGGGGCTGCCGCCAGATCCAGGGCAATATTGGAGTCAGGAATACGATGCCGGCGATTTGGGTCCAGGCAAGCGTCGTCTGGGCGGAGTCCGAACCGGCCAGTTTCCGGGTGGCCAGCACGTATCCCGAATTGCAAACAACCCCGGCGACAGCGACGAGAACGATCGGCTGAAACGCTCCTGCTCCCGGGCGCGTAGCGATCAGCACACCTAGAAATCCGAGCGCGATTGCGATCATGCGTTCCGCGCCCACTCTTTCGCCCAGCACGGGTCCCGCAAGAAGGGCCACAAAGACGGGCGTGAGAAATGAGATTGTCGCAGTCTCCGACAGCTGGAGCTCGCGGACCGCAAGCACGTTCGCGGTCGTCGAACAAAATAGCAAAACCGAGCGCAACAGCTGTAGTCGAGGGCGCCTCGAACGCAGCCTGGCCGGCCGCGACAGAGATTGTGATGCGACAAGCGCGATCAGCGACGCCCCAACGTAACGCGCCCACACGATCTGTGCGATCGGCAAAGACGCGCTCAGCCATTTGGCGCACGTGTCCTGACCGGTGAAGCAAATCATGGTGGCGCACATGAGTCCGATCGCGAGGATGCGCATGCGGCGATCCTCGGCTTCGCCCCTGTCAAGCGCCGCGATCATCGAGAATTAGGCGCTCACACCGCTTCGCGTTCTATGCGAATAACCTGCGGCTTCTCGCGAACCAGCCCATCCTCGACAGTATGCTTGAGGGCGTCGCGTATGGACGATTCGGTCGTTCCGTAGGTCATCAGCACCACCGGGACAACTCCTGCCGCCGCGGCTTCCTTCGTCGCGCGCTTTTGCATGATCGCCTCAAGCGAGATCAGCCGTTCGCCCATTCGCGCCGCGATGGCCCCCATGGCGCCCGGACGATCGACGACCGCAAGGCGCACGTAATAGCCGCCCTCGTGGCGCTGCATCGGCACCCGGTCCGCCTCGACAAGCGAGGCGGTGGGCCGGCCGAACGCCGGCACGCGGATCCCGCGCGCGATATCAACAATGTCGGCCGCGACGGCCGACGCGGTCGCATCGCCCCCCGCTCCCGGCCCGACCAGCGTCAGCTCTCCGACGGCGTCGCCATCGATCGAGACCGCATTGAGCACGCCCATGGTCTGGGCGAGCGGCGCGCTCTTGGCCACCATCGTCGGATGCACTCGCTGCTCAACGCCATGGGGCGTTCGTTCGGCCACGCCCAGGAGCTTGACGCGGAATCCGAGTTCGTCGGCCGCGCTCAAGTCGGCGAGTGTGATCGTCTCGATACCCTCGACCGAAACCGCCCCGGCGTCGATCTTGGCCCCGAACGCAAGCGAGGCAAGAATGGCGAGCTTGTGCGCCGTATCGAAGCCGCCGACGTCAAACGTCGGATCCGCTTCGGCATAGCCGAGCCTCTGAGCCTCGCCAAGGCAGACCTCGAACGGCAGGTTCTCGCTCTCCATGCGGGAGAGGATGTAGTTGCAAGTGCCATTGAGAATACCGGAAACCCGCTGGATTGCGTTTCCGGCCAAACTCTCTCGCAGGGTCTTGATGATGGGTATGCCGCCGCCCACCGCCGCTTCAAAAAAGAGCTGCGCCCCGGATCGCTCGGCAAGGGCAGCAAGCTCGAAACCATGCGCCGCGAGCATCGCCTTATTCGCGGAAACGACCGGCGTCCCGCGTGCAAGCGCGGCCTTCGCCGCCGCAAGCGCGACTCCGTCGGCGCCGCCAATCAATTCAACGAAAATGTCGATGTCGGCGGAGGCGGCAAGTTCCTCCGCGCTGGCGAAGTAGACGGCCTTGCCGACATCAATGCTGCGGTTCTTGCGGCGGGCGCTATAGGCGACGACCTCGAGTTCGCGTCCCGCCCGTGCGAGGAACCCAGCCTGTTGCCTCTCAAGAAGTCGAAAGAGGCTGGTCCCGACCACGCCGAGACCGGCTACTCCCAAGCGAAGCGGCTTCGTCATTCTGTCCTCGCTCCGCCCTCCGCCGATCGTGACCGCCGCCGGCCTTGCGCCTCATTCGCGGTCCGGGGATCAACGAAGCGCGGGCGGCTTAGCCGTATCGTTCGGAGGCGGATTTCTTCTTCTTCTTCCGCTCTTTCCGCGCGGCATAGCGGGCGTCTCGCTCGAGCTTTTTCTCGTATTCGAGTTGCGCCTCCAATTCACGCTGGCGCTCCGCATCGGCCTCGCGCGCAAGGGCTTCGAGCCTCAACTGCTCCTGCCGCGCCGCCTCCTCAACCGCGCGCCGTGCGGCTTCCGCCGCCGCTTCCTCCGCCTTGCGCTTCGCGCGCTCGGCGTCGCGGACGACCCGCGCTTCAAGAATCGCTTTGCGCTTGGCCTCGCGCTCGATGATCGCAGGGTCGGTTGGATCATATTTCGAGTTGGCGAGGAACTTTTCCGCCATCGCCTTGCGCGCGTTGGCGGCGGCGGCTTGGCGGTCAGCGAATTTATTGCCGTTCAAGAAAGACATTGCATTCCTAGGCTAGTGATTGTCGGGGATGCGGGCTCATGGCACAGCGCGAGCAAATCGGCAATGGTTTTCCGCGCAATTCCGCGATGCGTCCTCAGCATTGCGATGCGTCGCCTCATGGGAGGCGGCGAAATGACGCGTCCAGCGTTGTTGATTGCCTGCTCTGAACGTGGTCCACTCCCCACGCGCCCGGGAAGAGGCCGCGACCAGGGGAGCGATTTGATGGCCGTTGTGGTTGGCGCGGGGCCGTCGCCCGCGAATGAGCAGGCCGCCGACGTCGGCAGGTCGCCGCCATTCGAGATCCGCAAGATCGAGATTGCCGATGTCATCGAGTGCATCGCCAAGGGGCTGCAGGACTTTGGACGGGCGCCCCGATACGGCATGTTCTTCGGCGCCATCTACGCGATCGGCGGCCTCCTGATTGTCTGGACGGCGTTCGCGCTGGACTATCCCTATCTCGCTTATCCGTTTGTCATGGGTTTTGCGTTGTTTGCGCCATTTGGCGCGGCGGGCACATACGAGATTTCGCGCCGTCTGGAAAGCGGCGAACCGCTCTCCTGGTCGGCGATTCTCGGCTCGGTCTGGAGCCGAAAGGGGAAGGAGCTTGGGTGGCTCGCGCTTGTCAGTCTCTTCACCCTGATCATCTGGCTCGACCTCGCGGTCTTCGTCTTCCTGATGTTCTACGGCGCCGACATTCCGTCCATGCCGCAGTTGTTCGCCAAAATCTTCACCACCCCTTACGGCGTGGCGTTCCTTCTGGTCGGCAATGGGCTGGGCGCGATCATTGCTCTCCTCGTCTTTTCGATCACCGCCGTCGCCCCGCCTCTCGTCGTCGATCGCGAGGCGGATTTCGTGACCGCGATGACCACCAGCGTGCGCGCGGTTTTGGCCAATCCGCGCCCGATGCTGGCTTGGGCGATCGTCATCGGCGCCGACCTTGCGATTTCGTTCGCCACCCTTTTCGTCGCGCTCCTCGTGATCTTCCCGGTACTTGGCCATACGACCTGGCATCTCTATCGCCGCCTGATCGTCCAATAGGTTTCGCGACACGTCGCGGTCGCGGCGCGCGTTGCGCCGCCGACGCGTTTGCGCCAAAAGCCTGGGCTTAAGTTTCAGGAAAGCTGACGTCCCAATCCAATGGCCCTGACCCGCAGCGCGCCCGCCGCCAGCCAAACCGCGGGCCTCGATGCTCCCGCCGCTGTTCGGTTCTGGCTGATCGCCGTGGCCGGTCTCGTCTTCCTCATGGTTCTGGTCGGCGGCGCGACCCGTCTGACCGAGTCGGGCCTCTCGATCACCCAGTGGAAGCCGGTCACCGGGGTGATTCCGCCGATGAGCGGCCCGGAATGGCAGGCCGAGTTCGACCGCTATAAGCAAATCCCGCAGTTCGCGGCGCTCAATCCGGACATGACGATCGAGGGCTTCAAGACCATCTTCTGGTGGGAATGGGGCCATCGGCTGCTGGCGCGGATCGTAGGCGCGGCTTTTATCCTCCCATGTCTGTGGTTCTGGCGGCAAGGACAGCTCAAAGGCGCGCTTGGGCGACAGGTCGCCGTCGCCGCCGGCTTGCTGGCGCTCGAGCCGATCGTCGGCTGGTGGATGGTGACGTCGGGCTTGAGCGAGCGAACCGAAGTGGCGCAGCAGCGGCTGGCGATGCACCTCATGATCGCCGCGGCCACGTTCGGCGCGCTGATCTACGCCGCCGCCGGGCTTGGCGAGCGGCCGCGCCCGGGCGCGGCGGCCAGCCGGGGTTTCCTGATTTCCGCCCGCCTGTTCGCTGCGGCGGCGTTCTGCCAGATCGGCCTCGGCGCCTTGGTCGCGGGCCTTCGCGCCGGCCTCATCTACAACACCTGGCCGCTCATGGGGTCGGGCTTCGTTCCGGGCGAAGCGTTCAAGCCGAACTGGCTGCCAGCGATGCTCAACGACCCGGCGACGGCGCAGTTCGACCATCGCGCGCTCGCCTATGCGATCGTCGCGTTCGCCCTCGTTCAGGCTTTCGCCGCGGTTCGCGCCGGGCCCGCGGCGCCGCTTGCGAGCCGCGCGCTCGTCATCGCGGCGATCGCGATGCTTCAGGTTGGACTGGGCGTGGCGACGCTCCTCTCCGTTGTCCCCATCGGGCTGGCGCTCGCCCATCAGGCGCTGGCCTTCGGGCTCTTCGGCCTCGCCGTCATCCACCTTCGCGCGACTGGAATGGAGCAAGGCGATCAGCAATCCACGTATGTCGTGAGCTAAATTCGCCAAGCCGCCGCAAAATCTATCAAAGCTGACCCAAACGGGTCCCGACCCCAGCCAAATTTTCGCAAGGAAAAGGCTTTGATTTCCTTTGATTGCCTTGTCGGAAATCGAGCGTTTTCAACGGGTTATCGCGACTCCCGGGGCAGAAGAGGTTCCTCCTGGCCAAGAGCGGCTGTATCCAAACAATCGTTCAACATTCGTGCTAAGTCATATCCTTCCTGCCGATTGAACCTAGCACGGTTTTCGCTTTTCAGAAAGGAAATGCGCTAAAAATCTTCGCGGCGACCCTCGCCCGAGGCCTGAAAAAAAGTGGTAAGAACGGGCCTTGCCGGGCCTTGAGACAGCGACTCGAAGGACGGTCAAGGAAATTTGCGATGCAGAATGTGACGGGAGCCGCGTCTGCGGCGGTCGCGGGCGCGCCGGAAAAGCCGAGCCTCAAGAACCGGGCGCTCGACGAACTGCGCCAATACGCCATCATCACGCTCTATCTTTGGGTGTTCTTCGCTCTGTTCAGCTTCTATCGGCGAATGATCCTTGAAGAGAACGGGATCAGCGTCTGGCAGCAGACTTTCGCCATCATCAACGCCCTCGTGTTCGGCAAGGTGATCCTGATCGCCCAGGCGCTCAATCTCGAGGCGGGATTTCGCAAGTATCCTCGGATGTTCATCGTGCTCGGGAACGCCCTCGTGTTCACGATCGTGCTGATGGCTTTTCATGTCCTCGAGGAAGCGATCAAAGCCTGGTTCGAGGGCCGGCCGCTCGCAACAAGCGTCGCTGACTTCGGCGGCGGCACGCTGGCCGGATTCCTGACGTTGGGCGCGATCTTTTTTGTCGTTCTGATTCCCTTTTTTGGCATCCGGGAGGTCGCGCGCGCGGTCGGAGGACGAGCGCTTTGGGATCTGTTCTTCTCCGGGCGCACGCAGACGTTCAGGCTGGTCGAGGACTGATCCAAGGGGACAAGCGCGCGGTCGCCATGGCGAAGCTCGTCTTCGGATTGAACCAGTCGCTCGACGGCTACGTCGATCATCGGGCAATGGCGCCGGAACCCGGGCTCTTTCGTCATTTCATAGAGCAGGTGCGCAGCGTGAGCGGCATGGTGTATGGCCGCCGCATGTACGAAGTGATGCGCTATTGGGACGAAGACCTTCCTAGATTGGGACGCGGAGGAGCGTGAATACGCGGCGGTGTGGCGGAGCCAGCCAAAGTGGGTCGTTTCGCGCTCGCTGAAGTCCGTCGGTCCCAACGCCACACTCCTCGAGGGCGACCTCGAGGCTGCGGTGCGCGGGCTGAAGGCCCGGCTCGACCGCGAGATCGAAGTCGCCGGACCGGAGCTGGCCGGGAGCCTGACCGAGCTCGGCCTGATTGACGAATATCGGCTTTACCTCCATCCCGTCGTGCTTGGTCGCGGCAAGCCATTCTTTGCCGGCCCCCGGCCGCCGCTCCACCTCGTGGCGAGCGATCGGATAGGCGAGGACACGATCAGGTTGACCTACGTCCCGGCTTAGTCATGCACTCGCGTGTCTAGCGCGCGCTGCCTTCGGGTGGAATTGTCTTTGCGAGAGTATAGGGCGTTCGGAAGACGCTTTCGACGGGCTATGGCGACGAAGCAATCCAGGGGGGCGAAGGACGCTCTACGATCCGTGGATTGCTTCGCTTCGCTCGCAATGACGGCCACGGTACGGGCCAAATGCAATCCGCGCTAACTCGCCGCGCCGCGCATCCCGACGCCAAGGAATTCAACGTTGACCTTCGGATCGGTCCGCTCGATCAGAATGTCCCACCAGTAGAATACATTGATGTTGATCGTCTCGGAGTGAAAGAAGCAGGCCATATTTTGCGGCCCGGTGGTATTGGAGGTATTCGAATCGCAAGTCGCATCGGTAACCGCGACGTTGGTTCCGATCCCGGCATGACGGAAAAAAGCGCGAACCCGCGCTCCGGTGTTCATCCCGTCTCCGTCGATGACGCTCATGAAGATAAGTCCGATCTTCACGTCCAGCATATTCGCGGTCACCGTGAACGGACATAAAAGCCGGATCGATCCGGTGCTGGAGCCGCTGAAGCCAACGCCGAATCCACGCGTCTCATACCCGCCTGCGCGAATCGTCGCGCTGTCCGGAACGCAAACCCCGCCGACCTGGTCGAGCGGCATGTCGCTATTGGCCTCTGCCAATTCCGCCCCCAGCAACAGCACCGAACCGAACGCGAGCGCGAAAATCGTGGCTGCGTAACGTGCAATCATGTCTGGCCTCCCAACAATCGAATGTTTTCCATGCAGCTTTCACCCTTTGCACGCTAAGGCAAGGGCGCGAGGGCGGGTGTGATCCGCATCACTTGGTCACGAAAAAGGCCGTCATTCCTGCAAAGGCGGCCGTCCCGGCAAGAGCCGGGCCTATTTCTTCTTCGCCGCTCGCTCAGCGCGCGCCGCCGCGTTGGCCGCGATCGCTGTGCGGACAAGTTGCTTGAACGCGGCTTCGTCGATCCTGTCGCCTTCGCGCAGATCGATCGCGCGCCGCGTGTTTCCTTCGAGGCTCGAATTGAAGAGCTTCTTCGGGTCCTCGAGCGAGGCGCCGCGCGCGAAGGTGAGCTTCACCACCTCCTTGTAGGATTCCCCGGTGCAGACAATGCCGTCATGGGACCAGACGGGGGTTCCGGGCGACGTCGCCTTCGCCCATTTCCACTCCTCCTCGATGGCGGGATCGGCGTCGTGGATGAGGTTGCGGACGTGAGCGAGAGCTCTCCCCTCGCCAGTCTCTGAGCTCCTTGATCCGTTTGGTGATGCTGGCTGAAGCGGCCTCACTGTCCGGGGAGATCGTCGGCTTCATGTTCCCTCCAGTCGCGCGAGGCGCCCTCGGCGTTACGCGGCCGACCGCACGGCGTCCGCGCGCATCAGCGCCCAAATGGCGATCACAACGAAGGCCGCGCCGCCGATGATCGTGAAGATCGAGGCGACGCCATGCACCGCCATGCCGGCCGCCGCGACCGCATCGAGCGAGCCGGCGCCGGACGGGGTCTTGCGCAGGGCGCCGTAACCCCCGGCGACGAACATGGCGATCGAGGCGACGAACTGGCCGCCGCCGTAAAGGCCGAGAAGGATGCGGGTCGCGCGCGGCGGCGCCGTGGCTCGCCGCAGCTCCTTGAGGCCGAAAGTGAGCAGCATGCCGGCGCTCGAGACGCTGACCGCGGTGATGACCGCGTGATAATGCGCAGGCGTCCTTGTGTCCGACCCGGTGATCAGGAAGCCCATGACCCCGCCGAGCGCGAACAGCGCCAGCGACATCGCAAGCGCAAAGAACGCCGGATCGCGCCACGGCCACGGCGAGGCCGAGCGAAGCGCGCGGGCGAGGAGAGAAGCGGCGAAAATGAGCGTCGGCGCGGCAATGCCGAACTGGAGCAGGCGAAACGCCTCGTGCTGCCCGCCCGAAAACGGCTCGAAGGCCGCGTAAAACAACGGCGCGGGAAGCGCGATCAACGCGATGAGAAGAACGCAAGCGAGGAAGACGCGGTTGTCGACCGCTTCCTCGCCAAGGCTCATGCGGGCGAGGATCGACCAGTTCGTGACCAGGAGCGCAGCGTAGACGAATTGGAGCAGATGGCCGCCGCCCCAGAACAGCCCCTCGCGCGACCAGGCGAGGCCGCCCTCGTCGGCCAGCAGAGACCCGGCGACGCCGAAGCAGGTCAATGCAAGGAGGTAGATCAAACCGCCGAGCGCCATCGCGACCGCGATCGGCGGGGCCGAGGCAAGCCTTCCCGGCAGGTTGATCAGGAGGCGGACCACGGGCGCGAGAACGCCAAGCGCCAGCGCGAGAAGCCCCACGTCATAGGCCGGATGAAGAATGAGCGGAATGTAATTGTCGAGAGCGGGCTGGGTTGAGTCGAGAAAGGCCGGCGCAAACAGGCAAGGGAAAGCGACAAGAACTGCGCCCTGCCCCATTCGGCCAAGCGGGGCCAGGCGCACGTCGTCGCCGGCGAGTTTCAGCGTCGCGACGGCGACAAGGAACGCAAAGACGCCCTGAAGCCAGATGACGAGGGAGAATATGACGTGGATGACCAGACCCTTGTAGAAGAAGTCGATCGGCCAGAACGGCGTCTTCTCCATGCCCGGAATCCGCGACAGCGCGAGCAGGATTGCGAACACGCCGGCCACGGCCAGCGCGCCCACCGCGAGCCATGCCCACCCGAGAAGCTCGCGTCTCACCGCGCTCCCCGCGCTCGCGGCGGAGCGGGCGCGGTTGAGGATTGTCGTGTTCGCCGCTTCGGTCATCTAAGGGAGGAACCGCTTCGCTTAAACATGGCGCCTTCAGGGCCCGTCATTGCGAGGAGCGTGAGCGACGAAGCAATCCACGGATCGCAGGGGCCCGGCGTTCCCCTGGATTGCTCGCAATGACGGCGTTGGAGCCATCAACTGCCGGCCATCGGGTAGAGGTGGACCGCCATGACGTAGACGACGAGTCCGGAGACGGCGACGAACAGCCACGCCGGCATGGTCACCCGGGCGAAACGGCGGTGGGTGGCGAAGCGCTGCTTCATCGCATTGTAGAACGTGATCGGCACGAGCACGGCGACGACGAACGCCATCAACACATGCACGGCGAGGAGTGTGAAGTAGATCGGCCGGATCGGGCCATAGCCGCCGAACTTCGCCAGGCCCGCGAACGCGTGATAGACGAGATACACCGCCAGGAACGCCACGCCGAGGCCGATGGCGACGAACATCGTCCGCCGGTGGCCTTCGCGGTCCCGGGCGCGGATGAGACTATAGGCGCGCAGCAGCACGATGATCGTCGCCGCATTGATGACGGCGAGCACGTGGGGCAAGTCGCGAATGGAGATCATTGCGGCGTCAGAACCCGTGGTTGGCGATCTTGAGCACGACGCTCAGGTAAAGCGCTCCCGCGAGCGCAGCGAGGACCGCGAGCACGATCAGGTTGCGCCGCCTCTGGTTCGGGTTGACGGGCGGCATGCTCAAGCCCGCGATCGCAGCATCGCCTCTGCGAGCATCGCCGCGAACAGGACAAACAGGTACAGGATCGAGAACCCGAACAGGGCCATCGCCGCCTTGCGGCGCGCCGCCTCATCAGCCTCGCGCAGGCGGTAGAGGGCGAGCGCGCGCCATAGGAGCACAGCGTCGGCGACGACCGCCGTCGCCCCATAGACGAGACCGACGCCCGGAATGATGAGCGGGCCGAGCGAGGCCGGAAACAGCAGCGCCGAATAGATCACGATCTGGCGGCAGGTCGCTGCGTGGCCGGCGACATTGGGCAGCATCGGCACGCCGACGCGCTCATAGTCGCCGCTGCGACAAAGCGCCAGCGCCCAGAAGTGCGGCGGCGTCCACAAGAAGGTGATGAGGAACATCGCGATCGGGCCGGCGGACAGGCTGCCCGCCGCCGCAGCCCAGCCGATGACCGGCGGAAGCGCCCCGGCGGCGCCGCCGATCACGATGTTGAGCGGCGTCGAGCGCTTGAGAACCATGGTGTAGAGGGGAACATAAATCGCGATGGTGAGCGCGAGCAGCGCCGCCGAAAGTCCGTTCACCTTCACCGCGAGCGACGCCACCGACACGATCGCGAGCAGAACGCCGATCGCCAGCGCCTGAAGCGGCGGCACGACCCCGCGCGGAATGGGGCGCATCGCGGTGCGCGCCATATTGGCGTCGATGTCGGCGTCCCACCACATGTTGAGAGCGCCGCAGGCGCCGGCTCCCGCGGCGATCGCCGACATCGCGGCCAGGAACTTCAGCCAGTCGAACGGCTGAGGCGCGAGCGCAAAGCCGACCGCGCCGGTGAACACGACGAGCGACATGACGCGCGGCTTGAGCAGGACAAGATGGTCGACGACCCCGCCCCACCAACGCGGACTCGGCGCGCTACGGTCGCCGCCTCTGCGCGCTACTGCTGTCAACCGACCCGCCACCTTGCTCCACCTGATTTCACGCCGTCACTTCGACGCCATCGGGCGCTTCGGCGGCGAGATCGCACGCGGGCTTAAGTCAATCGCGGCGAAATTGCTAACCGAAATGCAACGATGGCCGACCCCAAAAGTCAAGCTTCCGGCCCCGCGCGCCGACCCAGGCGCGCAGCAGGTCGCAAAATGAGCCAGAATTACGCCGACATTCGGGCTGATGCAGCGAGCTAGCTTGCCTCGCTGAGGGCCGCCGCTCCGGATTCGAACTGCAGCCGCGCCAGCCGCGCGTAGACGCCGTCGCGCGCGACCAGCGAGGCGTGATCGCCCTCCTCGACGATCCGCCCCGCCTCCATCACGAGAATGCGGTCGGCCTTGAGAACGGTCGCCAGCCGATGGGCGATCACCAGCGTTGTGCGCCCGGTCATCACGTCCTCGAGCGCGCGCTGCACCTGGGCCTCGTTCTCGGCGTCGAGGGCCGAGGTCGCCTCGTCGAGCAAAAGCACCGGCGCGTCCTTGAGGATCGCGCGCGCGATCGCCAGCCGCTGCCGCTGCCCGCCGCTCAGCGTCACGCCCCGCTCGCCGAGCTTGGTCGCATAGCCCATCGGAAGCTCGCGGATGAACCCGTCCGCCGCGGCGCGCCGCCCCGCCTCTTCGATCGCGAACTCGTCGACCTCTGCCCGGCCATAGGCGATGTTCTCGGCGACCGTCGCGCCGAAGATCGCCACCTCCTGCGGGACCGGGGCGATGCGCGCGCGCAGGTCTTTCGGATCGACCGTCCTGACGTCGAGGCCGTCGATGAGAACCTGGCCCTCATCGCAGTCGTAGAAGCGCATGATGAGCTGGAACACGGTCGACTTGCCGGCCCCCGATGCGCCGACGATGGCGACCCGTTCGCCCGGCGCGACCGAGAAGCTGAGGTCGTCGATCACCCGCTGGCCCGGCGCGCCCGGATAAGCAAAGGCGACATGGGAGAATTCGATCGATCCACGGGACGGGACCGGCATCGGCGCAGGCCTCGGCGGCGCAACGATCCGCGGCTTGACCGAAAGCAGCTCGGCGATCCGCCCCGCCGAACCCGCCGCCGCCGCGACCTCGTTCCATACTTGCGACAGTTCGCCGAGCGAGGTCGCGCCGAGCACGGCGAACAGCACGAACTGCGACAGCAGGCCGCCGGTCATCCGCCCCGCCAGCACGTCGCGCGCGCCGAGCCAGAGCACGAACACCACGCTGCAGAAGGCGAGCGACACCGCGATCGCAATCAATAGGGAGCGGGTGGCCGCGGCGTCGCGGGCAGCGTCGTAGGCGCTCTCGACTTCCGCGGCGAAGCGGTTCTGACTCGCGCTTTCGGCCCCGAAAGCCTGCATGGCGCGCACCCCGCCCAGGCTCTCCGAAGCGAAGGCAGTCGCTTCGGCCAGCGTGTCCTGGGCCCGGCGCGATCGCCGGCGCACGACCCGCCCGGAGGCGATCAGCGGCGCAGCGATGACCGGAATGGCGACGAGCACGAGCGCCGAGAGCTTGGGGCTGGTGTAGACCATGAGCGCCGTCGCGCCGACGAACATGAAGAGATTGCGGAGCGCGATCGACGCCGACGAGCCGAACGCCGCCTTGATCTGGGTCGTGTCGGCGGTGAGGCGCGAGACCAGCTCGCCGGTTCGTGCGCTGTCATAGAATGAGGCGTCGAGGCCCGAGAGATGCGCGAACACGTCCCGCCTCAGGTCGGCGACCACACGCTCGCCGAGCGTGGTCACCAGATAGTAGCGGGTGGCGGCGGCGAGCGCGATGACGACCACGACTGCCGCCATGGCCATGAAATAGACGTTGATCGCTCCGCCGCTCTCCTTTGAAAAGCCGAAGTCGATCATTGACCGCAACGCGAAAGGCACAGCCAGCGTCGCCGCCGAGGAGACGGTCAGCGCCGCCAGCGCCCCGATCGCCCGCCCGAGATAGCGCCGCCCGTAGCGGACGACGGGCAAAAGCGCGGCGAAGGAGGCGGCGCGGTTTGCTGGCTCGGCGGTCATCGGCTCTTCCATAGGCGCTTTACGGTCGAAAGGCATGGGCGCCAGGGCTGGTCCAACGCGAGCGGATCCCTCAATCGCTCACAAACCGGATTGTATCGGACGCATTTGCCGGCCGGATGGCTGCGCGTTCACAAGGTCGTGAGTCGACCGCCAGGCGCTTCCTTCGTCGCCGCTTCTGGCCCCGCCTGAACCTCGCGCGCATGGTAACGAGGAGTCTGGTCGCGGTCGCGCTCCTGAAGAACTACCCGGCCGCCAGGTCGCGATAGGAGCCTCGCCAGCGGCCTTCCGTGCCGCCGGCGTGTCGTTGAGGTTATTGGCTCCCGTCGGTCAGGTTGAACGACTTGACCAGGAACACTCGCGGGTTAGACGGCGCGGTTTCAGAATTCGACGAATAAGCCAAAGCGGTTTTGGTTCGCTGCGACCTGTCCTCGCAACACTTTGGCCTGTTTCCCGTTAATAAAGAATGTGAATTTCTGGTCCTTGACGACTACACGAAGTGAGTTGGTCGAGCCGGGATCGGTCTTGATCATATCCACTTTTGCATCCGCTCCGATTTGCGACCAGGTGCCGTTCACTTTGCGATAGATCCGCGCTACACCCGAAGTATCGGCCAAGAACAGAAAGAAGTTGCTGTAGTCCGCCGCCGCGACCTCAAGGCCGACCGAATCCTTGTTCTTGGCGTCGGGTGGCGAGGAAGGGAACACGAACTCGGCGCAATAGTCGCCTTCGGTCGCGTTGAAGGTCAGGTTATGGACGACAACGCCGACCGTATTGGCATCCGCCGTCATTTGCAGTGCGTTGGGTACGACAGCGGTATTCGCGTTGGTGTCCCAGCCACCGCTGTCGTCGGAGAAATTGTCGCTGAAAATCACTTTGCCGGTCTGGCCGGGGCACTCCGCCGCCACAGTCGTCGTGGCGAGACCGAGAAAGAGGCTGGAGAGTATCAGCAGATCGCGCATCGTCGAATTCTCCCGCAACTGTTGGTTCCATTCGGCACAGGTAGCCGATAAAAAAGCATACCCCGTCGCGAAACAGTAGTCTATCGTATGACGGTCACGGCGAAAAGCAGTTCATTCACTAGCGCAGATCCCCCGCCGCCCCGCGCCGGCTTCGCGAGACGCTCCCGGTCCTTGTCCCCTTAGAACCCCAACGTCATTGAGCCGAGCAAGACCCTAATCGGCGGTTCTGCGCCGTTCAAGACCGATTGAGGGGCTTTGCCCGCTCTGCTAAACTCGCGCCGCCCGGCGCGATCGGCTTCTGAGAACCCGGGGCCACGATCCAATCCCGAAACCGCGGTAGGACGGGGCGCCACGGCGGCGGTCGCCGCAGCGGGCGAGCAATCCGCCGAGGGGCGCCAGGACGATGAACGGCCGCAGGCTCATTCCGGGGAAACCGCTGCCCGCAGCGGATATTCCCGACTATACGATCCGGCGCGACTCGCTCGATGAGGTTTTCGCCGAGGCGTTCCGGGCTCGCCTCAAACGCATCGCCGACATCGTCGGGCAATCCGGCGAGCGTCTCGAGGGCAACATTTTCTATCGCGACCTCGAGGAGCGCTACGCGGGCGAGGCTCCCGCCGCCGAGCTCGCGCCCGCCCGCCGAAACGTCTGGCGGGCGGTCAGATTCAAGGAGCGTCTGCTCGAAGTCGGCGTCAACGCCGGCCACAGCGCGCTGCTTGCGCTGTCCACAAGCCCGAAGCTCGAATATTACGGCGTCGACATCATGTCGCACGCCTACACCGCCGAATGCGTCGACTATCTGAAAGGCGAGTTCCCCGGGCGGGTGCACCTGTTCCCCGGCGATTCGCGCGAGGTCCTGCCGTGGCTCGTCAACCGTCGCGCAGAGCTCACGTTCGACATCTTTCATGTCGACGGCGGCCACACCAGCGAAGTCTGCCATTCCGACATGACGAACTGCATTCGCATCGCCCGGGGCCAGCGCGGGCGCCATCTGATGCTGGACGACGTTCATGCGAGCTGGATCTTCGATATCTATTGCGAGTTCGTCTCGCTTGGCGATTTGACGACCGAGACGTTTTTCGGCGACTGGGAGGAGGCCGGGCGGAACGTGCTGGCCAGGATCGAGTGAGCTTCCGAGTCGCAAGCGAGAGGCTGTTCGGCCATGGCTGAGAGCCGCGCCCGCGGCGACGGGTGCGAATTCGCCTCCTTCTGGCACGGGACGCTCAATCCGTTCGCGTACGGATGCCTCGCCTCATTTCCTGCCGCCGGCGCGAGCCTGCGGGTCTTCAGCTACGATTCGCATCTCGACCTGCCTCCCGGCGTGCGCCTCGAGGACGCGAGCGCGATTTGCGCCGACCAATCGCTCATCCACCGGTTTATCGCCAACGGCAAGCCGTCGATCGCGACCTTCGCCGACATGTTCCGCTACCGGATGATCCGCGAAACCGGCTATTGCTGGGTCGACGCTGACATCCTTTGCCTGACGAAGCCGGCGTTCGACGGCGACAGCATGATCTTTTGCCGCCAGGCCGACGCGGTCGGGACGAGCCTGATCAACAACGCGGTGCTAAGGCTGCCGCCCTCGCATCCCGCGATCGCCGAACTCGCCGCAACCGGCGAGGCCGCGGTCGACGTCGATCAGCGATGGGGAGCGCTCGGCCCGTTCCTGCTGACGCCGGTGCTGACGAAATACGGTCTCTACGATCGCGCGCTCAATTCGCACGTCTGCTACCCGATCGAGCCCGAGCAGTTCTGGAAGCTCTTCCTGCCGGCCTATCGGGACTGGGCCCAAGAGGCGGCGCGCGGCGCGACCTTCGTGCACCTGTGGAGCGAGGCGATCGTGTGGAGCGGCTACGATTTCTGGGCATGCCCGCCCGTTGGTTCCTATTTGCATGACGCGTTCACGCGCGTCGGAGCGTTTTCCCGCTTCCGCCGGATCGCGACCGAGGATGAGGTTACTCGTCTGATGGCGAAGCCAATCGCCGAATCGGAGCGCGCCGCGGCGACGAAAGCAATCGCGTCGAATTGACCGGGCGAAGTCTTCCGCCCGACCGCCCTACCCGACTTCGGCAGGCCGAGCGACCTTTTGCCTCGCCGCGAGCACCCGCGCCGCCCGTTTCCGGCGGGCTTGGCGGTGGCGCCTTGGCGACACCAAAAACGTGACTTTCGGCGGCTCCTTGAGGAACGTTCGCGCCTGCTCTTCAATCATCCGGTCGGCGATCGTCACCCGCGTGCGCAGGTGCTTGAGTTCGAGCAACGACTGAATGAGGAATGTCTCGACGATCCGGCCGCGCGTTTGGGTATCCTCGAAGACTCCCCAGGCATAAGCGCCGTCGCGCTTTCGCTCGAGACCGATCTCATGGATCACCGCCAGAAACGCCGCAGCGTCCGCCGGATCGATCCTGTATTCGACGGTCAGCAAGATCGGCCCTTCCTCGTCCTCGACCCGATGCACGAACACCGGCGTGCGCCAGTGCATCGAAGGCGTGAGGTCGAGCGCGGCTGCCCCCTGCAACGGCCAACGAAGCGTCAGGATCATCCCGACCGCCGCGCCGGCGGCGGCGACATAGAGGGCCGTCGACAGTCCCTCGACGCTGGCGACCTTGCCCCAGACGGCGCTGCCGACCGTCATCGCGCCGAAGAACACTGTCAAAAAAATCGCAAGGCCCCGTCCGCGCACCCACTCCGGCAACGCCACCTGCGCGGAAACGAACAGCGTCGTCATCATCGTGATCCATGACACGCCCGCGACCAGGCTCGCGACACCCGCAATCGCGGGGTGGCGGGCTGCGCCATAAAGCGCGAGGGCCAGGATCGTGCCCACCGTCCCGAGCGCCGCCAGACGATCGGGGCCAAGGCGCGCCTTGAGGCCGTTGAGCGCAAGCGAACCGAGAATCGAGCCCACTCCGATCATGCCGAGCAGAATGCCGTAGACCTCCGGCCCATTATGCATCTGCTTCCGCGCGACCAGGGGCAGCAGAGCCCAGTAAGCGCTCGCGAACGGGAAAAAGGCGACGGCGCGGATCAGGGTGGAGTCGATGTCTCGGTTGTTTCTGGCGTAGCGCAGGCCGGTGCGGACCGCGCTGAAAAGGCGCTCGGCCGGCAGGGTTTCCCTCGCCCGGCGCGGCGCGCGCCACCAAAGGAGCGCCGCCAGGACCGCCAGATTGCCGACGCAAAAGCACCAGAACGGCAAGACGATGCTGACGGCGGCGATCGCCAATCCGCCGATGGCCGGGCCGATCGCCCGACTCACGTTGTAACTCGCGTTGTTGATGGCGATGGCGCTGTCGAGATCCTGCTTCGGCACCAGCATCGGCGTGATGACGAGCCACGCCGGGGCAGCGAGCGCGCCGGTGGCGCCGAGACAGAAAGTCGTCGCCAGCAAGACCAGCGGGGTCGCCAGATGCAATGTCACAACCGCCGCGAAGACGACCGAGATCGCGGCCACGGCAATTTGGGCGCCGATCAAGAGCCTGCGCGCATCGATGATGTCGGTCAACGCGCCGGCAGGCAGGGTGAGAAGAAACATCGGCAGCGTGGTCGCCACCTGAACCGCCGACACCATCATCGGATCGGGATTGAGACTGGTCATCAGCCAGTTCGTCGACGTATCGAACATCGCAAAGCCGACGTTCGAGGCCGAACTTGCGATCAGGACGACGGTGAACGCCAGATTACCGAATACGCCCCAGTCCCGGCCTGCCGGCGCGTCCGGATTGACGCTCAACTCGCTCGACAATAAAGACCCCCACGGTCAAGAATTGGACGGCGGAAACGCGACAGACCCGCTCTTCAAGTGGCGAACGAGAGGCGAATTTTCAAGGCGGCCCAACGGTCCGTGCGAGGCGGCGCCGACCCGAAGGGGGCGCGCCGGGCGGTAAATCTTATTTGATCGGTCGCGGCGTCTCGTCAGGACGGTGACAAATTCTCGACCCGTTCCCGGCGCTCCGCTCAAGAATGGCCGGACGCAGGCGGTCCGGGTTTTGCGGCCCAATCGGGGAGAATCGGCCGCGCGAAGCCTGACAAGCTTTTGAATTTGCGTCCCAGTCGCTATGTTTGGGCAAGTTCGCGCGTAAAATGGAGGCTGACGGCCGATACGCTGATCCTGTTCGGATCGGCGGTCGTCGCCTGTGAACAATTCGGCCGCGGAGACTTGTTTGGCGACGATTTCCATCCTGATGGCCTGCATGCGAATGGACCGGTCGAACGCCGAGCTGCTCCTGGTCGTCGCCGACATGGCGCAGCGCTTTTCCGCCGCCGTCGTCGGCGTCGTCGCATGGCAGGCCTCGACGCATTCCGCAGTCATGGCGATTGGCCCGGGCGAGCCGCGGGGCCGCGACCTCGAGAAATTTCGCGAGCGCGCCGCCTCGGCCGAGGCGGAGTTCCGCTCCGCCTTGTCTATGGTGAAGGATCTCCAGTGGCGCCCGCAAATGATCGCTGGACCATCCTCCCGGCATGTCGCCGATCAAGCTCGGGGAGTTCGACCTGATCGTCGCCCATGCGGAAATCGGCGATCCGATATTCCTGCCCTCGGCCGAAATCGATGTCGGCGACCTCCTGATGCGCGCGGGACGCCCCGTTCTCATTGCGCCTGCCGGCGCTCGCGGACTGAAGCTGACCCGAGCCTTGGTTTGCTGGAAAGATTCGCGCGAGGCGCGGCGGGCGGTCGTCGACGCTCTGCCGATCCTCAAGGCGAGCAAAAGGGTCGACGTCGTCGAACTCATCAACGAGCGCGAAATCGAGGCGGCGCGACTCCGGTTGTCGGACGTCGGCGACTGGCTCGCCCGTCACGGGGTCGAGACGAATTGTCTGGCGTCGCCGCTGAAGGGAGCCGAGGCTACGCAGCTTGAAGCGATCGCCAATGAGCTTGAGGTCGATTTGATCGTGGCGGGCGCATTCGGGCACAGCCGTCTACGCGAGTGGGCCTTCGGAGGGGTGACGCGGGACCTGCTGCTCCGGACCGAACGCTGCGCTCTCGTTTCCCACTAGCCGCTCCATCCAGGCCCCGCGAGGAACGTTCGAAGATGGACTTCCGCATTCCCAGAGAGCCCACGGCTGAAGCGCCGAGCTGGCTCGGCGCTTTCGCCCATCCCGCGTTCGCGATCGTGTGGACGGCGAGCACCTGCGCGCTCGTCGGCATCGCGATGTATGATACGGCGTCGGGCTGGCTGATGACGACGCTCGACGTCAATCCGCTGGACGTGTCGCTCGTGCACGCGGCGACGACGTTGCCGATGTTCCTATTCACTCTTCCCGCGGGCGCTATCGCCGATATCGTCGATCCAAGGCGGATGATCATCGTGGTCTCGTACACGATAGCCGCGCTGATGGCGCTTTTCGCCGCCCTGATCTCGCTCAATTTTGCTTCGCCGCTGCTGCTGCTTCTGACCACCTTCGCGCTCAGCGCGGCATGGTCGCTCAACACCCCCGCCTGGCTGTCGATTGTGCCGCTCCTGGTGCCGAAGCCCGACATCCCCGGCGCCATCGCAGCGCACAGCGTCGGCTATAATATCAGCCGCACCGTCGGTCCGGCGCTGGGCGGCCTTGTGATCCTGAAATTCGGACTGGTCGCTCCATTCTGGATCTTCATCGCCGCCAATCTCGCGGTAATCGCGGCCTTGACCTGGTGGCGCGCGCCAGCGAGACAGTCGGCGTCGCTGCCGGCCGAGAGGCTCAGCAGCGCGCTCCGAACCGGCCTCAGGCACGCCGCCAACAATCGCCTGCTGTGGGCGACGCTTGCGCGAACGATGGCGATCTATCCGTTCACCGCGGCCTATTGGGGCCTGTTGCCATTGATCGCGCGGCGAACCGGAGAGGGCGCCGAGCACTACGGCCTCCTCCTCAGCGCGATCAGCATCGGCGCGATCCTGGGCTCCCTCAAGCACGGCAAGCTGCGCGAGCGGCTGGGCCCCGACCGGCTCGTCGCTCTCGCGACCGTCCTGACCGCGGCCGCGCTCACGATTTTCGCGTTTGCGGACAATCTCGCTCTCGCGCTTTCAGCCTCCGTGCTCGGCGGAATCGCGTGGGTCACCAACCTGACGTGTCTCTACACTTCCGCCCAGAATGTGCTGCCCGATTGGGTGCGCGGCCGAGGCCTCGCAATCTTCCTCACCGTCATCTTCGGAACGATGACCATTTGCAGCGCCATATGGGGAGACATCGCCGCCAGAACCGGACTTCCAACCGCTCTCCTTCTGGCGGCCGCGGGCGCGATCGTGGCGATGCCCCTCACCTGGCGGTGGAAGCTGCAGCAGGGTGCAGCGCTCGATCTTTCGCCGTCCCAGCATTGGGGCATGCCCCAGACCCACGAGGAGATCGATAACAACCGTGGGCCGGTGCTGGTGAAAATCGACTACCGGATCGACCCAAAGGATCGGGCGGCGTTCCTGCGCGCTCTCGATGAGCTTGGATTCGAGCGCCGGCGCGACGGTGCGTTCGCCTGGGGAATCTTCGAGGACGCCAGCGAATTCGGGCACTACGAGGAGACCTACCTCATCGAAACGTGGCTGGAGCTCATGCATCTGCGCGAACGGGTGACCAACGCCGATCGGGTGCTGGAGGATGAAATCCGGGACATGCTGGTCGCCCCGCCGCGCATCGAATTCCTCATCGCCGCCGAGCGCAGTCCGCGAATTCGGGATCGGCGCGCCGAGCCGGCTGGAGCCTAGAGAATTGCGCATTCTCGTCGTCTACGCTCATCCGTTGGAAACCAGCTTCATCGCCGCGCTTCATCAGCGCGTCGTCGAGACTCTGCGCATCGGGCGGGCACGGCGTCGACGATCTCGATCTCTACGCCGAACGGTTCGATCCGGTGATGTCGCGCGAGCAGTTCGCCCACTACGTCGACACCAGCGTCAACACGCGCGAGGTCGAACCTTACGTCAAGCGCCTGCGGGCCGCCGAAGCGCTCGTCCTGGTGTTTCCTGTTTGGTTCGACGGCCTGCCGGCGATGCTACAGGGCTATTTCCAGCGGGTGTTTCTGCCGGGCGTTGCACTCAAGATCGACGAAGCGGGCCTCTTTCATCCGAACTTGTGGAACCTGAAGCGCATGGCGGCGGTCTGCACCTACGGCGAGGATCGACGAGCGGTCGAGGCGAAGAACAACCCCGCGCATCGCTTCGTCCGTTACAACATTGGCGCGCTCATCGATCCGAAGGGCCGGTTCGAATATCTCGCCCATTACGACATGAACTTCTCGACTGCGGCGCGGCGGGCGGCGTTCATGAAGCGCGTCACGCGTGCGTTCGAGGCGTGGTGAGAAGTCAGGGAAAAGGGAGCCGGTCACTCAGAAGGAGTATTTGAACCCGGCGAAGGGACCGTACATCCACTGCTGGTAGCGGAAACTCCTCGGCTCAAAGGTGAGCTGATTGAAGCCAGTGTCCTGGTGGGTGTACGTGTACATGACGCGATAGCCGAGGGTCGTGGAGATGTTTTGCGTCCAGTTGTAGCCGACCGAGGCAAGCGCCTGTCCGGTTGCGCTGTCGGACCATCCGCCGAGGTCGGCAAGCATGTTCATGAACCAGCGGTCGCCGTAGCGATACTGCGCAGCGAAGCCGCCGACCGGCATGATCCAGTCCTTCACGACGGATTCAGTCCCGTTGAACAATCCGAGCGGGCCGCTAACGGCGAGCTTGGTCCCGCTGTAGAAGTTGCGGGCGCCGACCGTGCCGTAGAGATCGAGGTTCGGCACGCCAAGCGGCACGCGAAGGCCGCCGAAGGCGGTGATGGCGCTCTCGTTGAGGGTGAGGCTTGTCTTCCCGCCGTAGAGTGCATTGTTCGGGTTGCTAAGGATGCTAGACCCGCCGATCCGCGCCCATATGAAATCGATTCCGCCGATGAACGTGTCGTTGCGGGCGACTATGCTGCCCATGAACGCGCCTTGAAAGTGCTCGAGCACTTTGCCGAAGCTCGCGTAATAAGGCAGCGTCGGAAGAGTACCAAAGCCCGTGTTTCCCGCAATGCTGGTCGCCCAACCGTAACCGGTGATCTCGAAATGCCAGCTGGAGGGTAACGGCGGCGCGACCAAAGGCTCAGGCGGGGGCTTCTTGGTTGGAAGGTCAGCCGCGAATGCGGGCGCCGCGCAGAGCGCAACTGCCACAAAAAACGCTCCCCAATATTTCCGCATCCCCGACGCCCCAACGCGCCCGACCGACCGCCGTCCCCACGGCGCTGGGCTTTTGCCCAATCGCGACGCTCTCAATGAGCAGGCGTCGCGACTCGAACGCTCGTGATTCCATAGAAGGGAACTGCGCCGCCGGCAATAGCGGTCAAATCGGCTGGCCGATCATCCCGACTTCGCCTTTGCCGACCTCAACCAGCATCGACAGAACGAAATCGGGCGCGAGGAAGCGCGCGCAGGCTTGTCCGTCGGCGACAAGCGCGATCATCGCCTTGCCGCTGGCGCTCGCCACCACCGCGCTGTCTCCCGGCGGAAGCTGTCGCGAAATAGGAGGAATGGCGATGTAGAGCGCCCGCACGAACTGGAACTGCTCGGCAGTCAACTTCGTCACGTGCGACACCGAGCCAATCTGGGAGACGGGCACGCATTCCGGAGCGTCGGCTCTCAGCCACTGGGAGAAGACGCCCGCGTCCTGGTTGTCTTGCATGTACGCTCGAGTCCGGGATGCGGACGGAATCTTGAGCGGGAATGCCAAATCCGCTGAGGCCGGCCACCGCGGCGGCGGCCGTCGCGGCCAAAAATGCACTGTTCATGACGTCCTCCTGTTCCCGGACGCCAGAGTCCGCCGTGGCGGCGCCGAAAAGACCTTTGGTCTCCGTTACGGACCTCCACGCCTAAGAACGCACGCCGGGACTTTCGGCGATTTGAACGTTTGTGGACGCCATTTGGTTCCGCGCCGGCGGCGGGGGTCCGAAGTCGATGAGCGCCAACCCGAGAGCAGCGTCTCAGGGCCCAACCGGGATCAGCTTTCCGACAAACACCGGCGGCCCGGACGGCTGGCCGGTTGGCGAGCCGCCCGGCGGCTCGAGGGTGACGGCATAGGTCGCGTCTGCGACAACGGCGCGATCATATTGCGCGAGATTGGCGCTTCGGGTCGCGCCATCGGCGGCGATGACGCCGAGCGACCGCGGCGCGCCGATCTTGGGGTCGATGAGCCATAATTCGTATGCCTTGCCCGGCGGCGCGGTCGCCGCGACCGGGCGAACCGTGAACTCGCGGCTGTCGAGATTGACGGTGATCGCGAACGCCGGCGATGCGGCGTCCTTCTGCAGGATAGCGACGTATTGATGCGGGAGCGCCTCGCGCGTCGTCTCGCGGACCGCGAACCCGACCGCCAGAACCCCAGCAATGACCGAGGCGGCGATCGCCGCCGCGCGCCAGCGAATGAGGCTCCGCCTGAGCGCGTCGACGCCCGGATTCCCCGGCCGCCTCGGGCGTCGCGCCGCGAATGCGCGCTTCGATCGCGGGCAGAAGGTCGCGCGGCGGCTCGATGGGGTCCGCGGCTTCGGCGAGCGGGGCAAGCCGCGCTTCCCAGGCTCGGATCGCCTCATCGAGGTCGGGTTCTCGCCGCCGCCGGGCCGCGATGACCGCGCGCTCCGCCGGATCGAGGGTGCCGAGCGCATATTCCGCGGCGGCGAAATCGTCGTCGGGGCTCACGGTCATGAGGCCATGCAATCCCTGAGTTGGGCGAGACTGCGATGGAGCCACGTCTTGATCGTCGCCACCGGCCGCCCGAAGCGAAGGGCGAGCGCCTCTCGGCTCGAGCCGCGATAATAGGCCAGCAGCACGACTGCGCGTTTCTCCTCGTCCAGGGCCTGAAGGCAGTTAATGAGAGCCGTGAGCCCCTCCGACCGCTCCCTCGCGGCCAGCGGGTCGACGTCGGCGGCGGCCGGTTCGAAGCTGGCGGGCAAGTCCGCGAGCGAGCCTGGACGAACCCGGCGGACCTCGTCGAGCGCGCGATTGCGGGCGATGGTCGCCATCCAGGCGAGCGGCGAGCCCTTGGCGGGGTCGAACTCGCCGGCCTTTTCCCAGATGCGCACGTAGGCCTCCTGGAGCACGTCCGCGGCCGCGTCGCCTCGAGTGAGGATACGCGCGACGACGCCGTAGAGTTTCGCGCTGGTCAATTTGTAGAGTGCGGCAAAGGCAGCCGGGTCACGCAGAGCGATGCGGCCCAGGAGATCGGCGAGACCGTCCGTGGCCGGAGCCGGCGATCCGCTACCCGGCGCCTCTCCCCGGATTGTCATTCGGGCATCCTAGCGCCGCACGCGACAGGCGCAACCGGCGCGCCTTTCGTGCGAGCGAAGAAAGGGCGGACGCTAATAGCGCCCGCCCGCTGCTTCCCAGTAAGCGTAGGAGGACGCTCAGCTCGGGAGCAGGACCTTGTTGATCACCTGGATGACGCCGTTCGACTGCATCACATTCGGAATCGTGACTTCGGCCTTGTCGCCCTTGGCGTCGATCACCCAAAGGTGGCCCCCGGAGCGCGCGAAGGTGAGTTCCTCGCCCTGGACCGTCTTCAGCATCGCCTTGCCGCCGCCGTCGCGGATCATGGCGTCGATCTCGGCCTCGGTCAGACGGCCGGGCACAACGTGATAGGTGAGGATCGCGGTCAGCATGCCCTTGTTTTCGGGCTTAAGCAGCGTTTGGACCGTGCCGGCCGGCAGACGGGCGAATGCCTCGTTGGTCGGAGCGAACACCGTGAACGGTCCGGCCCCTTCAAGCGTGTCGACAAGGCCGGCGGCCTTCACCGCGGCGACGAGGGTGGTGTGATCTTTCGAGTTGACAGCGTTTTCGATGATGTTTTTGCTCGGATACATCGGCGCGCCGCCCACCATCTTGGTCATTTCGGCATAGGCTGGCGCAACGTAAGGCGCGGTGACTGGCGCGGCGAAGGCGACGCTCACGGCGACCGCCGCGGCGGCAAGCGAAATCCTGGCGTTCATGTTGATCTCCGAGGTTGGCTCCAGCCGATCGTCGCGTTCCCGCCGTCGATCAGCACGGGGATGGTTACGGAGCGCCCCCGGCCAAGTTTCGCGATTTGGCCAAAAAATTCCCAAATCCCCAAACAATAATGACGCCGCGACGCGAAACACTCGGTCGCGGCCGTACGAATGGAGTTGCAGCCCGGACCGGCGTATGGGTGCCTTGGACAATGGAGAGCCTCTGGTGACGTCTCTTTCTTCCGCCGTGCGCGCGAGCGAGGCGCCGACTGGCCGCGTCATTCTTCGGCATTCCGTGGTGGTGCGCGTCTGCCACTGGGTCAATGCGGTCTGCTTCGTCGTCCTTCTGATGAGCGGGCTGCAGATCTTCAATGCCGACCCCGCGCTGACCTGGGGTCCCGCAACCAGTTTCGAGCATCCTTTCTTCTCGCTATCGGCGCGCGAGAACGACGACGGCGATCCGACCGGGGGCGTGACGACGATCTTCGGCCACCCGTTCAATACGACCGGTCTCCTTGGCGCCTCCCGAGGCGCCGACGGCGAACTGGAAGAGCACGGCTTTCCATCCTGGGCGACTTTGCCGGCGTATCAGGACCTTGCGATGGGGCGGCGCTGGCATTTCTTCTTCGCCTGGATTCTGGTGCTCAACGGGCTCGTTTATTTCGCCTATCTGATCGGGCGCCGCCATATTCGCGACCTCTGGCCGAGCCTCGCCGACATCCGGGCGATTCCTCGCGCAATCGTCGATCACGCGCGGCTCAAATTCCCCGAGGGGGACGAAGCGCTGCGCTACAACGTGCTGCAGAAGCTCGCCTATCTCAGCGTCGTGGTCGCCTTTCCGATCCTCATTCTCGCCGGCCTCACGATGTCGCCCGCGATGGATGCGGCTTTCCCCTGGCTATTGACCCTCTTCGGCGGGCGGCAGGCGGCGCGCGCCGCGCACTTCCTGCTCGCGACCTATCTCGTTCTGTTCGTCATCGTGCATCTCGTGATGGTCGTGCTCTCGGGCCCGATCAACAATATGCGCTCGATGATCACGGGGCGCTATCGCATCAAGGAGGCCCAGCGATGACTGGCGACGGTCTGATACGGCCGCCCGGACTGCGCGTCAGCCGGCGCAAGCTCCTCCTCGGCCTTGGCGCCGGCGCCTTGGCCGCGCCGCTCTCGGGCTGCGACGCCGGCTCGCCAGCGGCGTTGTCGATCCTGGAAAAGGCCGAGCGGCTGACCACGGCCGTCCAGCGCGCCCTGCTCGCGCCTCGCACCGCGCTGGCGCCGGAGTTCTCGCAATCCGCGATCACCTCTACTTTCAAGCCGAACGGTTCGACTGACCCCGCCGATCCCGCCTATGTCGCCCTACGACAGGGCGGCTTTGCCGACTGGAAGCTCGAGGTCGGAGGCCTCGTCGAGCGGCCGGCGACGTACACGCTCGCAGACTTGCGCAGCCTTCCATCGCGGTCGCAGATCACCCGACATGACTGCGTCGAGGGCTGGAGCTGCATCGGGCAATGGAAGGGGGTCCAATTGTCCACCCTCATCGCTGCGGCGGGCCTCAAACCGCAGGCGCGCTATATCGCCTTCTTCTGCGCCGACACGCTCGAGGAGACGACCGACAACACGGGCCGCTATTACGAGACGATCGACCTCATCGACGCGTTTCATCCCCAGACCATCCTGGCCTATGAGATGAATTTCGCGCCGCTCAAAGTCGAGCATGGCGCGCCGCTGAGGCTTAGGGTCGAACGCCAGCTCGGCTATAAAATGGCCAAATACGTCATGCGTATCGAGGCGATCGACGACTTCTCGCGCCTATCGCGCGGGCGCGGCGGTTACTGGGAGGACCGCGGCTACGAATGGTACGCCGGGATCTGAGGCCGCCGGACGAGCGGCGCGCGGCGCATGGGGCTGCGCCTTCACCGTTGCGCGCTTAGCGATTGGGCCATTTGAAGATGCTTCTCAAGGGTCGGGAGGGTCTGCGCCGCCAATTGCTCGACCGGCCCATGCCCGCTCTCAGCCTCTTTCTTGAATTCCGCGATATCCTTTTGGTGGTCCTCGACCATGACCCTGACGAACTCGCGATCAAAGTCCCGCCCGTTCAACTGCTGTAATTTTGTCATTGCGCTTTGGGCCTCCGGCGATATTTCGCTTGGCGGCGAGACGCCGATCGTCGTGGCGACAGCCGAGGCGTCGGCCTTGGCCTTCGAATGGTCGTCGATCAGGGTCTGGCCAAAAGCTTTGACCGGATCGCTCGCGCTCTTGCTGATCGCGAGACGACCCAGGGCAATCTCGGAATTGTCGCCCTTGATGGCGTCGCTGACAAACTCCTTTTCCGTCTTGGCGGACGCAAGGCTGGAAGCGCCCACGATGAGCGCGAGAGAGAGGGAAGCGAACCCAATGCGAGCATTTCGGATGGACATTTCGAATCTCCAAGGCTTGGTTGCGGCAAGAACGCCGATGCCACCCGTTCGTTCCCTCTGACAGAACACGGTCGCTGCCTGGCGTTGAAGACCCATGTCGCGCGTGCAAGCGGTTCTCGGAAGGTTTCGACTTCGTAGCTGGAGCTCATCCCATGACCCCGGTCTTGCCATGACGCCGGTCCTGACCCACGTTGCCGACTTTTCCGTCGAAGTCGGCGCCCCCATCGCCGTCGGGGAAACCGCGCAAGGCCTGCGGCGAGTCGTGCCGATCATCGGCGGCGTTATCCAGGGCACGAGGCTCAACGGGACGATCCTGAACGCCGGCGCCGATTATCAGATCATCGGCCCGGACGGCTTCACCCGGCTCGAAGCCCGCTACGTCGCCCGGCTCGACGACGGAAGCATGCTCTACATCGAAAACACCGGGGTCCGCTTCGGCCCTCCGGAGGTCATGGCGCGGATCACCCGCGGCGAACCCGTCGATCCGGCCGAGGTTTATTTCCGGAGCGCGCCGCGTTTCGAGACCGCCGCGCCGGGCCATCGATGGCTCACGAAGCCGCTCTTCATTGCAACCGGCAGCCGGTTTCCGGATCGCGTCGCCCTTTCGGTGTTCGAGGTCGGCTAACGCTCCCTGCGCCGCCCCGATGGTGTCGGCCATTACGGCGCCACGCCGTCCAAGCGGCTTTTCGCCTCCGACGGTTGAATCCTTCGCGGTTTGATGTTCGATCTCGGCGTTCAGCTCGCCGCCCAGCAGGATCACAATTGCGGAGATCCACATCCACATCATCATGCCGACGGCGGCGCCGAGCGAGCCGTAGGTCGCGTTGTATGCGCCAAAATTGGCGATGTACCACGAAAACAGAACCGAGCTGATCAGCCATCCGAGGGCCGCAGCGGCGCTCCCGACCGAAAGCCATTGCCAGCGTGCTTCGCGCCGGCTCGGCCCATAGCGATAGATCGCCGCCAGGGCGACCGTCGCAAAGACCAACAACAGCGGCCAGCGCAGAACAACGATCGCAAGGCTCAGGAAGGGCGCAAGTCCAAGGGCCGAAAAGACGATCGGAGCGACGACGATGACGGCGAGCGCGACCATCATCGACAGGAGAGCGACGAACGTGAAAAGAAGAGACACGAGGTTGAGCTTCAGAAAGCTGCGTTTTTCCTTCTCGTCATAGACGACGTTGAGGGCGTCGATGATTGCTTTCATTCCGGCGTTGGCGCTCCATAGGGCCACGGCTAGCCCGCTTATGAATCGAAGGAGCGCTTCGCATAATGATCGAGGTTTGTGGCTGTGCGGTTTTTTGAGCTACAAGGGAGAGGTGTGTTGTGTGGTTTGGTTTAGGGTTTTTGGTTTGTTAAATTTTGCGGGCTAGGGCGGTGAGAAGCCTGCGCTTTGTTTGCATGCGAGATGAGGTGGAGTTGTTGCGATAAGGAGATAGCGAACTTGCATATACAGTTTTATCGTGCGTCGACGCTCGACGCGACGCGATGCGCGACGCGTTTGTTGAACAGACCTGCAGTTGAACGGCTTGTTGCGCTTGGCTTATAGGCGATCCTGTCTCAATCCGAGTTGCGAGCTTGTCGCGCAGCGCCTGGCTGTCGTAGGCTTGTCGGCTAGTAGGCCGCCTCGTCGCCTGGATCATGGCTTCGCCCGCTGACTGTCGTGCAGATCGGCGCTCGTCATCTCCGCTTGGCGCACAGGCCACTCTCCTCGTCCACCGCCAGATGCGCCTTGTAGCCAAAGGAGGTCTCGTTGTTCTTCACCGTGAAGCTCGCGTCGGGATCGCGCTCGCTGACCACGCCTTCCTCGAAAGACGGCGGCTTCACCGCCGCCGCGATGATCGTGGCGTCAACCAGCGTGCCGCGTTTGACGATCAGACCTCGCGCGTCGAGCTGACGGTTGACCTCGGCCGAAGCTTCTCCGACAGGCCGAGCTTCTCGATCCGCTGGCGGAAGCGCCAGATCGAGGAATGGTCGGGCGTCTCCTGATCGAGCGGAATGCCGCAGAAGCGCCGAAACGACAGCCGATCGCGCACGGCTCCTCCGCGCCAGGTCCGAGAGCCCGTACCATTGCTGGAGAAGCACATCTTCAACATGGTCAGCGGCGGGTAGGCTGGCCGTCGAAGAAGAATGCAATCGACATCAAGACGCCAAACGCTGCCCACTCGAATGTCTTGGCGATATCTTCAGAACCCGCCCACACGAAATAGGCATTGATGAAGGTGTCGGCGAGCGATGGTTGGCTGAAGTTACGGCGCGATATCGGCGAACTCACGTTTGGAGAAGCTAAGAGAATAGGGTAGAGGTTGAAAGGGTCCCGAAGCTGAGCCCCGCATCGCTATTCGCGGCGATATTGGTGATTTGCTCGTGGAGTATGTCGACCGCCCCGGCGGGAAAAATGCCTGCGGCGAGAGAAAGATGCGAGTCAATCGTCGATGCGTCGGCGACGAGGCCATAGAGGGAGACAAACGCCGCGATCGCGGGAAAGATCGCCAATATCGTGTAAAACACGACCCCGGCCGCGACCGCGAGCAGTCGATTGTCATTGACGCTGGCATAGACCCGCCAAAAGATGTCTTTCCAGCCTCTCCAAGGAATGCGCCAGGGAGCCGTTGCGCGCCGCCCTCTTCCCGGCTCCCCCGCCCGGCGCAGCTGCGCCGAAACCGGCTCATCGTTCTCGAAATGCTCCCTCGGCCTTTTGTCAGCTTCGGCAGGCGCGGCCTGACGCGGGACGCGCGCGATCTCGCTCGGGGGATATATTTTACGGGGAGGCCCAGGGGTTGCCCTATCGGGCCCGGCAGCGGACTCCAGGTCGTTCTCTCTGCGGCGTCCGGCCGCAATTGTGATAAGAGCGCCGTAGAGCAAGAGCGGCCATAGGCTCCTACGCTCCGCCATGAACTTTTCCCCGCTGGTCCGAAGCGCGCCACACCCAGCATCGAACGCCTGGACCATCCCACGGTTCCGCGATTCGGATCACGAATTTTGATATTTTCTCAGAGCTCCTCGGTCTTCGCCGCCGCCGACAGGAACGCGGCCCGTGAGTCCGGCAGAGCTGCGCCGGTCGCCGCGAACAGGTCGCGGGCGAGAAAAAAGCCGGTCAGGCGGAACCCATCGGCGATTTCGCCCGGGCTCGGCTGCGCCTCGAGACGCACGCCTTCGCGCAGGAACGCGGGCAGCGGCAGCAGCCGGTCGCGCCAGGGCGCCCCGGCTTCGGCGCTCACCGCCCGCCCGGACCTGGGCGAGACATAGGCCAGGCCCTCGGTCGCGCCAGTCGCCGCGCAGCGACTCAGGTCCAGCCGAAACCCGCATTCGGCCAGGATCTGCGCTTCGAACCGCGCCACGAGCGCCGGGGCGAGCGCGTGGTCGTCGAGAGCGTCGGCGATGAGGCTCAGTGTTTCGTAGACCCCCTCGTGAGGATCGCGCTCGGGCAGAACCCGGACCAATTGCCCGAGATAATTCAGCCCGGCGAGCGCGAGCGCGCTGGTCATCAGCCGCCCGGCCCTCAACGACAAGGGTTCGACGGCGTATGAGCCCAGATGCTCGTCGAGCCGCGCTCGCCAGACGAGGCCGATGGTGTTGCCGGGCTGCAAAGTCGCGCCGAACCGAGGCGACCGCCCGCCGCGAACGAGCCCGAGATGACGGCCATGCCCCTGGGTCATCGCCTCGACGATCGCCGATTGCTCGCCGTGCCTGCGGACGCCGATAATGAGCCCTTCGTCGCGCCACTCCATGCCCAAGCGCCTCTTTACGCGGGGCGAAGGGTCGGAGCCGCAAGGCCCGGATGCGGGTTGGTCGACGTCACGGCCGCAGCCTTTCCGACTGCGAGGGGGAAATGCAAGACAAATCCGGACGAGCGTCCGCGCGTCGCCTATTGCTTGCCCATGACGGCGAGCACCTGCTCGAGCGGCGCCGAGGACGTGCGGAATGAGCCCGAATAAGGATCGCTGAGGTCGAGGATCAGGTAGAACGCGCTGGCGACCGCGATGGCCCCGAGCGCCCCGACGGCAATCGACATCGGATTGCCTTTCGACATCAGGCCATAACCGAGGAATAGACATGTCGCCCACGCGACCACCATCAGAATGAGCGGGTAGGAAACCGGGTTCGACAGCGCAAACGACATCTGCAACCGCGCCTGCCCGATTCCGTCGACGATGCCGGCGGCGGCGGCGAGCGCCTGCGTTTCGGCGGCGGTCGTGGGATGAAGCTCCGCCAGGGCTTTCTCGCGATTGCGCAGGCTCTCGATCGCCGCGGAGAAGTTCTTGGCGACGAAATCAATGTCCGTGTCATTCGCGCCCCAGATGTCGTCGATCGTCTTGCCGAGGTTCTGCCGGATTTGCGCGCGGAGCGGAGTCGCATCAGGCCCGTAGTCGGCAAGGGCGAGATCGAGTTGCAGGACTTTCGCGGCGAGGGTCTGCACCGCCAGATTCTGGCCGGCGTAGACGCCATAGGCGGTCCAGATCAACAGGCCGAGCACGAGAGCGGACAGAAGGGTCAGGAGACCGACGACCGCCCCGATCATGTCGCGCGGACCGCCGGTCGTGAACTTCTCCGGCAGGACGCGCTGCAGAAGGAGCCCGACCGCGCCCCCGACGAACACGGCGAGGGCGACCAAGAGCGCGAATTTTTCCGGACTCATTTGCCTCCCCGAGCCGCACGACTCCGCGCGAGTTATCGTTTGCGCCTGCGGAACGCAACACACGGGGAGCGTCAGCTCCGCGTCCCAACCTCGCCGACGCAGGCGTCGATCAAGTCGTCCATCCGCCGCGCGATCGCGCGGATGTCGAACAGCGCCTCGACCCGCTTGCGTCCGGCGCGGGCGAGATCGGCGCGCCGATCGGGCGCGTCCATGAGCCCTCCCAGCGCCGCCGCGAGGCCGGCGGCGTCGTTCGGGTCGACCGTGATCGCGCATGGGCCGCAGACTTCAGCGAGGCCGCCAAGTCCCGACGCGATCAGCGCCGCGCCGCTCGCCAACGCCTCGAGAGCGGTGCGGCCGAACGGCTCGGGCGTTCTGGTCAGCGCCATGCCGATTGCGGACTTTTCCCACGCCGCTTTGACCTCGGAGTGGGGAAGATTGGCGTCGATCCGGATACGGCCGCCGGACGCTTCCGCTGCGTCGCGGAGCGCGCGGACAGTTTCAGGCTCCCGGCCGGTGGCGGAGAGGATGAAGCGGGCGCTCCAGGCGGGCCGCGTCTTGAGGGCGGTTGCGATCGCCGCCATCGCCTCGACGTGGCCTTTGTCGGCGAGCGCGCGGCCGACGCTGAGGATCGAAGCGTCCTTGGGTTCGGTCGCTGACCAGGCCCGCATGTCGAGCCCATTGGGAATCGAGCGCATCGGCGCGCGGGCGAAGGGAAAATTGGTCCGGAAGCGGGCGAGCGCGTCCTCGCTGACGAAGGCGAAGCCCGCGAGCGGCGCCACCTTGAGCCGCGCGGCGGCGACGCCGGCCGCCCCGCGAGGCGCGGACTCGTAAGCATGGCTGTGCAGGAGAACGCGCGCGCCCGAGGTCGAGGCGATCAGGGCGGCGGCGGGAAGATGGTTCTCGACCACCGCGATGTCGATCCCGCGCCGCCTGAGGAGCCGGGCGACGCCCAGGGCCTTGGCGACATTTCCGCCCAGCGAAACGTCGGCGATGGTCGCGATCTCGATGCCCTCGAACGGCTCGTCGACGGGCGGACAGGCGACCAGGGTCGAGCTTGCATAGCGGCTGTGAAGGACGAGATCGCGGACGCAGAGCTCGACCGACGACGCCAGCCGCGGCCCGAAATGCGCGTTGCGCAAGAGGACGTAGGCGATCTTCGGATTACGCGCGATCATCGCAAGCTCAAGTGTAAAGGGCCCGCCACGCGACGCCCCCGGGCGTCCTTACATTGCGAGGGGCGGGCAGGACAAACGGCGGCCGCGATTGCGGGCGATCGCCAATTTTGCTTGAACGGGCGGCCGACGGCGGTTCGTGCGCAAGAGAAACGCCCGGACCGAAGCTTTGAGCGAAAGACGCGAACCGATGGCCCCCTCCGCCGACCAACCGAACCCACTGACCCATATCGGCGCCCAGGGCGAGGCGCGGATGGTCGACGTTTCGGACAAGGAAGCGACGAACCGGGTCGCGATCGCCGAGGGACGGGTGCGCATGGCGGCTTCGACGCTGGCCGCGATCATGGCCGGCGACGCGAAGAAGGGCGACGTCATCGGCGCGGCGCGGATCGCCGGGATCATGGCGGCCAAGAAAACCGCCGATCTCATTCCGCTCTGCCATCCGTTGAGCCTGACCAAGGTTCTCATCGACATCGAGCCCGACCACGCCCTGCCCGGCCTTACGGTGCGGGCCGAGGCGCGATGCGCCGGGCCGACCGGCGTCGAGATGGAGGCGCTCACCGCCGTCTCCGTCGCCTGCCTCACGATCTACGACATGGCCAAGGCGATCGACCGGGGCATGAGCGTCGAAGAGGTGCGGCTGATCGAGAAACGGGGCGGCAAATCGGGCGAATGGCGAGCGGCGAAGGAGAAGCGCGAATGAGCGCGATGATCACGGTCGAGGAGGCGCTGGCCCGCGTGCTGGCCTCCGCCGCGACGCCGCTCGAGGAGGAAAAGGTCGCGCTCGACCAAGCGTACGGCCGGGTGCTTGCGCGTGACATCGCCGCCTTGAGGACCCAGCCGCCGTTCGCCAACTCGGCCATGGACGGCTACGCGGTGCGCGCGGCCGACACGGCTCAGGCGCCGGCGACCTTGACGGTGATCGGCGAGTCGGCGGCGGGCCGCGCGTTCGAGGGCGGCCTTGGCCGGGGCGAGGCGGTTCGCATCTTCACCGGCGCGCCGATGCCCGAAGGCGCCGACGCGATCGTCATTCAGGAGGATGTCCGCCGCGAGGGCGACCGGATCGCGCTCGCGGCCGCCGCGCTCGCGGGCGAAAACCTGCGCGAGGCGGGCATGGACTTTCGCGCCGGCGAAGCCCTGATCGCCGCCGGCCGCCGTCTGACGCCCCGCGACGTGGCGTTGGCGGCGTCGGCCAACCACACCCGCCTCGCGGTCCGCCGGCGCGCCCGGGTCGCGATCCTGGCGACCGGCGATGAACTGGTTTCCCCCGGAGGAACGCTCGGCCCGGCGCAGATCGTCGCGTCGAACAACTACGCCGTCGCCGGCCTCGTCGAGGCGACCGGCGCGACCGCGATCGACCTCGGGATCGCCGTCGATGCGCTCGACGCGTTGAGCGACGCCGTGAGCCGCGCGCGCGACGCCAAGGCCGACGTGCTGGTGACGCTCGGCGGCGCGTCGGTCGGCGATTACGACCTCGTACAGCAGGCGCTCACCGCCGAAGGGATGGAGCTCGGCTTCTGGCGGATCGCCATGCGTCCGGGCAAGCCCCTGATGCACGGGCGGATCGGCGCGATGCGCGTCCTCGGCCTGCCCGGCAATCCGACGTCGTCGACGGTCTGTGCGGTCCTGTTCCTGCGCCCCCTCCTCCGCGCCCTGCACGGCGAGGGAGACCCGGGCGCCGACCCGAGCCAGCCCGCCCGCCTCGCCGTCGACCTTCCCGCCAACGGGCCGCGCCAGGACTATATGCGCGCCGCGCTCGCCCGCGGCCCCGACGGCGTTCTCGTCGCGACCCCGGCGTCGAACCAGGATTCGTCTCTGGTCAAGACGATGGCCCGCGCCGACGGGCTCATCGTGCGGCCGGTGCGCGCGGGGCCGGCAAGGGCGGGCGACGCCTGCCGGGTCATTCCCTTCGACGGCCTTGGCGTCTAGGGGAGGAAAACAAAGGGTTTGGAAGGAAAGCAAAAGGAAAAGCGGAAGGAAAGCCGAGGAAAGCCGGAAGAAAAACAAAGGAGAAGCGGAAGGAAATCAAAGGCGCCCTTCCGCCGATTTATGCTGCAGCCTCAACGCTTTACGACCTGACCGCCTCGTGCGTGCGCCCCTCCTGGCCGCCACTCGCGCCGGTGCGCCGACACAATCCGGCGACATTCAGGCACGATACCAAGGATTTCTGATTATCACAAGCACCGATCCGCTCTATGTCGCGTGGATGGCCGGGACAAGCCCGGCCATGGACTGAAGGCCGGGGGCCCGGCCACCCGTGTCAGCCTCGTTGGACAACCGCCGCCCGACCGGCCTTCAATGCCCCGGCGCCGGCCAGTGACGCTGTAGAACCCCGAACAGGAACGCCGTCGTCAGGCCGAACAGCATCATGCCGTTCAGCGCCTCGATCGCTCCCATAAGGCGCCAGTGCTGGGCAAGAAAGAGCTCCGCATGGCCGTAGGTCGTCATCGCGTTGAGCGAATAGAGCATTGCGCTGGCGAAGTCGGGGCGCGCGCCGAGCCCGACATAAGCGATTGCCCAGACGCCCGCTTCGAGGCCGTGCAGGAACGTGATCAGAATGACCGTCGGAACAATGATGACGGTGAGCGTGAATGAAGACCGATGGCGGCCGAAGATCCTGCGACAGCGGGAGCACGAGCTGGTCCGCGGATCAGCGCCAGACCGAAGGCGTGCGCCAATACATTGAACACGATCAGCGGCAGGCTCCAGGCCCAATCGTTGGACCAGGCGCCGGCAGCCTCAAACACCGCTCACCCTTGCGCCTTGAGGTCGCCTGCGCGAGCGGCGAATGCCCGCCGATCCGGTCAATACCAGCCGGGCGCGTAGGGACCCCAGACGCCGCCCCAGTCCATCGCCGCCTCCTGGTTGAGGATCGCCGTCGTCTCCTGCATCTGGGCGATGTTGTTGGCGGCGCGGATCTGCTGATATTGCTGAAAGGCGGCGTCGTTGCCGATAAAAGCGCAGCCGCACCCGGCGGCGTCGGCGTAGATATAGATGTTGTGACCCTTCCGCTGGGCTGCGACGATCGTGTTCTGCGGCAGCGCCTGGAGCTTGGTCATTTTCAGCGGCGTATCCGCCGGCTGCCGGATGAACCCCGCGGCGGCGAGCTGCCCTTCCTTTTCCGGCGCCCCCATGGTCATGCAGCCGGCCAGAAGCGCCGGCGCGGCGAGCGCCGCCAAACCCATACGGACTGTTCTGATCACCACCATCTCCTCCCCTGCCCGCAATCGGCCATGAAATGCGCGGAAAGCCAAGTCTTTGACGAATCTCGCGGCCCCGCCTCGATGGGCTGACCTTCGCCTTCCTTAAGCCCCAATGTCAATTGCGCGCCGGCTGCTCAATGCGGCGGGACGTTCGACGTTTGCGCCTCGACGTCGGGCAGTTTCGATTGGGTCCAGCCGCCGCCGAGAGCGACGATCAGGTTCACCACGTCGGTCTGGACCTGCGCCTGGGTGGTGAGCAGGTTTTCTTCGGCCGACAGCTGCTGGGCTTCCGCGACGACGACCGCGGTGAAGGCCTGGGTGCCGGCCTGATATTCGTTGAGCGTGATTTGGGTCGCCTGGCGGGAGAGGCGCACGTTTTCGGCCTGGACCTTGGCCTCGCGCGAGAGAATGCGAATCCCGGAAAGGGAATCTTCGACCTGCTGGATCGCGGTCAACACGGTCTGGCGGTAGGTCGCGACATCCGCCTGATAGGTCTGGCGCGCCGCCTCCACCTGGGCGGTGGTGAGGCCGCCGTTGAACAAGGGTTGCGCGATCGACGCGCCGAACGACCAGACCGGATTGGTCGGGCCGAAGGCGGCGTTGAACGGGTTGCCGGAATAGCCGATGAGGCCGTTGAGCGAAACGGCCGGAAAATAGCCGGCGAAGGCGACGCCGATCTGCGCATTGGCCTCGCGCATCGCCTCCTCCGCCGCCGCGACATCGGGCCTGCGCTCCAGAAGCGAAGAGGGAAGACCGACCGGGACCGGCGGAACGCGGGTCGCGAGCGCTCCGGGCGGGATCGAAAGGCCGGCGGGCGGACGGCCCATCAGGACCGCGATCGCATGTTCGCTCTGGGCGCGCGACACCCCGGCGGCGATCAGCTGCGCCTGGGCGTTGAGCAGCTGCGTCTGAGCGGTGATGACGTCGGATTTGGCGGCGGTCCCGGCGTTGTACTGGTTCTGGGTGATCGTCAGCGAATGCTGATATTCGACAGCCGTTTTCTGGAGCAGGGCCTCGAGCGAATCGGCCTCTCGCAGGGTCACATAGGCGAGCGCCAGCAGCGACTGCTCGGAAAGCGTAGCGTTGGCGAGGGTTGCGGCGCTTAACTGCGCGCCCGCCTGCTGGGCTTCGACCTCGCGCCGGACCTGGCCCCAGATGTCGAGCGTCCACAATCCCGAGGCTTCCGCGGTCAATTGGGTCCCGGCGTCTGGACGAACGCGGTGGCGGAGCCGTTCCCAGTGACGGTCGGAAACAGCCCGGCGCGGGCTTCGTTGATGAGCGCCAGCGCCGCGCGATAATTGGCTTCGTCCGCCTTGACCGTCTGGTTGGAGACGACGACGTCTCGCATCAGCTGATCGAGCTCCGGGTCATGAAACACCGACCACCACTCGCCTTTCGGCTCGCTTTCGCGCGGCGTCGCGATCTTCCAGCCCTTGATCTCCTTGAACTCAGGCGAGACGAGCGCGGCCGGCCGCTCGAAGTTGGGGCCGACCGCGGCGCAACCCGAGAGCGCCAATGCCGCGAGGAGCGGCGCAGCGGATGGGGCGAAACGCCGCGGAGCGCGGTCGCCGGTCGAGGCGAGCGAAGGCTCGGCGACGCGCCCGAACTCGTCGCACGTTCTCCGGCCCGCAGCGGCGCGGGCTATGTCCGGAGTCCGCGAAGCGATGGCGAAATCCCCCTCCCGGCCGGCTTGCCCAGTCCCGGCCCGTTGCACGGCTCCTTTAGGCGCCATCCGCTTCGGCGGCGCAAGTCCCGGCCGGGCGCGGTTGCGAACACGTTTCGGCGCCTTTTCACGCCACGCCGGCGGCGACGGAGGGTAAGGCGGATGGCCGGTTCAGTCCTGATCGGACGACATTCTGACCCGCCCCCACCACAGGAACAGCAGGAGCGCGATCAGGACGGCGCCGATGAAAACCAGAAACAGCGCCGCCTGCTCGAACCAGGCGACCAACGGCACCGCAACAGCGAGGAAGGCGCCGGCGACGCCGAGCCTCCAGTCTCTCAGGTCAAGTCCAGAGATGAAGACGCCGAGAGCGAGCAAGGTCAGCATCATGCCGCCCAATGCGTCGCTGGTGGTGAGGCCGCCGACGTTGCTGAGGTTGATGAGATACATCGCAACCAGCACCGCCGCCCACTGGGCGAGTTGGATCGCGACTGTCTCGATCCGCCCGCGGCCGCGCGGCGCGCGGGCCAAACCGACGGCGACGCACAGCAGCGCGGTGACCGGCGTCATGATCACCCAGTAGTCGGCCGAGGGCCGGCGAAAAAAGCTCGTCCATGAAATGCCGATGACGCCGATGATGACGATTGCGAGATAGGGCGCCTCGGTCAGCAGGCTGCCCCACATCCTGCGCCGCCGACGCTTCGCGACGCGCTCGGAAGGCGATGTATTCGCATTGGCCATTTTCGCTTCCGGTCGGCTCGGCGCGCCCACGCGAACCCGCGCTGTTTCGCATGATTTCTATCACGCGTGCGAACGCCCTACCACGGGTCCAACGCACGGGCGCCCGCCGATCGATCATCCGCGTCAGGCCACGCGCGGCGATCCGTATTCGCGCGTGGTTGCGATCAGTCCCGCCTAGTTCCGCGCGCCGACAATCGCCCGCCAGAAGCCGCTGTAAGCAAGCTCGAACCCGACGATCTCATAATCGAGGTCGATCGCGTCCATGACTTCGTAGGCCGAATTGTTGCAGATCGGGAAGATGATCAGCCCGTCCTTCGAGACGTGGCGGCGCGCCTGGCGCAGGTAGGCCTCGGTGGTGCGCCCGTTCGGATCGCATAGACTGAAGCGCTCGATGTCGTTCTCGGGGTTCTTGTCGACCATCGGCGTGTTGAAGACGATGAGGTCGAAGTCCTTTTCATCGATCTTTTCGAACAGATCGGATTGAAACGCCGTCAAGGTGACATTGTTGAGCGTGGCGTTGGCGATCGTCGCCTCGACCGCGATCGGGGAAATGTCGGTGGCGACGGTGCGCGACGTCCAGTTGGCGGCCATGAACAGCGAGATGATGCCGCAGCCGGCGCCGATCTCCAGCGTCTTGGCGATCTTGTTCGGGTCCATCGCCTTGATATTGCGAATGAAAAACTCAGAGCTCGAGTCCGGCAGCGGGTGGTAGACCCCGGCCGGCACGTCGACCACCAGGCCGTCGGCGTGGATCCGCTCCGGCACCGCCTGCCGGCGCACGAGCGCTTCATGGGCGTCGGCGATATCGAATTTGGCCGTGGTGACAAGCTCGGAAATCCCGAGCTTGCGCAGAACGGAGGCCCGCGGCGGCCCGATCCGCCGCTCGTTGAGGTATCCGATACTCATTTGACCTCGCCTTCCTTTGTCGGGGCAACGGTTTCCCGTCGCAGCGGCGCACAAAACAATGGGGCCGCGACCGTCTGAAGTTATACGATGGACTGGATTATCGGTGTCAGCTTTCCCGTCCGCGCTCGCTGTCGTGCCAATCGCGCAACAACCAATGCGACAGCGCAGTCAGCAGCAGATGAATTGTGATGCCGGCGACCGAAATCAAGAGCAGGGCGGCGAACATTCGGGGAATATTGAGGCGAAACCCTGATTCGACAATGCGATACGCGAGCCCCGACCCCTGCCCCGCCGAGCCCGGCGGCGATCTCCGCGACGATGGCGCCGATCAGCGCCAGACCGCCGCTGATCCGCAACCCGGCGAGAAAATAAGGCAAGGCCGACGGCAGCCTGAGCAGCAGGAACTGCTGCATTTTCGAAGCGCGATACATCTGGAACAGGTCGACAAGGTTATGGTCGGCCGACGAGAGCCCAAGGGTGGTATTGGCCAGGAGGGGAAAAAACGCCACCAGGAAGGCGCAGACCAGAACTGCAATGGTCGGGGTCAGATAGATCAGGAGCAGCGGCGCGATGGCCACGATCGGCGTCACCTGCATGGCGACCGCGAACGGGTAGAAGGCGCGCTCGACGATCCGCGACTGGGCGAAAATAATGGCGAGCGCGACGCTGCCGATGACTGCGATCAGAAGCGCCTTGAGCGTGATCGACAACGTCACCCAGAGCGAGGCGGAGAGCGTCGGCCAATCGGTGATGAGGGTGGCGATGATGAGGCTCGGCGCCGGCAAGAGATACGACGGGACGGCGAAATAACGAACCAGCCCCTCCCAGGCGAACAGCCCCAGACCGAGGGTGAGCGCCGGAACCGCGTAGCCGACAAAGTCGTCGCAACTCACGGCATCCCGCTCACGAGCATCTTCGACGGCCTATCGCCCATCGCGACGTGAAGCGCCTCCGAGGTCTGGACGCAGGTGTCGGCGTATTCCTTGCAGAGCCGGAAGCCTTCCTCGCGCTTCGCGGTCGGCGCTTCGACCACGATCTCCGCGACCGCGCGTCCGGGCCGCGCCGCCATCACCACGATCCGGTCCGAAAGATAGACGCTCTCGAACACCGAGTGGGTCACGAACACCACCGTCGCCCCGAGCTGGGACCTGAGCGCCGCCAGATCGTCGTTGAGCTTGAGACGGGTGATCTCGTCGAGGGCCGCGAACGGCTCGTCCATCAAAAGGACGGTCGGCCGGGTCACGAGGGCGCGGGCGATCGACACCCGCATTTTCATCCCGCCGGAGAGTTGCCGCGGGTAGGCCTTGGCGAATCCGCTGAGCCCGACCTGCTCAAGCGCCTCTTCGACTCGCGGCCGGGCCTTTTCCTTCGACACGCCGCCGAGACGCAGCGGCAGCCAGACATTGGTGAAGACGTCGGACCAGGGGGTCAGCGTCGGCTCCTGAAACACGAAGCCGAGCTCCGGACATTTCGACATCCAGGTGATGTCGCCCCGGGTTGGCGAGGTGAGCCCGGACAGAAGCCTGAGAACGGTCGATTTTCCGCAGCCGGAGGGTCCGAGCAGGGACAGGAACTCGCCGGCCTGGATGTCGAGGTCGAGGCCCTTGAGAGCCGTCACCTCGTTGGCGAAGACCTTGTCGACGCCGCGAAGCTTCACCAGCGGCGGGGACGTCACCCGGACCGCCGTCTCGTTCGTCCTCAGCGTCGCAATCTTGTTCATCGCGCGAACCCGCCGTCTCTCGGCCGCAGCCATTCAGGCCGCCGACCCCGTCTCCCAACCACGCAAGTTGCGTGCCGCTGGCGCTTCGAGCTCATCGCAGGATTCCGCGCTTTGGCATTCGCCGTCCGCATCCCACCCCTCCCAAGGTCGCGCCCGTCGCCCGCCATTCAAAGCGCTTCTTGCGATGGACATTATAGACCTCGTTATTCCGGGTCAAACGACAGGTAATGCGAGAACATGCCGAGTACAAGAGCCCGTTATTCGCTGCATTGCAGCAAGGAATTGGGTGACGAACCGGCATTCTTGACGCGAGGCTGTGCGGCATGCCATTCGCGACCGTCGCGCCGGTCCGCCGCAGAAACAAACACGCCAGGCCGGCTTTTGATCCAACGCCGGCGGCGGCAATCGCGTTTCCTCGCTTGAGGTCTGATCGATGGCCACGGATTACGTCGCCCGGAACCTCGAAGCGCCGGTTCTCGACCACCTGTTCCCGAACATGGTCGAAGCGGACAAGAGCGCGTCGACCTGGCCCTATTTTCGCAAGCAAATCGACCATCCGTTCCGGGTCGACAGGCGCAATCCGACAGTCGGCTTCATCAACCGCGACGAAGCCTCGATCCTCTACGCCAACGCGCGCGCCTTCAAGGGGCGAAGCGGGATCGAGATCGGCGCGTGGCGAGGCTGGTCGACGGCCTATCTGGTCGCGGCCGGGATCGCGCCGCTCCATGTGGTCGAGCCGTTGCTGGGGGACGCGGATTGGCGGGGCGAGTTCGAGGCGGTCATCCGCGGCGCCGGCGGGGCGTCATCGACGATCCTCGTGCCGGAGAAGAGCCCCGCGGCGGTCGTCAGCCTCGGCGAGGCGGGCGCGAAATGGTCGTTCGCATTCATTGACGGCGACCACGACGGCGAGGCGCCGAGGAACGACGCGCTCGCCTGCGCGTCGTATCTCGAAACGACCGCAATGGTCATGTTTCATGACCTCGTGTCGCCGCATGTCGCGGCGGGTTTGCGCGCGCTCGAATCGAGAGGCTTCAACATCATGGCCTATCAGACGGCGCAGATGATGGGCGTGGCGTGGCGCGGCGCGATCGCGCCGGTGGCGCACAAGCCCGATCCGGCGCAGCATTGGCAGGTTCCCGATCACCTGACCGGGATAAGGATATCGGGCGACGCCGCAGCCTGACCGGGTCGCCTGAAAGCGCGAAGGAGAGGACCATGGCTCAATGGATGTTGTCGGCGACCCTCGGCGCGGCCCTGACCGCGTTCGCGACCCTGCCCTCGCCCGCCTCGGCGGACGACGCGCAGATCGCGCGGGGCCGCTATCTCGTGACGCTCGCCGGCTGCTCGGACTGCCACACGCCGGGCGCGCTGCTCGGGTCGCCCGACATGAAACGCTACCTCGGCGGATCGGATGTCGGGTTCGAGATTCCGGGCGCCGGCATATTCGTCGGCCAGAACCTGACGCCCGACAAGGAAACCGGAATTGGGTCGTGGAGCAGCGACCAGATCGTGACCGCGATCCGCACCGGCAAGACGCCGGACGGGCGGGATTTAAGCCCGGTCATGCCGTGGCCCGCTCTCTCGCATCTCACCGACGAGGACGCGCAGGCGATCGCGGCCTTCCTCAAGAGCGTACCGGCGGTCGACCACAAGAACGCCGGCCCGATCGGCCCCAAGGAAAAGGCGACGGTCTTCGTCTCCGTCACCCTGCCGGCCGACGCCTACAACGCGATGCAGGCGTCGAAGAAATAGCGGGGAAGCGTCACTTCGGCCTGAGGTCGAGCCCGACGCCCTTGTTGACGAACTGGGTGGTGTAAGCCTTCTTGTAGTCGAGCCCGGCCTTCACCACCCCTGCCTTGACCATGGTGTTGTAGAACTCGCTCCAGCGGTCGTCGGTCATCGCGCCAATGCCGAGCTTGAGCGTGTCGCCGGAATCGACGATGCCGTATTCCTTCATCTTCGTGATCGAAAAGACGATCTGCTCGTCCGTCATCTCCGGATTCTCTTTCTTGATCGCCTCGTTGGCCTTCGAGTTGTCGCCGTAGAGATAGTGGTACCAGCCGATGGTGGAGGCGTCGACGAAGCGCTGGACGATGTCGGGGTGCGCCTCAACATATTCGCGGCGGGTTTCGACCAGGGTCGCGTAGGTTGTGTAGCCATAGTCGGCGAGGAGGAAGACGTTGGGCTTGAAGCCGCCCTGCTTTTCGACCTCGAGCGGCTCCGAGGTCAGGTATCCCTGCTGGATCGAAGTCTTGGTGACGATGAACGGCGCCGAATTGAAATTATACGGCTTGATATTCTCGTCCTTGAAGCCGTAGGCGAGCCGCATCCACGCCCAGAACGTATTGACCGCGCCGGCGCTGACGAAGGCCGGATTGGCTTTGGGCAGGTCTTCCCACTTGTCGAGGCCGACGCCGGGATGGGACATGAAGATTTGCGGATTCTTCTGGAAATGGGCCGCGACCGCGATGGTGGGAATGTTGTTCTGCACCGCCAGGAAATCGCCGATCATATCGCCGCCCATGTAGAACTCGATCTTGCCGGCGATGAGCAGCATGCCGCCGTTCGACGTCGGGCCGCCCTGCAGAATGGTGACGTCGAGCCCGTATTTCGCGTAAGTCCCGTCGACCAGAGCCTGGTAATAGCCGCCGGCCTCAGGATCGGCGACCCAATTGGTGCCGAAGGTCACCTTGTCGAGGGCGAAGGCCGGTCCGGCGAATCCGATCGCCCCCGCCAAAGCCGCCATGATCGCAACGCGCATTCGAATTTCCTCCAGCTGCTCTGTTCTTGAGGCGACTGAACCCGCGCGCCGCCCCGCCGCGGACCGCGCCCGAATTCCCGCCGACGCGCCCGCGAACAGGTCGCTTGCGCCCCCACGGCGAGGCACCATAAGGGCCGAAATTTCGTACGTCGAATCCATTTTTGTGAATTGTCCCGGACGCAGTGCGCAAGCGTTGCGGCTTTACGTTTGGGCTCGCGTCGCCTATGCGCCGCTCTCGTCCGCCTCTGGCTGAAACGGAGCCTTGTCGCCGCATGCGCCTATGGATCAAGGACCCGCTCGCCATCCTCGCAGAGGGCGCCGAGCGCGGAATCGTCGTCGACGGCGCGGAAATCGTCGAATGCGTCGCCCGCGGCGGAGCGCCGGCGATTCGGCCCGACGCGACCTTCGACGCCTCGCGCCATGTCGTGCTGCCGGGGCTCGTCAACGCCCATCATCATTTCTACCAGACGCTGACCCGCGCCCATCCCGCCGGCCTCGGCAAGGACCTCATCCCGTGGCTCGTGGCGATGGAGCGGGTCTGGGACCGCATGACGCCGGAGGCGCTCAGGGTCGCGGTCAGGATGGCGCTTGTCGAGCTGATGCTGTCGGGCTGCACGACCGCCGCCGACCACCACAATCTCTTTCCGCCCGGGCTCGAGGACGCCATCGACATCGAGGTTGAGGAGGCGATGAAGCTCGGGCTGCGGATGACGGTGAGCCGCGGCTCAATGGGCATTTCCGAGAAGGACGGCGGCCTCCAGCCGGACTCGATCGTCCAGGATTCGGAGACGATCCTCGACGACAGCGAGCGTGTGCTGCGGCTCTATCACGATCGCAATGCGGGAGCGATGATCCGCGTCGCGCTCGCGCCCTGTTCGCCGCTCGCGGTGCCGAGGCGGGTGATGGAAGGTTCGGCGGAACTCGCCGAGCGCTACGACGCGCGGCTCCATTGCCATCTCTGCCAGTCGCCCGACGAGGACGTCTACGCGATGCAGGCGTTCGGCAAGCGCTCGGTCGACATCCTCGAGGAGGCCGGGTGGCTGAATTCGCGCACATGGGTCGCGCACGGGATCTATTTCAACGCCGCCGAGATCGAGCGCCTCGGCCGCGCCGGCGTCGGCGTCGCCCACTGCGCCGCCTCGGACATGCTGTTTGCGAACGGGATCTGCCCGACCAAGGATCTCGAGGCCGCCGGCGCCCCGATCGGCGTTGGAGTCGACGGCTCGGCGTCGAACAATTCATCGAACCTGATGGAAGCCGTGCGCCATTCGATGATGCTCGGGCGGCTGCGCTACGGCGCCGCCGTCACCCACCTCGATGCGCTGCGCTGGGCGACGGAAGGGTCGGCGCGCTGTCTTAGCCGCGACGACATCGGCGCGATCAAGGTCGGCATGCAGGCTGACCTTGCGCTGTTCAAGCTGGACGAGCCGCGATTTCAGCGGCGCGCACGACCCGATCGCCGCGCTCGTGCTCTGCGGCGCCCATCGCGCCGACCGGGTGATGGTCGCCGGCCGCTGGCGGGTGATCGAGGGAGAGCCCGAGGGCGTCGACCTTGCGGCGCTGATCGCCAGGCACAAAGCGGCGGCGCGGGCGTTCGCGTGAGCGCTCTGCGCATTGGGACGCCGCTTCGCCGGCTCTCGCCGCTCACGCGCAAGAGCAGCGCGGGCGGCCTCCTGATCGGTTGGCCGGCGAGGCGTTACTCGGCCGCAGCTTTCGCCGCCACCGATTGCAGGTAGCCGACGAATCCGACCACGTCCTTGGCGACCATCCGGCCAATCGCACTCGTGGCGTAGGCGGCCGCCTTCACCGTTCCATCGGGGCCCAGCACGAAACCCGCCGGCTGCAGGAAATGCGGGCTCGCGTTGACGAACGCACCGGTGGCGGCCGCGACCGCGTCGGCGTCGGCGCTATGGCCGACCGCGAACTGCAGGTGGTGCTTCGCCTTGGTCGCGGCGCTCGTCGCCTCGTCATCCACCGATAAGGCCACGACCTTGACGCCGAGGCGGTCGAGCGCCTCCTTCTCGGCGGCGAAGCCGGCGAGCTGGGCGTTGCAGAACGGGCACCACGCGCCGCGGTACGTCAGCACCACGGCCCACGATCCGGCGAGCGCGGCCGGCAATGCGATCGTTCCGCCGCCGACGACGGCGACCGAGAGTTCCGGGAAAGCGTCGCCGTTGTTCAGAAGAGGCATCGAGAATCTCCGTTTCGCATGTTGATTGGACCGCCCAGTCCACAATCGCGAGGCTCGCCAGTCTAAACTGGACTGTCAAGTCCAGTCTCGGGTAGGCTGTCCGAGGCGGAAGGAGCACGTGTTTGCGCCGATCAAGGAGAACTCGAGCGGGCGGGCCTCGGCCGGCGACGGCGCGCGGCGCCGTGACCCGCGCGCGGATCGTCGAGGCGGCGGCGGACCTCGTCTACCGGCAGGGGACGGTCGCGACCAGTCTCGAGGACATCATGGAAGCGAGCGCGACCTCGAAGTCGCAGCTCTATCACTACTTCGCCGACAAGGATGCGCTGATGCGCGCGGTGATCGAGTTCCAGACCGGGCGAGTGACCGGCGGCGAGGCCGTCCGACCGGAGGCGCTCGATTCGCTCGACGGGATCAGGCGATGGCGCGACGCGGTGGTGACGATGAACAGAGCCTCTCGCGGCGTCGGCGGTTGTCCGCTCGGATCGCTGGTCAGCCAGCTGGCCGACCGGTCGGAGAGCGCGCGGGCGTCGCTGGCGAACGGCTTCGAGCTATGGGAATCGCATTTCAGGCAGGGCCTGAGCGCGATGCGCGACCGCGGCGAGCTTAAGCCCGAGGCCGATCCAGCCGAACTCGCGACCGCGATCATCGCCGCGCTGCAGGGCGGCCTGCTGCTGGCGCAAACCACGCGTTCGAGCCGGCCGCTCGAGCTCGCGCTCGACATGGCGATCGGCCACATCGCGCGACTGTCGGCCTGACTTGCGCCGGCTTGCAAGCGGCGGCCAGATAAGCGGAACAACCGCTGTGGCCGCGCAGTCATCGCCTGACTGAGAAAACCCCGTCACTCAGTACTTCATCGAGAGATAAACGCAGACGGCGACAACAATCAGAACGCCGAGAAGAAGCCGCAGGCTGCATATCGAGCGACACGCTTAACTTGGTCAATTGTGGTTTATGCCCATATCCGCCGGCGAGAATCGCCGCGGTAGACGACGCGCCCGCTTTCTTTTCTCGGCAGGCATGAATCGCGGGTGACGTCGTCCCGTCGACAAGCGCCTCCTCACGCGCTACCGATGCCCTTTCCCACTGTGGAATCGCACAGGGGCGGGGAGGAAACTTGGAAACGATCGTTTCTATCGTCGGCGGCGTCGGCCTGTTCCTGCTCGGCATGGCGGTGATGACCGACGGGCTCAAGGCGCTCGCCGGCACAGCTTTGAAGCAGGTGATGGAAAAGGCGGCGGCGACGCCGCTGCTCGGCACCTTCTGGGGCGCGATCATCACGCTCCTGGTGCAGTCGTCGAGCGCCACCACCATGACCACGATCGGGCTGGTCAGCGCCGGGCTCCTGACCTTCCCGCAGGGCCTGAGCCTCGTGTTCGGCGCCAACATCGGCACGACCGGGACCGGCTGGCTGGTGGCGGCGTTCGGAGTCAGAATCTCGCTCACCGCCGCCGCGCTGCCGATCGTCTTCGTCGGCGCGCTGCTCAAGGTGGTCGGACGCGGACGTTTGGCGGCGGCGGGCAGCGCCATCGCCGGCTTCGCGCTGATCCTGGTCGGGTTGTCGACGCTGCAGGAGGGCATGGGCGGGCTCGCCGAGCAACTGCACCCCTCGGACCTCCCCACGATCATGAACGAAGCCGGCGTCGTCACCCTGGCGGGTCTCGCCCGTGTGCTGCTGCTGACTGCGGTCGGCGCCCTGATGACGACCGTCATGCAGTCCTCGACCGCGGCGATCGCCGTCACGCTGTCAGCGCTCTATGCCGGCGCGGTCGGCCTCGATCAGGCGCTCGCGCTGGTCATTGGACAGAACATCGGCACCGCGACCAGTTCCGCGGTCGCGGCGATCGGCGCCTCCAGCACTGCCAAGCGGCTGGCCGTCGCGTATATCGCGTTCAAGCTGGTCGCCGCCGTGATCGCGATCGTCCTTTTTCCTTTTGTCACGCCGCTCATCGTCCGCGCTTCGCAAGAGATCGATGCGACGGCTCTGCTCGCCGCCTATCACACCGCCTACAACGTTGTCGGCGTCGCCGTGCTGCTGCCGCTGATGGGCCCGTTCACCCGCCTGATCGAGCGGCTCGTGCCGGAGCGTGGCTCGGCTTTCACGAAATACCTCGATCCCGCTGCGCTTCGGGCGCCGACCGTCGCGGTCGAGGCGGTGCGCCGTACGGTGGAGCGCGCGCTTGAAACGCTGTGCCTCGCGGCGGCGACGGCGCTCGAGGGCGCGGTCGAAGGCGGGACGGTCCGGCCGGCGATCGACGACGCCACGCTTGCGCAGGCGTCGGAGGCGTCGCGGCAGGCCGGTGACTTTCTGTCGAAAGCCGACCCGCCGCCGTCGGACGAAGGCCACGCCTGGTACACCAGCACCGTGCATGCGCTCGATCATGCGGCCCGGCTCGCCGAGGCTGTCGGCGCCATGGCGAAGACCGGCCTTGCGACCGACGGCGCCGAAGAGATCAGCGCTGCGGCGATCTGCGCGCGATCGATGCGCGAGGCGGCGGGGGCCGCGGTCGGTCTCGCGCGATCCTCAGGGCCCGGCCGCGCGGATGACGATGTGGCGGGACCTCGCGCAGGCGCGCCGGGGAAGGACACGGTCGAGGCCGGCCGCAATGCGGCCGACAGTCTCGAGCGCGACGCGATGGCGCTTGCCGATCTCAGGGTGGCGCATCGCCGCGCAACGCTCGACATGGTGGCGTCCGGCAAGCTCACCGCGACCGGGGCGATCGCGCGTGTCGATGCGGTCGCGCTTCTGAACCGGCTCGCGCATCACGCCTGGCGCGCGGTCGCCCATCTCGAAGTCGCCGCCGCCGCGCCCATGGAGCTTGAGCAATGACCGCGACAGACGCGACGGCATGGCATTCCCTCACTGCCGAAGAGGCCCTCGAGCGGCTCAACACCCGCGTGTCGACCGGCCTCGACGACGCGGAAGCCGCCCGGCGCCAGGCTCAGTACGGCCTCAACCTGCTGCCGACCGCGCGCAAGCGCGGCCCGCTCATGCGCTTCCTGATGCAGTTCAAGAATGTCCTCGTCTACGTCCTGCTCGCCGCGGGCTTCATCAAGCTGATGATGGGCCTGTGGCTCGACGCCTCGATCATCCTCGGCGTCGTCGTCATCAACGGCCTGCTCGGCTTCATCCAGGAAGGCCGGGCGGAGAAATCGCTCGATTCGATCCGCAACATGCTCTCGGCGGAAGCGAGAACATTGCGCAACGGGCAAACCGCCTTGATCCCGGCCGAGGGGCTGGTGCCGGGCGACATCGTGTCGCTGGAATCCGGCGACAAGATCCCGGCCGACATCCGTCTCGTCGAGGTCAAGAACCTTCGCACGGAGGAAGCGGCGCTGACCGGCGAATCGGTGCCGTCCGACAAATCGATTGCCCCCGTTTCGGCCAAGGCGACCGTCGGCGATCGCGCCTGCATGGCCTATTCCGGCACCCTGGTCGTGTCCGGCCGTGCGACGGGAATCGTCGTCGGCACGGGAAGCGACACGGAACTCGGGCGGATCAACCAGATGCTCGCCGGCGTCAGCGCGCTCGAGACTCCGCTGCTGCTCCAGATCAAGAAGTTCGGCTACGCGATCACCGTCATCATCCTGATCGTCAGCGCGATCACCTTCGCCTATGGCCGGCTGATCCAGAACATTCCGTTCGTCGAGATGTTCCAGGCGGTGACGGGCATCGCCGTCTCGATGATTCCGGAAGGTCTGCCGGCCCTCATCACCATCACCCTCGCCATCGGCGTGCAGCGGATGGCGAGCCGCAACGCCATCGTGCGCCGCCTGCCGGCGGTCGAAACGCTCGGCTCGGTGGCGCGGATCTGCTCCGACAAGACCGGGACGCTGACGCTGATGGAGATGATGGTCGTGTCCGCGGCGACCGCGAGCGAAACGGTCGACGTTACAGGCGACGGCTACGCGAACGAAGGCGAGGTGTTGAAGGGCGGCGAGCCGGTCGGCAATAGCCCGACGCTCGAGCTTCTGGGCCGCGTCTCCGCGCTTTGCAACGACGCGGAGCTGCGCAGCGATGACGGCGTCTGGAAGGTCGAGGGCGACCCGACCGAGGGCGCGCTCTATCCGTTCGCGGCGAAACTGGGACTCGATCGGCAGAAGGAGCAGGGCGCCTATCCCCGCATCGATGTCATCCCGTTCGAGTCCGAGCACCGATTCATGGCGACCTTGCACAAGACGCCCGAGGGCGGCGAGGTTCTGCTCGTCAAGGGCGCGCCGGAGGCGATCTTCGACCATTGCGACCGGCAGCAGGGCGAGGCGGGAAATCACCCGCCGCTCGATCGCGCCCATTTCGAACAGGCCGCCGACGCGCTCGCCGCGCAAGGCGAGCGCGTGCTGGCGCTGGCGTGGCTGCCCGATCCCGGTCTCAAGGCGGGGAGCCTGGGTGCGGCCGATCTGCCGAAGACCCTCATCCTGCTCGGGCTCGTCGGGCTCCTCGATCCGCCGCGCAAGGAGGCGATCGAGGCCGTGAAGGAATGCCACGCCGGCGGCATCCGGGTGACGATGATCACCGGGGATCACAAGATCACCGCCGCGGCGATCGCCAAGATGCTCGACATCGGCGACGGCAAGACCGCGGTCACCGGCGCCGAAGTCGCGGAAATGGACATGGCGACGCTGCAGGAGACAGTCGCCAAGGTCGACGTGTTCGCGCGCGCGAGCCCCGAGCACAAGCTCAGGCTGGTCAAGGCAATTCAGGCCAACAAGCAGGTCGTGGCGATGACCGGCGACGGCGTAAACGATGCACCGGCGTTGAAGAAGGCCGACATCGGCGTCGCCATGGGCGTCAAGGGCACCGAGGTCACCAAGGAGGCGGCCGAGATGGTGCTGGCCGACGACAATTTTGCCTCGATCACCGCGGCCGTGAAGGAGGGGCGGACCGTCTACAACAACATCGAGAAAGCGATCCTGTTCATGCTGCCGACCAACGTGGCCCAGGCGCTGGTCATCCTGGTCGCGATCTTCGTCGGCTTCACCACGCCGATCACCGCGCCGCAGATCCTGTGGGTCAACATGGTGACCTCGGTCGCGCTCGGTCTCGTGATCTCGTTCGAGCCCCATGAGCTCGACGTGATGCGGCGCCCGCCGCGCGCGGTCGATCGTCCGATCCTCGACGCCTTCGGCGTGTGGCGGGTCGTGTTCGTCGGGACGGCGCTGCTCATCCTGACGCTATGGGCGTTCTTCTGGATGAAGTCGCAGGGCGGCTCCGATCCGCTCGCCCGCACGGTCGCAGTCAACGCGCTGGTGATCGGGCAGGTGTTCTATCTCCTCAACAGCCGCTTCAAGATCAACTCGTCGCTGTCGCCGATGGCTCATCTCGGCAACCCCTATCTGCCGGCCGGGATCGGGGCGGTGATCGTGCTGCAGCTTCTCTACACCTACGCGCCGCCTTTGCAGTCCCTGTTCGAAACCGAAGGCGTGCCGCTCGGCGTCTGGCCGTGGCTCTTCCTCGGCGGGCTTATCTTCTTCCTCGTCGTCGAGGCCGAGAAGGCGATCATCCGCGCCATGCGTTCGCGCGCGCCGACGCTCGAAGCGTCCGCGCCGGCGTGAGGATCAGGCGCCCTCCTCCACGAACCTCAGGCCCTTGAGCGAAGCCACATCGTCGTAAGCGCCCTTCTTCGAGCGCTTGGGCAATTTGATCTTGGCGCGCGGCGCAGTCTCGTAGGGGATCGCCTTCAGCAGGTGGCGGATGCAGTTGAGGCGCGCCCGCTGCTTGTCGTCCGATGGCACGATGATCCCAGGGCGCCCACTTGGTGTCGGTCGCCTTGAGCATGGTGTCGCGCGCCCGCGAATATTCGTACCACTTGCCGCGCGAGGAAAGGTCCATCGGGCTCAGCTTCCACTGGCGCAGCGGATCCTTGATCCGGGCCTCGAACCGGCGCTCCTGCTCGGCGTCGCTGACCTCGAGCCAGAATTTGACCAGAAAGATCCCGTCATCGACGATGACATGCTCGAACTCGGGGCAGAGGATCGAGGAAGCGGCGGTGCTGCGCCTCGGTGCAGAACCCCATCACCACCTCGACCCCTGCCCGGTTGTACCAGCTGCGGTCGAAGATCACGACTTCGCCCGCCGCCGGCAGGTGAGGCACATAGCGCTGCAGGTAGAGCTGCGACTTCTCGCGGTCGGACGGCGCCGGGAGCGCCACGACCCGGAACACGCGCGGGCTCACCCGTTCGGTGATCGCCTTGATCACCCCGCCCTTCCCCGCCGCGTCGCGCCCCTCGAACACGACGACGACCCGCAGGCCCTTGTGCTTGACCCATTCCTGCAGCGCGCAGAGCTCGACCTGGAGCTCGCGGAGCGCCGCGTCATAGTCCTTGCGCTTCATCGGTTCTTTGGCGGTGCTCATGCGCGGCGCTCGATTTGGGCGCAGTTCGCCGCCTGTCGGATGGCGCGTCGACTGCTTGCTTCCTCCCGGGGCGGTCTTTTCGTCCCGATATGATCGACCATTTCTCGCACCCGAGCCGACGTGCTGGCAAGCGAGCGACGCTCCGGCGATCCTGACGCAGGGTCCTCGCGCAAGAATCGAGAATTATTTGCGCTTCCGCGAAGCGCCGCTGGAACTCAATCGAAGCTGCCGGCGTTTCGATCGCGCAAGGGCTTTCGGGCTGCTTGTCTTGACCCGAATGGGCTCCGCCATGTCTCCGATCCTCCCGATTTCGCTCCTGGTCACCGTCCTTTGCATATTCGGGGCGATTGAGGGTGTGCTGTTTCAGCAGCTTCTGTTCGTCGGGGCGGCGATCTCCGCCACGATCCTGGTCTGCTCCGTCGAGGCCTGGAGCGCCCGGGAGAGGCCCGTTCCGAGCGAGGATGAGCGCTAGCCTTCCCAATCCGAGGGACCCGCCAGTCCGCGCGACAGCCTAAAAAAATCCCTCCCCGCCATCGACGGTCAGCACGTGGCCGACGATATGGCGCGAGCGGTCGCTGCATAAGAACATCACGGCGTCGGCGATATCGTCGCCCTTGGCGATGCTTCCGTCGGGGATGCGGGCCAGGATCGCTGCTTCGTCGAGCCGGCCGGCGCGAAAGTCCTCCAGAACCCCTTCGGTATTCACATGGCCGGGCGCGACCGCATTGACGCGCAGCCCCTTCCCGGCCCATTCGACCGCCATGGTCCGAGTCAGGCTCTCGAGCGCCGCCTTGGACGCCGAATAGAGCCCAAGGCCGGGTACGGGCCGGCCGGCGGCAATGCTGCTGACGTTGACGATAACGCCGCTTCGCCGGTGCTCGATCATCCATTTGGCCATCGCCCGCGCGCCGTTCAGCGGTCCGACGGCGTTGACTGCGAAGAAGCGCGCCGCTTCGGCCGCCTCGACGTCGATCAGCGGAGAAGCGGCAAAGGCGGCGGCGTTGTTGACGAGGATATCGACCGCGCCGAAGCGATCGACGGCCGTCGCCACCATCCGCTCGCAGTCCCGGGCATCCGCGACGTCGGCTGCGACCTGAAGCACCGCCGCGGGGCGCTCCCTCTCGATTGCCGCGGCGGCGCGGGCAAGCGTTTCCCGGGTCCGCCCGGCGATGACGACCCGCGCCCCGTTAAGCGCGAAGCCGTGCGCGATCGCGTAGCCGAGCCCCCCGCCGCCGCCGGTCACGATCGCGACCTTGTCGGCGAACTCGGCGGGCGCGGCCCACTCCGTCACTCCCCGGTCCCCTGCCCGCTCCACGTCACGGCATGGACTGGAAGCGTTTGGCGAGCGCGCTGATCCGCTTCGCCGTTTCAATATCGAGATCGGTTATCTTCATCCCGGCGTCATGGGTGCAGAACGAGAACGAAACGATGTTGTAGGAATTGTGGAACTCGGGGTGATGGTTCATCACCTCGGCCTCGATCGCGATCTCGACGATGAAGGCGATCGCGTCGCGAAACGTCTTGAGCTCGAACCTCGCCTCGATGTTGGGCGCCTTCAACGACCAGTCCGGCAGCTCGGCCAGCGCCGCACGAATCTCGCCGTCGGTGAGGATCTTGTAATGCGCCATCAGACTGTCTCCTTATGTCACTCTATCTCACTTCGGAGCGTCGCCGGCTTCCGCGGCGCCCGGCCGGTCAAGCTGAAGGATTGCCTGCTCGAGCGGCGCCGGCGCGACGCGGATCCAGCCGGTGTAGGGCTGGCTGAACTCGAGGATCAGAAAGATGGCAAGCCCGATCGACGCGCTGCCCAGGACGAGCATCGCGATCGACATCGGGCTCAATTTCGAAAGGAGCCCCATGCTGGCGAACATGACGGACGACCAGAACGTCACAGCGTAGACCATAGGCCAGGGGATCGGGGTCGCCGCCTGCAGCGACATGAGGAGCCGCTGCTCGCCGATGAAGGCGTAGTTCGCGCGCGCGGCGTTGAGAAGGTTCGTCTGCGCCGACGTCTTGGCGTCGAGGCCATCGAGAAACTTGTTCATGTCGGCCATGGCCCTGTACGAGGCCTCATAGGCCGCGGCGCGCGAGGTGTCGTCGCCCCAGAACTGTTCGTGCGCCCAGACCAGATCGGTCCTCAAGACGCTGCGCGCCTCGTCCGCCGTGGGACCAAACTGGCGCATTTCGAGATCGAACTCGAGCGCCCGCGCCGTGATCGTCTGGAGCTCCGTCTGTTGGGTGCTGTAGACGCCGTAAGCGGTCCAGATCAGGAGGCCGTTGACCAGTACGAGCAGGAGCGTCAACTGCCCGACGACGCCGCCGATCATGTCGCGGGCCTTGTCCGACGTGTAGCGCTCCGGAAGTAAGCGCTGAAGCACGAGGCCGATGAGGCCGCCCGCGGTGATCAGGCCGGTCACGACGAGCGCGATGGCGATCGAACTCATTTCCGGCAAATCCGCCTCCCCAGGACGCGCTTTCGTGGCACGTTCACAAAGGCGCGTCCAGCCGCGGAGGCCGGGGAAATATCCGGGCTTGAAGCGGGCTCGGGATCGAGGGCGGAACTCGCTGTCCGGCGGCCGATCTTGGCTTCGCCTTGCGGAGTCCGGCGTAGCGAGGGATCCGCCGCTCGTGATCGCGTAATCTAGCGCGGCCAAAGAGTATCGCCTCGGTCGGCGGCCAGTGTCCGCTATACCCGGCAATAAATCACGGGACACAGAAGTTTAACTCTGTAAATAGTTTGTTGCGCCCGGTTGGACCATCTGGCAACCGGGTCGAAAATGCGCTAGGTTGGGCCTGCAAGGCCTGTTACCATTTGCGGCCGGCCTAGCGGGTTTCGATGATGCGGGCGCTATTTTTTGCAACTACGCCGGGGGCGAAAAACCATTCGCCGACCGTAGCGCGGGATCGCGCTGGACGACATCCCGAGTTCCCTTTGCTAACTCAGGGGCCTCGCTTTTGACGGGCTCGACGGACATCGGGATTGCTCGCCTGACCGACGAAGATCGCTCAATCGGAAATGATCCAAGGAAGTTTCGCCGGGATTCCGCGGCGACGGCGGGCGGCTGGCGTGTGCTCTCATCGATTAGGCTTTTGGGTGGAGATTTGGGACTGAGATGAGCAAGGGTAAGGACTTTCGCGCGCCTCGCAAACGCGGATTCGATGACGATGGACCTATGTCCTACGAGTCAAGGCCTCGTCCGTCGCGCGGCTACGGCGGCGCTCCGGAGGGCGGTGGTTTTGGCGGCAGCCCAATGGGGGCGGCCTCGTCCGCCCCGGTAAATTCCAGCGCGCCTGCGGTCGATGCGGTGGTGAAATGGTTCAAGGCGGACAAGGGCTACGGATTCGTCGAACTCGCCGGTGGCCAGGGCGATGCGTTCCTGCACGCCAATGCTCTGCATGCGGCCGGCCACGACACTGTCCCTGCGGGGGCGAAACTGCGCGTCCAGGTCGGCGCGGGCGCCAAGGGCGCGCAAGTCACCCGAGTGCTCGAAGTCGACGCGGCCGGCATCGTTGAGCGTCCCCAACGGCCATCGAGCGAGGGGCTTCGGCCGCGCCGGGTTGCGCCTGATCCGTCGACCGCCGTTTCAGTCACTGGAAAGGTGAAATGGTTCGACGACGCCAAGGGGTTCGGCTTCGTCGCCAGTGAAGACGGCGGCAAGGACGTGTTCGTTCACATCTCGATCCTGGGCCCGGCCGGCATTTCGCATCTCGCCGAAGGTCAGCAGGTCACCATGAGGGTGGTTGACACGCCCAAAGGTCGCGAGGCCATTTCGCTCTCGCTTTAGGCCCTTCGACGCCAGCGAGCCTCGATAGCAATGCAGAGCGGCCGGGGCGGCGGCCGCCAAATTGCCTCCTGACAGACTGTGATCTCCCGCCCATGCAGCCCTCGAACGATATTCGCCGCCTGATCGAAATCATGGCGGCGCTTCGCGACCCCGTCGCCGGTTGTCCGTGGGACGTCGAGCAGACATTCGCCTCGATCGCGCCGTTCACGATCGAAGAGGCCTACGAGGTGGCCGACGCAATCGAGCGCGCATCGCCCGAGGACTTGCGCGAAGAACTCGGCGACCTCCTGCTCCAGGTCGTCTTTCACGCCCGGATGGCCGAAGAAGCGGGCATGTTCGATTTCGGCGGAGTGGTGGAGGCGATCACCGCCAAGCTCGTCCGCCGTCATCCCCACGTCTTCGGCAGCGCCGGCGCCGAGAGCCCCGAGGCAGTGAAAGCGCTGTGGGGACGCATCAAGGCGGAGGAGAAACGGGCAAAATCCGAATCGCGCGCAATGCGTGGGTTGCCTCCGGAGCCTCAGTCGGGCGCGCTCGCCGGCGTGCCGTTGGCCTTGCCCGCGCTCACTCGAGCGATCAAACTGCAAGAGAAAGCCGGCAAGGTCGGTTTCGACTGGAACGATGTGAGCGCGGTGCTGGCGAAAATCGGCGAGGAAATCGCCGAAGTCGAGGCGGAGATCGCAACGGGTTCGGAGCAAGCGCTGTCCGGCGAGGTCGGCGACCTCATTTTTGCGGTCGTCAACCTTGCGCGCCATCTCAAGGTCGATCCCGAGAGCGCGTTGCGCGGCGCGAACGCCAAATTCGAGCGCCGCTTTGCGCATATCGAGCATCGCCTGGCGGAGCGCGGGCAAACCCCCGAAAGCGCCAGTCTCGACGAAATGGAGTCGCTATGGGGCGACGCGAAGGCGCGGGAGCTCAGGACGGGCTGACCGACGGTTTCCTGAATTCGGAGGCGGCAGGGCGTCACGCGGCGCGTGACGCCCCGCAAACGCGAAACGTCACCCGTCGGCGGACCGGTTTTCACTCGCGCGGGCGACCGCGCCGCCGACGGGAAAGCGTCGCTTGACCCGCTCGATCTGATCGGCCGCAACGCGCACAGTCAGATGCAGGCCCGCTTCTTCGTCGCGGCGAACTCATGACCTCGGCGTGTTCATAGAGCCAATGAAGTCCAAGACCGTCGCTGGCGTCGAGCGTCAATTCGACCAGCGACCGTCCGCGAGCCAGCCGGTCCTCGATCGCCTTCAACAGGCGATCGACGCCCTCGCCGGTCACCGCTGAGATCGCCAGCGGCGCCGCGACGTCCGTCTCTTCATCGGCGGCGAGCGCGGAGCGCGCGTCCGCATCGAGGCAGTCGAGCTTGTTCCAGACCTCGATGACGCGGTCGGCGCGGTCGGCGACGCCGATCTCGGCCAGGATCGCATCGACGTCATGGCTCTGCGCATCGTTGTCGGGGTGGGAAATGTCGCGCAGATGGACGATGACGTCTGCGGCGAGCACCTCTTCGAGCGTGGCGCGAAAGGCGGAAATGAGCGTCGTCGGCAAGTTGGAGATGAAGCCGACGGTGTCGGAAAGGATCGCCGAACCGCCGTGGGGCAGCCTGATCAATCGCACGGTCGGGTCGAGAGTGGCGAACAGCATGTCGGCCGCCAGGATCTCCGCACGAGTCAGTCGATTGAACAACGTCGACTTCCCGGCGTTGGTGTAGCCGACCAGCGCGACCACCGGATAAGGCGCTGAATCGCGGCCCGTGCGATGCAGGGCCCGCCTGCGCTTGACCCCGTCGAGCTCCCGCTCGATGCGAATGATGCGCTCCCGAATGAGGCGCCGGTCGGTCTCGATCTGGCTTTCGCCTGGTCCGCCGAGAAAGCCGAAGCCGCCGCGCTGTCTCTCGAGGTGGGTCCACGAGCGCACCAGGCGGGAGCGCTGATAGTCCAGATGGGCGAGCTCGACCTGCAACGCGCCCTCGGCGGTCCGGGCTCTGCGGCCGAAGATTTCTAGAATGAGCCCGGTGCGGTCGATCACCTTGGAGCCGAACGCCCGTTCAAGATTTCGCTGCTGCGCCGGCGATAGGGCGCAGTCCAGGACGACGAGATCGATGTCCTCGGCTTTGACTTTGGCGGCTATGGCTTCAACCTTGCCCTTGCCGATGTAGGTCGCAGGCCGAATGGCGCTGAGCGGCACGGTCTCGGCGCCTACGACCGCGAGGTCGATGGCTCCCGCCAGCCCGACCGCCTCCTCGCGGCGCGAAGCCGGGCCGCGCGACAGCTCGGCCCGTTCCCGAACGAGATCAGGACAGACGACCCAGGCGCGAGTGCTCGTCACCGCCCCCCGCCCTCGATCATCCCCTGGTCCCGCCGAAGGACGAAGCAAAGATGGCTCAATGCCCGTCCGAGCCGTCTTCGACCGCCTCGAACATCGTAATCGGACTGGCCGGCATGATCGTCGAGATTGCGTGCTTATAGACGAGCTGAGAGTGCCCGTCGCGACGCAGCAAGACGCAGAAATTATCGAACCAAGTAACGAAACCCTGAAGCTTTACTCCGTTGACGAGAAAAATCGTGACCGACGTCTTGGACTTTCGGACGTGATTGAGGAACGTGTCCTGGAGGTTTTGCGCCTTCTCGGTTGCCATGCGTCTATCCGTTCGTTGGGCCGTTTCGGCCTGTTTTATATGGTCTTCATCGCCGCCCCTTGCGAGGCGTTGTGCGAGTTCATATCACAAAATGTGGCGAGCGAACACATAAACCGAAAACACAATGTTAAAACGGCCTTCGTAACCGCCTTCGATCGAACGCGCCGGACGCGGGTCCGCGAACGACAGAACGCGCGATGCCGAAGATTGGTTTCCCCCGGTGGGGCGCTATTCGACGCCGAGCGATTTCAGCTTGCGGTGCAGAGCCGACCGCTCCATGCCGATGAACTCGGCGGTTCGCGATATATTTCCGCCAAACCGGCTGATCTGGGCCACGAGATAGTCGCGCTCGAAGGCTTCCCGCGCCTCGCGAAGCGGAAGCGACAGCAATTTCTCGCCGCCGATGCCGCTCGGGATCGCCGGGCACCAGCGCGCCAACCTCCGCCGGAAGCATTGACGCCGAGATTTCGGCGTTGGGGTCGCCGAGGGCGAGGATCATCAAGCGTTCGACATTGTTGCGCAACTGGCGGATGTTTCCCGGCCAGTCGTGGGACTGCAGCACCGCCATGGCGTCCGCGCCCACGCGGCGCGGCGCAACGCCCATCGTGCTGGCGACATTCTTCAAAAAATATTGAACGAGTTCCGGAATGTCCTCTCGCCGCTCGGCCAGCGAGGGAATCCGAATCGGCACCACCGAAAGCCGGTGAAAAAGATCCTCGCGAAAGCGCCCCTCGGTGATCGCTTCCGCCAGATCCCGACTGGTCGACGAAATGATGCGGACGTCGACGAAGACCCGCGAAGCCCCGCCAACGCGCCGAAAGTTCTGATCGACCAGCACCCGGAGGATTTTCGCCTGCGTCTCCCGCGGCATATCGGCGATTTCGTCCAGATAGAGCGTGCCGCTGTGCGCCTGCTCGAGGGCGCCGATCGCCGGAGGCTGATCGGTGCTGGCCTCGACCCCGAACAGCTCCGCCTCCATCCTTTCAGGCGACATCGCCGGCGCGTTGATGACGACGAAGGGGCCGTCGGCGCGCCCCGAGCTTTCGTGAATGAGCCTGGCGGCCAGCTCCTTGCCCGAACCGGCGGCGCCGGAAATGAGTATGCGCGAATTCGCAGGTCCGAGTTTGTCGATGATCCGCTTGAGATTGGCGATCGCCGAGGAAGACCCGACCATTCGGTCGACGGGGCCGCCTCGGGCCTTGAGCTCGTTCACCTCTCGCTTCAGGCGCGAAGTCTCCAACGCCCGTTCGGCGATCAGGATCAGACGATCGGCCTTGAACGGCTTCTCGATGAAGTCGTAAGCGCCGAGCTTGATCGCCGTCACCGCTGTCTCGATGTTGCCGTGACCCGAAATCATCACCACCGGCACGGAGGGATGCTGGCGCTTGACCGCCTCGAGAAGCTGCAAGCCGTCCAGCTTCGATCCCTGCAGCCAGATGTCGAGGAGGATCAGTTGCGGCCGGCGCGCGTCGATCGCCGCGATCGCCTCATCCGAATCGCGCGCCATGCGCGCGCCATGACCCTCATCCTCGAGGATGCCGGCGACGAGCTGGCGGATGTCCTCTTCGTCGTCGACGATGAGAATGTCAGCAACCATCAGGACGATCCAATCCTCTCGTTTTCGGCCGGCGCGCCGTCCTGCTCCTTGGGGTGCAGGGGCAGTCTCATCAGGACTTTTGCGCCATGACCGCCGTCGATCCGCGCCAGCCCGTCGAGGAGCTCGACGCCGCCGCCGTGGTCCTCGAATATCTTGACCACGATCGGCAGGCCGAGGCCGGTTCCCTCGGCCCGCGTCGTCACATAAGGCTCCACGAGACGGTGCCGATCCTCGCGGGGAAATCCCTTGCCGTTGTCGCTCACCGCGATCTCGGCAAATTCGCCTCCATCAATCGACAAGGTGGTAAGGATCACGCCTTTGCCCTGGCTTTCCCCCAACGCGTCAATGCCTTCGGTCGCGTTCTTCAGCACGTTTGTAAGGGCTTGCGAGACCAGCCGGCGATCAAAATTGGCCAGCACGGCCTCGTCGGGCAGCCGGTCCTCGAAAGCAATGTCCGGGCGCCCGACCCGCATGAGAAATATCCCCTGGCGCACGCAGTCGGTAAGGTCGTCGTGCGCCGGCCGCGCCTTGGGCATGCGCGCGAAGGAGGAGAATTCGTCGACCATCCGTTTGATGTCGTCGACCTGCCGGATGATGGTGTCCGTGCATTGGTCGAAAACTTCCCTGCCCTCGACAATATGCCGACCGTAACGTCGCTTCAGGCGCTCGGCCGAGAGCTGGATCGGCGTCAGCGGATTCCTGATCTCGTGCGCGATGCGACGCGCCACGTCCGCCCACGCGGCGGTGCGCTGGGCGGTGACCAGGTCGCTGATGTCGTCGAGCGTGATGACGCTGGCGCGGTCGTCGCGCCCGGGGTTGCCGGTGACCCGAACGTTCAGAACCCGCTCGCGACCGTCTCGCAGGACTGTCGCCTGCCCCTGATGGAGCCGCAAGCGCAGCGATCGCGCCTGTTCCCAGATCAAGCCGATGCTGGGCTGGACGGCGTTCAGCGGCCGACCGATCAGGCCGAGGTCGCCGCCGAGCAAGCGCTCCGCGGCGGCGTTCGAAATCGTTACGACGCCTTCGTTGTCGACGCCCAGAACGCCGGCGGGCACGCCGGAGAGCACCGCCTCGATGAAGGCTCGCCGCTCATCGTTGAGCGCATTCGCCTCGATCAGGCCGGTTTGCTGGCGCAGCAGCTCCGAGGTCATCTTGTTGAAGGTGTCTCCGAGATGTCCGAGATCCCCGTCGGAGGTGCTCGTCGGCACCTGGACGTGAAGGTTGCCGGAAGCGACCTCGTCGGTCGCTCGAATGAGGCGACGAATGGGTCCGACGAGCCGATTGGCCCATGCAAGCCCGAGCCAGATCGCCGAAAACAGCATCGTCAGCGCAAGCATGACGAACACAGTCGCAAAGCCCAGTTCGAGGCTGTGCCTATGGGCCTCGAAACGTCCCCACATGCTGGAGACCAGGGTGGCGTCTTCGGCAACCTTGGCCGCCAGCGGGTCGATCCCCCGCGCCGCGTAAAGGAATTGCCCGCCTGGGCCGGGGATCGGGCGAATGCCGACGAAAATGTTGCCGGCGCCCAGGAAGCCGCACAGCGCCTCGCCATTCAGCGCGTCCTGGAAATCAGACGGATCAGGCCGGGCGATCAGCTTGTCGTCCGAGCCGTCCGCGACCACGAGCGGAGTTCCGTCGCTCTTCATCAGCGCGGCGGCGGTGAACCCCAGCGTTTTCGAGCGTGAACTGAAGTATTGCTTGAACTGTGTCGGGTCTGACCTGAGCAGCGTGCCGCTGCGGGCGAGGTCGTCGGCGGTCAGTTCGACGTCGCGCAGGAGCGCCCTGCACTGCGTTTCGCGGTAGAGCTGGGTCGCCTGATTGGCCTCATTGATGAAAGACGCGACGTCGCTCATGAAGCGGGGGTTGATCGCCCACTCGACTGAAACCGTGGCCACGATGGCCGTGATGATCGCCGGGATCGCGGCGACCAATGAAAACAGGGTCACGAACCGGCTGTGCAGTCGAGCGCCGGCGCGCGCGGCCCTCCTCGCCGCTCTCAGCCGAGCCAGCTCGATGGCGATGAGAACGAGGAGGACGAGTACGACCAGGCCGTCCCCGACCAACAGGGTGAAGACGACGGTCTGAGTGGGCAGGATCGGGGTAAAGCCTGCGAAAACGAGGAATGTCGCCAGCGCGAGGACGAAGGCCGCGCCGACGACGATCACGCCGAACCGGCCGGTGGGCCGGCTGTCGTCGAAGAGCGCCGGGCCGCGTGCGTCGATGGTCGTGCCAGTCAAAGCCCTGAACCGAATGCCGCGAGACTCGCCATTTGATGACGGATTGTCTACCGCCTCCGTGGCAAAGCTGCAACGATGTTGCTCAACTGCGACGGTATTGGCCCAGATTCAACGAAAGCTGGCCACACCGCGGAGATTGAGATCGCGGATTTTCTTGCGCAGGGTGTTGCGGTTGAGCCCGAGAATCTCGGCGGCCTTGATCTGATTGCCGCGGGTCCAGGTAAGCGTGGCGGCGATCAGGGGCGCTTCGAGATCGTGGAGCACACGATGATAAAGCCCGACCTGAGGGCTGGCTCCGCCAAACGACCGAAAGAGATCCGCGACCGCGCGCTCCATCGCTGCGTCGAACCCGTCCCCCGCAATTTGGGCGATCGCCGGGGTCACGCGTTTCCTGCCGTCGTCGACTGCGGCCGGCGGCGGGAATAGCGGCGACGACCCGACGCTGAGTTCGGCTTCGATCAACGCCTCGCCGATGACATCCTGGGGATAGAGCGCAGACAGGCGACGGGTGAGATTTTCGAGCTCACGCACGTTCCCAGGCCAGAGATAGCGCCTCAGACGCTCCATCGCCGCGGGCTCGACCGTCTTGACTGGAAGGCCCTCCGCCGCGCCGCGCTGAAAGAAGGCGCGCACCAGATCGGGAATGTCTTCCGGGCGCTCGCGCAACGGCGGGAGGCGGATCGGAACGACGTTGAGGCGGAAGAACAGATCCTCGCGAAAGGCTCCCTGTTGGATGGCGAAGCGGAGATCCTTGTTTGTCGCCGCGACGATCCGGACGTTGGTCTTGATCGGCGTCCGGCCGCCTACGGTCGTGTATTCCCCCTGCTGCAGCACCCGAAGCAGCCGGGTTTGAGCTTCCATCGGCATATCGCCGATTTCGTCGAGAAACAGGGTTCCTCCTTCCGCCTGCTCGAAACGTCCCACCGAGCGGGCGGCGGCGCCGGTGAAGGCGCCCTTCTCGTGGCCAAAGAGTTCGCTCTCGATAAGATCGCGGGGAATGGCGGCCATGTTGATGGCGACGAACGGTCCGCCCTTCCGCTTGCCGTAATCGTGCAGCGCCCTCGCGACCAGCTCCTTGCCGGTGCCGGACTCGCCCGAAATCATGACCGTGAGATCGGTCTGCATCAGCCGCGCCAGAACCCGGAAAATGTCCTGCATCGCCGGGGATCGCCCGACGATCGGCATCACCTCGACCGGGGCGGCGGCTTCCGCCGTCTCGCGCCGCCGCTTCGGCTCTGCGAGCGCGCGCCCGACGATCGCCACCAATTCGCGCAGATCGAAGGGCTTGGGCAGATATTCGTAAGCGCCGCGCTCCGACGCCTTGATCGCGGTGATGAAAGTATTTTGCGCGCTCATGACGATGATCGGCAGATCGGGCCGCATCCGCTTGATCCGCGGCAGAAGATCAAACGCATTGTCGTCGGGCATCACGACATCGGTGATGACGAGATCGCCCTCGCCGGCCGCCACCCATCGCCAGAGCCCGGCAACCGTTCCGGTCGCACGAACTTCGTAACCGGCGCGCGTCAGCGCCTGATTGAGGACTGTGCGTATCCCGGCATCGTCATCGGCGACAAGAATATGCCCTGACGGCATTCCCACTAGCTCCTTCGCCCCAACGCCCAGCCTCTTATCTCGCCGCCGCGCGTTGCGACTCGAGAGGCATCAGCACACGAAACATCGTTCGGCGCGGATGCGACTTGCATTCGATGATCCCGCCATGGTCGCCGATCAGCTTTGCAACCAGTGCAAGACCCAGACCAGAGCCCTGGGATTTGGTTGTCACGAAGGGGTCGAACAGATTGCCAAGAATTTCCGGCGAGATCCCCGGGCCATTATCCCGAACGCAGATTTCGAGCGGCAATCCCACCGGCTCCGCGCTCGGGCCGGTCCGCAGCCGCACCCCCGGCCGGTAGGCGGTGGTCAGAGTTATCTCACCGTCAATGCTATCCATTCCAATTGCTTCTGCGGCATTCTTAACCAAATTAAGGAAGACCTGGATCAATTGATCGCGGGATCCGCGCACATGCGGCAGCGATGGATCGTAGACTTCGACAAAACGGATGTGGCGAGCGAACCCCGCCTGAGCCAAACGCTTGACGTGATCCAACACGGCGTGAATGTTGAGACCTTCCCACTGCGATGGCGTTGAATCGGCGAATGACTGCATCCGATCGACGAGTTTGACGATGCGATCGGTTTCGTCGCAGATCAGCCGTGTCAGGGCGCGATCCTCGTCGCTGGCGTCCGCTTCGAGCAATTGCGCCGCGCCGCGGATGCCCGACAGCGGGTTTTTGATCTCGTGGGCCAGCATGAGTCCGAGCGCGCTGATCGAACGCGCGGCGCTCCGATGGGTCAATTGCCTGTCTATTTTTTCAGCAATTGCCCGCTCTTGCAGCATAATTGCCACTGCATCGTCGGTCTGGGGCACCGGCGCGATGAAAACATCAACAGCATTTCGATTGCCCGTTCGAGGCGTGGAGATATCAATCTTATAGCCGTTGACGGTCGCGCGATTGCTGAGCGCCTCGGCGACAAGAGCCAGCACTGGCGAGTCCGACGGAATGAGGCCGGTCAATTGGGAGCGCACCAGCGCGCCGCGCCCCATGTCGAAGAACGTTTCGGCCGCCACGTTGACGTCGATGATCCAGCCTTGGGCGTCGACCGTCAGTAAGGGCTGAGCGAGAGCGTTCAGCACTTTGACGGCGTCCGGGCGCCGCTGGGCCTGATGCGCCGTCATGCCGCCATCCTCGCCCAATCGGGGTCGAAGGCCCGCGCGAGCAGCGTCCGCGCCCTGGGCAAGTCCTCAGTCGTCACGAGTTCGCGCCGAAGCGTCTCGTCGGCGCCCGCCTGACCCGCATAGGCCGCCAGATGCTTTCGGGCATGGCGAAGTCCTGAGCGCGCGCCCAGCTTGCCGACGAGCCAGTCGAGATGTTCGAGGGAAGCCTCGCGACGCTCCTCTCGTCGCGGCGCCTGGACAGGGCCCCCGGCGTCGAGGGCGCGCGATATTCCGCCGACCAGCCAGGGCGCGCCGAGCGCCGCGCGCCCGATCATCACTCCCGCTGCGCCGGAAAGCGCGAGCATGGCGCGCGCGTCTTCAAGGGTCGCGCAATCCCCGTTGACGAAAACCGGAATCCCGACTGCCTGAACCACCGCGCGGACCGCGGCCCAATCGGCGCGGCCGTTGTAGAACTGGGCGCGCGTTCGCCCGTGGACGGTCGCCATCCGCGCCCCCGCCTGCTCGGCGCGGCGGGCGAGTTCAGGCGCGTTCAACGACGCCTCATCCCAGCCCAGACGCATCTTGACGGTCACTGGAACGCTCACGGCCTCAACCACCGCGACGATCAGGCGCTCGGCGTCGTCGAGATCGCGCATCAGCGCCGCGCCTGCCAGGGCGCCGGCGACGCGACGCGCCGGGCAACCCATATTGATGTCGACGAGCGCGGCGCCGGCGCCGACGACCCTGCGCGCGGTCTCTGCGAGCGCCCCCGCCTCGCGGCCGACGAGTTGGACTGCGTGGGGGGCCAATCCGTCGCCCTCGGCGCGCATCGACGCTTCTGCGTCGCCGTCGAGATAGGTTTCGGCCGCCACCATCTCCGAAAACACGAGCGGCGCTCCGAAACGGCGCGCGATCCGACGCATCGCCAGGTCGCTCAATCCCGACATTGGAGCAAGCAACGCCCGTCCCTCGAGCCGGATAGGTCCGATGGCGATGGTGGGATTAGCGCCTATAAAATGGGCACTGTTCATTCTGCCTACAGTCTAGTCAGTTGAATACCGAAGGCAAGCCTTCGAGGCGCTTCACTTCCGTTACAGCTGGTCACGGGAGGCCCGCCAAATGCCGACTTGGCGCTCGCGAGTGGCGCGGCATCCTCACGAGCTATCGTCAGGTCCAGGAAATAGGCGGTCGATCCGCCCGCTCGCCCAATAGGCGGCGAGGCCGATCCATTCACGCATCGCGAGCGTGAAGACCCGTAGGTTTAGCACCGATTTTGAGGTTGGACGAAGATCCGCTCCCCGCCCGTCAGTGTAGAAAGAAACCGGATAGGCGATCGGATGAAATCCGGCCTTTTCGAAGACTCCCATCGCGCGCGGCATGTGGAATGCTGAGGTAACGACAATCCAGCGCTGCGACGGTTCCGGATGGACGATCGCGGCAGTGAAGGCAGCGTTCTCCTCGGTGTTGCGCGCCTTGTCTTCGATCGTCATCCGGTCTGCGCGCGACGCCCATAGCCACCATGAGGTCCCGGGCTCGGGCCGCCTCGTTCGAGCTCCCTCCGAGCAGCGAGTTGGTGCCGCTGGTGTATACGACCCGCGCCTGCGGAAAGCGCTTGGACAGAATGACCGCCTCGGTGATCCGCTCGCCGCCCTCGTCGAATATTGTCTGGCCGCGGGCGGCGCTCATATCGTCGTTGACCGCTCCCCCGAGAACGACGATGCCGTACGGCGGTTTCAAATCGGCCGGCGGCTGGGGGAAACGGTCTTCAAGCGGAGCCATGAGCAGCGCGCTCACCGGCAGGAACGCGACCGCGAGCAGAACGAGGATCGCGGTCAGCGCGAGCCCGCGCCCGAACCGGGCATGGCGGCCGTAGCAGAGCGCGACGCCCACGAGCGCGCCGAACAACAAAAGGTTGATCGGCGAAGCAAGCATCCAGAATATCTTCGAAGCAATGAAAAACACCGGCCACGCGATCCCTTGTGCGCGGCCCTTGTGGCAAGGGCCGAGGCTTGTCGCAAGTCTCGCCGTCGCCTAACTTGCGCTTTCACTCAAGAGGAACGCGATGAAATTCCGCCGCGATGTCGTGGCCGCGATCGGCCACACGCCGCTTATCAAGCTCCGCTCCGCGTCGGAGGCGACTGGGTGCACGATACTCGGCAAGGCCGAATTCATGAACCCGGGCGGGTCGGTCAAGGACCGCGCGGCGATGGCGATCATCGACGACGCGGCGGCGCGCGGAGCATTGCGGCCCGGCGGCGTCGTCGTCGAGGGCACCGCCGGCAACACCGGCATCGGCATCGCGATGGTGGCGAGCGCGCTCGGCTATCGGGCGGTGATCGTCATTCCGGACACCCAGGCGCAGGAAAAGAAGGACATGCTGCGCCTCGCCGGCGCGGAGCTGATCGAGGTCCCAGCGGTCCCGTATTCCAACCCCAACAATTACGTGCGCTATTCGGGCCGCCTCGCCGAGGCGTTGGCGAAGAGCGAACCCAACGGCGCGGTCTGGGCGAACCAGTTCGACAATGTCGCCAACCGGCGCGGCCACTACGAGACGACCGGGCCAGAGATTTACGACGATCTCGGCGGCAAGCTGGATGGGTTCGTGAGCGCCGTCGGCACCGGGGGGACGCTCGCAGGCGTGGGCATGGCGCTCAAGGAGCGCGACCCGGCGATCAAGATCGCGCTCGCCGATCCGCCTGGCGCGGCGCTCTATTCCTATTACACCACCGGCGAACTCAAAATGGCCGGTTCTTCGATCACCGAGGGCATCGGCCAGAGCCGCATCACCGCCAATCTGGAAGGCGCGCCGGTCGACTTCGCCTACGAGATTCCCGACGCAGAATCCGTGCCGATCGTCTTCGAGCTCGTGGCCCATGAAGGTCTCTTGCTCGGCGGTTCGTCGGGGGTCAACATCGCGGGCGCACTCCGTCTCGCCCGCGAACTCGGCCCAGGCCACACAATCGTGACCCTCTTGTGCGACTCCGGCGCGCGATACGCCTCGAAGCTGTTCAATCCCGCGTTTCTGCGTTCGAAGGGCCTGCCGGTTCCGGACTGGCTGGAGGCGAAGGGAAAGACGCCTGAGGTGTTCGCGTAGATGACCCGGACGCTGTTTCGCGACGACGCTTACCGAACCGAGGCGGAAGCGACGGTGACGTCTTCCGATCTGCGGGGAGTGGCGCTCGACTGCACGGTCTTCTACCCGCAGGGCGGGGGGCAAAGCGGCGATCGCGGGACGCTCGTCTTCGAGGGCGGTTCGCCGATGGCGGTCGTCAACACCGTCTACGACGCCGACCGCGCGACCATTCTGCATGTGCCTGCCGACGGGGCCGCCCTGCCCCCGCCAGGCGCGCGAGTGATCGCCCGGATCGACTGGGGGCTGCGCTACAAGCGGATGCGCGCCCATACCGCGCTCCATCTGCTATCGGTCGTCCTGCCCTACCCGGTGACCGGCGGATCGGTCGGCGACGCCGAGGGGCGGCTCGATTTCGATTCGGGCGAGGCGGTCCTCGACCGGGCCGAGGTCGAGCGCCGGCTCAACGAACTGATCGCGCTCGACGCGGCGGTGAGCCAGCGCTGGATCGAAGACGCCGAGCTCGAGGCCAATCCGGGTCTGATCAAGACGATGTCGGTCAAGCCGCCGATGGGAACGGGCCATGTCCGCCTGATCGCGATCGAGGGCCTTGATCTCCAGCCATGCGGCGGCACTCATGTCGGCCGCACCGGCGAGATCGGCCGTGCGGCAGTGACGGGAATCGAGAAGAAGGGCAAGATCAACCGCCGCGTGCGCATCGCGCTCGGCGCCGCTTGATCGGAAGGAGCCTGCATGCCGACGCGGAACTTCTGCACCACGGCAGAGCTCGCGGCCGAGCTCGGTGAGGCGGATCTCGGCGTGATCGACGCCTCCTGGCATGTCCCGCCAAGCCCGCGGATCGGCGCTTCCGAGTTCCGGCAGGGCCATATACCCGGCGCCGTCTTCTTTGACATCGACTCGATCGCCGATCTCGAACAAGGCCTGCCGCACATGCTGCCGAAGCCTGAGACGCTGGCGAAGGGCATGAGCGCGCTCGGGCTCGGCGACGGGATGCGGCTCGTGGTTTATGACGGCCTTGGACTGTTCGCGGCGGCGCGGGTGTGGTGGACGTTGCGCGCCTACGGCGTCGAGGAGATCCGGATCCTCGAGGGCGGCCTGCCGAAATGGATCAAGGAAGGGCGGCCGCTCGAGCCAGGCCCCGCCCGACCGAGGCCGCCTCGTCCGTTTACCCCGCGGCTCGACCAAAGTTTCGTCGCTTCGCTCGACGAGGTGCGCGAGGCGCTCGCGACCGGCTCGGCGCAGGTGGTCGACGCGCGCCCCGCCGACCGCTTCCATGGCCATGCGCCGGAGCCGCGGCCGGGCGTCAAGGGCGGCCACATGCCCGGCAGCCTCAACCTTCCGTTCGTGGACATCGTCGAGCACGGCCTGCTGAAGCCGCCCAACGCGCTCAAGGCCGAGTTCGCCGCGCACGGGGTCGACCTGAAGAGGCCGATCATCACCACCTGCGGCTCGGGGGTCACCGCGGCGATCCTGGCGCTGGCGGTCGAGGAGGCCGGCGGCAAGGTCGAGGGCCTCTACGACGGCTCGTGGGCGGAGTGGGGCTCGCGCGACGATTGCCAGGCGGTGACCGGACCGGCTTGAGGCCGGCCGGGTTATTTTACATCCTCTAGCAGTCAGTTCGTCCAAGCCGAAGCCAAGTTTAGCCAAGCCAGCCAAAGCGGGTGCGAAACGGATCCGAGGCAGGCAAAATATTTGCCTTGTATTTCCTTGGACCGCCTTGTCCGGATCGGGCGTTTTCAACGGCTTGCGCCGACTCCCACGGCATAAAACTTCGTCCCGCCGGCCCCCAAGCCAAAAAAAGCCACTGAAGGCTGCGAATGGCGGCTCGGGCGCACCCGGCTTTTGGCTGCGGCGTTCACGCTTTGCGTGGGATCCATGACGAGCAGGAGAGTAACACTGATTTCTGTTTTACGGAAGGAAATGTTCGCGAATCGCGCAAAGACCAGAGCAGGCTTGGCCATGCCGCTGGCAGCGGTACTCGCCTTCGCCATCGGAGCCATCGCCATGACCGCTGCGCCCGCGACCGCTGACCAGCTCACGCCCGCCGAAGCGCGCGCCATCGCCAAGGAGGCGACGATCTACGGCTTCCCGCTCGTCGACAACTATCGCGTCCAGTACTCGTATTTCGTCGACCGCGGCGGCGATCAGTTCAAGGCGCCCTGGAACACCCTCGTCAACAATGCGCGCGTCTACACGCCGGCCGACACCGCGATCCAGACGCCGAACTCGGACACCCCCTATTCGTTCATCGGCGCGGACCTGCGAGCCGAGCCGCTGGTGTTCTCCGTGCCGGCGATCGGCAAGGATCGCTATTATTCGCTCCAGTTCATCGACATGTACACGTTCAACTTTGCCTATGTCGGCAGCCGGGCGACGGGCGACGACGCGGGCGCCTATTTGCTGGCCGGCCCGGGCTGGCGTGGCGAAACGCCGCCCGGCGTCAAGGCGGTGATCCGGTCGGAGACCGAATTCGCCTTCGTCATTTACCGGACCCAGCTTTTCGGCCCGGACGACATCGACAACGTCAAAAAAATCCAGGCCGGGTACAAGGTTCAGCCGCTGTCGCAATTCCTCGGCAAGCCCGCGCCCCCTGCCCCGCCCGCGGTCGACTTCATCAAGCCGCTGAGCCCCGAGGCGGAGAGAACCTCGCCCGAGTTTTTCAACATTCTCAATTTCGTGCTCGGATTCTGCCCGCCGAACCCGGCCGAGACCGAGATCATGGCGCGGTTCGCCAAGCTCGGTATCGGCCCGCACGGCACATTCGATGCGAAAGCGCTTTCGCCCGAGATGCTGAAAGCGGTCGAGGACGGCATGGCGGACGCGTGGGCGGAATTCAAGACGTACAAGGAAACGGAGCTCGACACGGGAAAACGCACCAGCGCAGACGCGTTCGGCACGCGCGAATTTCTCCACGGCGACTATCTCGCCCGCTTCTCGGGCGCGGTGCTGGGCATCTACGGCAACTCGAAAGACGAGGCGATCTATCCGGTCTATTTCGTCGACAGCGCCAAGAAGCCGCTGAGCGGGGCGAACCGTTACGAGCTGCGCTTCGCGCCGGGCGACCTGCCTCCGGTCAACGCCTTCTGGTCGCTGACGCTCTATGAGCTGCCGTCAAGCCTGCTGTCGGCCAATCCGCTCAATCGCTACCTCATCAATTCGGCGATGCTGCCGAGCCTCAAGCGCGATGACGATGGCGGCGTCACGCTCGCCATCCAGCACGCCGATCCGGGAGCCGACGGCCAGCCGAACTGGCTGCCGGCGCCGGCCGGACCGTTCTTCCTGGCGATGCGGCTCTATTGGCCGAAAGCCGACGCGCTCAATGGAAAATGGATCGCGCCTCCCCTTGTCCGGGTGAGCGATAACGAGACGGCGGCGGCTCCGGCCCCGGGCGCCCCGGTTCCGGTCACGCCCGACAATTTCGTTCGCGCCGAAAGCGACCGCTATCTCGGCAATCTCGTCAGGGAGAGCGAGATCGGCAAGCTGGTCCATCGCCGCGAGCCGGCGGCGATCGACAACCAGGCCGTCATCCGGCTCAACCGCGATACGCTCTATTCCTCGGCGGTGTTCGACCTCGACGCCGGGCCGGTGACGATCACGCTGCCGGACGCCGGCAAGCGGTTCATGTCGATGCAGGTGATCGACGAGGACGAATACACCCCCCTGGTCGCCTACGGCGCCGGGACCCAGACGCTGACCAGGGACAAGGTCGGAACGCGCTATGTCGTGGTCGCTGTCCGGACGCTGGTCAATCCGGACGATTCCAAGGACGTAGAGGCCGTTCATGCGCTCCAGGACGCGATCAAGGTCGATCAGCCGGGGGGCCCGGGCAAGTTCGAGGTTCCCGATTGGGATCAGGCCAGCCAGAAGACGGTGCGCGACGGGCTGCTTACGCTCGCTACGACCTTGCCCGACACCAAGGGCATGTTCGGCCCGAGGGGCGAGGTCGATCCGGTGAGGCATCTCATCGGCGCGGCCTCGGCCTGGGGCGGCAACCCGGAGAAGGACGCCCTCTATCTCAATGTCGTTCCCGGCAAGAACGACGGCAAAACGGTCTACCGGCTCGACGTCAAGGACGTGCCGGTCGACGGCTTCTGGTCGATCAGCGTCTATAACGCCAAGGGCTATTTCGAACCGAACCCCCAGAACGCCTATACGCTCAACAACATCACGGCGAAGACCGGCGCGGACGGCTCGATTGCGATCCAGTTCGGCGGTTGCGACGGCAAAACCGAGAACTGCCTGCCGACGCCGCCGGGCTGGAACTACCTCGTGCGACTTTATCGGCCGCGCGCGGAAATCCTCGATCGGTCATGGACCTTTCCGGAGCCGCGGGCGGTGAAGTGAGGGGCGCACGCGCCTGTCATGCCCGCGCACGCGGGCATCCAGGACGCGCGGCGGCGGCGGCGGTCCTGGACCCCCGCTTTCGCGGGGGTGACACGAGCGCCGCTCAGCCCAGCCCAAGCTTCGCCGCGAGCCCGATGCGCTGCAGCTTGCCGGTCGCGCCCTTGGGGATTTCGGCGACGAGCATGATCTTGCGCGGCGTCTTGAACGCCGCAAGGCGTTCGGAAACGAATGTGTGCAGGTCTTTCTCGCTCGCTGAAGCGCCCTCGCGCAGGACGACCGCCGCGGCGACATCCTCGCCCAGCATCGGATGGGGAATTGCGAACGTCACCGCCTGCAGCACGGCCGGATGGTCCATCAGCGCTTCGTCGACCTCGCGCGGGCTGACTTTCTCGCCGCCGCGATTGATGATCTCCTTCAGCCGTCCGGTCAGCGTGAGGTAGCCTTCGGCGTCGATGACGCCCTGATCGCCGGTCCTGAACCAGCCATCGACGAAAGCCTCGGCATTGGCCTTCGGATGGTTCTCGTAGCCCAGGGTGACGTTTTCGCCGCGAATGACGACTTCCCCGATCTCGCCTCGGCCCATGAGCCGGCCGGCCTCGTCCATGATCGCGATCTCCGGGCCCGCGGCGAGGCCGACCGACCCGGGCTTGCGTGCGCCGTTCAGCGGATTTGAGGCCATCTGGTGGGCGGCCTCGGTCATGCCGTAGGCCTCGATCACCGGCGCATCGAACGCCGCCTCGAGCTCGCCGATCACCTTGGGCGGCAGCGACGCCGACGATGAGCGGACGAAGCGCAGCGGATGGCGGGCGATGATCTCCCTGTTTCGTGCGGCGCGGGTGAGGATCGCCTGGTGCATGGTCGGCACCGCCGTGTACCAGGTGGGCCTGGCCGCTTCCATTTCGCCGAAGAATTTGAGCGCGTTGAAGCCCTCGGTGCAGAAGACGGCTCCGCCGCGCGAGAGCGGCGCGGAGAGGCCGGCGATCAGCCCGTGGATGTGGAAGAGCGGCATCACATTGAGGGCGCGGTCGGCTTCGGTGAGCTCGAGGCTCCTGGCGATGTTATTGGCCGACGTCCAGATGTTGGCGCCGGTCAGGGGCACGATCTTCGGCCGCGAGGTGGTGCCCGAGGTGTGGAGGATGAGCGCGACGTCATGCGCTTCGGCTGGCCCCGTCCGGGCGGCAGGGTTTCCGGCGTCGCCCCAAAGCCGGAACGCGCCCGCCCCGCGTTCGGGCTCAGGCATGAGCGTGATGACCGCGACGCCGAGCTTCTGCGCCGCGTGCAGCGCCGGCGATTCGCTGCCGACCTCGACGATCAGCGCCTTGGCGTTGAGATCGCTGAGGTAGAAGTCGAATTCATCCTCGCGATAGGCGGGGTTGAGCGGCGCCGCGGCCGCCCCGGCCGCCACGCAAAGAAACGCGGCCGCCATCTCGGGCCCGTTCGGCAGAACGATGGCGACGCGGTCGCCACGGCCGACGCCAAGCTCGTTCAGCATGGCGACGGTGCGGTCAACGAGCGAGCGCAGGCCCGCGTAGGTCATCGGCGGCGCGTCGTGGCCGGCGATCGCGACCGCGTCGTCCCTCCCCGATGCGATGAGGCCTCTCAACGTCCGTTGTGCGCTCATGGGTGTCGCCTCTCGAAGCGGAATGGGCTGAGTTTAATCCGCGCGCCGTCCGACTTCCTCCCCCCTTGTGGGGGAGGCCCGCGAGGGCGCCGCCGCCTTCCGGGCGACCGTCTCGGTGAGGAGTTTCGTCGCCGCGTAGACGGCGTCCAGATGCGGCGCCGGGACATCGGCCAGCCGCGCGAGCTCGATCACCGAGCCGAGCAAGGCGTCGATCTCGGTTGTCCGGCCGTGCTCGATGTCCTGCAGCATCGAGGTCTTGTGCGGGCCGATCGCCTCGGCGCCGGCGATGCGCTTTTCGATTGCGAGGCGAAAGCGGATGCCGAACGCTTCGCCGACGGTTTGGGCTTCCCGCATCATCGCCGCGGCAAGCGCCCTCGTCGGCGGAAAGCGGCAGATGTCCTCGAGCGTCGCGCGGGTGAGCGCGCTCAGCGGGTTGAAGGTGAGGTTGCCCCAGAGCTTCATCCAGATCTCGGTGCGGACGTCGCTCAGGACCGGCGACTTGAACCCCGCCCGCGAGAAGAGCTCGGCGAGCGCCGCCACCCGCGCGGTCTTCGCGCCGTCGAGCTCGGCCAGCGGCAGCCGGTTGCCCTCGACATGGCGGATGACGCCGGGGCTTTCGATCTCGGCCGCCTGGTAGCTGATCCCGGCGATGATCGCATCGACCGGCAGTTGGCCGGCGATCGCGCCGCCGGGATCGACGCTTTCGAGCCGATGGCCCTCGTAGGGACCGCCGTGCTTGAAGAAATACCACCACGGGATGCCGTTCTGGGTCGTGAGCGCCATCGTCTCGGGCCCAAGGATCGAGGCGACGTCGGCTGCGATCGGCGCGAGCTGGTGGGCCTTGACCCCGAGCACGACGAGGTCGGGACGGCCGGCGTCGGCGATGCGGTCCGACGCCTCGACCCGGGCGACGATCTCCTCGCCGCCCTCTTTCAGGATAAGGCCGCGCTCGCGGATCGCCTTCAGGTGCTCGCCGCGCGCGATGACGCTGACCTTCTCCCCGGCCGCGGCGAGCCTGGCCGCGATGTGGCCGCCGATCGCCCCTGCCCCAATGACGGTAATGTTCATCCCACTCGTTCCGCAAAAGGCCGCCCCTGCATAGCACGGCCGCGCAGCGGATCGCTCGCTTCCGGTCCTAGACCGGGTCCGCGCCCGCGAGGCGCCCGCCCGAGCGGACCGCGGCGATCGCCTCATGCAGGGTTTCGAAGATCCGGTCTTCGCCGACCGCAGGGGCGACGCCGTGCCGAATGAGATCGGAGTGCAGGAAGGCGTTGACGCGCGCCAGCACGAGGCCGACTTGGGCGCTCTTCAGGCCGTCGATGAGGTCGCGGACCGTCCGGGCGGCGGTATAGTCGACATCGAAGATCGCGGCGCAATCGATGATGAACCACCGAACCGGCTCCGGCGCGCCGGCGACGAGGCCGCGCACCTCGTCGGCGAAGCGATCGGCGTTGGCGTAAAACAGGTCGGCGCCGAACCGGTAGACGATGAGCCCCGGATCGGTGGTAAGGCCCGGGGCGGCCGGCTCCCACCGCTCCTGCGCGCCGGGGACGAGCACCATCGCGTGCGGCCGGTAGCTGTGGCGGACGTGGCGGACGAGCGAAGCCGCGATGGCCAGCAGGATGCCCTGCTCGACGCCGATCGCCGGCACCGCGACGGCGGTAAACAGGGCCAGAAAAAATTCGCCCCGGCTTTCGCGCTTGATGGCGCTCATGCCCTCAACGTCGACCATGCCGACGGCGATGGTGAATACGATGCTCGCCAGAACACAGCGCGGCAGGTATTGCAGCGGGCCGGTCAGGAACAGAAGCACGACCGCGACGACGGCGGCGAAGACGAGCTGCGCGACCTGGCTTCGCGCCCCGGCCCCCTCCGCCATCGCGGTCTGGGTCGGGCTGCCGTTGACCACGAACGCGCCGCTCAGCGCCGCGGCGGCGTTGGCGGCGGAGAGCCCCAGGATGTCGGCGTTCTCGTCGACGCGCTCCCTGTGCTTGACCGCATAGATGCGCGCGGTCGCCGCGCTCTGGGCGATGATCATGACGAAGCACGAGGCGGCGACCGGCGTCAGCGCCAGAGTATCGCTCCAGCTCACGTTCGGCCATTTGAGCCACGGCAGCCCGCCCGGCACCTGGCCGATGACGGCGAAGCCCCGCGCCGCGAGATCGAGCCAGGCGCTCGCCGCGATTGCGCCGACAACCAGAACGAGCGGCGCGGGAAAGCGGGGCGCAAACCTGCGGGCGAGAAGAATGCTTCCCGCGACGAAGATCGAAACGCCGACGACGCGGCCGTCCGCCGAGGGCGCCGCCAGCGCAACCTCCCATAGCTGGACGGCGGTATGGCGCGAGGCCACGGCGACGCCGAGCATGTCGCCGAGCATCGCCACGCCGACCTGGATTCCGACCCCCGTCAGAAACCCGACCAGAACAGTGCGCGACAGGAAGTCGGCCAGGAAGCCGGCCTTGAAGATCCGCGCGAGCAGAAGCACGCCCGCGGTCTCCAGCGTCAGCATGCCGACGAGCGCCATGTAGCGGTCGCTGCCGGGCGGCGCCATGTGAGAAAGAGCGCCCGAGAAGATCGCGGCGGTGGCCGAATTGGCGGCCACCACCAGGTGGCGCGACGAGCCGAAGACGGCGAATGCGATGAGAGGCAGGAGGACCGTGTAAAGACCGGTGACGACCGGCGTCCCAGCGATCCTCGTGTAGCCGAGCACCTGCGGAATGTTCATTGAGGCGAGCGTCACGCCGGCGAAGGCGTCGCGCAGCGGCCTCGCGCGGCCTGATCGGAAGCACGCCGCGGAGAAGGGCGATCCGCGCCCGTCGCGCGCCTGCTTCGCCTCCCATTCGCGTCAAGTCCCGATTCCGCCCACAAGCAAGTTGATTCGACCGTCATATTACTATCACACTCGAACGCGCCGCCGGCTGTCCATGCGGTCGACGACCGCGTCTCGCCGCACTGTGGAGGACGCCGGTCTTTCCACGAGCTGTAGCGCGGCGGCAGGCGAAGGAGGCCCACAACCTTGGACTATCGCAAGAAATTCCGCGTCAAGCCGGGCGAAAAGCTACGCCTCGGCAAGATCGATCCCTCGTTCACCGGCGAGCATCAATCCGAGGCCATGGCCAAGGAGGCGACGGAACACAGCCGCGCGAAGCTCACCCACATGCAGAACCTGCTCTACGCCGAGCACAGGCACTCGATCCTCATCGTGCTCCAGGCATTGGACGCAGGCGGAAAGGACGGGACGATCAAGCACGTGTTCAGTGGGGTCAACCCGCAAGGCGTGCGGGTCGCGAGCTTCAAGCAGCCGACAGCGCCCGAACTCGCGCATGATTTCCTGTGGCGGGTCCATCCCCATGCCCCCGGGCGGGGGGAAATCGCGATTTTCAACCGTTCGCACTACGAGAGCGTGCTGGTCGAGCGGGTTCACAAGCTCATCGACAAGCCAACCTGGACCCGGCGCTATGGAGAAATTCGCGATTTCGAGGATCTCTTGCTCCGGAACGGAACCACGATCCTCAAGTTCTTCCTGCATATCAGCAAGGAAGAGCAGCTCGCGCGCTTCGCCCAGCGGCTAGAGGACCCGGGCCACAACTGGAAGATCAGCGAGGCGGACTATACCGAGCGCGAGTTCTGGGACGACTATATCAAGGCGTTCGAGGACGCTATTCGCGCCACCAGCACCCGCGAGGCGCCATGGTATGTGATCCCGTCGAACGCCAAATGGTTCCGGAATCTCGCGGTGTCGCAAATCATCGCCGACGCCATGGACGATCTCGGCCTCGCCTACCCGCCGCCCTCGGTTAACCTCGCGGAAATCCGGCGCAAGTATCATGCCGCGGCCCGCGAAGCCGCAGGCGGCGGAAAGAAGGCTTGATCGGTCGCCCCGGCAGCCGATTTCCATAAAGCCGCCGCCGATGATATGGAGGGCGCAGCGCGGTTCGGCGCTGGCGAACGGCAACGCGGGCCGAGGATCGGCGGGCGCGAGGGACTGAAGCATTGTCGGTATGGCGGTACGCCCGCGAGCGCGTGAGCTCCTTTCTCAACACGCCCTCGATCGTGCTCTTGCGTCGGCTCCTGTTCGACCAGGGCGTCAAGCATTGGAAGGGCTATCTGTTCGCATTCGCGATGATGGGCATGATCGCGCTCACGACGGCGTTGTCGGCGTGGATCATCGGGCGGATCGTCGATCAGGTCTTCGTCGGCCGCAACCTGACCGCGGTTTGGGAAATCACGGCGGCGATCGTCGTAATCTATACGGTCAAGGGTCTTGCGACCTATGGCCAGCAGGTCGTCATGTCGCGGGTCGGCAACGCGATCGTCGCCGACATCCAGATGCGCATCTTCGACCAGATGCTCAGGATGAAGGTCAGCTACTATAGCCGCTCGCATTCGTCCGAGTTCATCGCCCGCCAGTCATTCATCTCCCAGTCGGCGACCGCGGTGCTTAACGTCCTCATCACCACGTTCTCCCGCGACGCGCTGACCATCGTCGGGCTTGTCGTCGTGATGGTGTCACAGGATCCCCTGCTGTCGCTGCTGGCGCTGATGTTCGTGCCCCTCGCCGCTGTCGGGGTGCGAAAGATCGGCGTGCGCGTGCGCAGCATCATGGGCAGCGAGTTCCAGGGCGCGATGCAGATGATGGAGTTGATGGCCGAGACGGTGCAGGGCATCCGCATCGTCAAGGCCTTCACGCTCGAAAACTTCATGCGCGCCAAGCAGCAGAAGGCGATCACCGGCTTCCAGGCGGCGTCGAACAAGCTCGCGCGGGTGAGCTCGCGCACGAGCCCGATCATGGAGAGCCTGGGAGGCTTCGCCATCGCCGCCGTGGTCCTGTACAGCGGCTACAGCGTCATTATCCGCGGCAATCCCCCCGGGAGCCTGTTCTCGTTCATCACTTCGGTGATCATGCTCTACGAGCCGATGAAGCGGGTGGCTCGGCTCCACGTCGACGTGTCGCAGAACCTGTTCGGCGTCGCCATGCTCTACGGCTTCCTCGACGAAAACGACTACGAGGAAGATGAGCCGCGCACGCGCCACCTCGAGGTCACAGCGGGCAGAATCGAGTTTCGCGACGTGTCCTTCGGCTATCGGCCCGGCGAGACCGTCCTGCATGACGTCAGCCTCGTCGCCGAAGCGGGCCGGACGACCGCGCTTGTCGGCCGCTCCGGCGGCGGCAAATCGACGATGATGAACCTTATCCTGCGTCTCTACGAAGTCGGGTCGGGGCAGATCCTGTGCGACGGCGTGGACATTGCGACTGTCAGCCTCGAGTCGGTGCGGGGGCAGATCGCCTATGTCGCGCAGGATAATTTCCTGTTCAAGGGTTCGATCCGCGACAACATCGCTTTGGGGCGGCCCGGCGCGAGCGAGGACGAGATCCGCGCCGCCGCCAAGGCGGCCTACGCCCACGATTTCATCATGAGTTTCGAGAAGGGCTACGATTCTCCCTGCGGCGAGCACGGCGCGCAGCTCTCCGGCGGCCAGCGCCAGCGCATCGCCATCGCCCGCGCGTTCCTCAAGGACGCGCCGATCATCCTGCTCGACGAAGCGACCTCGGCGCTCGATTCGGAATCCGAGCAGGCGATCCAGAAGGCGCTCAGGACGTTGTGCGAAGGGCGCACGACGATCGTCATCGCTCACCGGCTGTCGACGGTCGCGCAGGCCGACGAAATCTGCGTCATCGATCGCGGCCGCATCGTCGAGCGCGGCCGGCATGTCGAACTTCTGGCGCAGGGGCGAACCTATAGCCACATCGCCCAGACGCAGTTCCCCCGCGACGCGGCGTAGGTTTATCGCGCCCATCTAACGAAGACCAGAAGTAACATCGAACGCAACAACGGCGCTTGTCGAATTCGGACGCGCCGAATAGGGTCTATCGTCTCGAGCGGGGAGGATAGGCGATGAAGAGGAAAGTGGTTGTCGCTGTAGTCGCGGCTTATGTTACATTGAACATCGGGACGGCGTCGGCCTATACGGCGCTGTTCGCATTTGGCGACAGCCTTTCGGACGCGGGCAACGCGTTTATCGCCTCCGGAGGAACGATTCCTCCCTATCCCTATGTCGACGGCCACTTCAGCAACGGGCCGACCTGGGTCGAAGACCTTTCCGTTGACCTCGGCCTCGGCACGCTGAAGCCGAGCTTGGCCGGCGGGACGGACTTTGCCATCGGCGGCGCGACGACCGCGGACCTCGGGACGGAGGTCGCCGCGTTCCAGGCCTACGCGGCGGCTGCGGGTTCGACCCCGGCCACGCTGAACGGCGCATTGTTCACGCTCGACATAGGCGCGAACGACATTCTTAACGCGCTATCCGACCCTTTGACCGCTGCCGGGGTGGTCGAGGCCGCCGCAAACAGCGCCGCTGCTGAGGTCGCAACGCTGAATACCGACGGCGCGCGCACCTTCCTCTTATACGAAGTGCCTCAACTCGGCCTGACGCCCGAGGTCGAAGCGCTGGGATCGACGGCTCAGGCCTTGGCCGACACGCTGGCCCAATTGTTCAATTCCACCCTGCTCTCCGCTCTCGCGCCGCTCGAGACCGGAGCCGATTCGCTGAAGGTCTTCACTTTGGACAGCTACGATCTGCTCGGCAACGCCGTTGCTGATCCCCAGCGTTACGGTTTCTCCAACGTCACCGAGCCATGCATCGAAACACCCTCCTGCGTGACGGCAAGCCCGTCCCTCCAGGACACATATCTGTTCTGGGACGGACTGCACCCGACCGAGGGCGGGCACATGCTCGTGGCGGAACTTGCGTACGCGGCCGCTGCGCCGGAGCCTTCCACCTGGGCGATGATGCTCATCGGCTTCACGGGGCTCGGATTCGCCGGCTGGCGCGCCCGGCCGCGCCTTGCCGCGACGCCTGAATCGATCGCGGCGACGCCTTCATTGCCAGGGGACGCAGCCTAGATCCGTCGAGCGCCGGCTTGCGCGCCCGGCCTTTTCGTTGAAGCATGTCGCGATTCTCCGACCGCAAGACGCCGCATGCAGAATCCCAATCAGCTCGGTCATCCTCTTCCTGATTTTGTGCGCCAGCTCCGCTCTCGGCTTTTTCGTTCATTTCCGCCTGCCGGAACGGCATCGATCGGCGCAATCGATCGCGCTGGTGCAGCTCGCCATCTCGCTCCTCGTCACCTTCACCGCGATCGTGCTCGGCCTATTGACCACCTCGGTCAAGGACGGGATTCGACAAAGCCTATAGCGCACGCGGCCAGTACGCCGCCGAGCTCGCCCAGATGGATCGCTGCCTTCGCGACTATGGGCCCGAGACGGCGCCGATCCGGGCGCAGCTTCGAGAGCTACGCTGCGGCCGTCATCGCCAGCACCTGGCCCGACGAGCCGCCGCCCACCGGCGTCAAGTATCCCGACACGGCAAACATGCCGGTGACCGGCGAAACTCCAGTGCTCTCCAACATCATCAACGCCATTGGCCTCGAGACCCGGTCGCTCGAGCCGAAGGACAGTCTGCATCAGAAGCTGCTGGTCGCCTGCATCGAGCAATATCGCAGCTCTGGTGCAGGCCCGCTGGAAGGTGATCGAGGGCGCGCAACGGCTCGATCTCGGCGCCCTTCTATTGGGTGCTGACGTTCTGGCTCGCCCTTCTGTTCGGCACGTTCTGCCTGACCTCGCCGCCCAATCCCAATGGTCGCGACGGTGGTCGCGCCTATGCGCGCTGTCGGTCGCGGTCGATCGTGTTTGTGATCCTCGACATGGACGAACCCTATGGAGGCCTGTTCGGCGTCCCGAGCACGTCGATGCGCAACGCGCTCGCCGACATGATGCGGTGAGGGCGGCGGCGATTGACGGCGCGGTTCGCGGCGGTCAGGCTTGGCGCATCATGCGATTGGGCGAGGACCTGCGACGTCGTCTGTTTCTGCTCGCCGTGGCGGCGGTCCTCGGCCTTGCGCCGCCGGTGGGCGCGGCGCATGCGCAAGCCCCGGACGAAAGCTCGCCTGGAGCGCTGTTCGATCGGGACTGCGCGGTCTGCCACGACAATTCCGCGACGCGCGCCCCTGCCCGTCGCATCCTTACGCGCGATGTCGCCGAACCTCATCGTCAATTCCCTCAGCCGTGGGATCATGAAAGCGCAAGGCTTGGTTCTGACCGCCGAACAGCGGGTCGCGCTGGCTGAATATCTGACCGGCCGCAAGGTCGGCGACGAGGCGCCGATGGCTGGCAAGTGCGCCGCCCCCTCGCCGCCGCTTTCGCTCGACGGGCCGCTGTTCAACGGCTGGGGCGCGAATGTGGAAAACTGGCGGTTCCAGCCGAGCCCGGAGCTCAGCGCCGCCGATCTTCCCCGGCTCGAACTCAAATGGGCCTTCGGCGTGCCGGGCGCGATCGTGATGTTCGGCCAGCCGACCGTCGCAGCGGGCCGCGTTTTCATCGGCGGGCAGAACGGCCACGTCTACGCGCTCGACATGCACACCGGCTGCACCTACTGGGACTATCGCGCGCCCGGCGGCGTGAGGACCGCCATCACGGTCGCGCGCGTCGGCGGCCGGATCGTCGCGCTGTTCGGCGACCGCCGTGGGCATGCCTATTGCGTCGACGCCGCGACCGGGGAAACGATCTGGAAGGTCGCCGCCGCCGACGAACCGGGAGCGGTGATCACGGGCGCCCCGGTCCTGTTCGAGAACAGGCTCTATGTTCCGATCGCGAACGGCGACGGCGGCAGTCCTGCCCAGCAATGCTGCAAAGGCAGAGGGGCGGTGGTTGCGCTCGACGCGGCGACCGGCGACGTCGTCTGGACGACCTTCATGACCCCTGAGGCCACGCCGCAGGGTCGAGCGCCAAGCGGCGCGCAGCTCTACGGCCCTTCCGGCGCGTCGGTGTGGTCGGCCCCGACGATCGACGCCAGAAATCGGCTTCTCTATGTCGGGACCGGCGACAACCACTCCGCTCCGGCGACCGATTCGAGCGACGCCGTACGGGCGCTCCAGCTCGACGACGGCAAGATTGCGTGGTCGAAACAGTTTGTCGCCGGGGACGTCGACCCGCCGGGGCCGGATTACGATTTCGGCTCGTCCGCCAACCTGATCGCGCTCGCGGGCGGCAAGCGCGTGCTGGCCATCGGTCAGAAGTCCGGCATGGTCTGGGGGCTCGACCCGGATGACGGCGGCCGCATCGTCTGGCGTCGCCGCGTCGGGGCTGGAGGCAGGCTCGGCGGCGTCCAATGGGGAACCGCCACGAACGGGACAGCGATCTATGTCGCTGTTTCGGACATCAGGCCCCTCGAGCGCCCGGCCGGGCAGCCGGTCGCGCCGGATCCCACGGCGGGAGGCGGGCTCTTCGCGCTCGGCGCCGCGGACGGCGCGGTGCTGTGGCGCGCGCCGCCAGCGAACGCCTGCGGAGCCGACCCCGATTGCAGCCCGGCGCAGTTGGCGGCGGTCACGGCGACGCCGGACTTCGTGCTGTCGGGCGCAATCGACGGTCACATCCGCGCCTATTCCGCCGCCGACGGCCGGGTTCTCTGGGACTACAACATGGCGAGGACATTCAAGACCGTCAACGACGTCGAGGCGAGCGGCGGCTCGCTCGACACGGCGGGGCCGACGGTCGCGGGCGGCATGATTTTCGTCAACTCAGGCTATGGCGTGAGCGGCCGAAAGCCGGGCAACGTGCTCGCCGCCTTCGCGCCAGGGCCGTAGGGGCCGAAATGGAAAGCGATGCGCTACTGCGCCCGGGCCGGCCCGGGGACGAGTGGTATTTCGTTGGCCGGAGGAGCCCGCAGCCTGGCGACTTCCGGCCAGCTTGGATCGGGTTCGACGAACGCCGCCGCCGGGACTGCGCCCGACAGCGCCGACCGGCCTCCCTCGCCCTGGGAAACCGCTTCATAGACACAACCCGGCTGAACCGGCGCAGACGCCTCTCTCGCCGAAAACCCCGGATCGTAGTATCCGCATTCAAGCTTTCGCAGAACGGTATTTTTCAGGAGTTCGACGCCTTGGCCGGCGTCCCGGCCGCCGAAGCTGCTGATCGGAGCGGTCGAAGAAGGAACACCCAGTCTGAGGCCGACCGCTCCCCGCACGCGTTCCAAAATGCCCTCGAGATCGACGACCGACCGCGCAGCGGATCCAGCCTCGTACTCGTACTTCGGCCAGTCATACTGAAACGATTCGAGCGAGCCGTCGGCGGCGAAGGTCAAGGCGATGCGGGAACCGCCGCCGACAACCGGCACATCGCGTATCGTGCGGCCAAAAACGACGCGGTTCGCGACCACGGACCGGGTTGTCGCTCCGGTCCCCAGATTCATGCCGCCTTCGACCCGGTAGTCGGTGCGGAGCGGAACAATTTTCTCGTCGGGTCCGGCGACGATCACCGAGGCGAGCTTCGCGTCTATGAAGTCCCGGCCGGCTTTATACAGAGACTTCCGCAGACAACTGCTGGGGCTTTTCTTTCGCAATCGCCCGCTCGCGGCCGCCGACTTCCATATTGCGGTAGCGGGCGGCGGTGCCGTCCCCGAGAACCTGGAGCGACCACGTGTCGCTCGCTGCCTCAAGACGATTGATCGGAGCACTTCTGGAGAGCGGCGGGCACTGACCGGAACACAACTTCTGCAGGAGGGACGCGCTCACCGCATCCGGAGCGTCGCCAGCGACCCGCATGAGCAGCGGCAATGACGGCTGCTTGAAACCGAGAGCGATCGAGAACCCCGCCGCATCGCTCGCCTCGCGAGAGTTGGCGCCAAACGCCTGTCCGGCGCCGAGCATCAACCCGAGTCCGAAAAGGGCCAGCGCCAGCGGTCGAGGACGAACAGCCGCCATGGGAGCAATCTCCTGACTGGTTCCTGGACTGCCCGTCAGGATCCGTTCCATCCCGACCAGCAGACATAGCCGATCTGTCCGTCGCGCAGCGCCGGCGTGGTCTGCACGCTTGCGACGTTCATGCCTATCCGGTTCCAGCAATCGTTGGCGTCGGCGCCGGTCGCCGAAACGGAGGGATGATTGTCGTTGTTGGCGTACCAGACGGACTCGAGCCACGCGTTGCCAATGGACTCGCCGCCCTGCATTCGGCTTGCGAATTCAGTGCCCTTCTGCGCATCGCCATCGTACAGGAGATCATGCGCTCCGAGCATGAGCTTGACGCCTCCTCGAATGCCGAGCCCATTCGGTCCCAGAAATGTCCGTCCAAGGTTTCAAGCGTGTCGCAGGAACACGTGGCGAAGACTTTGAGTTGTTGCCCAGCCTGGCCAAAGCGCATCGAGCCGGACCAGGCGCGAGTCTGAAAGTCCCACATGCCCATCGAGACTGGCTTGGGTCGATGCCGCCATGGGTGTACATCAAGAAGAAGTCGACGCTATCGGCCCCGCCGCGGAGTTCACAGGATCCGGCTTTTGTGGCCCCGCCAATAGCGGTCGCGCAGCGCGGCCTTGTAGAGCTTGCCGGTCGGCAGGCGCGGGAGTTCGGGCTCGAAATCGATCGAGCGCGGACATTTCGGATGGGCGAGATTGGCGCGGCAGAAGGCGATCAGCTCGGCTCAGCGTCCGGGCCCGGCTCGAGCCGGGCGCGAGCTGCACGACGGCTTTCACCTCCTCGCCCAGCTCCTCGTTGGGCACGCCGAACACGGCGGCGTCGGCGACCTTGGGATGGGTGATCAGAAGGTTCTCGCATTCCTGCGGATAGATGTTCACGCCGCCGGAGATGATCATGAACGGCTTGCGGTCGGTGAGATAGAAGATAGCCGTCGGCGTCGAGATAGCCGATGTCGCCGACCGTGCTCATCGTGCGGTCGGGGGAGTTCGCCTCGGCCGTCTTCTTCGGATCGTTGAAATATTCGAACGGCGAAGCGGTCTTGAACCAGAGCTTGCCGGTCTCGCCGAGCCGGAAGTTCGCGCATCTCGTCGTCGAGGATGTGCAGCTCGCCGTAGCAGCGACTTGCCGACCGTGCCCGGATGAGCGAGCCATCGGCGCTGTCGCAGAGCGAGAAGCCCATGGCCTTCGGTGGCGGCGTAATATTCGAGGATGATCGGCCCCCACCATTCGATCATCGTGCGCTTGACCGGGATCGGGCAGGGCGCGGCGGCGTGGACGCGCGATCTCGAGCGACGAGAGATCGTAGCGCCGGCGCACCGTCCTCCGGCAGCTTCAGCATGCGCGAGAACATCGTCGGCACCAGCTGCGTGTGGGTGACGCGGTATCGCTCGACGAGCTGCTAGGAAGCGTTCCGGATCGAACTGCTCCATGACGATGACCGTGCCGCCGCGCCTGATCGTCACGCTGACGGCCGCCTGCGGCGCCGAGTGGTAGAGCGGCGCGGGCGAAAGGTAGACCTGGCCCTCGCGAAAGCGCCAGAGATTCGAAGCCGCGACGGCGATCAGCGGCAACGGATCGGCGGGCGGCCTCTCAGGCAGCGGACGCAGGACGCCCTTGGGCCTGCCGGTCGTGCCGGAGGAATAGAGCATCGCCGCGCCCAGCGTCTCGTCGGCGATCGGGCTTGAAGGACAAGTCGGCCGCCGCCTCGGCGAGACCGCTCACGCGCGTCCCTTCGCCGGGCTCCTCGACGATGAGACAGAGCTCGCCCCTGGGGCAATCGACCAGCGCCGCGAGCGCGACGTCGCGCTTCGTCTGCGAGGTGATGAGCACTCGCGACTGGCTGTTGTTGACGATATAGGCGAGCTCGGGCGCGGTCAGGTACGAATTGACGCAGGTGTAGTAGAGCCCGGCGCGTCGTCGAGCGCGGAGCATTCGGGATGGGCGAATGGTCGCGAATAAGCTCGGCCTCAATGTCCGGGCCGGGCTCGACGCCCGGCGCCAGTTGCACGACCGCCTTGACTTCCTCGCCCATTTCCTCGTTCGGCGCGCCGAACACGGCGGCGTCAGCCACCTTGGGATGAGTGATCAGCAGGTTCTCGCACTCCTGCGGATAGATGTTGACCCCGCCGGAAATGATCATGAACGACGCCCGGTCGGTCAGATAGACGTAGCCGTCCTCGTCGACATAACCGATGTCGCCGACCGTGCTCATCGTGCCGTCGGGCGAATTCGCCTCGGCGGTCTTGGCCGGATCGTTGAAATATTCGAACGGCGAAGCGGTCTTGAACCACAGCTTGCCGGTCTGGCGAGGCGGAACCTCCCGCATTTCGGCGTCGAGAACGTGAAGCTCCCCGTAGACCGGCTTGCCGACGGTGCCCGGATGGGCGAGCCATTCCGCGCTGTCGCAGAGCGTCATGCCCATGGCTTCGGTGGCGCTGTAATACTCGAGGATGATCGGCCCCCACCAGTCGATCATCGCCCGCTTGACCGGGATCGGACAGGGCGCCGCGGCGTGGACGGCGACCTCGAGCGACGTGAGATCGTAACGCCCGGCGAACCGCTTCCGGCAGCTTCAGCATGCGCGAGAACATCGTCGGAACAAGCTGGGTGTGGGTGACGCGATATTGCTCGACGAGCGCAAGGAAGCGTTCCGCATCGAACCGCTCCATGACGATGACCGTTCCGCCGCGCCTGATCGTCCCGCTGACGCCCGCCTGCGGCGCCGAGTGATAGAGCGGCGCGGGCGAAAGGTAGATTTGGCCTTCGCGAAATCGCCAGAAATTGAGCCGCGCGGCGATCAACGACAACGGATCGGCGGGCGACCGGTCAGGCAGGGGACGCAGCACGCCCTTCGGTCTGCCGGTCGTGCCGGAGGAATAGAGCATCGCTGCGCCCAGCGCCTCGTCGGCGATTGGGCTTGAAGGGCAGTCGGCCGTCGCCTCGCCGAGATTGCGCACGCGCGTCCCTTCGCCGGGTCCGTCGACGATGAGACAGAGCTCCACCCTGGGGCAATCGACCAGCGCCGCGAGCGCGACGTCGCGCTTCGCCTGCGACGTGATGAGCACTCTCGACAGGCTGTTGTTGACGATAAAGGCGAGCTCGGGCGCGGTCAGATACGAATTGACACAGGTGTAGTAGAGGCCCGCGCGCTCGCCGGCCGCGCAGCACTCGACGAACCGCGAATGGTTCTCCATGAAGATCGCATAGTGGTCGAGCCGTTTAAGGCCGGCCGAGCGCAGGAGATGCGCCAGGCGATTGCTGCGCGCTTCGAGCTCGCCATAGCTGATCGCTTCGCCTGACGCCGCCATCACGACGGCGGGCTGATCGGCGCGCGATCGAGCGTACTGGCCTGGATACACGGGCGGGTCCTTACGCAGCGCGCATGGTCGTCACAGCCGCGCCGGGAAGCGGAGATTGCCCGAGGCGCTGCGGCCTGTCGAGACGCGGTCGCGGCGTCCTCAGCGGCCGAGCGTAGCGATAAGGTTGTCGACGCCGACCGGCGAAATGCGAACGAGGCCGGAATAGGGCTGGCTGAACTCGAGAATCATGAAAATGGCGCTCGCGACAGCGATCGATCCCAGCGCGACCGCGGCGACGCTGACCGGGTTGAACGCGTTCAGGAATCCAAAGCTCAGGAACAGCAGCGCCGACCATCCGACCACAACGAACAGGAGCAGCTTCGGCACCGGACTTGCCAATTGTCGGCTCATGAGCAAGGTCGTTTGAATGACCTGAACGAAGAATCGGCTTCGCGGTTGCGATGAGCTCCTTCTGGCGATCGTCGGCCGGCTTGAGGCCGCCAAAAAAGGCGGCGATATCCTGCAAATCTGCGCGCGCCTGCGCGTAAGGCGCGACGCCGCTCGACTTGCCGCCCCAGAGCCGGTCGCGCGCATGCACCACCGCGTGGCGCAACAGATCGCGTCCAGCGCGCGCTTCCGGCCCATATTGCTCAAGCGCGAAGTCGAGCTGCAGGATCACCGGCCCCAGCGACTGCGAGACCGGCGTTTTGGTTCGTGTAGACGCCGTAGCTGGTCCAGACCAGAAGGCCGAGGACGAGCGCGAGCAATAGAATCACGAGGCCGATGATCGACCCAACCATGCCCTTCGCATCGGTGACAACCTGAACCGGCAACAGCCATTGCAACAGGAAGCCCGAGGAGCCCGCTAACGAAGGCAAGGATGGCGATCGATGACGGTTCTCGCGATGGAATTCACGCGTTTGCCTCCGCGGCACCGGCAAGATCGAGTCAGGTGAGACGCGCCAAACCCCGGAGCGCCGATTCGCGCGAACGGCCTCAATTCACAACTTACACGATAACGTCGGGGAGTTCATGCCTCGGCAATCAAGGGCCAGATCGGTGAACAACTGCGCACCGGCCAAACCCGCTTTGGCCGTTCCTCATTTTGCGTGGACGGCGAGCCAGACCGTCGGCTCATCGGCGTCGGTCCATTCCACTCGGTGACGAACGTGCGGCGGAAGCTCGATGTAGTCGCCTGGGGCAAGTATCCTCGGCGCGGATTCGCCTTCGATCATGAGGCCCGCCGAACCCGCGAGGACGACGACCCATTCCGTCCGGTCCTGGTCGTACCAGAAGCCGGGCGGGCTCGCCTGCCCCGTCGAGACGATCCGCTCGATGCGGGCGCCGGGAAGTTCAGCGAGAATCGCGGTCTCCTCGATGTCCCCGCGGGCTGGAACCTCTTCAAAGAGGCTCCCGCTGCGAAGCCCCTTTCCGCTCACGCCTGGCTCTGGGCGCGCGCCTGCTCGACGAGGATCGCGGTCTCGATTTTCTCCTCCCCGCCGCTGTGTGCGCTTCGGGTCATCGCGCCGTCCTGGCCGTCGAAGCCGACCGCGACCCGTATATAGCGCTCGTCGGGGCAAATCGGCGCGGTCGCATCGAAGGCGACCCATCCCAACGCGGGAAGATTGACCTCGGCCCATTCATGCAAGCCGGCAGGGCCCGCTTCCTCTCCGGCCACGCGATAGCCGGAGATGAAGCGCGCCGGAACCCTGAGAAAGCGCGCGCAGGCGATGAAGATGTGAGCGAAGTCGCGCGCTCGACCGCGCTGCAGAGCAAAGGCCTCAACCGCGGAGCCGGCGGCGTCCTTGTCATCGGGGTGATAGGGCAACGCCTCGTGCAGCGCGCCCATCAATCGATGCATGGAGTTCGAGGGGATCGGCCGCGCCATTTGTCGCCTCTGCGGCGAAGCCGCGCAGCGCCCCGTTGACGTGAGCGAGCGGGCTCTCGCGCAGATACATCTCCGCCGGCAGCCGTTCGACTGCGCCCCGGACCACGCCCGCCGCGTCGCTCGTCTCCACCTCGCCCGCAGCGCGGATCGCGAGGCGTTCGATAAGTCCGTGGTAGGAATAGGACATGACCGCATTGCCATGCGCGTCCTCGCTCTGCCTCAGCGCGCCATCGGCGTCGACGTCGGTCCGCCAGCGCAGGACGTATTGGCTGTCGAACGAAAGCGGCGTCAGCCGCAGGATCTGGTTGACCGTGCGGGCCGGCGGGGAGAAGCGGTGGATGATCTCGTGCGAAACCCTGATCCGCATGTCGGGGCCACGTGGCCTTTCTCAGGTGAAGAGATATTGCTCGGAGATGGTGGTCGACAGGCGCGCGTTGTCCTCGATGAACTCGGTGATGAACTCGTGCAGCCCGCCCTGGAAAATCTCGGTCATGCTCGAACGCTCGAGCCTGGCGTACATCGCCCGCGCCTGGCGCTGGGCGACGCCGCTGCGCCCGTCTTCGCGGGCGAGCGCATCGAGCGCGCGGTCGATGCTCTCGTAGCAGGAGACGAGAGAGCGCGGCATCGCCGCCTTGAGGATCAGGAGGTCGGCGATCAGCCACGGCTTGACCCGGTCGCGATAGACCCAATGATAGGCGGTCGCAGCCGAGACCGCGCGCAGGATCGCCACCCACTGGAAGTAATCGAGCGGGCCGCCGACGGTCTCGGTCGAGGGCAGGAGCAGGTGATATTTGACGTCGAGCAGGCGCGCCGTGTTGTCGGCGCGCTCGACGAAAATGCCGAGCCGATTGAACCAGTAGGCGTCGTTGCGCAGCATCGTGCGGTAGCACGAGCCGTCGAAATCGAGCGACGCCTTCTTCACATAGTCGAGGAAGCGCATCAGCTCCTCGCGATCGAGCGACCGATTTCGGCCGCGGGTGGTCTCGAAGCGCTTGAGCTGGAGCCAGGCGTCGTTGATCGCGGTCCATGTCTCGGCGGTGAGCGCGGTCCGCACCGCACGTCCCGCGGCGCGCGCATTCTCGAGGCAATTGCGGATCGACGACGCATTTGAGAGGTCGAAGGTCAGGTATTCGATCGCCGCTTCCTCGTCGAGTTCGCCGTGCTTGTCGACGAAGCTGTCGTAGGCGCCGGCCGCGTTGAGGGCGCCCTCCCATTCGCCGACCTTCTCCGAGTCGGTCTTGGGCAGATATTCGAGTCGAAGCGTCGCCTCGATGGTGCGGGCGATGTAATCCGCCCGCTCCATCGAGCGGGCGAGCCAGAACAGGTTGTCGGCGGTGCGCGCGAGCATCGAGGTCAGGCCTGGCCTTCCAGGTCGTCGACGATCCAGGTGTCCTTGGTCCCGCCGCCCTGGCTCGAGTTGACGACCAGCGAACCCTCCTTCAGCGCGACACGGGTAAGGCCGCCTGGCACGATGCGCACGCCGTCCGAGCCCGAGAGCACAAACGGCCTCAAGTCCACATGGCGCGGCGACACGCCGCTCTCGAACGAGGCCGGACAGGTCGAGAGCGCCAGCGTCGGCTGGGCGATATAGTTGTTCGGATCGGCCATGATCTTGGCTCCGAACTGCTCGCGCTGGGCGGCGCTTGCGTGCGGGCCGACCAGCATACCGTAACCGCCCGACCCGTTGACCTCCTTGACCACGAGTTGGTCGAGGCGCTCCATGACGTATTTCAGCGACGCGGGCTCCCGGCAACGATAGGTTGGCACATTTTTGAGCAGCGGCTCCTCGGAAAGATAGAACCGGATGAGGTCCGGTATATAGCTGTAAATCGCTTTATCGTCGGCAATTCCGGTGCCGATTGCGTTTGCAATCGTCACATTGCCAGCCAAATAGGCGCCGACGAGTCCCGGCACGCCCAAAACCGAGGCTGGATTGAAGACCAGGGGATCGAGAAAATCATCGTCGACCCGCCGGTAGATCACATCAACCCGGCGCGGCCCGAGCGTGGTTCGCATGAACACCTGGTCGTCGTCGACGAACAGGTCACGGCCCTCGACCAGTTCGACGCCGAGCTTATCGGCAAGGAACGAGTGCTCATAATAGGCCGAATTGAACGCGCCCGGAGTCAGGATCACGATTGTCGCCTCGCCGCCGTTCTGCCGCGGCGCTACCGAGCGCAGGCAGGCGAGCAATTGGTCCGGATAATCGTCGACCGGGGCGACGGCGTGGCGCGCAAACAGGTCCGGCAGGAGGCGCATCGTTACTTCGCGGTTCTCGAGCATGTACGACACGCCCGACGGCGTGCGAGCGTTGTCTTCGAGGACGTAGAATTCCTCGTCGTCCACCCGCACGATATCGATGCCGGCGATGTGGACCCAGATGTCGTGGGGCGCGCTCCAGCCGATCATTTCCGGCCGATAGAACGGGTTGCGCACGATCAATTCGTGCGGAACGATCTTCTCCTTGAGGATCGCGCGCGGCCCGTAGACGTCCTTGAGGAAGAGGTTGAGCGCTTTCGCCCGCTGGGTGAGACCGGCCTCGAGCTTGCGCCACTCGGCGCGCGAGATGAGGCGCGGCACGATGTCGAATGGAATGAGCCGCTCGGCAGCGTCCTTGTCGCCGTAGACGCCAAAGGTGATGCCGATCCGGCGGAACATGAATTCGGCCTGGGCGCGGCGCGAGGCGAGGAGCTCGGGCGGCGTCTCGTCAAGCCAGCGCGCGACCTGATGATAGAGCGGCCTCGTCGGACCGCCGGCAATCCCCATCTCGTCGAACGCCGCCATTCCGCCTGCCCAAACCTCAGAAATGAACGCCGTCAGGCTCGAACGACGCTTCGCCTCGGTAATTCACCAGTCGCAACTTCCGTGCCGCCGCCGCCGCGAGCGCGGCTCAGCGCCGCGGCGCCGGGCATCGCGACGGACGCCGGCCAAGCGCCGAAATTGCCCTCGATCTGGAGAGCTTCGGCCAGCCGCAGCCGAAACGCCTCGCGCGAAACCTCGACCGCGCCGAGGCTCGCAAGGTGCTCAGTCGAGAATTGCGCGTCGAGCAGCCGGAAACCTCCGAGATTAAGGCGCGCGAACAGATGCACGAGCGCAACCTTCGACGCGTCGCGGGCGCGATGGAACATGCTTTCGCCGAAAAAGGCGCCGCGCAGGCTCACGCCATAAAGGCCGCCGACCAGCTGATCGCCATCGTAAACCTCGAGCGAATGGGCGTGGCCGGCGGCGTGCAATTCGCAATAGAGCCGCACGATCTCGTCGTTGATCCAGGTCTTCTCGCGCTCCGCGCAGGCCCGCACAACCGCCTCGAACGCACGGTCGGCCACGACCCTGTATCGGTCCGCCCGCACTGTCTTTGCGAGGCTCCGCGAGACAACAAGCCCATCAAGCGGGAAGATTCCGCGCTCGTGCGGCTCGACCCAGAACAATTCCTTGGCGTCGCGGCTCTCGGCCATCGGAAAGACGCCGATCGAATAGGCCCTGAGCAGGATGTCCGCCGTCAGCTCGAATTTTCGCGGCGCGGTTTTCATGCCCGCAATCGTGGAACCGTCCGCGCAGGCCGTCAAGCGCCAGCGCGCCCGTCGCGGGCAGGACTTGATCTTGCCCTGCGTCGTCGCCTGTGTATGCTGATCTTCCAAGAACGTCATACCTTTCGGGAAGCGCATCCGTGGAGCGGATCACGATCAGCGTCTCCGACGAATTCGCCGCCGAGCTCGCTGCGTTCATGGAGAGCGAGCGGTACGACAACCGCTCCGAAGCCGTGCGCGATCTCGCGCGCCTCGGCCTCAAGCGCGCCCGCATCGATCAGAGCCTTTCCGGCGATTGCGTCGCGACGCTCTCCTATGTCTTCAACCACCACGCCCGCGAGCTGGCGAAGCGGCTGACCGACGTGCATCACGAGCATCATGGCCATCAGGTCGCGACGATGCACGTCCATCTCGACCATGACAGCTGTCTTGAGGTCGCCGTGCTTCGCGGCGAAGCCGCAAAGATTCGCGAATTCGCGAAAACGATCATCGCCGAGCGGGGCGTCACCCACGGCCAGGTCAGTTTCGTGCCCGTCTCGATCGATACGGCGACGCACGAACATGGCGGCGCCTCGCACAGACATGCGCACACCCATCCGAAAATCTAACCTCGACCAATCGGCGGCATGAAGTTAGGGGAAGCCATGCTCAACGACGCGGTGTCCAAGCTCTTCAGCGACGGCGGCGCCAGTCTGCGCGCTAGGATTATCGGGATCTATGTCCTGCTGATCGGGGCGAATGTCGCCGCCTGGCTTTGGGCCCTGTCGGCCTTTCGCAACTACCCGATCCTGCTCGGCACGGCGATGCTCGCTTACACATTCGGTCTGCGCCACGCGTTCGACGCCGACCATATCGCCGCCATCGACAACGTCACCCGCAAGCTGATGCAGGAAGGCAAGCGACCGGTCGCGGCCGGCTTTTTCTTTTCCCTCGGCCACTCGACGATCGTAGTCCTGCTTTCGATCGCGATCGCCATCACGGCCACCGCGCTCCAGTCGAGGTTCGAGAATTTCAGGACGATCGGCGGCGTGGTCGGCACGCTGGTGTCGGCGACGTTTCTGTTCGCCATCGCCATCGCCAATATTCTCGTCCTCGTTTCGATTTACCGCACTTTTCGAACCGTGAAGAGCGGCGGCAATTTCGTCGACGAGGACCTCGATCTCATGCTGTCGAAGCGCGGGTTCATGGGGCGCGTCCTGCGCCGCTTTTTCCACCTGATCGAGCGAAGCTGGCACATGTATCCGCTCGGCGTGCTGTTCGGCCTTGGCTTCGACACGGCGACCGAAGTCGGCCTGCTCGGCATCTCGGCGGCTCAGGCCGCGCAGGGCATGTCGATCTGGTCGATTCTCGTCTTTCCGGCGCTGTTCACCGCCGGCATGTCATTGATGGATACGACCGATAGCGTGCTGATGGTCGGAGCGTACGGCTGGGCTTTCGTCAAGCCGATCCGGAAGCTCTACTACAACCTGACGATTACAGCCGTCTCGGTCATCGTCGCCGTCGTCGTAGGCGGGCTCGAAGTGCTCAACCTGATCGGCGATCAGCTCGGCCTCACCGATGGCGGCGGCTTCTGGGGCGCGATCGGGGCGATCAACGACAATTTCGGCATTCTCGGCTACATCGTTGTCGGGATCTTTGTGCTGAGCTGGCTGATCTCATTCCTCATCTACCGCGCCAAGGGTTACGACGAGATCGAGGTCGCGACGAGCTAACGGCGTCTACGCGGCGGCTCCCCCGTCGGGCGCCCCTTATCCGGCGGCTGCGCTACCCCCGAGCCGTGAGGTGAGCAAGGCTAAGCGCCGGCGCGTTCCGGCGGCCGCAGGATCCGCTTGGGCCACGCGGTCCACGCCATTCCGGCGATCGCCGCGAGCACCGCTGCAGCGAAACCAGCGGTGGGCGGGTGCGAGGGAATTTCCCTCCAGCGAGGAAAGATGATTTGGTTAGTGTTGAATGGCTCGTCGCTGAAGCGGCAAAGGCTCAGTGAAGCGCCGTTGGCCAGCATCTCCGTCTCGATCCTGCCAATGAGCGCACCGACCGCGTCGTGATCGACGCCCGGCGCCTTGCGCAGATGCAGGAGAAGGGCCTGCGCGGCCGCGAGATAGGCATGGGCGCATTCGTTGAATGGGCTCGACTCATCCGCGATGCTGCCGGGAACAACCCCCCACAGGCAGGCGAAGGACTGGAGGTTCAGATAGTCCTCCAACCGCCACGTGGTCATGTCGAGCCCGATCTGGCTCCCGGCCAGCGCGCGAATGCTGGACAAATTGTCGGCGATCACCGCCATCTGGCCGTGCGTAAGGCTGGGTATGGCGATTCCAGTGGGAGGCGGTCCGCCGCTCGCGGGAATCCGATGCGCTTCGCTTGGCGACGTCAAGAGCAGGGCGATGACCGCGGCCAATGCGGAGAGGAGGCGGATCACGACCGCGGTCCCAAGGCGCCGAGCGCGGCCAGGTTCCAGCGTCCGGCGTGACCGGTTAGCCGCGCAACCCAGAGCGGCGCGACATCGATCCGCCAAAAGGCCGACGAACCGGCGCCCAGAGCGCTCACGATCGCGGCGCGAACGACCGCGGCGTGCGTGACGGCCAGCGTTGCGCCTCGCCGCGTCAGCGAACGGTCAAGCCAGACGCTTGCCCGCTCGATCAGCGCGGCGAGCGACTCGCCGCCATGCGGCGCAGCGATGGGATCGCCGAGCCATGCCGCGAACTCTTCCGGCTCTTGTGCGGCGACATCAGCCACTGCGAGACCGCGCCAACGTCCATAGTCGCAATCCCTCAGCGCGTTCTCGACGTCAGCCTTGAGACCAAGGGTCACTGCCGTCTCGTGCGCGGCGCGGGAGGGAGAGGTTAGCACGCTGCCATAGGATCGGAGCCGTCCTCTTAACGCATCGAGAGTGGCGACTGCGGACGCTTCGAGCGCCTCGTCATCAGGAAAGCGCGCGGCCCGGGTCGCTGACGAAGCGCCGTGCGCGAGGAGGTCAAGACGGACAGTCATGACCCGCGCGCCTGGCTCAGGCCGTCCGGAGCCTCGTTTGCTTTGCCGAAGCGAAATCGTGCTCGACCCACGCCCCGAAGCCGAGTCCGATTACCGTCCACATGATCGCTTGTGCGCCGAGGGAGGCCATGCGGAACTGCCAGAGCACCACGGCGGGGAAGCCGTCCGGCACCTCGTTCAGCGGGGGCATCGCAAACGCGAAAATGACCACCGCGACGACATAGACCGCCGCCCCGATCAGCGTTGCGTTCCACGAGCCGTGCTCAGCAACGAGGCGGTTCCGGACATTCCAGGCGGCGATCATCGAGGCCAGTGACAAGAGAATCATCCCGAAGTAGATCGCAGTGCGCATCCCAATCGAGTCGGGGTTGCCGATCGAGGGCGGATTGGCCGGATATTTGAGGATCGGGACGGCGTAAACGGCGATGAAGCCGCTGAGCGCCAGCACTGCTGCGGTCAAGCGGGGACTCCAATCGCCGATCCGGCCGTAGCAGATGGCGAAAGCCAGCGCGAACAAACCTCCGAAGGCGACATTGTAGGTCATAGCCCCGGTAAAGAGACCGATGCCGCCTTGAACGGCTCGGCTCACGAGCTCCGGCTCTTCAACGATCGGACCCGGGTTTTCGCCTTTCGCCACCGCAGCGTCGTGCTCGGCCTTCGCTTTCGCCTCGTCCATCGCGCTCTCAAAGGCGATGGCCTTGTCGACCGCAGGCTCACCCATCGTTTTCAATATGCCGAAAGCGAGCAGGCCGGCGACGAACCCGACGATCATTCCCCGCCACAACAAAGATCCGGTTGTCATCGTATTGATCCTCGATCCAAGCCGGCCCTGGCGCGGTCATAGACCGGGCCGTCGCGGGGCGAAGCCAACGCATGTCTTCCCGATAAAAAGCACGCCCGACGTGGGCCCGCTTACGCTGTCAGTGGCAGGGGAAGCCGAGCAGATGGCGGCTGTCGTGCACGAATTCGTGCACGTACATGCCCTTGAAAATCGAGGTCGCGCCCTGTTCGGCGCCGACGAAATAGACGCCGAGCAAACAAATAAGACCCGCGAAGATGACCCACGGGAGAACGTCCTTGACCGGAATCGCGGCGACGCCAGCAGTCGGCGCGAGATTTGTGGCGGTGGTCATCGAATCACAACTCCTCAGGGAATTCGCGTCCCCATGCGAGAACTCGCTTAGCCTCAGGAGCAGGTCTGACTTTCGGCCGAGGAGCCGATCACAGTGGCGCGACCGCATCGGATTTCCACCGATTTCTGCGCTTGAGGCATTGCGCGCAGAAGATGATACCCGGAACCGGCACGGTGTCAAATTCCTGCCCCGGATCGCTGTGCCCGATCAAAGAGCTTAGCGCGGCCCGTAAGAGCACGCCGCCCGCAGGTTCAGTCGCGGCGTGATCCGCGGGCTCGAAATCTTGAACCTGATCGGCGACAAGCTTGGCGTGATCCAACGGTGGCAGCTGCGTGGCGCGATCGGCGCGATCAACGATGATTCGGTGTCCTCGGTTATGTCAGCATCGGAATATTCGTCTTGAGCTGGCTCGGATTGTTGGTCTTCTAAACCTCAAAGGCTACGACCAGGTGAGGTCGATACGGCCGGGGGAGGCTGACGCCTCGGGGATTGCGGCGCCCTCATGCGGGGGGCCGACGACCGTCAGGGCAACGGGCAATTCCGCCCGCTCCGATCCGGGATGCTGAGATGAACACGGCCGACACCATGCTCGCCGAACTGCAGGCTCGACGCGACGGCATGAGCCTCGATCGGAGATTTTACACCGATCCCGAGTTCTACCGGCTCGATCTCGAAACGATCTTCTACCGCGACTGGATGTTCGCCGGCCATGATTGCGAGATCCCGGCGCCCGGCGACTACTTCACGATGCAGATCGGCGACTATCCGATCATCGTGCTGCGGGGCCGCGACGGCGCGATCCGCGCTCTCCACAATTCATGCCGGCATCGCGGATCGCGCATCTGTCCGGCGGCGAAGGGCGCGGTGAAGCGGCTCGTCTGCCCCTATCATCAATGGACCTATGATTTGGACGGGAGCCTGATTCGCGCCCGTCATGCCGACGCCGAACTGGACAAGACGCAGTTCGGCCTCAAACCCGTCCACTGCGAGAGCGTCGGCGGATATATCTTCGTTAGCGTCGCGCAGGTCGCGCCCAGCTTCGAACCTTTCCGAGCGCTGGCGGAGCCCTATCTGTCCGCCCACAGGATCGCTGACGCCAAGGTCGCTTTCGAGAGCACGATCGTCGAGAACGGCAACTGGAAGCTCGTCTGGGAGAACAACCGCGAGTGCTTTCACTGCGCGGCGAATCATCCGGAGCTCTGCCGAACTTTCAACGACAGGCCGACCGTTTCGGGAATTGACGGCGTCGTCGGCGACGCGGAAGTCGTTGCTCATAGCGAACGATGCGAGGCGGCGGGGCTACCCAGCGTCTTCCGGCTGTCGGAATCAGGTCAGTATCGGACGAGCAGGATCCCCCTTCTGGGCGACGCGGTCAGCTACACCATGTCGGGGCGCGCCGCGGTTGCGCGTCCTCTAAGCGATGACGTTACCGAGCCGAACATCGGCTCGCTCCTGATCTTCCATTATCCCTCAACGTGGAATCACGTGTTGGGCGATCACGCGGTTTCGTTCCAGGTGTTGCCGATAGGTCCGATGCAAACCCAGGTCAGGACGAAATGGCTGGTCCACAAGGACGCCGTCGAGGGCAAGGATTATTCGGTCGAGGAGTTGACCCACGTGTGGCTAACCACCAACGACCAGGATCGCCGCGTCGTGGAAGAGAACCAGATCGGCATTCGCTCTCCCGCTTACGAGCCCGGTCCCTATTCTCCTGTTCAAGAAGGCGGGGTCACGCAATTCGTCGACTGGTACTGCCGGACGATGCAGCGGAATCTCGGCGGCGAGCGAGCGAGCCTGAGCCGCGTTGCGTGAGGCGGGATAGAGCTCTCAAGCCGGATCGCTTCACGCTCTCGGCCCTCGCCCCTTTGGCTCCGCGCCGACCCGCTTCATCATGGTGACCGCCGTCCCGCCTCGGAACGGCTCGGCGCCGACGACCGCGTAGCCGAGTCGCGCGTAGAGCGCGAGATTGGCTGTGAAGGCCGCATTGGTCACGAGGCGGATCTCGTAAAGTCCCGATTCGGCGGCGCGCGCCTCCACATGCGAGAGCAGCATGCGGCCATAGCCCCTGCCCTGCCGGCCCGGCGCGACCGCGACATTCTCGATCCAGAGATGATCGGACCGTGGGATCGTCTCGATGAGGCCCACAAGCGCGCCGTCGTCGTGCAGGAGATCGATTGCGTGCTCGCGGACGGCGCGGTCGTAATCCGCCTGCATCGGCAGCGGCTCGCGGCCGATCAGCGCGATCCATTTGGCATAGGCCGCGCGAGTCAGGTCGCGGATGTTCGCCGCGTCTTTCGGCTCGGCGGGGCGGATTTCGAGCGAGGGAGTGGTTGTCGCCATCGGCCGGGATTATCCCGCGACTACCACAAGCGGCAATGGTCCGCCTCGTATTTGGACCTCGCGACGCCGTTCGCCGAGCATGGTAGTAGACTTGAGAAAGCGAAGGGCGCACGGGCCCCGCCGAGGGAAGAGGAGTGTTTGAGCCATGGGATCGGCCGCCCGGGTCACGTCGGCAGCGGAAGGCCTGCCGCGCCGCCGCTTCACCGTCGCCGAGGTCGAGGCAATGGTCGCGGCCGGGGTGATGGAGGAGGACGAGCGGGTCGAACTGATCGGGGGGGAATTGGTTCCGATGTCACCGAAGGGAAGACGCCACGAAGCGGTCAAGATCGGGCTCGTCGACCGCTGGATTCGGGCCCGACCCGAGAATTGCGTGGTCGCGCAGGAAACGACGTTTCGACTGGGCGAGGACACCTATCTCGAGCCGGACGTCGTGATCTATCCCCGCGCGACAGGTTTGGAGGGACTTGCTGGCGCGAGCGTGCTGTTGGTCGTCGAGATCGCCGACTCGTCCCTGCGCTATGACATCGGGCGCAAGGCGGCGCTCTATGCGAGCTTCGGCGTCCGCGAACTCTGGGTCATCGACGCCGTTCGCCTGACGACGCGCGTCTTCCGCGAGCCGGCCTCGGACGGCTATCGCAGTGCGCGCGACTTCGGCCCCGCAGACCGACTCGTGCCGCTCATCGCGCCGGAGGCGTTCGCGCTCAGGCTGGAGGAGCTGGAGTTGAGCTGATCGGAAAGGGCTTCGATTCCGCCGTCACGCCTGCTTCTTGAGCTTCACCACATTGTGCAGCGTCTTGTCGGCGCTTTCGAAGAAGCGCCTCACGCCTCGCGCGGCCTGACGGATGCGCTGCTCGTTCTCGACCAGCGCCAGGCGGACGAAATCGTCGCCGTGCTCGCCGAAACCGATGCCCGGCGCGACCGCGACATCGGCCTTCTCGATCAGGAGCTTTGCAAATTCGAGGCTGCCGAGATGGCGGAAACGCTCCGGAACCGGGGTCCAGGCGAACATCGAGGCGCTCGGCTTCGCGATCGGCCAGCCGGCGGCGGCGAAGCTTTCGATCATCACGTCGCGGCGGCGCTTGTACGTCGCGCGCATCTCGCGCACGCAGTCGTCCGGGCCGTTGAGCGCCGCGGCGGCGGCGACCTGAATCGGGGTATAGGCGCCGTAGTCGAGATAGGACTTGACCCGAGCCAGCGCCGCCAGGAGCCGCTCGTTGCCGACCGCGAATCCGATCCGCCACCCGGCCATCGAATAGGTCTTCGACATCGAGGTGAACTCGACCGCAACCTCGAAGGCGCCGGGCGCCTGAAGGATTGACGGCGGCGGTTCGCCGTCGAAATAGACTTCGGCGTAGGCAATGTCGGAGAGCACGAATATTTCGTGCTTCTTCGCGAACAGCACCAGATCCTTGTAGAAATCGAGCGACGCGACCATCGCCGTCGGGTTGGACGGATAGCAGACGACGACCGCGATCGGCTTCGGGATCGAATGCATGATCGCGCGCTCGACCGCAGTGAAGAACTCGGGGCCCGGCTCGGCAGGCACGGAGCGGATGACGCCCCCCGCCATCAAGAAACCGAATGCGTGGATCGGGTAGGAAGGGTTAGGCACCAGAACAACATCGCCCGGCGCGGTGATCGCCTGCGCCATGTTGGCGAAGCCTTCCTTGGAGCCCAGCGTCGCGACGATTTGGATGTCCGGATCGAGCTTGACCCCGAAACGGCGGGCGTAATAGCCGGCCTGGGCGCGACGCAGGCCGGCGATGCCTTTCGAGGCCGAGTAACGATCGGTGCGCGGCTTGCCGACTGTCTCGACAAGCTTGTCGATCACATGCCGGGGCGCGGGCAGGTCGGGATTGCCCATGCCGAGATCGACGATGTCGGCTCCGCCGGCGCGCGCCTTGGCCTTGAGCGTGTTGACTTGCTCGAAGACGTAAGGCGGCAAGCGCCGCACCCGGTGAAAGTCGCTCATTTCAGCAAATGGCCCTTGAATCGTTTCCCGCTTCGTCGGCTTCCGCGCCGATGCTCAGTTAGCATCGGAAGCCTGCGCGCCGCAAACGGGATATCGCTATTGCTGCGCGTTGGGAACGTTCGTCTTCGGCTTTTTCTTCGCCGCTTCCGCTTCCGCCAGCGCCTTTGCGGCCGGCGGGTAGGCTTGGCGCAGCGCGTCATGCTTCTTCTGGAGGGCGTCGAGGTCGGTTTTCACTGCCTTGAGATCGTTATCCTTCAATGCCGGCAGCGCCGGCTCCGGCGGCGGCTGAAAGACGGGAATGAAGTCGGGGTCGCCGGCGGGCCGCGACTTGGCGACGAAATCGGCCGGCGGCGCGATGTCGGTCGCAAAGCCCAGGAGCTTGGCTCCCTGCTTGAGGATGTTTTGGCCCTGTTGCAGGACGTTCCCCTGCTCCTGCGCCCGCCCTGCGTTAGCGGACGCGACCAGCCCCGCGAGGCCGATGAGGCCCGCCGAGGCGAACCGCCAGTATCGGTCGCGCCCGGTGCGAATCGTGCAAAACATTTTTCGTTCCGAAAAGTCTGATGGCGTAGCCAAGCCGTAGTGACCTATTATGACCAAAACGGGACCGGGCCTCACGCCTGGGGACGACGGGAAACGCTTTTCATGGCCAAGACCAGTTCGAGAAAGCAGGGGGCGCCGACGATATCCGAGCCGCTAAAGGCAGCGACCAAAAGGCCGTCCTCGAGCCGCGCCACCGGCTGGCCGACCGGCGAAGGGCCTCGCCCTTTGCTTGAAGCCAAGGCGCCTCCGCTGAAAATCCTTTCGCAACGCGGCAAGGCAGCGGCCAAGACCGCAAAAGCGGCGCCCGATCCGGCCACCCCGTCCCCCGCCGCGAAAAGCAGGACGCCCGCGCCCCGGCGAGCCGAGCGCCGAAGCCTAAGCGAAATCCAAACCGCGCCCGCGCCCGCGAAACCGCTCAAAGCCTCTCGCGCGACGCAGGCTGCGCCGAAGCCGGCGCCCGTGGCGCGACCCGAGCCCTCGGCAAGCGCCGGGCCTCCCGCTAGCGCCCCTGCCAAACCTTCAGTCGAAGGCGCCCCTCTTCCGACGCCCGACGTCGAGGCGCTCGCCCACAACATCGCTCAGGCAATCGAGCTGGGCGGAAAGGCGCTGGCCGCCTACCTGGCTCCAAGGCAGAGCGGCGAGATCAAGACCACGATCGCTGACGATATCGGCGAGATGGTGCGATCGATCGGCCGGGTGGCCGAGTATTACATGGCCGAGCCCCAGCGGGCGTTTGCCGCCCAAACGGCGCTGACGAGCCGGTTCGTCGATCTCTGGGCGGCGACGCTGCATCGGCTGCAAGGCGAGACGGCCGAGCCCATCGCCCCGCCCGAGTCCTCCGACAAGCGCTTCGCCGACTCCGCGTGGCGCGACAATCCGTATTTCGATTTCATCAAGCAGGCATACGTCCTGACCACGCGCTGGGCGGACGATCTGGTCAAGCATGCCGACGAGCTCGAGCCGCACGATCGCGACAAGGCGCAATTCTACCTGCGCCAGGTCACTGCGGCGCTGTCGCCCTCGAACTTCGTCGCGACCAATCCGGAGCTCATGCGCACGACGCTCGCCGAAAGCGGCGAGAACCTCGTGCGCGGTCTCAAGATGCTGGCCGAGGACATCCAGGCCGGGCACGGAACCTTGCGCATACGCCAGTCCGACACACGCGCGTTCAAGCTCGGCGTCAATCTCGCTGCGACCCCCGGCAAGGTGATCTTCCGCAACGAGTTGATCGAGCTCATCCAGTACGAGCCGACCACGACCGAGGTCTATCAGCGCCCGCTCCTGATCGTGCCGCCGTGGATCAACAAGTTTTACATTCTCGACCTCAATCCCGAGAAATCGTTCATCCGCTGGGCCACAGCGCAGGGATTGACCGTCTTTGTTATATCCTGGGTCAATCCGGACGAACGCCACGCCGCCAAGGATTTCGACAGCTATATGCGCGAGGGCATCCTTACGGCGCTCGATTGCATCGAGCAGGCGACCGGCGAGCGCGAGGTCGCGGCGATCGGCTATTGCGTCGGGGGAACCCTGCTTGCGGCGACCCTTGCCTACATGACCTCGGTTGGCGACAAACGAATTTCGAGCGCGACGTTCTTCGCCACCCAGATCGACTTCACCGACCCCGGCGATCTCAAGGTTTTCGTCGACGCCGAACAGCTCAAACAAGTCGAGGAGCGGATGGCCGAGCACGGCTATCTCGAGGGCTCGCAGATGGCCAACGCCTTCAACATGCTCAGGCCGAACGACCTCATCTGGTCCTACTACGTCAATAACTATCTCAAGGGCAAAGAGCCGATGGCGTTCGACCTCCTGGTCTGGAACTCCGATTCGACCCGCATGCCCGCCGCCAACCACAACTTCTACCTCCGGCACTGCTATCTGCAGAACGATCTCTCCAACGGGCGCATGGTGCTCGGCGGCAAGACGCTCGACCTCGCCAAGGTGACCGTCCCCGTCTACGAACTGGCGACGCGCGAGGACCACATCGCCCCGGCCCGCTCGGTGTTCACCGGAGCCAAATGCTTCGGCGGCCCGGTGCGGTACGTGATGGCGGGCTCCGGCCATATCGCTGGCGTGGTCAATCCGCCGGGGAAGCCGAAGTATCAATATTGGTCGGGCGGGCCGCTGGAGGGTGATTTCGAGTCCTGGGTCGCCGCCGCCAAGGAGACGCCCGGCTCCTGGTGGCCCGACTGGCTCGCATGGCTCACCGCGCAGGCGCCGGAAAAAGTCCCCGCCCGCAGGCCCGGCGAGGGCAAGCTGAAGCCTCTCGCCGACGCGCCGGGGGAGTATGTGCGAGCGAAGTCCTAGAGCAGCCGCCGAGCGATCGGCCTGCCGCCGAAGGTGCTTTCCCCGGGCGTTTGCGCCAGCCAGTATGATCTGAACTTGCGGCTTGTCTCTGACAGGAGGATTGCATGCCTGCGACCGTCACTCTTGTCCGCCACGGCGAAACGGCGTGGAGCCTGACCGGGCAGCATACGGGCCTAACGGATATTGCACTGACGGCAGAGGGCGAGCGCAAGGCGCGATCCCTGCAGGACCGATTTCAAGCGCATCACGTTCGACAGAGTATTCACGAGCCCGCTGCTACGCGCCCGTCGCACCTGCGACCTGGCCGGTTTCGGCGAAGCGGCAAAGGTCGATCCGGACCTCGTTGAATGGGACTACGGCGACTACGAAGGGCGGACTTCGAAGGAGATCCTCGCCGCCCGCCCCGGCTGGCAGCCTGTTCCGCGACGGGTGCCCCAACGGCGAACAGCCAGCCGACGTCGGCCACCGCGCCGATCGCGTCATCGCCCGCCTTCGCGCGACGGGCGACCATGCGATCGTATTTTCAAGCGGCCATATCCTGAGAGTCCTCGCGGCGCGCTGGCTCGGCCTTCCGCCTTCAGAGGGGCGCCTGTTCCTGCTCAGCACCGGGAGCGCGAGCATCCTTGGCTATGAGCATGATGAGAGCGAGCCCGCGATCGTGCTGTGGAACGAACACTAAACCTTGAGCAGATGGAGTAGGCTCATCGACCGACCCGAACAGGTGTATAAGCCTCTCCAAGGAGCCGCCGCCCTCATGAACAAACCGTCCCGTATCGCCGAAACTCGCCGCCTTGACCTCCCCCAACGCCCGCGCCGCAACCGCAAGGCGGAATGGGCGCGGCGGCTGGTCGCGGAACACGTGCTGACCACGGATGACCTCATCTGGCCGCTCTTCCTCATCGATGGCGAGAAGAAGCGCGTTCCGGTCGCAGCGATGCCGGGCGTCGACCGGCTCAGCGTCGACGAGGCGGTGCGCGAGGCCGGGCGGGCGGTCGAGCTCGGCATTCCGGCGATCGCGTTCTTCCCCTACACCGAGGCGAGCCTCAAGGACGAGCGCGGCAGCGAGGCTTTCAACGAGGGCAATCTCGTCTGCCGGGCCTGCCGCGCGATCAAGCGCGAATTCCCTGAGCTTGGCCTCGTCACCGACGTCGCCCTCGACCCCTATACCAGCCACGGCCACGACGGCCTCATCAACGAGATCCGGCGGGCGAGATCCGCATCCTCAACGACGAGACGGTGGAAGCGCTGGTCCGCCAGGCGCTCAACCAGGCGCGCGCCGGCGCCGACGTCATCGCGCCCTCCGACATGATGGACGGGCGGGTCGGCGCGATCCGCGACGCGCTCGACGCCGAAGGCTTCCTCGACATCCAGATCATGGCCTATGCGGCCAAATACGCTTCGGCCTTCTACGGCCCGTTCCGCGACGCGCTCGGCTCGAAGGGCGCGCTCAAAGGCGACAAGCGCACCTATCAGATGGACCCGGCGAACAGCGACGAAGCCCTGCGCGAGGTCGAGCTTGACCTCGAGGAAGGCGCCGACATGGTGATGGTCAAGCCCGGCATGCCTTATCTCGACATCATCCGCCGGGTGAAGGACGAATTCGGCGCGCCGACCTTCGCCTATCAGGTGAGCGGCGAATATTCGATGATCATGGCGGCTGCAAACAACGGCTGGATCGACGGCGACAAGGCGATGATGGAAAGCCTCATCGCCTTTAAGCGCGCCGGCGCTGACGGAGTCCTGACCTACTTTGCGCCGCGTGCGGCGGAAAAGCTGCGCAAAGAATAACTACCCCCTCAAGGCGCGAGCAGCACCTTGCCGATGTTCTTGCGGTCCTGGATGAAATGATGCGCCGCGGCGGCTTCATCAAACCTGAAGACCTGAGCCACCTTCGGCTTGATGGCCCCGCTTTCCCATAGACCCATCAGCTGATCCATCCACGGCCGCACGCGGTCGAAGTCGCCCCAGATGTGCGCCAGATTGACGCCGAACACCCCCTTGTTGGCGTTCATGAGCGAGAGCGGGTTGAACTGGACCCACGGCGTGTTGGCCAGCATCGACGCCATGGCCAGGTATCCCCCCTTGCTGGCCGTGGCCGACGAGGCGCCGAACGCGCCGAGGCGCCCGGTCGGCGCGAGGAGGCGATAACCCTTCTTGAGCGAATTTCCGCCGACCGCGTCGAGGATGAGCTCGACGCCTCGCCCGCCGGTGATCTGACGCGCTCGCTCCTCGAAGTCCTCGGTCCGATAGTCGATCAGGTGATCGACGCCGAGCGCGCGCAGCTCTTCATGCTTGCCGGCAGACGCGGTTCCGATGACCTTCGCCCCGATGTGCTTGGCGATCTGGGTCGCGGCGATGCCGACGCCGCCGCCGGCCGAATGAACAAGCGCCGTCTCGCTCGCCTTCAGTCCGCCCATCACGACGACGAGCTGCCAGGCGGTCAGGTAGTTTATTGGGATCGACGCGCCCTGCTCCGCGGACATGTTTGACGGCCGGGGGAAGACTTGGGCCTGCGGCGCGCAGACCACGTCGGCGTAGCCGCCGAAATGGGTGGCGGCAAAAACATCCCGCCCGATCCAGCCGGCGTCGACGCCGGCGCCGACTTCATCAACGCGTCCGGCGACTTCGTAACCCACCACGAGAGGGATGCGCGGAAGGTCCGGATAGAGCCCGAGGCGCCCCATGATGTCGGCAAAGTTGACTCCGCTAGCCTCCACCCGAATGCGCAACTCGCCAGCGGCGGGATGGGGATCGGGCGCCTCCCTGACTTGAAGGACCTCGGGCGGGCCAGCTTTTGAAATCCAGATCTGTCGCATGGCTTGACTCAACCTCTGGGAAACAGGCCGGCGATCGTGAAAGGGCGGGCCGCCGATAGGCCTAGCGCCCTCGATGGCGATCGCGTCACGGCGGAGAAGCTGAGGAAGGGACGATGCCGCCCCTCGCGCGCCGAGTTGCAGAAACGTAGCATTCAGATTTACCATTCACAATCAGGGAGGGCGGCGAGGTCGCGCGGGGATGCGGGGCCGAACTGGAGGTGGCCATGCCGACGGTCTTTATGCGCCGCGGCGGTTTCACGTGTTCCTGTCTCCTCGTGGGACTGCAGTTTCTGACCGGCCCGACTGCGCCGCGGCCTTTGGCGCCGAGTACGGGGCGTGCAAATTCTTCAGCGAGCTGCCGGACGATTGCGCCGGCGCGGCGCTGCGAAAATTCGACAATTTGCGCAACTATCGCTACGAGGAGATCGATCTCTTCGCCAGGGACCCGCTGAAGAAAGTGCTGTACGTCAGCACTTACAATACGACCGGCCAGAATGCCGGCGAAGACACCCGCAATTCGGCGCCAAAGGCGATCGCGCAAAGCGTCGACTCGAAACGGGTCGCGAAACAATTCCAGGCGCTTTCGGCCGCGATCAGTCCGCCGCGCTACTGGACGCTTGATTGGCTTTCGGACAGGGTCGGCGAGGTAAGAAATTTCGGCGGTCTCGACGCGGCGTGGATGGGAAATAGCCTGGCGCCGAGAGTCGCCGCAGCCAGCAAGTCGAGCGCCTTGGCCTATCGCAGCGTGCTGGTGGCGCGAACGGCGGTCGAGGGCTTCAAGAAAGGATCGCAGGTCTATCTTCTCGACGATCCCAAGGGCAGAACCTGGATCATGGTCGCCTACACCGACAAGGACAGTCCCGGCCTGACGATCGACAAGCTCGACTCGCTCGGCGACGTTTTGAAACTGCCCCAGGGCTGGAAATTCCGCACCGAGAAGCTCGATAAGGACCTGATCCTGGAGCCGAAGGCCGGTTTCACTCCTGTGACGCAGGACGACTTGGAGGACATCTACCATCTGACTGGCCCGAGGCAGAGCAATTTCGTGCCGTGATCTCGGGCTCCCGAAGCCGAGGAGCGCGCCGCGTCATACCCAATTAAGTTCCTGTCGGCGGCGTCCCGCCGGACCGAGAGGAGCGGCGAGGCGCGAAGATGACCGCGGGCGCGAGGGCATGGCTTTGGCTCGTCGCGGTCGCGCTGGTCATGGGCGCGCTCATTTTCGCAGCGGCCGGCGATTTCCGCTTCTGGCAGGCGTGGGCGTTTCTGGCCGTGTTCTTCGGCGCCTCAGCGCTGGTGACACAATATTTGATCGTCAATGATCTCGCCCTGCTCGAGCGCCGCATCAAGGGCGGGCCAACCGAAGAGACAGAGCCGACGCAAAGGCTGATCATGGCCTTCATGTCGATCGGCTTCGTTGCGCTCATTGTCGTTCCCGGGCTCGATCACCGCTTTGGCTGGTCGCAGGCGCCCGTAATTGTCGCCCTCTCCGGCGACGCGTTGATCGCCGTCGGGTTCTTCGTCGTCTTCCTCGTCTTCAGACAGAACTCGTTTGCTTCGTCGACGATCCGAGTCGCCGAGGGCCAGGCTCTGGTGTCGACCGGGCCCTACGCCATCGTCCGTCATCCGATGTACGCGGGCGCGCTCATCTATCTGGTCGGGACGCCGCTCGCGCTCGGCTCCTATTGGGGGCTCGCGGTGCTGGCGCTGATGGTTCCGATACTGATCTGGCGTCTGGTGGATGAGGAACGCGTCCTCGAGCAGCGCCTGCCCGGCTATTCCGAGTACAAGCGGGAGGTCCGTTACCGGTTGCTGCCCGGCGTTTTCTGACGACCGCCGCATCTGGCAATCAATTCTCCGAGAGTTCCCCGCGGTTGACATAATGGCGGCATTCCCCTGTCTCATTCTGTCGGGAGCGGAAGCGGGGGGCGCCCAAGTTTGACGGTACTCCGAGGGATTCATGGAGCGAAAAAAGGCGTCGGACTTTCCCCAGGAACTTCTGAACATCCTCGACGCCTATGTGCACGGCGGAATAACCCGCCGCGCGTTCCTCGATCGGGCCCAGAAGTACGCTACCCACGGCGTCAGCGCGGCGGCGCTGTTCGAGATGCTGAGGCCAAATTACGCGTGGGCGATCCAGGTCAAGCCCGACGACAGCCGGATCGTCGCCAAATTCGTGACCATCCCCTCCCCGGAGGGCAACGGCAGCATCAAGGGCTATCTGGTCCGGCCCGCCAACGCCGATAAACTGCCGGCGGTCTTGGTGGTGCACGAAAATCGTGGGCTCAACCCGTATATCGAAGATGTGGCCCGGCGTCTGGCGCTCGCCAATTTCATCGCCTTCGCCCCCGACGGCCTGACCTCGGTCGGCGGCTATCCCGGCGACGACGAAAAGGGCGCCGAGCTTTTTCGCCGGGTCGATCCGGTCAAGATGCAGGAGGATTTCGCCGCGGCGGGGCGGTGGCTCAAAGCCCTGCCCGATTCGACCGGCAAGCTTGGCGCGGTCGGTTTTTGTTTCGGCGGCGGCGTCGTCAACGAACTCGCCGTGCGCATGGGTCCCGACCTCGGCGCCGCCGTGCCGTTCTATGGATTGCAGCCGGATGCCGCCGACGCGAAGAAGATCAAGGCGCCGATCAACGCGCAGTACGGCGAACTCGATCAGCGCATCACCAGCGGCTGGCCGGCCTTCGACGCCGCCCTCACTGAAGCGGGCGTTCCGCATGAGGGCCATGTCTACAAGGGCGCCAACCACGGCTTCCACAACGACACGACGCCGCGCTACGATCGGACGGCCGCCGAGGAAGCCTGGAAGCGGACGATCGATTGGCTCAACAAATATTTGCACGCCTGAGGGCTGGCCGAGCTCGAGCTGGCGAAGCGACGTGACCGGATATTTCTCGCCCGGCGCGACCGGCGTCATCGGCAGGCGGCTCGTGCCGCTACTCCGCTCCGCCGGTCATACGGTCTGGGGAACGACGCGTTCGTGGGACAAGGCCGCGTCTCTCCGGGACATGGGCGCCGAACCGGTAGTCGTGGACGTCTTCGACGCCGAAGCGCTGGCAAGGGCCGTCCTCGAGGCAAAGCCGGAGATCGTCATTCACCAGTTGACCGACCTTGCCGACGTTCGTGATCCGGCGAAAAGGTCAGCCGCGCTCGCCCGCAACGCCCGCATTCGCGACGAAGGCACCCGCAATCTGGTCGCGGCGGCTCGTCAGGCTGGCGCGCGTCGCCTGATCGCGCAGAGCATCGCCTGGGTCTATGCGCCCGGCGCCAAGCCATATCGCGAAGACCATCCGTTGGACCTGAATGCCGACGGGCCGCAGGGCATTGACCGTGCAGGGTGTCGCGTCGCTCGAGCGGCAGGTCCTCGGAGCGCCGCCGATGGAGGGCGTCGTGTTGCGTTACGGCCGGCTTTACGGCCCCGGCAGCGAAGTCGACGCGCCCCCGCCCGGCCCGGTGGTTCATATCGACGCGGCGGCCTATGCCACCGCGCTGGCGATCGGCCATGGCAAGCCGGGGATATTCAACATCGCCGACTCTGGCTCTGAGGTTTCGAGCCAAAAGGCGATCGCCGAACTCGGCTGGCGCGCCGACTTCAGGATCGAAGGGAAATAAGCCCGGGGTTCATCGCGCTATCGTCGGACTACGACCAGAACTGAGCCTCTGCGGGCTGGTCATACCGGAATTCCGCCACCTCGGTCACGAGCCCCTTGTCGAGCTTGAAAAGCAGCACCGACTTTGTGTCCGTCGTCTTTCCGTTGCGCTTGCCCGAGTTCCTGTGAAGAGCGAACACGTGATCGCCGGATGCGGCGATGGTCTGCAGCTCGGCGCGCACGGTGCCGTTGGTCTCGTGAGCGAGGCGGCCAAAAAACTCCAGGATCGCCTGGGAGCCTCGATAATTTCCCGGCAGCATCCCGGTCGGGACCGAATGCCAGATCGCATTCGGAGCAAAGAGCGTCTTCAGCGTCTCGATGTCGCCTTTTGCGAAGGCTTCGTAGCCGCGCCGAATAGCGGCGATGTTCTGGGTTTCGCTCGCTTGCGTCATGTCCGTTCCCTCCCCGATGTCTTAAATCAAGATTGTCTCATTAGTTGTCGGCTGGACCGAGGCCTGCCGAGAACTCACTATATCACAATCTCATTGAGGAATGAGAAGGGTCGCTCGGAAGCCGAGCCGACTTCAGAACGGAATCAAATTGGGCCCAGCCCGGAAGCGGAAGGCGGCCCGTCTGCCCGGGCCGCCCTCCTTCCCGCGGGGACGTGGGAGCGCGCCCCTCAGGTTGCATGAGCCCTAAAGATCGCCTTTGCGCGACGACCAAGGGGCGACAAGCCTATGCCGGCGACAGCCAGAAGCATCATTGCCCATGTTGATGGCTCCGGCACGGTCGACCCTGACAGCGTGAAGGCCGCGTTGAACGGACCCTGATGCGTGATGTCCGAGCCGACGCGCAGCCAATCCGGATCAAGCGGGTCGTTCCGTATCCAGCTCTGGAGGTCGGGGACGCCGGAAGGGAACTGCGTGCCGGGAGAAACGATCGGTCTCGGCGCCGACAACCAGAAGAAATCGCCATCGGTGAGCTCGACCTGCGGCACGAAGAAATAATGATCGGCGGGCAGGATGAACGGCGTGGTGAAGACTATGCTGAACTCAACCTCTTGTCCGGTAACGGGGCCCTCGCCGCCGGTAAACTCGCCGGGCGTGGGATTGATGCCGTTCAGGACGGAGTTCGCGGCGGTGAAGCTGGACGAAATCACGCCAGTAGTGAAGGTCAGGCCGCCGCTCGCGGAATCGCGGTCCGCGAATTCTACGTCCGAAGGTGAATTGACCCGAGTCGGAACATCGGGGGTTCGTACGGTGTCGGAATCGAACGGAAACACGCGATAGATTTCGATCCGGACGTCCGTCACGTCGCTCAGGGACACCCCCGTCGGCAGCAAACCGGTGAAGGTCGCGCTCGTGATCGAGGTTTGTCCCAGAAGGTCAAAATCGTCCGCCAACTCGACCTCGATTTTGCCGCCGCCATCCGGCCGCGAAGCCGTCGCGATCAAGCCATCAGGATCTCCGGTGCTGAAATAGAAACTATCCGCTTTCACGGGCAGTGAAAGAAAGATACCGATCAAGGCAAGTGGAATTGCGAGTGATGTGCACGGTGTGGACATCCCATGCCTCCCCGGATGGCTCAGTGTTTCATGTTCCTCAGCGATCATCCTTGATCGCGTGGGTTTGCACTGCTTCACAACTCTGGGGCGTGGCGCCAGCAACAGAGCGGGTCGGCGTTCTAGGACTTTCGCGAGGTTGAGACTATTGGCTAAACTACCTATCACTTCTCCGTGAGCCCGATCGAAGTTTTGGATGGGACCAGAATTTTCCGCCGGCCTGTCGAAAGACCGGATCCTCAGTCGTCTTTGCATTGAGCGCGGCGAACGAGCCGCGCGGCTTCAAGGAGCGAACAAATGGAATATCTGCTGATGATCCATAACGACGAGAAGGCAATCGTCGGCGCGACGCCCGAGCAAAACGGCGCCCGCCTTGCGGCCTATGGCGCCTATATGAAAGCGATGGCCGACGCTGGCGTGATCAAGAGCGGCCAAAGGCTACATCCCGCCTCGACTGCGACCACCGTTCGCGTCAAGAACGGCAAGACCTCGGTGCTCAACGGCCCCTATGCCGAGGTGAAGGAGCAGCTCGGCGGCTATTTCCTTATCGATGCGCCTGATCTTGATGCCGCGATTTCGTGGGCGGCGCGCTGCCCCGGCGCCCAGGACGGAGCGATCGAAGTCAGGCCGATCTGGCAGATGTAGGGCGGCGGCTGGTCACGACCGGGCCAGACGGCGATGAACGGGATCGAGAAACAGGCCGCGTTTTACCGCGGATATTTGATCGACGATCGCAGTCTGGCCCCGCTGACGACCGCATTGGCGGCAATTGCCGGGCTCTCGCTTCTCGTATACGCGGTCAGCGCCATCGGCGGCCCGGAGGCGAACCAGCAGATGCTGCAGGTTGCGGCGCACATGTCGCAACCTCGCTGAGAGAGCTGGCCGTTGATCGTACAAGCGCCATTATCTCAGTTTATTACGATCAGTTCATAATGTAGAGCGATAAGATCACCGCGTAAAGCGTCCGTCTCGGACCGACCCGTGTACGCGTTGCAGAAAAAGGCGCCTAAGTCCTTGAAATGACCGACTCGGAGATAGAAACGCCGATCCAGCCAAAAGTGGGACTATCGACGGGCATCGCGCTGATCCCCGAAGCCGACGCGCACGCGGCCGCGGCCAGGGTTGCCCGCGAAAGCTACGGCAAGCTCGTAGCCTATCTTGCGGCGGCTTCGCGCGACGTGCCTGGCGCCGAGGACGCGCTCGCCGACGCCTTCGCCGCCGCGCTCGCCGTCTGGCCAGTGCAGGGCGTGCCGTTGAACCCGGAAGGCTGGCTGGCGACGGCGGCCCGGCGTCGGTTGATTGACGCCTCGCGCCGGCGCCGCCGCGCCGAAGCGGCTTCGGACGCGCTGACGCTGATCGACGCCGACCTCAAGGAGGCGGCGGAAGCGGCGGCCTCGATCCCCGACCGGCGTCTCGCGCTGATGTTCGCCTGCGCTCATCCGGCGATTGAGGAATCCATCCGCGCGCCATTGATGCTGCAAACAATTCTTGGCCTCGACGCGGTGGCGATCGCATCGGCCTTCCTGGTCTCCCCCGCGGCCATGGGCCAGCGGCTGACCCGCGCCAAGGCGAAAATCCGCCTCGCTGGAGTGCCGTTCAAGATCCCCGAGCGTGAGGACTTGCCGGAGCGGCTCGGGGTCGCGCTCGAGGCGATCTACGCCGCTTTTTCGCATGGCTGGGCGGAAGCGTTCTCCGACGACCCCCGCGGGCGCAACCTTGCCGAGGAAGCGATCTGGCTCGGCCGCGTTGTCCTGTCTCTCACCCCGAACGAGCCCGAGGCGATGGGGCTCATGGCGCTGATGCTGTACGCCCATGCCCGGCGCGAGGCGCGCCGCGACGCAAGGGCGCGCTACGTGCCGCTGAGCGAGCAGGACACAAGCTTGTGGGACGAGGCGGCGATCGCGGAGGCGGAGGGGCTGCTGCGGTCCGCGGGTGCGCTCGGCGCTCCGGGTCGCTTCCAGCTCGAAGCAGCGGTCCAATCGGTCCACGCCGCCCGCCGGCTGACCGGAAAGACAGACTGGGACGCAATCGCTGTGCTCTACGACGCGCTCTTCCTCCTGACCGGCTCGCCGGTCGTCGGCGTCAATCGCGCGGCGGCTGTAGCGCACTCGCGCGGGGCCGCGGCGGGGCTCGAATTGCTCGACGAAGTGGGGGCTCAAGGCGGGCTCGATGGATTCGAGCCCTACTGGGTCGCCCGGGCCGACCTTTGCGCCCGAATGGGCGACGCAGACGAAGCGCGCCGCGCCTTTGCCAAAGCGATCGGCCTGCAGACCGACCCGGCCGCGCGCGCCTTTCTCATCGAGCGGCTGGCGGCGCTGGTGTGAGGCATTAGACGACGAGTCGCCAGAGACCCGGGTAGAATCGGACAAACCCGTTCGGGGCCACTTCCAGGAGAGCTCGATACGGAACCGTCGGCGCCTCGTACCAATAGGACGCGTCCCCCCGCCGTTCGTAGGTTTGCGGCAACTCGATCAGCGAAACGCTGTCGAGATCGAACCACGCGGCCGGGACGTCGGCTTTCTGACCCAGAGACAATCGTATGCGCTTGAGCTGCAGTACGTTGGTCGCGGGAGTAAATCCGTAATCAAGATCGACCAAATCGTTCAGGCTCTCGATGCGGACGCCATCGAGGCGCCAGCCGACATCGTCGTGAAGAATTTCGTGATGAACTGCTTGGCCGCCCACAAACCCGCTTACCGTTCCGCGCGTGGCTTCCCATCGATCGTCGACCTCCATCCGATAAGCGACCGTCGCGGGGCCGCGCTCATGGTCGAATGCGGCCGCGCCCTCGAGCATCCAGCCGCCGGCCTGCGGGCGCAAAACCGCAGTGTCGCGGCCGGGCCGGTCAAGACGCGTCCAGATCGCAACTTCATTCACGCCCGTCTTCCACCCGCCGGATAATGGGCTCCGGCAAATCTCTCGTCATGGTAGCCTTTCGCGCCGATCAGTTTCGCGAGGGGGCCGCGGATGTCGCCGGTTTCGCGCAAGCGTTCGACAATGGCGGCGAAATCCCATTTCGGCCGCCAACCGAGAGCGCGTCGGGCAAGCGCATTGTCGTAGACGCGGTCGATGCTCGGGAGCATGCGCCAGCCGCGGCGCGCATACTCGTCCTCCCACCCCGGCGCGCGCAATCTAACAACAGCAGGCGCGTCAGCGCTGAGGCGGGCGCAATCTTCGGGTTTGAATGGCGTTGTCGCGCTGACGACGTACTTGCCAAATCCAATCTCCGGCGCGTGCTCGGCCGCGGCCAGATGCGCGTCGACGACATCTTCGATCGCGACCCGGCGAAACAGATATTCGTTCGCCTTGGAATTGTCGTCGGCATAAGCGGCGCGCGCCTCCGGATCATCATCCTCCTCGGGAAAGAAGCGCGATGTCCTCAGCACGATTGTCGCGAGCCGCTCGTTGCGATGAAACAATTGGCAGAGATCCTCCGCCGCCGTCTTGGTGACGCCATAGATATTCTTGGGCGCAGGCGCGACCCGCTCGTCGATCCAAGCGGCCGGAGCGCCCGGCGGCGGCTTCAGCGCATCGCCGAAGGCGCTGGTGGTGCTGGTCATGACGAAAGCCCGGACGCGAGCCCGCGCCGCCGCCTCGAGGAGGACGAGCGTCCCCATGACGTTCGTCTCTACGAACGCCGCCCGCGAATGGGTTCCGACATGCGGCTTGTGCAGCGTCGCTGCGTGGAAGACCGTGTCGGCGCCGTCGATGCAGCGGTCGACGCTGGCGCGGTCGGAGACCGAGCCGACCTCGTCGGTGAACGGCCCGGCGATGAGGTCAAGGCCGATGGCCGCGCGGCCGGCCGCGCGCAGAGTGCGCATCAGCGCTTCGCCCAAATGCCCTGAACTGCCGGTGACAAGCACGGTCATTCTGCGCCGATCGGTCAATATTCCCTCTGCCTTTTAGGTTGGAGAGTTCGGCGCATCAATGCGATCGGCGTGATCTGGTGCGCCCTAGGATCCTTCTGAGCCTCCGCCGCGTGCTCTCCGCCCTTCGAGTGGTCGTTTTTGCCGTGAAACCCGCCGGCGGCGCGGTGTGGACTTCGCTGCGCTCTCGTGATGCTCGGCCGCTTTCGTGTGTGCTTGATCGGGGGGTGGGCTCTCCCGTTGTCCGGGGAATTTCCCGGTTCAACACAAGTGGCCGCATAGTGTTCACAGGAAGCGAATTTGTTGTTTTTACTGAGTGGAATTCACTAGTGAGCCAGTTTTGTGGGCGCAAAGGAAATTTCTCTGGCAAAGCAGCCGGATTTGGTGCTTAATAGAACCGATGATGGACAGCGCCATATTTACCACCGACGTCGTAAAAGATATTGGGAATCCCAATCGCTTCCGCTGGAATATTTACGACAAAGAGAAGGTTCGAGACAAATCCTTCTATTCCTTTGCGACAAAGCGCGAAGCTCAGGCCGATGCGGATAGGTTCGTCGAAAAACTCAACGCGATTTGGCCGGCATCAAAGGAATAAGAAAGCCCGCGAGTTCACCGTCTCGCCCGCACTTATCTGAAACCGCCGGTCGACGAATCAGCGAACCGAGCGTAAGGGTGCGCGCGGCAAGTTGGTTTGCCCAGGGAATCCCAAAGAATGGGCACATCAAATGCGATCGAAATGGCGGCAGAAATCATCGCGGCCTTCGTTGCGAATAACCCTCTGCCAAAAGCCGAGCTACCCGCTCTGATTCAGGCGATGCACACGACCGTAGCAAGGCTCGAAGACGAGCCGAAGGGCGCGCCGGCCCCCGTCGAGCCGAAAGCGCCGGCGGTGCCAATTCGACGATCGATCACGCCGGAATTCTTGATCTGCCTCGAGGACGGTAAGCGATTCAAGTCCATGCGGCGTCACTTGGCGGGGCTGGGCCTGACGCCGGATCAATATCGCGAGAAATGGAACCTTCCAGCCGACTATCCGATGGTCGCGCCGAACTACGCGGCCCAAAGGTCGGCGATGGCGAAACAGATCGGACTCGGCCGGAGGCATCCGGCGCGCTCAATCGGGTAATGGGCATCCCGCACTCTCTGTAGCGCACGCAGCGCGCTCGCGATCAAGCCGCGGCGCGCAGCGGCCGCCTCTTCAGAGCTGCTCGAAACCGACCTTGCCGTCGGCGCCTTTTTTCCAGACATACCAAACATAGTCGACGGTCGTGCGGTCGCCCTTCTTGTCGTATGCGATCGGGCCGATGACGGTGTTGAACGTCATGCCCGAATGCATGGCCGCGGCCACCTTCTTCGGATCGAGCGAGTTCGCCTTTTCAGCCGCCTGCTTGATGATCTGGACTGCGGCGTACGAGTACAGGGTATAGCCCTGCGGGTCGAAGCCCTTGGCCTTGAACGCAGCGACCGCTTCCTGCGCGTTCGGGTTCTTGCGCGGTTCCGGGCCGAAGGTCATGAGGGTGCCCTCGACGCCAGGCCCGCCGATCGCCGCAAACTCGGAATCGGTGATGCCGTCGCCGGAGATCATGACCGTGCTCATGCCTTGATCCCGCATCTGGCGGACGATAAGGCCGCCTTCGGTGTGGAGCCCGCCCCACATCAGGTAGTCGGCCCCGGATTCCTTGATCTTGGAGACGATCGCCGAATAGTCTTTTTCGCCGGTGTTCACGCCTTCGTAGAGCACTTCCTTGACGCCCATCTTGTGCATGTTGTCGAGCGCGGCGTCGGCAAGCCCCTTGCCATATGTGGTCTTGTCGTGGACGACGGCGATTTTCTTGCCCTTGAGCTTGTCGCGGGCAAGTTCCGCCCAGACCATACCTTGCTGATCGTCACGGCCGCAGGTGCGAAACGCGTCCCATAGCATGCGGTCGGTGACCTTGGGATTTGTCGCCGAGGGCGTGATAAACAGGATGCCGTTCTCGGAATAGACGTCAGAGGCCGGAATCGTCACTCCGGAGTTGAAATGGCCGACGACGAATTTGACTCCGTCGCCGACGAACTTGTTGGCGACCGACACGCCTTGCTTCGGATCGGAGACGTCGTCGCCCGGCTCGACTTCGATCTTTTGTCCGAGAATGCCCCCGGCCTTGTTGATGTCCTCGGCTGCCTGCTGGACGCCTTGGCTAAGTTGCGCCCCGAACGCCGCGTTGGCCCCGGTGATTGGCCCCGCGACCCCGATCTTGACCTGCGCCTGCGCCGCGGTGGCGAGCCAAAGAGACAGTGCGAGGGGAATGGCTTTGAGAACGATGGTCCGCATAGTAACCTCCCATACGAGATTGAAGGGTTAGCTTGTGCAGACTAGCCACGGTGACCTAACCTGTAAAGATCATAATGACAGTTAGCACGCCCGCCCCTCCTCTCTCCCGTGCCGGTTCGCTGCCGCTGATCGCCGACGACCTCGCGCTCGACTTCGCCAACACCGAGTTTGGTCGCGGCTTCCCCTCGCACGAAAACCACCTCCGCGAGGCTAACCACGTCGCCCAATGGCTCAAGCACGCCAAGGCGCTTCCGGCTGACGACGCCGACTGGCTCGCGGATCAGGCCTTGAGGCGCCCCGATCTGGCCGCAGAGCTCCTCACCCAGGCTGTCGCGCTGCGCGAGGCGATTCACGGCATCGCCGCGGCCCTCGGGCGTCACGCCAAGCCGCCCGCGGCGTCGCTCGCCGGCCTTTCGGCTCTTCATGCGCGATTTGTCGCTCACGCGGCGCTTGCGCCCGGCGCGCTCAGCTGCAGCTGGCGGTGGAGCGTGCGCACCACGCCGGTCGAAGCGGCGCTCGGGCCCATTGCGCTCGCCGCGGTGAGGTTGTTCACCCAAGGCGATTTGCATCGAATCCGGGAGTGCGGCGGCCACGCTTGCGGCTGGCTCTTCTATGATCGGAGCAAGAACAATCGGCGTCGATGGTGCGAGATGGAGGTCTGCGGCAATCGCGCCAAACAGCGGCGGCTCGCAGCGCGGAGGCGCGCTGATTGAGCCGCCGCCAGGTCTTTCGCATCTTCGTTCTTTTGGGCGCGGCGATACTCGCCGGCTGCTCGCCGGCGCTGGAGACCGACCAGGCGAGGCTCTGCCGCATGGCGCTGCCGGCGCTGATGCCGCAGGAGGCGCGAATCTCCATCCTCGCCCAGAGACCTGACCCCGACGGGCGGGGCTTAAGCGTTGCCTTTACCGCATTTGCGCCCGGTGAAGAGCCTCGCAATCATCTCGCCGCCTGCCGATTTCGCGAGCCCGGACGGCCGAGCCAGTCGCGCGATCTCGTGTCGCTGACGATAGACGGGCGGCCCCTTTCTGGGGCCCGGCTCTTTGCGCTCATCCGCTATTGGCTGGCGACGCCGGAGGGCCGCGCGGCCGATCCCGCCCCACTCGGCGACGTCGACGGGCTTCCCGTCGTGCCGCATTCTCTCGCCTATGGATTGCAGATGGCTCTCGATGGGCTGCCCCTGGCGGCCATCTACGGGCTCCTCGCGGCGGCCTACTCGCTCATCTACGGCCTGATTGGGCGCATCAATTTCGCCTTCGGCGAAATGGCCGCCGCCGGCGGCTACGCCGCGGCGATCGCGGCCCTGGCAATGGTCGGCTGGCCGCCCGCCCCGCTCTTGACCGTGGCCTTCGCTCTGGCGGTCGTGGTTGCGGCGGGTTGGGGCTTCGCCGCGGCGCGGGCGGTCTTCATTCCGCTGCGCCAGGCCCGCGGCCAGCAGGTGCTCGTGGCGTCCGTTGGCCTGGCGCTCTTTCTTCGCGAGCTTTTGCGCTTGGCGCAGGGCGACCGGAGCTGGATGAGCCCGCAGCTCAATCAGCCGTTCGCGCTTGCGCGAGCAGGCGACTTCGTGACCGTCGCCACACCGATGGCGTTCCTCGCGAGCGCCGTTACGCTCGTCGCCGGGCTCGGTCTCGTCGTCATCTTTCGCCATTCCCGCACGGGCCGCGAGTGGCGCGCCTATGCCGACGATCCGCTCGCCGCCGAGATGATGGGCGTGAGCCCGGCGGCGATCACCGCGCGCGCCTTCGCCCTCTCCGGCGCCCTCGCCGGCCTCGCGGGCGCGATCATGACCGCGACATTCGGCGCAGTCGGCTACGGCCTTTCTGCGACGCTGACCCTGAAAGCGCTTGCCGCGGCGATTGTCGGCGGCATCGGTTCGCTGCCGGGAGCTTTTCTTGGCGGGCTCATCGTCGGCGCCGCCGAAACCGGGTGGTCGGCGCTGTTCCCGATCGATTATCGCGACATCGCGGTTTACGCGCTTTTGACGATCTTCATCGCCCTTCGTCCCTCCGGTCTCTTGGGCAAACCAGAGTCGGTGACCCACAACCTGTTCCCACGCCGGTCTTGACTTGGCGCCTGCGGCTCCCACATCCTTGGCCGCGCTGGCCGAGCCCGCGCAGGAGGCTCCAATGTCGAATGTCTACGCCGCAACGCCGAGGAACGTGATGCGCGCCGACGCGCTGGCCGGCGTTCGCACCCGGCGCATTCTCGCCGTCTGCATCGATTTCGTGCTGGTCAGCCTGCTCGTGGCGGCGATTTGGTTTGCCTCGATCGTGCTGACCCTCGGTCTGGCGCTGTTCTTCCTTCATCTGACGCTCTTTCCGATCGTCGCCTTTTTCTACAATGGGCTCACCGTCTCCGGCCGCAACATGGCGACGCCAGGCATGCGTGCGCTTGACCTTGAAATGCGCATGAACGACTCGGGCGCACGGGTTCCGTTCATCAATGCGGCGGTCCAGGCGGTGCTGTTCTATGTCAGCTGGTGCTTCCCGCCGGTCTTTCTCGTTTCGCTGGTCGATTCGGAGAAACGGTGCCTGCACGACATCCTCGCCGGCGTCGTGATTGTCAGGAGGCTCTGATCCGACGATTCCGCGACTTTCGTGAGGATCGCCATGCGCCGTTAGCGAAAGCGGGCGCAGAGTGGGAGAACGCGTGACCAGGGAAGCGCGCGACGCCCCGCAGTTCTATCTCACCGCGCCGTCGGCATGCCCTTACCTGCCGGGTCAGCAGGAGCGGAAAATCTTCACCCATCTGGTCGGCAAGAGGGCGGCCGCGCTCAACGATCTCCTCACCCAGACCGGTTTCCGCCGCTCGCAGACGATCGCCTACCGGCCCGCGTGCGAGAGCTGCCGGGCCTGTGTATCGGTCAGGGTGCTGGTCGACGATTTCCGTCCCTCCGCGAGCCAGCGCCGGGCGATCCGGGCCAACGCCGACCTCATCGGCGTGTTTGCCGCGCCGAAGCCGACCAACCAGCACTACACGCTCTTCCGCTCCTATCTTGACAGGCGGCACCCCTACGGCGGGATGGCGGATATGTCCTCGCTCGATTTCGCGATGATGGTCGAGGACACCCATATCGACACCGTCCTCACCGAATATCGGCTGTCGAGCCCAACCGGCGACGGCCAAGCCTCCGGGCCCCTTCTTGCCGTCTGCCTCACCGACCGCCTCGCCGACGGACTGTCGCTCGTCTACTCCTTTTACGATCCCGACGTGACGCGACGGTCGCTTGGCAGCTTCGTCATCCTCGACCACATCGAGAAGGCGCGCCGCCTCGGCCTGCCCCATGTCTATCTCGGCTATTGGGTCGAAGGCTCGAAGAAGATGGGCTACAAGGCGAGCTACCTTCCCCAGGAGCGCCTTGGCCTGCATGGGTGGGCGAGGGTCGAGCGGTAGGGCGGCGCAACGCGAACCCATGCCGCGGTCCAGCAGCGGTTACGCTCTGAGCAAGCGCCCGCGGAGCATGATCGGTTTGGGTTTTCTTGGCTCTGGCGGTTTCGCGCGCAAGACCTCCGCTTGACGAGCGTTGGATTTCCTTGGATTTCCTTGGATTCTCTCGTCCGAATCAAGGCTTTTCAATGCGTTGCGCGGCTCGAACCGGGCGACGATTTTTTCTCGCCCGTGAGAGGCTCAGAACGGCGGGACGGCTCCGATCGTGGCCACAGGAAGGTCAGGATAATTCATGGGCTGACTTAACCACGGTTTCTGATTTTCTGCAAGGAGAGTGTTGTCCGAAACGCTCCCGTTCGGTCGCCTCAACCAGGAAATCTAAGGCCAGAACCGCTTGCCTGCGAGCCGTGCGCCCTCGGAGAGCGCGGCCAATTTTGCCCAGACGACGTCAGGGTCGACCGCGGCCTGGCCGACCCAGGTGCCGTAGCCGCAATCGCTGCCGGCGATCACGTTCTCCCGGCCAACCAGCTTCGCATAGTTGCTGATGCGGTTGGCGATCACTTCCGGATGCTCGATGAAGTTCGACTTCGATTCGATGACGCCGGGAATCAGCACCTTGCCCTCCGGCAGCTTCGTGGTCTCGAACACCGCATACTCATGCGCGTGGCGCGGGTTGGCGGCTTCGAGCGAAAGCGCCGCAGGCTTCGCCGTCAAGACAACGTCGATGATGTCCGCGAGCGGCACGTCGCAATGATGCGGGCCTTCATAATTGCCCCAGCAGAGATGCATCCGGATGCGCTCGGCGGGTATGTTCGCCAGCGCTCCGTTGAGGGCTTCGACATGTTCGGCCGCGCGCTTGCGAAACTCGGAGACTTCGAGGTTCGCGTACTGGATATGCCGGCCCATCGCGAGGTCGGGGCAATCGATCTGGAGGTCGAAGCCCGCCGCCGCGATCGCCTCGTATTCGGGCCGCATCGCGTCCGAAATCGCCGCCAGATAGGCGCTCTCGCTCGGATAGAAGTCGTTGCGGAAGAAGAGCGAAATGACGCCCGGCGACGCGGCGGTCATGAAAGGGCGCTGGGAGCCCCCCTCCGCGACTGCCGACTTGAGATTGTCGACGTCCCGCTGGACCGCATCAGCGTCTGCGATGCCGATCGGGCCGTTGCAGGCCGGCGTCTTCCGACGCGAGCGCCCGGGATCGCCGAACACCCGCTTCGCCATGTTCGGAAATTCGACCAGGTCCTGGTAGACGAAACTGTTGCTCGTCCCGCCGAAGCCGCTGAGCCGGTCCTTCACATAAGTCGCGTAGCTCGGCTTCGACATTTCTCCGTCGTTGACGATATCGATGCCGGCCTTGCGCTGCTTCGCGACGACCTCGCCAACGGCGCTGCGGATGCGCGCGGCCAGAGCCTCGCGATCGAACGCCCTGCCCTCCTCTTTGGCGTACATCATCTGGATGAGGTCGTCGGGACGCGGCAGGCTCCCGGTGTGGGTGGTGAGAAACCGATCGACGCTATGGGGCATTTCCTCACCTATCTGGCAGGCCACGATGGATTGCTTCGCGTCGCTCGCAATGACGCGACCTAAGCTGGCGCATTACGAGGACCCGGGGGCCTAACCCGCAGGACAAAGCAATCGACCCCGCCTTCGCGATTGCCCGCCCGCTCAGCATTCGACAAAATTCACCGCCAGCCCCCCCAGGCTCGTCTCCTTGTACTTCGACTGCATGTCGGCCCCCGTCTGGCGCATGGTGGCGACGACGCTGTCGAGGGAAACCCGATGCTGCCCGTCGCCGTGCAGCGCGAGCGAGGCGGCGGCGATCGCCTTGACGGCGCCGAAGGCGTTGCGCTCGATGCACGGGATCTGCACGAGGCCGCCGATCGGATCGCAGGTCATGCCGAGATGATGCTCCATCGCGATCTCGGCCGCGTTCTCGATCTGCTCGTTCGAGCCGCCAAGCGCGGCGCAAAGGCCCGCGGCGGCCATCGACGAAGCGACGCCAACCTCGCCCTGGCAGCCGACCTCCGCCCCTGAAATCGAGGCGTTGAGCTTGAACAGCGACCCGATCGCGGTTGCGGTCAAAAGGAAATCGGTAAGGCCCGCCCGGGTCGAGCCTTCGCAATGATCGCGGTAATAGCGCATCACCGCCGGAATGACGCCGGCCGCGCCGTTGGTCGGAGCGGTGACGACCCGGCCGCCGGCCGCGTTCTCCTCGTTGACCGCCATCGCGTAGACGCCGACGAAATCCATGATCTCGTGCGCCGGGTGAAAATTGCGCCTGGAGGCCTCGATCAGACGGTCGTGGATCGCCTTGGCGCGACGCATGACCTTCAGGCCCCCCGGCAGCGGTCCCGATTGGGTCAAGCCGCGGTCGACGCAGGCGAACATGACGCCGATGACGCGCGCGGCGTGGGCGTCGACCTCGCTCTCGGACCTCAGCGCCGTTTCGTTGGCGCGCACCAGACCCGCGATCGAAAGCCCGGCTTCGCGCCCGCGCGCCAGAAGCTCGGCCCCCGAGCGGAACGGATAGGGCAAGCGGGCGTCGGACGCGGAGGGGTCGTCGCCGGCGCCCTCGCGGACAACGAAGCCACCGCCGATCGAGAGCCAGGTCTCGTCGGCAAGGGTCACGCCGGCGGCGTCGCGGGCGATGAGCCGCAAGGTGTTGGGATGCCGCGGGGCGGGGGTCACGGTGTCGAACACGATCGCGGTCGCCGGGTCGAAGGCGATCGAGCGACGGGCGGCGAGGTTGAGCCGCCTGGTCGCGCGCACGTCGGCGGCGAGTGTTTCGGCCGCGTCTGGATCGACGCTGTCCGGCCTCTCGCCGCTCAAGCCCAGGATCACCGCCTTGTCGGTCGCGTGTCCCTTGCCGGTGAAGGCGAGCGAGCCGAGAAGGGCGATCTCGACCAAAGCGACCCGATCGATCGCGCCCGTTTCAATGAGCCCGCTCGCGAAAGCCGCGGCCGCCTTCATCGGCCCAACCGTGTGGGACGACGACGGTCCGACGCCGATCTTGAAGAGCTCGAAGACGCTGAACATTGCTTGAGCCTCGGGCTCGGTCCGCCGACCTGGCAAGACCTGGCGCGGCTGCGATCTTAGCGCCGCGATCCGCCTGCGGAAGCGCTGTTTTGCGCCGCCGCCGCGCGAAAGTCAGATGCGCCCCGCGCGGAAGGACCGCCGACGGCCCCTGTCATTCGAGGAGAGAGGGCTGGCGGCCGTCGGAGCCGTTTCTTGCACATGTTCCGCCGCGCGCCTATCTTATGCTCAGGAGCAAAGCCTATGTTCATCCAGACCGAAGCGACCCCCAATCCCGCGACCCTCAAGTTCCTGCCCGGCCGTGCGGTCATTGACGAGGGGACGTTCGAGGCGCGCGATCTTGACCAAGCCGAGCGCTCCCCGCTCGCCAAGGCGCTCATGCAATTGCCCGGCGTGACCAGCGTTTTCTTTGCCAACGACTTCATTTCCGTGACCAAGGGCGAAGGCGAATGGCAGCACCTCAAGCCCGCGGTGCTCGGCGTCGTCACCGAATTCTACCTGTCAGGCGCGCCCCTGATCTCGGAGGGCGGCGCAGACGCCGTCACGAGCGGCGAGTTTTTCGACGCCAAGGACGCAGAGACCGTCGAGGCGATCAAGGAATTGATCGAGACGCGGGTCCGACCGGCCGTTGCGGGCGACGGCGGCGATATCACTTTCAAGGGCTACCGTGACGGCGTCGTTTACCTCAACATGAAGGGCGCCTGTTCCGGTTGCCCCTCCTCCACCGCGACCCTCAGGAACGGAATCGAAAATCTTCTCAAGCACTTCCTGCCGGATATTCAGGGCGTGGAGCAGATCGCGGCCTAAAGCGCCGAGCCGGACACGGAGGGTCGGCGGGTGTTCTACCGTTGGCTGTTCCCTATCCTTTGGGTGGTATTTTTCGCGTTCTGGACCGCGATGGCGCGCGGCAACAAACCCATCGTCGAGCGGGAGAGCGCCTTTTCACGGCTCTCGCATTACCTGCCCCTGGCGATCGCCGCCTATCTGCTCGCGGCGCCTCATGTTCCCTTTGCTTTGCTCAACGAACGCTTTGCGCCCCTGAGCCTGTGGCTCGTGCGGCTCGCCGCAGCGTTGACCTTCGCGGGCATCGCCTTCGCCATTTGGGCGCGGCTGTGGATCGCCGGCAACTGGAGTTCGGACGTCACGCTCAAACGCGACCATGAGCTGATCGTCAGCGGTCCCTACGCTTTTGTCCGCCATCCGATCTACACCGGCATTCTCCTCGCCCTCGCCGGAACCGCGCTCGCGGTCGGAGAGTGGCGCGGCGTGCTCGCGGTCATCCTCGCGTGCGCCGCGTTCTGGCGAAAGCTCGGCGTCGAGGAGGCTGTCATGCGCCGGCAGTTCGGCGTGGCCTACGCCCGCTACGCCGAGAACGTGCCGGCGCTGATCCCGTTCGTGCTCTGAGAGCCGGCTCACCGCGCCGGTTTCTCACCCCCGGCGGCGGTAATGACCGCGACGATGATCAGACCCGTGAGCAGGAGCCGCACCCCCGCGCTGACGCCGAACGTATTGAGCATCGTCAGCAGCAGCACCAGAAACAGGGCGCCGCCCCAGACACCCGGCACGTTCGCCTTGCCCCCGGACACCGATGTGCCGCCGATGACCACGACCGCAATCGAGGCGAGCAGGTATTCGGCGCCGATATCCACGTTGGCGCCGCGGAAATAGCCGGCGAGCAGGGCGCCGGCGAGGCCGCCCAGCGCGCCGCAGAGCGCATAGGTCGCAAACCGCACCGGCTCGACCTTGACCCCCGCCAGGCGCGCCGCGCGAATATTCTGGCCGATCGCGAGCACCGAACGTCCCCAGATGGTCCGATTGAGCGCGACGCTCGCGCCAATCGTGAAGAGAAGGGTCAAGACCGCCAAAAGCGGCACGCCTGCGATCACGATATTGGTAAAATCCGCAAATCCGGGCGGCGGCTTGATCTGCAGGCCTCGCCCATAGCTGATGTCGACCGACTGGATAATGAAGCTCGCCGACAGCGTTGCGATGATCGGCGGAATGCGCAATGCCCAGATCAGGAGGTAATTCACAATCCCGACGGCAAGCCCGCAGGCAAGCGCAGCGGCCAAGCCGACCGCGACCCAGGAATCGTCGCCGCCCATCGTCTTCATCGCGACTGCGCTCGCAAGTCCGATATTGGCCGGGCAGCGAGAGATCGACGTTGCCCGGCCCGAGCGTGATGACGAACATCTGCCCGACGCCGACGATGACGGTGAACACCGACAACGACAACGCCGCGGTCATCATGCCGCCGGCGCCGTAGCCGCCCGTGAACGCGACGGCGGCGAGCCACACCGCGCCAGCGCCAAGGAACGACCAAATCCAAGGTCGCGACAGCAGCGCCCTGGCCGTGCCGGTCATCGTTCCGCGCCCTTGCGGCTGATCACGACTCGGGCGGCGAGCACGATAATGAGGATCGCGCCGTTGGCCGCGACCTGCCAATCGGGCGGAATATGCATGAACGTCAGCAGCGGCGAGGCCGCCATGGCCATGGTGAGGGCGCCGATCACCGCTCCGACGGGCGAAACGTTGCCGCCGACGAACTCTCCGCCGCCCAGGATCACGCCGGCGATGGAGAGCAGGGTGTAGCCATTGCCGATGTTGGCGTCGGCCGAGGTTGTGATGCCGACGAGGGCCATTCCCGATATCACGCCGAAGGCGCCGGCGAGCGCGAACAGCGTCATTTTCGCTCTGAGCAGCGACCAGCCGGCTCGCCGGATCGCGACCGCATTGCCGCCTACCCCGCGCAGGATCGCCCCATAAGAGGTGTGCATGAGCCCGAAATAGCCGACGGCGGCGATCAGCGCCGCCGCTACGATCGGCAGCGGAACGAGCGGCGGCTTCACTCCCATGATCGCCTGCAACCAACCCGGCGCCTTGCCGCCGGGCTTGGGCAGGAGAAGCACCGCCAAGCCTTGCCAGACGAAGCTCATGCCCAATGTGACCACGATCGACGGCAGGTTACGGAGGTAAATGAGCGCGCCGAGGCCGGCATAGAGCGCGACGCAACCAATCAGCGCAGTCGCGCCGAGCCATGGTTCATCCCGCAACCACGTCGCGGAGACGCAGCAGACAAAACCCACGAAGGTGCCGATGGAGAGGTCGAGGTCATTGCCCGCGATCACGAACATCTGCGCCATCGTGGCGAGCGCGATGGGGATCGCGAGGTTCAGCATCAGCGTGAAGCCGAAATAGCTGATCGCGCGCGGGTTGAGCCATGCGATCGCCACGATGACAAGAGCAAGCGACAACGCCGGAAGCGCGGCGCGCAACCGCCGTCGCAGGTCTGCCCCGCTCGAGGTCGACGACCCTGCGAGCGTGGTCGCGCTCATCTCAGGCAACGCCCGCGAACGAGGAATGGATCACGCGCTCCTCGTTCAATTCGTCCCGCGCCAGTTCGGCGACGACCGCGCCGTTGCGAAATATGTAAGCGCGGTCGCAGTTCTTCAATTCCTCCGTTTCGGTCGTGTACCAGAGGAACGTTCGCCCCGCCTGCGCCTCGGCCCGGATCAGCTCGTAGACCTCGAGTTTGGTGGCGTAATCGACGCCGCGCATCGGATCGTCCATCAGCACGATGCGGGCGTCGGAGGCAAGCGCACGAGCGAAAAGCGCTTTCTGCTGATTGCCGCCGGAGAGGGAGAGAATCCTGCTGCGAACGTCTGGGGTCCGGATTTTGATTTTTTGTCGCCACGCGTCGGCCAGCGCCTCCTCGCGGCGAGCCGACAGCAGAGGGCCGGCGCGCAACTGCTTCAGCGAGCGCACGCCGATGTTCTGCGCAATCGACCATTGCGGGAAGACGCCGTCCGATTGCCGGTCCCCGGCAACCAAAGCAATGGGCCCTTTGACCGACGCGGTCGCTTGCCGGCGCGTGGCGGCGGAAAAAGTCGTCAACAGAAGATCGGTCTGGCCGTGGCCAGCGAGACCGGCAAGCCCGATGATCTCGCCCTCGTGCGCGATGACGCGCCGGTCGTCTGGCTGCCGTGCGGCGCGCACGCGTACGACAATCGGGGCCTCGCCGCCTCGGCCGGCCGCCGTGGCGGAGTGGGCGCGCGAAGCCTGGCTCTCAAAGCCGCCCATCGCGCCGACCAGCTTGGCGCGGTCAAAACCTCGCGCGCCGCCTCCTGCCACGACCTTTCCGTCCCTCATCACGATGATGCGGTCGCAAGTCGAGAGCACCTCGCCCAGGATGTGCGAGATCAGAGCGCAGCTGATCCCGGAGTCGACCGAGCGGCGCACGTAGGCCAGCAACTGTTCGGCGGTATGCTGGTCGAGCGATGAGGTCGGCTCGTCCAGAATGACGAGGCGCGCCGGGACATTGGAGACCGAGAATGCGCGAGCAATCTCGACCATCTGCTTTCTGCCAATGGTCAAGTCCTGCACCAGGTCGCTCGGCCTCACCCCATGTCCGGGAAAAATCTCGTCGAGCTGGTCGAGAACGAGCCGGCCCGCCCTGCGCCGCCAGCCGAACCCGCGGATCGCCGGATGGACGATCCGAGCGTTTTCCGCGACCGTGAGATTCGGGCACAACGACAGTTCCTGGAACACGCAGCGCAGGCCGAGCGCCGTCGCCCGCGCCGAATTCCAATGGGGCTGTTCTTCACCGCCGACGACAAGCCGTCCGCGGTCCGGCGTAACGGCGCCGTTGAGCACGTGCATCAGCGTCGATTTGCCGGCGCCGTTGTGACCGACAATGCCGACGCACTCGCCTGCCGTGAGAGAAAAATCGACGCCGTCCAGGGCCCGGACGGCGCCGTAAGATTTTTCGACTCCGGTGAAATCGACGAGTGGAGCGCCAGCGTCCGCCATGGTCTTATCGGCCCGCAGATCGCTGGGCGCTCATCGATCCGGGCGTTTACTTCGTGTTGGCCTTGATCGCGGCGATGGCGTCCGCCTGGGTGTACTCATGGCTGGCGACGCCGCCCTTGGGAATGTTCGGCAGCTCCTTCTCGAAATCGTCCTGGGTAAAGGCGAGGTAGGGCACGAGGAGATCGTGAGGAATATTCTTGTTGCCGTCGAGCACCTGCTGCGCGACCCAGAAGGCGAGCGTCGACACGCCGGGCGCGATCGAGCCGGACCAGCTCATGTAGCCGTCCTTGTCCTTCTGTTCTTTCCAGTACACGAACTCGTCCTGCCGATTGCCCATCATGATCGTCGGGCGCGGTTTGCCGGCCGCAGCAAAAGCCTGCGCCGCGCCATAGGCGTCGCCGCCCTGATCAACCACGCCGACGATCGGCGGAAGCGACGGCAACACCGTCGCAACCGCCTTCTGCGCGGTCGTCTGATCCCAGTCGCCGGTCACGGAAGCCACGATCTTGAATTCCGGATGCGCCTTCACGCCCTCGACGATGCCATCATGGACAGAGGCGTCGATGCCGGTGCCCGCCAGGCCGCGGATTTCCAGCAGGTTGCCGCCCTTGGGCTGGAACTTGGCCATATGCTCGACCTCTTGTCGGCCATAGTCCTTGAAGTCCACCACAATTCGGTACGCGCAGGGCTCGGTGACGACGCCATCAAACGAGACGACGACAATGCCGGCGTCGCAGGCCTGCTTGACCGCGCCGTTGAGCGCGTCGGGGGAAGCCGCATTGATGACGATGGCGTTATAGCCCTGCAAGATCAGGTTCTGGATCTGGGCCGCCTGCGTCGGCACTTCCTTGTCGGCGGTCGTGAAGACGTCGGCCGCAGCGACGATCCCGTCCGCGACCGCCTTCTTGGTGACGATGTCGTAGCTCTTCAGCATCGCCTGGCGCCAGGAATTGCCGGCGTAGTTGTTGGAAAAGGCGATTTTCATCTTGCTGGTGTCGGCGTGCGCCGGCGCGGCGAGGAGCCCCGCTGCTGCGATCAGCGCCAATACGGAGACGTTGCGATTCATGGAAAGATCCTCCCTCGGGAACGAGTATGCGCGCTTGGGACGCGGCCAAATTTTTGCGTTTGTCGTTGATGAAGCATCGGCCGTTTGGAACCGCCGCTGCCGCGATCGACAGCTAACATGCCAGAGAAAAGACGGTCAATGACCCGTCACTCCATTTCCCTCACCTGCCCGTCACGGATGGTGACCCGGCGGTCCATGCGGGCGGCGAGGTCCATGTTGTGGGTGGCGACGAGCGCGGCGAGCCCGCTCGCCTTGACCAGCGCGGCGAGTGTCGCAAACACATGATCGGCGGTTTTCGGGTCCAGATTGCCGGTCGGCTCGTCGGCCAGGAGCACCCGCGGGCCGTTGGCGACCGCGCGCGCGATGGCGACGCGCTGCTGTTCGCCGCCGGACAATTCCGCCGGCCGATGGGTTTCGCGCTGGGCAAGACCCAGGTAGGCGAGCAATTCATGGGCTCGCAACGCGGCCTGGGCGCGCGGCAGGCCGGCGATCATCTGCGGCAGGACGAGGTTCTCCAGCGCCGAGAACTCCGGCAGCAAGTGATGGAACTGGTAAACGAAGCCGATTTCGGTGCGTCTGAGCGCGGTTCGCTTGTCGTCAGTCATGGTCGAGGTCGCAGCGCCGCCGATTTTAACCTCGCCGGCGTCGGGCCGCTCCAACAGGCCCGCCAGATGGAGGAGCGTCGATTTTCCCGCGCCCGACGGCGCGATCAGCGCCACCGATTGTCCGGGCAAGAGCTCAAGACTCGCGCCGTTCAGGACCTCGACGGTCGTTTCGCCCCGCCCATATCGGCGCTCAACTTCGTCGAGAGTGAGAGCGGCGACGCGCGCAGCGTCATTCATAGCGCAGCGCTTCTACCGGATCGAGCTTGGCCGCCCGCCAGGACGGATAGATCGTCGCCGCGAGCGACAAGATCAGCGCCATCGCGACGACCGCGAGAACGTCCGTCAATTCGACACGCGAGGGCAATTGCGACAGGAAGTAGAATTCGGACGGAAAGAGGTTGGCGCCGGTGAGCCAGCTCAGGCCCTTTCGGATCGGCTCGACGTTGTAGGCGACGACGAGGCCAAGCGCCAGACCGACGGCCGTCCCAACGAATCCGATCGTCGCGCCGGTGATGAGAAAGATGCGCATGATCGCGCCGCGCGTCGCGCCCATGGTGCGCAGGACGGCGATCGCGCGCGCTTTGTCCTGCACCAGCATGATGAGGCCGGAGATGATGTTGAGCGCGGCCACCAGCATGATCAGCGTCAGAATGGCGAACATCACGTTGCTCTCGACCGCCAGAACGTCGAAAAAGCTGCGGTTGAGCTGGCGCCAGTCGGTGTCGATCATCGGCCGCTGTTGAGCCGGCTCAATCCTTTGCCGCATCGCGTCCATATCGTCGGGATCGGCGACATAAACTTCAATGACGCTGGCTTGGCCATCCTGGTTGAAGAACGTCTGCGCCTCCGCGAGCGGCATGAAGATGAAGGTGTTGTCGAACGTCGTCATTCCGATCTGGAAAATGGCCGCGACGGGGTAGGACTTCACGCGCGGCGTTACGCCGAACGGAGTTTCCGCGCCATGCGGCGCGATGATCGTCATCTTGTCGCCGACCCTCAGGCTCAAGTGCTCGGCGAGCTTGGCGCCGACCGCGACGCCCCGTCCGGAATCGAAACCGTCAAACGAGCCCTGAATCACGTGGCCTGCGATCCCTGGAAGGCGCTCGAGATCGCGCCCCCGAATGCCCCGAACCAGAGCGCCGGACGAGCCATAGGGAGAGCTGGCGAACGCCTGGCCTTCGACCAGCGGCAATGCGAGAGTGACGCCCGGGACCTTGCTCACCCTTTCCGCCACCGCGTCGTAGTCGGTCAGCGGCGTCTCGACCCCCTGCAGAAACATGTGGCCGTTGAGGCCGATCATTTTGTCCATCAGGTCGTGGCGGAAGCCATTCATCACCGCCATGACAACAATCAGCGCTGCGACGCCGAGCACGATGCCGAGGAACGAGAATCCGGCTATGACCGAGATCGAGCGCTGAGCGTTGCGCGCGCGAAGATAGCGAAACGCGACCATCCACTCGAAGGCCGAAAAGGCCCGGGTCGCCGGCGCCGCCGCGGGACGGGCAGCCTCAATTGCAACGGCTGTCACGGCGAGCCATTCCCATCAAGGATTGGGCTGGTAGGGTAGAGACCCGCCGAGCCGGGCAATCGCCGCATCGAGGCTCATTAGCTCGCGCTCGCCGCCGCGGCGGGTCTTGAGCTCGACCTTGCCCTCGGCGATGCTCTTGGGACCGACGATCGCCTGATGCGGCGCGCCGACCAGATCCATGGCGGCAAACTTCGCGCCCGGCCGCTCGTCGCGATCATCGTAGAGAACGTCAACCCCTGCCTTCTCAAGCGACGCGTAGAGCCGCGCGCAAGCGGCGTCACAGGCGCCGTCGCCGACTTTCAGATTGATGAGCCCGACACGAAATGGCGCGACCGCCTCGGGCCAGATTGGGCCGTTGTCGTCGTGGTTGGCTTCGATCAGCGCGGCAGCGAGCCGGGTCGGCCCAATGCCGTATGAGCCCATATGCACGGCGTGCTCCTTGCCGTCCGGTCCGTTGACGACCGCCTTCATGGGAGCCGAATACTTGGTCCCGAAGTAGAAAATATGGCCGACCTCGATCCCGCGCGCAGAAATCCGGGCCTTCGGATCGAGCTTTTCGAACGCCGCCGGATCGTGCTTCTCCGAAGTCGCCGCGTAGAGCGAGGTCCACTTGTCGACGATCCCCTGCATCGTCTCCACGCTGCCGAAGTCGATGTCCTCGGGCGGCGTCTGAAACGAGAGATAGTCGCGGTGGCAGAACACCTCGCTTTCGCCGGTCGAAGCGAGAATGAGGAACTCATGGCTCAGGTCGCCGCCGATCGGGCCGGATTCGGCGCGCATCGGAATGGCGGTGAGGCCAAGGCGGGCGAAGGTGCGGAGATAGGCGGTGAACTCCTTGTTGTAGGAATGGCGCGCCGCCGCCTGGTCGAGGTCGAACGAATAGGCATCCTTCATCAGGAATTCGCGCGAGCGCATGACGCCGAAGCGCGGCCGGACCTCATCGCGGAACTTCCATTGGATGTGGTAGAGGTTGAGCGGCAAATCCTTGTAAGAGCGCACCGATGCCCGGAAGATTTCGGTGATCATCTCCTCGTTGGTCGGCCCGTACAGCATGTCGCGATCGTGCCGGTCGCGAATGCGCAGCATCTCCTTGCCGTAGTCGTCGTAGCGTCCGGATTCGCGCCACAGATCGGCTGACTGGATGGTCGGCATCAGGACCTCGATCGCGCCGGCGCGGTTCTGCTCCTCGCGGACGATGGCGCAAATCTTGTGCAGCACCCGGACGCCGAGCGGCAGCCAGGCGTAGCTGCCCGCCGCCTCCTGCCGGATCATGCCGGCGCGCAGCATGAGGCGATGAGAGACGATCTCCGCCTCCTTGGGCGTCTCCTTGAGAATCGGCAGGAAATAACGGGAAAGACGCATGCGGGACGCTCAGCGGATCGAAATCAGGGCGCGACGGCGGCGCCCAGGGCCGGGCCTTATGGCCTCAGACCCGTGAAAAGGGCAAGCAATAGCTGCTCGAAAAATCCTGCATTCCCCGCGATGACGGGACGCGGCGAGGCCGCCCTCAGTGCGCCAGCCGACGCAGAAACTCGATGTCCACGAGACCCGCGTGCTGCTTTGCGACCTTGCCTTTTTCGAACGCGATCAGAGTCGGAATGCCGCGGATGCCGAAGCGGGCTGCGATCGCCGGCTCCTCGTCGACGTTGACCTTGGCGAAGCGGGCGCGCGGTTCGAGCTCTTTTGCCGCGCGGTCGAAAATCGGCGCCATCGCCCGGCACGGCCCGCACCAGGGGGCCCAGAAATCGACGATGACCGGGCCGTCGCTGCGCTCGATCGTCTTGTCGAAAGTCTTCGCTGTCAACGCGACCGGTTCGCCCGTGAACAGCCTCGACTTGCAGACGCCGCAAATCGCCTCGGCGGCGGGACGGTCGGACGGGACGCGGTTGACCGCTGAACAATGTGGGCAAACGGTGTGAACGGACTCGGACATGACGGCGCCTCTGATTGAGACGCGGCTCACATGGCGAGCGCGCGCTCTTCGCGCAAGACGCGTCGCTGAGCGCACAGCGCTCTTCGTTCACAATTCGTGATCGCGCAGTCCGGTAACCGCGGTTCGCAGCGCGGCGTAGAAGCTCCTGCAGGGGCCAGGACGGCTCCGCCGAACGGCGCAACTGCCGCCGAGTCGGGACATATGCTGTTGTTCACACGGAGAATTTTCACATGAACGCCAGATCCGCGATCACCGCCGCCGCGCTCGCGGCCTCCCTCGCCGGGGCGCTTGCGACCGTCGCGAAGGCGGGCCCTGCCCCGGCCCAGCCCGGCGCCGACAAATGCTACGGCGTCGCGCTTGCAGGCAAGAACGACTGCGCCGCCGGCGCCGGCACGACCTGCGCCGGCACCTCCACCGTCGACTACGATCCAGGGCACTGGAAATATGTCGCCAAAGGCACCTGCGAAGCCATGAAGACGCCGAAGGGCCACGGCTCGCTGACCGCGATGTGAGCTTTCGGGCCCGCTTCTTTCCGGCCCCGCTCGCGTGAGCGGGGCCGCTTGTTGGCGCGAAGCTATTATTCCGGAAAATCCTCGATCCTGAACTCCGATTCCGCCCTCTCGCCGCGTTCAGCGAGCGCGGATTCGCGCATGCGCAGCTCAACTCGCCGGATCTTGCCCGATATGGTCTTCGGCAGTTCGTAAAACTCGATGCGCCGCACGCGTTTATAGGGTGAGAGCCGCTCGCGGAGGTGGGCGAAGATCGCGGCAGCGGTTGCGCGGTCTCCAGCAAAGCCGGCGGCAAGCGTGACATAGGCCTTCGGAATGGTGTGGCGCACCGGGTCGGGCGCCGGCACGACTGCGGCTTCCGCGACCGCCGCATGTTCGATCAGCACGCTTTCGAGTTCGAATGGGCTCAGGCGATAGTCGCTCGATTTGAAAACGTCATCGGCGCGACCGATGAAGGCGATGTGGCCTTCAGCGTCGCGCGAGGCGACGTCGCCGGTCCGGTAATACTCGCCCTCGATCTGCATGAGGTCGCCATTCTCGTTCTGATAGCCGCGCATCAGGCCCACAGGCCGCGGGCGCAAGGGAATCGCGATCTCGCCGTTGTCGCTCTCGAGCCCGTCGGCGTCGAGGAGCGCGATGCGATAACCGGGCAAGGGTCGCCCCATCGACCCCGGGACGACCGCCTGTCCGGGCGAGTTGCCGATCATCATCGTGGTCTCGGTCTGGCCGTAGGAATCGCGCAAGGTTAGGCCCCAGGCGCGTCTCACCTGCTCGATGATCTCGGGGTTCACGGGCTCGCCGGCCGCGTTGACCTCGCGGAGCGCGACTTTCCATTGTCCGAGGTCGTGTTGGATCAGCATCCGCCACACGGTCGGCGGCGCGCAGAATGTCGTGACCTCATGTTCGATCAGCGCATCGAGCGTCGCCCGCGGGTCGAACCGCCCCGCGAACGCGATTACCGTCGCTCCGGCGTTCCACGGCGCAAAGACGCTTGACCAGGCATGCTTGGCCCATCCGGGCGACGAAATGTTGAGATGTGCGTCACCGGGCATGAGACCCAGTCCGTACATCGTCGACAAATGCCCAATCGGGTAGCTCGCATGGCTGTGCACAACCAGCTTCGAGCGCGCGGTCGTACCCGAGGTGAAATAGAGGAGCATCGGGTCGTCGGCCTTGGTCGGACCGTCGGGCTCGAAGCGCTCGGCGCCGCCGAGAAGCGCGTCGTAGGATCGCCAGCCGAGTGGCGCCTCGCCAATCGCGATCCGCTCGATCGTTCCTCCGGCGCGCGCGAATTTCTCCGCCTCGGCGCCGTGGGTGATCAGGAACTTCGCCCTGCCGCGGTCCAACCGGTCGGCGATGTCGACTGGGGCGCAGCGCCGGCATCGCCGGGATCAGCACCAGGCCGAGTTTCATCGCGGCCAGCATTGTCACCCATAGCTCCGGGACCACGCCCAGCATCATCAGGAGCCGGTCGCCGCGCCTCGCCCCGAGCGCGCGCAGACCATTGGCGAGCCGCGACGATTCCCGGCTGAGGTCGGCGAAGCTCCTCGTTTCGACGCCGTCGCCGATGACTTTCAGCGCCGGCTTGAGGCCGTCCTCGCCGGCCGCGAGTTCCGCGTCGAACCAGTCGAGCGCCCAGTTGAACCGCTCCGGACGCGGCCAGACGAACGCCGCCCTCGCGCCGTGATAGTCGCCGCGAAAGTTGAGGAGCAGGTCCCGCGCCTCGCGAAAGGTCGGCGCCTTACCTGAACTGGCGGAGGATGAGAACGAGACCTGAGACATCCGTTGAACGTCACTCCCCTTGACGGAGCCGACTTACCGCCGCCACAAAGAATTTGAGAGGCTGGCGCCAATCACAGCCCTTGTCGAGGCCTCTTAGGCGTCGTGGATGGAGCGGACGTCAATCCCGACAGCCTGGCGCGCGTGCGCTCGCCCGAAAACGGCTACAGGTCCGTGACCTTCGCCAAGGACGTCGAAGCATCGATGCGAATCAGCGGCAGCGAGCGTCACGAGCCGCGCCTCTTCTTCCCCGCGTACGGGTTCTCGCCGCCGGAGCGCAGCGAAAGGCGGATCGGCACGCCGAACAGGCCGAAGGTCTCGCGCAGGCCGTTCACGAGGTAGCGCTTGTAGCTTTCGGGAATGCTGGCGACGGAATTGCCGAACAGGACGAAGAACGGCGGACGCGCCTTGGGCTGGGTCATGTAGCGGATCTTGACCCGCCGCCCCGAGACCGCCGGCGGCGGCGTCTCGTCGACGACCGGCTGAAGCCAGCGGTTGAGCCGCCCGGTCGAGATGCGCATGTTCCAGATTGCGTCGGTGGCGATGATTGCCTCCATCAGCTTGTCGACATGCGAGCCGGTCAGGCCTGAAACCGGAATCACCCGCGCGCCGCGCAATTGGGGCAAGAGACGGTCGGCCTCGGCGCGCAATTCGCGCGCCCTGTCGCTCTTGTTGTCGATCAGGTCCCACTTGTTGAGCCCAATGACGAGCGCCCTGCCCTCCTGTTCAACCAAATCAGCAAGGGTCAGGTCCTGCTTCTCAAAGGGGATCGTGGCGTCCAGCAAAAGCACCACGACTTCGGCGAACCTGACCGCCCTCAGCGCATCGGCGACGGCAAGCTTCTCGATCTTGCCGACGATGCGCGAGCGCCGGCGCAGGCCAGCCGTGTCGAAGATCTTGAGCCTGCGCCCGCCCCATTCGGCGTCGAGCCCGATCGAATCGCGGGTGATGCCGGGCTCGGGGCCGGTCAAGAGCCGCTCCTGCCCGAGGACGCGGTTGATGAGCGTCGATTTGCCCGCGTTCGGCCGCCCCAGCACCGCGATGCGCAGGGGCTTGGCAAGGTCTAGCTCGCTGCCGTCCTCTTCCTCGCCCAGGATCAACGGCTCGGTGCTGCTCTCTTCGTCTTCGCCGACGCGGGCGGCTGGCGGCAGAACGGCGGCGAGTGCATCATAGAGTTCGCCCAGGCCCTCGCCGTGCTCGGCGGAAAATGCGATCGGATCGCCGAGGCCGAGCCCGAATGCCTCGTAGACGCCGTCCCGCGCGCCCGCTCCCTCAGCCTTGTTTGCAACGACGATGATTGGCTTGCCGGCGCGGCGCACGCCGGAGGCGAAATGCCGATCAGCGGCGGTGAGGCCGGAGCGCGAGTTCGACGACGAACAGGATCGCGTCGCAATCCTTGAGAGCCTCCTCCGTCTGTGCGCGCATGCGCCCGGCGAGCGTTTCGGGATCGCCCTCCTCGAGGCCCGCCGTGTCAACGATCGTGAATGCGAGATCGGCAAGTCGCGCGTCGCCTTCGCGACGGTCGCGGGTGACGCCCGGCTCGTCATCGACCAGCGCGAGCTTGCGTCCCACCAGACGGTTGAACAGCGTCGATTTGCCGACGTTCGGCCGGCCGATAATCGCGACCCTGGCGCTCAATCTCGCCTCAAACCGGTTCGGCCGGTCGCGGCCAGAGTGGACAATTACTTCGCGGCCGTCCGGTTCGCGGCCACAAGTCCAAGCCAGCGCGACGCCAACTGCCGCTCGTCCGGCGACACTTCGGGATCCCCAAGCACGAGATCGAGCTCCCTGGCGGCGTCGTCATAGTCCTTCCTCGCCAACGCCAGCGCCGCGAGATCGAGCGCGGCCAGGCGCCGAAAAGGTCCCTCGGCGGCGGAAAGTGCAGTCAGCTCTGCTTCGCCCTTCTGCTCCTCGCCGGGAATGTCCGCCCTGATCAGCGCCGCGCGAAGACGGGCGGCGTCGCGCAAAAGCGGATCGATCGCGGCGTCGCCGGCGACCGCATCGAAAGCGGCCGCCGCACCCGGCGGATCGCTCTGGGCCCTGGCGCCAGCCGCCGCCATTTGCGCGAGCGCCCGATAGCCGCTCGGCCCCTCCGCCGCGATCTTGTCGAAACCCGCTTTCGCCTCGTCGAGCTTGCCGCCCTCGAGCGCGGCGAGCGCCTGCTGGAACTGATCCCCAGCGGCCTGCTGCGCCCGTTCGCGCTCATATTGCCAATAGCGAAACCCGGCCGCGGCGAGCACGATCAGCGCCGCGCCGGCCAGGATCAGGTTTTGGTATTTCTTCCAGAACTCCGCCGCCTTGTCGCGCCGGACTTCCTCGTCAACTTCCTGAAAAATGTCGCTCATGCTTGACGCTCGGACCGACGCTTACTCGCCCCTCCGGGTCTCGCAGGCGTTTGGCGGATTCGGGCCGCACTATCACAAGCAGAGGGCGAAAGCGAGTTTACGCGCTAACGCCCAAGACCCAAAGGGGCTCATGGAGGGAACGTCGACACCGACACGAACATCATCGAGTGGACGGCCGCCTATTCCGACCTCGCGACGGAGCCGATCGGCTCCCATTTCCGCGGCCCCGTCTCGGATGGCCTCCCCGGACGCCGAAGAATGACGAACAGAGTAGGGACCTGAAGTTTTCCTATGGGCAATGCTCGCCGCCACGGTGGTCGGCGAGTTCGACGAGCGGGTACATAGAGTTGGATCGGACGCGCAGTGGTGATGAACCCAGCGGGCGCGCCCTATTCCTTTTTCGACGCGTCGAAGCCCGATCTCGGACTCTGGCCGACGTTTGGCCCGCCCGACACGCTCCCTGTCAGTAAGCAAAACCCGCCCAAAATCGACCCTCAGCCGATGCAGGTGGTGCGCAGGCATCCGATCCATGCCTCGACCATGGCGATGAAACGCTCTCCCGGCAACCATGGTGCTATTGAGACGCGCAGGGCAAGCGGCGGGGCGGCGCCGTTCGCAGCGCCAATTGGCCGCGGACAGTGGCGATTGACTGCGCGCGAATTTAGAATCATTCTAAACAGTGGTAGAGTGGCGGCCCTCAAGCGAGATCCACCACTTCTGGTGTCAATCCAATCCGTCAATGAGGCGCCCATGCGTGAGAGCTGCAGAAATTCCGGCGTCAGCCGGCGCTCCGTCCTTTTGGCCGCGGCCGGGGCCGCGCCGCTCCTCGCGCTGACTGGCAGCGAAGCGCAGGCGAAGCTGGCGCAGACCGCAGTCAAGTATCAAACCGATCCGAAGGACGGCAAACAGTGCGACGGCTGCAATTTTTTCGTCGCCCCGAATTCGTGCAAGATGGTCGATGGCGACATTTCGCCGACCGGCTGGTGCAGTCTGTGGGTGAAGAAGCCGGCGTGAGGCCATGCTCGGGCGGCTTCGGCGCCGCCCGATGTCCAACCAGCGCTTACCCAAGGGGCGAGGCGCGCGTCTCTGCTTCGATTTCGACGTCACTTCGGGCTTCAGAACGCCGAGACGACGACTCGTCCTGCACTTGCGCCGGATTGCAAGGCGTCAGGGCGAGTGCGCAGCCGCACGACGCCTTTCATCCGAACTCCATAATCACCGCATCGACCGCCAGAGAATCGCCTTCCTTGGCGAGGATCGCCTTCACCGTCGCGTCACGTTCGGCGTTCAGCACATTCTCCATCTTCATCGCTTCGACGATGCAAAGCTGCTCTCCCGTCTTCACCTCCTGCCCGACCTTGACGGCAATCGCCTTGACGAGACCGGGCATCGGGCACAGGAGGAAGCGCGAGCCGTCCACGACCTTGCGCTCGATCATGAGCGCGGCCAGCGCCGCCTCGCGACGGGTATAGACGCGCGTGTCGACCGCAACTCCGGCGTGGGAAAGCGCATAGCCGTTGAGGATGGGGCGCGCCTGTACGGCGATCTCGACGCCGTCGACGGTCCCGCGCCAGAGCGGATCGCCAGGCCTCCAATCCGAGTGAACCGCGACTCTGCGGCCGTCACCAAACACAATCTCGACGACGCCCTTCTTTGGGTCGATTTCGAGCTCGATGCGGTTCTTACCCATTGCGACCACCCGCTTGAGCTCGAAGCGCATCCGCTCGGGCTCGCGCAACTGACCGGAAATGTGGCGCTTTCGCTCGTTCAGCGTGTGGTCGATATGCGCGGCCGCCACGGCCAGTCTGAGCTCGGTTTCGCCTTTAGCGACCAACGGATGGAAGCCACCAGGGAATTCCTCAGCGATGAAGCCAGTCGAAAGCCGCCCTTCGCGCCAGCGCGGATGCTGCATCAGCGCCGACAGGAAGGGAATGTTGTGGCGGATACCGTCGATGACGAAGGCATCGAGCGCGGTCGCCTGAGCGTCGATCGCGCCCGCCCGATCGGGCGCGTGGGTCACGAGTTTGGCGATCATCGGATCATAATGGATGGAGATCTCCCCGCCCTCGTAGACGCCGGTGTCGTTGCGAACGGTGACGCCGTGATGCGTCCCCTCGGGCGGCGGGCGATATTTCACCAGGCGTCCGGTCGAGGGTAGGAAGCCGCGCGTCGGGTCCTCGGCGTAGACTCGGCTCTCGACCGCCCAGCCGGAAAGTTTGACGTCGGTCTGCTTTAGGCGCAGTGGCTCGCCCGCGGCGCTCCGGATCATCTCCTCGACCAGATCGACGCCGGTGACGAGTTCGGTCACGGGATGCTCGACTTGCAGCCGGGTGTTCATCTCGAGGAAATAAAAGCTCCGGTCCTGGCCGGCGACAAACTCGACGGTGCCGGCAAAATCGTACTGGACCGCCTGGGCGAGCGCGACTGCCTGTTCGCCCATCTTTCGGCGCGTCTTGGCGTCGATCAGCGACGAGGGCGCTTCCTCGATCACCTTCTGATTGCGGCGCTGGATCGAGCATTCGCGCTCGCCGAGATAGATGACATGGCCGTGCTTGTCGCCCAGCACCTGGATCTCGATATGGCGCGGATTGACAATGAATTTCTCGACGAACACCCGGTCGTCGCCGAACGAGGATTTCGCCTCCGAGCGGGCGCGGGCGAAGCCTTCCGACACCTCGCGGCGGGAGTGGGCGATCCGCATGCCCTTTCCGCCGCCGCCAGCCGAGGCCTTAATCATGACCGGATAGCCGATCTCGTCGGCGATCTCGGCCGCTCGCTCAGGCGATTCGATCACCCCGAGATAGCCAGGCACAGTCGAAACCTTGGCGGCGTTGGCGAATTTCTTCGAATTCAATCTTGTCGCCCATCGCCTCGATGGCGCCGGCGTTAGGTCCGATGAAAACGATTTTCGCTTCGGCGAGGGCATGGGCGAATGCGGCGCGCTCGGAGAGAAACCCGTAGCCGGGATGGACCGCCTCGGCGCCGGTCGTCTTGCAGGCGTCGACGATCTTGTCGATCACGAGATAGGACTGAGCGGCGGCCGGGGGACCGATGGCGACGGCCTCATCGGCCATTTCGACATGGAGCGCGTCCTTATCGGCTTCCGAATAGACCGCGACGGTCTTGATTCCCATGCGTCGCGCCGTCTTGATTATGCGGCACGCGATTTCGCCTCGGTTGGCGATGAGAATCTTCTTGAACATCGGCGCCCCTGCGAGAAAAGCGCTGGGCTCTCCCCTCAGGGCGTTTCTATTGGAACGACCGAAGCGCGTAAACAACCACGACCACAAGGCCCGCGCCCGTCGCGCCGCTCAATGTTAATAGTTTTCTATGTCCAACTTACGTAGGCTTGCGCCCGCGCGCAGACACGCGCCAACCGGGCGAGGGCCGCCGGCTATTCTACACAACATTTCAGCCGGAACGCTCGGGCGCTACCCGTGCGTGGGCTTGCCGGTCACTTCCGGGCCGCGCTTCAAGAGCAGACTTCGACCAACCGCCAAGCGCCTTTTAGCCTGAGTCGCGTGCGCGAGACGTAGCAACCATATGACGGCGCCCGGATCGGCCAGGCGAATGGCGGTCCGGGCCACGGATATCCGCTGAAGCCAAAGTAGCCGGGGCCGACAATCCAAGCGACCGGGTAGGGCGGATATGTGAACGGCTCAGCGCGTACCGAACTCGGCGGAAAGAAAGCGCCGAGCGCGAGAGCGGCTACGAACGAGGCTGCAGCTTTCGTCACGCAGAGATTCTCCAGCCCAAAACGCGTGCGCTGGCAACCGGACGCGCACCGCTATTGGATAATGCGCTTAGCAGCGCGCGGCAAGGAAATCCGACGCCTGCCGGCCCCGCTATACTACCCGGTGATCGCGGCAGGGAGCGCTTCCACGACGCTTCGGCAGCCGTCCAAGGCGCGCGCCTTTCCCGCATCGAGAAACCACTGCGGCACGCTGTGCGCTTCGGCAAGCACGTGGACCAGCGCGGCCAGGGCTTCAACCGACTTGCATTCGTCCACACGGGTCAATAGCCAGGAGGCCCGCTCTTCGCTGACCAGGCCCGCGGGGTGGGACTGCCGGACGACATGACGGGCGATCATTTCAACGAAGAATTTTTTCCACTCAGGCGCATTGTCCATGTCCGCTCGCGCCACGGCGAACAACTCGTCAGCCTCCTCCCGCGTCACGACGCCGTCGGCGAAAACTTCCCGCCTCAGCCAAGCAACGTCTTGCGCTGTCACCCGGCGGCCTAGGACCATCGCGCTGATGATCGTGCGGCTCCTCTCGATTGCGAAACCCATCCTACGCACCTGCTCTACACTCGATCTGTTCGCTCGCCGGGACTGTTCGGACGCCGGTAGGGAACCTGCGCTTCAATATTTTCTGGCAGGTGAATCCGACCGTAACGTAATGAAATGCATCGCGGCACAGTTAAGCTTCAGCAAAGCGTCATGGTAACGTGAAGATGAAGGCCCCCGTTAACGACAAGTAAAGAGGGCCCCGAGTTCACGCTTTGTCGTTGGACTGCTGCGGTGGCGATTTAGCGGTCGATTCGGTTAGAAGCGCGCGATGAGAGATTCGTTCACGAAACCGCCTCTCCGCTGTCGCCACGGCGGCCGTTTTGATCTGGCGTCGCGCGCTGGCGGCTCTACGTGAGGGCCGACAATTCTGCACGCCTGCTCAGCTCGTTTTGGCTCCGAAAACGACGCCTTCCCCGACACGAGGGGCATTCCTCGCAGCGGTTAACGCCCGCGCCGCGGACTTGCGGCGCTTCGGGGGCTGAGGGCGCCTTGTATTACCCCGCCGACTTCAGCTCGCTGATCGCGCAGGGACACTCGGAGCGGGTTTGCCGCCTCGTAGCACGGCGGCCTCCGGAGGGGCGCTTGTGGCAGGACGCGGTCGATTGTGCCACAATTGATAGTTAGCCTGTGGACGTGGCTGCGAAGCACTAAGGAGGAGTCGATGGCGAAGGGCCAGCTGAGAGGTAACAAAGAAGCCAAGAAGCCAAAGGCGGACAAGCCTAAGAGCTCGGTGTCCGAATACAAGAAGTCGCAGGGAGTGACGGGTCAGGCTCTAAATCCGCCGGGGAAGAAATCCTGAACCAGGAACTTGGCGGTCAGCGAGCCCGGCGCCCAATCGCTGGAGCTGCTTTGCTGCGTCGATATGGCGGACTCACGGAGAAGGCTCGAGCGCGTTGAAGTCCACGATCGGGGGCGTCCGCGGGTTCGCTCCGGTGGTGAGTGGTCAGAGCGGGATGTTATCGTGCTTCTTCCACGGGTTCTCGAGCTTCTTATTGCGTAGCATCGCCAAGACCCGCGAAAGGCGCCTGCGGGTCGAATGCGGCATGATGACTTCGTCGATATAACCGCGCTCGGCAGCGACGAACGGCGAGAGGAACGCGTCCTCGTATTCCTTCGTGCGCTCGGCGATCTTGGCTGGATTGTTAATGTCGGAGCGGAAGATGATCTCAACCGCTCCCTTCGCGCCCATCACCGCGATCTGTGCTGTCGGCCAGGCAAGATTGATGTCGCCGCGCAAATGCTTGGACGCCATGACGTCGTAGGCGCCGCCAAACGCTTTGCGGGTAATTACGGTGACCTTGGGCACCGTGGCCTCGGCATACGCGAACAGGAGCTTCGCCCCGTGCTTGATGAGGCCCCCGTATTCCTGGGCCGTGCCAGGCAGAAAGCCGGGCACATCGACGAAAGTGACGATCGGAATGTTGAAGCAGTCGCAGAAGCGCACGAAGCGCGCCGCCTTGCGTGACGCGTCGCTGTCGAGAACGCCGGCGAGCGCCATCGGCTGGTTGGCGACGATGCCGACCGTCGATCCATCGATGCGGGCAAAACCGGTGACGATGTTCTTGGCATGGGCCTCCTGGATCTCGAAGAAATCGCCCTCGTCGGCGACCTTGATGATCAACTCCTTGATGTCATAAGGCTTGTTGGGATTCTCGGGAATCAGCGTGTCGAGCGACATGTCGATCCGGTCCGGATCGTCGAAACTCGGCAGGCTCGGCGGCTGCTCGAGATTGGAGGCGGGCAGGAAGTCGATCAGCCGGCGCATCTGCAGTAAAGCCTCGACGTCGTTATCGTAGGCCCGGTCGGCGATCGAGGAACGGGTTGTGTGGATCTGCGCCCCGCCCAATTCCTCAGCGGTCACGGATTCGTTGGTCACCGTCTTCACGACCTCCGGACCGGTGACGAACATGTAGCTCGTGTCGCGCACCATGAAAATGAAGTCGGTCATCGCCGGCGAGTATACGTCTCCGCCGGCGCAGGGGCCCATGATCAACGAGATTTGCGGGATCACGCCAGAGGCGAGCACGTTGCGCTGAAAGACTTCGCCATAGCCGCCGAGCGCGGCGACCCCCTCCTGGATGCGGGCGCCGCCGGCGTCGAAGAGGCCCACGATCGGGGCCCGGTTCTTGACCGCCATGTCCTGGATCTTGGTCATCTTCTGCGCGTGGGTCTCACTCAGCGAGCCGCCAAACACGGTGAAATCCTTGGCGAACACATAAACCGTCCGCCCGTTCACGGTGCCCCAGCCGGTGACCACGCCATCGCCGGGAATCTTGGTCGCCTCCATGCCGAAATCGTCGCAGCGATGCTGGACGAACATGTCGAACTCCTCGAACGAGTCGTGGTCGAGTAGGAGTTCGACCCGCTCGCGCGCGGTCAGCTTGCCCTTGGCGTGCTGTGCCGAGATGCGCTGCTGGCCGCCACCCAATCGGGCCCGGTCGCGGCGGGCGTCCAGGCGGGCGAGGATGTCTTTCATAGTCTTGCGGCTTCCTTGCGAAAAACTCGGCCTGATCCCGCATAGCATGGCGCGGGCCGCGCGTAACGCAGACGGCCCGGCACTAGATGTCAGCGCCAGTCGCCCGCCGCCAGGGCCGCCGCTTCGAACTCCCTCCAGCGCGCCTCGCGCCGCGCCGTCGCCTCCTGGTCCGCGCCCCAGCGCTCGGCCTGAAAGCTTTCGTCGACATGCGCCGCCAGCCACGCCTCCTCGGGCGAGAGCCGTCCGCGCGCGACCGCAAGCGCAAGGAGAGCCGAGCCTGTCAGCGTCGTCATGGCGCTGAGCGCGGCGAGTGCGACTGGATCGTCGAAATCCCCAACCGCCGACCGAACAGCGGCGATTGACTCCGACGGCTGCTCGACATGGATAATGCCCGAGGTCAGGACAAAACGCGCGCCAAGCGCCTCTGCCGCCCACGCTAGGATCGGATCAAAAGCGAGCCGCTGGCGTTCGGCCAGCGCTTCCGGCTCCTCAGCGCGGTAGAAGAGCAGATCGGAGCCGGCATATTTCACCACTTCCGCGCGCGTCTCGGCCATTGTGGCCGAGACGCCGTCCACCGCCGAGTTGATAAGCCGGGTCAGCGGCATTTCGCCGGGATCGAGTGTATCGCGCTGCCGGTCCCATTCGGCCGCGACCTTGAGCATGAGGGCCCGATTCTTCGCGGTTAGCGGCTTGCCGCCGGGCGTCCGCGCGCCACGGCCGTCGAGCGTGAGGGTGTGCTGGCCGCCCGCGGCCTCGCGGATATCGACGGACCCATAGAAGCGCTTGATCGCGGCCGGACGCATATTCGCCTGCGCCGCCCGCATCGGATCGCGTGGCGCCTCACTCATCGGGCGCATCCTCGATTGGATCGCGCTCGCTCAAGTCGAACCCGAACATGGCGAAGCTTTTCTTCATATGCTCCGGCAGGGGCGCGGTCACGTCGATGATTCCGCCGCGCGGATGGGGAAGGACCAAGCGGCGCGCCAAAAGGTGCAGCTTCGGTTCAAGCCCGGGTGGAACGGCGCGTAAAGGATCGCTGCGGGCCGGATCGTTGGCGGGACGGCGGTTGTATTTCGGATCGCCGACAATCGGATGGCCAATTGCCTCGCAATGGGCGCGCAGCTGATGAGTCCGGCCGGTCACCGGGCGCATGGAAACCCACGCGAGCCGGGGCGCGACCTTGTCGACGACCGCATAGAGCGTCAAGGAATGTTGCGCATCTTTGTCGCCATGACTGGCGACCCGCACCCGCTCGAGAGCCGCCCTGGCCGGCCCGTGGCCGCGCGCTTCGCCCATGCCTTCGCCTTTCGCAAGAAACATCGAGATGCGCCCCAGCGCCGGTTTCGGCACGCCTTCGACAAGCGCCCAGTAGATCTTGCGCGCGCCGCGGGAGCGGAAGATCTCGCCAAGTTCCGCCGCCATCTTGCGCGACTTGGCGATCAGCAGCACGCCCGAAGTATCGCGATCGATCCGATGGACGAGAACGGGGCGCTCGCCCTGCCTGTTGGAGAGTGCTTCGAGCATTCCGTCAATGTGACGCTTCGTTCCCGAGCCGCCCTGCACCGCGAGGCCGTAGGGCTTATTGAGCACGATAACGTCCCGGTCTTCGAACAGCGTCATCGCCCGGATCGCCTCGCAGTCGCCGGGACTGGCGCGGCTGGCCGGCTGCCCCTGCCCTGCCGCCGGCCGGAGCGGCGGCACGCGCACGCTTTCGCCGGCCCCGAGCCGGGTCGATACGTCAGCGCGCCGGCCTGCGACGCGCACCTCGCCCTTGCGCACGATTTTCATCAAGTGCGAAATCGAGATCAACGGAAATCGGCGGCGGAGCCAGCGATCGAGCCGCATGCCTCCTTCATCCTCGCTGACTGCAAGCGTTGCCGCCCGTTCGAACGCCCCCCGCCCCGGCGCAATCGTCTTGTCCTGCCGCATGCAGCAGGTGATAGCGCAGCAACCTTGGGCCGCATAGGGGCCGACGCTGGCTCAAGCCGGCCGAGCCGTGGGATATCCCCGCCCGGCATAGTCGAAGTCGCGCAGTTTCTGCGGCATGCGTCGATATAGCGTCTGATGGCGCGCTCGATATCGGCGTGTCGGTCGACTCTGACATGACGGCGCTCCACGCTTCTTCCGGCGGGCGATCGAAGCACCAAATTGATAGACTCGAAAGTCCTCCTGGCAGCCGTGCGGACGCCCCCGCCCGCTATGCTCTGAAGGGTGCGGCGGGAACGCATAAGGCCTGTCAATGACAGAGGTCATTGCAGTGCGTTAGATTGGCGGCGAGAGGGTTTTCCGGGGCGAAAGGGAGGCGGCATGGCGCATCATTTTCACGCGGTCGTCTGGATCGACCGCAAGCAGGCGCGCATTCTTCACTTCAACGTCGACGAGGCGGACCGGGCTGTGGTCCGCGACCATGTGGCGCGCGACCTCCACGTGAGAGAGCCCCGCACCGGTCATCGGATCGAGGAGAACAAGCCGTTCTTTGAGGATGTCGCCGCGGCGATCGCGGACGCTGGCGCCATCCTCATCGTCGGCCCGGCGCAGGAGAAGGATTTCTTCGCCAAATTCCTCGCCGCGAAGCATCCCGCGATTCGCGCCCACGTCGAGGGGATCGAGAAAGCCGACCATCCGACCGACGGCGAACTCATCGACTTCGCCCGCCGCTACGCAAAGGCCGCCGACCGCATGCGGCCTTGATGGGTGGGACGTGAGGGGCGGCGGACGGAAAGGAGGTGCGTGATGGCCTATGAGCTCTTTTATTGGCCCAGTATCCAGGGCCGAGGCGAGTTCGTACGCCTCGCGCTGGAGGCGGCCGGCGCGCCTTACGTCGATGTCGCCCGCGAGCGCGGGACCGGCCGCGGAGTCAAGGCGCTGATGGCGATCCTCGAAGGAAAGGCGGCGCCGTTCACGCCGTTTGCGCCGCCGATCCTGCGCGACGGCGAGATCGTCGTCTCGCATGTCGCCAACATCCTCTTCTACCTCGGGCCGAAACTCGGGCTCGCACCGGCCGGCGAGGCAGCGCGCCTGTTCGCCCACGGGCTCGAGCTCACCATTACCGATTTCGTCGCCGAGATTCACGACACGCATCATCCGATCTCGACCGAGCTCTACTACGAGGACCAGAAGAAGGAGGCCAAGGCCCGCACGGGCGCCTTCCTCGCCCATCGCGCGCCGAAATATCTCGGCTATTTCGAGCAGGTGCTGAACGACAATCCAGCGGGAAAGGCGCACGCGGTGGGGGACAAACTGACCACCGAGGATCTCTCGCTGTTCCAGGTCTGGGCCGGCCTGTCTTATGCCTTCCCCCGCGCCTTCGCCGAGGCGGGCAGGCATTACCCGGCACTGGCCGCGCTGGTCGCCGAGGTCGCCGCCCATCCGAAGGTCGCCGCCTATCTCGCCTCGGAGCGCCGGATTCCCTTCAATGAATCCGGCGTGTTCCGCTGCTATCCGGCGCTCGATGAACGGCCGCCGAAGGCGGGGCGGCGCAAGCAGTAACCGGCTGATTGGCTTTCGTCAGGTTACAATCCCCGCTTCGCTCGTTAGCTCAACTGTCCGAGCTCGGATGGCGCCCCAGCCTCGAGACTTGACGGGAACATAAAAAGAACATATAGTGAACTAGGCAAGATCGAGGAGATGAAAATGCACATCGCTGTCCAAGCCATTCGCGACACGGCCGAACTCGCCTCGCTTGGCGCGTTTCTGATCATGATCGCGCTCGCCGCCCGCGCGCTCGGCGCGTGACCCGCGAGGATCGTCGGGCGCCGCGCGTCGAGTTTCGCTTACGAGCGGCGCGGCGACGCCGCGGCGGCGAGGAGCCGACGTTGAGTGCGAGCGAAATTGACCCAAAAGAGACCTTTAACCCACTGAAATCATTGCCGCGCGACCAACAAATCTGCACAAGCCCGAATCGCCGCGGGCGGCCCTCAATCTGCGCAGTGAGGGCGGCCTTTGCGCAAGACCATCCGCCCGCCGTCCCCATCATCCACAGGGCTAGGCCCTCGACCCATTCCCGCGCGCTTGCGACAATGATCCATGGACCCCGCGATTCTCAAGGCCGTCGGCTTCGTGCATCTGCATGTGCACAGCGCATATTCGCTCCGCGAGGGAGCGCTTACGATCGAGACGCTCGCCAAGCTCGCCGCCGCCGACGCCATGCCGGCGCTGGCAATCGCCGACACTAATAACCTGTTCGGCGCCCTCGAGTTTTCGGAGAAGCTTGCCAAGGCGGGGGTCCAACCGATCATCGGCGCCCAAACGACGCTCGATTTCGCTGACGCCGCCCCCGCCTTGCTGCGCGCCGTCGAACGGGACGACGCGCGAGCTCCGATCGTACTGCTGGCGCAGAACGAAGCCGGCTACCGCAATCTAATGCGCCTCGTCTCGGGCTTATGGCTCGATCCGACCGACGGCGACGAGCCGCATATCGAGTTCGCCGCCTTGCGCGACACCGAGGGCCTCATTGCGCTCACCGGAGGGCCTGCCGGACCGATCGACCGGGCGCTGAGACGCGGGCTTGGCGACGTCGCCGAAACCCGGCTCAAGCGCCTCGTCGAGACGTTCGGCTCGCGCCTCTATGTCGAGATTTCAGCGTCACGGCCTCGACGGCGAGCGAGTGGTCGAGCCTGCGCTCATTGGACTCGCCGACCGCTTGGGGGTTCCCCTCGTCGCGACCAACGAGCCCTATTTCGCCTATGCCTCCGACTACGACGCCCATGACGCTCTGCTATGCGTCGCCGAAGGGGCGCTGGTCTCGGCGTTGGAACGGCGGCGCCTCTCGCCGGAGCATCGGTTCAAGACCCGCGCCGAGATGATCGAGCTTTTCGCCGACCTTCCCGAGGCGGTGGAAGCCAGCGTCGAGATTGCGGTGCGCTGCGCTTATCGGCCGCTGACGCGAAAGCCGATCCTGCCTCGCTTTTCAGTGGCCGGAGGCGCTGCTGTCGACGAGGAACAGGAGCTCAGGCGCCAGGCGCGTGAGGGCTTGCGCGCGCGTCTCGGCGCCCATGGCCTCGCGCCCGAACGCACGGCGGAGGACTACGAGAAGCGCCTCGCCTTCGAGCTCGACGTCATCGTCAACATGACCTTCGCCGGCTATTTCCTCATCGTCGCTGATTTCATCCAATGGGCGAAGGCGCAAGGGATTCCGGTGGGGCCAGGCCGCGGTTCGGGCGCGGGCTCACTGGTCGCCTGGGCGCTCACGATCACCGACCTCGATCCGTTGCGCTTCGGCCTCCTGTTCGAGCGGTTCCTCAATCCTGAGCGGGTGTCGATGCCGGATTTCGACATCGATTTCTGCCAGGAGCGCCGCGACGAAGTGATCGCCTATGTGCGCGACCGCTACGGCGCTGATCGAGTGGCGCAGATCATCACCTTTGGCTCGTTTCTGGCCCGGGGCGTAGTCCGCAACGTCGGCCGGGTGCTCGAAATGCCGCTCGGCCAGGTCGACAAGCTCGCCAAGCTCGTGCCGCAGAACCCCGCCCATCCAGTGACGCTGAAGCAGGCGGTGGCCGACGAGCCACGGCTCCAGGAGGCGGCGAAAGCCGACGAGAAAGTCGCCCGGATGCTGGCGATCGCCGAGCGGCTCGAGGGCCTCTATTCCAACGCCTCAACCCATGCAGCCGGCGTCGTGATCGGCGACCGGCCGCTGATCGAGCTCGCGCCGCTCTACCGCGATTCAAAGTCGGCGATGCCGGCGACGCAATTCAACATGAAATGGGTCGAACCGGCGGGGCTGGTGAAGTTCGACTTCCTCGGTCTGAAGACGCTGACCGTCCTCAAGCGGGCGGTCGATCTGCTGGCGCGGCGCGGCATCGCGGTCGACCTCGGCAAGATCCCGCTCGACGACGCGAAGACCTATCAGATGCTGGGCCGTGGCGAGGTGGTCGGCGTGTTCCAGGTGGAAAGCGGGGGCATGCGGAAGGCGCTGGTGGAGATGCGCGCTGACCGGTTCGAGGACCTGATCGCGCTGGTCGCGCTCTACCGCCCGGGGCCGATGGCCAACATTCCCGTGTACTGCGCTCGCAAGCTCGGCCGGGAAAAGGTCGAATACGACCATCCGCTCCTGGAGCCGATCCTCATGGACACCTTCGGCGTCATTACCTATCAGGAGCAGGTGCAACAGATCGCAAAGGATCTCGCTGGCTATTCACTGGCGCAGGCCGACATCCTGCGCCGCGCGATGGGCAAGAAGATCAAAAAGGAGATGGACGCGCAGCGCGAGCGTTTCGTAACGGGAGCGGTCGATCGCGGCATCGATAAAATAACCGCCGACGCTATTTTCGACGCCTGCGCCAAATTCGCGGAATACGGCTTCAACAAGTCGCATTCAGCGCCTTACGCTTTCATCACCTACCAGACCGCGTGGTTCAAAGCCAACCATCCGGCTGAATTCCTCGCCGCCTCGATGACTCTGGACAAGTCGAACACCGACAAGCTCGCCGAGTTCCGCGCCGAGGCGCTGCGCCTCGGGATCAAGGTCGACGCCCCGTCGGTCAATGATTCGCTGGTCGATTTCGACGTGCGGGCGACCAACGGCGGGGGGCCGACGATCCATTACGCCCTGAGCGCGATCAAGGGTGTCGGCGAAGCCCAGGCTGACGCGCTGGTGTTGGCGCGTGGAAAGCGCGCGTTCGCTTCGCTCCGCGAGATGGCGGCGCGGCTCGATCCCCGCGCTGTCAACAAGAAGGCGCTTGAGAGCCTAGCCGCCGCCGGGGCGTTCGACTGCTTGGAGGGAGACCGCGCGAGCGCGTTTGCGGCGATCGAACCGATGCTGGCGATCGCCAGCCGCGGGGCTACAGAGAAGGCGGCGGGCCAGAACGCGCTCTTCGGCGAGACCGAGACCGAGCCTTTGGGGGCGCGTGCTGCGCCATGGCCGGATTCGGAGCGGCTCAGGCGCGAGTTCGATGCCGTCGGCTTTTTCCTCTCGGGCCATCCGCTCGAGGTTTATAAATCGGCTCTCAAGCGGCTCAGGGCCACGCGCTGGGCCGATTTCGCCCGCTCGGTGCGTGCCGGCGCCTCGACCGCGAGGCTTGGCGCGACTGTCCTCGACCGCTACGAGCGGCGCGCGCGCAGCGGCGGCAAGATCGGCGTCGTGCAGCTGTCCGATCCGTCAGGCCGCTATGAGGCGATCCTGTTCCAGGAGGGGCTGAGCCAGTTCCGCGATCTTCTGGAGAAGGGCGCGGACGTGCTGGTGACGCTCCAGGCGGCGGTCGAGGGCGAGGACGTGCGGGCGCGGATCGTTAACGTCGAGCGGCTGACCGACGCCGCCGCCAAGGTGCAAAAGGGCCTCAGAGTGTTCGTTCGCGACGAGACCCCGCTCAATTCGATCGAGCGGCGCTTAAGCGCGCGCGGCGACGGCGAGGTATCGCTCGTGGTCATCCTCGGCCCACAGGACGGCGAGGTTGAAATCCGTCTGCCCGGCCGCTACGCGGTCAGCGCCGCAGTCGCCGGCGCGCTCAAAGCGGCGCCCGGCGTGGTCGCGGTGGAGCAGGTCTGAAGCGGTGAGAAGCGCTTGCGCCAACGCGCCCGCTTCGCTATTGACGCCCCCGTCGCCCGCGGGATAACCCGCGCCTTGAGCGCCGATTGGGGGATAGTTCAACGGTAGAACAGCGGACTCTGACTCCGTCAATCTTGGTTCGAATCCAGGTCCCCCAGCCAGCTTTTTCCTAAGCTCTTATAAAGGCTCAGCTTTCGCCCTAGCCGATTCTGCGGTTGGCGCCGATTGCTACAACTCGCTGCTACAAAGTCCGCGCCCGCGCGGCGAAGGCGCAGTTGTGGCTTCCATCGGAAACGTCGTGCAGCGGCGCGGCATTTTTCACTTTCGGCGCGTCGTCCCGACCGACCTGCGCATCAGGATTGGGCGCTGCGAGCTCGTCCGCTCGCTCGCCACCGGCGACCCCCGCGATGCCAAGATGCGCGCGTCTCAGCTATACCTCGTCTCCGAACGCCTCTTTGTGGCCGTCCGACGGGATCCGATGCTAACCGACGCTCAACTGGCCGGCCTGGTTCAAGCTTTCTTTGTGCACGTCCTCGAAGAAGAGAACAGACGCCGGCTCTCAGGCTCCTATTTGACGGCGGAAGTTCGCGAGGCGAGGCGCGACTATTGGGACGCAGTCGCGGCGAAATCGAAGGAGTCGTTGGCGTGCAACCGTCTCGAAGACGCTTCGTGGGTCGCCGAGGCGATGCTTCGAAAGCAGCGCTTGCCGCGGTCGAGTCTGAGCCAAGGAGAAATTGCCCAGGTCAAGCAGGCGATGCTGCGTGCCGGCGTCGATCTCGCAGAGGCCTTGAAAGCAAGGTACGACGGCAACTTCAACTATGACCCGCGCGACAAATTACTCAAGCTAAAACTGGCCGAGGCGCCCCAACTCGGCGGCCCGGCGGCGACGCCTGCAGCGGCGACGACCGTTCAACAGACAGTTGCGCCCGGACCTTTGATGTCCGACGCTGGCAAAGCATTCCGAGAGCGCCAAGTCGCCACAAAGAGTTGGGACCTTCAAACCTCGGCGCAGGCTAGCATGGCAAGCGTTCTGCATGGCAGCGCCCGCACGACGCCGCGTATTCGAGCCGAGCTCCAAGCGTCGAAAGAGAGCGCCCGCTCCCTTGCAGCGCGCTACGACCTGAACCCCAAGACTGTGCGGAAGTGGCGCCAGCGGACCACGACGGCCGATGCGCCGATGGGGCCGAAGGCTCCGAAGAGCACGGTGCTGACGCCAGCCGAGGAAGCCATCGTGGTGGCGTTCCGCCAGAAGACGCTGTTGCCGCTGGACGACGTGCTGGGCTGCCTGAGGGATACCATTCCCAATCTCAGCCGGAGCGCCCTACACCGTTGCCTCCAGCGGCATGGGATCTCCAGGCTGCCCAAGCGAAGAGGCCAGCGAGCAAGCGCAACCGGTTCAAGAGCTACCAGATCGGCTATGTCCACATCGACAGCTGCGAACTGCGACACACCGACGGCAAGCTGGTCATGTTCCTGGCGATCGACCGGGTCTCGAAATTCACCTACGTCGAGTTCCACGACAGCGCCGGAAAGAAGGAGGGCGCAGCTTTTTTGAGAAATGTCGTGGCCGCCTTCCCCTACAAGATCCACACCGTGCTAACCGATAACGGTATGGCCTTCGCCGATCTGCCCAAGAATCGCGAAGGCCCCAGCCGGCGTTTCCTCGGCCCGCACATCTTCGATCGCGTCTGCATCGAACATGGGATCGAGCACCGGTTGGCCACATATCGTCTCTTCATCGATGTATGTGGAGACAAGCCGATCGGTTCCTATTCTCGGCAGGATGCTGGCCGCTTTCGTGAGCAAATCGAAAGGCTGCCCAACGACTACGGGCGGTCCGCCGCCTCAAAATCTCTCCCCGTAGTTGCAATCACCGCAACGCACGCGGCTCTTCCCCCGGCGACCCGTTCCGCGGTGATTTCGCAGAAGACGGTAAAGCGCCATTTCTCCGCTCTGTCAGCGCTCTGGGCCCAGGCAGTCCCAAAAGGCGAAGCCGCGGAGAATATCTTCAAGGGCTTCAGTTTCGCCGGGGGCAAGTCCCCAGTTGATCAACGGCAGATGTGGGACGGCGAGGCGCTTGCCGAACTTTTTGCAACGCCCGTCTGGAAGGGTTGCAAGTCGGAGGCGCGACGAACCAAGCCGGGGACGTACGTACTGAGGGACGCCCGATTTTGGCTGCCGCTCATCGCCGTATTCTGGGGCATGCGCGAGGAAGAAATCTGTCAGCTACAACTCGAAGATATCCGTGAGGAAGCAGGAGATCTGGTTCATGGACATCAATGGCCGGGCGCCGCGCAAATTGAAAAACTCCGTGGCTGTTCGCAGAGTGCCGATCCACCCCGAGTTGATCCGGATCGGATTTCTCGATTGCGTGGACGCACAGCGCTCAAAGGGGATGAGCCGCGTATTCCCCGACCTCAAACCTGGCGGGGCGGACGGTCGATTGGGACACGGCTTCGCGAAGTGGTTTAGTCGTTACCGCCAGGAGGTGGGTATCTTCCGCCCTGGGCTCGACTTTCACTCCTTCCGGCACACTGCAACGACGCTGATGCACCAAGCCGGAATTGAGCATGCCGTTCTCGACCATTTGACGGGGCACGTCACCCCAGGCGAGACTTCACGCTATACGAAGGGTTCGATCTTGCCTCAGCTCGCAAGAGCCATAGAATCGATACGAATCAAGGTCGATTTTTCGGCTTTGTATGTCGGCTGTTGTTGATCGGGGCCGCGAGACGCCAGTCTGCGCGACCGGTTCTCACGTTGGCATAGCTCGCTGCCGCCGGTCTCGCACGAACGCCGCTTATCGATGTCCGGGGTTCGAGGCGGCGCTCAAGACCCAAGGCAAGTACATCAGCCCGGTGCTCCTGGAGCTGGGGTGGCGGCGCAAACGGATATGGAGCACGACAGGGCAGTATCATCGCTACTGGGAACCGCCCCGCGGCGCACGGATTGACCGAGGTGCTGTGGCTAGGGGTGAAAAACTCCGGTGTCTCAGACGGTCGGAGTCGACGCAGAGCACCCGTTGCGGATCGCGGCCTTGGACGCCTCAATTGGGCGGATAGCGGCCCTTGGCCGAACGGCAGGAAATGGGAGAATAGCGGGCGTAGAATGCTGCCACGGAAGGCGCGGAGTCCGCCCGAAGTAGACCTTCGTTTGTGGGGTCGCGAAGACGATCGGGCGTCGTGCAGCGCCGCCTTCGTCAGCCCCGCGCCTCAGAGGCGACAAAACTCGTCGCGGTCGTTAATGTGACGACTGCCGGGCGCTCGGCGTCGAAATCCCGCCGACGCTGCTCGAGGGCGCGGACGAGGTGATCGAATGAGGCGGCGCGACTTTCTTGCCCTGATGGGCTGCGCGGCTTCAGGGCCGCTCGGGGCTGCGGCGCAGAAGAAGCCGGCGCCAGTGATCGGAATGCTCGATCCCGACGTGAGCTTCGTCTTCGACGCCTTCGTCGAAGGCATGCGCGATCTCGGCTATGTCGAGGGGCGGAACATCGCCTATTCGCGCAAGGTCTTGCATGGGAACTTCGCCGTCGTCCCCGCGCTCGCGGCCGAGTTGGTCGATCAGAAGGTGGACGTCGTCGTGACGGTGTCTCCGTCGCTTATTCGCGCCGTCGAGCGCGCGTCGAATACGATGCCGATCGTAGTCCTCGCTAGCGCCGATCCCGTCTCGGCCGGCTTCGCCATAAGCTTCGCGCATCCCGGCGGCAATATCACGGGCGTGTCTTTCGTAGACGAAGAATTGGCCGCGAAGCGGCTCGATCTGTTGCACGCGCTGGTTCCCAATCTCCGCGACGTCGCCGTGTTCTGGTGGGGCGACCCGAAGGGCCAGGGCCTGACGTCCGCGGAGAGGGCCGGACAGGCGCTCGGCCTGCAACTTAACCGCTGGGAACTGGCGAGCGTGGACGCGTTCGAACCCGCGTTCCGGGAAGCCGCCGCGGCGAAGATGGACGGGGCTTATGCGCTGGCCTATCCGTTCTTCAACGCGAACCGGGCCCGGTTCGCTGAACTCGCCGCGAAATACCGGCTGCCGGCGGTCTACGAATCCGCGGACTACGTCCGCTCGGGGTGCCTGATGGGTTACGGGCCGGTGTTCACCGATATGGGTCGGCGCGGCGCCTATTTCGTTGACAGAATTCTGAAGGGGGACAAGCCCGGCGATCTACCCTTCGAAGTGACGACCAAGTTCGAGCTGTCGATCAATCTGAAAGCCGCCGAAGCGCTCGGTCTCGCCGTCCCGCCAACGCTGCTCGCCGGCGCCGCCCAGGTGATCGAATGAGGCGGCGGGAGTTCATCGGTCTTCTCGGCGCGGCGGCGGCCACAGCGTCCGCGGCGTGGCCGGCGCCGGCGCGGTCGCAGGAGAAAATTCCGCGCATTGGCTATTTCTGGAACGATTTTCCTGACCCGAACGTGGGCGTCGCAGGCCTGCGCCAGGGGCTTCAGGAACGCGGATACGTCCTCGGCCGCAATCTTCTCCTGGAGGAGCGCTATGCGGAGGGAGACCCGTCGCGAACGCGCGACCTTATTACGGAGCTTCTTGCGCTCGGGGTCGACGTGCTGGTGACAGGGGACTTCGCGTTGATCCAGGCCCATACGCTGACCGCCACGGTTCCGATTGTCGGCGTTGCGGGGGATTTCGTCGGCGTCGGTCTTGCGGCGACACTCTCCCGGCCGGGTGGCAACGTCACGGGCCTATCGCTGTTGTCGGCCGATCTCAGCCCGAAATGGCTCGAGCTCCTGCAGGCGGCAGTCCCGAACCTCAATCGCGTCGCCTTCCTCGGGGATTACTCCGGGCTCACCGCCGAGGAAAAGCGAGGACTGGACCAAGCCGCACCGCGCTTTCACGTTACGCTGACGCAGCTGGATATGTATCGCGCCAACTTCGAGGCGAGCCTCGAGGCGATCACGAGCGAAAGCTTCGACGGGCTCGTCGTGTCCGGCGAATCCGACGCCGAATTCTCTCATTCCGCGGATTGTCGCGCACGCCGCGCAAAGCCGCATGCCAACGATCTACGGGACCAGCACAGCCGTCAGTCAGGGCGGCCTCATGTCCTACTCGGCCGATTCCTTCGAGCTCTGGCGCCAAGCCGCGGGCTACATAGACCGCATCCTCAAAGGCGCGAAGCCCGGCGACTTGCCGATCGAGCAGGCGACCGCGATCAAGTTCGCCATCAATCTCAAGACGGCCTCGGCGCTCGGCATCGAGATTCCCCGACGCTGCTCGCCGCGGCCGACGAGGTGATCGAATGAAAAGACGCGCATTCCTATCGCCTCATGGGGCTTGCCGCTGCATGGCCGCTCGCCGTGCGGGCGCAGCAAATGAAGATTCCGCGGGTCGGATTCCTGTGGATCGGCCCGCCTGAACCCGAAACAACCACCAGCAAAGGCATCAAGAAAGGGCTCGCCGAGCACGGATATGTCCTCAGCCGCGATCTCATCTTCGATGCGCGCTATGCCGAAGGGGAAACCGGAGGCGGTTCCCCGCGCTGATCGCCGAGCTTCTGGATGCCGGGGCCGACGTCATCTTGCCCCAGGGCAATGCGGCGGCGCTCGTGGCCCATAAGGTGACCGCGACGGTCCCCATCGTCACCATCGGCGACGACCTCGTCGGCGTCGGCCTCGCCGAAAGCCTCCCCCACCCGGGAGGCAACGTGACTGGCATCGAGGTTCAGGCCGTCGAAATCCGACCGAAATGGCTCGAAATCCTGAAGGCCGTGGCGCCGAACGTTCGCTCCGTTGCGGTGCTGGGGGATGCGAACGAGACGCCGGGCGTGCTGAAGCTCGAGGACATGAGCGCCGCGTTTCGGGGTGACGCTGACTTTCCTCTCGTCGCTGCCGCCGGATTTGGACGCAAGCCTGGCCGCGATTGGGTCGGGGCGGTTCGACGGCCTGATCGTCAATGACAATCCCTCTCTCGTGCCGGAGACCCCCCGCATCGCCGCGGTGGCTGCCCAGAATCGAACGCCGGCCGTCTATGGGTTGCAGTGTCGCGCCCATCTGGGCGGTCTCATCGGCTATTCCTTCGACGCCTTCGAGGCCGGGCGACGCGCGGCCGACTTCGTCGACAAGATCCTCAAAGGCGCGAAGCCCGGCGACCTGCCGATCGAGCGGGCGACCAAGTTCATCACGTCGTCAATCTCAAGACCGCGGAGGCGCTCGGCCTCGAAATCCCGCCGACCGTCCTCGCCGCCGCCGACGAGGTGATCGAATGAGGCGGCGCGCGTTCCGCGCCGCACTCGTCCGTCCCGCTGGCCGACCACGGCTTGTGCTCGTGCGCCACGGCCGCATAGTGCGACGGGTGGGAGGCACGGGAGGCCCTATGCTCACGCGTCGTCGCGTCCTGATCTCCCTTGCCGCGGCTTGCGCCGTGGCGGCGCCGTCCTTCGCTCAGACCGACACAACGCTTCGCCTGGGAGCGATCGGAGGGGGCAGCCCGATGGCCCCGGACTCCGCATTCGGCAAAATTCTGATCGCCGCCCTCGCGGACCTCGGCTACGAACTCGGCCGCAATCTCACCTTCGAGTCCCGTGGCGCGCTCGCGAATGTCGCCAAATTGCCCGGCCTTATCGCCGAATTGACGGCGGCCGGGGCGAGGATCCTGGTCGCATCTGGCTATCCCAGCGCCGCGGCCGCCAAAGCCGCCGGCGTACCAACTGTGATCTTCCTGGGCGCCGGCGATCCCGTCGCGACCGGCCTCGTGGATAGCTGGGCGCATCCGGGCGGCGTCGTCACCGGCATTTCGGACGTTGCCGCCACTCTGACCGTCAAGCGGCTCGAACTTCTGAAGGCCGTTTCGCCGCAACTGAAGCGGGTGGCGATGCTTTGGAACGCGCAGGATCGCGCCATGACTTTGCGCTACGAGGCGTCGGCCGCGACGGCGAAAATGCAGGGGATCGTGGTGCAGGCGCTCGGCGTCCGGGAGCCCAACGACTTCAACGCGGCCTTTGCGGCGATGGACAGCGACAAACCGGACGCGATCCTGATGGTCGCCGATTTGCTGACGGTTCTCAACCGCAAGCGCGTGTTCGACTACGCGCTGGCCCGACGGCTACCGGCAATCTACGAGCTTGACAGTTTCGCCAGGGAAGGCGGGCTCATGTCCTATGGCGCCGACCTCCACGAATCCCTGACGCGCGCGGCCTCGATGGTCGATCGCATCTTCAAGGGGACGCGGCCCGGCGACATACCTTTCGAGACGCCGACGCGATATCTTTTCGTCATCAATCTGAAGACCGCGAGGGCAATGGGTCTCGAACCTACCATGGACTTGCTTGGGCTGGCTGACGATGTGATCGAGTGACGGCCAGGCAGCCAACACCGCTCGTCTCGGGGATTGGGCATGCCCCGATCCCGCCTTGCCAATTTCGGAGGTCTGTCGCAGTTTCGCCTGCGCAGTTGGCGTGACGATCCCGCGGCGATCCGGGTGAGGCCGAAGACGTGATCGAGTGACCATACGAGGCGCAATCCGCTCGTCGGACCCGGACGTAGCGCTTGATGCGGCGGCTGAGGCCCGCAAATCGACGCCGCGCCGGGCGTTGCGCGTTCCGCTGGCGGCGAAACTGGCCGCGGCGCTGGTCGGACTGGTCGGCCTCGTTCTTCTGGTCAACGGCGCCGTCAACACCTGGCTGAACTACAATCAGGCCAAGGACGCAGCCCTCGAGGTTCAAGAGGAAAAGGCCCGATCCGCGGCGGTTCGCGTCGGCGAATTTCTGGCCGACATCGAGACGCAGCTCGGCTTTACCACCGGCGCCGAATGGCGCTTCGCCAAGCCCGATCAGCAGCGCTATGATTTCGTCCGGCTCTTGCGGCAGGTCCCGGCGATCACCGAGCTTTCCTATCTCGACGGCCAGGGCAAGGAGCAGCTGAAGGTTTCGCGCCTCGAACCGGACTCGGTCGGGAGCGGCAAGGATTTTTCAACTGACCCGCGCTTCACGCAAGCCGTGTCCGACAAGATCTGGTTCGGTCCGGTCGAATTCCGCCGCGGCTCCGAGCCCTATATGACGATCGCGCTCGCCCATGTCGGCAAGAACTCCGGCGTGACCGTCGCCGACGTGAACCTGAAGCTCATCTGGGACGTCATCAGCGCCATCCGCGTCGGCGACAAAGGCTACGCCTTCGTCGTCGACGGCAAGGGCCGGCTCATCGCCCATCCGGATTTGAGCCTCGTTCTGCGCGACACGGATTTCTCCGAGCTTCCGCAGGTCCGGCAGGCGCTCGACGCCAACGCCCGCGCGGAGCCCGGCGCCGCCGCGACCCCGGGGCCCAGCGTCGGCGCGGCCGAGATCGCGACCGCTTTCGACGGGGGTAAGGTCCTAACCGCTTACGCGGTCGCGCCGCGCACGCACTGGATCGTCTTCGTGCAGCAGCCGCTCTCCGAGGCGCTGGCTTCCGTCTATACGTCCCTGCTCCAGACCACCCGCGCCAGATAAGGGTGCGTCAGGGCCTCGCTCTCGTCGCCGTAGAGGAGGATGATGTCGCCGGCTTCGGCCTGAGCTTTGCGCAGTTGAAGGCGCAGTCCCACGCGTTCGATCTCGGCGGCAATCTGGCGGCCTTTCAGCGTGTGCCGGGGCCGCCGCCAGCGGAAGTTTTTTTTCGCAACGCCTTGGACAACTGCGACTTGCCGATCTTGACGCCCTCGCGCGCCTCGATCTCGGCCATGAGGCGCGGGATCGTCCAGTTGGGCCGGTCGGCGACGGGAGCTTCGAGCAGAGGCGCGACGACACGCAGCGCGGCTTCGGTCTTTACCGGTGGCGGGCCGAGCGCCACGGTCGCCTTCAACGCCTCGACACCGCCGCGCGTGAACTCGCTGCGCCAAAGACGCACCGTGTCTTCGCGCACGCTGAAGGCTTCCGCAATGCGCGGGCTGGTCCATCCCGACAACGTCAGCAATATCGCCCGCGCCCGATCAGCCTCGCCCCGTGGCCCTGCTCGGCCTTGGCCTGCTGCTGGCGCTCACCGCCGGCGGACTCCTGGCGCGGCGGATGGTGGTGCCGATCCGCCGCCTGCAACAAGGCGCCGAAAAACTCGGGGCCGGCGATCTCGCCCAGCGCCTCGACATTCACACCGGTGACGAGATCGAGACGCTGGCCGACCGCTTCAACCAGATGGCGGGCCGAATCCAGGAGAGCTACGAAACCCTCGAAGCCAAGGTCGAGGCGCGCACGCGCGATCTCAACGAAGCGCTGCAACAGCAGACCGCGACCGCCGAGGTGCTGAAAGTCATCAGCGGCTCGGCGTTCGACCTGCAGCCGGTGTTCGATGCGCTCGTGTCCTCGGCGGTCGAGCTCTGCAATGCCCGTAGCGGGCTCATCTGCATCCGCGACGGCGAGGTCTTCCGCTATCGGGGCAGCGCCGGCGCGGGGCAAACCGAGTCCCTGATGACATATCTCGAGCACCATCCGGCGACGCCGGGGCGAGGCACGATCGCCGGCCGGGTGATGCTGTCGGGCCGGATCGAAGCCATTCCCGATCGCCTCGAAGACGCGGAATTCGCCGTGCCGCTGTCCTCCCTCGGCAATGAGGCGCGCGCCCTGCTCGGCGTGCCGCTCCTGCGAAACGACGCGGTCGAGGGCGTCCTCATCGTGTCGCGTCTGGAGCCGGGTCATTTCGCGCCGCGGCAGATCGAAGTCTTGCAAACCTTCGCCGATCAAGCCGTCATCGCGATCGAAAACGCCCGGCTGTTCGAGGAAGTGCAGGCGCGCACGCACGAACTCGCCGCAATCGCTCGACGATCTGCGCAAGGCCCAGGACCGGTTGATCCAGTCGGAGAAAGCTCGCCTCGCTCGGCCAGCTCACCGCCGGCATCGCCCACGAGATCAAGAACCCGCTCAATTTCGTCAACAATTTCTCGGCGCTGTCGCGCGAGCTGATCGACGAGCTTCGCGAGCTCATCGCCAAGGCGCCGCTCGACGAGGCCGACCGCGACGAGGCGCAAGAGCTGATCGGCATGGTCGACGCCAATCTCGACAAGGTCGAAACCCACGGCAAGCGCGCCGACTCGATCGTCAAGAACATGCTGCTCCATTCGCGCGAGGGCTCCGGCGAGCGGACGCGCGTCAACGTCAACGCGATGGTCGAGGAGGCGCTGAACCTCGCCTATCACGGCGCGCGGGCCGAGAAGCCGGGCTTCAAGGTGACGATCGAAAAATCGCTCGATCCCGATGCGGGCAGCGTCGATCTCTACGCGCAGGAGATGACGCGCGTGCTCCTGAACCTGATTTCCAACGGCTTCTACGCGACGACCAAGCGCGCGCAGGGCGAGCCGGACGGGACTTACGAGCCCACCCTCGCCGCCTCGACGCGCAATCTGGGCGATCGCGTCGAAATCGCGCATTCAGGACAACGGAACCGGAATTCCCGACGAGGTGAAGGCGAAGATCTTCAACCCGTTCTTCACCACCAAGCCCGCCGGCGAGGGCACCGGGCTCGGCCTTTCGCTGAGCTACGACATCGTCGTCAAGCAGCATGGCGGGACGCTGGAGGTCTCGACCGAGCCCGGCGCCTTCACCCGCTTCGCCATCGTCCTGCCGCGCGCCGGCCAGGCCCAGGCCAAGAATGGGGGTCAAAGTTGAGCGTCCTGGTTCTGGTGGTCGACGACGAGCCCGACGTCGAGGCGCTGTTTCGCCAGCATTTCCGTCGGGATCTGCGTTCCGGGCGCTTGCGGATGGAGTTTGCGATGTCCGCGGCGGATGCGCTCGCACAAGTCGCGCGCGCATCGGAAAGCTCGCTGATCCTTATCCTCTCCGACATCAACATGCCGGGCATGACCGGGCTCGAAATGCTGCCGAAAGTGAAGGCGTTGCGACCCGAAGTGCCCGTCATCATGATCACCGCCTACGGCGATCCCGAGACCAAGCGCCGGGCGATCGAAGGCGGGGCCGACGGGCTGCTGACCAAGCCGATCGACTTTGCGACGCTGAGGGGAGAAATCGACCGGCGGCTGGAGCAGACGGCGTGACGAATGAACGCGGCTCTGGTCGCGAGGTCAGTCAGATCAAAAGCCGTTTGCGCCGTAGAGGCGACGGCACAATGTGCAATTACTTCGGATGAATGCCGCGCTTCGGTCGAACTGACGCGTTCGATTGTCATTTCGGGAACGGCCGCTCCTGTGCAGGTTTTTGGACGCCGGCGGGGCCGATCTCTGCGGGCGCTCGGACGGCCGGCGTCCAAAAAGCGCCAGGGCACGAAGTCGCGGTCAGCCGGGGCGGCGGCTGGGAGTCGAGCGCTATGGGGATTTCAGGGTGGCGGCGCATTCGTTGAAGGCGGGACACCGGGGCGACGCGACCCGAATGCCTGCATGTGGCGGCGGGCGAGGGAGAGGAAGAAGCGTTCCGGCAGGGTCTGAGGGGTATCGACGGGCGCCTGGCGGATGGATTGCCCGGAATCGGGTCGAGAGGGATCGCCGCCGGCGTGGAGCCAGTGCAAGGGAACGGCAAAGCGGCGGCGCTGACAGGCGGGTCTGGCTCATGACGTGTCGTTTGTGCCCGGCGTCGGCCGCCACCTCGGCTCGCAGCCGCGCGCGAAGACCTCGATGACGATCATGCGGGCGCCGCAGCGCGGGCATGGGCAGGGCGCCGCGCGCGGCGCGTCCGGCGTGACGTCCGGCTGCGGTTGCGGGTCGGCGGCGGGCGGGTCGGCGCCGAGCAGCGCGCGGGCGGTCGCGATGTTCTCGGCTCGCTTGGCGTTGGCGAAGAGCCCGTAATGGCGGATGCGGTGGAAGCCCCTGGGCAGCACGTGCAGGAGAAAGCGCCGGATGAACTCGTGGGGATGAAGCCGCATCGTCTTCCAGCGGTCCGGCCCGGCGATGCGAGTATCCTTCCAGCGGAACGCGACGCCGGCGTCGTCGGCCGCGACGATGCGGCGGTTCGAGATCGCGACCCGGTGGGTGTAGCGGGAGAGATAGCGCAGCACCTGCTTGGGCCCGGCGAACGGCGCCTTGCAGTAGACGACCCACCTGATGCGCCGCAGCGGGGCGATGAAGCGCTTGAACGCGGTCTTGTCGGCGAGCCCGGCGTGCGCGTTGAAGAACGTCAACCGGCCGGCGTCGTGGGCGTCCGCGAGCATCGCCAGCATCCTGCCGCTGAACAGGCGCGCCAGCAGGTTGACGTGCACGAGGAAGTCGGAGCGGCAGGCGACCCATCGCGACCCGTCGGGCGACAACCCTCCGCCGGGCACGATCATGTGCACGTGCGGATGATGGGTGAGGGTCGAGCCCCAGGTGTGCAGCACGGCGGTGACGCCGATCCTGGCGCCGAGGCGCCTGGGATTGGCGGCGATGGCGAGCGTCGCCTCGGCCGCCGCCTTCATCAGGAGGTCGTAGATCACTCGTTTATTCTGCCAGGCGATGTCGCGCAGCTTGCCCGGCAGCGTGTAGACGACGTGAAAGTACGGGACCGGCAGCAGCTCCGCTTCCCGGTCGGCCAGCCATCGGCGCGACGCCGCAGCCTGACACTTCGGGCAATGCCGATTCCGGCACGAGTTGTAGGCGACGTGCGTGTGGCCGCACGCCGCGTTCTCGCAGCGCGCCACGTGGCCGCCGAGCGCCGCCGTGCGGCAGCGCTCGATTGCGCTCATCGCCTTGAGCTGGTCGAGGCTCGCGTGACCGCGGTTGGCCTCGCGCCAGGCGGGACCGTGCTCGCGGAAGATGTCCGCGAGCTCCAGAACGGGCCGAACCATGACCGGCGGCGCTATCGCGCCGGCGGCTTCTCGAGGTTCCGCGTGGCCTGCCTGTGGCGCGGCGTGATCAGGCGCGCGATCGGGCTCTCGACCTTGGCGATGAGGCCCGTCGCCACGCGGGTGTAGCGCGCCGTCGTGTCCAGCTTCTCGTGTCCGAGCAACGCCTGGATCAGGCGAATATCCTTGCCGTCCTCGAGCAGGTGGGTCGCGAAGGAATGACGCAGCGAATGAAGGGAGACCGCCTTGCGCAGCCCCGCCGCTTTCGTCGCGTCCTTGAACAGCCGGCCGAACTGGCGCGTCGTCAGATGACCGGCGCGACCGGGAAAAAGCCAGCGCTGTTGCGGCGTCACGCCGGCGTCACGCCGTTTCGGCCGCGCCTTCCACCATTGTCGCAGCAGGTCGAGGATCTCGGGCGGAAGCATCACGTTCCGGTCCTTGCGGCCTTTCGACTGCACGACGCGAATGATCATCTGGTCGCTGTCGATGTCGCACACCCGCAGCCGCGTCACCTCGCTGGCCCGCAGCCCGCAGCCATACGCGACCGACAGCATCGCCCGCGCCTTGAGGCTCGTCGCCATGGTCAGGACGCGCCTGATCTCCTCGGGGCTCAGCACCGGCGGCAGCTTCAGCGGCTCCTTCATGTGCCAGATCTCGGCCGCCAGGTCGTGGCGGCGCAGCGTGACCCGGAACAGGAAGCGCACCCCGGTCACGATCCGGTTGCGGTTGCAGATGCTCGCGCCGCTCTCGACGAGGTGCAGTTGGAAGAGGCGCACCTCGTCCGCCGTCGCCGTGTCCGGCGAACGCCCGAGCCAGGCGGCGAACCGCTTGCAGCTGGAAAGGTGGCCGCGTTGCGTGTGCGGGTCGAGCTTGCGCGCGGCCATGTCGTCGATCATACGCTGACGCAGTGGGCTGACAGTGTCGGTCTTGCTCATGGAGAGCTCCATCCTGAGTGAGGTTCGCAACGCCTCGATCTCAGGACGGGGCTCTCCGTAGCGCCATCGCTATTCTATCCGCCTGCTACCCAGCCTCCCGGCTCACGCCACCCCGCGCAGCGGGGCCGGAGCGGAGCGACTTCGTGCTTTGTGCAGGTTTTTGGACGCCGGCGGGGCCGATCTCTGCGGGCGCTCGGACGGCCGGCGTCCAAAAAGCGCCAGGGCACGAAGTCGCGGTCAGCCGGGGCGGCGGCTGGGAGTCGAGCGCTATGGGGATTTCAGGGTGGCGGCGCATTCGTTGAAGGCGGGACACCGGGGCGACGCGACCCGAATGCCTGCATGTGGCGGCGGGCGAGGGAGAGGAAGAAGCGTTCCGGCAGGGTCTGAGGGGTATCGACGGGCGCCTGGCGGATGGATTGCCCGGAATCGGGTCGAGAGGGATCGCCGCCGGCGTGGAGCCAGTGCAAGGGAACGGCAAAGCGGCGGCGCTGACAGGCGGGTCTGGCTCATGACGTGTCGTTTGTGCCCGGCGTCGGCCGCCACCTCGGCTCGCAGCCGCGCGCGAAGACCTCGATGACGATCATGCGGGCGCCGCAGCGCGGGCATGGGCAGGGCGCCGCGCGCGGCGCGTCCGGCGTGACGTCCGGCTGCGGTTGCGGGTCGGCGGCGGGCGGGTCGGCGCCGAGCAGCGCGCGGGCGGTCGCGATGTTCTCGGCTCGCTTGGCGTTGGCGAAGAGCCCGTAATGGCGGATGCGGTGGAAGCCCCTGGGCAGCACGTGCAGGAGAAAGCGCCGGATGAACTCGTGGGGATGAAGCCGCATCGTCTTCCAGCGGTCCGGCCCGGCGATGCGAGTATCCTTCCAGCGGAACGCGACGCCGGCGTCGTCGGCCGCGACGATGCGGCGGTTCGAGATCGCGACCCGGTGGGTGTAGCGGGAGAGATAGCGCAGCACCTGCTTGGGCCCGGCGAACGGCGCCTTGCAGTAGACGACCCACCTGATGCGCCGCAGCGGGGCGATGAAGCGCTTGAACGCGGTCTTGTCGGCGAGCCCGGCGTGCGCGTTGAAGAACGTCAACCGGCCGGCGTCGTGGGCGTCCGCGAGCATCGCCAGCATCCTGCCGCTGAACAGGCGCGCCAGCAGGTTGACGTGCACGAGGAAGTCGGAGCGGCAGGCGACCCATCGCGACCCGTCGGGCGACAACCCTCCGCCGGGCACGATCATGTGCACGTGCGGATGATGGGTGAGGGTCGAGCCCCAGGTGTGCAGCACGGCGGTGACGCCGATCCTGGCGCCGAGGCGCCTGGGATTGGCGGCGATGGCGAGCGTCGCCTCGGCCGCCGCCTTCATCAGGAGGTCGTAGATCACTCGTTTATTCTGCCAGGCGATGTCGCGCAGCTTGCCCGGCAGCGTGTAGACGACGTGAAAGTACGGGACCGGCAGCAGCTCCGCTTCCCGGTCGGCCAGCCATCGGCGCGACGCCGCAGCCTGACACTTCGGGCAATGCCGATTCCGGCACGAGTTGTAGGCGACGTGCGTGTGGCCGCACGCCGCGTTCTCGCAGCGCGCCACGTGGCCGCCGAGCGCCGCCGTGCGGCAGCGCTCGATTGCGCTCATCGCCTTGAGCTGGTCGAGGCTCGCGTGACCGCGGTTGGCCTCGCGCCAGGCGGGACCGTGCTCGCGGAAGATGTCCGCGAGCTCCAGAACGGGCCGAACCATGACCGGCGGCGCTATCGCGCCGGCGGCTTCTCGAGGTTCCGCGTGGCCTGCCTGTGGCGCGGCGTGATCAGGCGCGCGATCGGGCTCTCGACCTTGGCGATGAGGCCCGTCGCCACGCGGGTGTAGCGCGCCGTCGTGTCCAGCTTCTCGTGTCCGAGCAACGCCTGGATCAGGCGAATATCCTTGCCGTCCTCGAGCAGGTGGGTCGCGAAGGAATGACGCAGCGAATGAAGGGAGACCGCCTTGCGCAGCCCCGCCGCTTTCGTCGCGTCCTTGAACAGCCGGCCGAACTGGCGCGTCGTCAGATGACCGGCGCGACCGGGAAAAAGCCAGCGCTGTTGCGGCGTCACGCCGGCGTCACGCCGTTTCGGCCGCGCCTTCCACCATTGTCGCAGCAGGTCGAGGATCTCGGGCGGAAGCATCACGTTCCGGTCCTTGCGGCCTTTCGACTGCACGACGCGAATGATCATCTGGTCGCTGTCGATGTCGCACACCCGCAGCCGCGTCACCTCGCTGGCCCGCAGCCCGCAGCCATACGCGACCGACAGCATCGCCCGCGCCTTGAGGCTCGTCGCCATGGTCAGGACGCGCCTGATCTCCTCGGGGCTCAGCACCGGCGGCAGCTTCAGCGGCTCCTTCATGTGCCAGATCTCGGCCGCCAGGTCGTGGCGGCGCAGCGTGACCCGGAACAGGAAGCGCACCCCGGTCACGATCCGGTTGCGGTTGCAGATGCTCGCGCCGCTCTCGACGAGGTGCAGTTGGAAGAGGCGCACCTCGTCCGCCGTCGCCGTGTCCGGCGAACGCCCGAGCCAGGCGGCGAACCGCTTGCAGCTGGAAAGGTGGCCGCGTTGCGTGTGCGGGTCGAGCTTGCGCGCGGCCATGTCGTCGATCATACGCTGACGCAGTGGGCTGACAGTGTCGGTCTTGCTCATGGAGAGCTCCATCCTGAGTGAGGTTCGCAACGCCTCGATCTCAGGACGGGGCTCTCCGTAGCGCCATCGCTATTCTATCCGCCTGCTACCCAGCCTCCCGGCTCACGCCACCCCGCGCAGCGGGGCCGGAGCGGAGCGACTTCGTGCTTTGGCGCAACGGACGCCTTGAGCCGAAGTCCGCTTTGTTGCGCATCCCTTCCGTTGCAGGGACGGGCTGGATCGTCTGCAAACGGACGGGCTGGATCGTGTGCAAAGTGTGGAACTTTCGCGTTGGACGCTGGGCCAACGAATGACCGGTTCAGTTCTATCTAATCGACATCCATGACAAAGACGGCAATGCCTTCGATGGCGATAGCACCTACCGCTTGACCGTTCCTGCCAACGTGCCGGTCCAGCAATATTGGTCAGTGACAGCCTACGATCGCGAGACGCATGCTCTCATCCGCAACATGCCGCGCGCGAGTCGGTCCTCGCAGATTGCCGAGATGGCGAAGAACGCTGACGGCTCCGTTGATATCTGTTTTGGACCGAAGGCGCCCCACGGCAAAGAGGCCAATTGGGTGCCGACCGACGCGGCGCGGAGGTTCGAATTGATGTTCGGGCTTCGCGGCCGACTAAAGCGCTCTCCGACAAAGCGTGGAAGTTGCCGGATGTTGAGAAGATCGCCGATGTCTCACCGACGACAGATGCCCTTCCGGACGCCGCAGTACCCGTCACCGCCGATAACTTCCCCCGTGCCGAAAGCGACCTCTACTTCTCCATCATCGCGAAGCGCGGAGGCCTCGATAGCAATATATCCTTTTCGGAAGATAGCCGACTTGTAGTTGCAAACTGAACTGGACCCCATTCGTGGGACCGCGGGGGGTTGGATTTAAGGTGTAATCTCGCCTGCCCTTGTCCTTCAATAATCAAGCCGCCTGTTGCTGCTTCTGCTTTTGCTGTGGGCATGTGGGCAACGCGTTTGCGTTGTCCAAGCGAAGCGGCATATCCACAGCCCTCGCCGCCGCCTCGATTTTGTCCATGCCGGCCCGCCACACCGCCATCGGCATCTGGTTGTTCATCGCCTGGTGCGGGCGTCGAAAATTGTAAAAACTCATCCAGGAACCGATGCCGGCCCGCGCCTCGCGGCCATCGGCGTAGGCTTTCAGATGCACCTCTTCATACTTGATTGAGCGCCACAGCCGTTCGATGAAAATGTTGTCCATGAAGCGGCCGCGTCCGTCCATCGAAATTGCGCCGCCAGCCGCCGCGAGCCTGCCGGCGAAAGCCTCGGCGGTGAAAGTGGAGCCCTGATCGGTATTGAAAATCCGTTCCGAACCGAAGCATCGCCTCCTCCAGCGCCGCCGCGCAGAAGCTCGCATCGTTGGTGTTCGACAGCCGCCATGCCAGAACCGCCCGGCTTGCCCAGTCGATGATCGCCGCCAGATAGAGGAAGCCGCACGCCATCGGGATAAAGGTCACGTCGGCCGCCCACACGTGGTTCGGCTCGACAATCTTCAGGCCGCGCAGCAGGTAAGGGTATATCTTGTGCTCGGGCGCGGCTTTGCTCGTGCCAGGGCGTGGAACCAGCGCCTCGATCCCCATCACCCGCATCAGCCGCCGCACGCGCTTGCGGTTGACTCCACGGCCTTTCTTGTTGAGTTCGAAGGTCATTCGCCGCGAGCCGTAGAACGGAAGTTCGAGATGCAGTTCGTCGATCCGGCGCATCACCGCCAGATCGTCCACGCTGGTGACGGGCTTAGGGCGGTAGACCCCCGAGCGCGCCACGCCCACAAGCGCGCATTGACGGCGCACCGACAGGTCCTTGCCAGGCCGTTCGACCATCGCTCTTCGATCGGGCGCGCTCATCGCCCTGGCCTCCTGGCCAAGAAATCCCGTTCGACCGTCAGTTGGCCGATCTTGGCGTAAAGCTTGACCGTCTCGCGCTCGCGCTCCTCCTCGCCATCGCCCGAACCGCTCGCTCCTCGCGCGAACAGGCTCGCGACGTTGTCAAGAACCTGCTTCTTCCAGGCATAAATCTGGTTAGGATGCACCCCGTGCCGCTTCGCCAGTTCCGGAACCGTCGCATCCTCGCGCAGCGCCTCAAGCGCAATCTTCGCCTTGAACGCCGCATCAAACTTCTTGCGTGACTTCGTCATGTCTCGCTCCATCGGTTGCGACAGAGCAGGACATTTCACACCCTAGCCTATGGTCCTAAATCCGGGGTCCAGCTCAAACAGCGCGAGGAAACCAACGCGAGTTTTGCAGTTGCCCGCGCAGGCCGCGCATCTTCTGCAGAGTGCGAACACAATAATCTCCAAGCTGTCCCGATGAATTAAGCAAATAACAGTCGCCGGCAGCGAAGACGAGAAGACGGTTGGTCCAGAGCGCGCAGCGCAGCAATGTGTGACAGGCGCCCAGAGGTCGAGAACCGATGGCACGCCGAGTGGCGAGAGCGGCCTTTCGCAGGCGGCCGCGGCTCGGTTGTTTGACACGACGCCGAAGACCGTCGCGAAGTGGATCGGGTGGTTTGAAGCCGAGGGGGGAGTGTCAGGAATCTTGTGCGTGGGGCCATAATCGCACCGATGGAGGGCGAGAATGGCGATCAAGAAGGACACGTTGGATGATCTTCTGGCGGGGCGCGACCCGAAGGCTGTGTTTTCGAAGGACGGTCTTTTCGATGAGCTGAAGAAGGCTTTGGTGGAACGAGTGCTGAACGCTGAGCTGGACGACCATCTTGACCATGATGCAGCGGAGGGGTCGCGGAACCGTCGCAACGGCTATTCGAAGAAGACGGTCCTGACGGAGACGGCGGATCCCATTTCTCTACCCGCGGAAGCCATGACGGTGGCCCCCGCGGAATAGGTCGGCAAGCTCTGCATCGCGCAAGGTCCGCTTCGCGCGTTCGTCTGTGAAGCAATCTCTGGGAGAGCGTCCATGCGGCGTTGCCGTCCGAACAAAAGGAAACTGCGCAAAACCGACATTTCGGTGTCGTTTATTGCGCCTCCCTCTCCGATAGAATTTGGACGGCGGCTGCCGAAGTCTCCCTCGCCAATGGGTGGTGGATGACCCCGCGACGAAATGGGGGCAATCCTTTGCGCCGCAACTGAGGCTGAGCGCCATGAGCAACAGCTCCTTCGAGAGCTCCGAACCACAACTTCAAGATCTTTTGGGGGAGCCGATTGTTCGCTTGATCATGCAGGCTGACAACGTCGACGAGCGTAGGCTGCGTACCCTTATTGAGCAAACCGCGGCGCGCATAAGAAAATGGGGCGATGTCCCGCGCCTGGCAAAGGACTCCCAGGGGGACAAGTCGACGCAATCGGATGACGGTTACCGCCTCGGCGTAGGGATCATGCTGCTCAACAGCCGAGGCAATATCTTTGTCGGCCAGCGAATCGACGTGAATGAAGAGGCTTGGCAGATGCCGCAGGGCGGCGTTGAGGAAGGGGAAGCTGAACTGGACCCCATTCGTGGGACCGCGGGGGGTTGGATTTAAGGTGTAATCTCGCCTGCCCTTGTCCTTCAATAATCAAGCCGCTTGTTGCTGCTTCTGCTTTTGCTGTGGGCATGTGGGCAACGCGTTTGCGTTGTCCAAGCGAAGCGGCATATCCACAGCCCTCGCCGCCGCCTCGATTTTGTCCATGCCGGCCCGCCACACCGCCATCGGCATCTGGTTGTTCATCGCCTGGTGCGGGCGTCGAAAATTGTAAAAACTCATCCAGGAACCGATGCCGGCCCGCGCCTCGCGGCCATCGGCGTAGGCTTTCAGATGCACCTCTTCATACTTGATTGAGCGCCACAGCCGTTCGATGAAAATGTTGTCCATGAAGCGGCCGCGTCCGTCCATCGAAATTGCGACGCCAGCCGCCGCGAGCCTGCCGGCGAAAGCCTCGGCGGTGAAAGTGGAGCCCTGATCGGTATTGAAAATCCGTTCCGAACCGAAGCATCGCCTCCTCCAGCGCCGCCGCGCAGAAGCTCGCATCGTTGGTGTTCGACAGCCGCCATGCCAGAACCGCCCGGCTTGCCCAGTCGATGATCGCCGCCAGATAGAGGAAGCCGCACGCCATCGGGATAAAGGTCACGTCGGCCGCCCACACGTGGTTCGGCTCGACAATCTTCAGGCCGCGCAGCAGGTAAGGGTATATCTTGTGCTCGGGCGCGGCTTTGCTCGTGCCAGGGCGTGGAACCAGCGCCTCGATCCCCATCACCCGCATCAGCCGCCGCACGCGCTTGCGGTTGACTCCACGGCCTTTCTTGTTGAGTTCGAAGGTCATTCGCCGCGAGCCGTAGAACGGAAGTTCGAGATGCAGTTCGTCGATCCGGCGCATCACCGCCAGATCGTCCACGCTGGTGACGGGCTTAGGGCGGTAGACCCCCGAGCGCGCCACGCCCACAAGCGCGCATTGACGGCGCACCGACAGGTCCTTGCCAGGCCGTTCGACCATCGCTCTTCGATCGGGCGCGCTCATCGCCCTGGCCTCCTGGCCAAGAAATCCCGTTCGACCGTCAGTTGGCCGATCTTGGCGTAAAGCTTGACCGTCTCGCGCTCGCGCTCCTCCTCGCCATCGCCCGAACCGCTCGCTCCTCGCGCGAACAGGCTCGCGACGTTGTCAAGAACCTGCTTCTTCCAGGCATAAATCTGGTTAGGATGCACCCCGTGCCGCTTCGCCAGTTCCGGAACCGTCGCATCCTCGCGCAGCGCCTCAAGCGCAATCTTCGCCTTGAACGCCGCATCAAACTTCTTGCGTGACTTCGTCATGTCTCGCTCCATCGGTTGCGACAGAGCAGGACATTTCACACCCTAGCCTATGGTCCTAAATCCGGGGTCCAGCTCATCGACCACGACCGCCGACATCAAGAAACTTGAGCGGCGCGGGAGGGTTTGACGTCGCAGAACGACCTATAGAGCACGTCGATAACGGCGCGCACCTTATCGTTGGCGATGCTGTAATAGATCGTCTTGCCGTCGCGGCGCGCGGCGACGAGGCCTTCGAGACGCAACCGCGCCAACTGCTGGGACACCGTCGACTGGCGCAACGATAGGAACTCTTCCAACTTGCCGACGGACTTTTCGCCCTCCAGCAAATTGCACAGAATTAGGAGCCGCGACTCATGGGCCAGCGCCTTGAGAAACTCGCTAGCTTCGCGGGCGCTCTCGGCCATCTGTTCGATGTCCATTGTGTGTTGCATCGGCTCGAGCGGCTTCGCGAGGGCCATGGGATGATCACCGTTCATTTTCGTATATGAGAATATCCTACTGTCGATAAATCGGCAATCCTATGGAAGCCCCTGGCGCTCGATGGGGAAGCCCTCAAACTCATCGGGCGGCAAGCAGCCACAGGAGCGGAACGACGAACATCATTGCCGTCGTGCTCAGCACAACCAACATGTGCCTCGGCCCGACGCGGAGAAGCGCTCCTAGCGACGTGTTCAAACCAAGGGCTGCGATCGCGATCAGCAGACCCCACCGCGACGCCTCGACCAGGGCGGACTTCACCGGCAGCGCAATGAGGTCGAGCGAGTTGATGACAACGAAAGCCAGGAACATGATAGCAAAGACGGGGACCGGAACCTTGGCGTTGTGCGAATCGCCGCCTTGCGAGGAGAACCACCAGCCGACCCCGAGCACCACAGGCAGCAACATGAAGACGCGGAACAACTTGACGATCGTCGCGACGTTTCCTGCGGTGTCGGAAACGGCATAACCCGCGCCGACGACCTGAGCGACGTCGTGGATCGACGCGCCAAGGAATATGCCGGTTGTGCGCTGATCGAATCCGAGAGCCATGCAGATCGGCGGGTAGACGACCATCGCGACAGTCGCCAGGATATTGACGGTGATGGCGACGAAAACGGTGTCGGATTCGCGGTCCTTATAATGGGGCAGAACGGAAGCTGCCGCCAACGCGGCCGAAGCGCCGCAGACGGCCGTCGCGGCCCCCGCCAGGGCGCCATAAAGATCGCCGCGGCCGAACAGACGCGCGAACAGAACGCCGGAGACGAGAGTGACCGCCATCGCGACCACGACCATGACCGCCGTTCCGACGCCCAGGCCAATGATGTCGGCAAGAGCGATTTTCAGGCCAAACGACGCGATCGCCCAGCGCAGGATTTTCTTGATGGCGAAGGTCGTGCCGACGGTGAACGCCGGCCGGTCCGCGACCGGATGCAGGACCACGCCGATCAGAAGCGCGATGACCGGCGCCGTGATCGTGATTTTCCTGCCGACGATCGCTAACGCGAACTTAGTCGTCATCGGCTCGATCTGGACGGCCAGAAGCGCGAGCGCGCCCGCCAAAATCAGCCCGGGCGCGAGTTTGGCGAGGAAGCCGAAGGAGTCCGCCGCGCTGATCCAACCGACAGACCGGCTCGCCGTGGCTTGCTTTAATCGGATCCCACCGGCAGGGTCGGGAAGGCTGTCGCGCATCGGCTTCGTTCGTTCTGACGACATTCGAATTTTGACCCCCAACGAGGACGCCGACCAAGCCGGGCGACCGCTGCGACGCTACGGTCCGTTCATATAGTCACATTCGATTATTAGTATTTTTTGCTTGATGCGTCTACCCCTGAGAAAACCAGAGCATTCAAGACGCCGCAGTTCTCGGCGCCCCCGACTGGCGGCGGATCGTCCCGACGAGCAAATGTCTTACGCGCCACATCGATCGACCTGATCGAAGGCCGTCCGGAGGATTTGCTGACATGGTCTGATGCCGCATCCCTTGTCAGGTTGGCCGCGCGACAAGTCGGCGCGATGCGGAATCCTCGCCGCTGATCTTCTTTCGATCCCCCGAGCCTGCAACGATCAGGCACCTTGCGCGGCCGGCCTATGCGGGCGTTCCGCTCACCCATCGCGACCATGCGCTGGCCCGCGTCTTCCCGAAATATGGAATACGCGTCTCACGACCTCGAGAGAACAGAAGGGTTTTTACGGCCTCTTCCTCCTGGATCCCTCGAAGCCCGGCGGACGGATCGCCAGCCTACGGAAAAGTCGGAGAAGGACGGCTACGGTTAGGGCGCGCGCAGAAATTTTCACGCGACATTTCATCACAGGGGCTTGACCAGAGGTTGTAACGATATATTCGACTATGATAATGCAATCAGGAAAGTCCGCCAACGGTGCGACCGAGGGAGGGTTATGTCATGTCGTCCGTCGAATCCGCCAACGCCAAGACGATGACGATTATCGTCACGAAAGGCTCGCTCGACTGGGCGTATCCGCCCTTCATCCTTGCGACAACGGCTGCCGCGATGGGCGTCGACGTCACCATGTTCTTCACCTTTTATGGTTTGCCCCTGCTGCTCAAGAAGCTCGATCTGCAGGTGACGCCGCTCGGGAATCCGGCGATGAAAATGCCGATGATGGGCATGCACATGGCGATGCCGAACCTCGTCGGCATGTTGCCCGGAGTGACCGCGGGCGCGACGACAATGATGAAGAATCTCATCGCAAGGAAAGGCGTCGCCTCGATCGAGGATCTGCGCGAAGCCGCCATCGAATCAGACGTCAAGATGATCGCCTGCCAAATGACGATGGACCTGTTTGAATACAAGCTCGAAGACATGATCGAGGGACCGACCCTCGGCGGCGCCGCAACCTACCTGGAAAATGCGCTGAAGTCCGACATCAATCTCTTCATTTGATCGCCGCAGGGTCCGTGGAGCCGCGGGACCAAAACATCGGAAGAAAGGATCTCATGGCTGAACATCTTCTCGACGCGAAGGGGCTCAACTGCCCGCTGCCGATTCTCAAAGCCAAAAAGGCGCTAAAGGATTTGGCCACCGGCGAAATGCTGCGCATTCTGGCTACCGATCCCGGCGCCGCCGCGGATTTCCAGGCTTTTTGCCGCACGACCGGCAACGAGCTGGTGGAGTCGAAGCAGGACGGCGGCGCCTATAGTTTTCTTATCAAGCGACTGGCGTAAAGCGTCGAACGAGAAGCGAGGGCGACGATCGGCTCTACCCATCGCTTGGGTTTGCGCCGGCATTACCAGGAGAAACAAAATTGAAAACGACGGAAATCGGGCGACGTTCGGCTCTTTTGTCGATGGGGCTGGGCCTGGCGGCCGGCGCATCGAGTTTCGTCACCGAAGCGAGCGCTGGCGAGACGATGACGCTGCCCAGCAGCGCCGACACGCTCGCGGAGCTTGCCGCGCGCCTCGCCAAAGCGCCGCGACGACGCGACTTCAAGACCGTGCCGATGATCCTCACCTCTCCCGACGCGTGGGACCATGAGGCGATCGGCGAGGTGCTCGCCTATCGCGGCGCACCGAAGCAGGTGTTTGACAACGTCGACATTGCGGGCCCCTGGCTCAATCTGATGCGCAATTCGTCGAACGCTCAGGTGTGGGCGTTCCAGCATCCGAATTTCCTCTGCGTTTCCGCGACCCACGCAACCGCGCATCTCGCCCTGCTCGATCAGGCGATGTGGGACAAGTATCAGCTCGTGAAGCTCGCGAAAATCGACCGCAACACGTTTATCGTGGAGCAGAAAGCGGCCGAAGCGGACGCCAGCGACTTCCAAAATCCGGATGGCGTGTTCTCCGGACACAACAATTCCATTCCCGCGCTGCAACGGCGCGGCGTCGTCTTCATGGGTTGCCATAACTCGATCTGGGAAGTGACCGAGAAGCTGATGGGCGCGCACGTCAATCCCGACAAGCTGTCGCACGAAGCGATGGCGGCCGAGCTTACCAATCATCTTATCCCCGGGGTCGTGCTGACTCCGGGAATGGTCGGAACGTTGCCCGAGTTGGCGACGGCCGGCTTCTCCTTCGCGAAATAAGAGCGACGCGATGCTAGGTGCTTGCGGGCGGGCGGTATTCGCCGCGCTGTTGGGACTTTCCGTCGGCGTCGCCGGGTCGGCGCACGCTGGGACCGCGCCCACGCCAGTGGAAAGGCCCGACCTCTATCCGCCATGGCGACACGGCGAAAATAGCGACGTCGCCGACAAGGGTCTTGAGTTTACCGAGCCGGAGATCGACGATCTGGCCGATTTCCATGGCGATCCGATGGATCCCAGGCTCTCGCTCTTCGTCGGCGGCAATTACTTCTTCGCCATGGCGCCGCTGGTGCGCAAGTTCGAGGAACTGCATCCAGAATTCAAAGGCAGGATTTACTGGGAAACGATCCCGCCAGGCTTGCTTGTCAAGCAGATTCAGTCCGGCGGCACAATCACTTCAGGCAACATGACCTGGACGGTGAAGGCCGACGCCTATTTCGCCGGCTTCAACAAGGTCAAACAACTGGTGTCCGACGGACTGCTGATCGGTCCACCCACGCCTTACGTCACGAATACGCTGACGATCATGATCCCGAAGGCCAATCCGGCGCATGTCACGGGGCTTGCCGATCTCGGGAAGCCGGACGTCAAGCTTGTCATGCCCAATCCGGCCTACGAGGGCATCGCACGTCAGATCAAGGCGGCGCTGACCAAGGCCGGCGGCGAGTCGCTCGCGAAAGCCGTCTACGACGACAAGGTCGCGAACGGGACGGCGATACTCACCCATATCCACCACCGCCAGACGCCGCTCTATCTCATGCTGGGCCGCGCCGACGCGGGCGTCACATGGCAATCCGAAGCGGTCTTTCAGGAAGAGGCGGGTCACCCGATCTCGCACGTCGACATCCCGGACGCGCAAAACAACACAGCGATCTATGCGGGCGCCGTTCTCGCCAGCGCCCCGCATCCCGACGCGGCCAAGCTGTGGCTCGATTTCATCCGCTCGGCAGACGGCCTGAAGATTTTCGAGCACTACGGGTTCAAGCCGTATCAGGGGAATGGCGGCTAATCAAGGACCGTAGCCCTCCTTCGCGTTGAAGGAGCGCTCATACGAGGGAGCGAACGATGTCGTCGATGGCTGAGCCGATCGTCCGAAGGTCCGCGGCGGCGCGGCGGATCGACTTCTCGCCCTATCTCGTTGGCGTCGGGCTCGGCGTTCTCAGCTGGATCGCCTTCGCCGTCGCGAAGGACCCGCTCGGCGTCACCACGGCGATGTCGCGCGTCGCGCAGCCAATCGCGGCGATTTTTATTGCGCCGGAAGCGGCGGCGAAAAACGCCTATTGGGCGCCGATGCCCTTCTCTTGGGATTATGGCGTCCTGTTCCTGGTCGGCGCCCTTGGCGGCGCCCTCTTCGGCTCATTGATGGCGGGGACGTCCCGCATCGAACTCGTGCCGCGGTTCTGGCGCGAACGCTTCGGCGGCTCGGTCCCGAAGCGCTTCGCGGCCGCATTCCTCGCCGGCGCCGCGATCATGTATGGCGCAAGGCTCGCAGGCGGCTGCAGCAGCGGTCACGGCCTTTCAGGCGGGATGCAGCTGGCGCTCTCGAGCTGGGTGTTCCTCCTCGTGATGGTTGCGAGCGCGCTGGCTGCCTCGGCGCTGGTGTTTGGACGTGGACCGACAGGAGCGCGCCGATAATTGCGGGCAGCGCCGCCACGGGATTTGCATTCGGATGGCTCTTGCAACGCGCCAGACTGACGGACTGCAACGTCGTAGAAGGCCAGTTTCGCCTTACTGACTTCACCATGATCAAGGTGATGCTGTCTGCGATCATCATCGGCGGGCTCGGCGTCCTTGCATTGATCGATTTAGGCGACGCAAAATACTACATCAAGGACGCCAACCTGCTTGCGGTGGCGCTCGGCGCCGCCCTGTTCGGATTCGCCCTGGTATTCTGGGGTTATTGCCCCGGCACGGGCCTGGCGTCCGTGGCGACGGGCAGCGTGCACGGACTCGTCGGCGTGATCGGCATGGCGTTCGGCGCGATCCTCTACGCGCTCACCTACGATTGGGTCAAAGCGCGCATCCTCCCGGTCGCGGCCTATGGGAAGGTCCGAATCCCGGACATCACCGGCATCCCCGATATCGTTTGGTTTCTGGCCCTCGCAGTCGCGTCGGTCGCATTGTTCTACTGGGTTGAAAGGCCAGAATCCGAACGGTTTTCACGGGACACGTAACAGAGCGGTCAAAGAACCGGGCGAAGGGGGACCCATGAAGCGGCTCGTTGTCGGCGGCATGGCGGTTGTTGTGGGTCTCGGAGCCGCGCTTTGGGTCCTGACGCCGCCGTCTGCGCCGACGTCGATGCTAGCGCCTCCAGCGCTTGATGATGCGACCGTCGCGCGCGGGGCCTATCTCGCGCGGCTCGGCGATTGCGGCGCCTGCCACACCAGCGAAGGCGGCAAGGAGATGGCCGGCGGCCTCGCATTTGACACCCCGATCGGCCGCATCTATTCGACCAACATCACGCCCGATCCGAAGTCTGGCATAGGCGGATACACGCTCGCCCAATTTGAGGGGGCCCTCCGGCGCGGCGTCAACGCCAATGGCGCAAATGTGTATCCCGCGATGCCCTACCTGTCATTCGCCAAGATTAACGACGACGACGTTAAGGCGCTCTACGCGTACTTCATGAAGGGGGTGGAGCCGGTCGAGCAGGCGAACAAGCCCAACGAAATGAGGTTCCCCTTCAACATCCGACTCGGGCTTGGACTCTGGAGGACCGCCTTTCTGAACAATCGTCGATTCGCTGAAGATTCGTCCAAGGACGAGCAGTGGAATCGTGGCGCTTACATCGTCGAGGGGCTCGGCCATTGCGGCGCTTGCCACACGCCGCGCGGCATGGGCATGCAGGAGACGGCAACGAGCGAGGATGGCAAGTCCTACCTCTCGGGTTCGACCATCGCGCCGTGGCGCGCAGTCAGTCTTCGCAATTTGTGGAGCGAAAAGGAGGTTGTCCAATTCTTGAAAACCGGCGCCAATGCTCATGCCGCCGCCTACGGAAACATGACTGAAGTCGTGCACGACAGTACGCAGTATTATACCGACGCCGACCTCGCCGCGGTCGCACACTTTCTGAAATCTCTCTCGACCGACGAAGCCGCGCCGACCATCGCGGCAGAAGCGATTCCGGAAACCCTCTTTACGACTCGTGGAGGGCTCGGCTACGACCAGTTTTGTTCCTCGTGCCATCAGCGGGACGGGCGCGGCGCGCCCGGCGTCTTCCCGCCGCTCGCGGGCAATGATTCCGTACTGTCCGACGATCCGATCTCCGTCATTCATGTCGTGCTGACCGGCTGGACGGAGGCGGCGACGCAGTTTTCGAAGCACGCATTCGCTATGCCCGAATACAGTTCGCTTAGCGACGCGGAGCTTGCGGAAATCCTGACCTTCGTGCGCACGAGTTGGGGCAACAAAGGCGAGGCGGTCACCGCCGCGCAGATCAAGGAGCAGCGCGACGCGCTTGCCCCCGTGTCGACCGCGCCAGCGAAATTCTCGGCGGCGCGCTTCGCCGAGATGCTCGCGGCGCCGAACGCCGATCAACTCATCCTCGGCATGCGCCTCATGACGGAAACGAAGACCCTCCTGCCCGATCATGTCGGCAACGAGATGAGCTGCGCCAGCTGCCATCTGGACGGCGGCACCGTCGCTATGGGCTCGCCCTTCAACGGCGTCGCGGCTCTGTTTCCGATGAACAACCCTCGGGCAGGACGGGTCATTTCTCTCGAGGAGCGGCTCAACGGCTGCTTCTTGCGCTCGATGAACGGGACACGGCTTGCCGACGATTCCAAGGACATGAAGGCCATGATTGCGTTCGTGGCGTGGATGAAGGGCGATGCGGCCGCGAACGGCAAGATCCCGGGGCGCGGGATCGGCGCGGTGAACGCCGGGCTCATCCCCGATCCGGTTCGCGGCAAAGCGCTGTTCGAGACGAACTGCGCCGTCTGCCACGGATCTGATGGGCAAGGCATGAAATCCAGCGACGGCGGCTGGCTCTTCCCGCCGCTTTGGGGCAACGCCTCATTCAACATCGGCGCTGGAATCGCGCGGACGTTCACCGCCGCGTCCTTTGTCAAGGCGAACATGCCGATCGCGCACACGACCAAATATCCGCAGGGTCAGGGCGGCCTCTCCGATCAGGACGTTGTCGACATCGCTGAGTACTTCACCCATCAACCGCGACCGGATTTCCCCGCCAAGGTCAGCGACTGGCCGAAAGGGGGAAAGCCTAAGGATGCAAGATATTGACGATCGACGCCCTCCGCAGTGCTGCGATGTTGCCGCATAGGCCGTGCGACCGCCCTTGAACACGGCCGAGCCGGCGACCAGAGCCTCGGCCCCGTTGGCGATCATATAGGCGATTGCCTTGTCGGCGGCTTCACCTTCCATTTTGCCGAAGCCCATCGTGCCGACCTGGATGCCCGAGGTGCCCTGCAGTCGCGCCATCTTGGCGAGGACAAACCCGGTGTAGCCGCGCTTCGACCGCGGCGAGGTCACGGCTCCGTGGCCGGCGTGGTGATAGTGCAGATACTGCTTAAGGCTCAGAGGCCCCGCGCAGACACGTAGACGCCGACGGCCACGACCGCCGAGCCGAACACAATTCGCAACGCGCCTCTCCGCTTCGCAAGAGCCCCGGCAAGTCTCACTCCGACCGCACCGCCTGCGAGGCCGCCCGCGATAAACAGCGCCGCGATCCGCCAGTCGACCAGACCGGAGACGGCGTAGCTGGCGGCAGTCGTCGCGCCGAAGGCGGCGACCGAAACGAGCGAGGTGCCGATCGCCGCGACCATCGGCATGCCGGTCGCCGCGATCAGGCCCGGCACGATCAGGAATCCGCCGCCAATACCGAAGAATCCGGCGAGGAGCCCCACCCCGAACCCCATCGCGATCAACGGAGGGAGGAGACGTCCCGCTGTCGCCGAGGTAAGCTCGACGTCGGCATGCTTGATCTTGCGCGGCCCTATCAGCATGACCGCTCCGACGACGATCATGAGCAGCCCGAACAAGAGCAGCAGACGTTGGCCGTCGACCATTTTGGCGACGCTGGAACCGAAGAATGCGCCGAGGACCCCGGCTGTGGAGAAGACGCCCGCGCACGGCCATTTGACATTGCCCGAGCGCGCATGAGCCAGAAGATTGGCGATCGCGCTGATGCTGACCGCGATGGCGCTGGTCCCGATCGCGACATGAGGCGAAGGAACCCCGACGCCGTATACCAGCAACGGAACTGCAAGAACCGATCCGCCGCCGCCGACGAGGCCGAGAACCCCGCCGACGAGGCCTCCGACGGCCACCGTTGTAAAATCCGAGATCGACAACACCATCGATCCTCGCAAGGTCACAACTGGAGCTTGCAAATCAGAATCGCCCGAACCCGGTTCCGGCGCTCTCGCACTGAAAGCCCTCGAGGTGTTGCGACACCGTCTTGATGTCTTTGACCTTGCTGCGGCACGTGCGAACAATAGACCAAGGAGGACAAGTGCTCGATCACGTGGTCTCGAATTCGACGGCCTTGAGCTTCTCGATCCCGAGCAGGTTGAGAGCCAGAGACTCGTAGAAAGGCTCGCTTTCGCCCTTGCGCATCTTGCGCAGGAAGTATTTCTCGAAGCCGATCTTGGCAGCGTGAACCCACTTCCCCGAAGAGGACCAGTTGACGTTGCGCGGCGGAATCTGGGGCTGGGCGACGAAGGCGATACCCGAATCGCCGAAGTCGGCGAGGCACACCGCGTTCCAGGTGCCCTGGAACCTGGGCTTGGCGCCCCGCAGGATCTGCCCGAGGTTTCGAGCGGTCGCCGTCACCATCAATTCGATCATGAAGCCAGTCTTTGGCACGCCGCAAGGCACCGGGGTGGGGCCGACCGGCGGGATCGCGACGCAGACGCCGACAGAAAAGACGTTCCGGAATGTTGGGTTCTGCTGGTGCTCGTCGACGATAACGAAACCCCGCGGATTGACAAGTCCCTCCACGCCGCGCAGCGGCGCGATGCCGCGGAACGCGGGCAGGATCATCGAGAAGCCGAAGGGCAGTTCGCGGGTTGCCTTGACGGTGCCGTCATCGCCGACCTCCTCGACCGTCATCTTGCCCTGCTCGACTTTCTTGATGCGGGCGCTCGTGATCCACTTGATGTGATGATCGCGCATCTCGCTTTCGAGCAGGCCTTTCGTATCTCCGACCCCGTCGAGGCCGAGGTGGCCGATGTAGGGTTCGGCGGTGACAAAGGTCATCGGGACCTTGTCGCGGATTTTGCGGCGGCGCAGTTCGGTCTCGAGAATGAACATGAACTCGTAAGCAGGTCCAAAGCAGGACGCGCCCTGCGCGGCGCCGATCACGACCGGACCGGGGTCCTTGCAGAACGCCTCGAAATTGTCCGCCGCCTTCTCGGCATGGTCGATGTGGCAGATCGAGTTCGTGAAGCCGTCGGGGCCGAGCCCTTCGACTTCATCGAACGCCAGTTCGGGCCCTGTCGCGATGATCAGGTAATCGTACCGGATCGACGAACCGTCCGCCGTCTCGACCGTGTTCTCCTTTGGCGACGCTTTCGCCACCGCGCTCGGCTTGAAGCCAATTCCGCGCTTGGCGAATGTCCGCGCGAGATCAACCTGAATCAACTCGCGCGTTCTCCATCCGACTGGAACCCACGGATTGGACGGAACGAAATGATAAAGCGGATCCTTGGTGACGACAGTCAGCCTGTCCTCAGGGCGCATCTGATCCTTCATCTCGTAGGCCATGATCGCGCCGCTGAGCCCGGCGCCCATGATCACGATGTCAGCCATCTGTTTCTCTCCCCATACGGAACCGTTCAGTGGCCCAGCTGATTTTCGCCGAAACCCTCGTTATTCTATAATATCTGAATTCGTCAATATTTAATGCTGGCGCTTATAGCGATACCTGTTGATATATGAAGGCTGAAGAGTTCGTCGTTTTCGGGCGTTGGGCGGCTGAGCGTCGAGCAACGCCGGGAAGTGGCGGCCGCTTTGGCGAATCTGGATGGCGGGCTCAGACGGGCGGGAGAAACGGAGGCCTCCGCGGCCGGCGGGGCGAGGTACAACGGCGCGCAGCGGGGTCGTCGTGCGGATGCTTTGGGGACGAGCGGCCATGAGCGCGTGGCGAGCCAAGGCTGTCCCCATTGCGCAGGACGAGCGATCGTCGCCTGGGGACGCTCGCATGGGCTTTCGCGGTTCCGCTGCAAGAGCTGCGGGCGCACCTTCAATGCGCTCACCAAGACGGCGATGGCGCATCTGCACAAAAGGGAGCGTTGGTTCGACCACGCTCGGGCGATGATCGAGGGCAAAAGCCTGGCCAGGACGGCCGAGCTTTGCGGAGTGCATCCGACGACGGCGTTTCGCTGGCGGCATCGGTTTCTGAGCGCTCCGGGCGCCGACAAGCCCAGAAAACTGAGCGGAATCGTCGAGGTGGACGAAACCTTCATCCTTGAATCCTTCAAGGGCCGGTGGTCTGATCTGCCGCGCAAGGCTTAGCAAACGGGGCGGGCCGGCCAGGCATCCGGGCCTCCATTCGGACAACATTCCCGTTCTCGTCGCCCGCGACCGGCGGGGCGCGACCTTCGACGCAGTCCTGCCGCACGACGACAGCGCCTCGATCGGAGCGGCGCTGGCCGGCGTCGTGACGGGCGAAAATATCTCATCGGCGACGGCGGGAAGGCGATCGCCGCCTTCGCCCGCAAAGCCAACATCCCCTTTCACGCCGTGCCTGCGCCGGGCAAGCCGACCGCCGAGGCGCCTCACCTCCACATCAACAACGTCAACGCCTATCACGGCCGCCTCAAGCAGTGGCTCAATCGCTTCAACGGCGTCGCCACCAAGAACCTGCCCAACTATCTTGGCTGGCGCCGCGCTCTCGAAGCCTGGGGCGATCAAGCCACGCCCCAGACCTGGATCAAGGGCGCAATCGGAAACGGCCCATATCAACAGGTACCGCTATAAGCGCCTTAATGCCGATCTGCAACAAATTGTCCATTGCAAGGGGTCTTCGCCTGTTGATTTCCACTGAGAGGTGACCCGGGCGCCACGGGTTTTTCCACCGAGAACTGACCCATGTTCGAACCCTTCCCCCTTGGCCTAGGCGGGGGACGATGGAGTGATCGACATGGAGTTACTGAGCGTCATCCGACGCTGGCACTGCCGGGACCATTTCTCGATCCGAGAGATATCGCGGCGCACGGGGCTGTCGAGGAACACAGTCCGCAAATATCTGCGCTCGGACACCGTTGAACCGAGGTTCAACATCCCTGACCGCCCGAGCAAGCTGGACCCTTACGCCGACAAGCTGTCGCATATGCTGCGGCAGGAGGCGGGGAAGTCCCGCAAGCAGAAGCGGACGACCAAGCAATTGCACGCCGATCTGGCCGCCCTCGGTTACGACGGCTCCTACAATCGCGTGGCGGCCTTCGCTCGCGACTGGAAGGCCGCTCGGCAACAGGAACAGAAGACGTGCGGCCGCGGCGTGTTCGTGCCGCTGGCGTTTTTGCCGGGCGAGGCGTTCCAGTTCGACTGGTCGGAAGATTGGGCGATCATTGCCGGCGAGCGAACCAAGCTGCAGGTCGCTCACTTCAAACTGTCCTGCAGCCGCGCCTTCTTCCTCCGGGCCTACCCGCAGCAGACCCACGAGATGCTGTTCGACGCCCATAACCACGCCTTCCGCGTGCTGGGCGGCGTTCCCCGGCGAGGCATCTACGACAACATGCGCACTGCGGTCGACAAAGTCGGGCGCGGCAAGAACCGCCAGGTCAACGCACGGTTCGCAGCCATGGTCAGCCACTTCCTGTTCGAGGCGGAGTTCTGCAATCCGGCGTCCGGTTGGGAGAAGGGGCAGATCGAGAAGAACGTCCAGGACGCCCGCCATCGGCTCTGGCAGCCCATGCCCAGCTTCCCCTCCCTGGCGGCGCTGAACGACTGGCTGGAGATGCGATGCAGGGAGCTGTGGGAGCAGACGCCGCACGCCTCGCATCCTGGCGCGATTGCCGACGCCTGGGCCGAAGAGGTCCAGCATCTGATGCAGCCTTCGCGCCCGTTCGACGGCTTCGTCGAATACGCCAAGCGCGTGTCGCCGACGTGCCTGGTCCATCTGGACCGCAATCGCTATAGCGTGCCGGCCTCCTTCGCCAATCGTCCAGTCAGCGTACGAGTTTATCCCGAACGCATCGTTGTCGCCGCCGAGGGACAAGTCGTCTGCGAACATCGCCGCGTTTTTGCCCGCTCCCACCAACGCAAGAGCACGACCACCGTTTTCGACTGGCGGCACTATCTGGCGGTCATTCAGCGCAAACCGGGCGCACTCCGCAACGGCGCGCCGTTCGCCGAACTCCCGCCTGCCTTCCGTGCCTTGCAACAGCGCATGCTCAAGACGCCGGGCGGCGACCGCGAGATGGTCGAGATTCTGGCTCTCGTCCTCCAGCATGACGAGCAGGCCGTGCTCACTGCCGTCGAACTGGCTCTGGAGGCCGGCGTGCCGACCAAGACGCACATTCTGAACCTGCTGCACCGATTGATCGACGGCAAGCCGATCGACCCACCAGCCGTGAAGCCGCCTAATGCTTTGACCCTCACCACCGAACCGCAGGCCAACGTCGAACGCTACGATGCGCTGCGCAAGGCTCGAGAGGCGCGCCATGCGTCATAATCCCGCCGCCGGCGCCGTCGTCATCATGCTGCGAACCCTCAAGATGCACGGTATGGCTCAGGCGGTCGGCGAGCTGACCGAGCAAGGCTCCCCGGCCTTCGAAGCCGCAGTGCCGATCCTGTCGCAGCTTCTGAAAGCGGAGACGGCCGATAGGGAGGTGAGATCGACGGCCTATCAGCTCAAGGCCGCCCGCTTTCCGAACTATCGCGACCTTGCCGGCTTCGACTTCGCCAGCAGCGAGGTCAACGAGGCGCTCACACGTCAACTCCATCGTTGCGAGTTCCTGGAAGACGCCCACAATGTCGTCCTGGTCGGCGGCCCCGGCACGGGCAAGACGCATCTCGCCACCGCGATCGGCGTCCAGGCGATCGAGCATCATCGCAAGCGCGTCCGCTTCTTCTCCACCGTCGAACTCGTCAACGCTCTCGAACAAGAGAAGCTTCAGGGCAAGCCAGGACAGATCGCCGCCCGGCTCACTCACTCCGATCTCGTCATCCTCGACGAGCTTGGCTACCTGCCGTTCAGCGCCTCCGGCGGGGCGTTGCTCTTCCATCTGCTGAGCAAGCTCTACGAGCGTGCCAGCGTCATCATCACAACCAATCTCAGCTTCGGCGAGTGGGCAACCGTGTTCGGCGACCCGAAGATGACGACCGCTCTACTCGATCGTCTCACCCACCGCTGCCACATTCTCGAAACCGGAAACGACAGCTTCCGCTTCAAGAACAGCTCGGCGAAAGCCGCCAAACCCGCAAAGGAGAAACCTCGAAACTTGACGAACGCCTGATCCCAAAACCATCATCAAGCCGGGTCAGTTCTCAATGGAAATCCCGGGTCAGTTCTCGACGGAAATCGACATTCGCCTTCAGCGTGCCGGCGAAGTCGATTTCTGTCAGCACTGTGCGTGCGCCTTGCTGAACGCGCTGCGCGAGCGCATGCCGGAGTAGCAGATCAGCACCACCCGTTTTTCGGAAGGCATGCGCTGCGGGTTGAGGGCGGCATGTTGAGCGACCTCGGCATATGCGCCGAGGCGAACTCGTGCGCCTCGCGCACGTCGACCACGCACTTGCCGGCCTCGACGGCCTGCTCGAATTCCTCATGTTCGATTGTCCGCGGATCGGGTCCAGACCGATCTTTTTTAAGTCAACCTTCGGTCTTCCACATGAAATATCATTTGGCACTCTCTTGCAACGAGTGCTGCCAACCGCCATATTGAGATTTGGATCGAGCCGAACAGCAGCGTTCCGTGAAGCGATTTCGCTTCTCCTGTTGATGCCTGCCGACCAGAAAAGAGTCCCATGAAATTTCGCCCGCTACACGACCGCATCGTCGTCCGCCGCATCGAGGGGGAGGATAAGACGAAGGGCGGCATCATCATTCCCGACACCGTCAAGGAGAAGCCGCAAGAGGGCGAAGTTGTCGCGGTCGGACCGGGCGCTCGCGATGAGAGCGGCAAGCTTACCCCCGTCGAACTCACGCCCGGCGACCGGGTCCTGTTCGGCAAGTGGTCGGGCACGGAAGTCAAGATCGACGGCGAAGAGCTGCTCATCATGAAGGAGACCGACGTCATGGGGGTGATTGAAGGCGCGACCGCTTCCAAGAAGAAGGCCGCCTAAGCAGAATCTCTTATCCAGAATTGAAGGATCCAAACTCATGTCAGCCAAAGATGTACGTTTTTCCGCTGACGCCCGCGACCGAATGCTGCGCGGCGTCGATACCCTCAACAATGCGGTTAAAGTGACGCTTGGCCCGAAGGGCCGCAACGTGATCCTCGACAAGTCCTATGGGGCGCCGCGCATCACCAAGGATGGCGTGACTGTCGCCAAGGAGATCGAGCTTTCGGACAAGTTCGAGAACATGGGCGCGCAGATGGTGCGCGAGGTGGCCTCGAAGACCAACGATCTCGCTGGCGACGGCACGACCACCGCCACGGTGCTCGCCGCCTCGATCATGAAGGAGGGCCTCAAGCTCGTCGCCGCCGGGATGAACCCGATGGACCTCAAACGCGGCATCGACATCGCGGTGACCGCGGTCGTCAAGGATATCGAAAAGCGCGCCAAGAAGGTGCAGTCGTCGGATGAGATCGCCCAGATCGGAACCATCGCCGCCAACGGCGACAAGACGATTGGCAAGATGATTTCCGACGCAATGAAAAAGGTCGGCAACGAGGGCGTCATTACGGTCGAGGAAGCCAAGACCGCCGAGACCGAGCTCGACGTCGTCGAGGGCATGCAGTTCGACCGCGGTTATCTCTCGCCTTATTTCGTCACCAATGCGGAGAAGATGATCGCGGAGCTCGAGGATCCCTACATCCTCATCCACGAGAAGAAGCTCTCCTCGCTGCAGCCGATGCTGCCCGTCCTCGAGGCGGTTGTGCAAGCTGGCAAACCTTTGCTCATCATCGCCGAGGATATCGAGGGCGAAGCGCTGGCGACTCTGGTCGTCAACAAGCTCCGCGGCGGGTTGAAGGTGGCCGCCGTCAAGGCGCCGGGCTTCGGCGATCGCCGCAAGGCGATGCTCGAGGACATTGCTGTCCTCACCGCGGGCACGATGATCGCCGAGGATCTCGGCATCAAGCTCGAGAACGTGACCTTGCAGATGCTCGGCAAAGCCAAGCGGGTGCGGATCGAGAAAGAGAACACCACGATCATCGACGGCGGCGGCAAGAAATCCGATATCGAAGGCCGCATTGCTCAGATCAAGGCGCAGATCGAGGACACCACCTCCGACTACGACAAAGAGAAGCTGCAGGAGCGGTTGGCGAAGCTCGCGGGCGGGGTGGCTATCATCCGCGTCGGCGGCTCGACCGAGGTCGAGGTCAAGGAGAAGAAAGACCGCGTCGACGACGCCATGCACGCGACCAAAGCCGCGGTCGAGGAGGGCATCGTGTCCGGCGGCGGCGTCGCGCTTCTTCGCGCCAAGGCGGCTATCGGAAAGCTCACCGATAGCAACGAGGACGTCCAGTCCGGCATCAACATCGTGTTGAGGGCGCTCGAAGCGCCGATCCGGCAGATCGCCGAGAATTCTGGCGTCGAGGGGTCGATCGTCGTTGGCAAGGTTCTCGAGAACAAGTCGCAGACCTTCGGCTTTGACGCTCAGACCGAGCAATATGTCGACATGCTGAACGCCGGCATCGTCGATCCGGCAAAGGTGGTGCGGGTTGCGCTTCAGGATGCGGCTTCGATCGCCGGCCTTATGATTACGACCGAAGCGATGATCGCCGACCGTCCCAAGACCGACGCTCCGGCGATGCCGGGTGGCGGCGGCATGGGCGGCATGGGCGGCATGGACTACTGAGCGCCCTTTAAAGAGAAGACCTGCTGGGCCTCGGCGACGGCTCCACTGGAATGTGTCGCCTGATACTCAGAAAGGGGCGGAATTTTTCCGCCCCGATCGGGAGGAGAGGCTCATGCAAAATGTGGCTTGGTATCAGGGTGACGCGCTGAAGCGGCTCCTGCAGGGCGCCGCTGTCGGCGTCGCCGCGACTGTCGCCATCGGCTTCGGCTGGGGCGGGTGGATGCTCGGAAGCTCGGCGAAGACCCTGGCGGAGAGCACAGCCAGCAGCGCCGTGGTCGCCGCGATCGCGCCGATCTGCGTCGACCAGTTCCAACGCAGCGCCGACGCCGCAATGAACCTGACAGCGCTGAAAAAGACCAACTCCTGGCAGCAGGCGGCTTATGTCGAAAAAGGCGGCTGGGCCGTGATGCCTGGCAGCAAGGCGGCCGATTCCGGCGTGCCCCAGGCATGCGCCGCTCTGCTCAGCAACCTGAAATAGGTTCGCTCGGCGACGCCGAGCACGACGATCGACGGTCGGCGCGATGTTCGCGGCTAAACGCATGCTCATCGGGTCGGCCAGTCAGGGACATCCGCGACGCTGTTTCGTCCCGCAGCTGTAGCGCGCCCCATCAATCGGTTACTGTGGCTTTCCGGCGAGTTCGGCGCGGCGCGCGCCCGTCGCTCGTCTTCAACGGCGCGCGCCTTGCACAACTTAGCCGGTAAGGCGCGCCCGCGGCACGCTAAGCCGAATGACGAGGCCTTCCGGCTTCCAATCCCGCGAGACGTCTCCTCCAAGCTGGCCCGATACAGTCGCGCGAACGAGAACCTCGCCGAATCCGCTCGCCCCATTAGGGGGAGAGACAGAAGGTCCTCCGCGCTCTGACCAGGTAATGACAACGGTTTCGGCCTTATCCGCGCAATGAATTTGGACTTGGCCGGCAGTCGTGGAAAGCGCGCCATACTTTGCAGAATTTGTGGCGAACTCGTTCAGCAGCAGCGCAAGGCTGGAGATCGATGACCCCGAAATCTCCATATCGCAGCCCACGATCGAAAGTCGGCGCGCGGCTCCATCGTGGTCGTGGTAAGGCGCGATAATCGCCTCGATGAGAGAATGCAGCGTGGCCGGCTTCGCGGCATGCGCTGGGTCGGCGGGAATGTGCGCCAAAGTCAGTGAATGCGCCCGCGCAAGGGCTGACAGACGAGCGCTCGCGGACTCAATAAGTTGCGAGACGCTGCCAGCGGAGCGAGCGCTCAAACTCAGGACGCTGATCGCGAGAGCGAACAGATTCTTGATGCGGTGATCCATTTCGCGAAGGAGAAGCTCTTGTCGCGCCCGCGCCCGTTTGCTCTCGCTGATGTCACGGGCGATTTTCGAGGCGGCGACGACTTCGCCCTTCTCGTTTTTGATCGGCGAAACGGTGAGGGAAATATCGACGAGGCTCCCGTCCTTGCGCCGTCGAATCGTCTCATAGTGATCAACGCCTTCGCCGCGGCGGACACGTTCGAGGATCATGGGCTCTTCGTTGTGGAGATCCTCCGGAATGAGGATCGTAACGGGCCTCCCCACGGCCTCTTGCGCGCTATAGCCGAAGAGGAGCTCGGCGCCACAATTCCAAGTCAAAATAATGCCGTTCAGATCCTTGGAAAGGATCGCGTCGTCCGACAATTCAATGATGGCCGCATAGTGCTGCGCGGCGCCTTCGCCGGTTAGACCCTCCGGCGCTCGCGTAGGGCCTGATCCTCCTGCTATGGTCCGCCCTCCAGTTGCCTCCAGTCGTCCGGATGGTTGCTCACCCGCCACGATGCACGACTACTATATGGGCGCGCCGTCCGCCGCGAGTCTAGTTCGACCCGGAGCCATCGCTATCGCGCTGCGGACAGGAGCCGGCGGCAGGTCTGCATAAGCTCTGGAGCGGCGACGGGCTTGCTCAGAAAAATACTGTCCGGGACACGACGGCCATCGACGCTCGGCCCCGCGGAGGCATAAATCACGGAAAGCAAGGGGTGCAGCGCTCGGGCGGCTTGCGCCACATCCCACCCCGTCGTGCTGTCGGCGAGGGCAATGTCGGTGACGAGGCCATCGATGGTCTTGATTTGCGTAAGCAACTGGAACGCGCCAGCGCCGGTAGCGGTCTCCAGCACCGTCAGGGCATGATCATGAATCGTTAACATGCGAGCAAGGCGGTTCGGAACTGGGGGTTGATGGCGGCTTTGAGGCGTTTTCGCTTGATGGGGATTTGGGTTGGCTCGCGGGTGAGGATATTGAGGGCGGCGTGGCGGATCACGGCCAGATTGATTGCGGCGCAGTCCTTGCGCATTCGGCATTCATCCTCGCGGAAAGTCACATCGAGCCGCCAATGCAAGTTGTTCTCGATGCTCCAATGCGACCGGCAAGCGGTGAGCAGCAGGGCCGGATCGGGCGGCAGGGAGGAGATAAAGAGCCGCGTCTCGGTCGAGGTCGCGCCGGTCTTCTTGTCGGTCCGCGTTGCGCTGATCGCGACAATGGAGCGCAAATCCGCCCATCGCGGATGCCGTTCGGCGAGCCAGGCTGCGTCGGCGGCGCGGGCCAGGCGATCCTCGATCCGTCCATGCCCGGCTTCGATCCGCCGGCATTGCGGACAGGCCGAAGCGAGCGCCGGATCGGCGAAGAAATCCGCCACATCGGCGCAAAGGGAGCCCTGGTTGTTCTTCAGCGTGAGGAGGTAGTCGGCCTTTTTGGCGAGGATCGTCCTGGCGATGGCCTCTTGCGTCCCGATCGCGTCGATGGTGACGATCGCCCCTTCGATCGCCAGCATGCCGAGAAGCTCGGGGATGGCGGTGATTTCGTTGCTCTTGGCTTCGACCGCCCGGGCGGCCAGCACCAGGCCGGCCTCGTGCGCATAGGCCGACACGACATGCACGGCGCCCGCCCCGCTCTTGTCCCGCTTCGTGCCGCGCAAGGTCTTGCCGTCGATCGCCACCACGCCCGACACCTTCGCCTTGAGGCTGGCGACCCAACCCGAAAAGGCTCGCTCAAGCGCCTTCGGATCGAGCGCCCGCAGAACTCGGCGCAAGGTCTGCGCCGGCGCGACGCCATGGCGAAAGGGAAGAAACCGACGCAACCAATCAAGCTGCTCCTCGCCGAACATCGCGATCTCGTCGAAATCCTCCGTCCGGCACAAAAGACCAGTCAGAACGGTCAGCAGCACCTCGTCCAGGGGGTAAGTCGTCATTCCGGGGATGCGGTGATCCTCAACCGTCTTGATGTGATCCAAAAACGTCATGCCCATCGCCGATCTCCTGCTTCGGCGACTTGAATCCTTTTCCCCCCTCAGGGCATTAACGATTCATGATTCCGCCTGCCAGCACCGTCCATCCTTCTTGTCGAAATCCGTCGGCGAGATCCTCACGCAGGAACCAGTCATCCTCGACAACCAGCGCGGTCAGGCCTTGGAAAGCATCCCTCATAGACGAGCTCCGCCGGTGCCTAGCTGGGAGAAGGCTTCGGTGTCGAAACGCGAGAACCGGCGCGATCGTTCCGGGATCTCGCGGTCAAGGGCAGGGCGCGGCGGCTTTTCGATGACCGGCGGCGCGAAGAGGGGAACGCGGGTCGAGGAGGGTCGGCGCCCAAATTCCTAAAGGCTGCGCGGGTCCTTCCCGCCGCCCCCCCGCGCGTCGCAAGGCGGGGGTATTCCGATAATCCGGTCGCGGGACGCTCGTTGGGTCAACCTGGTCCAGCGACCCAGGGCGGATTTCTTTCCACACGCGCAACCTACGAGGCGCCCCGCCCTTGCGGCGGCGCCGCCGTTCCCCTAACCGACCGACTGAAGCGGGGGCAGGGCGCGAGCGACCACCCGCGCACCCTCCCTAATTTGAAGACCCCATGATCTCAGCCCTCCGACCCCGCCGCCTGACCGGCCCCCAAGCTCTCATCGACGCGGGGCTGGCGGCGCCGGCGCAGCTCGCCGAACTCGCGGCGATCGCCGATCGCTACGCCATCGCGCTGACCCCGGCCTTCGCCGCCCTCATCCGGCCCAAGGATCCCGCTGACCCGATCGCGCGTCAGTTCGTGCCCGACCCGCGCGAACTCATCCGCGACCCCGCCGAGCGGGACGATCCGATCGGCGACGACGCCATGAGCCCCGTGAAGGGTTTGGTGCACCGCTATCCCGATCGCGTGCTGATCAAGCTCGTCGCCGTTTGCGCGGTCTATTGCCGCTTCTGCTTTCGCCGCGAGCGGGTGGGTCCGGGTTCGGGGTCGCTCAGCGCGGCTGACTTCGCCGCGGCGCTGGAGTACGTGCGCGGCCGCCCGGGGATTTGGGAGGTCATACTCACCGGCGGCGATCCCCTGACTCTGTCGCCGCGCCGCATCGCCGAGGCGACCAAGGCGCTCGCGGCGATCCCTCATGTTAAGGTGCTGCGCTGGCACACGCGCATGCCCGTCGCCGCGCCGGAGCAGGTGACGAAAGCGGTGGCGCGCGCTCTCAGGGTCGAAGGCAAGACGACGGTGGTCGCGGTTCACGCCAACCATCCGCGCGAACTCACCCAAAGCGCCCGCGCCGCCTGCCGTCGCCTGGCTGGCCAAGGCGCAATGCTGGTCAGCCAGAGCGTCCTGTTGAAGGGGGTCAATGACGATGCTGAAACACTCATCGATCTGATGCGCGCTTTCGTCGAGGCGGGTGTCAAGCCTTACTATCTCCATCACGGCGACCTCGCGCCGGGCACCGCGCACTGGCGCGTTCCGATCGCCAGGGGGCAGGAGTTGATGCGGATCTTGCGCGCCCGTCTGTCGGGGCTGGCGGCGCCGAACTACATGCTCGACATCCCCGGGGGCCATGGCAAGGCGCCGATCGGGCCGCAATGGATTCATGGCGGCGGCAACGGAGAGCATGTCGTCACCGACCCTCAGGGAGTTGAACACGTTTACGCCGATCGGCTGGGCGCGGACGGATAGCCTCGGTTCTTCAGATTGCAGCACTTGCCCAGCAATCAAGGGACGACACAAATTGAGCGCCCGCCGGGCGCCCCCTTGAGCCACGGTCTTCGCACCCCGCCCGCGCCAAGGGATAGAGGATGAACCCGACGTTATAGGCCAGCAAGGCGGCCAACGAGCCTAGAGCCTGGCTTACCTTTGGATTGACGCGCCCGGCGATTGACGCCTCGTCCTGGCGCGGCCGTTCACGCCTTGCGCCTCCATTTCGCGACGGGTCCGGGCGTCGGATCGGGCGCGCCGCGCAGCCTTGGCCCCGTCACGGATCCCGGGACAACCAGGGCGCGAGCCTCCGCGACAGCCACTGAAAACAAAACGCTCGCAAACGCTAGTAAACGGGCATAAACGTTAGTAAAATAGCTTGCATTTACTAACGTTTATTTTTGCGAATCGAGCTTTTTCAAGGGGTTGCGAGCGATCCAAATAAAAAATTTCTTCCTCGCTTCCCGGCTCGCGCGCCGGTTGTGGTTGAGCCAGCCTTTTCAAATAGCCGCGGCTTCTTCCCCGTCAGCCTGGCTGACCGGGCGCAAGATAGGACTCCGTAGAAGAACATATAGAGAACATTACTGCTCTTGTCAAGGGAAAAGTCCCCAGGGCATGATCATGAATCGTTAACATGCGAGCAAGGCGGTTCGGAACTGGGGGTTGATGGCGGCTTTGAGGCGTTTTCGCTTGATGGGGATTTGGGTTGGCTCGCGGGTGAGGATATTGAGGGCGGCGTGGCGGATCACGGCCAGATTGATTGCGGCGCAGTCCTTGCGCATTCGGCATTCATCCTCGCGGAAAGTCACATCGAGCCGCCAATGCAAGTTGTTCTCGATGCTCCAATGCGACCGGCAAGCGGTGAGCAGCAGGGCCGGATCGGGCGGCAGGGAGGAGATAAAGAGCCGCGTCTCGGTCGAGGTCGCGCCGGTCTTCTTGTCGGTCCGCGTTGCGCTGATCGCGACAATGGAGCGCAAATCCGCCCATCGCGGATGCCGTTCGGCGAGCCAGGCTGCGTCGGCGGCGCGGGCCAGGCGATCCTCGATCCGTCCATGCCCGGCTTCGATCCGCCGGCATTGCGGACAGGCCGAAGCGAGCGCCGGATCGGCGAAGAAATCCGCCACATCGGCGCAAAGGGAGCCCTGGTTGTTCTTCAGCGTGAGGAGGTAGTCGGCCTTTTTGGCGAGGATCGTCCTGGCGATGGCCTCTTGCGTCCCGATCGCGTCGATGGTGACGATCGCCCCTTCGATCGCCAGCATGCCGAGAAGCTCGGGGATGGCGGTGATTTCGTTGCTCTTGGCTTCGACCGCCCGGGCGGCCAGCACCAGGCCGGCCTCGTGCGCATAGGCCGACACGACATGCACGGCGCCCGCCCCGCTCTTGTCCCGCTTCGTGCCGCGCAAGGTCTTGCCGTCGATCGCCACCACGCCCGACACCTTCGCCTTGAGGCTGGCGACCCAACCCGAAAAGGCTCGCTCAAGCGCCTTCGGATCGAGCGCCCGCAGAACTCGGCGCAAGGTCTGCGCCGGCGCGACGCCATGGCGAAAGGGAAGAAACCGACGCAACCAATCAAGCTGCTCCTCGCCGAACATCGCGATCTCGTCGAAATCCTCCGTCCGGCACAAAAGACCAGTCAGAACGGTCAGCAGCACCTCGTCCAGGGGGTAAGTCGTCATTCCGGGGATGCGGTGATCCTCAACCGTCTTGATGTGATCCAAAAACGTCATGCCCATCGCCGATCTCCTGCTTCGGCGACTTAAATCCTTTTCCCCCCTCAGGGCATTAACAATTCATGATTCCGCCCTGGAAAAGTCCCTTCCCGACCGGCGCGCGCCGACGGGGGCCGGGGCCGTCTTGAGAGCCGTTTGACCGGGAAGGCTTCGCCCCTTCCCGCCGCGCCGGATACAAAGCTCCCCGAGCGGGCGCCCCGTCTCGGCTCGACCCAAAAGCAGGAGAGCCTTGGACTTGATGGTCCGCGCTGGCGGCGGCGCGTGTGTGCGACGCGTCCCTTCCATGCGAAATGGCGGCGATCGCCGTCAGGCGATGCGGGTTCGGCGGCTCCCAGCTCCAAAGAATGAGCTCGCCGTTCTCGCCGCCTTTCTTCCGGCCAGCACAGTGCCTGAACTGTGCCTTCTTCGGCATCCCCTCGATTCAGCGAAACCAAATCTCGCTTTTAAAGTCGCTTCTCGAACCAGTGATCGGCGTACGGATTGTCATTGAAGCGGGGGATCTCCCGGTAGCCTTCGCTCCGGTAAAGCGCATGGGCTTCGGTTAGCGCCCGGTTGGTGTCCAGGCGAAGCACCTTCAGCCCTGCTTCGCGGGCCGTAGCTTCAAGCATTCGGATCACCCGGCGCGCGACGCCCAGTCCCCGGGCGCTCGGGGCGGTCCAGACCCGCTTGATTTCTCCCGTCGCCTTGCCGGCGCGCTTGAGGGCGCCGCATCCGACCGCCTCGCCGTCCAACCGGGCGACGACAAAAAGACCCGATGGAGGGATCATGTCTTCGACGCGGGCCGAGTCGTCCGCGGCGGCGTCAAAGCCGCGCTCGAAACGCGCCTTGAGCTCGAGAAAGTAAGCATCGAGACACCGGCGCGCGTCGGCGCTGTCCGGCGCTTCCCCGGCGAGCTTGACCGATGCGGTTCGCAGCAGTCGCTCGACCTCGCGCGTCGCGGTCAGCAAACGGCTCCGCTCGGAGGCGTCGAGGGACCCGAGCATCGACGCTGCGAGATTGTCCGAAAGCCTGTCATAGGCCGCGCGTTCCGCGCTTCCCCTCCTCGTCAGGCTCACGCGGCGGCACCGGCCGTCCCCGCTCCCTTTCGCCAGAACGATCAAGCCCTGAGTTTTCAGGGACTGCAGCAGGCGACTGAGATAGCCCGAATCGAGCTTAAGCTTGCTGCGGAGCGCGCCGACATCGACGCCCTCGGCGCAGATTTCGAAAATGAGCCGCGCCTCCGCCAGCGGTCGGCCCCGACGCAGGTAATTGACCTCGAGCGCGCCGACGCGCTGGGTCACCAGGCGGTTGAAGCGACGAATTTGCTGCAGCTGGCTCTCGTCCATTCTCTGACGTTAGTCAGATATCCATGGGTTTCAAGCCTCCTGGCGAGATCATGCGCGTGCGGCGAAAAATGGGCGCCGCAGCAAGAATGATGCGCCCCAAAGTCAAAAAGCTTGTCGCCGGCCGGAACGCCTCACCAACTGGTGATCGGCGGCGGGAACTCCGGAACCGATTGCAGCCGAGCCGGAAACAGCGTTACACTAAACTCCAGCACCGGCGCGCGCCGTCCTTGCCGTAGCTTCGCAATTCGCATCGCGGTTCGCGCCCAAGAAAAAAGCGTCCATGCCGGCGCGCTGCGCGGAACGCGCCGCCCGCCACAGCGTTCAGGGCTATGGGGCTCCTTGGTTAGGGAGACTATGATGCCAAACGTGGAATACGCACTAGCGTCAGGGCATTCGGTTCGCTACCTCGACGTCGCGCCAATGATCACCGCGCTTCGGTTCCAGCCTTCCGATTTCGAATACGCTCATGGCTGGTTGCACCATGCTCCAAGCCGCCATCGCTTCCAATTCGACCGGAGGGGGCGGGTGACGATCGATGCGCTTTGCGGCTGCGCGTCCATGTCGGTGAGACCCGAGCAGGCCGACGAACTTCATTCGATGTTCAAGACCTGGCGGCAGCACTATTGGCTGCCCACGGAGCAGAACCGGGAGTTCGCGTCGCACTTCAGAGAGCCGAACGCCTGGGTGAGGTTGTTTCGCGACATCCGCATGGCGTGGCGGCGCTTCCGGCGCGAGGCCGAGCCGGTGACGATTTCGGTCGAGGCGGTCGCCGCGACGCCGGCGGAATAGACGGAACGTCCGAGTCGAAGGAATCGCGCCTCGAAAGAGCGCTGGCCGCGGACCAGAAGGCGCCGTTGCGTCTCGCGCAAGTTCGGGCGCCTCCTGGTGAACTCTATGCCGCGCAAAGCCGGCGATTCTGAAGAGTTCGCCTGCTTGTCGTCCCGCCAATTGCCGGATCGAGGTTGCGCCCGTGGTCGGCTGGCGTGAGTCGAGACCTGCCTTAAGGCGCTGGTAGTCGCGTGCGCCGATTCCACGCCTGACAAAGGTCAGGATTTCGTAGGGCGTAGACGCCATGAGGCGCGAGGCGCTGAAGTCCGGCTCGCGCGCATGGACGATCTGTGAGGCTGCGCAGATCAGGACGTCGACGCTTCGACTTTGCAAGCGAGAAGAATGGATAGGGAGGCGTCCATTTGTCCGACGTGATCACCAATATCTTCGTGCGCCAACGCGATGCTCCTCGACATGATGGCGAACTGAGGCTCTATGGGATGAAAAGCGCATCCGGCGAGACGCCCGCCAAGCACAGGCACGAGCCCCAGCAACTGGTCGGCGATCTGCTCGAGGCCGAGATATCAGGGAAGCAGGCGCGTTCGATCCGTCATATTGCCAGCGCACCAGCGCCAAGCTGATTTGCTTCGGCCACCGTTGCTGACAAGTCGTCCGAGTGCGAGATCGGCCGGGGCGCGGTCTCGCTTTATGCTCATCGCGAGCGTCAGGCGCGCCGCCGTTTCCAGCGCTTTACATACGACTATCGCATGCGATAGTCGAACGACGACCAACTGGCCCGCTGCCTGCAGCAGTGAGGTCTTTTCGAAGAAGGGGAGGAAAACCGATGAAAAACCGTCCTGCTCGCATGCGGTGGGTCCTTGCCGCAGCAGTCGCCCTTCTCGCCGCCAACGCGGAAGCCTCGAACAACAAGATTGCGCTCATTCCCGGAGGCCCTCATCCTTATTTCGCGCCCTGGGAGCAGGCCGCTGCGGATGCAAAGAGGGATTTCGGAATCGCCGCCGTCGACTTCAAAGTGCCGTCTGAATGGAAGCTCAACCTGCAGACGGAGTTGATCGAGAGCCTGATGACTCAAGGCTATAACGGGTTCGGCATTTTTCCTGGCGACGCCGTCGGAATCAATTCGACCATCGATGAGCTCGCCGCCAACAAGGCGCCGTCGATCGCCCTCGCTGGATGCGCCCAAGATCCGACCAAGGCCGCGTTTTGCCTTGGCACCGACGTTTTCAATTCCGCCTATCTCGGCACGAAAGCGCTGATCAAGGCGATGGGGGGCAAGGGCAGGATCGTGCACCTAGCTGGCCTGCTGGTTGATCCTAACACCAAGCTGCGCATGGAAGCGGTCGAGAAGGCGGTGAAGGAGACGAACGGCGCGGTGACCCTGCTCCAGAATCTCACTGACACGGATCAGCAGGAGGCCGCGGACCAGAAGATCAATGCGCTCCTTGGCGCCCAAAAGGACCAGATCGATGGGATGGTCGCCACGGCGTATATTCCGTCAGTCGTCGCGGCGAAATCGCTGCACAACCTTGGCGACAAGCGGATCAAGCTTGTCGGCATCGACGACGACAAGATTGTCCTCGATGGAATCAAGGACGGATTTGTGGCTGGCACGATGGCTCAAAATCCTTATGGCCAAGGATATATCGCGGCCTATGTGCTCGATTTGATGGCGAGCGGCACGTGCACTGTCAACCCCGATGCGCCGTTCATCAAGACGCCACAGACCGCTCGCTTTATTGACTCCGGCACGCTTCTGATCAGCGCCGCCAACGTCGATACGTACAAGAACGATTTGAAGAAGATCACCCGTGATCTCTTATCGTCGTTCAAGCAGAAATACCTTATATGCAAGTAGGGACGAAGCGTGGATGGAAGCGTGGCCTGCGATCCTAGCGCAGGGCGCGCCTTGGGCGCGCCGTTTTGCAGCCATGACCCCGGCCGGCGCGCTTTGGCGCGGTTACGATGACCGGATCCGTCTCTGCTGGCGTCGAATCTAGCTCTCGCGCTTGGCTTGTCGAGCAATCCAACCTCCTCAGCCTCGCCGCGATCGTTGGACTGCTGTGGGCGGTCTTTACCGCGCTAGCCCCCGGCTTCGTCTCCTCCTTCAATCTCTTCGCGATTTCGCGGTCGGTCGCCATCGATATCGTCATTGCGTTCTCCACAATGGTCGTGCTCGCGACAGGCGGCATGAATCTCGCGATCGGTTCCATCGGCGTATGCAGCGTGATGCTGGTCGGCTACCTGATGCAGGCGCTGGGCCTGCCGGTCCCGCTGGCGCTCGCGGCGGGTTTGATTCTCGGCGCCCTGCTTGGCTTCGCGAACGGGGCGGCGATCGTTCTGTCCGGCGTGAATTCGTTCATCATCACTCTCGCGAGCGCGAGCCTGTTCATGGGCGGCATGCTCATTTTGACCAAAGCCGCGATTTACAATGGGATTCCAACGGAAATTGCCGCTTTCGGACGAATGCGCTGGGCCTTCGTGTCGCCGCTGCTCCTCGTCGCGCTTGCAATCGGCGCATCGCTCCTGGTTCTCTTTCGCTGGACGGCGCTCGGTCGCGAAATCCTCGCCTCCGGCGCCAACGCCCGGGCGGCCGAGCTTTCCGGCGTGCCCGTCGGGCGCATCATCGTCATAGTCCATGCGCTTTCCGGTTTGCTCGCGGCTTCGGCCGGGCTCATGTTGATGACCCGGCTGGGCGCCGCCATGCCGTCCATCGGCGAGGATTGGCTTCTGCCCTCGTTTCTCGCGCCTGTGCTGGGTGGAACGCTTCTGGCGGGAGGCATGGTGTCCATCGTCGGAACGATGCTCGGGGCGTTGCTTGTGGCGACGATCCGGTCCGGCTTGCTCATCCTTCAGGTCGGAAATTTCTGGCTCCAGCTTTTTCTTGGGCTGGTTCTGCTGCTTGCGGTGATGCTGGACCGCTATCGAGGCGTGTATGCGGAGCGACGCGCTCTGGAACGAAGCTCATGACTGTCGCGCGTCTGCTGTCGAAGGAATGGTCGGCGTTGGCCGCCTGCATCCTGGCGGGTTTTCTTGTCCTGTCGTTGCTGTCTCCGGCGTTCCTCACCGAGTTCAATCTCTACGTGATGCTACGGTCTTTCTGCGTCGTGCTGGTGGTCGCCTTCGCCCAGATGCTGACCATAGGCGTCGGGCAGCTCAATCTTTCGATCGGCGCGCTTGGCGGTCTTGTCGCCATCGCCGTGGGCGGCGTCATGGAAAAATTTGGGTTTCCGATTGCGCTCGCTGTCGGCCTTGGATTGCTGATTGGCGCGGGCGGCGGACTCGCCAACGGGCTGCTCACCGTTCGAACCGGCATCAACGGTTTCATCATCACGCTTGCGACCGCCTCTGTCTTCGCCGGGGTTAACCTGGGCCTCACCCGGTCGATCCCGTTCTACAATCTGCCTCCCGCATTCGTCGCTTTCGGCACAGAGCGTTTCTTCGCCCTGCCCTATCTGTTGGCGCCGCCGCTTTTCGTCGCCGCGGCGCTTGCCTTCTTCCTTGCCCGCACTGTGCCCGGACGCTACCTTCTGGCGGTCGGGGGGAACGCTCAGGCCGCCGAACTTTCCGGAATTCCTCGGGATCGAACGATCGTCCTTGCTCACACGCTTTCAGGACTTCTCGCCGCGGTCGGCGCCATCCTCGCGGTCGCCCAGCTTGGGTCGGCGCAGCCGACCATCGGCGCTGACTGGCTGATCATTTCCTTCGCCGCTCCGATCATCGGGGGGGCGGCCTTGACCGGGGGGCATATCTCGGTGGCGGCGACGTCGCTGGCTGTCGTGCTGATTGTGCTGATCCAGAATGGGATGGTGCTCGCCAGGGTCGATCCGTATTGGGTTGAATTTCTCCTCGGCGCGCTGATTCTTGCGGCGGTCGGCGTCAATCGGCTTCGCGCTGTGCATGCCGAGGCTGCGTGACGGCATGCGGTTCTCTGTCGAGAATGTTCGCAAGACCTTTCCAGGCGTCATCGCGCTGGACGGCGTCTCGCTCGACGTCCGGCCGGGAGAGGTCCACGCGCTCGTCGGCGAGAACGGCGCGGGCAAGTCGACTCTGATCAAGATCGTTACGGGCCTTTATCGTCCCGATGAAGGGCGTCTGCTGATCGATGGCGGTGAGGTTCGCTTCGCCTCCGCGCGCGGCGCGATCGCCGCCGGCGTCAGCGCGGTCCATCAGGAGCGGAATCTCATTCCGCGCTTCTCGGTGGGCGAGAACATCATGATCGAGCGCCCGCCCACGCGGCGCGGCTTGATCGACTACCGAGAGGTCCACGCGCAAGCGCGCCGGTTCCTCGACATGATCGATCCGTCGATCGATACGCGAACCGAAGTCCGTCGCCTCTCGGTGGCGCAGATGCAAATCGTCGAAATCGCCAAGGCGCTGTCCTTCGAGGCGGGCCTGCTTCTCCTCGATGAACCGACTGCCTCGATCTCCGGCCACGAGGCTGAAGAGCTCTTCGCCGTGCTGCGGCGGCTAAAGCGCGAAGGCAAGGCGATTGTCTTCGTCAGCCACAAGCTCGAGGAAGTCACCGCCGTGTCTGACCGGGTCACGGTGCTGCGCGACGGCAAGGTCGCCATCGCAGGCGAGCCGATCGAGACGATGGACCGCAGCCGAATCGTCTCGGCGATGATCGGACGCGAGGAGCGCGTCGCGGATATGGGCAGTCGCTCAACCGTGTCCATGGAGCCAGTCCTCGAAGCAGGCGAGATCGCGACCGCGCTCGGTCACCGCAACGTCAGCTTTACTCTGCACAAGGGTGAGATCCTTGGCCTCTACGGCCTTGTCGGAGCTGGGCGCACGGAGCTCGCTCGCGCGCTGATCGGCGACGCGCGCATCACGGCCGGGGTCCTTCGTCTCAAAGGGACGCCGGTCGCAATTGACAACGTGTCCCACGCCATCCGGAGGCTTGGGATCGGCTATATCTCCGAGGATCGCAAGGGCGAAGGGCTGATCCTCGCCCACCCTGTCCGCTCGAACGTCGCGATCACGGTCTGGCGCCGCATCCGTTCCAGATTGGGCCTCTTATGGCGGAGAAGCGAGATTGAGGTCGCCGAGCCGCTGGCGCGAAAGCTCGAGATCAGAACGCCGTCGCTGGAGCAGACGGTCGGCAAGCTCTCCGGAGGCAATCAGCAGAAGGTCTCGATCGCCAAATGGCTCGCTGCTGGAGTCGAGATCCTCATCATCGATGAACCGACAGTCGGCATCGACATCAAGACCAAGACGGCCATCCACGAACTGATTGCAGAGATCACGCGCGGGGGCGTTTCGGTCCTGCTCATCTCGAGCGACATGCCGGAAATGATCACGCTCGCCGATCGAATTCTCGTCATGCGCAACTTTTCCATCGCCGGCGCGATCGAAAACAACCGGCGCTACGAGCCCATGAGCCGACAGATCATGAGTCTCATCCATGGCGTCGAAGCGGGCGAAGGGGCTAACGCCGTGCGCGAGGCGGCCAATGGCTAAGACCAGCCGAGTTGAGCTATGGGATCGACTCTAACGCTTGGCGCCCGGGTCTGACGGCGGCGATGATTTTGTCGGGATCGGCGACGCATTGGAAGGGCTTGAGCGGGCGTTGTGGTCATCGAGGAAGCGGTTGATGGCGGCCTGGAGATCTGTGACGGATCGAAACACGCCGCGAGCCGCTGAGCTCACTCAAGACGGCGAGAACTGCGCGCAGAGGCTCGACGTGGTTCGAGCCTCTGCGCCGTGGCGCTCTCGCCGGATTCTCCTATTTCTTGACCAGGGGACAGGCGGAATCCGCGAGCTTGCCGAACGCGTCTTCGCCCTTCATCGTCTTGAGGATCTTGTAGAAGTCCCATTCGCCCTTCAATTCGGCCGGCGTTTTGACCTGAACGATGTACATGTCGTGCTCGAGCAGGCCATCGGGACGGATCACGCCGTCTTTGACGAAGATGTCGTTGATCTTCGTCTTCTTCAGTTGTTCCATAACCTTATCGGAATCGGTCGAGCCAACCGCCTTGACCGCATTGAGGTAGGCGAGCGTCGCGGAATAGTACGCGGCTTGGGAGAAGGTCGGCATCTTCTTCGTCTTTTCGAAGAACCGGTTGGCGAAGCTCGCGCGTCGTGTCGTCCATGTTCCAGTACCACGCGGTGGTCAGCACCAGCCCTTGCGCGATATCAAGACCGACCGCGTGAACGTCGGTGAGGAACACCAAGAGCGCGGCGGGCCTCATCGTCTTGGTGAGGCCGAATTCGGACGCCGCCTTGAGCGAGTTTTGCGTGTCGGCGCCGGCGTTGGCGAGGCCAAGCACCTGCGCGCCCGAGCCCTGCGCCTGGAGAAGATAGGAAGAGAAGTCCGAAGTCCCAAGGGGCACGCGGACGTCGCCCACCACGCTTCCCCCGCCTGCCTTGACGACCTCCGTGGCGCCCGCTTCCAGTTGCTTCCCGAAAGCGTAGTCCGCGGTGAGGAAGAACCAGCTCTTGCCGCCCTGTTCGACGAATGGTTTTCGCCGTGCCGTTGGCAAGCGCGGTCGTGTCGTAGCCGTAGTGGATCGTATAGGGCGTGCAGTCCTTGCCGGTCAGCGACGCCGCGGCCGCGCCGATGGCGATGAAGGGGACCTTTTTCTCCTTGGCCGCGGCGGACATCGCGAGGCTGACGCCGGAGTTGGACCCGCCGAGCAGCATCGTCATGCCGTCCGTGTCGGCCCATTCGCGCAGCTTCTCTGCCCCGAGAGCCGGCTTGTTCTGGTGGTCGAACGTCAGAACCTCGATCGGCTTGCCGAGCGCGGTTCCGCCAAAATCAGCGATCGCCATCTTGATCGCCTCGATCCCGCCGGCGCCGATGACGTCGGCGTAGGGGCCCGACATGTCGTCGATGTCGCCGATCACGACCTTGTCGGCCGCGGCCGAGGCTGCGCTGGCGGCAAGCGACGCGCACAGCGCCCCCGCAACCATCAATGTCCGTCTGAGTGATTTCATTCCATTCCTCCCGATTCACGGTTCGTTCGTCCGGCAGCGCTCCGCCGGAGCCCCTGCAAACATAATGCTTGGGGCTGCAGCGCATGGCAACTTGCGCTTTAGTCGAAAGCCGCCCTTGGCTCGCCCGCGGCCCCGCGCTTATAAATCGATCATGGCGCGAAGAGAGGCCCGGCAGGCGAGGGCGGCGAGGACCGAGGCGATCTTCGAGCGATTGGCGGCCGCCAATCCCGCGCCGAAGGGCGAGCTCCAATATGTCAATCCCTTCACGCTCCTCGTGGCGGTGGTGTTGTCGGCGCAGGCGACCGACGCTGGCGTCAACAGGGCGACGCCGGCGCTGTTCGCCATCGCCGACACGCCGGAGAAGATGGCGGCGCTCGGCGAGGAGCGGCTCGCCGAACGAATCAAGACCATCGGGCTCTATCGAACCAAGGCCAGGAACGTCATTGCGCTTTCGCGCGCGATCGTCGAACGGCACGGCGGTCAGACGCCGCGCGACCGCGAGGCGCTGGAGGCGTTGCCCGGCGTTGGCCGCAAGACCGCGAATGTGGTGCTCAACACCGTCTTCGGGGAGCCGACGCTGGCCGTCGACACCCACGTCTTCCGCGTCGCCAACCGCCTAGGCGTCGCTCCCGGGAAAACGCCGCGCGAGGTCGAGGATGAACTCATGCGGGTCATCCCGGAGCGCTTTCTGCCACACGCCCATCACTGGCTGATCCTGCATGGGCGCTACATATGCATGGCCCGCAAACCCCGGTGCGGCGTTTGCGCGCTGGTCGATCTCTGCCCATACGAACCGAAAAGCCTGCCCATCGTCGGCGGCTGACGCGCGCGAACGCCCGCGTCACGCGGTCAGGCCTCGACCCGGGGGACCGCCCTGAAGCCCGCGCCTTGCTTTCCGCAGCAAAACGTGGGCGCAAACCTTGCCCCCTGACGCGGCGACCGGATAGAGATTCGATCTCCATGTTCGACATCGTCCTGCTTCTGGCCGTCTTCGCGACTTTGCTGGTGGTCGTCGCCGTCTCCCAGCCGGTGGCGGTGCGCCTCAAGCTCGCCCCGGTGGTGCTGCTCGCCGTCATCGGGGTGGCGATCGGCGCTGTCTCCATTGTCCTGCTGCGCACGCCGCTCAGCAACCGCTTCGACAGCGTCGCCTCGCTGTTCGCCGACCTGCCGGTCGGCGCCGAGACCTTCATTTATGTCTTTCTGCCGCTGCTCGTCTTCGAGGGCGCGATCACGGCCGACGTGCGCAGGATGCTCGAGGACGCCGCCCCGATCCTCATGCTGGCGGTCGTCGCCACTGTCGTGTGCACCGCGGTGGTCGGGATCGCCCTCTGGCCGCTTGCCGGCCTGCCGCTGGTGGTCTGCCTGCTGCTCGGCTCGGTCGTGGCGACCACCGATCCGGCCGCGGTCATCGCCGTGTTCCGCGACGTGGGCGCAGCGGCGCGCCTGACCCGCCTCGTCGAGGGCGAGGCTCTTCTCAACGACGCCGCGGCGATCGTCATGTTCACGGTGCTGCTTGGCATGATCGTCTCCGGACAACAGCCGGATTTCGTCGGCGGCGCCGCCCAATTCCTGCTCTCCTTCTTTGGCGGAGCCGCCTTGGGCCTGCTGGCGGGGCGGGCGCTGTTGCAGCTCATACCCTGGACCCGCGACGATCGGCTGGCCGAAGCAACCCTGACCGTCGCGCTTCCCTATCTCGTTTTCATCGCCGCCGAGCATCTTCTCCATGTTTCCGGCGTCGTCGCCGTCCTGTGCTCCGGATTGACCGTCAGCGCTTTCGGGCGATCGCGCATCACGCCCTACAATTGGTCGTTCATCGTCGATCTCTGGGCCCAGATCGCCTTCTGGGCGCATTCGCTGGTGTTCGTGCTGGCTTCGATACTGGTGCCGAAGCTTCTGCTCGACATGCAGTTCCACGATGTCATGCTGATCGCGGCGCTGATCGTGGCGGTGTTCGCGGCCCGGCTCCTGGTGCTGTTCCTGCTCCTGCCGCTGCTCGAGCCTCGCCAAGCTCACCCAGCCGATCAGCACCGCCTACAAGCTCGCCATCGCATGGGGCGGCCTGCGCGGCGCGTTGACCCTGGTGCTGGCGCTGGCCGTCACCGAAAACCCGGCGCTGACGCCCGAGATACAAAAATTCGTGGCGGTGCTCGCCACCGGCCTCGTGCTGTTCACGCTGCTCGTCAACGGAACGACGCTGCGCTTCGTGATCCGCCTCCTGGGTCTTGATCGTCTGTCGCCAGTCGACCAGGCGTTGCGCGACCGGGTGCTGGCGCTCTCCTATGCGGAGATCGGCGAGACCATTCGTTCGATGGCGAGCGAGCACGAAATCTCGCCTTCGGCGATCGCGAGCGCGCTTGCGCCCTACGAGACCGGAATGGCGGCGGCAAACTCCCCCGGCGGCGCCGAGGCGGGGCTCACCGATCACCAGCGCCTGGCCATCGGCTTGGTGGCGCTCGGCAATCAGGAGCGGATGCTGGCGCTCGAGATCATGGCCGAGCGAGCCGCCTCGCCCGTCACCGTGCAAGCGCTGCTTAGAAACGCGGAAGCCCTGGGCGAGGGCGCGAGGAGCAACGGGCGGCTCGGCTACCAGCGCAGCGCCGAAGCGGCGCTCGCCTTTCCGCTTTCGTTCGCCGCCGCCTATTTCCTCTATCGCCGCCTCGGCGTCGTGCGCTTTCTCGCCGACCGGCTCGGCGACCGGTTCGAGATGCTGCTCGTGACGCGCCTGCTCATCCAGGAGCTGATGGGCGCGCACGCGGTCAGGTCACGCTCGATCTTCGGCGAGCGGGTGGTCGAGCTCATCGACGCCATCCTCAAGGTTCGCCTCAAGGGCGCCACAGCCGCGCTCGACGCGCTGCGGCGGCAATATCCTCAATATGCGGCGGCTCTCGAAGCCCGATTTTTGCGTCAATCGGCGATGCGGCGCGAGATGGGGCGCTATGACGCCCTGTTCCAGGAAGGCCTGATCGCCGCCGAGGTTTACGAAGACCTCAAGGGCAGCGTCGCGGACAAAACGAGGGAGACCCGGCCTCGCTTCGACCTTGGCCTCGACACCCGCGAACTCATCGGACGCCTCGACCTGTTCGCCGCTCTAAACGACCAGCAGCTCGCGCGGGTGCAGAAGCTGCTCAGGCCCCGGTTCGCCGTGCCGCGCGAATTGATCGTGCGGGAGGGCGAGCGGGGCGACGCCTGCTATTTCATCGCCTCGGGCGCCGCCGAGGTCGTCTTTCCCGGCCGCCGCATTCCGCTTGGCAGCGGCGACCTGTTCGGCGAAATGGCGCTATTGACCGGCATGACGCGGCAAGCCGACGTCGTCGCCATGACCTATTGCCGGCTGCTCGTGCTCCGCAAGGTCGATTTCGACCGGTTCATGGACGACAATCGCGACATCCGTCACGTCATCCACACGATCGCCGAGTCGCGCTCGTCGATGAACCTCTCGGACGAAACGAGGGCGGGCCTCGCTTGAGTTTAAGTCGTGGCGCCGAGCCAGGAACCGGTCTCCCCCGCGAATGGCGTGCGGCGTCGCGCGCGCGCTGCGCCAGCCAAAGGTCGGGCGCGAAAATGCGCTCCAGCTCAGCGTCACCGCGGACCTCGCGCGCGACGTCCCGGCAGACCCGGCCGAGATAAGTCCGGATGGTCCTTAAGCTCCGGTTGGCGCGCTCGAACTGTTTGGCCATAGGATCGCGATGGGCGTAGCGCTGATGGGCGATAAGCGCCAGCTTGCTGACCCGCTCATAGGACTGGCGCAGCGGCGCGCCGGTCTTCTTCGCCAGCCGCACCAGGTGCTCGCGCGCCCGGTGCATGAGCTTGGCGCCGGTCGGGCGGTTTGATCAAGCTCAATCACAAGGCGGCGCCCAGGGCCTATCCTAATTCCCACAGGCCCTGAAGCCCGTCTCCGCATATTGCGATCGGACATTTTCATGGAAAGCACAGCCTCGATCGCCAAAGTCATTTCGGTTCGCGGCGCCGTGGTGGACGTGGGCTTCAACGGAGGCGCCCTGCCGCCGGTCAATACGGCGCTGGTCGTGCAATGGGACCGACCGGAGCCGCTGGTGCTCGAAGTGCATAGCCATGTGGATCCGGCGACGGTCCGCGGCGTTGCGCTGCAAGCGACCGCAGGCCTGGCGCGCGGCGTGCGGGTGCGGGCGACCGGGGCGCCCATCTCCGTTCCGGTCGGCGATGCGGTCCTGGGGCGGCTGCTTGACGTGGTGGGCGCGGTGCGCGACCGCGGCCCAGCGCTTCCGGGCGATACGCCGAGGCGGGGCATCCACAATCCGCCGCCAACGCTTGAGGAAGAGACCTCGACGACGGCCGTGTTCGAGACCGGCATCAAGGTGATCGATCTCCTCGCCCCCCTTGCCCAGGGCGGCAAGGCGGCGATGTTCGGCGGCGCCGGCGTCGGCAAGACCGTTTTGGTGATGGAGCTGATCCACGCCATGGTCGAGAAGTATCAGGGCATCTCCGTCTTCGCCGGCGTCGGCGAGCGCTCGCGTGAGGGCCATGAGTTGCTGACCGACATGCAGGGCTCCGGCGTGCTCGCGCGCACGGTGCTGGTCTACGGCCAGATGAACGAACCGCCCGGCGCACGCTGGCGCGTGCCGCTGACGGCCTTGACCATCGCCGAATACTTCCGCGACCAGAAACATCAGAACGTGCTGCTGCTGATGGACAACGTCTTCCGCTTCGTCCAGGCGGGCAGCGAGGTGTCCAGCCTGCTCGGACGCCTGCCGTCGCGCGTCGGCTATCAGCCCACCCTGGCGACTGAGGTGGCGGCGCTGGAGGAGCGCATCGCCTCGGTCGCCGGCGCGGCGGTCACCGCCATCCAGGCTGTTTATGTGCCGGCAGACGACTTCACCGATCCGGCGGTGACGGCGATCTCGAGCCATATGGACAGCCTGATCATGCTGTCGCGCTCGCTGGCGGCGCAAGGATTCTATCCCGCCGTCGATCCGCTGGCCTCGTCGTCGGTGCTGCTCGATCCGCTGGTGGTGGGCGAGGAACACTATCGCATCGCCGAGCGCGCCCGCGAGGCGCTGGCCCGCTTCAAGGATTTGCAGGACATCATCGCCCTGCTCGGCGTCGAGGAGCTCGGCGCCGCCGACCGCCTGATCGTCAAGCGCGCACGCCGGCTCCAGCGCTTCCTCAGCCAGCCCTTCGTCGTCACCGAAGCTTTCACCGGAACGCCGGGCCGCAGCGTGCCCCGGGCGGAAACCCTGGCCGGCTGCCGCGCCATCCTCGACGGCGAAACCGATGACTGGGCGGAGAGCTCGCTCTACATGGTCGGAAA
>CAWEAT010000012.1:0-169256 GCA_963806935.1 uncultured Alphaproteobacteria bacterium
CGCGCCGGCGCTCAACGGCTATGCCTACGCGTTCCGCAACGGGTGAGAGGCGCCCGGCGGCGCGATGCAGGCGGCTGTCCAATGTGTAACTACGACACCGAAAGAATTAATCCGTGCGCGCCCTAGAGGGTGCTAGGGGATGGATCAGGCTGAACAGAAGGTGCGGTCATGGCGGCGGAGCAGGCGACGATTTGCAAGGGCTGCTGGGAGCAAATGAAAGTGCCCATCCCCTTGCGGGGCCCGCTTTCCGCGCCCTTCCGGGCGTTCGGCATCCGGCCGAGCCGGATGAATCCAAATCTCTGCACGATCTGCGAGCTGAGTTTCACCAAGGTGATGCGCGCCCGGAAGATCATGATCGACGCCACCATTCTGTTCGCCGACCTGCGCGGCTACACGGCGCTGTCGCAGTCGCTGAACCCTGACGCGCTATCCGGGCTGTTGGACGTGTTCTATGACGTCTGCGCCGGCGCGGTATGGGAAGAAGACGGTATCATCAACAAGACGATTGGCGACGCGGTGATGGCCGTGTTCAATTTCCCGGTCTCCCACGCCGACCATCCGAAGCGCGCCCTGCATGCGGCTCGCGAGATCCAGCGTCGGTTTGCCGAGCAGCGGGCGACGCTCGATGAAACGTTCGGATTGACTGGAGCGCCGCTTGGCATCGGCATTGGCATCAACACCGGGGAATTGAGCTTCGGCGAGTTTGGCCAGTCCCATCGAGACGTGACGGCCATTGGCACAGTCGTGAACACCGCCTCGCGAGCGCAATCGGCCGCGGAGTCCGGCGAGATCCTCGTAACCCGCGCCGTCTTCGACAAGGCTCAGCCGGAGCTCGCGGGAAGCTCGTCTCGCCAATACCAGCTGAAGGGCTTCGCCGATCCGGTCGAACTGTTCGCGGTTGGCGAGCTGATCCGTGTGGGTCGAGCCTGAACAGGAGTCGCCAGCGGCGTGTCCGGGTCAACGAGAAGCTCTCGACCGGCGTCCAGATCGGCCTTCACGGCTGAGGCTCGCGATACTACGACGATCGTTGGCGGGCGGGGGCGAGTTTCGAGCGCTCGCGGCCATGGCGCCGCCGACCGTCGCGCCTGATGTTTGCTCTTCCCCGGCCCTCGCCATCGCCTGCTCGAGATAGTCGCTGAAGGCGCGCGCCTTCTGCGACGGGCGGCGGCCAGCGGGAAAAACGACATAGACGGTGACCGGATCGAGCGCATAGGCGGCCAGAATTTCGACGACCTCGCCGGAACCGAGCGCGTCGGCGCACATCCAGCTCGAGCCGCTGGCGACGCCGAGCCCGGCGACGGCGCAGGCGACGATGCCCGACGCCGAGCGCGAAAGGACGCGCGGGCTCACCGGAAGGCGCTCGACGAGGCCGTCGCGGCGCGCGACCCAGGTCTCGTCGCCGGCGTCGGTCGGGCCGCCGATGAGGTCATGACGGGCAAGGTCGGCGAGGCTCCCGGGCTCGCCGCGGCGAGCGAGATAGGACGGCGCGGCGAAGAACAGGCGCCGCGCGCTCTCGAGCTTTCGAGCGACAAAGCTCGAATCCGGCAGATCGCCAATCCGGAGCGCAAGGTCGGCGCCCTCGGCGATCAGGTTCTCGTACCGGTCCGACATCATGAGGTCGATCTTGAGCAGCGGATGCCGGGCGAAAAAAGCCGGCAGCAGGGGGACGATGCGCCGGGCGCCGTAGCCCGGCGGCAACGCGACCCGGAGCACGCCGCTCAGCCGATCGGCGCCGCGCGCCGCGCCTTCCGCGTCGTCGATCGCAAGCAGGGCGTCGCGCGCCCGGCCGAGCAACGCCTCGCCCGCATCGGTGGCCGAGACCTGCCGGGTGGTGCGGACAAGGAGCTTGACCGCCAGGCGGCGCTCGAGCGCCGCGATGGATCGAGATACCGAAGGCTGGGACAGGCCGAATTCGCGAGCCACCTTCGAGAAGCTTCCGCTCTCGACCACCCGCACGAACAACGCCAGCTGCTGAAGACGATCATTCATACGCAAATCAAATATATCATATCGAATTCGGCGCAATACCCTTCGCATTTCGCATGGCCTACCTGTGGCTGATTGAGGCCCCCACGGCGCCGATCCCGGCCCGCCGGAAGGGGCGATGAGGAGCATGAGAATGGGTGAGCTCAGCGGAAAGGTGGCGATCGTCACCGGCGCGTCCAAGGGCATCGGCGCGGCGATCGCGCGGCGCTTCGGCGAAGCGGGGGCGGCGGTCGCCGTCAATTATGCGTCGGACAAGGCCGGCGCCGAACGAGTGGCCGACGAGATCGTCAAGAAGGGCGGCAAGGCGGTCGCGATCCAGGCAAATGTGGCGAAAGGCGCCGACGTCAAGCGCCTGTTCGCCGAGACCCGGGCGAAGCTCGGCGCGCCCTCGATCCTCGTCAACAACGCGGGCGTCTATGCCTTCGCCCCGATCGAGGCGGTGACGGAAGAGGATGTCGAGAGGCAGTTCGGCGCCAATGTGCTCGGCACGCTTCTCGCAAGCAAGGAGGCGGTCGCGAGCTTCGACGGCGCCGGCGGCAGCATCATCAATTTGAGCACGATCGCGAGCGTGAACCCGGTGCCGAACTCGGTCGTCTATTCGGCCTCGAAGGCGGCGGTCGACACCATCACCAAGGCGCTCGCGCTCGAACTCGCGCCGAAGAAGATCCGGGTCAACGCGATCGCGCCGGGCGCGACGGAGACGGAGGGAACAAAAACGATGGGGCTCAACATGGAGACGGCGAAAGCCATGGGAATGGTGATGCCAATGGGCCGGATGGGCCAGCCCGACGATATCGCCCGAGTCGCGCTGTTCCTTGCCTCCGACCAGTCGTCCTGGCTGACCGGCGAGCGCATCTCGGCTTCGGGCGGGCAGCGATAACGGACACGATACGCCAGCGAGCCGCCCCGCTTTCGCGGGAGCGGCTCGCAAACGCAGGCCTACGTGACGCGGATATTACATTCCGCACGTGGCCGTATACCGGCCGTTGAAGTCGCGGTCGAGGAAGCAGCCCGAATTCGGCTGGGCCCATCCGCCCGTCGCAACCGAGAACGGCGCGGTCAGGACGCCGAACACGGGTCCAACCACCGGCCCGATCACCGGAATGCCGTAGTTGTTGTAGTTATTGGCGCGATAAGCGCCGCCCTCGAACGGGGCGTAACTGCGGGTGACCGCCGGATCCTGATTGTCATAGCCGTTGAAGGTCTGGGCAAAGGCCGGCGTGGCGACAAAAGCCAGGGAAACGGCGGTCGCGAGAAGTGCTGTGCGTGCGTACATGATTTTCTCCTAATGGGTTCTCTCAACCCTGCGAAACCAATCGCTGGGCCTCCAATCGGTTCCATGCATCGCGCGGAATTGAACGACGGCGGTCCGCCGGGGGAAACTTGGCTAACGCCTGAAATTCTTTTCAAAATCCGACGACATCTTGAGTATTCCTGCCCGAACGGTCCGGACGAAGCCGCCATACTCAGGCCGCGGTCGGGCGCCTTTCTCCAGGCGCGGCGACCCGATCGACGTTCGTGAGACCTTAAATGGGACGCTTCGCCTCCACCGTCGCCTATTACGAGAGCGCCCGGGCGCCCTATGGCGAGGCGTTCTTCGCTGCTGTTGGGCGCGACCTCGGACTCGACCGCAGCCAGCGCCTCATCGACGTCGGGACGGGGCCGGGCTTGCTCGCGATCGGGTTTGCGCCCGATTGCCGCGAAGTCGTCGGCGTCGACCCGGAGCCGGCGATGCTCGAAGCCGCCCGCTCGGCGGCGTCGCGCGCGGGCGTCGCGGTCAAATTCGTCGAGGGCCGCTTCGAGGACAAGGCCGCCGGACTCGGCGGGTTCGACGTCGTGACGATCGGCCGCGCCATCCACTGGCTTGACCCGGAGCCGGCGCAAAAGGCCCTCGATCGCGTCGTCAGGCCGGGCGGCAGGATTCTCGTCTGCCACGCCTCGAGCGTCGACGACGGCCGCAACCCCTGGCTTCAAGCCTTCATGCAGGTGCGCAACCGCTGGAGGACCGAGCGACCGGCCTTCGATCGCGACCGTTTTTTCGCCGGCGGACCGTTCGTCCCGCGCCGGACGATCAGGGTCGAGACGGCGGTAACGATCAGCGTCGAGCGCCTCGCCGACCGCATCCTGTCGATGTCGGGCTCCTCGCCGGAGCGGCTCGGCGACGACGCGCCGGCGATGAGGCGCGCCATGCGCGAGGCGCTTGAGCCTTTCGCCGCCGAGGGCGCGGTCGAGGAGATCGTCGAGGCGGAGGCGGAGGTGTTCGAGCGGGGCGGGTGATTAATCAGCGGGGCGGCAGCGATAGGCAACGGCCTCATGCGGCGGAGCGCTTGGCCAGTTCGGCCTCAATTCCAAGCGGATTGAGAGTAGGGCGATATCTGGCAGACGACGCGTTCGCCGTGGTATCATGCGCGCATGAACAGCGCTTTGAAAGACATGCTTCGGCGCATCGATGAGTGGCCTGCCGACGACCAGGAAGCTTTGCTTGAAGCAGCCCGAAGCATTGAGGCTGAGCGCTCGGGCGTTTATCAGGCGTCCGCGGCGGAGCTGGCCGCGATTGATCGAGGGCTCGATGATGTCCGCGCGGGTCGTTTCTCGACGGCAGAAGCGGTGGCAAAGGTTCGCGCGAAATTCCGCGGCGAATGATTGTCCGATGGACAGCGGCTGCGCTTGCCGACCTTAAATTGATAGAGAATTACCAGAGGCATCATTGGCCGGCGCTGCGCGCGCGCTTCGAAACGCAATTGGCGGCGGCGGAGCGGCGTATCGCAGAGTTTCCGCTCGGCGCGCCCGAGGTCGAACAAAGGCCCGGTGTTCGAGTGGCGGCGGTCCTCGGTTTTCCCTATCGGCTTTTTTATTGGACGGGGACGGTCGAAATTGAAGTGCTCGCGATCCGGCATACGTCTCGGCGGCCATTGTTTGAACGATAGTCCCCCTACAGTCCGCGCGGTTCCGCAGTCGGCGCCGCGCCTCACACCGTCATCCGGCCCCGCACCTGTTCCTCGTTCATCAACTCGCGCGTGCCCGAAAGAACGACCGCGCCGCGGTCCATGACCGCGTAGTCGTCGGCGATGTCGCGCGCCCATTCGAAATATTGCTCCACCACCAGGATCGCCATCTCGCCCTTGCGCCTGAGATGCACCAGCGCGCGGCCGATGTCCTTGATGATCGAGGGCTGGATGCCTTCCGTCGGCTCATCCAGAATCAGCAGCTTCGGCCGCGTCACCAGCGCGCGCCCGATCGCGAGCTGCTGCTGTTGCCCGCCCGAAAGGTCGCCGCCGCGCCGCCCCAGCATGTCGTTGAGAACAGGGAACAGGCTGAAGATCTCGTCGTCGATGGCGCGCTCGGCGCGCGGCAAGGTCGCAAAGCCGGTCTGCAGGTTCTCCTTGACCGAAAGAAGCGGGAAAATCTCGCGCCCCTGCGGAACATAGCCAAAACCGGCGCGCGCCCGCTGATGGGGCGAGAGCGCGCTCATCTCCTTGCCATTCCACTGGATCGAGCCCGAGGCGACGCCGTGCTGACCGACGATGGCGCGCAACAGCGACGACTTGCCGACGCCGTTGCGGCCAAGCACGCAGAGGATACGTCCGACTTCGGCCTTGAGCGACACCGAGCGCAGCGCCTGCGCCGCGCCATAGAAGAGATCGATGCGATCGACGTTCAGCATGGAACTTCACCGCCCCAGATAGACTTCGACGACCCGCGGGTCGTCGCTGACCTGATCGAGCGTGCCCTCGGCGAGCACCGAGCCTTCATGCAGGCACGTCACCTTGACCCCGAGCTCGCGGACGAAATGCATATCGTGCTCGACCACGATCACCGAATGATCGCGTGCGATTTCGCGCAACAGATCGGCGGTCGCCGCGGTCTCGCTGTCGGTCATGCCGGCGACCGGCTCGTCGACCAGGAGGAGCTTCGGATCCTGCGCGAGCAGCATGCCGATCTCGAGCCATTGCTTCTGCCCGTGCGACAGCGACCCGGCGACCCGAGCCCGATGGTCGGTGAGCCGGGTGGTGGCGAGAATGGCGTTGATCGTCTTGAGCGTCTTCGCGTCTTCCCGCCCGAACAGGGTCGCGCGGACGCTGCGCGGCGCCTTCGTCGCCAGGAGGAGATTATCCTCGACCGTGTGATATTCGAACACGGTCGGCTTCTGAAACTTGCGCCCGACCCCGAGCGTCGCGATCTCGGCTTCGTCGAGTTTGGTCAGATCGTGCCGGCCGTCGAACATGACCTCGCCTTCGTCGGGGCGGGTCTTGCCGGTGATGACGTCCATCATCGTCGTCTTGCCGGCGCCATTGGGGCCGATGATGGCGCGCATCTCGCCGGGCAAGAGCATCAGCGACAGGCTGCGCAGCGCCTTATAGCCGTCGAACGACACGCTGACTCCGTCGAGATAGAGCAGCGTCTGGGTGAGCGCCGGATTGCTCGTCTCCGCTAGAGTCACGGCTCGGCCCCTTCTTCGACAGCGTCGACGGAAATGACCTCACGCGGCTTCGGCTCGCTGCCTCGCAGGACAAGACCGAGCAGGCCCCGGGGCAGGAACAGGGTGCCGAGCACAAAGAGGAGGCCAAGCCCGTAGAGCCAGTATTCGGGGAATGCGCCGGTGAAATAGGTCTTGGCGAAGTTGACGGCGATCGCGCCGATCGCCGCGCCGATCAGCGTCCCGCGGCCGCCGACCGCGACCCAGATCGCCGCCTCGATCGAGTTCGCGGGCGCGAATTCGCTCGGGTTGATGATGCCGACCTGCGGCACATAGAGCGCGCCGGCAATCCCGGCGATGATGGCCGAAACGACAAATACGAACAGCTTATAGTTCTCGACCCGATAGCCGAGAAAGCGCATGCGGCTCTCGGCGTCGCGCACCGCCACCAGCGCCTTGCCGTATTTCGACGACGTGATCGCCCGCGAAACGACATAGGCGAGGATGAGCGCGATGGCGCTCGCGGCGAACAGCGCGGCTTTGGTCGACGCCGCCTGGAGGGAGAAGCCGAGCAGGTCCTTGAAGTCGGTGAGGCCGTTGTTGCCGCCAAAGCCGAAGTCGTTGCGGAAGAATTCCTTGAACAAGGCGAAGGTCATCGCCTGGGTGATGATCGAGAGATAGACGCCGGTGACGCGCGAGCGGAAGGCGAACCAGCCGAAGGCGAGCGCCAGCAGCCCGGGCACGAGCACCACCATCAGCATCGCATAAGGGAACCAGTTGAAGCCCCACCAGGCGACCGGCAACTCCTTCCAGTTCAGGAACACCATGAAGTCGGGGAGAATCGGATTGGCGTAGACGCCGCGGGTCCCGATCTGCCGCATCAGATACATGCCCATCGCATAGCCGCCGAGCGCGAAGAACGCGCCATGGCCGAGCGACAGGATGCCGCAATAGCCCCAGACCAGATCGAGCGCGACGGCGAGGATCGCGTAGCAAAGATATTTGCCGAGCAGCTGCACCAGATAGGGCGGCAGGTAGAAGGCGGAGCCGGGCGATACCGCCAGCGACAGCAACGGCACCAGGACCGCCGCGACGATGAGGATCGCGACAAAGACGAGACCAAGCTGGTTGAGCCGAGCGCTCATGCTTCGACCGCCCGCCCGCGGAGCGCAAAGAGCCCTCTCGGCCGTCTCTGGATGAACAGGATGATGAAGATCAGCAGCACGATCTGGCCCTGGACCGCGCCGATGAGCGGCTCGAGCAGCTTGTTGGCGAGCCCGATCAGAAGCGCGCCGAACGCCGTGCCCCACAAATTGCCGACCCCGCCGAACACGACAACCATGAAACTGTCGATGATGTAGCCCTGGCCGAGGTTCGGCGAGACATTGTCGATCTGCGACAGCGCCACCCCCGCGATCCCCGCGACCCCCGAGCCGAGCCCGAACGCCAGCATGTCGATGCGCGCGGTCGAAATGCCCATCGACGCCGCCATCCGGCGGTTCTGCGTCACCGCGCGCATCTGCAGACCGAAGGGCGTCGCCCGCAGGACGACCTGCAGCCCGATGAAGACGAGCGCCGAGAGCACGATGATCCAAAGCCGGTTGGTGGTGATCGATAACCCGCCGATCTCGAACGCGCCCGACATGAACGGCGGGTTGCTGACCAGGCGATTGTTGGCGCCGAACAGGCTGCGGACCAATTGCTGCAGGATGAGCGACACGCCCCAGGTCGCCAGCAGCGTCTCGAGCGGGCGGGTATAGAGAAAGCGGATCACCAGACGCTCGATCGCGATGCCGACCGCGCCCGCGACGACGAAGGCGAGGGGGATGGCGAAAGCAAGCGACCAATTCTGCAACGAGGGCGGCAGAAGCGTCTGCACGACGTAAGTCGAATAGGCGCCGAGCATCACCATTTCGCCATGCGCCATGTTGATGACGCCCATGACGCCGAATGTGATCGCAAGGCCGATCGCCGCCAGAAGCAGGACCGACGACGCGGAAATGCCGTACCAGAGGTTCTGCACGACGCCCCACAGGGCAAGGCGGGTGTGGATCGCGCTGAGCGCCGATGCGGCGGCGCTCTTCACCGCCGGGTCGGTGGCCCTCTGGGCGATCCCGTCGATGAGGCTTTGCGCGTCCTGGTCGCCGCGCTCCTTCAGCGTCGCGATCGCCGAGAGGCGATCCTGCGGCGAAGCGCTGTCGCTGGTGGCGAAGATCGACGCCTCAGCAAGCCGCAAGGCGGCGGCGACGCGCGGATCGCTCTCCTTGGCGAGCTGCGCCTGAAGCGCCGGCAGCGCCTTGGCGTCGTGGGTTCTGAAGACGTCCGCGGCCGCGGCGAGCCGCTTTTCGGGATCGGGATTGGCGAGTGTCAGCGACCCCATCGCGCCTTCGATCGTGCTTCTCAGCGCATTGTTGACGCGGACCTTCTTGAACGCGGCCGGGTCGACGCCTTCCACAGGGGCGCCCGTTTTCGCGTTGAGGATCGCCCCGGCGGCGGTCTTGTAGGCGACCAGATGATCGGCGGGATCGATCAGCAGGCGATTGTCGCCGAGCGCCTCGAGAATGGCCGCGGCCTGCGGCGGCGCCTCGGCCGCCAACTCGCCGATCGCAGCCGCGGTCTGTGGAAATTTGTCGTCGAGAAACTTGGCCAGCGTGTCGTCGACGGCGTCGGCGCGGGCCGCGGTCGTGAACAGGAGCAGCGCGAGAATCCCGAGCGCGCGAACCGCGCGGAGATGAGCGCCGCGGGCGAAATTAAAAGCGGCGAGATGACGGGCGTTCAAGGACGTCATGGCTCTCCTCTCAACCGCAGCGGCTGATTGCGGTTGTTGCTCATCGGGCAGTCGAGCCCATGGGAGGCGTCGGCCTCGCAAATGGGCCGCATCGGAGCCCAATGAGGCTGCTCTCTCGATCATCGGCAGGAGCGACCTAACCCTCCCCCGCATCAGGCGCTGCAACGAACGATCAGCGATGCGGGAGAGGGGCCAGGGTCGACCGTTTTCAGTTTCGCATCAACCGCCGCACTTGCCGGTCTTGACGTTGAAATTGCCGCAGGACATCGGCGGACGCCAGTCGGCGATCAGGTCGCGCGAACCTTCGAGATAAGGCGACCATTCCTGCGCGACGACCGTTGTCGGCGTTTGCCACACCGTGTTGAGCTGGCCGTCTGCCTGGATTTCGCCGATATAGACCGGCTTGGTGATGTGGTGGTTCGGCATCATCGTGGAAATGCCGCCCGTGAGGTTTGGCACCGCCACCCCGATCATTGCCGGTATCACCTTGTCGGCATCGAAGCTTCCCGCTTTTTCCACTCCTTTCACCCACATGTTGAAGCCGATGTAGTGCGCCTCCATCGGATCGTTGGTGGTGCGGTTCGGCTTCTTGGTGAACTCATGCCATTTGGCGATGAATTCCTTGTTTGCCGGGGTATCGATCGATTCGAAGTAGTTCCAGGCGGCGAGATGGCCGACCAACGGCTTGGTGTCGAGACCGGCCAGTTCTTCCTCGCCGACCGAGAACGCGACAACCGGAATGTCGGTCGCCTTGATCCCCTGGTTGCCGAGCTCCTTGTAGAACGGCACGTTGGCGTCGCCGTTGATGGTCGAGACGACCGCGGTCTTCTTGCCGGCCGAACCGAACGCCTTGATCTTCGACACTTCGGTCTGCCAGTCGGAGAACCCGAACGGCGTGTAGTTGATCATGACGTCTTCGTCGGGCACGCCTTTGAGTTTCAGATAGGCGGCGAGGATCTTGTTGGTCGTGCGCGGATAGACGTAATCGGTGCCTTCGAGCACCCATCGCTTAACCGAGCCGCCATCCGCGCTCATCAGGTAGTCGACCGCCGGAATGGCCTGCTGATTGGGGGCCGCGCCGGTATAGAAGACGTTGCGCTCCGATTCCTCGCCCTCGTACTGAACCGGATAGAACAGCATCGAGTTGAGCTCTTTGAACACCGGCAGCACCGACTTGCGCGACACGGAGGTCCAGCAGCCGAAGACGACCGACACCTTGTCCTTTTCGATCAGCTCCTTGGCCTTCTCGGCGAACAGCGGCCAGTTCGACGCGGGATCGACGACCACCGCCTCGAGCTTCTTGCCGAGCACCCCGCCCTTCTTGTTCTGCTCGTCGATCAGCATCAGCATCACGTCCTTGAGCGTGGTCTCGCTGATCGCCATGGTGCCGGACAGCGAATGCAGGATGCCGATCTTGATCGTATCGTCAGCCGCCATCGCGGCTGGCGCGCCGAACGCAAGCGCCCCTCCCAGGGCTGCGCCGGCCGCGCTTAGAAAAATCCGTCTCGTCAACGACATGTTCAACCCTCGTCGCTTGCGCCCGTTAAGCAGGGCGGCGGAAGCTCGACCCCTTCGGAGGCCGGGGTTGACTTCGCAACGAGCGTGCCAGCGATTCTCCAACGATTCGCGTGGGTAGGCGCCAGAAAAAGAAGCGGCGGCGCCGAAAAATTGATCATCGCCGTTGAACGGCGGACGCTTGCTCGGCTCAGGGCTCAGCCGCCCGGTAGCCGACGCCCGGCTCGGTTTTGACGATCGTCGGCGCGGTCGGGTCGCGTTCGATCTTCGCCCTGAGCTGGCCGATGAACACCCTGAGGTACTGCGTGTCCTCGGTATGCGCCGGACCCCAGACCGCGGCCAGGATCTGGCGATGGGTCACGACCCGGCCGGCATTTCGGAACAAGACGGCGAGCAGGTCGTATTCTTTGGGCGTCAGCTTGATCGGCGCCCCGTCGCGGGTGACGAGCCGCCTGTCGAAATCCATCGCGACGCCATCGATCTCGATCCGCTGGGCGGGATGCGCCGCGTGCGCTGCGTGTCGCAGCGCGGTCCTGAGCCTCGCCGTCAGTTCGCCAATGCCGAACGGCTTCTCCACGTAATCGTCGGCGCCGAGATCGAGCGCCTCTATTTTCTCCGCTTCGCGATCGCGCGCCGAAAGCACGATGACCGGCGTCGTCGAGAACTGCCGGATGTCGCGCAGGACGTCCTTGCCGTCGCGGTCGGGCAGGCCGAGGTCGAGCACGATCAGATCGGGCGCGCCGGTCGCGGCCAGCCGCAACGCCTGCGCGCCGGTTTCCGCCATTTGCACCTGAAACCCGGCGGCGCTCAGCGCGACGCTGAGAAACCGCTGAATCTGCGGCTCGTCGTCGACCACGAGAACGCGAGGCGCCGTCATGCGGCCGGACTCGATGCAATCGGCGTCGCTTGCGCGGCGGGAAGGCGCACGACAATACGGGTTCCGCGCCGACGCACCGCCGGGCTCTGCGCCACGATCGTCCCGCCCATCGCTTCGACCAGCCGGCGGGAGATCGAGAGGCCAAGGCCGGTCCCGGCCTTGCGCCCGTCGGGGCGGCCGCTGCGGTAGAATTTCTCGAAGATGCGTTCGAGTTCGCCTTGCTTCACTCCGGGGCCCTCGTCGGTGACGCTGAGCACGACCTCCGCCCCCTCCTGGCGGGCGTGAACGGTCGCGCCTGCATCGCCGCCATATTTGTGCGCGTTGTCGAGCAGATTGAACAAGACCTGCTCGAGCAGCTTGTCGTCGCCGCGCACGAACGGCAAATTCGGCGCGAGGCTGACACGCAGCGGCTGGCCCGGGAACGCCTTCCGACTGCGCTCGACCGCGCCCTGCACCACGTCGGCAATGGCGACCAGATCGCGATTGACCTTGAGGCCGCCGGCTTCGATCCGCGACATGTCGAGCAGATTGGCGACGAAACGCGCCAGCCGCGCCGTCTCCTCTTCGATCGAGGACAGGAGGTCGAGCCGTTCGGACGGACTCATCTTGTCGCCGAACGCGCGCAGCGAGGTCGCGGCGCCGGCGATCGAGGACAGCGGCGTGCGCAGGTCGTGCGAGAGCGAGTCGAGAAGCGCGTCACGCACTTTCTCGTTCTCCTGCATCGTCGCCGCGTTCACCGCCTCGCGCGCGAGCAGGGCCCGATCGAGGGCGATCGCGGTCAGATCGAGGATCGCGGTCAGCGCGCGCTCATCCTCCGCGGTGATCGGCTCCTCCGCCGAATGCGGCTCGAAGCCGCAGACCGCGATCGGCCCACGCGCGGCGACCAGCGGCCGGAACTGATAGGCGACGCGCGGCAGCGTCCCCGTTCCCCAGCCCGCCGGCTCCCTTTTCTGCTGCGACCAGCGCGCAGCGCCGAGCGCGGCGGGGTCGAGCTGGGCGTCGGGCGGCCAGGCGGCCCGAATCTGGAGCTCGTCGCCTTCGGCAGCCAGGAGAACGATGCGGCCGCCGAACGTCGCGTGCAAATGCGCCGCGGCCGCCCACAGCACGTCGTCGGGGCTCGATGCGCCGGAAAGCTTGCGCGAGTAGTCGTAGAGCGACTGGGTGACTTCCGCGTTCCTGATCACCGTCTCCCGCTGGTCCCGGATCCGCCCTGTGAGCGATCCGGCGAACACCGCGACGGCAAGGAAGATGAGGAGCGCGAACAGTTCCTGCGGCTGCGCGACCGTGAACGTGTAGATGGGCGGTATGAAGAAGAAATTGTAGGCGGCGAACGAAGCGAGCGAGGCGATGACCGCGGCGCGGGTGCCGAAACGCACGGCGCTGAACAGCACCGCGGTGAGGAAGATCATCGACAGATTGGGAAGGGTGAGAACCACGCTCAGCGCATCGCCGACGATGACCGCGCCAGCGACGGAAACGAGGGCCGCCGCGACCTCGACGCCGAGCCCCCTTCGAGTGAGATGCGGCTTAAGCCGCGGCCATAGCGACCGGCGCGCCTGCTCGGCTGGGACGACATGGATCTCGATGCCCCCGGCATGGCGCATTAACGCTTCCGGCAACGACCGGCCACGAATTCGTTGCAACAATCCCGCCCGCGACTGCCCGAGCACGATCTGGGTCACGTTTTCACGCCGCGCGAGCCTCAGGATCTCGGTCGTGTAATCGCTGCCCTGGAGACGCATGGTTTCGCCGCCAAGACGCTCGGCGAGACTGAACAGCTTGGCGAGCTGGTTGGCGCGCTTGGCGTCGGCGGCGTGGCCCACGGTCTCGACCGTCACCGCGGTCCAGGGCGCGTTGAGTCCGGTCGCAAGCTGGCTCGCGCGCCGGATGACGCGCTCCGAAACCTCATCCGGCCCGACGCAGGCGAGCAGGCGCTCGGACGCCGCCCAAGGGCCCTCGATCGCCTTCTGGCGCAGGTAGTCGACCATCTGGTCGTCGACCCGCTCAGCGGTGCGGCGCAACGCCAGCTCGCGCAACGCCGTCAAATTGCCGGGGGTGAAGAAACTCTGGGTCGCCCGCCGGGCCGTCTCCGGCACATAGACCTTGCCCTCGTTCAGGCGCTGGATGAGCTCGTCGGGGGTCAGATCGACCAGAACGACGTCGGTGGCCTCCTGCAGGACCCGGTCGGGAACGGTCTCGCGCACGATGACGCCGGTGATGCGCGAGACAACGTCGGCGAGGCTCTCGAGATGCTGGATGTTGAGCGCGGTCCAGACATCGATGCCGGCGTCGAGCAACTCCTGGACGTCCTGCCAGCGCTTGGGATGCCGGCTGTCGGGAGCGTTGCTGTGAGCGAGCTCGTCGACGATGATCAGCTTGGGCTTGCGCGCCAGCGCCGCGTCGAGATCGAATTCCTCGATCGAGCGGCCACGGTGCTCGACCGTGCGCCGCGGCAGGACTTCAAGCCCATGAACCAGCGCGCTCGTCTCGGCGCGGCCGTGGGTCTCGACCAGGCCGACGACGACGTCGACCCCCTCGTCCTTGAGGCGGCGCGCGTTCTGCAGCATCGCGTAGGTCTTGCCGACGCCGGGCGCGGCGCCGAGGAAGACCTTCAGCCGGCCGGCAGTCTCCCGCCGGAACGCCGCCAGCAGCGCGTCCGGATCGGGGCGTCCATTGTCGGGTCGGCTCGCTGTGGCCATCGGGGGTGGTCAGGGATCACGACGACTTTAGCTGATCCAGCGCCAAATTCAGCTGCAAAACGTTCACTCTCGGTTCGCCGATCAACCCCAGGAACCGAGTTTCGATCGCGGCGGTGACCACCGCGCGCACTCTGTCTTCTGAAAGTCCGCGGGCCTTGGCGACCGCGGCGACCTGGGCCAATGCAGCCTGCGGCGAAATATCCGGGTCAAGCCCCGAAGCGGATGTCGTGACGGCGTCGGCGGGAACGGGACCTGGGCCCGCCATCGCCCGCCAGGCCTCGACGCCGCCCTTGACCCGGTCAACGAGCTTCTGCGACGTCGGTCCCAGGTTGGAGCCGCCCGAGTTGGCCGCGTTGTAGGGCGCATCGATCGTCTTCGTCGAATCGTTGGGGTCGGCGTCGGTGGTCGCGGACGGGCGGGGGTGGAAGTAACGGTCACTCTTGAACCATTGCCCGATCAGCGCCGACCCGACGACGACGCCGTCCTTTCGGATCAGGCTGCCATCCGCCCGGTAAGGCATGGCGATTTGGGCGATTCCCGTCACCGCCAGCGGATAGATGAGACCGGTGAGGACGCTGAACAGGACGATGAAAACGAGCGCGGGACGCAAATGCTGCAGCATGGTCGAGATCCTGACGGTTAGGCGAGATGCAGCGCGGCGACAACGAGGTCGATCGCCTTGATGCCGACGAAGGGAAGGATGAGGCCGCCCAAGCCATAAATCAGGAGATTGCGCCGCAGCAGCGCCGCGGCGCCGACCGGCCGGTAGGCGACGCCCTTCAGAGCCAGGGGAATCAGGGCGATGATGATAAGCGCGTTGAAGATGACCGCGGACAGAATCGCCGACTGCGATGAATTGAGCCGCATGACGTTGAGCGCGCCGAGCGCCGGATAGGCGACCACGAACATCGCCGGCAGGATGGCGAAATATTTCGCGACGTCGTTGGCGATCGAGAAGGTGGTGAGCGAGCCGCGCGTCATCAAGAGCTGCTTCCCGATCTCGACGATTTCGATCAGCTTGGTGGGATTGGAGTCGAGATCGACCATGTTGCCGGCTTCGCGCGCGGCCTGCGTGCCGGTTTGCATGGCGACGCCGACATCGGCCTGAGCGAGCGCCGGCGCGTCATTGGTGCCGTCGCCGCACATCGCGATCAGCCTGCCGCCGAGCTGCTCCTTGCGGATGAAAGCGAGCTTGTCCTCCGGCGTCGCCTCAGCGAGAAAGTCGTCGACGCCCGCCTCGGAGGCGATCGCAGCGGCGGTGACGGGATTGTCGCCGGTCACCATGACGGTCCGGATGCCCATCGCGCGCATCGCCGCGAAGCGCTCCTTGATGCCGGGCTTCACGATGTCCTTCAGGTGAACGACGCCGAGCAGCTTGCCGTTGTCGGCGACCGCCAACGGCGTTCCGCCCGACATCGCGACCCGCTCGACCGCCTGCCGGAATTCGAGCGGCGTCCGCTCGAGCGGCAGCTGGAGATAGCGAAGGATCGAAATCGATCGCGCCCTTGCGGATCGACCGGTCAGCGACGTCGAGGCCCGAAATGCGCGTCTGGGCGGAGAACGGAATGACGGTGGTCTTGCCGATATCGAACTTCGGTTCGGCGAGGCCGAAATCGCCCTTGGCGAGAGCAATGATCGAGCGGCCCTCAGGCGTCTCGTCGGCGAGGCTGGAAGCAAGCGCGGCGGCCGCGAGGTCCTGGGTCGAAACGCCATCCACCGGCAGGAGTTCGGTCGCCATGCGATTGCCGAACGTGATCGTGCCGGTCTTGTCGAGCAGCAGCGTATCGACGTCGCCCGCCGCCTCGACCGCGCGGCCGGAGGTCGCGATGACGTTGAAGCGGACCAGCCGGTCCATGCCGGCGATGCCGATGGCCGACAGAAGCCCGCCGATGGTCGTCGGAATGAGACACACGAGCAGCGCGATCAGCACGGTCGCGGACAGGTCCGTCCCCGAGTATCTGGCGATCGGCCACAAGGTGACGCAAACGATGAGGAAGATGATGGTCAGCCCGACGAGCAGGATCGACAGCGCGAGTTCGTTCGGCGTCTTCTGCCGCTCGGCGCCCTCGACGAGCGCGATCATCCGGTCGATGAAGGTCGAGCCCGGCGCGGAGGTTATCCTCACCTTGATGAAGTCCGAGAGCACGGTCGTTCCGCCGGTCACGGCCGACCGGTCGCCGCCAGCCTCGCGAATGACCGGCGCGGATTCACCGGTAATCGCCGATTCGTTGACCGACGCCACCCCTTCGACGATGTCGCCGTCGCCGGGGATGACCTCGCCGGCCTCGACCAGCACGACGTCGCCGAGGCGAAGATCGAGCGCGTTCACCTGTTCGACAACGCCGCCGAGCTTTGCCGGATCGGCGTAGCGCCTTGCGCGGGTATCGCTGCGCGTGCGGCGCAAGGCGTCGGCCTGCGCCTTGCCGCGCCCTTCGGCCACGGCCTCGGCGAAATTCGCAAACAAGACCGTGAACCAGAGCCATGCGGCGATCTGGCCGGAAAACATCGCTGACCCGTTGCCGGCGGCGAGATCGCGAATGAAGAACACGGTCACCATCAGCGACACCACCTCGGTGACGAAAATGACCGGGTTCTTCGCCAGCGCGCGCGGGTTTAGCTTGCGCAGAGCGTCGACCGACGCAGCGGCGATGATCCCGCCGTCGAACAGGCCCTGCGACTTTGCTTTCGAAGCCATGGGAAATCGATCTCCGGTCAGAACGTCTTGCCGTCGAGCATCAGGAAGTGCTCGACAACCGGCCCAAGCGACAGGGCGGGGAGATATTGCAGGAGGTAGAGGATGACGATCACGCCGACCAAAAGGCCGACGAACAGCGGACCGTCGGTCGGAAAGGTGCCGGCCGAGGCGGGCGCTTTCTTCTTCGCGGCCAGGGAGCCGGCCATAGCCAGCACCGGCACGACATAGGCGAAGCGGCCGAGCAGCATCACGAGGCCGCCCGTGGTGTTGAACCACAGCGTATTGCCGCTAATGCCGGCGAAAGCCGAGCCGTTGTTGGCGTTGCTCGAAGCGAAGAGATAGATGATCTCGGAGAGGCCGTGCGGGCCGCTGTTGCCCAGACTGTCGAGCGCGGTCTGCAACAGGACCGAAGCGCCGGTGAAGCCGAGCACGGCCAGCGGATAGATCAGCACCGCGAACATCGCGAATTTCATCTCCCGCACCTCGATCTTCTTGCCGAGGTATTCCGGCGTGCGGCCGACCATCAGCCCGGCGACGAACACCGCAACGATGGCGAGGACGAGGAAGCCATACAGTCCTGCGCCGACGCCTCCGGGCCAGATGCAGCCGGCGAGAAGATTGAACATCGGGACCATGCCCGCCAGCGGCGTCAGCGAATCATGCATCGTGTTGACCGAGCCGGTGCTCGTGCCCGAGGTTGCGATCGCGTAGAGAACGGACATCGCCTGACCGTTGCGAACCTCCTTGCCCTCGAGATTGCCGGCGGACGGATCCACGCCCTGCGCGGTCAGGATTGGATTTCCGGCTGCCTCCGACCAATAGGCGACGCCAACGCCGACGACGAAGAAAACCGCCATCGCGGCCAGGATCGCCCACCCCTGGCGCATGTCGCCGACCGCCCGGCCAAAGGCGAGAATCGAGGCCACCGGAATCAGGAGCAGAGCCCAAATCTCGAGAAGGTTGGTCCAGGCGTTGGGGTTCTCGAACGGATGCGCCGCATTGGCGTTGAAAAAGCCGCCGCCGTTGGTCCCGAGCTCCTTGATGATCTCCTGGCTCGCCACAGGCCCGATCGAGATCGTCTGTTTCGCGCCTTCGAGCGTCGTCGCGTCGACGGCGCCGGCGAGCGTCTGCGGCATGCCGAGCGCGACGAAGATCAGCGCGCCGACGACCGAGATCGGCAGGAGCAGGTAGAGCGTAATGCGGGTCACATCGACCCAGAAGTTCCCGACCGTCGTCGCCGAGGAGCGCGCGAACCCGCGCACCAGCGCGAACGCCATCGCGAGCCCGGTCGCCGCCGAGAGGAAATTATGGACGGTGAGGCCGAGCATCTGGGTGAGATGACTCATCGTCGTCTCGCCGCTGTAGTTCTGCCAGTTGGTATTGGTGATGAAGCTCACCGAAGTGTTGAACGCGAGGTCCGGCGCCACGGCGTCGAAACCGCGCGGGTTCAGAGGCAGAAAGCTTTGCAGTCGCTGAAGGGCGTAGAGCGACAGGAACCCGACGAGGGAAAAAACAACCATCGCGATCGTGTAGGCGAACCAATCCTGCTCCCGCTCCGGATCGACCCCGGCCAAGCGATAGAAGCCGCGCTCGATCGGCCCAAACACAGGCGTGAGAAAGTTTCTCTCCCCGGCATAAAGGCCGGCGATCAATCTGCTGAGCGGAACGGCGCAGCCCACCACCAGCGCAAGCACAAGGGCGATCTGCGCCCAGCCGACAAGCGTCATCGCATCACCGTTTCGAACTAGAATTTTTCAGGATGAATCAGCGTGTAGAGGAGGTAGAAGCCGAGCGCGACAGCGACGACCAGTCCGACGATTGGCTCTGTCACGGCGCGGCGCTCCTAAAGCTGCCGGAGGGCGAGCGCGTAACCGCCCATCAACGCCAAAAACGCAACGCCGGCCGCCACGAACGCGATATCGAGCATGATCGCCTCCTTATCGGGGCGCTGCTTACCGCCGAGCCGCGTAAGCTTTCGATCCGGAATTGGGCGGCCGGACGTAAGGAATTCATAAAGCGACTGCGGTTAAAGCTAGGGCGTCCTTGACAGGTGACCGTTGATACTGATCAATCCGGCCAAACGCGCTAAGCGACCCAATCTGCATGGTCTTCGCGCCTCTTCGGGCACGACTCATGCAGCGCGCAAAACAGTTATTTGCTAAGATTTGCCAGCCACGCTACCACCATGTACAATATGTTTATTGCCTGACAATGCGTCGATGCGATCTCCCGCAACGATGTGGTAGCAGGATTCAAATGCCCATCAAGGGCGCATGAGGCGGGATTGGCGGCGCCGGGCTGGCTCGTTCGCGCCCCGGGCGCCAGTTGGCGTACTAATGGGATTAACCCCTATTCCGACGCCCGCCTTTTGGTAACTTCAGGAGAACAGCTTTGCTGCATGTCACGCCAATCTCTCGCCGCCGCTGGCGCATGACCGCGATCGGGTGCGCGCTCGCGGCGATGGCGCTTCTTACCGGATGCGGCAAGAAGCAGGAGGCGCAGGCCGTGGTCGGGCAGGTCATTGCTCATGTCGGACCCGACGACGTCACGCAGCAGGAGCTTGACAATGAGCTTCGCCTTGCCGGCGTCCCCGCCGACAAGCGCTCCGACGCGATCGTCAAGGCCGCGCTGGCGCGGGTGATCGAACGCAAATACCTGGTGCAGCAAGCGCTCGCCGGCAAACTCGACCGTGAACCGACCGTGCATCTCGATGTCCTGCGCTCGCGCGAGGACATCCTCGCCCGCGCGTTCATCCAGCGCGACCTGATGTCGAAGATGAGCACGATCTCGAAGAACGAAATCGACAGCTACATCCAGGCCCACCCCAAGCAGTTCGACCAGCGGGAGCTGTTCCAGATCGAGCAGATCTCCTTTACGCCGCCGAAAGACGTCGCGGCGCTGACCGCGGCGACGAAGGACGACAAGACGCTCGATCAGGTTGAAGCGCAGCTCAACCAGATGAACATCAAATTCAGCCGCGGCAACGCCACTCTCGACAGCGCCACCCTACCCCCCGAAATGTTGAAGGCGCTGGACGCCAGGAAGCCGGACGACGTCTTTTTCATCCGCTCGAGGGGGAGCGGCAGCTTTTTCAAGGTGACGTCGGTGGATTCGAAGCCATTGGCGGGCGACGAAGCCTCCGAGTTCGCAAAACGCGAAGTGCGGGCGGAGATCGCCCGTAAGAGCGCGGAAGAGATCTCCCAAGCCGCGCTGGCGACCGCGAAATACGAAGGCGACTACGGTCGCATCATGTCGATCCCGACGCCGGCGCCGGGCGCTGGCGCTGCGGCCGCCCCTGGCGCCGAGGCGCCTTCCGCGGCGGCGCCGGAGACCGATAAACCGGCCGGGGAGACAGACAAGGAGCAGGCAAAACCCTGATTGGCTTCAGGGGCGACGATGATTGCCGCAACCTGCCCCGTGATCGGCGCAAAGCCGATCACGGAAGCGGGTGACGAATCCCGATTCGCATCAAGCTTCGATTCTCACCCGCTGTTCCGCAGGCCCGCCGATATGCCGTTGATGGTGAGCTGGATTCCGGTCAGCACCTTCTCGCTCGCCGCCCTCGAGCGATGGAGCTTGAGAAGCTCGACCTGCACATGGTTGAGCGGATCGAGATAGGGGAAGCGGTTGCGGATCGAGCGGTCGAGCAGCGGATTGCTCTCGAGAAGCTTCGATTGCTCCATGATCGTGTTGAGCGCGTCGACCAAATCGCGCCATTCGCGCGAGATGCGGGCGAAGATCTTCTCACGCAAGGGCACGTCCTCGACCAGACGCGCATAGCGCGACGCGATGGCCAGGCTCGATTTGGCCAGCACCATGTCCATGTTGGAAAGCTGGGTGCGGAAGAACGGCCAGCGGACATACATCGCCTTCAGCGTCTCGATCCCGTCATTCGGGTGAGCCTCGAAATAGGCCTTCACCGCCGAACCGAAGCCGAACCAGCCTGGCAGCATCAGTCGGCATTGCGCCCACGAGAAGACCCAGGGGATCGCGCGCAGGTCTTCGATCGCCTGGGTTTTCTTGCGCGAGGCGGGGCGTGAACCGATGTTGAGGCTGGCGATCTCGGTAATGACGGTCGAGGCCCAGAAATAGCGGACGAATCCATCCGTCTCGTAAACGAGGCCGCGATAGGCCTTGTAAGCCGTCGCCGACAATTCCTCCATCGCATCGAGAAAAGCGGGATCCGGCGCCGGGCTTTCATCCTGCAACAGCGTCGCCTCGAGCGTCGCCGATGCGAGCGTCTCGAGGTTGCGCCGCCCGACCTCGGGATTCGAATATTTGCTCGAGATGATCTCGCCCTGCTCGGTGATACGGATTTGCCCCTGGACCGCGCCCCCCGGCTGGGCCAGAATCGCCTCGTAGCTCGGGCCGCCGCCGCGGCCGACCGAGCCGCCGCGGCCGTGGAACAGGCGGATGTGCACGCCGTGCTTGCGGAAGACCTCGACGAGGCCGATCTCGGCCTTGTACAGCTCCCAGCCCGAAGTCACGAAGCCGCCGTCCTTGTTCGAGTCGGAATAGGCGAGCATCACCTCCTGCTGGCCGCCCTGCGAATCGACGAGCCGGCGATATTCGGGGATCGACAGCAGGCGGTCCATGACGCCGACGCAGGCGCGCAAGTCCTGGATCGTCTCGAAGAGCGGAACCAGCGCCAGCGACGTCGACCCTGCGGCTGCGTCGATGAGGCCCACCTCCTTCATCAGGAGCGCCAGCTCCAGCATGTCCGACACGCTCTCGGTGTTCGAGATGATCGACGTGCGGATCGCGCCCGGGCCGTATTTGTCGCGGATCGTCCGGGCGGCGCGGAATGTTGCGAGTTCGCCCGCCGTCTCCTCGCCATAGGCGATGAACGGCGAGACGAGCGGCCGCGGCGACGCCAGCTCTCGGAGGAGGACCGCAATGCGCTCCTCCTCGTCAAGGCCGAGATAGTCGAAGCCGGGCATGGTTGCGGCGAAGATCTCCGCGACCGTCCTTTCGTGGATCTTGGCGTTCTGCCTGAGGTCGATCGGCGCAAGATGAAAACCGAATACATCGACGGCGCGTTGCAGCGAGCGCAGCCGCCCCCGAGCGACGATCCCGGCGTTGGTCTGCCTGAGCGATCGCGCGATGACCTCGAGGTCGGCTCTGAACTCCGCCGCCGAAGCATAGGGCGCCCGGTCGACAATTGGCTGGCGCAGGGCGACAACATGGTCGAGCTCGCTCGCCGTCTTGGCGAGGCGCGAATACATGCCGGTGATGGCGCGCCGGTATGGCTCCTTGCGCCGGGCGGCGGCGGAATCGTCGGACGTATCGGCGAGCGCCTCAAGCTCGGGGCTCATCGAGGCGAGATTGGAGGCAAGCGACAGTTCGGCGCCAAGTTCGTGCAGTTCGTCCAGATAGTAGCTGATCGCCCGCGCGCTCTGGAGCCGCATGGCCTCGTTGAGCACGTCGGCGGTGACGAACGGATTGCCGTCGCGATCGCCGCCGATCCACGAGCCGATCCGCAGGAACGAGCCGATCGGCTTTGCCCGCGGCGCGCTTGAGATCGCGTCGAGCCTGTCCTCGATCGCGCCGTAGAGGCGGGGCAGCTCCTGAAAGAATGTGTAGTCGTAGAACGAGAGCGCGTTGGCGACCTCGTCGATGACCTTGAGTTTCATCTGGCGCAGGAGATTGGTGCGCCAAAGGATAAGGACCGCGCGTCTCAGCTTTTCCTCGTTGGCCGCGAGCTCCGCTGGATCGACGGCGCGGTCGCGCTCGTCGAGCAATTCGGCGATCTCGATCTCGCGGGTCAACGTGCTCTTGCGCCGCACTTCGGTCGGATGGGCGGTGAGGACCGGGCTTACCAGCGCGCGATCGAAGAAATCGCCGAGCGCCTCGGGCGCAACCCCCATCTCCTGCGTGCGTTGAAAGGCGTAAGAGAGCGAGCCGGGACGCGGCGCCGAGCCGGCGATCGCATGAGCGCGGTTGCGGCGTATGTGGTGCTGATCTTCAGCGATGTTGGCGAGATGCGAGAAATAGCTGTAGGCGCGCACGATCGACAAGGTCTGGTCGGCGCTAAGGCTGTCGAGCGTCGCCTCAAGCTCCCGCCGCGCGCCGACTTCGTTGTCGCGATGAAAACGGATCGAGGCCTTACGGATCTGCTCGACCAGCTCATAGACCTCCTCGCCCTCCTGTTCGCGCACGGTGTCGCCAAGGATTCGGCCGAGCAGGCGAATGTCGTCGCGGAGCGGCAGATCCTTGTCGGAGTCGTCCTCGGCGGGACGCGGCACGCTGTGAATATGGGCGGCAACGGCCATCGATGGCCTCCGTTGGCGAAAGATTTCACCAGATGCTGCACTGCGGGAGGCGCCGGTGCAAGGCCGAAAGATAGGCAGTTACGGCGGCAATCTGCGCGTTTCCGAGGCCGATTCACGCGCGCGCAGAGCGTCGGCGAGCCGGGCGCCGAGCGCAGCCTTGTCCTTGAGTTCGCACTCGTAGACGACGAGAGCGCGCCACCCCATGGCGGCATAAGCGGCCAGGGTCTTGACGTCGCGCGCCCGGTTGCCGGCGATCTTGGCCCGCCAATAGGCAGCGTTGGTCTTGGGCATGCGCGCGCCGCGGGCGCAATCATGGCCATGCCAGAAGCAGCCGTGGACGAAGATGGCGAGCTTACGCCCGGCGTAGACGACGTCGGGCTTCCCCGGCAGATCGGCGCGATTGAGCCGGTAGCCGGGCGCGGTCGGGCGCAGCAGCGCGCAGACGGCGCGTTCGGGAGCCGTGCCGCGCGATTTGACGGCGCGCATGATCGCGGAGCGATCGTAGCTCATTCGTTCGCCCGCGGCGCGAGGTCAATCGATCCGGGTCGCTATCGCCCAATCAACCGCAAGCCGAGCAGCTGCCTATGATATTTCTGCAGCCGCTCAGGAAATGCGCCTGAATTGCTCCGGCGATTTCCCTTGAGTTCTTTACTGCAAGAAAATGGCCCACGATCTGACTATAGTGTTCAGCCTGCCGCGGGAGGCGAAGCGCCGGGTCCTTCTTCTCTGCAATTTCGGCGTCGGCCATCACCTGCACCTTTTGCGCCGGATTCGGCGGCGCTCGGCGGATCAGCCCGCGGCTTTGGAACCTTGCCGTTCACCAATGCAGATTTCGCATTGAACGCATGGAATAGCTCGTCCTCGAGGAGGCCGATCTCCGCTTTGTCCTTGACCGGATAAGCCCAGACCCACGCGATCTCCCAGACGTCGATCTGACGATTTGCAATTATGTCGCTCCTCGCAGAGGTGAGATGACGGTTTACACGAGAGCGGATGCCGTCGACCGATTGCCCGACATAGATCGGCACGACCGAGAGCGCAACGCCGTGCGCCGACCAGATGGAAGGCGTCGAGTCGTTCGAGCGGGCAACACTAGATCGATCGCCATAAGACCCACGAGCGATCAGCGCGCCGCCTCGCGCGAGAGAATTCATGAGCCGGAAGATGCGAGAGTTCCGCATCGCCCTCGGCAACGATGAGGAATTGAGCGGCTCGGAAGCCGACCGCCAGGCGTTCGGAGGGCAGCGCGGCGATACCGTCGAAGCGCGCTTCCGCCTGAACCACAAGATTACTTGACGCGATGAGCCGCCGGCCGGAGTGCGAACGCCGCCCGCGCCGTCATCGAAGCGAACCTCTGCGCGCTGTCGCTTATCCCGTTCATCGGGCGGGTCCGGCGAAACACGCTCCGACCCTCGCCGCCAGCGCGGCAAGCTCAACGTCGGCGGCGCGAGGCGGGGACAGCGCGGCGAGCAAGCGCTCGGTCTGCTGGACGCTATGCCAGCGGATCTCGTCTGGTTCGCCGTCGAGGCAGTCGGCAAGCCGCAGGTTCGCGCGCGGCGGCGCAGGGACGCGCCACCACACCCAATCGGCGGCGAGTTGCGGCGGGAGAGCGGCGGCGGCGCGCTGCAGAGCCGTCGAGGCGTGGTGCGGCGGCGGGCCGCGGACAGACCAGCCAGGCCGGCGGCGAATGGCCGCGGCGGATTGCGATGAATGAATACGCGCGGACGCGACTGCGGCAGAAAATGCGCCGCGTCGATCGTCAGCGCCCCGAATTGATAGCCGAGGCCTCGAAGCGCCGCGCAGATCGCGGCGAAATCCGCCCCGCCCTTGGAGGTGAGCACGCCGGCGACGTTCTCGAGCACGATCAGGCGGGGCGCGCGTCGTTGCGCCGTCAAAAAGCGCATAGCCGAGCAGAAGCCCCAGAAGGCTCCGGAGCGGGCGCCGTCGAGTCCGGCGCCCGGCGCCGGCGAGCGACAGGTCCTGGCACGGAAACGAAGCCCAGGCGAGATCGGCGCGTCCGGGGAAATCGGCGGCGCGAAGCGAGGCGACGTCGGCTATCCGGAGTTGCTCGCATCCCCAATTGGCGGCGTAGGCCGCGCCCTTGCGCGGATCGACGTCGTTGGCGAACAGGCACCCCCACTCTGGCTCAAGTCCGGCGCGCGCCATGCCGCCGCCGCAAAAGAACTCATAGAAAGTGGGCATAGGTGGTCGCCGCCGAATTGCAAGGGAACACGCCAAGCCTAGCCGATTTTAGCCCGGAAAGGGCCTTCCGCCGCTTGACCCGCGCCCCTGTGTCTTGCGTCTATGGCCGGCCATGAGCGAATTCGCCTTTCCCTTTCCGGTTCTCGTCTGCGACACCGGCGGCACCAATGTACGCTTCGCCCTGGTGAAGGAGCCCGGGGCCGAGCTGGGCGCGATCGTCCATCTGCGCACCGGCGACTATCCGGGGCTTCCGGAAGCGATCGAGGCGGCCAAGCCCAGGCTCGAGGCCATGCCGCGCTCGGCGATCGCCTGCGGCGCCGGCCCGGTCGTCGGACGGACGCTCAAGCTCACCAATGCGCCCTGGGTCATGGACGGTCCTGAAACGGCGCGCCGCACCGGCCTCGGCCAGGGGTTGCTGCTCAATGACTTCGAGGCGCAGGCGCTGTCGCTGCCGGCGATCCGGGACGCCTGGGCGAGGCGCATCGGCGCCCTGGGGTTCGGCGCCGACGGCCCGCAGGTGATCCTGGGTCCGGGCACGGGGCTGGGAGTGGCGGCGCTGGTCGAGGCGGACGGCCGCTTTGCGGCGGTCCCATCCGAAGCCTGCCATATCGATTTTGGGCCGGTTTGGCCGGAGGAATACGCGATTTGGCCGCATCTCGAACGCGCGCACGGACGGGTGACCAGCGAAAGCGTCATATCCGGGGCGGGGCTGGCGCGGGTTCATCGCGCCCGGATGATCGCCGCGGGGCTCGCAGATCCGCATGTCGATCCGGCCGCCGTCACCGCGGCGGCCCTGGCCGACCCAAAGGGGGAAGAGGCGACGAGTTTAAGGCTTTATTGGCGCATCGTCGCCCGCTTTGCCGGCGACATGGCGGTGACTTTCGTGGCGACGGGCGGGCTGACGCTCGCCGGCGGCGTGCTGCCGAGGGTCGTCGGGTTCCTCGACGACGCGGCGTTCCGCCACGCTTTTGAGACCAAGGCGCCGGTCGATGCACTCGCCAGACGCATTCCGACCCGGCTCATCATCCGGGACGATGCGGTGCTGGTCGGAATGGCCGCGATCGCCGCGGCGCCGGGCCGCTACGCCATCGACTACGCGTCCCGGGCATGGGTTTAGGCGTCGAGGCGAAGGGGGCCCGATCAGTTGGGATTCCGATCGCCGCTTTGCGGAAAACAGCGCCGTCAGCCGCGCTTTTGCCGTTTTCTTGCGGTTTGTGCAGAAAAAATAGACTTGCTGGGATCCCAGAGCCTGACCCTGGGGCGGGGCATCGACTTGGACAGGACTGAATTGGGGTAGGACTTGGGGTTGACGGCGGTGGAACGGCATCGGCTCTACGGCTTGGCGGCGGCGCTTTTTGCGGCGGTCGCGACTTTGAACGGTTCGGCCCACGCGGATTGCGGCAGCGACATGCAGAAGCTCGCCCAGGATCGCAATGCGCAGCTGCAAATCGTCAACGCCTTCGCCCAGTCGTTTCACGGCAAGCCGATGGACCCGCAAGCCTTCTGCGTGAAATCGGCAGGCCTCATTCGCGCCGAATCGTCGCTGATCGCCTACATGGAGAAGAACAAGGACTGGTGTTCGTTCCCCGACGAGGCGATCGCCCAGCTCAAAGAGCATCATGCCAAGAATGCGAGCTTCAACTCCAAGGCGTGTACGGTCGCGGCGCAGATGAAGAAGATGAAGGAACAAGCCGCCCAGGGGGGCGGCGCCGGCCCGCAGGCCCAGCCGCTGCCGTCCGGACCGCTTTGACCCCGCGCCGCAACCGGCGGCGAGCCTGCCGGACGCCCGGCCGGCGAGCCTGGTGATGCGGCTCACTCCTGATTTCGCCCTTCCGTTCGTTCAGCTCGCGCGCCTCGACCGGCCGATCGGATGGCAGCTCCTGCTCGCGCCATGCTGGCAGGCGACCGCGCTCGCCGGCCTCGCCCTGCATCGCGGGCCGAACCTCTGGCACGTTCTGCTGTTTCTCATCGGCGCGATCGCGATGCGCGGCGCGGGCTGCACCTATAACGACATTCTCGACCGCAAGCTCGACGCCGAGGTCGAGCGCACCCGCAACCGGCCATTGCCGTCGGGCCGGGTCACGACCGGCGCGGCGGCGGTGTTTCTCGTTGCTCAGGCCCTGGCCGGGCTCGCGGTGCTCCTCTGCTTCAACCGGTTCTCGATCTGGCTTGGGATCGCTTCGCTCGGCGTGGTCGCGGTCTATCCGTTGATGAAGCGCGTGACCTCGTGGCCGCAGGCGGCGCTCGGTCTTGCCTTCTCGTGGGGAGCGCTGATGGGCTGGAGCGCGACATTCGCGAGCCTCGCGCTGGCCCCGATCCTGCTCTACCTCTCCGCCTTCTCATGGACGATCGGCTACGACACGATCTACGCGCTGCAGGACGCGCGCGACGACGCCATCGTCGGCATCCGCTCGACCGCGCGCCTGTTCGGCGCTCGCGCGCGGCTTGGGGTCGGCCTCTTCTATGCCGCGAGCGCGGCGCTGGCTCTTGCCGCGATCGAACTGGCCGGCGGCGGCCTGATCGCGGTGGCCGGCTGGCTCGCCTTCTCCGCCCATCTCGCCTGGCAGGTCAGCGGGATCGAAGGCGCCGACCCGGCGACGGCGCTCAGGCTCTTCCGCTCCAACCGCGACGCGGGATTCATCCTGTTCGCGGGGATCGCCCTCGAGGGGTGGCTCGGTTAGCGGGGAAGCCGGCTTGGACCGAGTTCCCAAGTCCGTCGTGCGATCGACCATGGAATAGGGCGCGTTGCATTTGAATGGAGCAGATTCGGCTCCCTTTTCGGCAGCGTCCTGGCGATGACTGGGGGCGACCCCGATTTGGGTTTTCTTGGCTTCGAGGCTGTTTCACTCCGAAGGACCGGCTGGCGCGGGTTGCATTATCTTGGGTTGGCTTGGATTCTCTCGTCCGAATCATGACTTTTCAATGGGTTGCGCGCAGCTTAAGCTCGAAACAATTTTCCCGCGCCTGTCATGGCGTGCGAGGCGCGGAACGGCGGCCCGCGGTTTTGGCGCAAGCAACATTCAGAATTGGTCATGGCGGGCAGATTAAGCTGAATTCTGATTTTCTGCAATAATTTGTTCGCCCCAACCGTTCCCTCGCCTTAAACCAAAAGTAGAGAGCTTTAGCGCCACCGCGCATCTATGACCGCGGCTCGGAGCGCCCCGACCAGGTAAAGCGAGCCGGTGATGAGCAGCCAGGCTTTGCCGTCGGTCGCGAGCGCCACGGCCCGGCCCAGAGCCCGCTTTGCGTCCGGCTCGGCTTCGCTCTTGAGGCCGAGCGAAGCAGCGAGCCGCTGCAACTCGCCGGGCGGACGGCCGCGGCTCGATCCGGGCAGATCGGTGAACACGATCGTCGAGGCGCGCTTGCCGAGTTCGGCGACGAAGCCCTTCGCGTCCTTGTCGTTGGCGAGCGCGACGAGCGCGACGCATGGGCCCGACAACTCGGGCGCTCGGGCGAGGTCGCCGAGGACGGCCTCGAGATTGAACGGCACATGCGCGCCGTCCAGAATGACAGCCAAACGGCCCGCCTTGATGTCGAAGCGCTCCATGCGCCCAGGCAGGCGCGCGGCGGCTCGGGTGTTCGCGTCGATAAGCCAGGCGTCAACCGCCGCGCCGCCGAAGGCGGGAGCGCGAACGCCCAGTTTGCCGAGCTGGTCGAGGACCACGCCGGCGAGCGCGACGTTTGATCCCTCGATCGTTGCGGGGGCTGGGAGAAGCGGGCGGATGACGGGCGCGCCGAGCAATTCGGCCCGAGCCTCAAGCACGCGCCCGGCTTCGTCATTCGCGTCAAGCGGGGTGACGAGCACGGCGCCGGGCTTGAGAATGCCGACCTTCTCGCCCGCGATCGCCGCTCGCGTTTTTCCGAGAATCTCGGTGTGCTCGAGCCCGATGTTGGTGACGACGGCGACTTCGCCCATCGACGATGTTGGTCGAATTCGAGCCTGCCGCCGAGCCCCACTTCGACCACCGCCCATTCGCGTTGCGTCTCGGCGAAAATGACGAAGGCGGCGGCGGTCAGGAGATCGAACCAGGTGGCGCCGGCGCCGGCGGTCTCAGCCTTTCGCGCAGCCTCGTAAGCGTCGAGCGCCTTATCGAGGGCGCGGGCAAGCGAAGCCTCGTCAATCTCGCGTCCCTCGAGGCTCACCCGTTCGGTCAGCCGCTCGACATGGGGCGAGGCGTAGCGTCCGACCCGAAGGCCGGCGCGCACGAGCGCAACCTCGATCAGCGAGGAGACCGATCCCTTGCCCTTGGTTCCGGCGACATGAATCGAGCGAAAGGACTTTTGCGGGTTTCCAAGACGCTGGGCCAGGTCGAGCATCGGCTCGAGCCCGACCCGCATCGCGCTGCGCGGCCGGTTCTCCCAGTTGGTGAGGGCGTCGAGGCGCGCCGTCGCGCGCGCGAGCTCGTGATTCTCACCCGTCGCCAGCATCGGCCAGATTACCTGCGGCCCATATCACGGACGCGACCATAGGCGGGCCGGCTCAAGCATGTGTCCAGCCATCGCGTCGCTTCCGAATGGGCGGACGTGTTGAGCTTGGCGATTTTACCCCACGCCAGGATGCTGGCCACGTTGAGGTCGGCGACAGTAAAACGCTCGCCGGCCAGAAATGTGCGTCCAGCCAAGGCGGTGTTCAAAACACTCAATGGCCTTTGCAGCAACAGCTCATCGCGCTCGGCATACGATGGGTCGCGCGAAAACTCGGGCAGCAGCGCACGGTGCATCAACAAGTCGAGCAGCAGTCCCTCCATTTCCAAAACCGCCCAAAAGCTCCATTGGGCGGCAAGGCCGAGAACTTCAGGGCTCCCACAGTGCATCGGCCCGTCATACTTTTGGGCGAGATAAATATTGATCGCCATCGATTCCCACAGGACGACGTCCCCATCGACGAGAGTGGGAATCCTCGCGTTCGGGTTGAGCCGCCGGTATTCGCCGGTCTGCAAGTCGTCGGCCCGCGTGCTCTTTTCCATCAGCTGATAGGGCTCGCCCATCTCCTCGAGCATCCACAAGCAACGCGTCGCCCTGGATCTGGCGTTACCGTAAAGTTGAAGCACTGCCGCCTCCCTCATGACGCCCAGCTCCGCGCCGCTTGCCTCGTACGCTTCAGGGACACTGCAAGCCAACGACCTTTCGCATGCGAGACGGCTCGTCGTCTACGAGGCGCCTGCAGCCCGCCGTTCGGACGCATACGGCGGAACAGAATGGTGGGCATTCGCGTTACCGGGTTAACGGCGGACACATCCGTCCGAGCTGGAGGCGCACCGAAATGCCCGGAAATCTCATTTATTATGCGATTGTCCTCATCGTCATCGCGCTCGTGGCGGCGCTGCTCGGGTTTGGCGGCCTCTCAGCGACCGCCATGAGCGGAGCCCATCTTCTCGTGTGGGTCGCGGTCGTCATCGTGGTCATCGGCCTGATCTTCGCCTTCATTCGGCGGGCGTCATAGCTCCGGCCGCTTGCTCGCGGAGTGCAGGCGGCACGCGGCTCATGCGCTAATCGCGGCGCCCCTTCCGCTCGGGCGGTCGCGGCCGCCGCGACAGCCGGAGGTCATGTGCCTTGAACCGGCGGCAGCATTGCTGGCGCGACCATAGGGTAAGCCACAATTGGCCTTGACCGGAGAAGCTCGATCCTGGGGCGACGTGCCCCGCCGGGCCGGGTTTCGAGCAAATCCGGGCGGGCGCTGGGCCTGACCGAGAGCGCCCAGCGCGTCCCGGCCATAATCGATAGGCAACAGATAAGGACAAAGGAAACGCGCCGGAGCGTATTTTCGCTGTCAATCGAGAGGGCGGCGCCTTAAGGAGGCTTCCGGGGGCCGGTCTTTCAATCTCAGACACTGGCGATTGCGCGCGGGGGCTTACGTGGTTGACTTCGCGGGGCGAACGGGCGCCTCGTCCTTAAGGCTCGTCGACGCGGTCGCGGCGATCGTTTTCCATTTTGGCGATCGTGGTTGTCGCCTTCTCTCTCGTTGGCTGCGCCTCGCGGCCTGAGACCGGCTTCCTCAGCGCCGTGGCCTATAGTCCCCCCGGCGCGGTCGATCATACCCTGCTCGTCGCGACGACGCGGGAGCGTGACGAGCGGCCGGGCACGCTCTTCAACGGCGACAGCGCGACTGCGACCGACTACGCCGAGCTGACCGTCTCGGTCCCGCCGAACCATAGGCAGGGCGAGATCGAATGGGCGACCACGCCGCCCGGTGACCCGAATGTCGATTTCGTCGTCCGCGACGAAAGATATCTCGACGGCGACAAGGCGTTCGTTCAGGCGCTCAACGCTCAACTCGCGAAACGGCCGCCGGGAAGCCGCAAGGTCTTCCTGTTCATTCACGGCTTCAATACGATGTTCGCCGAAGGGGCTCTACCGATTGGCGGAGCTTGCTCACGACTTCGAAGGCGCCCGGCGTCCCGGTGCTGTTCACCTGGGCGTCGCGCGGAAAGGCCACCGCCTATGTCTATGACCTCAACAGCGCGACCGCGGCTCGCGACGGCCTCGAGCACACGCTGCGTCTTCTGCTGTCAAGCAACGCCGAAAAGGTGAATGTGCTCGCCCACTCGATGGGCAATTGGGTGACGGTCGAAGCGTTCCGGCAGATCAAGATTTCGGGCGACCTCAGTCACGCGGACAAGATCGGGTATGTATTTCTCGCTGCGCCCGATATCGATATCGACGTGTTCAAATCGCAGATGCGCCGCTTTGGCAATCCGCGCAGACCCTTCTACATCGTCCTTTCCCAGGACGACCGAGCGCTGTTTCTCTCGGGGAAGATCGGGGGCGGCGTCACCAGGGTTGGCGACAGCCCCGACGTCGACGGAGCTTGCCTCGCTGGGCGCGACGGTCATCGACCTGACCGACGTCAAAGCCACCGACGCGACGAACCACGATAAATTCGCTCAGCTCGCGGCCGTCGCGCCCGACCTGCGCGCCGTTCTCGCAAGGGGGATAGCAGTCAGATCGCCAGCGCCGGCGACGTGGGTGACACAGCCGTGAGCGGGGTCGGCGCGATCGTCGCGCTGCCGATCACGCTGCTCGGCGCGCCGATCAGGATCATCGCCAACCAATAGGCGCGCGAACGTTTACCGCCTACGTCGTCTCCGGCGAGGCCGACCGCCGCCTCCTGCGTCCGCCCTCTGCGCCCGGCTCCTTGCGCGCCGGCAGTTGGACGCGCTGGCTAAGATTCGGGAAGGCGTCCTCCTTGTTGGGGAACGCCATCGCGGCGACGAAATGGCGCTGGAAGGCAGGCTCGATCGCGGTTTCGATCTTCTCGATTCCCCTCACCACGTTCTCGATTTCCGCCCGCGCGGCGAGGTTGAGCAGGGCGATGCGCGCGCCTGTCCCCGCGGCGTTGCCGGCGCTCGCGACCTTGGCGAGATCGCAATCGGGAATGAGGCCGAGCGTCATCGCATAAGCCGGATCGATGTGGCTGCCGAAGGCGCCGGCGAGGGTGACCCGTTCGGGCGCAGCGCCCGTCCGCTCCGTGAGCAGCTTGGCGCCGGCATAAAGCGCGGCCTTGGCGAGCTGGATCGCGCGCACGTCGGTCTGGTAGATGAGAAGCCGCGGCGGTCCTTCGCTCAGCACATAGGCGAAGGTGCGGCCGACCTGCTCGACCCGCGTCGTTCGGCTCGCCAGCGCGCCGTCGATCACGCCGTCCTCCGAGACGATCCCGGCGAGGAACATTTCGGCGATCGCCTCGATGATGCCCGAGCCGCAGACGCCAGTGACGCCGGTCCTCTCGGTCGCCGCGGTGAAGCCGGGCGCGTCCGACCAGAGGTCGCAGCCGATCACCTTGAACCGCGGCTCAAAGGTCGAGCGATCGATGCGCACCCGCTCGATCGCGCCCGGCGCAGCGCGCTGGCCGCAGGAAATCTGCGCGCCCTCGAACGCCGGCCCGGTCGGCGACGAGCAGGCGAGCTGCCGCTCGCGATTGCCGAACACGATCTCGGCGTTGGTGCCGACGTCGACCAGAAGCGTGAGCTCGTCCTTGAGATAGGGCCCCTCGGCGAGCACAACGCCGGCGGCATCGGCGCCGACATGGCCGGCGATGCAGGGCAGCGCGTACACGAACGCGCCGGGCGCGATGTCGAGCCCGAGCTCGCGGGCGCGCGCTTCGTAGGCCGCATCGACGGTCAGCGCGAACGGCGCGCCGCCGAGCTCAGTCGGATCGAGGCCGAGAACGAGATGATGCATGATCGGATTGCCGACGACCGTCGCCTCCAGGATTTCGCCGCGCGCGACGCCGGCCTCGCGCGCGGCCTCGCCGATCAGCCCGTTCATGGCCTCGCGCACGGCCCGCGTCAGCTCCTTGTCGCCGCCCGGGTTCATCATCACGTAGGAGACCCGGCTCATGAGATCCTCGCCGAACCGGATTTGCGGGTTCATCGCTCCGACAGCGGCGACGACCTCGCCCGTCATGAGATCGGTCAAGTGGGCGGCGATCGTGGTCGAGCCGACGTCGATGGCGACGCCATAGGCGCGCTCGGCGAAGCCCGGCATGAGCGCGACGATGTCGCGGCCCTTGCGCACCGCTGCGGTGACTTTCCACTGCCCCGCGCGCAGCGCCTTCTGCAGGCCGGCAAGCGTGGCAAGATCGGCGTCCGTTTCGGCAAGGCCCCATTGCTCGCGGAGCGCGAGCTGCACGCGGCGAAGATCGCTCGCGGGCTCGTGCATGTCCGGCTCGGCGACCTCGACGTAATAGAGGCGGACGACCGGATCGATCTCGATCGGATGCGACTCGGCGCGCTTGCGGACGACCTGACGATGGACCTGGCTTTCGGGCGGCACGTCGACGATAAGATCGCCGCAGATCCGGGCCTGGCAGCCGAGCCGGCGGCCGGGGCCAAGCGGGCCGCGCTTTTCGGCGTAGCGGCTCTCGACCTCGCCCCATGGGGTTACATGATCGGCGCTCGAGTGAATCGCGTGCTTGGCGAAATCGCCCTCGGCGATATCCACCTGGCAGCGGCCGCAGATGCCCCTTCCGCCGCAGACCGAATCGAGATCGACGCCAAGCTCGCGCGCGGCGGCGAGCAGGCTCGCGCCGTCTGCGAACTCGCCGCGCTTTCCGGACGGTGTGAAGACGACGCGGTGCGCGCTCAACGGCAAACGCTCAAACTCTGGCTCGTCTGCGCCCCTCGCGCCGGCCGCCGCCCGCGCCTGCCTCGCCCTCCGGCGCCGGCTCGCGGTATTTGCGGATCCAGGCCCCGCAATTGGGATCGTGCCCCATCACGACGTCGGCCCCGAGGATCGCCTGGATGTCTTCGGCGTGGAGCGGGTTCATGATCGCCGAAGTCAGCCCGGCGCCGATCATCATCGGCAGGAAGGTCGCCGCGAGGCCCCGGCGGTTGGGCAGGCCGAATGAGAAATTCGATGCGCCGCAGCTGGTGTTGACCTTGAGCTCGCCATGGAGGCGGCGAAGCAGGCGCATGAGCTGCGCGCCCGCGTCGTTGATCGCGCCGACCGGCATGACCAGCGGATCGACGACCACGTCCTGGCGCTTGATGCCATAATCGGCCGCCCGCTCGACGATCTTCTTGGCGACTGCATAGCGGACGTCCGGGTCCTCGGAGATGCCGGTCTCGTCGTTTGAGATCGCAATCACCGCCGCGTCGTATTTCTTGATAAGCGGCAGCACGCGCTCCAGCCGCTCCTCCTCGCCGGTGACCGAATTGACCAGCGGCCGGCCCTTATAGGCCGCAAGGCCCGCCTCGAGCGCCTCGACGATCGAGGAATCGATCGACAGCGGGACCTCGACCGTCTGCTGCACCAGCTTGATGCATTCGGCGAGGATGCGCGGCTCGTCGGCGAGCGGAATGCCGGCGTTGACGTCAAGCATCTGCGCGCCGGCCTCGACCTGGGCCAGCGCCTCGGCCGCGACCCGGCTATAGTCGCCCGCCGCCATCTCGGCCGCGAGCGACTTGCGCCCGGTCGGATTGATGCGCTCGCCGATCATCACGAAGCGGCGCTCGAAGCCGATCACGACCTCTTTAGTGGCGGAGGAGACGATGGTGTCGGTCATCGGCGGACGAATCCTTTGCAAGTACAGACGGGCGTCATTGCGAGCGACGCGAAGCAATCCAGGGAAGCGTAAGAACCTGACGTCCCCTGGATTGCTTCGTCGCTTTCGCTCCTCGCAATGACGAAAAACATCACCCCTCCAGGCTCTCGACCGGCTGCATCTTCGCAACGAAATCGCGCCGCCACGGCGTGCGGCCGCGCAAGACCCCCAACTCGTGGACGATCTCGGCGACCTTCTGCTCCTGCCGATAGGCCATCACGTGCACCCCGGCGACGCCCGGCTCCTCGCGCAAAGCCTGGATCATCTCGATGCAGATGCGCTTGCCCTCCGCGCGCTCATCGGCTGCGCCCTCGAGCCGCGCGATCACGGCGTCGGGGATATGGACCCCGGCGACGCTGGCGCGCATCCAGCGAGCGGCCCTGGCGGAGGCGAGAGGGCCGACGCCGACCAGAATGAAACAGCGCTGATCGAGGCCCATGTCGCGCGCCTTTACCATGAACCGCTTCAGCGCAGCGAGGTCGAAGCAATATTGGGTCTGGACGAACTGCGCGCCGGCCGCGATCTTTTTGCCAAGCCTGATGAGCGCGGAAATCATGCGGCGGCGCGAACGGGTTCTCGGCCGCGCCGAGGAAGACGCGCGGGGCGGTGGTCAGTTTCCGCCCCGACATGAACCGGGACTCGTCGCGCATCGCGCTGATGATCGAGAGCAACGAGATCGAATCGAGATCGAAGACCGGCTTCGCCTCGGGATGATCGCCGCATTGCACGCCGTCGCCGGTGAGGCAGAGGACGTTGCCAACGCCGAGCGCCGCGGCGCCGAGCACGTTGCCCTGGATGGCGATGCGGTTATAGTCGCGGCAGGAAATCTGCATCACCGGCGAATAGCCGATCCGGGTCAGGATCGCGCAGACCGCGACGCTCGACATGTGGCAATGCGCGCCGGAGCCGTCGGTGGCGTTGATGCCGTCGACCCAGCCCTCGAAATTGCGCGCCCGTTGCTCGACGTCCTCGACATTGGCCGAATCGGGTGGACTGAGCTCGGCCGTGACCGCGAACTCGCCGCGCCGAAGCACCCGCTCGAGCCGACCACGCGACGAATGTCCGGGAAGGTCGACGAGCGGGGCGGCCGGATCGGCGCCGATGTCGTGGGGATGGGGAAGCGCGGCGGCCATCATCCGCGCGCCCCGGCCTTTTCGCGCGCGAGTCTGAGCCACGCCGAAGAGCCTTTGAGGGCGTGGTTGACCGGCGGTAGAATCTCCGCGATCGCACGACCCTCGCCCATGCCGAGACTGCCCTCGTAGGCCAGCGCCCAAACGCAAGGCATATCGGGATAGACCTCGCAATTGCCGTCTGAGCGGACGCCGCCGCAGGGGCCGTTGCGCAGCCCTTTCGGGCAGTTCATCGGACATGACATGCCCGTCTTCGACAGCACGCAATCGCCGCACATCCGGCAGTCGAACAGGAAGCCCTTGACGCCCGCCTCCACCGCGGCGACGGGGCGCTCGAGGCGGGCGAAGCCGAGCCGCGCAAGGCTCGGAGCGGCGGCGCCGATCACCGCTTCGAAGCGCTTATAGAGGCGCTCCAGCAGCGCCGAATGGCGGACGCTCCAGGTCCTCATCCATGGATTGCGCCGCGGCGGCGGCCATTTGCCGCGCGGCTCGAACGCCGACGGCGTGAGCGCGGTCAAGGCGGGCCTTCGCGCCCATCATGCCTGGCAAGCAGGGCCAGGCGGTGGGTGTCGTATTCCTTCTCCAGTCGCTCCGCGGCCGCGGCGGCTTCCTGTTCCAGATCGTCGCCACAGGGGATCGGCGTGCCGCGCCGCCATTCGGAGAGATAGGCGTCGTCGCTCTTCGCGCCGGCGTGCATCGCAGCCGCATCGATCGCGCGGATGAAGCGCTCGGACAATTCGCGTTTGGCCGCCGAACGCCCAGCCTTGACAATGACCTGGCTCGGGATGTCGCGCCAGTAGAGGATGGTCAGGGTGGCCATGGCGCTTCCTTCGCGTGCGGCGCGCCAAGGAAGGCGCGGATCCCCTCAAGGCCGGTGAAGCGGCGCTCGTAGCCAAGGCCGAGCCGGTCGGCTGCGGCCTTTGCCTTTGACGCGAGATCGGGGTCGTCGAACTGCGCCAGATGAACGACGCGGCGGTAATTGGCGAAATAGTCGTCGCGCAGTTGCGGGAATCGGTCGAGCCCGAGCCCGCGGATGACAAGCGCGTCGAAGTGGCGGACGAGAAAATCTGTGAGGTAGAATGTGCCCGGCTCCTCCTCGGCGAGTCGCGAGAACGCCGCCTCGCCGGCGTAAAAGGCATAGCAATGCGCGCCCTCGATACGCGTCACGCCCTCTTCCACGAGCACGCGGTCGAGCTCGCCGCCGGTCCCGCAGTCGCCGTAGAGGCAGAGGATCTCGTCGTAGGCCGAGCGATTGGCGCGGATCTTGGCCCGCATCGCATCGGGAATGCGCCCGGGATGGTTATGCAATTGCGCTGGCAGGCAGGCGACGTCGATGTGTTCGAGCTCAAGCGCCAGCACTTCGCGCGCCAGCGCGCCGCAGGCAATGACGAGGATCTTGCGCGCGCCGTCCTTGCGCCGAGGGTAGCTCGCCTCAGTGGAGATGTCGGCGACCTCGGGCGCCCCGTGACTGTCATCCCCGCGAACGCGGGGATCCCGATCATGAGGCGCCGACGTTTGTCGCATTGAAGCCGCATCGAGAGTCCGCGGCGGCTGCTCTGGACCCCCGCTTGCGCGGGGGTGACACCCTCCGGATTGCGGGCGCGGGGGTCATGGCGCTTCAAATCACACTTTCTCGTGCGCCTGGACCGTTCCTTGCCGGCGCGCGAGCAGGGCCCTCGCGGTCTCGACCGTGACCGCCGCATCGCGGCAATAGGCGTCGGCGCCGATCGCCTCGGCGAAGGTCTCGTTGAGCGGCGCGCCGCCAACGAGCACGATGTGATCGTTGCGCATGCCCTTTTCCTTCAGCGTGTCGATGACGACCTTCATATAGGGCATGGTGGTCGTCAGCAGCGCCGACATGCCGAGGATCTCGGGCTGATGCTTCTCGATCGCCTCGAGATATTTCTCGACGCTGTTGTTGATGCCGATGTCGAACACCTCGAAGCCGGCGCCCTCCATCATCATGCAGACCAGGTTCTTGCCGATGTCGTGGATGTCGCCCTTGACGGTGCCGATCACCATCTTGCCCATTTTCGGCGCGCCGGTCGCCGCGAGCAGGGGACGCAGGATCGCCATGCCCGCCTTCATCGCGTTGGCCGACATCAGCACTTCAGGCACGAACAGGATGCCGTCGCGAAAATCGATGCCGACGATGCGCATGCCCTCGACCAGCGCCTTGGTCAGCACGTCATAGGGAACCCAGCCGCGATCGAGGAGGATCTTGACGCCGTCCTCGATTTCTTCCTTGAGGCCGTCATAGAGGTCGTCGTGCATCTGCTCGACGAGCTCATCGTCGGCGAGGGTGTTCAGGTCGAGTTCGTCGTCGGCCATGAGCGAAGGGTCCGAATGTTCGATTGTTTGCAGCCGTCGGCCGCCACTAATGGCGTGCGTCGAGCCGGGCGAAAAGCATAATAAACAATGGCCTGCCCATGTTTTTTGCGATGGGGCTGAATTCCGGGCCTCAGGCGCGGGCGATCTTTGCCTTGTGCTCGGCGACCGGGATCATCGCGCGCACCTTCTTGACCCGCGCCGGGTCTATCCGGGCTGAGACGATCCCGACGCCGTCGGAGGCCTTGGCCACCACGTGGCCCCAAGGGTCGGCGACGAGCGAGTGGCCGTAAGTCTGGCGCTGCTCGTTGCCGACCGTAAACGACCCGGTCTGGGCGCTCGCGCAGACGTAAGTTTCCGTTTCGATCGCGCGGGCGCGCAGCAGCACCTCCCAATGGTCTTTTCCGGTCTGCATGGTGAAGGCGGCCGGCATCGCGATCATTTCGGCGCCCTTCTCGGCCAGCGCCTGGAAGAGATCGGGAAAGCGCAGATCGTAGCAGATCGAGCAGCCGACAGTGACCCCTTCGCAATCGTAGGTGACGACCGCGTCGCCAGCCTTCACCGTCGCGCTCTCCTTGTAGGCGGTTCCGTCCGGCGTCATGACATCGAAGAGGTGGATCTTGCGGTAGCGGGCGATCTCCTCGCCGTCGCGATTAAAGACGACGGAGGTGTTGTGGTAGCGGTCCTCGCCGTCGATCCTCTCCATGATCGACCCGGCATGGACGAAAATCCGATGCTTGATCGCCTGGCCTTGCGCCATCGTATAGGCCGGCCCGCCGGGCAGGCGCTCGGCGTTGGCCAGCTTCTCCGCCCGCGAACCGCCGGCCCAGTCGAACTGTTCCGGCAAGAGCACCCAGTCCGGCCCCTCCTCGGCGACCGCGCGCTCGATCAGCGCCTCGGCCGCAGCGATATTGGCGGCCTTGTCGGCGATCGAATTCATCTGGACAAGCGAGACTTTCATGAGCGGCGGCTCCACGGGGCGCTTTACCAATGTGGTCGGCGCCCGATCCCCCGTCAACGCCGGACGAAAGCGGCGAAGGCCTTCAGCTGGTCGGCGATGAAGCCGCGCGTCGCCGGATCGGTCAGTTCGCCGGTCGAGGGGTCGACCTTGGTCTGAACCTGCGGAATGATCACCTCGGGCTTAAGGAGCAGGCGACCGTCGAGATAGACGAACATCTGGCGCAAGGCGAGCTGGGCGCGCAAACCGCCCCAGAGTCCCTGCGAAGCGCTCTCAAGCGCGACGGGCTTGGCGGCGAAAGGCTGATCGGGCAGACGGGAGATCCAGTCGATTGCGTTTTTAAGGCCGCCGGGAATCGAGTGGTTATACTCCGGCGTGACGATGATGACGCCGTCCGCGGCCCGAATCGCGTCCGCCATCGCGAGGACGGCGGCCGGAAAGCCCTGAACCTGAAGATCCTGGTTATAGAGCGGGAAGTCGCCGACCGACCCGAGCGGCGCGATTGAAACGCCTTCGGGCGCAAGCAGGGGCAAAGCGCGGGCGATCGCCGCGTTGAAGGAGCCTTTCCGCAGGCTCCCCACCATGACGACAAAGCGGAGCGGCTTCTCTTCCACCATCCTTCGTTCCCCCGAGGCGAAACGGACCGAGCGCCGGACATGGGCCCACGGCCAGATTTTCACCAGTCCGACGCGATCGGCGCCCGCAGTTTGGCCCTCGCCGCGGAATTGCTATGGTCCTTAGCAAATCGTGATCGGCGCAGGGAGCCATGTTGAGCGCAAACGAGCTTTTTTCCGTCCAGGGCCGCACCGCGCTCGTAACCGGCGGGGCGACCGGCCTCGGGCGGATCTGCGCCGAGGCGCTGCTCAGCGCCGGGGCGCGGGTCCTGATCGCCTCGCGCAAGGCCGAGGCCTGCGAACAGGCGGCGAATGAGCTCTCGGCGCTCGGCCCGTGCGAGGGCTTCGGCGGCACGGTGGCGAACGAAGCCGGAGTCTCGGCGCTGGCGGCGGAGACCCGCAGGCGCACGGATGTCTTGCACATTCTCGTCAACAATGCCGGCCTGACCTGGGGCGAGCGGTTCGAGACCTATCCCTGGAAGGCCTGGGAACGGGTGATGAGCGTCAATGTCGCTGGCCTGTTCTCGCTCACTCGCGATCTCGCGCCGATGCTGTTCGCGTCGGCCAGCGCCGAGCGGCCCTCGACGATCGTCAATCTCGGCTCGGTCATGGGCACGACGACGGGCGCCGAAACCGCTTATGCCTATTCCGCCTCGAAAGCGGCCGTGCACCACCTGACCCGCATTCTCGCCCAGGAGTTCGCCGGCCGGCAGACAACCGTCAACGCCATCGCGCCGGGGCCGTTTCCCACCAACATGACGCGGTTCGCGATTGGCGACGAAGCGGGCGCGGCGCGGGGCGCCAAAACGGTGCCAATGGGCCGGCTTGGGCGCAAAGACGACATCGCCGGCGCGATCCTGTTCCTCACCGGGCGAGGCGGCGCCTATACGACCGGCGCGATCCTGCCTGTGGACGGCGGACTATCGGTCGCCGCGCCGCCATCGATGTTCGGAGGCGAGACATGAACGATTGGGCGGACGTGAAGAAGGTCCCGGCCGCGGACCTCTCCGCGATGGTCGGGCGAAGCTTCGTCTCCCGTTGGCTAACCGTCGATCAGGAGCGGATCGACGCCTTCGCCAAAGTCACCGAAGACGAGCAGTTCATCCATGTCGATCCCGAGGGGGCGAGCGCGACCGCGTTCGGCGGCACGGTCGCCCATGGCTTTCTCACCCTCTCGCTGCTTTCGACGATGGCCTATAGCGCGCTGCCCAGAATCGAAGGCGCTGTCCATGGCGTGAACTACGGCTTCGACAAGGTGCGCTTTATCCATCCCGTCCGATCGGGAAGCCGGGTGCGCGGGCATTTCACCTTGCAGGCGGTGACGGCGCGCTCGGCGCGCGAATGGCGATTGACCTACGAACTGAGCGTCGAGATCGAGGGAGCCCACAAGCCGGCGCTGGCGGCGACCTGGCTTACGATGCAGGTGATGGGCGGTTAGGAGTATCAACCCCAAAACCTCACCGCTTCCCCCGCCGGCGGTCCGACAATGTCTCGCTCCCACATCACCCGGCGCCCGCGAATGATGGTTCCGACCGGCCATCCTGTGACCGTCCTGCCGTCGTACGGGGTCCAGCGCGAGCGCGAGGCGATCCAGGGGTCGCGGATGGTCTCGCTGCGCTTCATGTCGACGATCGTGAAGTCGGCGTCGTAGCCCGCGGCGATGCGGCCCTTGCCGATAATGCCGAACAGGCGCTGGGGCCCGGCGCTGGTCAGATCCACAAGCCGCGCAAGCGTGAGCCGTCCCGCATTGACATGGTCGAGCATGATCGGAACGAGCGTCTGGACGCCGGTCATGCCGGACGGGCTCGCCGGATAGGGCCTGGCCTTCTCTTCCAGCGTGTGGGGTGCGTGGTCGGAGCCGAGGACGTCGACGACGCCCGCCTGAAGGCCGCGCCAGATCGCGTCGCGATGGCCCGGACCGCGCACCGGCGGGTTCATCTGCATTTTTGTCCCGAGGCGCGGGTAGTCCTCGGCGCTCAGCGTCAGGTGATGCGGCGTCGCCTCGCAGCTGGCCACGTCCTTGGCGCTCGCCAGAAAATCCATCTCCTCGCCGGTCGAGATGTGCAAAACGTGCACTTGCGCCCGCGCCTCGCGCGCGAGGCGGATCAGGCGCTCGGTCGATCGCAGGGCTGCGATCTCATCCCGCCAGACCGGATGGGAGGACGGGTCGCCGGCGACGCGGAGCGGCTTGCGCTCGTTGAGTCGCGCCTCGTCCTCGCTGTGGAACGCCGCGCGGCGGCGGATGCGCTTGAGGATCGCCAGCACCCCCTCGTCGTCCGCGACCAGGAGGCGCCCGGTCGATGAGCCCATGAACACCTTGATTCCCGCCGCTCCCGGCAGGCGCTCGAGTTCGGGCAGATCGGCGACGTTTTCATGCGTGCCGCCGACCCAGAACGCAAAGTCGCAATGCATGCGGCCCTTCGCCCGGAGAAGCTTGTCGGCGAGGGCCTCGGCGCTGGTCGTCGTCGGATCGGTATTGGGCATTTCGAATACCGCGGTCACGCCGCCGAGCACGGCCGCGCGCGAGCCGGTCTCAAGGTCCTCTTTGTGAACGAGGCCGGGCTCGCGAAAATGGACCTGGGAATCGATAACGCCGGGAAGAATGTGCAAGCCGCGGCAATCGATGCGTTCGCCCGCCGCGGCTGCGCCCAAGGCGCCGATCCCGGCGATGCGTCCGTCGCGAACGCCGATGTCGCGGACGCCGATCCCGTCCTGATTGACAACGGTCCCATTGACGAGCACGCAATCGAAAACCGGCGGCATAGCCTTATTCCTTTCTTGCAGTGGCGCGAAAGCGGCCTATTTGACAGTCTCCGTCCTTGCAAGCGCGACTGGAGGCGAACGATGAGCAAGAAGGCCGCCGTGCTCGGGAATCGTGGCGTCGTTTCGGTGAGCGGCGCGGATGCGGCAGGTTTTCTGCAGGGTCTCCTCACCAACGATATAGAGGGGCTCGAGCCGGGCAAAGCGCACTACGCGGCGCTGCTCACGCCGCAGGGCAAGATACTGTTCGACATGATTGTCGTGCGCGCGCCCGACGCCGACGGCGCGGCCTATCTCCTCGATTGCGCGGCGGCGCAGGCGCCCGAACTCGCCAGGCGGCTCGGGTTCTACAAGTTGCGCGCCAAGGTGACGATCGCCGACCTAAGCGCCGGCCGCGCGGTCGCCGCCTTCTGGGGCGACGAGCCGCCAGCGATCGAGGGCGCCCTCATCTACGCCGATCCGCGCGATCCGCGCCTGGGCTGGCGGGCAATCCTGCCGCGCCCGACCGCAGGCGCCATCGGGGCGGAGCACGTCAACGAGTATGAGGGCCTGCGCATCGGCGCCGTCGCGCCGACGGGCGGGCTCGACTTCGCCTACGGCGACGCCTTCCCGCACGACGTCAACCTCGACCTTTTGCACGGCGTCGATTTCGACAAGGGCTGTTATGTCGGCCAGGAGGTCGTTTCGCGCATGAAGCACCGCGGAACGACGCGCCGCCGGATCGTGCGCGTCAAGCTGGCCGGGCCGCCGCCGGCGCCGGGCGCGCCTATCGTGGACCGCGAGCTTGCCGTTGGCGTGCTCGGGTCGTCGTCGGGGCGCGAAGCGCTCGCGCTTCTGAGGCTTGACCGGGTCGAGGACGCGGCGGCCAACGGCCGGACGCTCAGCGCCGGCGGCGTCGGATTGACCATCGCCGAGTGAGCGAAGCCGCTCCCATCGCTCGGTTTTTCCGACCGTCCCGCCGCCTCGCGCTTGACCGCATCCGAACCTGACTCTAGGAAATCACCCGTCCAGGGCCGGCCAGAGGCTCGAACGCGAAAATATCCGCCAGCATAGAACCTGCTGTTTCGGATATCCCAGGGAGGAAATCGAATGAAAAGAGTTCTATTAGCCGGCGTCGCTGCGGCTGCGCTGTTCGGCCTCGCTGGCTCAGCCCAGGCAGCGGACAAAAAGACGCTCGTGTTCGTCGTGAACGGCGCGTCGGACTTCTGGAAGGCGGCTGAAGCGGGCGTAAAGAAGGCGCAGGGCGAACTTCCGAATTACAAGCTCGACTTCAAGTATCCAGAACAATCGTCTGCGGCGATCCAGACCCGCCTGATGGATGACCTGGTCGCCGCTGGCGTCTCGGGCATCATGGTCAGCGCCGTCGACCCGAAGACCATGGGCGACGCGCTGGATCGGATTGGCAAGCAGGTCGCGTTGTTCACCACCGACAGCGATGCGCCGAAGAGCAGCCGCGTCGCTTATATCGGCTCGAGCAACGTCGATGCGGGCAAGCAGGCCGGCGAGATTGCGCTGAAGGCGCTACCGAACGGCGGCAAGTGCATGGGCTTCGTCGGTCTGCCCGGCGCCGACAACGCGCGTGAGCGCATCGAGGGCTTCAAGGATACGATCAAGGGCTCCAAGATCGAGCTCGTCGACGTGCGCGCCGACGACATCGACAGGACCCGATCGAAGCGCAACGTCGAGGACACGCTGACCGCTCATCCCGAGATCAACTGCATGGTCGGCTATTATTCCTACAACACGCCGGACATCTATACGGCGCTGAAGGACGCCGGTAAGCTCGGCCAAATCACGGTCATCGGCTTCGACGAGGATCCCATCACGCTCGGCGGCGTCAAGGAAGGAACGATTGCCTCAACCGTCGTCCAGCAGCCCTACGAGTGGGGTTATCAGGGCATGAAGGACATGGCGAAGTATCTCGAAGGAGACAAATCGTTCATTCCCGCGAATGGCCTCATCATCATCCCGACCAAGATCATCAGCAAGGACAACGTTGACGCCTTCTGGGCGGAACTCAAGGAGCGCCAGGGCAAGAAGTAGGCGGGACCAGTGGACGCAAAGCAGCGTTCGCTTGCTTTCTGACTTCTGAGTTAGGGCGTCGCGGTCAAACGCGACGCCGTCTTTTCATTAAGGACTGCATTTGGCCGATCCCCTCCTTCGGCTGGTTGACATCAGCAAGAGCTATCCCGGCGTTCGCGCCCTTTCGCATGTCGGCCTGACGGTGAACCGCGGCGAGGTTCTCGCGCTGATCGGCGAGAATGGCGCGGGCAAGTCCACCCTGATGAAGATCCTCGGCGGGGTGGTGAAACCTGACCAGGGAACGATCGAGATCGACGGCGCTCCGCACAGCTCGCTCACCGTCTCCGAATCGCTGAGTTCCGGAATAGCTTTCGTTCATCAGGAACTGAACCTCTTCGACAATCTCGATGTTGGCGCCAATGTGCTGATCGGGCGGGAGCCGCTGTCGGCCGGCCCCCTGAAGCTCGTTGACCGCAAGACGACGAAACGCATCGTGGCGCCGTTGCTGAAGCGACTCGACGTCGACTTCGAGGTCGACGATCTGGTTTCCGACCTCTCGCTTGCGCAGCGCCAGTTGTTGGAGATCGCCAAGGCGCTCTCGCTCAACGCCCGGGTCGTCATCATGGATGAGCCAACCTCGAGCCTGACGTCCACCGAGACCGATCGGTTGATGCGTGTCATCGGCGAGCTCAAGGCCGACGGCGTGTCGATCATCTTTATCACCCACCGGCTGAACGAAGTGGAGACCTGCGCGGACCGCGTGGTTGTCCTCCGCGACGGGGCGGTCGTCGGCGAGCTCGCTCACGACCAGATCCATCGCGACGCCATGATCCGCCTCATGATCGGGCGAGACCTAAAATCGCTCTACATCCCGCCCAAATCGCCTCCGGGCGCGAACCTGCTGGAGGTCGCAGGCTTACGGACCCTTTCTCGCCCCGGAAATGCCGTGAGTCTTTCGCTGAGAGCAGGCGAGATTCTGGGCATGGCCGGATTGATCGGCGCGGGGCGGACGGAGCTCGCGCGCGCCTTGTTCGGAATTGACCCCATCCTGGGAGGCGAAATTCGTCTCAGCGGCGCACTTGTCCACATTCGTTCGGCCAAAGATGCAATCGCCCTCGGAATTTATCTCGCGCCGGAGGATCGCAAGCGGAGCGGTCTGGTGCTTGAGGATTCGGTGAGCGAGAACATCTCGTTGCCGAACATCCTCGCTTTCGCGCGGAACTTCCTCGTCAACTCAGCGGCGGAGCGCAAGAATGCGGAGCGGCAACGCCAGTCCCTCAACATCAAGACTTCTGACGTCGAGGCGCGAGTGGGCACGCTTTCGGGCGGCAACCAGCAGAAGGTGGTCCTCGCCAAATGGCTGTCGATGAGCCCCAGGGTGATGATCTTCGACGAGCCGACACGGGGCATTGACGTCGGCTCGAAGTCCGAAATCTATTCGCTGATGCGAGGGCTGGCCGACGCGGGCGTCGCGATCCTGATGATTTCCTCCGACATGGAGGAGGTGATCGGGGTCAGCGACCGCATCGTGGTGATGCAGGAAGGCGCGATCAGTGGAACGCTAAATCGCGACCAGTTTAGCGAGGAGAACGTGATGCGGCTCGCCGTCGCTCGCGAAGCGGAGCAGAGTGCGGCGTGATGCTGAAGAAAGATCTCGGACTTTTCCTGCTCATTGTCGTCGTTGGCGCGGTGGTGGCGTTTCTCAACCCGCGCTTCATCTCGCCGATCAATCTGGAGAACACCGCCAATCTCGTCGGGTTGTTCGGCCTGTTCTCCATCGGCGAAGGCTTCGTCATCATTACGGGCGGCATCGACCTTTCGATCGGCTCGGAATTCGCCCTGTTTGGCGTCGTCTTCGTCGACTTGCTCGTGAACTATCACCTGCCTTGGATCCTCGCCGTTCTCATCATTATCGGTTTCGGCGTGATTCTTGGCTGGGTGCATGGGTTTCTCGTCACGCGAATGAATCTGCAGCCCTTCGTTGTGACGCTTTGCGGACTCCTGATCTATCGTGGCGTCGCTCGCTGGTACACCGACGACGGGACAGCCGGATTCGAGTTCGGCCAGAGCTTTCCGGCGCTCGAATGGATCACGACTGGACGGACCTATGGCATCCCGCACACCTTCGTCATCTTCCTGATTGTCGCCGCGATCATGGGGGTGCTGCTGCATCGCTCGGTCTTCGGGCGCTACCTGTTCGCCATCGGCAAGAACGAAGAGGCGGCGCGTTTCTCCGGCATTGCGACCAAGAAGGTCATTGTGGCCGCCTACGTGATTTGCGGCGCCCTCGCGGGCGTGTCGTCGATATTCCTGACGATGTACACGCGCTCGATCTCGCCCGCCTCGCACGGCAATTTCTACGAGCTCTACGGAATAGCGGCTGCGGTTCTCGGAGGCTGTTCCTTGCGCGGCGGCGAGGGTTCGATCCTGGGCATCGTGCTCGGCGCCATTCTGCTTCAGGTTCTGCAGAACCTGGTCAATCTGCTCGGCATTCCAAGCTCGCTCAATTTCGCCGTCATGGGGACGGTCATCCTGATCGGCGTGCTCGCCGACCAGCAATTGGTCCGGCTGAGGCAGGGCCGCGCCGACCGGGCAAAAGACAACTTGCTTGCGGCGGCGGTCCCGCGTGGAGCTCAGCGGTAGACCAACACCGGGACGGTCGAATGGGTCAGCACCTTGACGGTTTCGCTGCCCAGCAGAAGAGCTGAGATTCCGCGCCGGCCGTGCGACGCCATGACGATCAGGTCGCAACCGAGCGCGTGCGCCGAATCGATGATTGCGCGATAGGGTTGATCATGGACCTCGCGGATCGCCTCGCAGGACACGCCCGCCGCCTCCGCGGCCATTTTGACCTGCTCCAGCGCCCTGTCGGAGATGCGGCGCGACTCCTCGTCGTATTCGTCCTCGCCTATCGACACCAGCACGGCGTCCATCGAGGCGACGCGGTAAGGCTCGGCGATCGTCAGCGCCGTCACCTTCGCTCCGGACGCCTTCGCGAGCTGGACGCCATAGAGAACCGCCTTGCGCGAAAGATCCGAACCGTCCGTTGGGATCAGAATGTGCTTGAACATCAACCCTCCACCGCCGCTCAGGCCTCGATTTACGCCATAGCGCCAAGCTGCGCCATAGGCCCGCGTCGAACCGCCGCAAGACGCCAAACTATCGCTCGGACTCGGTCCGCGCCCGACGGAGTTGCCGCAGAGCCAGGGGACGGCTAAATTAACGGGCGAAGGAACCCTATCCCTCCGCGAGGGTTTCGATTTCGCCCGCTTACCTCCCAAGGAGCCGTCCCATGGCCTTCACGCTGCCCGAACTGCCTTATCCTCACGACGCGCTGGCTCCGATCATGTCGCGCGAGACGCTCGAATTTCATCACGACAAGCACCACCTGGCCTATGTCAACAACGGCAACAACGCGCTCAAGGGAACCGAGTGGGAAGGCAAGCCGCTGGAGGAAATCGTCAAGGGGTCGTTCGGCAAGAACGCCGCGGTGTTCAACAACGCAGGGCAGCATTATAACCACACCCATTTCTGGAAGTGGATGAAGCCGAAGGGCGGCGGCAAGATACCGGGCGAACTCGAGAAGGCGCTCAAGGATGGGTTCGGCTCGGTCGACAAGGCCAAGGAGGACCTGATCCAGGCAGGCGTCACCCAGTTCGGCTCCGGCTGGGCCTGGCTAACCCTCAAGGACGGCAAGCTGTCGGCGACCAAGACCGCCAACGGCGAGAACCCGCTCGTGCATGGCGGCAAGCCGATCCTGGGCGTCGACGTGTGGGAGCACTCGTACTACATCGATTACCGCAACCGCCGGCCCGACTATCTGAAGGCGTTCTTCGACAGCCTCGTCAATTGGGAATACGTCGCCGAGCTGTTCGGCCAGAAGTAAGCCCTACGTCCTGCCGGCTTGAGTCGAGACTCCCGGGTCATTCGGTCAGGTTCAGCGTCTTTTCGGTGCAAACTTCGAGGTCAGCCGCGTCCATCGACTGACCGTCGGCGAAGGTCCCATGCAGATCGACGCGGCAGTTGAACTGCCGCGGCAGGACGGCGGTCGCGTGAGCGCCGGCCTTGAGCGGACCGAGCACCTTTTTCCAGGCGACCGAACCGCTCTCCGCCGCCTGTAGCTGAACGAGATCGGCCTTGCGCGAGTTCGTCACCGTCACGGTGACCGTATTTGCCGCGTCCGTCGTTTTGGCTGCCGGTTTGAGCTTCGTCGGCGCGGGCGCCGGGTTCTGGGCCAACGCCGGCCCCACGGCCAGGCCGCACAAAGCCGCGGCAATTGCAGCGGCCAAGGTCCTTGTCGTCATCAATCTCCTCCCGCGCTCAAGCCGCTTGAATTTGCGTTCGCGAGGATGGCGCCACGATGGCGAAGAAAAAGCCAGAGGCGCGCCGCGTCACCGGCCTTTGTCGCCGATCCATTACATGTGGCGAGTGGAGAAGGCGTCTTGCGGTCCCTTGTCCGCCATCCGATGTTCGACGGCGGCGCGCAGCATCGGCACCACCTCCTCAATTCTTTCGGCGACCAGATAGCGCATGTCGAAGCCTTCGCGAATGAAGCCTTCGATGTTCATGTGCGCGATCAGCGCCAGTAGAGGGCGCCAGAAGCCGCCGATATTGGCGATGAGGATCGGCTTCATGTGGCGATTGAGCTGCGCCCAAGTCATCTGCTCGACCAGTTCCTCGAGCGTGCCGATCCCGCCGGGCAAAGCGACGAAGGCGTCGGCGCGATCAAACATCGTCTGCTTGCGGTCATGCATGTCGCCGACGACGATCAATTCATGCGCCGCGCTCAACGCGTGTTCCTTGCGCACGAGGAAGTTCGGGATGACGCCGGTCACATGCCCGCCGGCGGCAAGCGTCGCGCGGGCGAGACGACCCATCAGGCCGTCGCCGCCGCCGCCGTAGACGAGCCCGACGCCCTCGGCCGCGAGCGCCCGCCCGAGCGTCTCGGCCGCGTCGCTGAATCGAGCGTCATTGCCGGCGCTCGATCCGCAATAGACGCAGACGTTTCGAATCGCGCTCATGGCTCAAGCCTCGCTTACGATCGATTTGCCGCCCGTGTCGAGCGCCGTCAAGCGCCCCTTGCGCCCAAGGATCATTCAGACCCGGTCGAAGCGCTCCATTGTTGGAGCCATAGCTCGACGAACGACGGGCCGCTATTCGAGCCCGATCTCTCGCAGGATCTCCGCTTGATGCTCGCCGAGCTTCGGCGACCGGCGCTCGAGTACGAGCGGACTTTCGCTCATCACGATCGGACTGCGGACGCCGGGGGTCCCCTGAGGCTCGATCAGCATCCCGCGCGCCTTGAACTGGGGATCGGCGAAGAGATCGGCGATCGTGTTGATGGGGCCGGCGGGCACGACCGCGGCCTCCAGCGCGGCAAGAAGCGTCGTCGCGCTTCCAGAGCAGCGTCTTCGCCCTAAGCTCGCGCTCCAGGTGATCGCGGTTCGTCACACGGCCGGGATTCGACGCGAAGCGCGGGTCGCGCGCCATCGCCTCCAGGCCAAGCACGGCGCAGAGCCGCGCGAACTGTCCGTCGTTGCCGACCGCGACGATCAGCCAGCCATCCGCGACCGGCAGGGTCTGATAGGGCGCGAGATTCACATGGGCGTTGCCCATTCTTCTTGGCGACTTGCCGGACGCGAGATAGTTCATCGCCTGATTGGCGAGCATCGCGCTCATCGAATCGAACAGCGCGAGGTCGAGTTGCTGCCCGCGTCCGCTGCGCTCCCGCTCGATCAGCGCTGCCTCGATGGCGATGGCGCCGTAGAGGCCGGTGAAGAGATCGGCGATGGCGACGCCCGCCTTCTGCGGCGACCCGTCGGGCTCGCCGGTTATGCTCATGATCCCCGACATGCCCTGGATAAGAAAATCGTAACCGGCTCGTTTCGCGTAGGGTCCGGTCTGACCGAAACCAGTCACCGAGCAATAAATGAGCCTCGGGTTGAGGCCGTGAAGCGAATCGTAGTCGAGGCCGAACTTGGCGAGCCCGCCGACCTTGAAGTTCTCGATCAGGACATCCGCGCGGGCCGCAAGCCGGCGCACGATTTCGCGGCCCCGATCGGTTGCGAAGTCGGCGACAATCGAGCGCTTGCCGCGATTGCACGAGTGGAAATAGGCGGCCGACAGCTCGCCGTCCGTCTCGATAAACGGCGGTCCCCAGGTGCGCGTTTCGTCGCCGCCCGGGCTCTCGACCTTGATGACGTCGGCGCCGAGATCGGCCAGCGTCTGGCCCGTCGTCGGACCGGCGAGCACGCGCGCGAGCTCGACGACGCGCAGGCCGGCAAGCGCGCCCGCGCTCAAAAGAACGCCTGCAGGCCGGTCTGCGCCCGCCCGAGGATCAGCGCGTGCACGTCGTGGGTCCCCTCGTAGGTGTTGACGGTCTCGAGGTTGGCGAGGTGGCGCATGACCTTGTACTCGATCTGGATGCCATTGCCGCCGTGCATGTCGCGCGCAGCGCGCGCGACATCGAGCGCCTCGCCGCAATTCGAGCGCTTGACGAGCGAGATCATCTCCGGCGCCGCGCGGCCTTCGTCCATGAGCCGCCCGACCCTCAGCGAGGCCTGCAGCCCGAGCGCTATCTTGGTCTGCATGTCGGCGAGCTTCTTCTGGAACAGCTGAGTCTGGGCGAGCGGGCGGCCGAACTGCTTCCGGTCGAGGCCGTACTGACGGGCGGCGAACCAGCAATCCTCGGCGGCGCCCATCGCCCCCCAGGAAATGCCGTAGCGGGCGCGGTTGAGGCAGCCGAATGGCCCTTTGAGGCCGGCGATGTTCGGCAGGAGCGCGCTCTCCGGCGCTTCGACGTTGTCGAGCACGATCTCGCCGGTGATCGAGGCCCGCAGCGATAGCTTGCCCTCGATCTTCGGAGCAGAGAGGCCCTTCATGCCCTTTTCGAGGATAAAGCCGCGAATCTGATCGCCGTGGGCGCGCGACTTCGCCCAGACGACGAACACGTCGGCCAATGGCGCATTGCTTATCCAGGTCTTGGCGCCCGTAAGCCGGTACCCGCCGTCGATTTTCTCGGCCCTCGTCACCATGCCGCCGGGATCGGATCCCGCGCCTGGCTCGGTCAGACCGAAGCAGCCAATGAGTTCGCCTCGCGCCAAGCCTGGCAGGTATTTCCTTCGTTGGTCGGCGTCTCCATAGGCGTAAATCGGGTACATGACGAGAGAGCTCTGCACGCTCATCATCGATCGGAAGCCGGAATCGACGCGCTCGACCTCGCGCGCGACGAGGCCATAGGAGACGTAACCTGCGCCGGCGCAGCCGAATTCCTCCGGCAGCGTCACGCCGAGGAGCCCCGCTTCGCCCATCAGGCGGAAGAGCCTGGGGTCTGTCCTTTCCTCGAGATAGGCTTTCTGGATCTGTGGCGCGAGCTCCTTGGCCGCGAAATCCCGCGCCGTGTCGCGGATCATCCGCTCATCCTCGGTCAGCTCAAATTCCAGCAACAGCGGATCGTCCCACTGGAACGGGCCGAGATCGGGTCCATGAAAGCCAGTCATCGCAACGTCCTCGGGCCTCCGGCGCCTGCATCGGCGAGGCGCCGGCTTCGGTTGCTCTTTCGAACCAGGAGTCGGGCCAAGATCGATCTATATTGGCCAGCGGACAAGGCGTCGAGGGCAAGGCCCGGGTGGAAACTGCGCCGGACGAAGCCTATCATCGACATGCGCTGCCCCGGCTGCAAGGATTCGATACCGCGCATGCAAAACGATCCGCTCTCGCATGGTCTGTGGGAAATGACCGCTCCGCCGGCGCCGCCGACCTCGCCGCTCAAGGGCGACACCCGGGCCGACGTCGCCGTGGTCGGTTGCGGCTATACCGGCCTTTCGACCGCCCTCCATCTGGCTCAGGCCGGAGCGAAGGTCGTGGCGCTCGAGGCGGTCGAGATCGGCTTCGGCGGCGCGGGGCGCAATGTCGGCCTGGTCAACGCAGGGATGTGGCTCGCGCCCGACGACATCGTCGCGAGGCTCGGCGCGGATTATGGCGAACGGCTGCTCAGCCTCCTGGGCGGCGGCCCGGCGGCCGTCTACGCGCTGGTCGATGAACACGGCATCGACTGCGAGCTTGTCCGCAACGGCACGTTGCAGTGCGCGGTCGGGCGTTCCGGGCTCGCCAAGATCGAGGAGCGCGCGGAACAATGGAGCAAGCGCGGCGCGCCTGTCCGGGTTCTCACGCAGGCGGAGACCGCAAAGCGCATCGGCGTCGACATCTACGCCGGCGCGCTGCTCGACCTGCGCGCCGGCGTCATCCAGCCGCTCGCCTATGCGCGCGGCCTCGCCGGGGCCGCGATCGCCGCCGGCGCCGTGATTCACACCCGAAGCCAGATCGGGTCGGCCGAGCGGACGGGCAAGACGTGGACGCTGGCAACCGACGGCGGGACGGTCACCGCCGACTGGGTCGCGCTCGCGACCGATGCTTACGGCGTCGGTCCGTGGCCGCAAGGCCGGCGCGAGCAGATTTGCGTGCCCTATTTCAATTTCGCCACCCGGCCCCTGAGCGCCGAGCTTCAGGCCGCCATCCTCCCCGGCCGCGAGGGCTGCTGGGACACCCGGCTCATCATGAATTCCTTCCGCTTCGACCGCGCCGGGAGGCTTCTGTTCGGCAGCATCGGCGCGCTGCGGGGAACCGGCCTTGCGGTCCACCGCGCCTGGAGCATGCGCGCGCTCAAGAAGACCTTTCCACAGGTGGGCGAGGTCGCGTTCGAGGCGCAGTGGTACGGCATGATGGGCATGACCGACAACGCGCTGCCGCGTTTCCATCGGCTGGGACCGAACGTCGTGACGTTCTGCGGCTATAATGGCAGGGGCATCGGCACCGGCGCCGTGTTCGGGCGCGTCCTCGCCGATCACATTCTGGGCAAGCTGAGCGAAAAGGACCTGCCGCTGCCGGTGACCGAGCCCGACGCCCCGGCCTTGCCGGCGCTGAAGGAGGCCTATTACGAAGCGGGCGCCCAGATCGCCCACGCTGTCGGCGCGTGGCTCTGAGGGCCACCAGCCTGATCTTGATTTCACCACCATGTGTGGCTATGGGCTGGCATCGATGTCCGACCGACAACTCGACTTCGCGCTCAGTGACGCGCGACGAGGAAGCCTTCCGCACCGATAGCGGACTGGCGCTCATCAGGCCGCTCCTCTCAACTTCATCTACGGGACTGCATCTATGGCTACTGGAACCGTCAAATGGTTCAACGCAACGAAGGGCTTTGGCTTCATCCAGCCCGACGATGGCGGCAAGGACGTATTTGTCCACATCAGCGCTGTCGAGCGCGCGGGGCTTCGCGACCTCGCCGAGGGGCAGAAAGTCGCCTACGAGATTGTGGCCGACAAGCGCACCGGCCGCTCGTCGGCAGGCAACCTGAAGGTCGCCTGACCTTTTCTCCAGCTTGCGCGCTTGACGCGCTTGCTCGAGCCCCGGCGACAAAGCCGGGGCTTTTTGTTTATTGTGGCCGCTAAAGGGGAGGCGCCGATGACTGAGGGCAGGCAAGAGACGTTTCTGGGACTCGATATCGGTACGTCCTCGGTCAAGGCGCTGCTTGTCGACGCCGACCAGCGGGTGGTTGCGGAAGCTTCGACCCCGCTCAGCCTCTCGCGCCCTCATCCCCTGTGGAGCGAGCAGGATCCCGACGATTGGGTCAAGGGCGTCGAGGCGTCGGTCGCCGCTCTCCGCGACCATGCCCCGAGGGAGTTCGAGACCCTCGCCGGAATCGGTCTCTCGGGCCAGATGCATGGCGCGACTCTACTCGACGCGGGCGACAAGCCCCTCAGGCCGGCGATCCTGTGGAATGACGGCCGCTCGTTCGCCGAGTGCGCCGAACTCAAGCGCCGCGTCCCCGATCTCGAGCAGCGCACCGGCAACCTGGCGATGCCCGGATTCACCGCGCCGAAGATGTTGTGGGTCGCCGCGCATGAGCCTGAGGCCGCCAGGGCGACCAGGCGGGTGCTGTTGCCCAAGGATTATGTGCGCTTGCGCCTGTCCGGCGAAGCGGTGTCGGAGATGTCGGACGCCTCGGGAACGCTGTGGCTCGACGTCGGCCGGCGGCGCTGGGACGCGAGCCTCCTCGCGGCGACCGGCCTGACCGAAAAAGCCATGCCGAGTCTGGTCGAGGGGTCCGAAGTCTCGGCTCATCTCTCGCCCGAGATCGCAGCCGCGTGGGGCCTCGCGGGGCGCAAGATTCCGATCGCCGGCGGAGGCGGCGACAACGCTGCTTCGGCGATCGGGGTCGGTGCGACCGCCGCCGGCGCGGGCTTCGTTTCGCTCGGCACGTCGGGCGTCGTCTTTTCCGTCACCGACCATTTCGTCAGCCTGCCTGAACGCACTCTGCATGCGTTCTGTCATGCGCTGCCAAATCGCTGGCACGGCATGGCGGTGACCCTGTCGGCCGCTTCCTCGCTCGCCTGGATCGCCGCCGTCTTTGGGCGCGACCGCGACATCAGCGAACTGATCGCCGCCGCAACGGCCTTCGCCAGCTCCAAGAACGCGGTCGCCTCCGCCCCGATCTTCCTGCCTTACCTCAGCGGCGAGCGCACGCCGCACAACGACGCCGAGGCCACGGGCGTATTCGCGGGCTTACGGGCCGAGCACGGCGCCGATGCGCTGGTCTTTGCGGTGATGGAGGGCGTCGCCTTCTCATTCGCCGACGGCGTCGACGTGCTCGACGCCGCGGGGGCGAGACCGGCCCGGCCGCTACTGGTCGGCGGCGGCGCGAGGTCGGAGTTCTGGGGCCAGATGATCGCCAACGTGACCGGCCTGACCATCGATCTCGCTTCCGGAGCGGAAGCCGGCGCGGCGCTCGGGGCCGCCCGGCTCGGCATGCTGGCCGCAGGGGCGGGAACGATCGAGGCGGTATGCACGCGGCCGCCGGTCGAACGTGAGTTCAAGCCGGAACCAGAGCGGACCGCGATCCATGCGCCGCGCCTCAGGCGCTATCGCGCGCTCTATCAGGCCGAAAAGGCGGCGCGGCTTTAGGCGATGCGCCAGTGGGCGATCAGGTCTCCGATCGCGGTGACCAGGATCTGCACCCCGATGCACATGAGGAGAAAGGCGGTGAGCCGGACGATGACCGCCTGCGCCGTCGGGCCCATGAAATGGGTGAGCCTGTCGGCCGAGCGATAGAGAAGCCAGATCAGCGCGGCGTTGAGGATCGCGGCGAGGCTCGCGCCGAGAAAGAAGGCAACGAACCCAGGCTCGGCCGGGGTCCGCTCAGCCCCAACCGTGATCGCCACCGCGATGGTGCCCGGCCCGGTGGTGAATGGCAGCGTCAGCGGGAAGAACGCGAGCTGCATCGGATCGCCGTAGCCGCCCGCCGCTTCCGCGCTCTCGTGCCCTTTGTGGTCGGGATGGGTTTCAGGCGAAGTCAAGAGGCGCCAGCCGCTGAGCGCCACCACGGTCCCACCGGCGATGCGCAAAGCGTCGATCGAAACGCCGAAAAAGCGCAGAACATAGGCGCCGGTCCACAGAGCGCCGAACATGATCGCAAGCGAGTAAAGGCCAACGAGGGCGGCGGCCTTCTCCTTGTCGGCCTCCGAGAAGTCCCTGGTCACCCCATAGAAGATGAACGCCCCGCCGATCGGGTTGATGATCGAGAACAGCGAGGGAAAGGCGAGCAGGAAGGCGGCATTTGCCGGGGCGGCGAGGTCGCGCCAATCCGCACTGAGAAATTGTTCCATACCGCCCCCGGCCCGATGAGCGAGACTTCGCACATTATTCCTAACCTTTTGGGAAGCGTCGCGCGCTAGCCTTGGCGAGTGGTCGATTAGGCCAAGGAGAGAATCCGTGTCCGGCCCCGCCGCGATCTGGGTCGCGTTGCAGGGCGCGATCCTGGAAACCTTCAAGCCAGCGTCCGCTTATGGCGCGCCGGCGCTGCTCGGCGCGCTCGCCGTCTCAGCGTTCTACTACGCCGGCCGACGGCGGGCGCGCGGCCGGCGCCCCATCGTAAGCGGGTTCGTGCGCTCGATCTTCCCCAGGCGCATTCTGCTGCATCCATCGTCGCTCGTCGACATGCGCCTGTGGGTGCTGAACGGCGTCGCGCTTGCCTCCGCTTACGGCATGCTGGGCCTTGGCCTATTCTTCTGGCGCGACGAAGTCGTCGCTGGCCTGACCTATGTCTGGGGGGCGCACGCGCCCGCGCGGTGGCCAACGTGGACGATCCTTGCGCTCGCGACCGTGCTCCAGCTCCTGGCTTCCGAACTGGCCTATTGGTTCGCCCATTATTGTTTCCATAAAATCCCGGCCCTGTGGGAGTTCCACAAGGTCCACCATTCAGCTGAGGTCATGACCACGCTCACCGAATTGCGTCAGCATCCGATTGAGATCATCGCGTTCATGAACCTGATCGGGCTTTCAACCGGCATCGTGTTCGGCGTCATGACCTACGCGTTCGGTCCGGGCGTGCGCCCGTTCACCCTGCTCAACGGCAACATTCTCCTGATGGCGTTCCTCGTCACCTACGGCCACCTGCGGCACAGCAACATGTGGATCGCCTTCACCGGCTTCGCCGGCCGCATCCTGCAGAGCCCGGCTCACCACCAGCTGCACCATTCCGCCAATCCAATTCACTATGATCGCAACCTGGGCTTCGCGCTCGCCGTCTGGGATTGGGCGTTCGGCACCCTCGTCATTCCGGAAGGTACGCGCCAACGAATCGTGTTCGGCCTTGGCCGCGAGGCGCCTCCATTCCGTTCCGCCTTGGCCGCCGTCATCGTCCCCTGCGTGCGCTTCTCCGAGCATCTCGGGAGGTTCGCCGCCAGCTGGCGGGCGCGTGCGGCCGCGCGCGGAACTGCGCGCGCCACCGAAACCCAATTCGTGATTGTGAGCGAACCGAGTCGATCCAACCGGCCATAAGGCGGCGGTTCTTGACTGCTGCCCCGCGGGGCGCGCCCAAAGACGGACCCCCTCGACGCCCTATAGTCGGGCCCAATGACGAACGGGCGCCGCGCCATCGCTTTTTTGCGCGGTCGCGCGGCGTTCCCTCGCGACGCGAATCTCCCTATTCTCGCTTCGACCCCAAGCGAAATGGAGACGCTTCCGTGCCGGGCGAAATGTCGGCGCGACGGCGCGGCGTGCTGCTGGTTCTCGTGGCCACGGTGCTCTGGAGCATGGCGGGTCTGTTCGCCCGCCTTCTCGCCCATCTCGATATCTGGACGGTGATGGGCTGGCGCGCGCTGCTCGGCGCGGCCTCGATCGCCGCCGTCGGGCTCATCGAATGGAGACGCGGACGCCTGGACAATCCGTTCGGCTTCGGTCCGCTGTCGCCGGTCGTGGCGCTCTTGGCGATGATCGCTATTTCCGCCTACACCGCGTCGGTGATGACCACGACCATCGCCGACGTCATGGTCATTTATGCGACCCTGCCGTTCGTCGCCGCAGCGATCGGCTTTCTCATCAATGGCGAGCGTGTCAGCGCGCGCACCCTCGCCGCTTCGAGCTCTGGCGCTCCTGGGCATCGTCATCATGGTCGCAAGCGGCCTTGGCTCGGGGCGCCTCTTGGGGCAGGCGTTGTCGATGCTGATGACGCTCGCCTTCGCCGGCATGATCGTGCTCCAGCGGCGTCAGCCGAAGGCGTCGATGATCGTCGTCAATTGCCTCGGCGCGCTCGGCTCGGGCATCTTCGGCCTCGCCAATTCGCCGCTGCAGCCGATCGGGCTGCACGATTTCGTGATCCTGTTCGTGTTCGGCCTGACGACGATCGGCCTCGCCTTCGTGATCTTCATGGAGGGGGCAAAGTTCATCCCGTCCGCCGAAGCGGGCCTTATCAGCCTGCTCGATGTTGTGCTCGGCCCGGTATGGGTGTTTCTTGCTTTCGGCGAGAACCCGGGTCTGGCAACCATGCTCGGCGGCGCGATCGTGCTCGCCGCCGCCATCTGGCGCATGGCGCCGGAGCTCAGGCGCGAACAGAGGGAGGGACCATGAACGGCGAGCGATTTGCCCTTGTGACGGGCGCGGGTTCGGGGATTGGCAGGGCGTCGGCGCTGGCGCTGGCGCGAGCGGGCTGGCATGTGGCTCTCACCGGGCGGCGGGGCGATCTTCTGGAAGAGGTCGCGGGCGAGATCAGGACGATCGGGCGGCGCGCACTTCCCGCAGCCGCCGATGTCGCCGACCCCGCAGCGGTGAAGGCTCTTTTCGCAAAAATCGAGCGAGAGTTCGGGCGCCTCGACCTCCTGTTCAACAATGCGGGCCGCGGCGCGCCTGCGGTTCCGATCGACGAACTGCCCTACGACACCTGGAAGGCGGTGGTCGATGTCAATCTCAATGGCATGTTCCTCTGCGCCCAGGCCGCATTCGGCCTCATGAAGCGCCAGAAGCCGCAGGGCGGGCGGATCATCAACAACGGCTCGATCTCGGCGCACACGCCGAGGCCGATGGCCATCGCGTATAATGCGACCAAGCACGCCGTCAGCGGGCTCACCAAGTCGATTGCCCTCGATGGGCGCCCCCATGACATCGCCTGCGGCCAGATCGACATCGGCAACGCGTTGACCGAGATGGCTCGCCGGATGACCCAAGGCGTGATGCAGGCCGACGGGCGCATGGGGGTCGAACCGACCATGGACCCGGATGAGGTCGGCGCCGCGGTCGCCCACATGGCGAACCTCCCGCTCTCGACCAACATCCTCACCATGACCATCATGGCGACCAAGATGCCGTTCGTGGGACGAGGGTAGCCGAAAGGGCTGCGGCCGAGATTAGAGCTTCTTTTACGATGATCGCTCCCGCGGCCGGGCCAAGCCCGCGATTTACGACTCATCAATAGACAAGGCGATATCATGTCCTTGCTGGACGCCGGCAGGCGCGGCGCGGGGGCTTTGCTTGAGTAGGACTGCGCGCTCGAATTGCGACTGCTCAGCGCGGGCTATGTGACAAGGCTCACATCGCGTTTGGCGCGATGGCGCCAGGGTTTGGTTGGCCGGAGCGTGAGCGGCGTCGAGTTGCGGAGGGGACGATGCAATATCTCTTGATCCTTATGCTGGCCATCACGATGGCCTGCGGGGCGGCGGCCGGCGTGACCATTTCGCTGGCGCCCGCCTACGCGGATGACAGCGGCAAGGGTTATTGATCGGCTCCGGCCGGCGCCGATTCGGCTGCGATCTGATCCAGCGCCGCGGCCGCCTCTTTGGGCAACTCCAGGTTGGCCGCTGCGAGGTTTTCGCGCAGATGGCCGACGGATGACGTCCCGGGAATGAGCAGAATGTTGGGCGCGCGCCGGAGAAGCCATGCAAGCGCGGCCTGCATCGGCGTAACGTCCAGCCTCTTCGCGACTTCGTTGAGCGCGGTAGACTGCAACGGGGTGAAGCCGCCGAGTGGAAAGAACGGCGCATAGGCGATCCCGTCGCGAGCGAGTTGGTCAATCAGGGCGTCGTCCTCACGGTGCGCGACATTGTACATGTTCTGCACGCAGACGATGTCGCAGATCCGCCGCCCCTCTGCGATCTGCGTCGGCGTAACGTTGCTAAGTCCGATGTGGCGCACCAGCCCCTGCCGCTGAAGTTCAGCCACGACCGTGAGCGGCGCCTCGATCGATCCTTCGGCCGGGCCAAGGACCGTGCCCATGATTCTGAGGTTGACGACCTCGAGCGCGTCGAGCCCGAGACGGCTGAGATTGTCGTGGACCGCGCTCTCGAGCTCGGCCGGCGCCATCGCCGGAATCCACGATGCGTCCTGGCCGCGCCTGGCGCCGATCTTGGTGACGATGACGAGATCGTCGGGATAGGGATGGAGCGCCTCGCGGATCAGCTGGTTGGTGACGTAGGGGCCGTAATAGTCGCTGGTATCGATGTGATTGACGCCGCTGGCCGTCGCCTCGCGCAGCACCGCGATCGCGGCGGCTGGGTCTTTCGGGGGCCCGAAAACCCCCTTTCCTGCGAGCTGCATCGCGCCGTAACCCATGCGCTTTACGATGCGATCGCCAAGCTTGAACGTTCCGGCGTTGCTGATGTCGATCATGGCGTGATCTCCTCTCGATCGACAGTGCATATAGTTTGCAAGGCTGCGGGCGATAACGCGATGCAATCGGCACAGGCCGTTCGGCAGTGCGAACAATGCCGGGCAAGCCCGCCCTGCGCAAGGCGAACCCGAACGTCCGGGGTCGCGCCTACTCCGGGGCCGCGGTCAGCGGCTCGAGGGGCGCGGCGATCGTTCCGCGCCTAAGATCGCGGGCAAACATCGCAAGGCCCGTGGGTTCATTGCCGTTGGGATGGACGAGCACGATCGAGCCTTTTTCCGGCTGTTGTCCTTTGGCCAGCCAGGCGTCGGCGCCGAGCGTCACCAAATGAAAACGGCTCACCGCCTGCATCAGCGGATCGCTCGACACGAGGCCTGGGAAACGGAAGAACAACGACGGGGTCTCGCCGTTGGCGATGAGGAGACGCTCGGTGTCGAGAATCTCGGCTTCCGGATCGACACCCTTCGTTAATAGGAAGTTCGCGGCAATAGGCAGTCTCGCCCGGTAGGGGTGGTGGTAGGTGTGATCGACCCACAGGATGTTGAGCGCGCCGGAGTTGCGCTGGTCGAGGAGCCAGCGGAAATCGTCGAAGTGATGGATGAGCCAGAGGCCCGAAACGCTCAGGGCGAGGGAGGCATGGGGGCTCGCCGTTTCGAGCCGGGTGAAAAACGCCCGATCGAGCGGCCGTTTGCTCGGACAGAGATCGCCAGTGAGAAAATCGCCTGCGGCGGCGCCATGGGTCAACCCCGCATTCTGTAGAAAGCCTCGGTGGATCAGACCCGGCGCCTCGGCCGATTCGCTGATCGCGCGGCCCATCCGGGTCGACTTGAGCTCGCCCTCGCTCATCTCGCCGCACGTCCAGCACGCCGCGCGCTCGAGCCGGGTGGTCATGGCCTCCGGATCCGCGAGCAAATCGAGCTTGAGGCCGGCGACGGTCATCTCGCGAATCGCGACCGCCTTGCGTCCGTCGGCGGCGACGCATGACTTCAAAACCGCGCGATATTCGCCGACCGCGTCCGGGACTCTGAAGCTGCGTCGTCGGCGCCGGCGTGAAGGCGCAGTCGGCTGCCCGGCCCGCGCCGACGAAGGCCGCCCAAGCGGCGAGCGTCACACAGAGAAGGCGCGGAATAGCGGGCAAGGGCGAAACATTCGTTTCCGGTAGGCAGCCCCGGCTTCTAACCAATCCCGACCGGCCGAGCTAGGGCCAGCCCCAAATATCATGAAGGCGCCTCCCATCACCCCCTCCGCGGCCCCCGCGTCGAGTGTGGCCGCTCCGGCGCGCCGGCGGCGATGAGGAGCTTCCTGAACTCATCCCGTTTCTCGTGGATCGAGGCGATAACCAAGCCCATCGGCACGCCGAGATCGACCAGCACAGCCTCGGACAGCTGCAGGCTTGCCTCGATCGTCTCCGGGACCGCATCTGTCACGCCGAGCCGATAGAGCGTGCGAGCGTGGTTGGCGTCGCGCGCGCGGGCAACCAACGTCACCTCGGGCCGCAGTCGGCGCGTCGTCTCGACCACAGCTTCGTTGGCGGCGGTCGAATCCATGGTGACGACGACCGCCCGGGCGGTCTCAAGCCCGCAGTGGCGCAGATATTCGGGCCGCGCGGCGTCGCCGTAATAGACCGGCTTGCCGTCTGAGCGGGCCCGCGTCGTGATCCGCGAGTTCGAATCCACCGCGATGAACGGGATCGCGTGTCGGTCGAGCATGTCGCCGATCAGCGCGCCAACCCGGCCGTAGCCGACGATGATCACGCGGGAGTCGTCGCTCTCCGGCGGAATTTCCGGCGGGCCCTTGTCAACGCCCGCTCGCAGCGGCAGGCCGATGGTCGCCCCGAGCTTGGCCAGACCCGGGAATCGCGAGCATCGATATCGCAACTGCGGTGACGAGGGTCGTCGCCAGCGCACGATCGATGAGACCTCCCGCCAGCGCCGCGCCGATCATTACGAAGCCGAACTCGCCGCCCGTCCCGAGCAATAGCGACATTTCGGCCGAAACGCGGGGCGGCAACCGGAACGCGCGCGCCAACGCAAACAGCGTGACGCCTTTCACCGCCGCCAGCGCCGCAGCGAGGCCGAGGATGAGGCCGGGCCGGGCGACGATCAACGCGGGATTGATCCCGGCGCCGACCGAGACAAAATAGAGGCCGAGAAGCAAGCCCCTGAACGGCTCGATGGTCACTTCAATCTCGCGTCGGTACTCCGTCTCCGCCAGCAAAAGCCCCGCGACAAAGGCGCCAAGAGCCATCGACAAATGGCTCGCCGCGGCGGCCAGTCCATCGCCAAGCACAACCAGCAGGCACGCGGCCATGAAGAATTCCGGGCTCTTCGTTTCGGCGACAAAATGGAAAAACGGCCTGAGCGCGAGGCGGCCAAACACGACCAGCGCGACCAGCGCCAACCCCGCCGGGGCTAGCGTGCTGAGCAATTCCCAGCCCACCCCACGCTCGCCTCCGGCCGAGAATGCGCCGGTCATGACCAGGAGCGGCGCGACCGCCAGGTCCTGAAACAGCAATACCGCGAAGCTCGCCCGGCCGGCTCCGGTATGAAGCCGCTTCCTCTCGACCAGCATCGGAATAACAATCGCGGTCGAGGACATCGTGAGCGCAGCGCCTACAGTCAGCGCCGAGGGCGGAGAAAGGCCCAGACCCCAAGCGGCGCCGCTAAGGATCAGGATCGTTACGACGACCTGCGACAACCCGAGTCCGAACACCAGCCGGCGCATCCGTCGCAATCGTTCGAATGACAGCTCGAGCCCCATGGTGAACATCAGCGCGACGACGCCGAAGGCGGCGATGCGGTCGATCGCGTCGACGTTGATCGCGAGTGCGTTGAGCCAAGGCGCTTTCAGATCGAGCGAGCCGAGGCCGTAGGGCCCAAGCGCGAGGCCCGCGAGCAGAAAGCCCAGCACCGGGCTGACATGCAGCCGAAAGAACAGCGGCGCGATCACGCCCGCCGTAACCAGAAACAGCAGCGTCTCTTTGTAGACAGACAGGTCGATTGGCGCGTTCACTCGGGCTCCCTCGCCGCCGGGCGCTCGTCATTCGGATGAGCCTAGTCGATTCTGGCGCGAGAATCGCCCGCGGCGGCGCGGCGTGCTAAGGGCGGAAACATCGCATTCCCGGAGAGCTCTATGCCGCTTTATTCCCTCAACGGCGAAACGGCTTCGATCATGACGCTCGCCCCGGTTATCCCGGTCCTGACGGTGGCGAGCGTCGAGGATGGCGTCGCGCAGGCGAAGGCGCTGGTCGCCGGGGGTCTTTACGCGATCGAAGTGACGTTGCGTACGCCTTCGGCGCTTGCGGCGATTCGAAAGATCGCCGAAAGCGTGCCCCGCGCGGTCGTTGGCGCAGGCACGATCGTTTCGGTCGATCAGATCGGCGAGGCGGTGGCGGCGGGAGCGCGATTTCTGGTCAGCCCCGGCGCTTCCGCGGCGCTCGCCAGGGCCGCGGCGCAATCGCCCGTGCCATTCCTGCCGGGCTGCGCGACCGCGTCGGAGGCCATGGCGCTGCGGGAGCTCGGGTTCCGCGCGCTGAAGCTCTTTCCCGCCGAGGCGGTTGGCGGCGCGAGGCTGCTCGCGATCGCTTGCCGCGCCTCTCCCCGATCTGCGCTTCTGCCCGACCGGCGGCATCGATCTCGCCAAGGCGCCCGAGTACCTAAAGCTGCCGAACGTGCCCTGCGTCGGCGGCTCGTGGATGCTTCAGAAGGCAGCGCTCGCGGCGGGAGACTATCTCGCGGTCGAAGCCCTGTCGCGGGACGCGGCCGAACTCAAGCGCGCGGCCGTCTAGCATACGCCGGCTTACGCCGCCTCGGCTTGCGCCTCTGCGCGCTTCTTGGCGATCTCGCGCTTCAATGCGACGGCCGTATCGGAGAGTTCCGACACGTTCGCCTTGGCGAGGAAGTCGTCCAAGCCGCCGCGATGCTCGACCGAGCGCAGCGCCGCCGCGCTGATCCTGAGCCTTACCGCGCGCTCCAGCGTATCGGAGATCAGCGTGACCTGAACCAGATTGGGCAAGAAGCGGGTGCGCGTCTTGCGGTTGGAGTGGCTGACCTTGTTGCCGGATTGAACGGCCTTGCCGGTCAGCTCGCAGCGGCGTGACATCGCGCTAACGTCCTTCAAACGGTGAGAAACCCGGTCCGCAAACATGAAGCGGGCCGCTTCAATCAAGAAGCGCCCCGCCTTCCGCGTGGCCAAGGCTCGTGGGAGCGCGGTCTATAGGGGAAGGGTATTTCGGCGTCAAGCTTCGTCTCGCTCGACTTCCCGCCCGCGCGCTCTTACTTTCGCGCCATGCTGCACGGACAAGCAAGTCGAACCGCCATCGGCGCCGCGGGACACCGGGCCGCTCACCAGGTCATCGAGCGGGGCTTCGTCTTCACCGATCCGCTTGCGCTCCCGATCCTCGGGCCGGACGCCGAAGCAGCGCTCGCGCTCGCCAGGGAACGGCCGGAACGCCGGCCGTTGCGCCTGTTCATCGCGATGCGCAGCCGCTTCGCGGAGGAACTCGGCGCGGCGCGCGATTGGCAAAGGCGTCCGGCAGATTGTGGTGCTCGGCGCGGGCCTCGACACCTTCGCCTACCGGCTTGAACCCGCCAACGGACTGCGCGTCTTCGAGCTCGACCATCCGGCGACGCAGGCCGACAAGCGGCGGCGGCTGGCGCAAGCGAAGATCGCCGAGCCGTCGCACCTCGCCCATGTCGCGCATGATTTCGAGCAGGGGCCGATGACCGCGGCCCTGAAGGTTGCCGGGTTCGACCCCGACAAGCGGACCTTCGTGCTGTGGCTCGGCGTCACGCCCTATCTGACGGAAGAGGCGGTCTACGCGACGCTCGGCGAGCTTGCCCGCTGGCCCGGAGGGGCGGAAGTGGTGTTCGACTACGCCAATCCGCCCGATCGCGTCACAGACGCCGCGGCGCGCGCTCATCACGAACAGATGGCCGAGCGGGTGGCGGCGAGCGGGGAACCCTTTCGATGCTATTTCGACACCGACGCGCTGCACGAGCGCGTCCGGGCGCTCGGCTTCACCGAGATCGAGGACCTCGACCGCGCGGCGCTCGTCGGCCGTTACCTGCCCGACGCGGCGGTCGCGCCCCGCCCAGGGCCGGGTGGCCATGTCGTCCGGCTGGCGACGAAGCCAAAATAACTCGGCGGAGCGCACTTCGACCGTGAGTTAAGCTTTTTCAATGGCTTAAGTGTCAATTTCTGTCAGTTTGCGCGCCGACTTTCGGGGCCCTCATCCGCGATGCAGCCCGCTGGCTTACGGAACGCTCAAGGAAAAGCCTGTGGTCCATCCGAAACGAGCGTAGCATAGATTCCGATTTTCAGCAAGCAATTGTCACGAAAATCGTCCACGTAGCGCGTTGGCGTGGCGCGCCCGAAAGGCTGCTCAGGTTTGCGGCTGCGGCTCGAGGCCGCCGGCCTCCGGACCGATCGGCCGCGGCTTGCCGGTCGATGGCACTGCGGCGCGGGGAGCCGCGGGGGGCTCACGGTCGGTCGCCGACTCGCGCACCGGCCGCACGCCCTGCAACAGGCCGACGATCTCGTCGCCAGTCAGCGTCTCAAACTCCATGAGCCCCTCGGCGAGCGTCTGGAGGTCCGCCCGCCGCTCGGTGAGGATCCGGGTCGCGGTTTCGTGCGCCTCGAGCACCAGGCGCCGGACTTCCTGGTCGATCGTCTCGGCGGTCGCTTCCGAAATGTTCTGCTGCCGGCCCAGCGAATAACCGAGGAACACCTCGTCCTGGTTTTCGCCGTACATGACGGTGCCAAGCTTGTCGGAGAAGCCGAGCCTCGTCACCATGGCGCGGGCGATCTTGGTCACCTGCTGGATGTCGCCGGCTGCGCCGGAAGTGACCTTGTCCTTGCCGAAGATCAGTTCCTCGGCGACGCGGCCGCCCATCGACATCGCGAGCATGGCGATGAGTTGCTCGAAGCTTTGCGAGATCTGGTCGCGCTCGGGCAGCGACTGCACCATGCCTAGCGCGCGGCCGCGCGGGATGATCGTCGCCTTATGGATCGGGGTCGAGGCCGGCATAGAGACCGAGACGAGCGCGTGGCCGGCCTCGTGATAGGCGGTCAACCGCTTTTCCTCTTCGGTCATGATGAGGGTTCGCCGCTCGGCGCCCATCATGATCTTGTCGCGCGAATCCTCGAATTCCTGCCGCGTGACGACGCGCTTTCCGCGCCGTGCGGCGAGCAGCGCGGCCTCATTGACGAGATTCATCAAGTCCGCGCCCGAAAAGCCCGGCGTTCCGCGGGCGACCACTTTGAGGTCGACGTCAGGCCCAAGCGGGACCTTGCGGACATGGACCCTCAGGATCTTCTCGCGGCCGATGAAATCGGGGTTCGAGATCACGATCTGGCGGTCGAAGCGGCCAGGCCTCAACAGCGCCGGGTCGAGCACGTCGGGCCGGTTGGTCGCGGCGATGATGATGATGCCTTCGTTCTGCTCGAAGCCGTCCATCTCGACGAGCAATTGGTTGAGCGTCTGCTCGCGCTCGTCGTTGCCGCCGCCGAGGCCCGCGCCGCGATGGCGGCCGACCGCGTCGATTTCGTCGATGAAGATGATGCAGGGCGCATTCTTCTTCGCCTGCTCGAACATGTCGCGCACACGGCTTGCGCCGACGCCGACGAACATCTCGACGAAGTCGGAGCCCGAAATGGTGAAGAACGGCACGTTGGCTTCACCCGCCACCGCGCGCGCGGTCAGGGTCTTGCCGGTGCCGGGGGGGCCGACGAGCAGCACGCCGCGCGGGATGCGGCCGCCTAGCTTCTGGAACTTCTGCGGGTCGCGCAGGAATTCGACGATCTCCTGCAGATCCTCCTTGGCCTCGTCCACGCCGGCGACATCCTCGAACGTGACCCGCCCCTGGGCTTCGGTCAGAAGCTTGGCTTTCGACTTGCCGAAACCCATCGCCTTGCCGGCGCCGCCCTGCATCTGCCGGGTCATGTAAATCCACAAGCCCAGGAACAAGAGAACGGGCAGCACGCTCGAGACGATCGTAAGCAGCCAGTTATTGCCGTCCGACGGCGGCTTGGCGGTGATCGTCACGTCCTTCTTGTACAGCGTCTGCACCAGGCTCGGATCGCTCGGCGCATAGGTCTGGAACGATCGCCCATCCTTCATGTGGCCGGAAATCTCTGGGCCGGCGATCGTGACGTCGCGGATGTTGCCGGCGTCGGCGTCAGTGAGCAATTGGCTGAAGGTGATTTCGCTCGACGGCGCTTTCTGGCCCGGGCTCTGGAACAGAGTCACAAGCGCCAGAACGAGGAGAAAAATGATTACCCAAAGGGCAAAATTTCGGTAATTCGCGTTCATGGCCTTCCCGTGACGGAGGGGGTCGGTTAACCATTCCCGACCCTTCCGACCCTGTCCTTCCCCGGACATTTAAGCGCGGCGGGGCGAATTGCCAAGGGAACAGGAATTCTCTCAATTTCCAGTGAAGGCCGGAATTGCAGTTTTTTGGCGGCGAGACCCGTCCGGGCGCGTTGTCGATCAGGCCGTCTTCTCCTCCCTGACGCCCAATTCTTCAATCATTACCTTGCGCATCAGGAACTTCTGAGCCTTGCCCGTGACCGTCATCGGAAACGAATCGACGAAGCGGACATGGCGCGGAGCCTTGTAGTGGGCGATCGAGGCCCGGCAAAACGCGATAACCTCATCTTCATTCAACGCCCAGCCCTCCCGGCGACGGATCCAGACGCAAAGCTCTTCGCCGTACCGATGATCGGGGACCCCGAACGCCTGAACCTCGGCGACGGCCGGGTGGGTGAACAGAAACTCCTCGATCTCGCGCGGATAGATGTTCTCGCCGCCGCGAATGATCATGTCCTTGAGCCGCCCGACGATATTGCAGTAACCCTCTCCGTCGATCGTCGCCAGATCGCCGGTGTGCATGAACCGCGCCTCGTCGATCGCGGCGGCTGTCCCCGCCGGGTCGTCCCAATAGCCCCGCATCACGCTATAGCCGCGGGTGAGCAGTTCGCCGGGGACGCCAGGCGGGACGATCCGGCCCTCCAGATCGACGATCTTGACTTCGAGATGCGGCTGAACCCGTCCAACCGTCGAGACGCGCCGGTCCAGCGGGTCGTCATGGGAGCTTTGGAAGCTGACGGGGCTCGTCTCGGTCATCCCGTAGGCGATCGTCACCTCGCGCATGTGCATGAGATCGACGACCTTTCGCATGACCTCGACCGGGCAAGGCGACCCGGCCATGATCCCGGTGCGCAGGCTTCCGAGGTCGAAGCGGGCGAATTCGGGGTGCTCGAGCATCGCGATAAACATGGTCGGCACGCCGTGCAGGCCCGTGCATCGCTCCGCTTGCACCGTCTCCAGGGTCGCCAGCGCGTCGAACCCCTCGGACGGGCTCACCATGCATGAGCCGTGGGTGACGCAGGCGAGATTGCCGAGCACCATGCCGAAGCAATGGTAGTACGGCACCGGAATGCACAGGCGATCGTCCGGCGTCAGGCGCATGGCCTCGCCGATGAAGTAGCCATTGTTGACGATATTGTGATGGGTCAGCGTCGCGCCCTTCGGCGCCCCGGTGGTTCCCGAGGTGAACTGGATGTTGATCGGGTCGTCGAACTGGAGCGACGCCTCGAAGGTCGCGAGCTCGGCCCGTTCGGCCGGCGCGGCGGGTTTGGCGACGTCGCCGAAGTTGAGCATCCCCCTCGATTTGTCCGTTCCCAGACGGATGACGATTTCGAGCTCGGGCAGGCCTTTGGACGAGAGTTGACCCGGTTGGGCCGCCTCGATCTCGGGCGCGCAGGCGCGCAGGGCAGCGAAATAGTCGTTGTTCTTGTGGCCGGCGCTCAGGATCAGCGCTCGGCAGCCGGACTTCTTCATCGCGTAGTCGAATTCGTGCACGCGATAGGCGGGATTGATATTGACGAGAATGAGCCCGGCGAGCGCTGTGCCGAATTGCGCCAGGACCCACTCGCTGACATTGGCCGACCAGATGCCGACGCGATCTCCTTTTCGCAACCCGAGCGCCCGCAAACCGATCGCGAGGTCCTCGGAGCGGCTGAGGAGTTCGGCATAGGTCCAGCGCACGTTCTGATGACGCGTCACGAGCGCCGGCCGCGCTGGCCCTTCCGCCGCGACGCGGCGCAGAAGACGGCCAATTGTTTCGCCGCTCAAGGGTGTGGGCGAGGCGCCATGGACATAGGACTGGGTGATTGGCGCCATGACGTTCGCTCCCGTTTGCTCACTCGCCGTCATCGCGAGGAGCGAAGCGACGTGGCGATCCAGAGGTCGTAGGCCGCTCTACGCTCTCCTGGATTGCTTCGCTTCGCTCGCAATGACGCGGCAGACTTCCGCCGTCTATCTATCACAATTCACGCAGGTAAGCCGCAGGCTTCTGGCTGAGGACTCGCCAGGCGCCGATCATGCCGAACCCGACCGTGACCGCAAGGCCTCCGACGGCGGCGGCGAGCGCGCCCGTCCAGCCAAAGACGAAATCGAACGCCATGACCCGGGTGACGACCAGCTAGGCGGCGAGCGCCCCGGCGCCGACGCCAAACGCAGCGGTCGAAGCGCCGAGGAGCCCATATTCGATCAGGAACATTAGAGCGAGTCGTCCGCGCGTGGCGCCGAGGATTTTCAGAATGGTCGCATCGGCGAGGCGGGCGCGCCGGTTGGCCGCCAGCGCCCCGGCCAGCACCAGGACAGAAGTCGTCAGCGCGACCCCGGTCGCCGCCCGAACGGCAAGCGCGAGCTTGGCGACCAAAGCTTCGACGCTTTCCAGCGCCTCGCGCACGCGGATGCTGGCGACCGAGGGAAACAGGCGCGCCGCCGCGCGCAGGAGCGCGATCTCGGCTTGCGGGCCGGCGCCGGGCGGCAGCGCCGCCGAGACGAGTTCGGTATAGGGCGCGCCCTTGAGCGTGTTGGGCGAATAGACGAGCACGAAATTGATCGCGAAGCTGCGCCAATTGACCTTCCGCAGGTTGGCGATCTTCGCCGCGATGTCGCGGCCAAGCACGTTGACGACGACCGTGTCGCCGACCCGAAGCCCGAGGCCGTCGGCGACTTCCTTCTCCATCGAGACCAGCGGCGGCCCGGAATAGTCGGCCGGCCACCACTTGCCGGCGACGAGCTCGGAGCCTTCCGGCACCTTTTCCGCGAAGGTCACGCCGCGGTCGCCCTCCAACGCCCAGGCGACATTGTCGCTTGGCTTCACTGCGTCGACCGGAGTGTCGCCTATGCGGATGAAGCGCCCCCGCATCATCGGCGTCTCGCTGATCTTGACGCCGGGGAACTCGCGCTCGAGGAAGTCGCGGAACGCGCCTGCATCAGCGCCGCGCACATCGAGAAAAAAGAAACTCGGCGTCACTCCGGGCTCGGACCGAAGCAGCTCGGCGCGCATATTCGCATCAATCAGAGTGAGCGCGACCAGCGCCGCCAGGCCCAGGCCCAGAGACAGAACGACCGACGCCGTGAGCGCGCCCGGTCTCTCGATCGCGGAGAGGGCCATACGCCATTCGATCGGCCGCAATTTGGGGGCGCGGCGCGCGATGAGGGCCACGCCGAGCGCGACGAGCCGCAGCGCCAGAAAGGCGGCGATGGTGGCACAGGCGACGTAAGCCGCGATCGAACGTTGCGGGCTCGTCAGAACGGCGAGCGCAATCAGCGCCGCCGCCGCCATCGCTGCGCCGGCGATATAGCGCGTGCGCGGCCAGCCCTGGCGCTCCTCGGCCAGATCGCGGATCAGCATCGTCACCGGCAGGTCGTGCGCTTGTCCGAGCGGCGCGATCGAGAAGGCGAGCGCCGTGAGCAGTCCGAACGCGACGCCAAGCGCAATCACGCCCGGCTCGATCGACGGCGCAAGCGGGATCGGCAACAACGACCCGAACAGCCAGTCGACGGCGAATGGGATCGCTGCGCCGAGCGCCGCGCCGGCAAGCGCCCCGATCAGGGCGACAATCGAGAACTCGAGGACTGCGAGGCCCACGACGGCCGCGCCGGTAGCGCCGATTGCCTTGAGAATCGCAAGCGTTGCGCGCTTGCGTTCGACGAAGCCCTGCGCCGCGTTGGCGACGCCGACGCCGCCGACGACCAGCGACAGCAATCCCGCCAGCGTCAGGAACTCCGCGAACCGGTCGAGATCGCGGCTGAAGTCGGGCGAAACATTGAGACGCGAGCGCGCCTCCCAGCCGGCATGGGGAAAGGCCCGCTTGGCCTCGCTGAGAAGTCCTCGGACCGCCGCTTCACCCGGCGCTTCGCCTGTCGGGCCCATGATGACCCGGGTCGTCCAGCGAACAAGCGATCCAGGCTGCACCAGTCCCGTCGCGTCGAGGGCCGCCTGCGAAATGAGGACTCGGGGACCCAGACCCACGCCGGTCGCCAATCGATCCGGTTCGCTGGTCAGGATGGTCCGAATCACGAATTTTGCTTCGCCGATGCGAATGACGTCGCCGAGCTTCAGGTTCAGCCGAGCCAGCAGCGCTTCTTCCGCCGCCGCGCCGAACGCGCCGTCCTTCTCGGACAGCGCTTCGCCAAGCGGAATTGGCGGAGACAGGACGGCTGCGCCAATGCGCGGCCACGAGGGTTCGACGGCCTTGAGCTCCACCAGCGTCGCGTCGTCGTTTGGCGCTCTGGCCATGGCGCGCATGGTCGCAATCGTCGACAACGAGCCGTAACCTTCCAGAAACTGCTGCTCGGCAGCCGAGAGGCGCCGATGGATGAGCGAGAACGACGCGTCGCCGCCGAGGATCACGCGCCCCTCGCGCCCCAGACCGTCGTTCAGCGCCGAAGCGAGACTTTCGACCCCGACGATCGCGGCTACGCCGAGGGCGATGCAGAGGAGAAAGATGCGCAGGCCTCCGAGTCCGCCGCGCAAGTCGCGAAGCGCGAAGCGCGCCATCGGGAAGCCTGCGCGGACTCGCGGGAAAGCAGCGGGAGCGTTCATGCGGAGACGGCGACAGGAGTTTCCTCGACTTCGCCCGAACGCATGCGGATCACCCGGTCGCACCGGGCGGCGAGAGCGGCGTCATGGGTGACAAGGGCGAGCGTCGCGCCTCGGCGCGCGGGTAAGTCGAATATCAAATCGACAATTGCGCCCCCTGTCGCCTCGTCGAGATTGCCCGTCGGCTCGTCCGCGATCAGCAATGAAGGACGCGGGCAGAGCGCGCGGGCAAGCGCGACGCGCTGCTGCTCACCGCCGGAGAGCTGTGCGGGATAGTGACTGAGGCGGCCGCCGAGATTCACCTGTTCGAGCTCGGCTCTGGCGCGCGCGGTCGCGTCGTAGGCGCCGGCGAGCTCGAGCGGCGCCGCAACATTTTCGAGCGCGGTCATGGTCGGGATAAGGTGAAAGGACTGGAACACGATCCCGATGCGCTGGCCGCGAAAACGCGCCAAAGCGTCTTCATTCATTCCGCCGAGCTTGACGCCGTCGATCTCGACCTCGCCTTTGTCGGGGCGCTCGAGCCCGGCCATTATCATCAGCAGAGTCGATTTTCCCGAGCCCGAGGGGCCGACGATTCCGACCGCTTCGCCCTTGCGGATTGTCAGACCGACGCCACGCAGGATATGCACGCGAGCGGCGCCGCGACCGAGGCTGACGTCGACGCCGCGCATCGCGACCGCTGGAACAACCATTGCCGGAATTCCTGAAATCGAAGCCGCCCTCATATGGGCATTGGCTGCTCCTCGTCCAGGCGGCGACGTTCGCGGCGGTTCTGGCGGCGGCTTCGCCTGCTGCGGCCAAGGCGATTCGCCTCGTTGTCCTCGGAGACAGCCTGACCGCCGGCCTTGGCTTGCCCCCCGGCAAGGCCTTCCCCGATCGCCTGCAAGCGGCGCTTCGCGCCAAAGGTTGGGACGTCGATGTCCTCAACGCCGGGGTGTCGGGCGATACTGCCGCGGACGGGCTTCAGCGGTATGGCTGGGCGCGTGCCGGCGGACGCCGACGCGCTGATCGTCGAACTCGGAGCGAACGACATGCTGCGCGGCCTCAAGCCCGAGGACACGAAGCAGGCGCTTTCGGCGATCCTGGACAAAGCGCGCGCCGCCCGTTTGCCGACGCTCATCGCCGGCATGCGGGCGGCTCCCAATCTGGGGGCTGAGTACGACCGCGCCTTCAACGCCATCTATCCTGCTTTGGCGGAAGCTTACGGCGTCCCGCTCTATCCGTTCTTCCTGGACGGTGTCGCGGGCGACCCGAAGCTGAACCAGGCCGACGGCATGCATCCGACCGCCGCGGGCGTCGACGCCATCGTCGAACGAATTGAGCCGTCGGTCGAGCAACTCCTCAAACAGGTCAAGCGATGACTGGGTCGAGCCCGCGCCACATTCTGACGCTGTCGTGCGCCAACCGGCCCGGAATCGTCGCCAAAGTCTCGACCGCCTTGTTTGAGGGCGGGTTCAACATTCTCGACGCCCAGCAATTCGACGACACACAGACCGGCAACTTTTTCATGCGCGTGGTGTTCAACCCCGCAGAACCGCACGCCGACGTCGAGCGCCTGGGGGAAAAGTTCAAGGCGATCGCCGCCGGATTCACGATGACCTGGTCGATGCGGCCAGCCGACCAGCGCAAACGGGCTGCGCTCATGGTCTCCCGCTTCGACCATTGCCTCGTCGATCTCCTCTATCGCTGGCGGAGCGGCGAACTTGCCATGGACCCGGTCGCGATCATCGCCAACTATCCGCGCGAGATTTACGCCCACATCGAATTCGGCGACATCCCCTTTCACTATCTGCCCATCACTCGGCAAACCAAGATGGAGCAGGAGGCGCAGGCGTGGGAGATCATAAAATCCGCCAAGACCGATCTCGTCATCCTGGCGCGCTATATGCAGATTCTGTCAGACGGCTTCGCCGCCAAACTGCAAGGGCGCTGCGTCAACATCCATCATTCGTTCCTGCCCGGATTCAAGGGGGCGAAGCCCTATCATCAGGCGCATGAGCGCGGCGTCAAGCTGATCGGGGCGACGGCCCACTTCGTCACTTCCGATCTCGACGAAGGTCCGATCATCGAACAGGACGTCGAGCGCATCAGCCACCGCGACACGCCGGAGGATCTCGTGCGCAAGGGGCGCGACGTCGAGCGTCGCGTGCTCGCCCGCGCGGTCGCCAACGTGCTCGAAGACCGGGTGCTCCTCAATCAGGGAAAGACGGTCGTGTTCGCGGAGTAACGACGTTCACGGCAACGCTCCCCACAAGGATCTTAGCCAGGAGAAGATGGCGTTCTTTGCTAAAATCTTGGGCGGCGGGGGCAGGGCCTGCGGCGCGCCGCCCTCAGCGGCGCAGCCGGAAACGAGTTTTGAAACCTCGATCTCGCCATCGGTGAAATAGGGATCGCCGCCGCCGTTGCGGGCAAAGAACGTCGGTCCGACGCCGCTCACCGAATAGGTGGCCACGACCTTCTTCGCCTGAGACAGATCGGACGTCAGCAGGTCGCGCTCGGCGTCGATGTCCGCCGCAGTATGATGGGTTATCTGGCCCGTGTAATGGCTGACGCCGAGGCCGTCGTCGAAAACGGCCGCGCCGAGCCAGACCGGGAAGCCGTCCTCGCCGGCGTCGAGCGCCTTCCAGAAGCGAACGTGGTGGCGCGTGCGCGCGCTTCTGCCGGAAGGCTTCTCGAAGGCCAGATCCTGCCTTCGGTTCTCGTAGAAGAGGGGACTGACCGGCGCTTCGAGGTAGGGCCGATCGAGCACGACGCTGCCGATGATCTTGACGCTCGATCTCAGCGTGACCGGGTCAGCGGGCTGCCAACTGGCGGCGTGCATGGCGCAGAGCACGTCATCCTCGGACCCTTCGAGTCCGACATTGATCGCATCCCCGGGACGCCCGAGCGCGGTCCGCGTCGTCGCCTCGAGCCCCGCGAGATTCGGCTGGCGCTCGAAATGGCGCCAGAAGAAGGGCGCCAGGATATAGGCCGAGCCGAGGTACCCGGCCAGGACGACGACTGCGGCGGCCGCCAGGCGCCGGTCAAACTTCTTCGCCATTCTGGTGATTCTGGCGCTCGCCCTGTCTAAAGGCAATGTCGGCGCACGGTTCGAGGTCAGTCCGTAACGCGGAAATGGTCGCCAACGTAAAGAGGAGTGCGGCCGGCGGCGATCGAGCCTATATGAGGGCGCTAAAGGAGGATCTCATGAAACAGGACCACTTCCCGGTAACGCACACCGACGCCGAATGGCGGGCGATCCTGACCCCCGAGCAGTACGAGATCATGCGCGGGCACGGCACCGAGCGGCCGGGCAGCTGCGCGCTGCTTCACGAGAAGCGGCCCGGCGCTTTCAGTTGCGCCGCCTGCGGGCAGCCTCTGTTCGAGAGCAAGACCAAGTTCGAGAGCGGCACAGGCTGGCCGAGCTTCAACACGCCGGTCGAAGGCGCGGTCGAGACCACCGTCGACCGCAGCTTCGGGATGACGCGCACGGAAGTGCACTGCTCGCGCTGCGGGTCGCATCTCGGTCACGTCTTTCCGGACGGGCCGCCCCCGACGGGCCTGCGCTATTGCATCAACGGAGTGGCGACCAATTTCACTCCAGCCGCGGGGCAATGACCAAGTCGCTGCGGCCGCGAGGCTGATCAAGGCGTCCGATGAACGTTACCAACCTCACGCGCGAAGCCAGAGGCTTTCGCCCGGCGGGCCATCCGCCGGCGCCGCACGGCCGGGTCGGGGTGCTGATCGTCAATCTCGGCACCCCGGAGGGGACCGACTTCTGGTCGATTCGCCGCTACCTGAAGGAGTTCCTGTCCGACCGCCGGGTCATCGAGACGCCGCGCCCGGTTTGGCTGCCCATCCTCCAGTTCATTCTGCTGACGCGGCCGCGCGCCAAGGGGCGCGATTACGAGGCCATCTGGAACAATGAGAGGAACGAGGGGCCGCTGAAAACGATCACCCGTTCGCAAAGCGAAAAGCTCGGGCGCGCGCTTGGGTCCTTGGACCGCGACGTCGTGGTCGACTGGGCGATGCGTTACGGCGCGCCGCCGATCGGCGAGCGTCTCAAGGCGCTCCAGGACGAAGGCTGCGACCGCATTTTGGTCATTCCGCTCTACCCCCAATATTGCGCCGCTTCGACGGCGACGGTTGGCGACAAGGTCTTCGAGGCGCTGGCGTCGATGCGCTGGCAGCCCGCGCTGCGGATGGCTGCGCCCTACTACGACGATCCGGTCTATATCGACGCGCTCGCCGCCTCCATCCGCGCCGGCCTCGCAAAACTCGACTTCGCGCCCGAGGTCGTGCTCGCCTCCTATCATGGAATTCCGCAGGCCTATTTCGACCGCGGCGACCCCTACTATTGTCATTGCGCGAAGACGACGCGACTTCTCGGCGAGGCTCTCAACCTCGACGGCGAGCGCCTGAAGATGACCTTTCAGTCGCGCTTCGGCCGCGCGGAGTGGCTGAAGCCCTATACCGCCGAGACGGTGCGCGAACTGGCGTCCCGCGGAGTGAAACGCGTGGTTGTCGTCACGCCGGGATTCGCAGCCGATTGCCTCGAGACGCTCGAAGAAATCGGGGTCGAGAACGCGGCATACTTTCGCGAGGCCGGCGGGGAGCGCTTCGCCGCCATACCCTGCCTGAATGACAGCGTCGAAGGCGTCGCGGTCATCGAAGCGGTCGCGCGCCGCGAACTGAAGGGGTGGGTGGGGTAACCCACGAGAGTCAGGCCGAGCCCTTTGTCCGTTCGGCAGTCGAAACACGAAGCCAGGGCCGCGTTCCCTCGGCTATCTCGTCCCTGGCGCTAGCCGGCTGATAGTGGAGCGGCGACCCCGGCAAATGACCGCTTTTGAGCGCGTCCAGGGTCGGCGTGTTGGTCACGTCGAAGGAATCAAATCCGCAGCGCAGCATGAGCGGGATTTCGTCGATCAGCACATCGCCAATGGCCCTGAGTTCGCCGCGAAACCGGCCCCGATCGCGCAGGAGTCGGGCGTAGGAGAACGCGCGTCCGTCGGCGAACTTGGCGAATTCAAGCGCAATCAGCGGGCGATCGGCCAGGTCGGCGAGATGCGCCTGGGCGTCCGCGCCGGCCTCAACCGCGACCCCGACAGGGCCAAGGCGCGCCGCAAGCGTTCCGCGCTCCGCAAGCCAGCGCTTGAGCGGCACGACGATTGCGCCCTCCGCGGGAACGGGAGCGTCCTCGCTGAGAAACGCCCACTTGTCCTCGACGAAGCCCTCACGCCGCCACAACGGCATCAGATGCCCGATCCGGCGTCGAGCGGGCCGACATGGATCCCGCACTCCACTTTCCCGCGCCCGCGCCATCGGCCCGCGCGCTCGTCCTCGCCCGGCCTGACCGAACTGGTGCAGGGCAGGCAGCCAATCGAGGGAAAGCCCTTGGCGACCAGCGGATGACGCGGCAGGCCGGCGTCGCCGATATACTTGAGCACATCGCTCGCGCTCCAGCCGACGAGCGGGTTGATCTTGATCCGCTCCCCCTCCGCTTCGAACAGCGGCAGGCTCGCGCGCGTCTCGCTCTGGAAGCCCTTGCGGCCCGTTATCCAGGCGTCAAAGCCTTCCATGGCGTCCGCGAGCGGCCTGACTTTTCGGATATCGCAGCAGCGATCCGGATCGCTGGCGAACAGGAATTTTTCCGGATCCTCGGCAGCCAGGACGTCCAGCCTCCGGGGTCGCGACGATCACATTCGTCAGCTTCAGCGTTTCGCAGAGGGCGTCGCGATAAGCCAGCGTCTCGGGGAAATGCTGGCCGGTGTCGACGAAGATCACCGGCGTCGCTGCGTCGATCTGCGCGACCATGTGCAGGAGCGCCGCAGCGTCGGCGCCGAAGCTCGAGACCAGCGCAATCCGGCCGGGATAGAGGTCCTCGATCGCCAGCCTCAGCAGCGACGAAGCCTTGAGCCGCGCGAACCGGGTCTCGAGCCGCGAGGCCGCGATCTGGTCGCCGAACAGCTTGACGTCATGGGCGCTCATCAGATGTCCGATCCGGCGCTTCGCTCATAGAGCGCCTCCTTGAACGGCGCCATCCCGACCCGGCGGAAGGCGTCCAGGAAGGTTTCGGCCTCGTCGCGCCGCAGGCCGATATAGGTTTCGACGACGGTCTCGATCGCCTCGACCACGTTCTCCGAACTGAAGCCGGGGCCGACGATCTGCCCGATCGCCGCCTGTTCGTCGCCGGAGCCGCCGAGCGTGATCTGATAGGTCTCCTCGCCGGCGCGCTCGAGGCCGAGAATCCCGATATGGCCGACGTGATGATGCCCGCAAGCGTTGATGCAGCCTGAGATTTTGATCTTCAACGGCCCGATCGAGCGCGCGCGGGCCCCATCGCCAAAGCTTTGGGCGATCCGTTGGGCGACCGGAATTGAGCGCGCAGTCGCAAGCGCGCAATAGTCGAGGCCGGGGCAGGCGATGATGTCGCTGATCCCGCCGGCGTTCGGCGTCGATAACCCGACCGACGCCAGCCGGTCGTAGACCGCCGGCAAGTCGTCGAGCGCGACATGGGGCAGGATGAGGTTCTGCTCGTGCGACACGCGGACCTCGTCGTGGGAATAGTCCTCGGCGAGGTCGGCGACAGCGTCCATCTGGTCGGCGCTGGCGTCGCCGGGAGGCGCGCCGATCGCCTTCAGCGAAACGGTGACGACGGCATAGCCCGGCGCCTTGTGCGGCGTCACATTGGAGGCGCAGAAGCTGGCGAAGCGCGCGTCCTTGCCCTTGCGGCGTTCGACGCGGTCGCTCACCGGCCTCTTGGGCTCAAGCTCGGGCAGGGCGAAGAAAGCGCGGAACCGCTCGATTTCCCGCGCCGGCAGGTCGAGCGCCTTCGGGTCGCGGGCGGCGAATTCGGCCTCGACCGCCTCGCGGAGAGCCTCGACGCCCTTCTCGTGGACGAGGATCTTGATCCGCGCCTTGAACTTGTTGTCGCGCCGGCCTTCCAGATTGTAGACGCGCAGGATCGCTTCGACGTAGCCGAGCAGGTCGCGCTCAGGCAGGAAGTCGCGGATCTTGCGGCCGATCATCGGCGTTCGGCCGAGGCCGCCGCCGACGTAGACGGAAAAACCGATCTCGCCGGCGTCGTTGCGAACCACCTGCAAGCCGATGTCGTGGGCCTGGATCACCGCCCGGTCATGCGTCGCGCCGTTCACCGCAACCTTGAATTTTCGCGGCAGGAACGAGAACTCCGGGTGCAGCGACGACCATTGGCGCAAGATCTCCGCGTAGGGGCGCGGATCGGCGATTTCGTCGTGCGCGACGCCGGAGAAGTGGTCGGCCGTGACGTTGCGAATGCAGTTGCCGGAGGTCTGGATCGCGTGCATCTCGACGCTCGCGAGCTCGGCCAGGATATCGGGCGTGTCCTTGAGCGCGGGCCAGTTGTACTGGATGTTCTGCCGGGTCGTGAAATGGCCATAGCCGCGATCGTAGCGGCGCGCGATCTCGGCGAGCTTGCGCATCTGGCGCGAGTTCAGGACGCCATAGGGCACTGCGACCCGCAGCATATAGGAGTGCAGCTGCAGATAGAGGCCGTTCATCAGCCGATGCGGACGGAACTGCTCCTCGGTCAGCTCGCCGGAAAGGCGGCGCGCAACCTGGTCGCGGAACTGCTCGACCCGGGCGGCGACGAACGCGGCGTCGAAATTGTCATAATGATACATGGTCGGCCTCCGTTGCGGCCGCCCTCGGACCGGTGCGGGGCGCGAGGCCCGCCGCCTGCTTGCCGAGATCGCGCCTGTTGGTCGGCCCGGCGGCGCGGATCGCCTCGCGCAGCGCCTTCGGCGCGAAATGGCCGTTGCGCTCCTCGACCGGAACCGCATAGGGGTCGACGACGAGATTGGCCGCTTCGTCCTCTTTCGCCCGCGCGAGCGCGTCGGCGGTCGCCTGCGGATCGGCCCGCACCGCGGCGCGGCTGAAATCCTCGCTCCAGGCCGCGTCGACGGTCTGGAACACGACGACGCCGTCGGTCAGACGGTTGGCGGTGATGATATCGGGCATCTGGCTCTCACGGGCGCCGGCGCTCCGCGCCTCGCGGACCCATGTAGTATCATATTTAACGACAGCAATATATGTGTTTGTTTTACGTACAATTACCTTGCGTTGTTTTACGGCCTGGGGCGCGCAATGAAATCAAAGCCGGCCGCAACAGTTTCAAAGCCAGCGCAACAAAATCAAAACCCGGCGCAACAAAAACCAAGCCCGGCGCAACGAAATCAAAATCCCATTTCCCGCCGCCTATCGAGGCTTGTCAATGGGTTAGCCTCGATTCCGGTAGTCGCGACCCCCCGATCCGCCGTCTCGACCGAGCGCCGCGCCGGAACGGACGCCTGACGGGGCCGACGATCCATTTCGACCCTGCAAGCTATAGCACGATTTCTGCTTTTCGTAAATAAATTGGCGCCGCCATATTCACACGGAGGCCCCGCTGATCTGACCGCAGCCCGGTCTCGCCACGTCTGGACAACGCGGGCAAAACCACGCAAACACTCGCTCCCGCTCTCCCCGTCGCGCCGCGAGCCGCAATCGATGGCGCGTTGGGAGGAGTTCGGCTTCGCTTTAACACCCGATCGGATGAAACCGGAGCCGCGCCGCTTAAAAAATGCGCGCTCCCGAATGGACAGGAAGCCGGGCCAGGGCGTTCCGATAATGGTTTTTTCCTCGATAACCTTCCTGTTCTATTTCCTGCCGATCTTTCTGGCGGTCTATTTCCTCACCCCGACGATCAAGGGCAAGAACGTCGTCACGCTGCTGTTCTCGCTCGTATTTTACGCCTGGGGAGAACCGCGCTTCATCCTCATCCTCCTGTTCTCGATCCTGTTCAATTTCGTCGCCGCCCTGATCATCGACGGGCGCGAGGGCGCGTCCCGGCGCGTCGCGCTCGCCGTCGCGGTCGCGGGCAATCTTCTTGTCCTCGCGGTGTTCAAATATGCGAATTTCGTCACCGGCAATCTCGCGGCGCTGTTGTCTCCGTTCGGATTGGCGCTGACGCGGACCAATATCGCCCTTCCGCTCGGCATCTCGTTCTTCACCTTCCATTGCCTGTCCTACATCATCGACATCTACCGGCGCCGGTTCAGGGCCAACCGCGATCCGATCGACGTCGCTCTCTATATCTCCCTCTTTCCGCAATTGGTCGCCGGGCCGATCGTCCGCTACAAGACCGTCGCCCGGCAGCTCGACGCGCGCAGGTTCACGCTTGCGCGCATTTCGGTCGGCGCGCGCATCTTCATCGTCGGTCTCGCGCAGAAGGTCCTGGTGGCCGACGTCGTCGCGCCGCTCGTCCAGGTGGCGTTCGACCAGGCCCATCAGCGCTCGATGCTCGAGGCGTGGATCGGGCTCGTCGCCTACACGATCCAGATCTATTTCGATTTTGCCGGCTATTCGAACATGGCGATTGGCCTCGGGATCGTGCTCGGCTTCACCTTTCCGCGCAATTTCCGATTGCCCTATACGTCGCTCTCGATCACCGAGTTCTGGCGCCGCTGGCACATGTCGCTGTCGTCGTGGCTGCGCGACTACCTCTACATCCCTCTCGGCGGCAGCCGCGGCGGGAATGCGCAAACCTATCGCAATCTCGTCATGGTGTTCCTGCTGTGCGGCTTATGGCATGGCGCGAACTGGACCTTCGTCCTGTGGGGCGCGTGGCACGGCGCCTTCCTGGTGATCGAACGGCTGGGGCTGCAATCCGCCCTGGCCCGGCTTGCGACCCCGGTTCGCTGGGCCTATGCGCTGCTCGCGGTCATGGGAGGCTGGGTCTTGTTTCGCGCCGCCAATCTCTCCGACGCGGCCGGCTATTACGCGAGCCTCCTTGGCGGGCGCGGGGTGAGCGAACTCAGTTTCGACATGCACGACGCGCTGAACGAACGGGCGATCGCGACGCTGCATCATCGGCTGCATTCTTGCGGTGGCTCCGAGATGGCTGCCCAGATGGCCGGCGCCGCTCATCCTGCGCGCCTCGGCCGACGTCACCGTGACCTTCGCGCTCCTCATCTTTTCGATGATCACCGTCGCGGCCGGCGCCTACAGCCCCTTCCTTTATTTCCGGTTCTGAGCCGGAATGCTCAAGCGCCATCGCCGCTATTTCGCCGTTCTGGCTTTCGGGCTCCTGGCGACGCCGCTCGTCGTCGGACTGGTCCGGCCGGACAGCCCGGAGCTCATTCTGAAAGAAGGGCGCCTGCTCGCGCCGGCCCCCAAGGCGCCCGTGAGCTGGGACGCGCTGAGAGCGTTTCCCGGTGAGGCCGACGCCTATCTCAAGGATCATTTCGGCCTCCGGGAGACGATGATCCACACCCATCGGGACCTGTCTCACCCCGTCCTCTACGGCAACGAGCAGGTCCTGATAGGCCGCGACGGGCGGATGTTCTATCTCGGCCGGGACATGGTGCGGCAGAGCGCGGGGCTCGTCCTGCGCGACGAGAGGGTGGCGGAGGCCGCCGACATGCTGGCCGAGATGCGCGACGCGCTCAAGCGCCGGGGCGTCGGCTTTCTCGTCGCCGTGCCGCCGAATTCATCGACCATCTACCAGGACGATCTGCCGCTGTGGGCGCAAAAGCAGGGACGAACGACCGAGTACGATGTTCTTCTAGCCGATCTCAAGGCCCGCGGCGTCAAGGCGGTCGATCTGAGGCCGGTGATGGAAAGGGCGCGCTCGGGCGCCAAGGCTTATCTCATGCACGATACGCACTGGACCGCGCGCTCGGCGGTGCTGGCGTTCAACGCCATTGCCGAAGCCGACGGCCATCCCGACTGGCGGCTCGATCCCGATTCGTCGATCGCGCCGCCGTCCGAGCGCAAGGGCGGCGACGTCGCGCGGATCATCGGCGCCGAGGACCAGGTCAGCGAGGTCGTGCAGGAGCTCGCGCTGCCCCCAGGCGGAACGAGCCAGGACCTGTCGCCGGGGCCGATGGCCGACTGGGTTCTCACCTCCGGCCGGCCCGGCCCGACGATCATGGTCATCGGCAATTCCTTCACCGCCTCCTATTTCCCGCCGATGCTGGCGGAGCACGTCGGGCGCGCGATCTGGCTCAATCATCGCGAATGCGGCTTCGACTGGAGCTGGATCGACAAGCTCAAGCCGGACGAGGTGTGGTGGACGCCGACGGAGCGGTTCCTGGTGTGCGACCAGGGCGTCCGGCCGCAGAATTTCGCCGGAGCGGGCGAAGACCGGGGCCTGGTCGGCGTCGGCGGGCCGTCGCCGGAGTGAGCGTCTGGTCGGGAGCCGGCGCGGGCCATATAGCCCCCACCCCTGCTTCCCCCCCACCGTCCTTCGGACGGCGGTGGCGCGCCGCCGAACCAGCCTCGTTGGCCCTGCTGTCATTCCCGCGAAAGCGGGAATCCATAGCCAGGTCAAAGCCTTGCTGGATGCCCGCGTTCGCGGGCATGACAGGCAAACACCGCGGGCGGACAGCCAACCTCGGCTCAGCACCCGGCCGTCAGGCGTTCGCCGACGTAATTTCCCGCGCCGTCGTACTTGAGCTTGTGGATCACGCAGCCGCCTTCGGGGCTCGGGTCGGCGGCGCCGGCCGGAGCGCCGGGCAAGACGCTCGAACGCCGGCGCGCCGACCACGATGACGAGGCCGCCCGCGCCGCCCCCGCCACCCGCGTCTCCATACCCGTATGGCCCGTACCAGAAGCCCGAGCCGTAGAAGCCGCCGCCATTCCTGAACCGGCCGTTGCGGCGAAAGCCGTTCTCGCGCCTGAAGGCCCACGATTGACGGCTCGCGTTGCGCGAGCCCGGAGCCCACCCATGTCCATGGACGAAGCCCGCGCGCATCGCCGGCGCCCCGAACGAAGGTCCGCCATGGGCCAGCGGGGCCTCAAGGCCAAGCGAAAGAAAGAGCGCGACCGCGGTGGACGCCGCGACCGCCCTCGTCGCAAGGGAAGTACGCATGGGAAAATATCTCCGGCGCCGCAACGTCAATCCTAGCGGAAATCCGGCCCCGGCGCCAAGCGCGTTTCGAACGGTGTGATCAAGGCGCGCCCCGCGCTCTCAGCGCACCACGGTCAGCTTGCGGGCGGCGCGGGTGAGCCCGGTATAGAGCCAGCGCGCCCGATGCTCGCGGAAGGCGAAGCTCTCGTCGAACAGCATCACGTTGTCCCACTGCGACCCCTGGGCCTTGTGGACGGTGAGCGCGTAGCCGTAGTCGAACTCGTCCGACTCCCGGCGCAGGGCGTAGGCGAGCTCCCCCTCCGTCCCCTCGAAGAACGCTTTGAGGACCGCGACCTTGACCGTCGAGCGGGCGCCCTCGTCCTCCGAGCGCAGCGTCATCTTGACGAAATCCTTCTTCATTCCGCCGAGCGCCTCGACCCGCCACAAGCCGCCGTTGATGAGGCCCTTCGTGCGGTCGTTGCGCAGGCAGACCAGCCGGTCGCCGGCGACCGGCAGCGGCTCCTTGAAGCCGTTGAGGTCGCGCATCCGCTGGTTATAGGCGCGCCGCGTGCGATTTGTGCCGACCAGCACCTGATCGGCGCCGAGCACTTCGGCCGGGTCGACCGCGGCGCGCCCGATGACGCGGGTCTCGCCATAGGCGCCGTGCTCAAGCTCGCCGCCGGAGCGAACGACCTCGGACAGGCGGATGATCGGATTGTCGTGCGCCTGGCGATGGATCTGGGTCAGCATCACGTCGGGCGGGTGCTCGGTGAAATAGCCGGCGCCCTTGACCGGCGGCAATTGGAACGGGTCGCCCAGCACCAGGATCGGCTTGCCGAACGAGATGAGGTCGCGCGCGAGCTCCGCGTCGACCATCGAGCATTCGTCGATCACGATCAGTCCGGCGCGGGATGCGGGCCCGTCGGCGTTGAGGGTGAAGGTCGGCGCGCCTTCCGCGCCCTCGCTCGCCCGGTAGATGAGCGCATGGATGGTGGTCGCGCCGGCGCAGCCCTTGGAGCGCATCACCAGCGCGGCCTTGCCGGTGAAGGCGGCGAAGGCGGTGTCGCCGCGCGCGCCTTCGGCGATGTGGCGGGCGAGCGTCGTCTTGCCAACCCCGGCATAGCCGAACAGGCGGAAGACCTGAGGCTCGCCGTTCTTGAGCCAGCGGCCGACCGCGTCGATCGCCTGCGCCTGCTCGGGCGACCATTCGCGGCCAATCGGGCGCGATGGCGGAGCGGCCTGCCCGGCTTCGGCGGGAGCCTCCTTGCCGGGCGCCGGAAAGCCCCGCCGCCTCGCTCGGCCGTTTCGGCTCGGCGGCCGCGCCGCAGCGCGAGCAGACCGGCGGCTTGCGGCCGAGATCGTAATATTTGGCCCCGCAAGCGAAACACTGCCGCTTGGTTCCGAGCCGGCCGGACGCCAGCTTGCTCTTGGTCAATAAGCCCTCGCCCTCCGGCCCCGAGGCGCCAGAGCATAAACGATTGATTTAGGTTTGAAGCGCAGCATTTTAACAGAATTGTCGAAAACGTCGCCGCCCGGTGGCTTTCCGGTGACCGAACCCCCGCCTTGAACGTGCTGCGCCCAGCCCCATATCTCCCTCATCCGGAACGAGTTTCGCGCTCCGGAGTTGACGGTGTAGCGGGACGGGACGCTTCTTGATGAAGGTCCAAAGTCCGTGAGGCGCCTGAAAGGGGGCTTCGAACATGGTGCGTGTGACGGCGTTGACCTCTCCGCTCCTGCTCGGCTTCGACGACCTCGAGCGGGCGCTCGACAAGGCTTCGAGGACGGGGACGGACGGGTATCCGCCTTACAACATCGAGCGGATCGCCGCTGAGGGCGGCGAGCCGGAGCGGCTGCGGATCACCCTGGCGGTGGCGGGGTTCTTGCAGGACCAGATCGAGGTCGCGGTCGAGAACAACCAGCTCACGATCCGCGGCCGGCAGCAGGAGGACAAGACGCGTGAATATCTGCATCGCGGCATCGCCGCGCGGCAGTTCCAGCGCAGCTTCCTCCTCGCGGACGGCATGGAGGTTCTGAGCGCCGACCTGAAGCAGGGGCTGTTGTCGATCGATCTGGTTCGGCCGCAGCCCGAGCGGGTGGTGCGAAAGATAAGGATAGCGGCGCGCGATTGAAGGATGCGCGGCCTTGAGGCGGGTCGATGACCGCCTGGATATGGAGAGACGCGATGAGAACCGAAAGCGGCAAGACGACGGCCGGGACCCCCGACCTGACGGCGCAGGAATTCGCCCATCTCGGCGACGGCTCTCTCGCCTATGTGAAGACGATGAATTCCGAAGATGTCGCCCGACTCTTCCCCCAGGCGCCGCCGCTCAAGCCGGGGCTGACCCTGTTTGCGCTGCTCGGCGCCGACGGCTCGCCGATCATGCTGACCGATTCCAAGGACGCGGCGATCGCCAACGCCTGGGAGCAGGAACTCGAGACGGTGAGCCTGCACTGAGCCGCGCCGCTGTCCGGCAGGGGGAGAATTGGTTAGAGCTTGCGGTCCATTAGGCTGGAGGACCGCAAGCCATGCGCGCCTATCTCGACCTTATGCGCGAGGCGCTCGACGACGGCGCGATCAAGCAGGACCGCACCGGCACCGGCGTGCGTTCGCTGTTCGGCCGCCAGCTTCGCTTCGATCTTGCGAACGGCTTCCCGCTCGTCACGACCAAGCGGCTCCACATCAAGTCGATCGTGCGCGAGCTGATCTGGTTCCTGCGCGGCGACACCAACATCGCCTATCTCAAGGCGCATGGCGTTTCGATCTGGGACGAATGGGCCGACGAACGGGGCGACCTCGGCCCGGTCTACGGCAAGCAGTGGCGCGCTTGGGAGGGGCCGGACGGGCGCACATACGACCAGATCGCCTGGGTGATCGAGGAGATCCGGCGCAACCCCGATTCGCGCCGTCTCGTCGTCTCGGCCTGGAATGTCGCCGAAATCGAACGGATGAAGCTTGCGCCTTGCCACTGCCTGTTCCAGTTTTACGTGAGCGGCGGCAGGCTGTCGTGCCAGCTCTACCAGCGCTCGGCCGACATCTTTCTCGGCGTGCCGTTCAATATCGCGAGCTACGCGCTCCTGACCCATCTGATCGCTCGCGAGTGCGGACTTGAGGCCGGCGACTTCGTGCATACGTTCGGCGACGCCCACCTCTACCGCAATCACGAGGATCAGGCGCGCGAGCAGCTCACGCGCGAACCGCGGCCGCTGCCGAAGCTCGTGCTCGGCGACGCCGGCTCGATCTTCGACCTCAACGCCGACGCGATTGCCTTCGAAGGCTACGATCCGTGGCCGGCGATCAAGGCCAAGGTCGCGGTGTGACCGATGCGCCGCCGCTCGTCCTCGTCGCGGCGGTCGCGCGCAACGGCGTCATCGGCGCCGATCACGGGCTCCCCTGGCGGCTTTCCAGCGACCTCAAGCGGTACAAGGCGCTGACATGGGGCAAGCCCATGGTGATGGGACGCAAGACCTATCTCACCATCGGCCGCGCGCTGCCCGGACGCGAGACGATCGTCGTCACCCGCGACCCCGGCTTCGCCGCCCCGGACGTTCTCGTCGCCCACGATCTTCAGGCTGCGCTCACGCTCGCGGCCGAGCGCGCCCGCGCGATGGGGGCGAGCGAAGTCATCGTCGCCGGCGGCGGCGAGATTTACGCCCAGACGATCGCGCTGGCCGAGCGGCTCTTCATCACCGAGGTCGCGCTGGACGCCGAGGGCGAGACCCGTTTTCCGCCCATCGATCTGCGCCAGTGGCGGGAAGTTTCGCGCCAGAGGGGCGAGCGCGGACCGAAGGACGAAGCGGATTTCACGTTCGTCGAGTTCGAGCGGCGAAGATCAGCCGCACCCAGGCGAATGGACTTCATGCGGGGCGAGTTCACCACGCCTGATAACTTCGACACGATGGACCAAGAGGAAATCGAGAATCTGTTCCACGGCGACGAATGAAGCTGCGGCTCGACGCCAAACGACCGGAACAATTCGGTTCGCCAAATCATTGAAGGCGTGACCCCACGGCGGGCGACGCGATCGTCGGCGCCCGATTGTCAATGGAGACGCCGATATGCCCAACGCCATCTTCTCAATCGGCTTGATGACGGCGCTCGCTCTGCCGCTTCTCGCCATGGTTCCTCCCGCTGCAGCGGCAACCTACAAGAACGACTACATCCCGAAGCGGTCCGAACTCGTACCGGCATCACGTCGGGCACATGGAGAACGAGAGCAAGCAGAGGGCCAGGGCGGGAGCGCAATATATGCGCCATCACCATCTCGGCCTTTTCTGATCCGAGAGAGACGGACTTATTCCGCCGCCTGTCGCAGCCGCTCGGCGGCCGCTTCGGGGGTGAGGTCGCGCTGGGGAGAGCCGAGCATCTCGAAGCCGACCATGAACTTCTTGACCGTCGCCGAGCGCAGGAGCGGCGGGTAGAAATGGGCATGCATCTGCCACTCGGCGTGCACGGCGCCGTCGGTCGGCTTCTGGTGGAAGCCCATTGAATAGGGGAACGGCGCGTCGAACAGCCTGTCGTAGCGCTTGGTGAGTTCGGCGAGCGCCGCCGCCAGCGAGATCTTCTCCGCCGCCTTCAGTTCGTCGAATCCGCCGATGCGCCGCCGCGGCAGGATCATGGTTTCGAACGGCCAGATCGCCCAGAACGGCACGAGGACGCAAAAATCCTCATTGGCGAACACGATCCGCTCGCCAAGCTCGAGTTCGCGTTCGAGATAGTCGACGAGCAGCGGCGTGCCGTGCCGCACGAGATACTCGCCCTGGCGATGGGTTTCTTTGTCGAGTTCGTTCGGCAGATGGCGCGTCGCCCAGATCTGGCCGTGCGGATGGGGGTTCGACGCGCCCATCATATCGCCGCGATTCTCAAAAATCTGAACCGAGGCAATGTCCGGCAGCCCGCCGAGGGCGATCGTCTCCTCGACCCAGACATCGACGACACGCTCGATGTCGGCGACGGCCATGCCGGAGAGGGTCAGATCGTGACGGGGCGAGAAGCAGAGCACGCGGCAGAGCCCGGTCTCGCCTTCGGCGACCATGAGCCCATCGACCGCCCTCATCGTCGGCGCGTCGGCCTTGAGCGCCGGGAAGTCGTTGTCGAACACGAAAGTGTGCGGATAGTCCGGGTTCCGCGCGCCGTTCGCGCGCGAGTTGCCCGGGCAGAGATAGCAGTCCGGGTCATGGGCGAGCGCTGCGGGCGAGGCTTTGGGCTCGCGCCGGCCCTGCCACGGACGCTGCGTGCGATGAGGCGAGACCAGCACCCACTCCCCGGTCAGCGGATTGAGCCGGCGGTGCGAGGCGTTGCGGAGCGGATCAAAGCTCGTCACGGCGAGGCTCCTCAAACCGGGACGAGGCGAACGCCGTCCGACGGCGAGCAAGCGAAGATTTCGGCGTCCAGGCCGGTCGCGATCCGGTAGCCGTCGACCATGATCCGGGAAGCCTTCTCGACGGCGGAGGCCTCGACCAAACTCACGGTGCAGCCGCCGAAACCTCCGCCGGTCATCCGCGAACCGTAGACGCCCTCGATGGTCTGGGCGAGACCGACCAGCGTATCGACCTCCGGGCAGGTGATCTCGAAGTCGTCGCGCATCGATACATGAGACTGGTTCATCGCTCGCCCGCAGGCCGCGAAGTCGCCGGCGTTGAGCGCCCGCTCCGCTTCGAGCACGCGCGCGTTCTCGGTGACGATGTGGCGGCAGCGGCGATAGATGAGATCAGGAAGCTTGCGGCGGTTGGCTTCGAGCTCGTCCGGGGTCACGTCGCGCAGCGCCTTGATCGGCCCGAGACGGCGGCTGAGCAGCCTCACCCCTTCCTCGCACGCCTCGCGCCGCGCGTTGTACTCGCCGCCGGCATGCTGATGGCGGACCGCGCTATTGGCGATGAGAAGCCGCAAGTGCGGGGCGATGGCGACGTTGCGCGCTTCGAGGCTGCGGCAGTCGATCAAGAGCGCATGGCCGGCGACGCCGCGGCAGGAGATATATTGATCCATCACCCCGCAGCGCATGCCGACGAAGTCATTCTCGGCCCGCTGGCAGATCTTGGCGATTTCGATCGGCTCGAACGGCAGCCCGTTTGCGGCGAGGAGCGCATGCGCGCACGAAACCTCGAGCGCGGCCGAAGAACTCAGGCCAGCGCCGATCGGGACGTCGGTCCAGACGATGAGATCGGCGCCGGTCAGAGGCCGCCCGCTCTTCTCCAGCATGAGCGCGACCCCGAGAATATAGTCGGACCAGTCGCCGGCCGCGCCGGCGGGCGGGGAATTGAGATCGAACTCGCGCGTCTCATCCATGATCATCGAATAGACCCGGAGGCGCCGGTCGGGTCGCGGCGACGCCGCGGTCAAGGTCGCGAATTCGAGCGCCGCCGGCATCACGAAGCCATCGTTATAGTCGGTGTGCTCGCCGATCAGATTGACGCGGCCGGGGGCGCGGCTGACCGTCGGCACGCGGCCGAAGCGGTAGGCGAACTCCACCGCCAGATCGCGCGCTTGAACGCTCATCGGAATTCCTCCCATCGCGGAACAGGAAGGCCTGCCCGCGTCTGCGTCAAGCGTGATTGAGCGCGGCGCGGCGCGCCAGCGGCTCGGCTGGAAGGCTGCGGCGAGGGAGCGGGGACGGCAAGCCTCAACGGGCGAGCCCAAGCACGCCGAGCGCGCGTTTGAGCAAAGCCGCAGGCATGGCCTGAGTGAGCGACAAGCCCGCGCCAAGGGCGGCAAAGTAAACCACGACCCCGATCGCGGTCAGCGCCAGAAGCCGCGCTTCGCGGGCGAAGCGCGGGAGATGCGCCATGAGATTTGCGAGCGGCGCATCGGCGAGCGTCAGCGCCAGCGCCAGCGCCCCCGCCGCGAACAGCGTCGCGGCGAAGGTCGCGAGCAGGCGCGCGTCGGGCGCCGTCCATCCGCGCCGTCTGGCAAGCGCGAACACGCCGGCGACCTTGATCCACAGCCCCACGGCGGTCGCGAGCGCGAGGCCCGGCGCTCCGAGCGGCCGGAAAAGAGCGATCTTGAGCGCCACATTGACCGCCACGCCGACGAGCGTGACCTTCATCGGCGTCGCCGTGTCGCCGCGCGACAGAAAGCTCGCGGAGGTGATCCGGTCGACCAAGAGCGCCGGCATGCCAAGCGCGTAGGCCGCGAGCACGCCCGCGGCCTGATGGGTCGCGTTGGCCTTGAAGGCGCCGTGCTCGAAGGCGACCGCGATGATGAGGTCGGGAATGAGAAGAAAGGCGACCACGAACGGAGCGCCGAGCGCGAGCGTCAGCGAAGCGGCGCGATTCTGGGCGGCGAGCGCCCCCCGTTCGTCGCCAAGCGCGACAAGGGCCGACATTTCTCGAAGCAGCACCGAGCCGGTGGCGATCACGATGACGCCGCCGGGCAACTGATAAAGCCGGTCGGCGTAGCTGATTGCGGACAGGCCGCCGGTCGGCAACATCGAACCGACGATCTGGTCGGCGAGCGCGCCGATCTGATAGCTCGCCGAAATGCCGATCGCCGGCCCGAGCATCCAGAAGAAGCGCCGGATGTCCGGGGTCAAGCGCGGCCAGGTCAGCCGCTCGAGGAGCCCGCGCCGGCGCGCGTCGGTCATGACGATGGCGAGCTGGGTCGCGCCGGAAGCGAGAAAGCCCCAGCTCGCCATGCTCGCCACCCCGGGCGAGAGCTTCGGAAAGAAGGCGGCGAAGCCGAGAAAGGCGATCATGCACACATTGGCGGCCGCAGGGGCCAACGCGGGCGAGCCCCAGGCGTTGTTGGCGTTGAGCGTCCCCTGATGGAGCGCGAACACGGCAATGAAGGCGATATACGGGAACATGATGCGCGACATCGCCACCGCTTGCGCGAACTTCTCAGGCTCGCTGACGAAGCCAGGCGAGGTCAGGCGAACCAGCAGCGGCATGTCGAGATAGACGAGGCCGAGCAGGGCGATCTGCGACAGGATGAGGAGCGTGAACACCTGGCTCGCGAATCGCCCCGCTTCCTCGGGGCCCGACGCTTCGAGCACACGGGTATAGGTCGGCAGATAGGCGGCGTTGAACGATCCCTCGCCGAAGATCTGGCGGAACTGGTTGGGAAGCTTGATTGCCGCCACATAGGCGTCGTTGAGCGCGCCGCCGCCCAGGAGCGCGGCGAGCGCGACGTCGCGCGCGAAGCCGGTCAGCCGGGAGGCGATGGTCCAGCCGCCGACCAGGAAAATGTTACGGTACATTGTCCCCGGTTTAACCGGATTCGCCGCTCGTCCGAAATCGCGCCGCCGCGGCAGCGAACCGATCCTTTCTCCGGCGGCGCTCATCGCGGCCCAAACCAATCCTAAAATACAGCCCTCGCCCGAACCCGCCTTCTTGCGACCAACGCAAGAAGACACGGCGACCCTTAACGATTCCAGAACGCGAAGGAACGCTTGTTTTCGACGATTCTACGGCGCAGGCGGCCGACCGCCCGGATCGGAGCCTATCCGGCCAGCGCGGCGGCGATATCCCGCCAGAGGTCCTCGACGTCCTCGACGCCGGCGGAGAGCCTGAGCAGGTCCGGCGGGCAAGGCGAGCCGTCGCCCTCGATCGAGGCGCGATGTTCGACGAGCAATTCGACGCCGCCGAGCGAGGTCGCTCGCTTCCACAGGCAGACCCGCGCGGCGGTCGCGATCGCCGCCTCGGCGCCGCCGCGGACGCGGATCGACAGCATGCCGCCAAAGCCGCCTTTCATCTGCCGGCAAGCGACATCATGGCCCGGATGGTGCGGCAGACCGGGATAAAGGACGGCGGAGACGGCCGCGTGGTTCGAAAGTCGGATCGCGAGCTCCATCGCGTTGTCGCAAGCGGCGCGGACCCGCAGGTCCAGGGTGCGCAATCCCCGGATCAACAGGAACGCCTCGAACGGATGCAGGATCATTCCGTGCTTATGGCGGATCGTTCGCGCTCGCGCGCAAAGCGCGTCGTCGGCGCCGAAACAGAGCACGCCCGCGATCACGTCGGAATGGCCGTTGAGGTATTTGGTCGCCGAGTGCATCACCACGTCGGCGCCGAGGGCAAGCGGCCGGGTGAGGATCGGCGTCGCGCAGGTCGAATTCGACCGCCAGAGCCGCGCCCGCCGCGTGGGCGATGCGCGCGGCGCCTTCGATGTCGCTCACGCCCCATAGCGGATTGCTCGGCGTCTCGAGCCAGACGAGCCTGGTCTCCCCCGGCTTCACCGCCCGCGCCAGCGCCTGCAAATCCTCGGTCTCGACGAAATCGACGCTGATGCCGAAGGCGGGCGCTTCGCCGGCGAGCCAGGCGCGCAGCGCCCAATACATGCCCTTGGCCGCGACCACGTGAGCGCCCAGCCCGAGACTCAGAAAAAGCGCGATCGCCGCCGACATGCCGGAGCCATAGACGAGCGTCGCCGCCGCGCCCTCGAGCGCCCCGATCACCGCCTCCGCCTCGCGCACCGTCTCGTTGTCGGGACGGCCATAGACGTTGCCGCTGCGATAGAGATTGTCGGGATCGCGCTCGAAAGTTGTGGAAAGATGGATAGGCGGTACGATGGCCCGGGTGTTCGGATCGATACGGCCCAAAGCCTGGGCGGCGACGGTGCGCGGACTTAAGGGCAGGGGCTCGGTCATAGCGCGATCCCCCTCAAGAGCTTCGGCGCGCCGCTACGCGCGCCGCCGGCTTCCGCGATCAGCATGTCTTTCAGCGCCGGGGCGCGATCGACGATACGGAGGCCGAGATCGCGGACGAGGCGTAGCGCCGCGGAGTCGTTGGAGAACATGCGGTTGAGCGAATCGAGGCCAAGTCCGCCGGCCGTAACGTCGAAACGCCGGCGGCGCTCGTAAGTCCCGAGCGGCCCGGGCGCGCCCGGATCGAGGCCGAGCCGCATCTCGCCGACGACCGTCTCGGCGAGCGCCGCCACGTCGCGCAACCCAAGGTTCAGGCCCTGTCCGGCGAGCGGATGGACCACATGGGCCGCGTCGCCGATGAGGGCCAGCCGCTCGCCGACAAATCGCCTTGCAACCTGGAAGCGGAAAGGAAAGGCCTCGGCGCGCGAGGCGAGGCGAATCTCGCCCAGTTTGGGCGTGAAGCGGAACTCGAGTTCGCGCGTGAGGTCTTCGGGGTCAAGCTCGAGCAGCGCGCGGGCGTCCGCGCGGCGCTCGTTCCAGACGATGCTCGACCGGCGGCCGGGAAGCGGCAGGATCGCGAACGGGCCGGCGGGCAGGAAATGCTGCTCTGCACGGCCTTGATGATCGCGCTCGTGGGCGATGGTGGCGACGATGCCGGCCTGGTCGTAATCCCAGCCGACGGTCGCGACGCCCGCAAGCGCGACGAGCTTCGAACGCGCGCCGTCGGCGGCGACCGCTAGGCGCGCGCGCAACGAGCGGCCGTCGCTCAGTCCCAGAGATGCGGCGCGCTTGCCCGGGGACCAGTCGACGACCGAGGCCCTGAGCCGCTGGACCTCGAGCCGCTCGCACAGCGCCGCCAGCGCGCCGACCACATCGTCGTTGAACGCCATGTGTGCGAGCGGTTCGCTGCTCTTTGCTTCAAAATGGAGATGCGGGGGGCGGACGGCGTCGTGGGTCCTGCCGTCCATGATCGCCATCTCGCGGATGGCTTGCGCCTTCGGCCCAATCGCCCGCCAAGCGCCGACCCGCTCGAGCAGACGGCGCGGCCCCTCGGCGATCGCGACCGTGCGCAGCCGCGTCGCCTCCGCAGCCGGCGGGGGGGCCGGATCGACGAGCGCGATCGTGACCCCCGCGCCCATCGCCTGCTTGACCGCGGCCGCCAGCGCCAGGCCGGACGCGCCCGCCCCGGCGATGACGAGGTCGAAGATGGGAGCTGGTTCGGGCACTAGCTTTCCAGTGAGCGCCACATTGTCGGACGTTTGCGGCAGGCGCGCAATCGCCGAACCGGAGTAGCGGTCATGCGGGGGAGACGCTCGATCAGTGATAGCCAAGGTCGCTGCGGACCTTGCCGCGAAACACCCAGTAAGACCAGCCAGTGTACATGAGGATGATCGGCAGCAGGAACAATGTGCCCACGAGCAGGAAAGCCTGCGTCGCCGGGGAGGACGCGGCCTCCCATAGCGTGAACCTGTACGGCACGATCATCGGCCACAGGCTGATCGCGATGCCGAGATAGGACATCACGAACAGACAGACGGCGCCGACGAACGGCGCCGCTTCGGAGCGATTGTTGAGCGACCGCCATTCCCAATACGCGATGACCGCGGTGATAATCGGCACCGGCGCCAAAACCAAAAAATGGGGCCAGGAGAACCATCGGTCCCAGATCTCGGCCCTAAGAAATGGCGTCCAGAGGCTCACCGCCGCGATTCCCATAAGGACGCCGAGGAGCGCCCACCGCCCCAATGTGCGCGCCCATTCCTGAAGCGCGCCTTCGCTTTTCAGGATCAGCCAACCTGCGCCGAGGAGGCTGTACCCGAAGACGAGCGCCAAGCCTGTCAGCAACGAGAACGGCGTGAAACAGTCGAACGAGCCGCCGGCGAAGCGGCGGCCGTCGGTTTCAAAGCCTTAAATGAACGCGCCGAGCACGATGCCCTGGGCGAAAGCGCCGAGGACTGAGCCGTAGTTGAACGCGTGATCCCAAAATGTCCGATGCTCGGCGTCGCGATAGCGGAACTCGAAAGCGACGCCGCGAAAGATGAGCGCCAGCAGCATGATGAGGATCGGGAAATACACGGCCGGAATGATGATGGCGAACGCGAGCGGGAAAGCGGCCATCAATGCGATCCCGCCGAGGACGAGCCAAGTCTCATTGCCGTCCCAAATGGGCGCGATCGAGTTCATGACCAGATTGCGCGAATCCCGATCGGGTGCGAATCCATACAGGATGCCCACGCCAAGGTCGAAGCCGTCCAGCAGAACATAGAGGAAGACGCCGACTCCAAGTATGAGCGTCCATATCGGCACGAAATCGAGGATCGGCTGGGTCATGGCCGCTGCCCCACTCCGGTCTGTGGAAGCGCCTGGACCGGATGCTGCGGCCTTCCGCTTTCGATCGCGTCCGGCTCGACCGCCGCCTCGGCAGGACCGAGCCGGATCAGTCTGATCATCAGGGCAAGGCCGGCCGAGAACATGACGAGGTACACAATACAGTAGCCGGCGATCGAGACCGCGACGTCCAAACTGGTTAGCGACGGCGACACCGAATCGGTCGTGCGCAGGAGACCGTAGACCGTCCATGGCTGCCGGCCGACTTCAGTCGTCGCCCAGCCGGCCAGCACGGCGACGAAGCCGACCGGCCAAGTCAGCGTGCAAAGCCACAAGAACCAGCGCGACTTGAAAAGCTCGTCCCGCGCGCGCAGCCATAGGCTCGCGACGACCACAGCCAACATGACGAGAGCGAGCCCGACCATGATCCGAAAGCCGAAGAACGGAACGATCTCGGGCGACGGGCGCTCGTCCGCCGGCCAATCCTTGAGGCCGCGCACGACGCCATTCGGGTCGTGGGTCAAAATGAGGCTGCCAAGGTCCGGCACGGCGAGCTCATAGCGATTCGTTTCCGCCTTCTCATCCGGAATGGCGAACAGATTGAGCGCGGCGCGGCTGTGGGTGTCCCAGATGGCCTCGATCGCCGCGAGCTTCGCCGGTTGATGCTCGAGAGTGTTGAGACCGTGCGCGTCGCCGAGGAAGAACTGCAGCGGGACGAGGACCGTGAGCAGCCAGAGCGTCATCGACAGCATCGCGCGCGATTCGTCCACGAACCGCCCGCTTCTGAGATAAGAGGAGGCGACGCCGACGACGACGAAGCCAGTGGTGATGTAGACCGCGTCCACGGTGTGGGCGAGCCGGTAGGGGAACGACGGGTTGAAGATGACTTGCAGCCAATCCACTGGCTCGAAGCGGCCATCGACGACTTTATAACCGGCCGGCGTCTGCATCCAGCTGTTGGTGGCGAGAATCCAGAAGGTCGAAAACAGCGTCCCGAGGGCGACCATCAGCGCCGCGACGAAATGCGCCCATCGCGGCACCAGGTTGCGTCCGAACAGAAGCACGCCGAGGAAGGCGGCCTCGAGGAAAAAAGCGGTCAATCCTTCGTAGGCGAGCAGGGGCGAGACAACGTCAGCGACCGCATCCGAGAACCGGCTCCAGTTCGTGCCGATCTGGAATGGCATGACGATTCCGGACACGACGCCCATGCCGAACGACACCGCGAAAATCTTGATCCAAAACGTCGAGATGCGAAAGTAGATTTCGCGTCCGGTGGCAAGGTGAAGTCCCTCCAGGACCGCAATGAACGAAGCGAGGCCGACGGTGAAGGCGGGCAGCAGGAAATGAAAGGCGATGACCCAGGCGAATTGCAGCCGGGAAAGCACAACCGGATTCAGGTTCATTTCGCGCCGCCTTCGCTCTCCGACCGCGGTGATCGTGGGGGACCGGCTTCGGAGGCGTCACGGTATCACGGACGGTCACAATTTCCATGACGCTGCTCGGGGACGTCGCGTGCGCACCGAGGGCCGGTTCCGCCGGGGGTGTGATGGCCGTCACTGCCTTGGAGCTTTCCGGGACATATCGCTACTCGCCTTGCAACCTTGACCACAGCCAACTAGGGTGAAATGGTGCTTCCCCAACGTTGTGGTCAGCGGGCGCGCGACACAACCGACGGGTTGATTCTGTTGGCCAGGGGGCGTAGTGTTACGTAGGGTCATTACGACGATGACGTATGCCTCGGCTGGGTTGATCTCATGGCGACGTTGATGACGCGGTCAACCGTTCTGGCCGGCGCAATCGCCGCAGGCCTACTGTGCGAAGCGGCGATTAGTGAACCCGCGCACGCGGCGGACGCGCTTGCGTTCGGCAATACGCTGAACCTGGACCCCAGCTTGGAACTGTTCGATAGCTACGGGAAAGTTGGTCGCCACGGTCTCCACGAGTAGCGCCCTGGGGATTTTCCAGGGATTTATCAGCAACACCGACGGCTCGGTGGTGCCCTCCGTCGGCGGTCCAAACGGGAAAAACACGAGCTACGCGGCCGGCTCTTACGGCGGCATGGTTCTGATCGACTACTTCGGCTTCAACCTGGCAAGCCTTCCCTCGACAGTCACGACGATCGCATCGGCGACATTGGTCGTTGAGTCAGGCAAGGTCACCGATGATGTGACATACAGTTTGTTCGGCGCGACACAGTGGGTTACTCAGTTGGAGACCCCTGGGGCCCAGAATGCGGCTCTTTATGCGAACATGGTCAACGGGGCGGGCGCCAACTCCTACGGCTCCTTCCAGGTCGCCCAAAACCTCACCAACTCCATGACCGAGCTCATGTTCGTGCTCAACGGAGCTGCGGTCAGCGACATCAACGCGGCGATCCAGACCAAGACGGTGTTTGCGCTCGCCGGCCAGGTTTCGGCGGCGTCCGTGCCGGAGCCCTCGACCTGGGTGATGTTGCTCGCCGGCTTCGCCGGACTTGGCGTCGTTGCGCGCCGTCGTGCGGTCAAGCGGCGGGCCGCGGCGGGCTAAGGGGTCTTCAGGGCGCGTCCCGGGTGCCGGCGGCTTCCGGGCCGCGTTGTCGCGCGGCGCCAGTTGGTCTCGTCGAAGCATTTGACGCCCGGCCACGGAACGACCATCTGTGAGCCCATGGCTGACGTCTCCTTCCCGGCCGCGTTCGGCGCGGGCCTGATCTCCTTCGTTTCGCCCTGCGTGCTGCCGCTCGCCGCGCCCTATCTCTGCTATCTCGCGGGCGCGAGCGTCGAGGCCCTGGCCGACGAAAACGAGACACAAGCCAAACGCGACATCCTGATTACCGCGCTCCTATTCGTGGCCGGCTTCTCGACCGTGTTCGTCGGCCTTCGGTGCGTCGCCACCGGCCTCGGCGCGCTGTGGAGAATTGAGCGGGCAGGTGTCGATCAACCTTGGTTTCGGCTCCTTCGTTATCAATCGCTGCTCGATCGCGGCCGGGATCGGCGTGATCTTGATGGGCCTGCATTTTCTCGGCGTGCTCAGGATCGGCGCGATGCTGCGCGAGAAGCGGCTCGAGATCGAGAAACCGGCGGGCGTCTGGAGCGCCTATCCGATGGGCTTCGCCTTCGCTCTCGGCTGGACGCCCTGCATCGGCCCGATCCTGGCGACCATTCTCGCCGTCGCCGGCAGCAGGGAGACCGTCGCCAGCGGCGCTCTGCTCCTGGCCGTCTACAGCCTCGGGCTCGGCCTGCCGTTCATCCTCGCCGCGGCTGCGATCGGCCCCTTCATGCGGGCTTCGCGCCATCTGCGCACACAGTTCGGCCGGATCGAGAAAGCCGTCGGCGTCCTTTTGGTCGCGACCGGCGTGTTGTTTCTGACCGGCGGATTCCAGAACATCTCTTTCTGGCTTATCGAGACTTTCCCCCAATTCGGGCAGATCGGATGACGAGGCGATAAAAAAGCCCGCCGTGTCCGGCGGGCTTTCATCGTGCGTGAGAAACTGTCTGCGGGACGGATCCGGCCCGCAGACTGCCGGATTAGGACTTGTTCTGGACGTAGGTGATCTTGCCGTCCGGACCCTTCTCCCAAGTGTACCAGACGTAGTCGACGGTCGTGCGGTCGCCCTTCTTGTCGTAGGCGATCGGGCCGATCACGGTGTTGAAGGTCATGCCGGAGTGCATGACTTCCGCGATCTTCTTCGGATCAAGCGACTTCGCCTTTTCCGCCGCCTGCTTCATGATCTGGACCGCGGCGTAGGAGTAGAGGGTGTAGGCTTCCGGATCGAAGTTCTTGGCCTTGAATTCGGCCACGACATCCTTCGCCGCCGGATTGTTGCGCGGGTCCGGACCGAACGACATCAGCGTGCCCTCGACGCCGGGGCCGCCGATCTGCGAGAACTCGTTGTCGGTGATGCCATCGCCGGAAACCATGACGGTCTTCAAGCCCTGGTCGCGCATCTGGCGGATGATGAGACCGCCCTCGGTGTGCAGGCCGCCCCACATCAGATAGTCGGCTCCGGATTCCTTGATCTTCGAGACGATCGCCGAATAGTCCTTTTCGCCGGTGTTGACGCCTTCGTACAGGACTTCCTTGATGCCGAACTTGTGCATGTTGTCGAGCGCGGCGTCCGCCAGACCCTTGCCGTAAGTCGTCTTGTCGTGGACGACGGCGATCTTCTTGCCCTTGAGGTGGTCGCGGGCATATTCGGCCCACAGCATGCCTTGCTGGTCGTCGCGGCCGCAGGTGCGGAACGCGTCCCACAGATTGCGGTCAGTGACCTTCGGGTTCGTCGCCGAGGGGGTGATGAACAGGATGCCGTTCTCGGCATAGACGTCGGAGGCGGGGATCGTTACGCCGGAGTTGAAATGGCCGACGACAAGCTTGACGCCGTCGCCGACGAACTTGTTGGCGACCGATACGCCTTGCTTCGGATCGGAGACGTCGTCGCCCTGCTCGAGCGTGATCTGCTGACCGAGGATGCCGCCGGCCTTGTTGATGTCGTCAACCGCCTGCTGCGTGCCGTTGACGAGCTGGGCCCCGAAAGCCGCGTTGGGACCGGTGATCGGGCCGGCGACGCCCATCTTGATCTGGGCGCTGGCCGCGCCCGAAAACGCCAGGGCCGCGAGAAGCGCGACGCCTGACAACCAATGTTTAGTCATTCAGTTACTCCCTTGAAGTTGCGGGCGACCGGCCCTCCCTGACGCCCGTCGGCAGAAGGAATTCCACCTTGGGCGCGGATACTTTCTCTTTTTTGGTCAAGAGTCACCTTAAAAAACGCAGAGGTGATCGTGGGTTGCGGGCGGGTCATTCAGCCGTTGCCCTTCGCCCGCCAGCTGAGCCCCGAGCGGTCATAGGCCCAGGAATATTGCGTCGCCATCTGGGTCGCGCGCATCGCCCGGTATCCGACCGCGCCGACGGCCATCGTCCAGATATAGGCGCTTATGAAGAGCGCCGGCGACAGCAACGGCTCGCCGTAGAGCGCATAGTGGAGGAATCGCACGCCGGCGGTGAGAAAGACCATATAGAGCGCCAGCATCGCCAACGGCCGCCAGGTCTGGGCCATCGCCCGCCCGGTCGCCCATGCGCCGAGCCCGCCAAGCACCAGCGTGATGAGAATAAAGGTGAAAAGGCCGTAAGGTTCGTCCGACCACAGAAGCCCATCCATCAGTGGCCCCCTTCGAGATAGGCCGCGCGCACTTCCGGGCGGGCAAGCAGTTCGGCGCCGCCGCCCTGCATCGTGATTGCGCCATTGACCATGACATAGCCGCGGTGGGCGAGCCTCAGCGCATGAAACGCATTCTGCTCGACCAGGAAGACGGTGAGGCCCTCGCTCTTGTTGAGTTCGGCGATCACCTCGAAAATCTGCTTGACCACAAGGGGCGCAAGACCGAGCGACGGCTCGTCCAGAAGCAACAGTCGCGGCCGGCTCATCAGCGCCCGCGCGATCGCCAGCATCTGCTGCTCGCCGCCAGACAGCGTCCCGCCACGCTGCGGCGCCCGCTCCTTGAGCCGCGGAAAAAGCGCGAACATGCGCTGAAGGTCCTCGTCGAAATGAGCGAAATTGTTGATCGAGGCGCCCATCTGCAGATTCTCGAACACGGTCATCCGCGGGAAAATACGCCGCCCTTCCGGTGACTGGGCGATCGACAGGCGCGCAATCATGTGGGTGGGCAAGTTGGTGATGTCGGCCCCGTCGAACGTGATGCGGCCGCGGCGCGCGCGAGGCGCGCCGAAAATCGTCATCATGGTCGTCGACTTGCCGGCGCCGTTGGCCCCGATCAGGGTGACGATCTCGCCTTTGTTCACGTCGATGTCGACGCCCCTGAGCGCCTGGATCTTGCCGTAGAAGGTCTCGATCCCGCGCAGTTGCAGGAGCGGCGACGCAAGCGCGGCCGCGGCCCCGGCGCTCATTGCTCGAGCTCCTTCTCGATCTGTTCGACTTCGTCCTCGTCTGCGACGCCGAGATAGGCCGCGATCACTTTCGGGTCCGCGCGCACTTCAGCCGGGGTGCCGTCGGCGATCTTAACCCCGTAGTCGAGCACCACCACGTGATCGGAGATCTGCATGACCACCGACATGTCGTGCTCGATCAGCAGAACCGAGGTGTTGTGGTCAGCGCGGATCGAGCGCAGCAGCGCGTTGAGCTCGGCGGATTCGCGCGGATTCAATCCGGCCGCCGGCTCGTCGAGGCAGAGAAGCACCGGATCGGTGCACATCGCGCGCGCGATCTCGAGCCGCCGCTGGGCTCCATAGGGCAGTTCGCCGGCCGGGTCGTCGGCCCGGTCCGTCAACCCGATCTTCTCGAGCCAATACTTCGCCCGCTCGATCGTTTCGGCCTCTTTGCGGCGATAGTTCGGCGCCCCGACCAGCCCGAGGATGGTGAAGCCGCTGGCGAGCATCAGCGCGTTGTGATGGGCGACGAGCAGGTTCTCGAGCGCCGTCATGCCCTGGAAAAGCCGAATGTTCTGGAAAGTGCGGGCGACCCGCGCCTGGCGGGCGATCTCGTGGTCGGGCATCCGCTCGAGCAGGAACAGTTCGCCATTCGCGGTCGTCGCGTGGCGGCCGCTGGTTCGCGTTACGGCCGCGACGTCCTCGGGCGTCGCGACGCCGTCGCGGGCAAGCGCCAGGCGCCCCTCGGTCGGCTTGTAGAAACCGGTGACGCAGTTGAAGACGGTCGTTTTGCCAGCGCCGTTCGGACCGATGAGCGCGGTGATGTCTCCCCGTCCGACCGAGAAGCTGAAGGCGTTGACCGCGATGAGGCCGCCGAACCGCATCGTGAGGTTCTCGACCGCGAGCAATGGGCCGGTCAGCCAGTTCATCAGCCGTGCCCCTCTTTGACAAGGTCGCCCGACACGGCCTTTCGCTCCTTGAGAAAGACCGAGGGCATACGGGTCGATACAAGGCCTCGCGGCTTCCAGATCATCATGATGACCATCGCCGCGCCGAAGAGCAGCATGCGGTATTGCGTCGGGTCGAAATCCTCGCCGAAGACCTTCTTCATCCAGTCGAGTTCGCGCATCAATTCCGGCACGCCGATCATGACCGCGGCGGCGACGGCGACGCCCAGCTGGGAGCCCATGCCGCCGAGCACGACGATCGCCAGGATGGTCGCCGATTCGATGAAGGTGAAGCTCTCGGGACTCACGAAGCCCTGACGCACGGCGAAGAACGAACCGGCGAAGCCGCCAAACATCGCCCCCAGAGCGAACGCCGTGAGCTTGGTGTTGGTGGTGTTGATGCCGAGCGACCGGCAGGCGATCTCGTCCTCCCGCAGCGCTTCCCAGGCCCGCCCGATCGGCAGCCGGCGAAGCCGAACGGTGACGAAATTGGTGAGGAGCGCGAGCGCGAGGATCAGATAGAAGAGAAAGATCGTGCGGTAGATCGGCGTGAAGGGCAGATGGAAGATCGCGGCGAAACCGTTGTCTTCGTCGTTGAACGGAATGCCGAAGAAAGAGACATGAGGAATGCCGCTGATGCCGGCATAGCCGTTGGTCAAATCAACCCAGTTGATGAGGACCATACGGATGATTTCGCCGAACGCCAGCGTCACAATGGCGAGATAGTCGCCTCTCAGTCTGAGGACCGGAAACCCGAGGATGACCCCCCACATTGCCGCCAGGAGGCCGGCGAGCGGCAGGCAGATCCAGAACGACAGGCCGAAAGTGGTCGAGAGCAGCGCGTAGGAATAGGCGCCGACGGCATAGAAGGCGACGTACCCGAGATCGAGCAGGCCGGCGAGACCGACCACGATGTTCAGTCCCCAGCCCAGCATGACGTAGATCAGGATCTGGACGCCGTAGTTGTTGATCCACTTCAGCGAGGCGCCTGGACCGAGGAGGCCAAGCGCGAGGATCGGAAACACGATCACGAGTCCGAGCGCGAAGGGGCCGAAATAACGTCCGAACGCCAGGCGGGCGGCCGACGGCGGGGCCGTGCCCTCGCCCTCACGCGCCGCCTGCGCCAGCGCGCCCCCCATTCCGCCGGCGGCGATCGAGCCGACGCGGTCGAACCAGATCCGCCAATCCGCGCGAGCCATCTGGCGCAGGAAGACGAACACGAAGACAAGGGCCGCGATCGCAAACGAGAGCGGCCACCGGCCGATCAGAACGAGCTCGTTGTTGATGTTCGATTCGGCATGGTAACTGATGATTGGGAAGCAGAGGCCGAAGGCGACCAGCGCCGCCGCGGCCGCAGTTCGAAGGGCGGGAACCAGCTGACCGGCGCTGGCTGAGCTTTCGGCGAGCTGGGAGGTTTGCGAGGGCGCGCTCATGGTCAAACCTTCTCCACTTCAGGCCGGCCAAGAATTCCGGAAGGCATGAAGATCAAGGTGATGGCGAGAATCATGAACGCCGCCACGTCCTTGTAGTCGGTGGTGAAATAGGACGACCAAAACACCTCGATGAGGCCGATGAGGAGGCCGCCGAGCACCGCGCCCGGCAGGGAGCCGATGCCGCCGAGCACGGCCGCGGTGAAGGCCTTGACGCCCGGCACGAAACCGTCGGCGAAATTCACCACGCCGTAGTAGATCACGAACATGACGCCGGCGACCGCGGCGAGGGCCGCGCCGATCACGAAGGTGATCGAAATGGTCGCGTCAACGTCGATCCCAAGCAGCGCCGCCATCTTGCGGTCCTGCTCACAGGCGCGCTGCGCCCGCCCGAGCGAGGTGTACTGAACGAGGTACCAGAAGGCGGCGAGCAGAACGGCCGTGACCACGACAATCAGGATCTGGCGCACCGACAGGGTGACGTCGTAGGCGCCGCCCGTCAGGTTGAAGACGTGATTGGGCAATTGAGGCGCCGGTTTGTTGCGCGGCCCTTGAACAACCTGGACAAAATTTGACAGGAAGATCGACATGCCAATCGCCGAAATGAGCGGCGCCAGTCGAAACGATCCGCGCAGCGGGCGGTAAGCGAGCCGTTCGATCGCCCAGTTCCACAACGCGGTCAGCGCCATGGCGGCAACGAGGACCACGATGAACACCAGCGGCAGCGACCCGAGACCAAGAATCTGGGTCAAAATCATGAATATGATCAGGGCGATGAAGGCTGAGAGCATGAACACGTCGCCGTGGGCGAAATTGACCATGCCGATGATGCCGAAAACCATCGTGTAGCCGATGGCGATTAATCCGTAGATCGACCCCAGCGTGAGCCCGTTAATCAACTGCTGCAGGAAATTGTCCATGCGCTGACCTGCCCTTTGTTTCACCCCACTTCGCAGGAAACGTGCCATTAACGCCGGCCGCCCTGTCGTTGACTCGATTTCGGCCCGCTGGCGGGTTCTCGATCGCGCCTTTTGAGCCATAGCCTAGCCGCCATGCGCGCGCACGGCAACTCGACGTTCGGCCCGTCAATCCGTCGCGGGCCGAGTCGCGGGGCAGCCTGACCAAACGAGTATTGCGCAAGATGCGTAATATCTGGACGGATATTTCGTCTCGCGCCAAGCCGTTCGGCCGAGCCCTGCCGGGGACAGCAAGGTCTTTTCCAAATGAAGCCTCGCCCTGGGTCGAGGAAGAAAGCCGCGACGTCTTGATCTTTCCCGCGCGATGCGAAAGGCTGCGAACACATTGCTCGCGCCAGTCTTGGGGGCAGGCGGCGCAGCGGCGGACGGATCAAGGCCGCAGAGGAAGGAAACGTCGATGGCCATGACGATGACGGGCGACGTGAACTTGCCCGCCGGCCGGCCGAAGGTTTGGGAGCTCCTCAATGACCCGGAGGTGCTGAAGGCCTGCATCCCAGGGTGCGAGTCGCTGGAAAGAACCGGCGATAATGGCTTCGCGGCTGTGGTCAAGACCAAGATCGGGCCGGTGTCGGCGACCTTCAAAGGCAAGGTCGAGCTCTCGGACCTCACGCCTCTCGTCGGCTACACCATCAAGGGCGAGGGCGAGGGCGGCATCGCCGGCTTCGCCAAGGGCGGCGCGAAAGTGTCGCTTGCCGACGCCGCCGGCGGAACCCTGCTGCACTACGACGTCGAGGCGCATGTCGGCGGCAAGATCGCCCAGCTCGGCGCGCGGCTCATCGACGGCGTCGCCAAGAACATGGCCGACAAGTTTTTCGCCAGCTTCGCCGCCATCGCCGCCGCAGGCGCGCCGCCGCCTCCCGCTGCCGAGCCGGCGGCGCCGTCAACCCCCGCAGCCGCCCCGGCGGCTCAATCGCCGACCCCCGCCGCGCCGTCCGTGACCGCTCGCGCGCAGCCGGCGCCGCAAGCAATCCCAACGAAAACGTCTTGGTTCAGGAGGATATCGGAATGGTTCATGTCTCTATGGCGGTGAACGGCCGGCCCGCGTCGGCCGACCTCGATCCGAGAACGCTATTGGTTCAGTTCCTGCGCGAGAACCTGCGCCTGACCGGGACCCATGTCGGCTGCGACACCTCGCAATGCGGCGCCTGCGTCGTCCACGTCGACGGGCGGGCCATCAAATCCTGCACCGTTCTGGCCGCGAGCTGCGAAGGCGCTCAGGTGACGACGATCGAGGGCCTCGCCAGCGGCGGCAAGCTGCACCCGATGCAGCAGGCCTTCCAGGACAATCATGGCCTGCAATGCGGATTTTGCACGCCAGGCATGATCATGGCCGCGGTCGACCTCGTCAATCGGGAGGGCGCGCATCTCGACGAAGCCGCGATCCGCCACGGGCTCGAAGGCAACATCTGCCGCTGCACCGGCTATCACAACATCGTCAAGTCCGTCGCTCAGGGCGCACGCGAGATGAGCGCTGCGGCAACGCCCAGAGCCGCCGAGTGACCGCTCGCTTCACGACGTTCCAAGGGAGAGAAACATCATGAGCGCGACCGGTATTGGCGCCTCTGTCAAACGCAGGGAAGACATCCGATTCATCACCGGCAAGGGGCACTACGTCGACGACATCAATCGCCCGGGGCAGGCTTACGCATTTTTCGTTCGTTCGCCCCATGCGCATGCGACGATCAAAAAGATCGACACGTCCTCGGCGCTGAAGTCGCCTGGCGTTGTCGCGGTGTTCACCGGCGCCGACACGGTCGCCGACAAGATCGGCGCTCACATTCCCGGCTGGACCGTCCACTCCAAGGATGGATCGCCGATGAAGGTCGGATCGTTCCCCGCGCTCGCGCATGGGAAAGCCCTGTACGTTGGCGATCCTGTTGCGGTCGTTATCGCGGACTCCACCGCTCAGGCGAAGGACGGGGCCGAGAAAGTGGTCGTCGACTATGACGTGCTGCCCGCGGTCATCGACACGGCGAGCGCAGCCAAGCCCGGTCAGCCGCAAATTCACGAGTATGCGCCCGGCAACACCGTCTTCAACTGGCACGTCGGCGACAAGGACACGACGGATGCGGCCTTCGCCAAGGCGGCGCATGTGACGCGGCTCGACCTCATCAACAACCGCACGATCCCGAATGCGATGGAGCCGCGCGCGGCGCTAGGCGAGTACGATTCGGGAACCGACGTCCAGACCCTTTACACGACGAGCCAGAACCCTCACGTCGCGCGTGTCGTCCTGTCCGCGTTTCAGGGCGTCGCGCCGGAACACAAGCTGCGCGTCATCGCGCCCGACGTCGGAGGCGGCTTCGGGTCCAAGATCTTCATCTACAATGAGGAGACGGTCTGCATCTGGGCGGCGAAGAAGATAGACCGGCCGGTCAAATGGACGGCAGAGAGGACCGAGTCCTTCCTTACCGACGCGCACGGACGCGACCACGTCTCGCACGCTGAACTCGCGCTGGATTCGAATGGAAAGATCTTGGCGATGCGGGTCCATACCGTCGCCAATCTCGGCGCCTATCCTTCGACCTTTTGGGCGTCGGTTCCGACCTATCTCTATGGGATTTTGCTGTCGGGGCAGTACGACATCGCCGCGATCTACTGCGAGGTCGACGGCGTTTACACCAATACCGTGTCCGTGGACGCCGTCCGCGGCGCCGGCCGGCCGGAGGCGACCTTCCTCGTTGAGCGGATCGTCGAGAAGGCGGCGCGCGAGCTGGGACGCGATCCCGCTGACTTCCGCCGCCAAAACTTCGTCAAGTCGTTCCCGCATCAGACGCCGGTCATTCTCGCTTATGACGTGGGCGACTATCCCAAGGCGCTCGACAGGGCGCTTGAGCTCGCCGACTACAAGGGCGTCGGCGCCCGCAAAGCGGCGTCGGCCGCCAAGGGCAAGCTGCGCGGAGTCGGCTTCTCGGCCTATATCGAGGCGTGCGGCCTAGCGCCGTCGCAGGCGGTCGGCGCTCTCGGAGGCGGCGTCGGCTTGTGGGAATCAGCCGAAGTGCGGGTCAACATGGTCGGAACAGTCGAGGTGCTGACCGGCTGCCATAGCCATGGCCAGGGGCATGAGACGACATACGCCCAGCTCGTGTCGTCGCGGCTCGGGATTCCAATCGAAAATGTGTCGATCGTCCACGGGGACACGGACAAGGTGCAGATGGGCATGGGCACTTACGGCTCACGCTCGGGCGCCGTCGGCATGTCGGCGATTTCGAAGGCCCTCGACAAGATCGAGGCCAAGGCCAAGAAGGTTGCCGGCCACGTGCTCGAGGCCTCTGACCAGGACATCGAGTTCAAAGACGGGAAGTTCACGGTCAAGGGCACCGACAAGTCGCTCGACTTCGTCTCGGTCGCGCTGAACGCCTATACCGCGCACAAGTTCAATGGCCAGGAACTGGAGCCGGGCCTGAAGGAGACTGCATTCTGGGACCCGATGAACTTCACCTTCCCCGCCGGCGTCCATATCTGTGAGCTCGAGGTGGATCCGCAGACCGGCGTCGTGACGATCGAGCGGTGGACCGCCGTCGACGACTTCGGCAAGCTGATCAATCCGATGATCGTCGAGGGTCAAATCCACGGCGGCGTCGTCCACGGCATCGGCCAGGCGCTGATGGAGGGCGCGCACTACGACGCCGACGGGCAACTGCTGACGGCGAGCTACATGGATTATTGCATGCCGCGGGCCGACGATGCGCCTTCGTTCAAGGTCGATACGATCGAGACGCCTTGCCCGTCCAACCCGCTCGGGATCAAGGGCTGCGGGGAAGCCGGCGCGATCGCCTCTCCGCCTGCGGTCATCAACGCGATCACCGACGCGCTGGGACATGAAGAGATCGAGATGCCGGCGACCCCGCAGGCCGTCTGGCGCGCTGCGCAAAAGGCGCCGATGAAGCGCGCCGCGGAATGAATCGAGCCGGAAGCGGCGCGAGCCGCGTTTCCTCACGCCCCATCGGGAGAATTGAGCCATGTACGCTTTTGAATATCACCGCCCCCACACCCTCTCCGGCGCTCTCGCCGATCTCGCGAAGCCCGACGCCAAGGCGCTCTCCGGCGGCATGACCCTGTTGCCGACGATGAAGCAGCGCCTGGCTTCGCCGGCTGCGCTCATCGATCTCAAGAACGTACCCGAGCTCGCCGGCATCGCCCGCGAGGGAGACAACCTCGTCATCGGGGCGATGAGCCGCCACGCCGATGTCGCGCGCAACACGATCGTGAAGGCGGCGATCCCGGCGCTGGCGAAACTCGCCGGCGGGATCGGCGATCCGCATGTTCGCAACATGGGCACGATCGGCGGCTCGATCGCCAACAACGACCCATCCGCCGACTATCCGGCCGCGGCGCTCGCGCTGGGCGCGACCATCGTCACCAACAAGCGGCGGGTTCCCGCCCAGGATTTCTTCACCGGCCTGTTCGAGACCGCGCTCGAGGCGGGCGAACTCATCACGAGCGTGAGTTTCCCGATTCCGCAGAAGGCGGCCTATATGAAATTCGCCAACCCGGCCTCGCGCTACGCCCTGGTCGGCGTGTTCGTCGCCAGGACGGCCGGCGGCGTCCGGGTCGCGGTGACCGGCGCCGGTTCGAACGGCGTCTTTCGCGCCAGCGCGCTCGAAACGGCGCTGAACGCCAATTTCACGCCGGCAGCGCTTGACGGCGTTTCCGTGGCCGCGAGCGGCCTCAATTCGGACCTGCACGCCGACGCTGAGTATCGCGCCCACCTCATTGGGGTGATGGCGAAGCGCGCGGTGGCGGCGGCGGGTTGAGAGCGGACTCGTCAAACGGGCCGTTGCGGTAACGGCCGGGCTTGACCCGGCTGCAACGCTTTTTGCAGGGTGCGGCGGCGAATTTTCGACGCGGAGTTGCTTTTGTCCCTGCGCATGCCGCCCGTTCCGGGCTCGATCGACGAGACCTTGGCCCTACTGGGCAGGGCCTCCTATGTCGGCGATCGCCCGCTCGCGACCGTCATTTTCCTGAGCCTCAGGCTGGCGCGGCCGCTGTTTCTGGAAGGCGAGGCGGGCGTCGGCAAGACGGAGGTGGCCAAGGTTCTCGCCGCCTCGCTCGATCGAAGGCTGATCCGGCTGCAATGCTACGAAGGCCTCGATGTCGCGAGCGCGGTCTACGAGTGGAACTATCCGGCGCAGATGATGGCGATCCGGCTAGCCGAGGCCGCCGGCGAGCACGACAAGGATCGGATCGAGCACGACATCTTCTCGGAGCGCTACCTCATCAAGCGGCCGCTGTTGCAGGCGCTGGAGCCCGGGACCAACGGCGCGCCGGTGCTGTTGATCGACGAGATCGACCGGGCCGACGAGGCTTTCGAAGCCTATCTGCTCGAGATCCTGTCCGACTTTCAGGTGACGATTCCCGAGATCGGCGTCCTGAAAGCGCCCGAGCCGCCGATCGTCGTCATCACCTCCAATCGCACGCGCGAAATCCACGACGCGCTGAAGCGCCGCTGTCTTTACCATTGGCTCGGCTACCCCGACCTTGAGCGCGAGACGGCGATCGTGCGCGCCAAGGCGCCGCGGGCGCCGCAACGCCTCACCGCCGAGCTCGTGGCCTTCGTCCAACGCCTTCGCAAGCAGGACCTGTTCAAGTCGCCCGGGGTCGCCGAAACCCTGGACTGGGCGGCGGCGCTGGCCGAGCTCGACGCGGTCGCCCTCGATCCGGCCCAAGTTTCCGACACGCTCGGCGTCCTGCTCAAATATCAGGACGACATCGCCAAGATCGAAGGCGCGAAAGCGCACATGCTGGTCGAGGAGACGCGCGCAGAGCTCCGCAGGCTCGAGACGGGATAGCGCCCGCGGCGCGCGAACAGGGCCAGATTCATGACCTACGAATTCAAGCTGTCATGCACCCTTCCCGCGAGTCCCGAGGCCGTCTACGACGCCTGGCTCGACAGCGCCGCGCATAGCGCCATGACCGGCGCTCGCGCCAAGATCGTCAAACGCGTAGGCGGCGCCTACAGCGCCTGGGACGGCTACATCACCGGCAAGACGATCGAGCTCGTTCCGGCGAAGCGCATCGTGCAGAGTTGGCGGACGACCGAATTCGCCGGCGACGACCCCAATTCCACGATCAGGATCGAACTCGCGCCGACCAGGGCGGGCGCACGGCTGACGCTGACCCACAGCGCAGTCCCCGATGGGCGGACGAACTACGAAATCGGGGGCTGGCAGGACAATTATTTTGCGCCGATGAAGGCTTATTTCGCTCTCGCGAAAGTCAAGGGGAGGCCGGGGGTGAAGCCGGCCGGGACGGCTTGACCGCCTCGCTTGCCGAAACCGAGCCTCAGCGCGGAGGCCTGCTCGCGCAAAACATCGTCCACTTCGCTCGCGCCCTGCGCGAAGCCGGCATACCGCTTGGACCGGGCGCGGTGCTCGACGCCCTCGCCGCGGTTGAATCCGCGGGCATCGGCGACCGTGACGACTTTTACACCACCCTGCATGCGGTCTTCGTCAAGAAGCATGAGGAGAGCCTGCTGTTTGACCAGGCGTTCCGCATCTTCTGGAAGCGAAAGGGTCTGATCGAAAAACTGATCGCGATGCTGGCGCCGCGGGCGCCCGCCCAGCGCAGTGTCAAGCCCGCGGAGGCAGGGGCCAGCCGCGTCGCCGACGCCCTGTTCAAGGCGCAAGACGGCGCAAAACCTGCACCTTCGCTAGAGCTCGACGCCCGGCTGACGATGTCGGGAGCGGAGATTCTGCGATCGAAAGACTTCGCCCAGATGAGCGCAGACGAGATCGAGGAGGCGCGCAAGGCCATCAAGCGCCTCGTGATGCCGGAAGATTGGCGCCGGACGCGACGGTTTGCGCCCGGCGGCGGCCGGGCTCGAATTGACGCGCGCCGCAGTTTCCGCCGCTCATTGCAGCCGGGCGGCGTGATCGACCTCGAGTTTCGCTCGCCGATCGATCGGCCGCCTCCGGTGGTGGCGTTGTGCGACATTTCCGGGTCGATGAACGAATATACCCGCCTTTTCCTGCATTTCCTGCATGCATTGGGTGAAACGCGGCGGGTGTCGACGTTCCTCTTCGGCACCCGACTGACCAACGTCACCCGGGCGATGCGGGCGCGCGATCCCGACGATGCGCTGGCGCGATGCTCGGCGCTGGCTGTCGACTGGTCGGGCGGCACCCGGATCGGCGAGGCTCTGGCGCGGTTCAACCGCGATTGGTCGCGGCGCGTGCTCGGGCAAGGCGCAATCACGCTCCTGTTCACCGACGGGCTCGAGCGGGACAATCTCGACCGGCTCGAAGCCGAGATGGAGCGGCTCGCCAAATCGAGCCGGCGCATCATCTGGGTCAACCCGCTGCTGCGTTTTGGCGACTTTGCCGCCAAGGCGGGAGGGATCCGCGCCATGCTGCCCTACGTCAATTCGTTCCGGCCGATCCACAATCTGGCCAGCATGGCCGAGCTTTGCCGGGCGCTGTCGGGGCCGGAGGGCGCATCCGCGGACCGCAAGGATCGGCTCCTGGCGGGCGAGTGAGCGCCGTTAGCCTTGCGGAGCGGCCTCGGCGGGGCCATTTTCGGGCGAGCCGCGTGGTCTGTCAGGAAGCAACGGTGAGCGCGCAAACGGTTGAGACCGCGACCGGCAAGCCGGCGACGACCCCGGTTTGACGGCGTCCATTGCGTGGACGCGCGCAGAGGCGCTGTTACGCAGCCGACGGTCGGAGCAGAAGGAGGCTGATGCTATGCTGACACGAGACGAAGACGTTCTCGCCGCTGCGGAATCGTGGCGCGAAGCGGGGCGCGACGTCGCGATCGCGACCGTCGTCGAGACCTGGGGCTCGGCGCCGAGGCCGGTCGGCTCCCATCTCGTCATTGACGGGGAGGGAAATTTCCTTGGTTCCGTTTCGGGCGGCTGCGTCGAAGGCGCGGTGGTCGAGGAGGCGGCGGAGGTGATCGCCAAGGGCGCGCCGCGGATGCTCGAGTTCGGCGTCGCCGACGAGACCGCCTGGCGCGTCGGTCTCTCGTGCGGCGGGCGGATCAAGGTCTATGTCGAGAGGCTCGCCTGATGCGCCTTGACGTCCTCAAGGCGATGAATTCGGCGCGCGCCGGGCGGCGCGCAGGCGCGATCGTCACCCGTCTTGCCGACGGCGAGCAGCGCTTTGTTCCGGCCGAGCGGATTGACGCCGATCCCCTTCGCGACCAGCTCGAGGCCGCCCTTCGCATGGGAAAGAGCGCCGCTGTCTCGATCGAGGGCGAGGACTATTTTCTCACCGTGCAGGCGCCGTCGCCGCGGCTCTCCCTCATCGGGGCCGTGCATATCTCGCAAGCGCTGGCGCCGATCGCGCAGATCGCCGGGCTCGACGTCTCGATCATCGATCCGCGCACCGCCTTTGCGACGCCGGACCGCTTTCCCGAGATTCCGATCGTCGCCAAATGGCCAGACGAAGCGCTCTCCGAGGCGCCGCTCGACCGCTATACCGCAATCTGCCTCTTGACCCACGATCCCAAGATTGACGACCCCGCCCTCGAAATCGCGCTCAAGGCGGATTGCTTCTACATCGGCGCGCTCGGCTCGCGAAAAACTCACGCCAAGAGAATCGAGCGGATGCGCGCCAGAGGCTTCGATGAGGCTCTGCTGGCGCGGATTCACGCGCCGATCGGGCTCGACATCGGCGCCGTCAGCCCGGCTGAAATCGCGGTCTCGATCATCGGCGAGATCGTCGCCTCGCTGCGCAAGAAGCCGTTGCGCGCCGAAAGCGCGGCGGCATGAAATTCGGCTCGACCCCGATCGAGGAAGCCGAGGGCGCCGTTCTCGCGCACGGGGTGCGGGTCGGCGGCGCTTCGCTGAAGAAGGGCGACCTTCTCACCCGCGAGCGCCGGCTGGCGTTGGCGGCGGCGGGCGTGGCAAGCGTCGTTGCGGCGCGGCTGGAGGCCGGAGACATCGGGGAGAACGAGGCGGCGCTCATGCTGGCCACGCGTCTCGCCGGCGCGAATCTGCGTTGCTCGGCGCCGTTCACCGGGCGGGTCAATCTGTTCGCTGAGACGGCGGGGCTCGCGATCATCGGCGCCGAGGCGATCGATCGGGTCAACGCGGTCGACGAGGCGATCACAGTTGCGACCCTGCCGCCATATCGGGTCGTCGCCGATGGCGACATGGTCGCGACCGTCAAGATCATTCCGTTTGCAACTCCCGCCCTAACGCTCGAGGCCGCGCTCGAGGCGGCGGGTCACTCGGCCGCGATCGCAGTTCGGGCGTTCAGGCCGATGCGCATCGGCGTGGTCTCGACGATGCTTCCGGGGCTGAAGTCCAGCGTCGTTGCGAAGACGATACGGGTGCTCGAAGCGCGCCTCGCGCCGGCCGGAGCGCGCATCGCGGCGCAGGAGACCGTCCCGCACGAGGTCGGGCCGCTGGCGAAGGCGCTGGGCCGGCTCATCGACGGCAGCGATGCGATCGTCGCGTTCGGGGCCTCCGCCATCACCGACCGCCGCGACGTCATTCCCGCCGCAATCGAGGCGATCGGAGGGCGCATCGAGCGGTTCGGCATGCCGGTCGATCCCGGCAATCTGCTGCTCCTCGCCGAACGCCAAGGCGTCCCGATCATCGGCGCGCCGGGGTGCGCCCGGTCGCCGAAGGAGAACGGCTTCGACTGGGTCCTGCAGCGGGTGCTGACCGGGACGCCGATCCGCGACGCGGATATCCGCGCGATGGGGGTCGGGGGGCTACTGATGGAGATCGGGACGCGCCCGCAGCCGCGCGCGCCTGATGACTAGGGTCGGCGCCGTCGTGCTTGCCGCCGGCCGGTCGGCGCGCTTTCGCGCCGCGGGCGGAGCGGGCGCGACCAAGCTTGTCGCGAAGCTCGGCGACAAGCCGATCGTGCGGATCGCGGCGGAAGCGGCGCTCGCGTCCAAGGCTCGTCCGGTGATCGTGGTGACCGGCCATGCTCGCGGGTCGGTCGAGGCGGCGCTCGCCGGCCTTGACGTCGAGTGGGCTCACAATGCGGAATTTTCGAGCGGCCTCGCGTCGTCGCTGCGGGTCGGGCTTGCCGCCATGCCGGCCGATGTCGCGGGCGCGCTTGTCCTCCTCGGCGACATGCCCTCGGTCAAGGCGCAGCTCATCGACGCGCTCATCGACGCCTTTCTGGCCAAGGAAGGCGCGCTCGCCGCTGCGCCCACGCGCGGAGGCCAGCGGGGCAACCCCGTGCTGCTCGGGCGCGGCCTGTTCGAGGCGGCCATGCGCTTGCAAGGCGACGAGGGCGCGCGGAGGCTAATCGGCTCGCTTGGCGCCGGCGAACTGATCGAAGTCGAAGCGCCCGACGCCGGCGTGGTCGCCGATATCGACACCCCGAGCGACCTTGCGGCGGCCAGGCGGTTTGCGAGGCGACGGCCGTTAGCGCACGCAACGAAATCCAAGCCGAGCGCAACAGAATCAAAATCCGGCGCAACGAAATCCAAATCCAGCGCAACAAAAACCAAGCCGGCCGCAACAAAAACAAAACGAGCTTTTCGGCCGGACTACTAGACTTTCCAATGGCTTAGAGCCCGTTGCCTTCGGCTGGACCCCGTCATTGCGAGGAGTGCAACGACGAAGCAATCCAGAGAACAGAGGACGCTCTACGATCCGTGGATTGCTTCCTCCCGGGCTTGACCCGGGGGTCGCAATGACGGGGACGGTTCGACCCGGCAATCTGCTCAAGACGGTGGTGGATTCGAGAACCGTGATCCTCCTTTCCGCCGAAGCCAAGGAGCCCCGAGCGCTTCGTCTGGCGAATTGGCGACGACAGGGGGCACAATAGCACCAATTTCTGATTATCACAAGATATCGGCGCTGATTTTTGGTAAATCAGCGTCAGATCAGCTTCATGCCCCGCAGCGACGAATGCCCGTCGCGGCCGATGATGATGTGGTCGTGGACCGCGAGGCCCAACGTCTTGGCGACGGCGATGATCTCGAGCGTCATCCTGATGTCCTGGGTCGATGGCGTCGGATCGCCCGAGGGGTGGTTGTGCACCAGCACGATCGCCGTCGCCGACAGCTCGAGCGCGCGGCGCATCACTTCGCGGGGATAAACGGGGGTGTGATCGACGGTGCCCGATCCCTGAATCTCGTCGGCGATGAGCCCGTTCTTGCGATCGAGAAAAAGGACGCGGAAGATTTCACGCCCCTCGAACGCCATCGAGGTGCGGCAGTAATCGATCACCTCGCTCCATGAGCCCATCGGCAGCCGCTTCTTGACCGCCCCCTTGGCGAACCGCTGCGCGGCGGCCTCGACAATCTTGAACTCGGCGATAGCGCCCGCGCCCATCCCCTCGACCTCGGCCAGCCGCCCCGGCGCGGCGGCAATCGTCTCGGCGAACGAGCCGAAGCGGGCGACAAGCGCTTTCGCCAGCGGCTTGACGTCGCGGCGAGGGATGGCGCGGAAGAGGATCAGTTCGAGGAGCTCGTAGTCGGCGATGGCCCCGGCGCCGGCTTCCAGGAGGCGCGACCTCAGCCGCTCGCGATGCCCGTGATAATGCGGCGTTTCGACTTCGCCGCCGTCAGGGGCCGCGGGAGCGGCGGAGGCTCGCGCCCGGCCTGCCGCCGGGGCCGCCACGGCGGCCTCGTGCAACTCGATGCGCGACCGCTGGCGGCGCCGGCCGAAGGTCTTCGCGTCCCCGCCGGCGTCCGAGGTCATCGGATCGGCGCGCGGTCGGCCCCCGTGGGCGAAAGGGTGAAGATCTCGTACCCGGTCTCGGTCACCCCGACCGTATGTTCGAATTGCGCCGACAGCGAGCGGTCGCGCGTCACCGCCGTCCAGCCGTCGGAGAAAATCTTCACGCCGTAACCGCCAAGATTGATCATCGGCTCGACGGTGAAAAACATGCCGGGACGAAGCGAGGCGCCTTCGCCTTTCCGGCCGACATGGAGGATGTTCGGCTCGTCGTGGAACAATCGGCCGAGCCCATGGCCGCAAAAATCGCGCACGACTCCGCACCGCTCGCCCTCGGCGTAGGTCTGAATGGCGTACCCGATGTCGCCGGTCGTCCCGCCGGGCTTGATCGCCGCGATGCCGCGCATCATCGCTTCGTAGGTGACGTCGATCAGCCGCTGGGCGCGGCGCGGCGCCTCGCCTGCGACGAACATCCGGCTCGCGTCGCCGTGCCAGCCGTCGACGATCAGGGTCACGTCGATGTTGAGAATGTCGCCGTCGCGCAGCGGCTTGTCGTCGGGAATGCCGTGGCAGACGACGTGATTGATCGAAGTGCAGATGGATTTGCGATAGCCGCGGTAATTGAGCGGCGCCGGGTAGGCGTCGTGGTCGCGCGCAAACTCGAACACGAACTTGTCGAGGCTCGCGGTGGTGACCCCCGGTTTGACCAGCGGCCCGATGAGGTCGAGCGCCTCCGCGGTCAGCGCTCCGGCCTTGCGCATCCCGGCGAAATCTTCCGGCCGGTAGAGCCGGATCTGCCCGCTGCGACGGCCGACCTTCTCGCCGGCTTGCACAAATGTCGTCGAATTCGTCACCGCAGCGTTCCCTTGCCGTCTCTTAGAGACCCTATTCATATGCCCTGCGTCGCGGCGAACACAAGGCGCCGGCGCGCGCGCTCGAGGATTCCCTTGCTCAGGCGCGACTTTCCCCGGCTTGATGATAGCCTCGCGCCTTGCCTCCTGGCGCGGCGAAGGAATCTCACGATGGACAAACCGACGACCGTAACCGCCGCCGTGCTCGTGATCGGCGACGAAATCCTCTCCGGCCGCACCAAGGACCGCAACCTCGGCTATATCGCCGAGTATCTGGCGAAGGTCGGCGTGGACGTGAAGGAGGCGCGCGTCGTCCCGGACGTCGAGGACGAGATCGTCGCGGCCCTCGACGCGCTGCGGCGCCGTTACGACTATGTGCTCACGACCGGGGGGATCGGGCCGACCCATGACGACATCACCGCCGACGCGGTCGCGCGCGCGTTCGGGGTCGGAATCGACGAGGACCCGAGGGTCATCGCCGCCATGCTCAAACGCTACGCGCCGGGCGACCTGACGCCGGCGCGGCGGCGCATGGCCCGCATCCCGGCCACGGCCGAGCTGATCGAGAACCCGATCTCGCTCGCGCCGGGTTTTCGCATCGGCAATGTGTATGTCATGGCCGGCGTCCCCGCCGTCATGCAGGCGATGCTCGACTTCGCCGTGAAGACGATGAAGACCGGCGCCGCCATGCGGGTCGAGACCATCGACGCCGGCGGAGCGCCCGAGGGCCTCTACGGCGACCCGCTCGGCGCGGTCGCCGCCGCCCACGCCGACGTCTCGATCGGCTCCTACCCGTCCTACAAGGACGGGCGCTTCAACAACCAGATCGTCGTGCGGGGTAAGGATGAGGGCGCCGTCGCCGCTGCGAAGGCGGCGGTCGAGGCGATGCTCGCCAAGCTTTCGGGCAAGGCGGCGGCGCGCTGAGGCGCGGCGATCGGCGCGCGCCCCAAGCGAAAGGTGTTGATCCGCCGCGTCGGCTGCTCGCCCCCCACCGTCGCCCTTGCTATGGAGAAGCGACCCTCACTGCCCAGGGAGCCGACATTTGACCGCCGCCCGCGACAAGGCCTTTCCGGTTTCATGGGACCAGTTCCACCGCGACGCGCGCGCGCTTGCCTGGCGCCTCGCCTCGGCCGGGCCGTTCGACGCGATCGTCGCGATCACCCGCGGCGGTCTCGTTCCCGCGGCGATCGTCGCACGCGAGCTTGAGGTCCGGGTGATCGAGACCGTCTGCATCGCCTCCTATCACGACTACAAGAACCAGGGCGGCCTCAAGGTCCTGAAAACGATCGCGGCTGAAGTCTCCAAGCTCAACGACGGGGCGAAGATCCTCATCGTGGACGACCTCGTCGACACCGGCGCAACGGCGAAGGTGGTGCGCGAGATGCTGCCCAGAGCCCATTTCGCCACCGTCTACGCCAAGCCGCTCGGACGGCCGATGGTCGACACCTTCATCACCGAAGTCAGCCAGGACACCTGGATCTATTTCCCCTGGGACATGGGCCTCGCCTTCCAGCCGCCGATCGCCAAGGATGGGGCCGGCTGAGCCGGCCGTTGCCGCGCCCGGTTCATTTTCGCGCCGAAATGTGAAACAAGCGCGCTTCAGGCGGACGTGGCGAAACCGGTAGACGCAAGGGACTTAAAAACCCTTTTATGCGCCCAGCGAGTAACTTTCTTTCTGGAGGGCTTTCCATCTATAAAACAAGGACTTATTCCGCGGCGGTAGCTGGAAGGAGAGTTGAGGGGAATCGAAGCTAGGAGCCGCACAGGAGCCAAGTGCTGGAACTGGCCGAAGATTCGCTATCGTGCGACGAAGCGCGTTATGGCACTTATATGGCAAAGCGGACGTGGCGAAATCGGTAGACGCAACAGACTTCCAATTGGAGTGCCCACGGGGAAATTCGTGGAGCAGAACCGCTCAAAGTCGGGGAACGCTAACGGGCTCGCGCCCCAGGCCAATCCCGAGCCAAGCCCTCAATTGAGGGAAGGTGTAGAGACTGGACGGGCGGCGCCTTCGGCCCAGAGGCCATGGCGAAGGGACAGTCCAGACCACGAACGCCGACTGGCGGCGGCGAAAGCCGAAGTGGTAAGAAAATCTGTTTCTCTCTGAGAGTGCGGGTTCGAGTCCCGCCGTCCGCACCAAATGCCTTCTGAGATATGCCTTTCCAAGGTTGGGGGCGAGGGTTCGAATCCCTTGCCGGTCCCGTGATTTTTTTGGGTCAGCTACTTAGCATTCGCCGGTTCCGCGCGGGCTGAACCCGCAGCGGTCAGATGATTCTTCCTTCCAAGAGCAACGGGTCGAATCACGCGCTCGACGGGGTTCGTGTCCAGTTCGATGCGGCCGTCGAGCAAGAAGCGAGTCAGACCATGCAAGCGCGTCAGCGCGTACCCGATCGCCTCGGCGAGAGTGCTCTGTTCCGACAGCAACGGAGGCTGCAACTCGAGCCAGGTGTGCAAAGCGTCGACGATTGGCTTGGAGCGACAGTGACGAGTCGCAAGCCGCTGTGCAGGCGACCGACCGTGAGCGTCAAATTCGATGGCATAAAGTGCGCCGTACGGCGCAGCGCTTCCGCCGCGATCGGCGCGTTCGTGGCCTGCGCCACGTCGTAGAACTTTCGTCGCGTGTGGCTCCAGTATGCGGCGAGCACGACGTCCCCTTTCTGCGCCAATGGCTCGAACCCGGCATAGCCGTCGACATGAAGAACGCCGCTGAAGCGCTCAAGATGCGAGGCCGGATGTTCAGCTTTGCGGTCCGGCGCACACAAGTAGACCGCAGCCGGCGGCTCGGGTCCGCCCCATGCTCTTTGCTCGCGGGCGTACACCCAAAGCCGTCCCGTCTTGGTGCGCCCTCGACCTGGATCGAGCACCGGCACGGGCGTGTCATCGGCGAGCAGACGGTCCGACGCGAACACGTTCCTAGCGAGACGCTCGTGCAGCGCCTCGAGCCACCAGCAGGCTCCGCCGACCCATCCGGCGAGCGTCGAACGCGGAAGATCGATCCCGTGGCGGGCGAAGATTTTGCGCCTGCCGATACAAGGGCGTGTGATCGCAATATTTGCTGACCAGCACTGGGGCGAGCAGCGCAGGCGTCGCCAGGCCGCCGGCGCTCGGCCGCTCCGGCGCCGGCGCCTGCGCCACCGTCTCGCAAGTTCGACAGGCGTATTTGGGACGCGTGGTGCGGATGACGCGCAGTTCAGCCGGAACCCAATCCAGCATCTCGCTGACGCTCTCTCCGATGACATGCAGCGCGCCGCCGCAGCAGCCGCAGTTCGTGCTCTCGACGTCGAGCCGGACCTCTTCGCGCGGCAAATGGCGGGCAACGGTTTGCGACGAGAAGGCCGTTCGCCGGCCTGCGGTTCGCGAGTCGGACGCTTCTCCTCCTCGCGGGCGAGATCGCTGTCGATCTCTTCGACTGCGAGCGCCAGTTGGTCGGGATCAAGGCGCTCGAACCGACGGCAAATTGCGCCCGCTGCAACGTCTTGATGATCGACTTCAGGCGCTCGATCTCGCCGTCGCGATGCTCGACCGCGGCAGTCATATCGCGAACGAGGTGCTGCGGAAGAGCCGGTTCGGAAGGCAAATCGTCAAGATGGAACCGCATGTGCAAAGCTACCCGAACGCCTGAAGTCGAGGAAGCGGATTCGCTCGAATTCCATGCTGGTTTCCGAAGATTTTAGCCGGCCAGGGTCGCCTTCCATATGCGTTCCGGCCCACGCCAGTCGATGCCCTCGATGAGCATGGCGAGCTGCGCCGGCGTCAACGTGATCGAGCCGTCGTAGTCGCCATCGTCAGCCAAACAAAGGCGCCCTGGTCGAGCCGCATGGTGAACAGGCAGAGCCCGTTTCCGTCCCCAAACAGGATCTTCAGCATCGACGCCTTGTTGCCCCGGAAGGCGAACAGGTGGCCCGAGAACGGATCCTTCTTCCGCGTTTGCTGCACTAGCATGGCGAGTCCGTCGAGGCCTTTGCGCATATCGGTGTAACCCAGTGCCAAGGTGCACCTTCACGCCCGCCGGAACGATCATCATGGTTCCGCGCCCTTACCGATGACGTGCTTACGAACGGCGTGTGGATCGACGCCGCCAGGTGCGAATACGCGACGGCCGTCAGGCAGGTCGATCGCCGTGATTCCGTCCGGCGGCTGCACGAGATCACGCAGAAGAAGTGTCGCCGGCGCGTCGTCAGTGAGCGCGACGGGCGCAAGCTTCGCGCGCTTCCTCTGCTCCACGCCGAACTGCACGCGCCATCGGAACAGCAGACCCGTGACGAGCCCGTGCTTGCTCGCGACCAGCGAGACGCTGACGCGGGGCTGGTCGCTCTCCAGGGCCATGGCGCGCTTCTGTTCGTCGGTGAAGAAGCGCCGCAGAGGCTGCCGAGGCGGCGGCGGATCGTCGCTTAGCGCAGCTGTCAAGCCCGTTTCTGGCGGCGTTCTGTTAGCACTAGTGCCAGCGAGCGGACGGGCCGAGGGATGAAGATGCGCGCGCCAGTCGATGTCCACCTCGCCGTCGTCCAGCCGGTCGCGCCATTTGCGCAGAGAGGTCGGCGGACGGATGCAGGACAACGGCGTACTCTCGCACGCTCATCCCGCTCCAGTTCATCGCCTCGACGTGGATCGCCCAGAACGCCTGGACCGCGCGATTGCGCGTGTCGGTGCTCACGCCGAAACGAAAGCGGGCGCGGCCTTTCCGGCGCTTTTCTTGAGCCTCGCGGCGCTGCTCACGACTCAGTTCCGCCTGATATTCCGCCTGCTTGCGGGCCGCTTCCTTGCCGACCAGGTAGCTCAGCCACCGACCGAAAGTTGTTGTCGTCAGACCATGCTGATGGCAATACTTCGCCCGGCTGAGCCCGCTCTGACGCCAGGCTTCGATGTGAACCAGCCACCAGGATTGACGCGCCTTGTTCTCGAAACGTCTCAAATTCACCGAAGCTCCTCCACGCTGCGAAGGAGCCTGAAATGCAGCGCGATTGCACTACTCAATCTGGTGCAGAGACCGGATGCTTAAACGCCGACCACGGACGGCAAGATAAAAGCGCCGCCTTCGGCCGGGCGCATGTGGTTGGTTGGATTGGAGATTTTCGGTATCTAGCCCACTCGGCTTGCTGGCGCTTAAGCCACAAATACCAACGATTTCAATGCCCCAAGCGCCATACGCGGGATCCCTCAAGCCCGATCCAGTGATTACCACCCGCGACGATAACCTCCATTCACGTACCGGCCCAGGGCGCCAAGTGACCAAGGACCTTAGTCCGCGAGGTGATGTTGGCCGCGAAGAAGGCTGGCCACCGAGGCCAGACCACTGGAACACCAACAATCTCCACATCCATGTGCTCATCCGCGGACGCGCTGACAACGGGCAGGACCTCGTCATCAGCCGCGACTACGTCAGCAACGGCCTTCGCGGGCGCGCCGCGGAGCGAGTCACACTGGAGTTTGGGCCGCGCGCAGCGAGCGGGAGATCCGCGCGTGGCTGGAGAAGGAGGTCGACGCCGGGCGTTGGAGCATCGCTCGCGCCGCGATATCTCCGACGAAGGCGGTGGGGTCATCGATCTTCGCCCCGGCGACAGCGAAGACTCCGAGCTGCGCCGGTTGATAATTGGCCGCGCCGCCAAGCTTGAACGCCTCGGCTGGGCGGAAAAGGTGGGTTCCGCCCAGTGGACATTGAAGCCCGGCCTCGAGCCAGCCTCGCGCGGTCTCGGCACCCGCGGCGCCATCATCAAAGCGATGCACCGGGCCGTACATGAAGCATCCCAGGCGGCGATCGGGTGCTCACGCGGTGGACGGATCGCATCTGCGTAATCGATACGACGAGTGAGCGATATCGACCTATTCCATGGCTCCTCGACGGCCGGCGCCTCTCGCTAGACCTACCGGGTGCTCAGGCGATCGGTCCTTCGGCCGCTGGCGAAAAGGCAGGCGACGCGGCGCAGGTCGCGCTCTTCGCCAGGGCTCCCCCTACTTCGTGTCGGGCGTCGCGCTCGCGCCCCACCTCCAGTTCCGAATCTCCGGCAAATCCTCGCCATGCGCGTCGATGTAATGCTTGTGCTCGATGAGCTTGTCGCGCATCGCCTGTTTCAAATAGGCGCCCTTGCTGCCGAGGCGCGGTAGTTTATCGACGACATCTTGCACCAGATGGAAGCGATCGATGTCGTTCTGCACCCGCATGTCAAACGCCGTGGTGATTGTGCCCTCTTCTTTGTAACCCCGGACATGGAGGTTGCGGTTGGTTCTGCGATAGGTCAGCCCATGGATGAGCGACGGATAGCCGTGGAAATTGAAGATGATCGGCCGATCCCTGGTGAAGAGCGAGTCGTAGTCGGTTTCGCTCAGTCCATGCGGATGCTCCGCGCAGGGCTGGAGTCGCATGAGATCGACAACATTGATGACCCGAATTTTCAAATCGGGCAGATGTTCGCGCAGGATGGATACAGCCGCCAGAACCTCGAGCGTCGGGGTGTCGCCGCAGCAGGCCATCACGATATCCGGCTCCGCTTTCTGGTCGTTGCTGGCCCATTGCCAGATGCCGATGCCCTCGGTGCAATGGACGACGGCTTGCTCCATGGTGAGCCACTGCGGCAGCGCATGCTTGCCGGCGACGACGACATTCACGTAGTGCCGACTGCGCAGGCAATGGTCGAACACCGACAGAAGGCAATTGGCGTCCGGCGGCAGATAAACCCGAACGATGTCCGCCTTCTTGTTGATCACGTGATCGAGGAAGCCGGGGTCCTGATGGGTGAAGCCGTTGTGGTCCTGCTGCCAGACGTGCGAGGCGAGCAGGTAGTTCAACGAGGCGATCTTGCGCCGCCACGGCAGTTCAAGCGTGACCTTCAACCATTTCGCATGCTGGCTGAACATTGAATCGACGATACGGATAAAGGCCTCATAACTGTTGAACAGGCCATGCCGCCCCGTCAGGAGATAGCCCTCAAGCCACCCCTCGCATTGATGTTCGCTGAGCATGGAATCCAGGACGCGGCCCTGAGGCGCGAGAAACTCATCATCGTCGACTTCGCGGGCGTCCCATTGACGATTGGTCACGTCAAACACGTCGCCGAGCAAGTTCGAAAGCGTTTCGTCCGGACCGAAGATGCGAAAGTTGCGCTTGTCCTCGTTGAGGCGCGTCACATCGCGAAGAAATTTGCCGAGCACCATCGTGTCCTGCGCACTCACCGCGCCCGGCGCAGGGACGGAGACAGCATGATCGCGAAAGTCCGGCATTTGCAGATCGCGTAGAAAGATTCCGCCGTTGGCGTGCGGGTTGGCGCCCATCCGTCGGGTGCCTTTCGGCGCGAGCTCGGCGAGTTCAGCTCTTAGCGTTCCGTTCGCGTCGAAGAGTTCTTCCGCCTTGTAGCTCTTCATCCAGCTTTCAAGCAGCTTGACATGGTCAGGATGCCCACCGTCGACGAGCAGGGGAACCTGATGCGCACGAAACGTGCCTTCGATTTTCAGGCCGTCTACGACCTTCGGCCCGGTCCAACCTTTGGGCGATCTGAGGACGATCATGGGCCAGCGCGGCCGCGCGGGATCTTTGTTTTCTCGCGCGCTCTTCTGGATTGCGTGGATCTGGCTGATCGCTTCTTCGATCGTTGCCGCCATCAGCTGGTGCATCGCTTCCGGCTCGTCACCCTCGACGAAAAGCGGCGTCCAGCCGCACCCCCTGAAGAAGTTTTCGAGTTCCTCGTGCTCGACGCGGGCGAGGATTGTCGGGTTGCTGATTTTGAAGCCGTTCAAGTGCAAGATCGGCAGAACCGCTCCGTCCGTGATCGGATCGAGGAATTTGTTGGATTGCCAGGCGGTCGCCAAGGGACCCGTTTCGGCTTCGCCGTCGCCGACGATGCAGGCGACAATGAGCCCTGGATTGTCGAATGCGGCGCCAAAGGCGTGGCTGAGCGAATATCCGAGTTCGCCGCCCTCGTGGATGGAGCCGGGCGTAGTCGGGGCGACATGGCTCGAAATGCCGCCAGGAAAGGAGAACTGTTTGAAGAGCCGTTTCATCCCGGCCTCGTCCCGGCTGATGTCGGGATAGATTTCGCTGTAGCTGCCCTCGAGATAGGTGTTGGCGACCAGGGCCGGGCCGCCGTGGCCGGGACCGGCGATGTAGATCATGTCGAGATCATGCAGTCGGATCGTCCGGTTCAAATGGACGTAGATGAAATTCTGTCCGGGCGTCGTTCCCCAATGGCTGACGACCAGCGGCTTGACATGCGCCAGCGTGAGAGGCTCGCGTAGCAGCGGATTTGCGTAAAGGTAGATCTGACCCACCGAGAGATAGTTGGCGGCGCGCCAGTACGCGTCGAGCAGGCGCAATTCGTCCGAATCCAAGACAGCCTGCCCCTTCGCGGTGGCGTCGTCGTGGACGTGCATCTCTCGCGGCGAAACGGGAACGTTCACTGTCCTTATACCTCTCGCTGTGCCAACCCAGATGGCATTTAATGTTCCAGGGGGCTTTCCAACGTGGGGGCGGCTTCGTCCGACCCGTTGGGGCGCGGCATCGACCGATCCGCTTTTTCGATGATCTCGAGGAAGGGCTTCATGATGTCGATCGGCATGGGGAAGACGACAGTCGAGTTCTGCTCGGCGCCGATTTCCGTCAACGTCTGGAGATAGCGAAGCTGCATTGCAGCCGGAATGCTGCCGAGGATCTTGGCGGCATTGACGAGCGTCTGCGAGGCTTGGAACTCGGCTTCGGCGTGGATGACTTTCGCGCGGCGGTCACGTTCCGCCTCGGCCTGCTTGGCAATCGCCCGCACCATGTTTTCGGTGAGTTCGACGGTTCTGATCTCGACATTGCTGACCTTGATGCCCCAGGTCTCCGTTTGAGCGTCCAGTATGCTCTGCACGTCGGCGCTAAGCTTCTTGCGCTCGGAGAGCATTTCGTCGAGCTCGTGCTGGCCGAGCACGGCGCGCAAGGTTGTTTGGGCCAGCATGTTCGTGGCCGGCAGATAGTTCTGGACCTTGATGATCGCCCGTTCGGGATTGACGACGTTGAAGTAGAGCACCGCGTCAACTTTCATCGAAACATTGTCGTGGGAGATGACGTCCTGGCTGGGGATTTCAATGACCTGAATGCGCAAGTCCACCCGCACCATCTCCTGAATGAAGGGGAACAGCAGGACGAGGCCCGGGCCCTTGACCCGCTCAAAGCGGCCCAAGGTGAAGACGACGGCCCGTTCGTATTCGCGCAGGATGCGCACGGAGGCGACCAGGCAGACGACGATGGCGAAAAGGACGAACAAGACGAAGAGGGCTTCAACGGAAAACATGACCGGGGATCCTTCCTCTGACCCGTCCCCGCCGCGTCGGACGAGGCGGCTCAATCGACGCCGTGAGGGGTTACGGCTGAAAGCAAGAGCGCGCAGCGCTTCTGTGTAGGGGATTGAGATAGTCACAGGGCTCAATGACGAGCCAGCCTCGGATTCTACTCATGAATTGATCCCGCTTGGAGCGGCGGAGCCGAGTCGCTTCACCCAAGCTCCGTCGCCGTCACAGATGCCCGACGTCGATCTGAGCGAGCCGCGGCTTGAGCAATTTACGACCCTGTCGAGGTTCCAATCTCGCCGGTACAGACTTCGCGGGTTCAACGGACCTTTGAGGGCGAAAACCGGAGGCGACAAATCAGGCCTTCCGTCGAGCCGGGTCATACGACGACGTCAGCAAATTGCCTGCTGCTGCGCGGCAATTCAGCAGCCAATGTGCAACGAAAACTCGCTCCGCTTTTCGCGGTCGTCGGGGCGAAACGCCTTCGGCTGCCCGTCGCCATGGCCCTCCGACGGCATCTCCGCGCCGATCAGTTCCAGACCTTCGCCGTTGTCATCAGTCACCCTGAACCACTGCAAAGCGAATTTCTCTTTGAGCTGCTTCCAACTCACTTGGATTTGATCCCATTTCATGAACGCCTCCTGCGCCATGGCTGGCCCATTGAGCCGCCATGAATTGGGGCATGCAAGAATTGGAATCTACTCAGGCGGCCGCTTCAATCACCCTCATCCCGAAGCGCTACAATGTCCAAGTCTCTGGGATTACCCCAACGGCGAGTGATCCAAAAGTGCACCTTCGCTTGAAAGGAACGAGGTCCCAGCGCTAACCATCGCGATAAGTCACTGAAGCGAGTTCTCGTCATTTTTGGAGCCGCGACGAGGGTTCACCCGCCTTGTCGCGCTGTTCATTGCGACGAAAACCGACATCCTCCCGCTCCGCCAGACGGGATCAACCATGGTCGGTCATGCTGTGGTAAACCCCTGCCGGCCAGGCGAGTGCGTTGGGCAGAGCCTGTCCGATGCTTGCGGCGAGGTTTGACGCCGAACCGCTATTCCACTCGGCCTGAAATACGGGCGACAGCACCACGCCAATGCCGACTAGATAGACGATCACTATCAAAGCAATCACTGCGCGCATGACGATCAGCCTCCGCTCCGTTGGGTCGTGAAGCACGGTAGTCGGTTCCGCTTCGGCGAATAGGGGTGGAAAATACCTATTCAACAATGTCGGCCCTCGACGAGCGCGCAAATCGTAGCCTTGGGGTGGTGGATTGGAAGACGCGTTCAGGAGAACTATCGCGACGTTCAATGGCGAGGACGACACCCGGCTCCAGACTCAAACGGGTCCGCTTGATGAGGACGGCAAACACGACGCCGGCTGCGGCCAAGCTTGTAGGCTCGCCAGTCCTTGGGCGGCAAGCGTACTCTCGATGAGATTGCGCGAACTTCCGTTTTGCGATCGCTTGCCCTTGGGCCCTCCTTTCCGCGTCATTTGCTCCGTATTCGTTTGCTCCCCTACTTCCAGCTGATCCAAGGGAGCTTTTCTACGGGCGAACGAGCGCCAGCGTGTGCCGTGCCGCCCCCGGAAGGCTCAGGATTGGCTCGCCATGCGGAAGGAAGGCACAATTCGCGCGCCGCCGAGAACTCCCATTTCGCGATCGAGCGGCGACTGTCAACCAAGCCGCACTTTGACTTGGTGCCGACCCCCGTCATCTACAAGCGCCACGAGGAGTGGACGTCCTGAGACCTCGGCTCCGTCTACTTCTGCGAACGCGACGCCCCGACAGACGCCGCTCGGGTTCTCGACGGAAATCGAGTATCGCGCGGTTCGATATTTCACCGTCGCCTCGTATTTGTCCCAAGCCTTGGGAATGCAGGGATCGACAGACAAGAACGCTCCGCGGAGTCGCAGACCAAGCAAGCTTTCAACCCCTGCGCGTTGTAGCCAGCCTGCCGAGCCCGTGTACCAAGTCCAGCCCCCGCGCCCGACATGCGGCGCTGTCGAGTAGATGTCGGCGCATACGACGTAGGGCTCAACTTTGTAGAGATACGCGTCGGCGCGGGTTCGCGAGTGGTTGATGGGGTTAAGCAACGAGAAAAGCTCCGCGGCTTTGTCGCCCTCGCCGAGCGCGGCAAACGCCATCACCGACCAGGTCGCCGCGTGCGTGTATTGGCCGCCGTTCTCGCGAACCCCGGGCGGATAGCCCTTGATGTACCCCGGATCGTGCGTCGTCTTGTCGAACGGAGGAGCGAACAAGAGCGCCAATCCGTCCTCGCGCCGAATCAACTGTTTATCGAGCGACGCCATCGCACGGGCGGCGCGATCGTGCGTCGCGGCGCCTGACAAGACAGCCCAGGATTGCGCGATGGAATCGATCCGGCACTCGTCAGTAGTCGCAGAGCCCAGCGGCGCGCCGTCATCGAAATAGCCCCTGCGATACCATTCGCCGTCCCAGGCCTCGAGCTCGATGGCGGCTTTCAGCGCGGTCGCCCGCGCCGTCCATGATTCCGCGCGCTTCGTCTCGTTGCGCGCTAGTGCCAATGGCGCAAAAGCCATGAGCGTCGCATGCAGGAACCATCCGAGCCAGACGCTCTCGCCCTCACCCTTTTCTCCGACGCGGTTCATGCCGTCGTTCCAGTCGCCTGTGCCAATGAGCGGAAGCCCATGCCGGCCCCCCGCCAGACTTGCATCGAGCGCAACGGCGCAATGTTCGAAGAGAGTTGCGCTCTCTCGAGAATCCGTCGGCTCAAAAAAGCGATCCGTTTCGCCCGCTTCGAGTTGCGCGCCCTCGAGAAAAGGAATCAATTCGTCGAGCACGAGCGTGTCGTTCGTTGTTTCAACGTATTGAGCGACCGCGTATGCCAGCCAAGCACGATCGTCGGATATTCGGGTCCGGACGCCTTGACCGGAATGAGGCAGCCACCAATGTTGCACGTCCCCCTCGGCGAACTGGCGGGCGGCTGCGCGCAGCAGGTGTTCGCGCGTCAGATCAGGCCGACTGGCGGCAAGCGCCATGCCGTCCTGCAATTGATCCCGAAAGCCATAGGCGCCGCTGGCTTGATAGAACGCAGAGCGCGCCCAAATCCGGCACGCAAGCGTCTGGTAGAGCAGCCAGCCATTGAGCATGAGATCCATCGCGCGGTCGGGCGTCTTGACCTCGATCGCGCTCAAAGTCTCATCCCAGGCGCGCGCGATGTCTGCTTCCAAGGCGTCGAGATCGGCAGCGCGAATGGCCAGGATCTCGGCGCGCGCGTCCTCCCGCGTTGCGGCCTCTCCCAGAAAGAACACGACTTCGACCACGCTCCCCGGTTGCAATTCCAGCTTGGCGCGCATCGCGGCGCAAGGATCCAAGGCCGCGCCAACCTTGTTGGACAGCGGCGACGCGCTCGTGAGCGCAGCCGGATTCGCGAGCGTCCGGTTACGGCCAATGAACTCACGACGATCGCCCGTCCAATCGCACTGGGCACCCCGCATGTCGGCAAAAGCGACACGCGAACCGAAAGCCGGATTCATCGGATTACGCGCCAAGATCGCGCCTGTCGTTGCATCTGTCTCGGTTTCGACAAATGCGAGAGTGGCGGATCTCGATGCCCCGAGCACCCACTCGATATAGGCGGTCACGCTGAGATGGCGGATCAGGCTCAATTCGTTCGTCAACCGAAGGCGCGATATCTTAGTCGATCCTTCGATGGGCACGTACTGAAGAAGATTGGCGGAGATTCCGTGGCCGGTATGCTCGAAGCGGCTATAACCCCGACCATGACGAGCGACATAGGTCGCCGAGGCTTCGCGGATGGGAATCGCTGTCGGACTCCAGACCTCGCCGGTTTTGTCGTCGCGCACATAGAAAGCCTCGCCCGGGGGGTCGCTGACAGGATCGTTGGACCACGGAGTGAGCTGGTTTTCGCGGCTGTTGCTGGACCAAGTGTAACCGCTGCCTTCGGTCGCGGTCTGGAAGCCGAACCTAGGATTCGCGACGACGTTGATCCAGGGCGCCGGCGTCGCCTGGCCGGGCCCGAGTATCGTCACATATTCCTTGCCTCCTGCTGCAAATCCTCCCAACCCGTTGAAGAATTCCAGCTCGGGCGTACGCGGCGCCGCTAGTCGCTCAGGGCGAGCCATAGGGGCTTCTTTGAGCGGACGCATGGGCTCAATCGGGTTCACGATGCGATCGAGTTGATCAGAAAGGCTTCCCTGCTGCGCCACAAGCACAATGCGAGCCGCGGAAACGAGCAGCGAACGCGTCTTGGCGGCGATCAGGTCCGCCCGAAGAACGAAGACCCGACCTAGCCGGGGATCGATCCCGGGAGCGGGCCGCGATTGACTTGCGCGCACCAGCGTCTCGATCGCCACTTGAAGGTCTTGCACGTATGACGATTTGCGCTCGTTCAGGACGACGAGATCGACAGCGAGCTGCTTCATCCGCCAATATTCATGAGCTTTCAGCACCTGGCGGGCGACGCTGAGACTCTCGATCTCGGCAATTCGCAGTAGTACGATCGGCAGATCGCCCGAGATGCCCTCCGACCATAGACCCGATTGCGGACCTGAGCCGCGCCGGATGACATCCGATGACGGCCGCAAATCGCGGCCAGCGAAGATGACGTGGCTTGCGAGGCGTTGAAAGAGCCCAGCTTCGCCGGGGTTGACGCCAAGGTGATGGAGCTGCACCTGCGCCTGAGTCCACGCAAGCGTCGTTGCGCGCTCATAGGCCGCCGCATCTCGATGCTTGTCGATGCAATCTAAGAGCGCGGCGCGCGTCCCCGAAGCCATGGTCCAGAAGTCGACGCGAACCGTCGCTCCAGCGGCGATGCGAACACGACGGCGCAACGCGAAGATTGGATCGAGTACGGCTCCGACCGAATTGGTCAACGGCCGCGCGTCCAGCATTGCGATCGGCGCGCTGACACCGTGTCCGCGGCCGAGGAAGCGCGCCCTGTCGGTCTCGAACGCCGGCCTGCCGACCGCTTCGCCATTGGCGACGCTTAGATGCGCCGCCCAAATTTCGGGGTCCGAAGGGCTTCGCTTTCGCCGTGTCGCGAGGATCGCGCCAAATTCCGCAAGGTATTCAGTCTCGACGAACATCTTCGCAAAGGCGGGATGCGCGACATCGGCGCCCTGTGGCCCCAAAGCGAGTTCGGAATACGATGTGATCTCAATGTCGCGCGCGCGACTTCCCGCATTAGAGATGGAAACGCGTCGAACCTCTGCGTCGTCTTCGGCCGAAACAAGGACTTCAAGGGTTGTCCTCAGATTCCCGTCGCGTCGGGCGATCTTGACGCGATCCTCATTGAAATCGACGGCATATTCGTCTGGCTCGGCGCCAGTCGGCTGAAAACCTCCCGACCAAACGGCGCCGCTCAGCGTATCCCGAAGGAATATATAAGAGCCGCTGTCGTCTCGCGTGGCGTCCTCTCGCCATCGTGTGATGGCGTGGTCGCCCCAGCGGCTATAACCGGAGCCGGCCGCGGTCATCATCACGGCATAGCTCCCGTTGGAAAGGAGATGCGTGGCCGGCGGAGATTGATGAACGGAAACAATTTTACGCCCTACCGAGGTATCTGTGTCGATGGCGCGCGCGGCAGACTTGACCTCCGCTGCCCAAGGCCGCGTCGATGCGACCTCGCGAGGAACCCGTTCCTGCAACAATAATTCCGTTGCTCGAATGATTGGCTCGGCATGAAACCGCTCTCGCATTGCGCCGTCAAAGACCGCGTTGGCGATCGCGACGATCGTCATGCCTTGATGATGCGCCATGTAGGCGCGGACGAGAGCGAAGCGCTCGCCTTCCGGAACCCGCGTTGGGGTAAAATCCACAGCCTCGTAATATCCATACCGGCCCCGCGCGCCCATTGTCGCCAAGCGCTTAAAATTCGTGACCGCGGCCGAGGGATCGATCATGCTCGCCAAGCCGGTCGCATAGGGCGCGATGACTCTATTTTCTCCGAGTCCCCGTTTTAGTCCGAGACCGGGCACCCCAAAATTGGAATATTGATAGGTCAATTCCAGATCCCGCGCATTGTAGGCGGATTCGGAGATCCCCCAAGGCAAGCCGAGTTTCGCTCCGTATTCGATCTGACGGCGAACGACGAGCCGATCTGTCTGTTCCAGCAAACTCCCCACGGGCGCGCGCACGACGAGCGGCGGCATGAGATATTCGAACATTGAACCCGACCAGGAGATCAGGGCCGTGCCGCGGGCAACCGGAGTAGCGGCGCGACCGAGCCGGAACCAGTGTCGGGCGGGTATGTCTCCTTTGGCGATCGCAAAGAAACTCGCCAGCCGCGCCTCCGATGCAAGAAGGTCGTAGCAATTGGGATCTGGGGTCGATTCCGAAATGAGAAATCCGATCGAAAGCAATTGGCGCACTGGGTCAAAGAGAAAACCAAAGTCCATCGCCATCGCCATCGCGCGGAATGCGCTCTCCAGGACGAGCAGCCTGGCCGCATTGGATTCGCCCGCCTCGGCCAAGGACTTGTGGTCCGCGCGATGCGCCTCAATTGCGGTCAGGCTCGCCCGCGCCCAGTACAAGAGATCCGATCCGCTTCCATCGCTTCGCTCGAGTGCGATCGCGCTGCTGATGTCGACCATGATCGCCGCTTCGGCGGCGAGTTCCGATAATTGAGTCGCGAGCGCCTCCTCTGACGGAGCGGCGATCGACAGAGTATTGGTTATTGCCGCAAGCAAATCCTCGAGTTGGCGCGGAGTCACTGTCTGAGTTCGAGGACCGAGACTCAGGTGAACCGCCTGCTCAACGGTCAGAGCATGCGTGTCGGCAATTCCGGCCCAGCGGCAGGCCGCGGCCATTCGCGATTCCCTCCATTCCTTGCAGGCGTTGGCGATCGCGATGAGATGGCCGGCCAGATTGCCGCTATCGACGGAGGATACATATTTGGGCTCGAGCGCTTTGAGATCGCGGGTGTCGTGCCAGTTGTAGAAGTGTCCGCGAAAACGCGGCATACGGGCCATTGTCGCAAGCGTCGCTTCAAGCCGGTCGATGGTTTGGGCCGTTCCGATCCAACCGAAGTCGCGCGCGGAGACGACAGAAAGCAGATACAAGCCAATGTTGGTCGGCGAGGTTCGGTGGGCGACCTCGGACCTGGGGTCTTCTTGGAAATTGTCGGGCGGCAACATATTGTCGTCCGCCGTCACAAAGGTTTCAAAGAACCGCCAGGTGCGGCGCGCGGTTTGACGCAACGCCAGTGATTGGGCCTCCGACATCCTCGTGATGGTCTCGACGCCCGGGGAAAAGCTGACGAAACGCGCTACAGCAGGAGAAAACAGCCAAAGCGTCACCAACGGCGTCGCAATCGACCAACTTCCATGCCCGAAAAGGAGCGCCAGAAGCAACGCTGCCGCGGCGAGAATAAACGCTCCCGACATTTGGACGACGAACCCCTGAAGATCGAGACGCTTCGCGGCGGCAGCCTGTGCCGCGGGAGTCCACTCGAGCAGGTGTCGGCGACTGACGAAAAGCCGCCACAGCGTCCGCGCGATCGCGTCGCCCATCAACCAAGCCTGATCCGCCAGGAACGTGACATTTAACAACGACAAGGTCGCTGCGAGACGGAAATCTCCCCCCAGCGCTCGCAAGTGGCCGGAGATCGCAGCACCCGGACGACGGCCCGGAATTGCAGAGATGGCGGGTATGAGACTTGGCAAAATGATGGTCGCAAGCACGAACGCCGTCCAGACGAGCGCAGATTCAAATGACAGCGTCCAGCCGATCGCCAAGGCCAAGACGCATGCAGGCGCGCTAAGCGTTCGTCGCAAATTGTCGATCATCTTCCAGCGACCGATCCGCAGCAGCTCGTCCTTGACGGTCGGCGCCCGGTCGCCCGTGCCGGCGAAACCGAAAATCCAGGGCAGGAGTTGCCAGTCTCCGCGCGCCCAACGGTGATGACGCCGAGCGCTCACATCATACCGCGAAGGAAAATCGTCCACGACTTCGACATCAGAGGCGAAACCCGCGCGTGCGAAAGTCCCCTCGAACAAATCATGGCTCAGCAAGGTCGAGTCCGCAGCCCTGCCCGAAAGGACGATCTCGAACGCATCGAGATCGTAGATGCCTTTTCCCGCGTAAGAGCCCTCGCAGAAGAGGTCCTGGTAAACGTCAGAGACGGCTGCGGCATAGGGATCGATGCCGCTGGAGCTCGAAAAAACACGCTGAAACAGTGAACCTTCGCCGCCATTGGGAAGCGAGGGCGTCACCCGCGGCTGGAGGACCGCATAGCCTTCCACGATCGCGCCGCGCTCCGCGTCGAAACGCGGGCGGTTGAGCGGATGCGCCATCTTGCCAATCAGCCGCCGAACAGTGTCGCGCGGCAGCCTCGTGTCAGAGTCCAGGGTGACGACGTATCGAATGTCTAGCGGAGGCGATGACGCTGCGCCGCCGATGTCCATGAAAGTGGTGTCGGTGGCCCCGCGTAGAAGTCGGTTCAATTCATGGAGTTTGCCGCGCTTGCGCTCCCAGCCGATCCAACGCCGCTCACCCTCGTTCCAAACTCGCCGACGGTGAAGCAGGAGGAACCGCGCGCCAGTAGGCGCGGGGCCGTAGCGTCGATTGAGGCGGTCGATGCCCGCGCGTGCGACAGCGACCAATTCCGCATCGGCTTCCGCTCGATCGACGTCCGCGTCGATCCAATCCGATAGCAGAGCAAAGTGCAGATCGCCTTCTGGACTGGCAAGATGGTGGATCTCGAGCCGCTCAACCTGCTCCTCGATGTCTTCGGGCGTCGTCAGGAGCGTCGGCACAGCGACAAGCGTGCGCAACGATTCGGGTACTCCGCCCCGAAGGTCGAGGCCCGGCAACGGAACTGGGCGAACGAAAAACGTGACCCCTCGGTTGACAAGCGTCACACCCGCATCAATCGCGGAAATGGCGCCGAGAACCGCGAGCATTGCGACCTGAATCGGGCCGAGGCCCACCCAAGCAAGCGCGGTCAGCGGAACCGCCAGAACGATCGCGGACGTGGCCACGATCGCCGCAGCGTAAGCAACAAATTTCTGTTCTGCCGTGACGCGCGCCGGCCAGCCCCGAATCCCACGAAAGCCAATCGAGGCCTCGAATTCGCGGCGTCCTCCGGCGAGCAAATGGTAACCGGGGTCACTATGCCGTAGTTGCTCCGGAGGCTCGCAAGACGGATGGGGCGCGTGCGCCGCCGCGACGGCGAGGCGCGCGATCTCGAGCTCGTCGCGGTGTGACCTCCGCGCCAGGTCTTCCACGGCGCTTCGGTAGAGGTTGCGGGTCGCAAAATCCATTTCGTGAAATGCGCACCCCGAGGCCAGGACGTCATCGACGAGACAATAGCGTTCGAACAGGACTTGCCAGTCGACCTCGACGATCACCCTCAGGCTCGTCATGATGTTGCGGACGGTCACGTTCGCGGCCCCTTGGCTACGATGGACCTCGCGCACGGCCGAATCCGCGGTCAGGCCCTGTTTCGCTAGCTGCTCGTCGAGCCAAGCCAGCGCTGGCGTGAACTTCGGATCTTGATCGCGAAGCCGATGCACGAGTTGGACCGCGAAGGCCTCGGAAAGCGGCTGCGCGCCACGGCCCGCAAAAACGACCGACGCCGGCTCCGCGGCGCGCCCACTCACTCCGAGAAGTCGGTCGGCTAGGTTATCGGCCTCGTGCCGCGCGGTGCGGCTGAGCGTAATTTGTTGCGCGAGCCGCCTCAGATTTTCGATCAAAACAATTTGCAGCGTTATCGAGACGGCCCAGAGCTCGCCGATTGTGAGGGATTGGACCTCCTGATACGCCTTGACGTAGGAAACCAGGCTGTCGGAGTCAAAGCAGCTGTCGGTATGAGCGACGAAGGCCCATGCCATCCCGAAGACACGGGGATAGCCAGCGAATGGTCCGGAGACGAGCTTTGGGAGCTGGCGATAATAGCCCGGAGGCAAATCGGTGCTGACCTCACGGATTTGTCTTTCTACCAAGTGATAGTTGTCGATCAGCCACTCCCCCGCCGGCGTGATCGCGCGCCCGTCGTCGATTGCCTTCACGATCGATCGATAGGCCGATAGGAGGACCACGCTATTGTCGGCAAGTCGGCCGGCCAGAGGCAGGCCCCGGGTCGCATGAGGAGCTACGGTTTGCGCAATCGCAAGACTCTTCGCATGCGACTCGAGGCGCTCCACGCTGAACAATTCCTCACGAATCGGCTGCTCGCTGTCCCATGGCGACGCCTTCCGCGAGAATCCAAAGAAACGACCCGTTGCGATTGCGGGCTTGGCCGTGAAGTCTAAGTCTGACAATGTCGGTCTCCCGCGGGATGGGCTCGGGCGGCGAGACGGATCGTCGAGTCAAGAACGATCGGGATTCTTTCGAAAATCGTCAACTCCGCCCGCGCGCGGGTTTCTTCCCGCCGGCCGAGTTCCGGAAAAGTGCTTCCCGTTGCTATCGGACGAGAATGGTATCCGTTCGTTGACTACCGATGGCAGCCTCGGAAACTACCTACGCGGAGTTTCATTTTGTGAATGATCCCGCGCTCAGTTCCGACTTCCTAGACACGTTGCAACGCGAGACGTTCGACTATTTCGTTTACGAGGCGAGCCCGCTCAACGGACTTATCGCGGATAAAACCCAGACCGGGTCACCGGCGAGCATCGCGGCTGTCGGGTTCGCCCTCTCGTCCTATCCCGTCGGGGTGGAGCGTGGCTTCATGCGTCGCTCAGACGCAATCGCGCGAACCCTTGCGACCTTGCGTTTTTTCCAGGCCAGCGTTCAGAGCGCCGACCTCGATGCGACCGGATATAAAGGCTTCTACTACCACTTTCTAGACATGGTGAGCGGAAAGCGCGTCTGGAGATGCGAACTGTCGACGATCGATAGCGCCATTCTGTTTGCCGGCATGTTGACAGCCGCCGCCTATTTCTCCGGCGAAGACGAGGACGAGCGCGAAATCCGCACGCTAGCCGACGCGCTCTATCTGCGCGCTGATTGGAACTGGGCGCAAAACAGCGGCCTGACCGTGACCCATGGCTGGAAGCCCGAGAGCGGTTTTCTGCGCTACCGCTGGGAGGGCTATTGCGAGGCGATGATTCTCTATCTCCTCGGTTTGGGCTCGCCGACGCACCCTCTACCTCGCGAAAGCTGGGAGCGGTGGACCTCCACTTACGACTGGCGAATGATCTACGATCATGAGCTTCTCTATGCGGGACCGCTCTTCATCCACCAGTTCTCCCATATCTGGATCGACTTTCGAGGAATTCAGGACGACTATATGCGTGACAAAGAGATCGATTATTTCGAAAATAGCCGCCGCGCGACCTATGTTCATCAGCAGTATGCGATTGCCAATCCAGCCCGTTTTGAGGCCTACGGCGAAAACTCCTGGGGAATCACCGCGAGCGATGGCCCCGGGCCGGCGACTTACACAATCAAAGGAAAAAAGAGGCGCTTCTTCGGCTACGAGGCTCGGGGCGCGCCTGACGGCCCTGACGACGGCAGCATCGCTCCGTGGGCGGTCGCCACCTCTCTCCCCTTCGCGCCCGATATCGTGCAGCCGGCGCTGACGCATTTCGAGACTCTGAAGCTGCGCCAGAACAACGCCTACGGCTTCAAAGCAGCTTTCAACGCCACGGTGGCCGACCGATCCAGTCCATCGCAATTATGGATCTCGCCGTTTCACTTCGCCATCGACCAGGGTCCCATTCTCCTGATGCTCGAGAACTACCGCACCAACCTCATCTGGAATCTCCTGCGTCAAAGCTCCTATGTCGTCGGGGGGCTTCGCCGCGCGGGCTTTTTCGGGGGATGGCTCGGAGCCCGAAACCTGGTGGGGACGGATGGAGAGCGCGACCATCTCTAGCGCAAGAATTGGCGATGGCTGTCCTAGGCGTCGCCGGCAATGATCGCCACGTCGACAATCCCGGGCAGATGGAGGGGAAGCGTCGCTGTCTCGCCATCGAGATCGGATTTGCTCTCGGCAAGCGTCCCATCCAGATCGAAGAGGATCAAACTATTCATGTAAGCGCCGCCGAGGCAATTCCCAATCGGGGCGCTGCACAACCCGAAGAAGAACGATGCAATCGGACTTGGTGAAACGCCGACAGGTCGGGCCAGGGAAGCGTAGGCGATCCGAAAAGCTGGTGGGGACATAGGGGAGCCGAAGACGCCGGGAGCCGCTCGGCCGCGCTGTCACTTGGCGAGCTCCTTGCGGATCGATTGTAATTCGCGTTCACGTTCGGCGCTCATTTTCGGATAGCTCATCTTCAGCCCTTCGAACGTGTCGAGGACGATTTGGGAGACGATCAGCCGCACGTTCTCCTTGTCATCGGCCGGAACGACATACCAGGGCGCATCATCAGTGCTCGTCGCGCTGAGGCATTCCTCGTAGGCCTTCGCGTAGTCGTCCCAGAATTTGCGCTCCTTCAAATCCGCGTCGCTGAATTTCCAGTTTTTCTTGGAGTCGTTGATACGATCGAGAAAGCGTTTGCGCTGTTCTTCCTTCGACAGGTGGAGAAAGACTTTGACGACGCGAGTCCCGTTGACGGTGAGGTGCTTTTCAAAATCGTTGATTGACCGATAGCGCTCACGCCATACCTTCGCGTCGTGATGCGGCGCGTCCGGGATGGCTTCGCGGTGTAGAATGTCGGGATGCACGCGGACGACCAGCACTTCCTCGTAGTAGGAACGGTTGAAAATCGCGATCCGCCCGCGGTCCGGCAAATCCTGGGTGGTCCGCCAGAGAAAATCGTGCTCCAATTCGGCTTCCGTGGGCTGCTTGAAGCCGTAAACCCGGCAGCCCTGAGGGTTGACGCCTGACATCACATGACGGATCGCGCCGTCCTTTCCAGCCGCATCCGTCGCCTGGAGGATCAGCAAGATCGCGTGGCGATCGGAGGCGTAATGAAGATGCTGCATCGCGCTGAGCTTCGCGACGTGCTCTTCCAGCAGCGTCTCGTACTGTTCCTTGGATTTGTACAGGGGGTCGACCTTCGTCGGCCATTTCGCAAGATGGACTTTATCGCCTTCCCGCACACGATAGTCCTTGCAGTCAATTTTCATGTGCGTCCTTCCGGCGTCTGCTGCGGTTCGCGTCGTCAATCGACTCACTCGGCGACCTGCGGAGTCGGATCAGGAGGCGCCTTCGCTTTCACACTCGGTTTGGGGGCGGCTTCGGTTTCGGCTTTAGGCGCGGCTCCGGTTTCCGGCGCCTTCACGGCCGCGATGGGCGCCTCAGCCTGGGTGATAGCCGCGGCGATCATGCGTCCGGCATCCTCCGGGTCTTTGATGAGGCCGGCCACGAGGAGGTCGCCGAGCGACGTGTCGAGCAAAGTCGCAATGCCGGTTTTGGCTTCAGGTTTGGGCTGGGCTCTCGCTTCAGACTGGGGCGTGGCTTTGGCTTCGGGCCTGGGCACGGGCTTTGCCTCGGGCTTGGGGCCGCCCTTGGCCTCGAGGTTGAGCCCGGCCTCGGCGTTCGGCTTGGCGTCGTCGGCTCTACCGTCTGGGTTGACGCCCGGCCGACCTGCATTGGTTTCGGCTTCGGGCCCACTTTTGGCGTCGCGCTGAGCACTGGATCTAGCGTTGGCGACTCCGGCCTCAGGCTCGGCCTCAGCTCCCGTTGCGGGCTTTGTATCCGCTTCGGCTTCAGCCTCGGGGCCGCCCTTGGATTCGGACCTGGGTCCCGGCTTGACGTCGTCATGCCCGGCTTCCGGCTTGGAGACGGGCGGCCGCGCGCCTGGCCCGCGCGGCTCTGCTTCAGGTTTCGGCGCGACTTTCGTCTCCGGCACGGCCTCGGACTTCACGTTCGGCGAAGATTTGGCCGCAGCGGAATCGAAAACCCGATAAGCAAGCAGCTTCACGCGATCATTCACGAGGAACCAGACCAGGGCGTAGCCCCAGACGAAGAGCGCCCAGCCCCAGCCCAACGGTGTCATCAACAGCCCGTAGACCGCGATCAGGGTCGCGACTGTCTGCGTGCCGAACACCGCGAGCAATAAGACTTCTGGCGGGGCGTATGGACCAGAAGGGACCGCGCGTGCGCGTCAGGAAAATCGTGAGATGACCGGCCACAGACAGCTTGAGATACATGAGCGTTTGGATATGGGCGCGGTCGAGATGGAAGACGCGCTCGCCGAGATAGAACAGGCCAAATGCGGCGACGACTCCAATAATGCCGAGAACCGTCGATATGCCCAGAACGGTGCGCATGTCCCATGATTCGGGTTTGTTCCGGTAGACAACGTTGTCATAGGCGATCGACAGGATGGCGCCGTCGTTGAGCAGCGCCAGCATGACGATCATGATCGCGGTCAGGGGATAGAATTTGAAGACGACGATCGCCAGCGTCATAAACAGGAGAACGCGCAGCGTCTCGGCGATACGATAGATCGCGTAACTGTTCATCCGCTGAAAGATGCGGCGGCTTTCCTTGATCGCTTCGATTATTACTGAGAGACCCGGCGTCAGCAGCACAATGGCCGCAGCCGCGCGCGCCGCATCGGTCGCGCCGGAGACGGCGATCCCGCAGTCTGCCTTCTTCAACGCGGGAGCGTCGTTCACGCCGTCGCCTGTCATGCCAACGATGTGGCCGTGCTTCTGTAGAACGTCGACGATATGAAACTTGTGTTCGGGGAACACCTGAGCGAAACCATCCGCATCCTCGATGGTCTTGGCTGCCGCCGCGGTCTCCTCGCTCTTAGCATCGCCGAGCTTGTTCGCGTCGAGGATGTTCGAACCCATTCCGAGCGTTTTGGCCATCTCGCGGGCGATCGCCAGAGCGTCGCCGGTCACCATCTTGATCTTCACGCCCATCTCGGCCGCGGTCGCGATGGTGGCTTTGGCGTCTTCGCGCGGCGGATCGAACAGCGGCAGGACGCCAAGAAGCCGCCATTCGCCGTCGCCTTCGGCACGCGCGACGCCGAGCGCACGAAAGCCGCGCGCGGCGAAGTCGTCGACAGCCTTGTCAACGGCGGATTTCACCGCGGCCGCGTTCGCCGATAGCGCCAGGATGACCTGCGGCGCGCCTTTGGTCACTTTGAACGTTTTTCCGTCCACGCCCTTGACCGTGGCCTCGGTCCGCTTGTGCACGGGATCAAATGGCATGAAATGTGTGACCTGATAGGGCTTCAGCGCCTGTTTGTCCTTCAGGCCGCCGATGACCGCGAGATCGATCGTGTCGTTGTTCGCCGCTTGCGAAGCCAAGGCGCCGGCGAGGATGAGCTCATCGGCGGTGACTGCGTCCAGACAGAACGGATCGCCGAGCGTCAGCTTGTTCTGGGTAAGGGTCCCGGTCTTGTCGGCGCAGAGCACATCCACGCCGGCCAGTTCCTCGATCGCGACCAGCTTGCTCACGATCGCCTGTTTCTTCGCGAGCAGGCGCGCGCCAACCGCCATTGTCACCGACAGCACGGTCGGCATAGCCACCGGGATGGCCGCCACCGTCAGCACGAGCGCGAACTGCAACAGCGTTAGGATCGGCTCGCCGCGGTAGACTCCAAGTCCGATGATGACCGCGACCAGGATCAGCGCGAGGACAATCAGGTAGTTGCCGATCTTCAGCACGGCTTTCTGGAAATGGCTGACGGTGACCGCGGTCTCCACCAGTTCCGCCGTCTTGCCGAAGTAGGTTTTGCCGCCCGTCGCGTAAACCAGCGCGCCGATTTCGCCGCGACGAACGACCGAACCGGAGAACACGGCGTCGCCAGATTTGCGCGTGGCGGGCAACGACTCTCCGGTCAACGCCGACTGGTCGACCGATATCTCGTCGCCGTCCAGCAAGCGCGCATCGGCCGGCACAATGTCGCCCAGGCGCAAGCGGATGGCGTCGCCGGGCACAAGTTCGCGCGCCGCCGGATTGACCCATTTCCCGTCGCGTTTCACCCTGGCCTTGATCGCGAGCGTCGCCTTCAGGGCGGCGATAGCGTTGCCCGCTTGATGTTCTTCCCAGAATCCGACCACGGCGTTGGCCAGAAGCAGAACGAGGATGATGCCAAAGTCCGGCCAGTGTCGGGCCGCCGCCGACAGGATCACCGCCGCTTCGATCATCCAGGGGATCGGACCCCAGAAATAGGAGAGGAACTTCAGAAGCTCATTGGCCTTCTTCTCCGCGATCTCGTTGGGCCCGTATTGAGCGAGTCGCTTTTGCGCCTCAACCTGGGTCAGGCCATCCGGCGACGAATCCAATTTTTTCTCGACCTCGGGAAGAGGCAGGGTTTGCAGATTGTCTTTGGCGTCCGGCCTTGAATTAGCTTTGGATTCGGGAGCCTTGGCGTGATCTGCATGAGCTTTCATGAACGAAGTTCCTTCGACCTTGGCCACGCGTCGATTTAGGCGTGCCGAGCCGGACGCTTGTCCTTATGTACATGGCCCTTCGCCGCGCGCGGCGATCCATCAAGCTGGCGCCGCCTTGTTCGTTCGCGTCGCGACCTTCGTGGCCCCCCCATCCCGGGGAAAATCGACGCCGCCTCGGCCGACCGAGGTCGTGATCGCAAGCCAACGCGGCCGCGACGTTCGCCTAACTCGCATGAACGAGAGGTTTCGAGGCTTTCGCCGCGTCCGAGCCTTCGTGCACATCCAGGCGAGTAGGGTTGGTTGTGGCGAGTATTGTCTTGGCGCGCGCCGTTTCATCCGCGGTGCCGCGCGCCATCACCAGAAAGTCATCGGCCTTAATGGCGGTTTCGTAAGCGAGCACGCTGTCCTTGGGAATACCGAGACTGTAGAGCGCTGCGCCAAGCGCGCTCAAGCCGCCAACCACGATCGCGTTCTCGATTCCCGCGAGCACCACGGTTGCTAGATAGCCAAGCACCACGACGTGGCCTACAAGAGGAATGGTCATGAACAGGCCGCCAAAAAGGAGGCCCCAAAAGCCGCCCCAGAATGCGCCGCGCGTGCCCCAAAACTTCACCCTGTCGCCAGTAGTGTAAAAGCCGACGACCTTTTCGTCCGTATGGTATCCCTTCCCGACAACGCTGAGATTTTTCGTCTCGAAGCCCGAAGCGATCAGTTTTTTCACCGCCGCTTCGGCTGAATTGTGGTCTTCATAGACGGCGACGACTGAGCCAACCAATTCCATTTGATCCTCCTAGGGCGACGGGCGCCGGCGCAACGCTTCTGTGCAGCGAGCCGAAGGTCGGAGATGAGTTAGGAAAACCCGAGGGCGTTCGATCACCCGGATTACCCGACGCGCGGCGACGCTAGCCAGTTTCGACCTCGCGGCGACAGACTCGGAATCTACTCAGAAGCGCTGAGCGAGGCGCCTTTGGCTTGCGGGATCAGCTTTCTTGACTCCGTCCGGGCAGGTCACGACTTGGAATTTGCGCGACTAGTAGGCAAAGGTGAAACCCGGGCGCTGTCGAAAACGCGCCCCACGATTACGCCTCCGGCGTTACGCATGCGATCCGGCCCACCCATAGTGCTTGTGGAGCCGCCCTGCATATTCATCGTTGAATGCAACAAGCGGATCCCAGGGCGGGCTCGCCTTCACGAGTTCGCGAGACACGTTGAGCCCGACATGGCGGTCGAGCCAATCGATCGCTTTCACTGCGAGCGTCGAAATCAGCACGTGCTTCCCAAACCACAAATTACGGGTGTCGACGATGAAATAGTGGACGCTCCAGTCCGCGTCGTCGATCATGAGATTCTCAATATGTCCGATTTCCCCGTCAACGGCCTGAACACGGTATCCTGTCACTTCGAGGACGCTGCGCAGATGCGGATCGGCTCCCCGCAACCGGCCGTCCCCGGCAGTTTCGGTCTCGTCGGTTGGTCCCAGGCCCATGTAGTGCGGCGCCATCAACGGCGAAGCCATAGCGCCTGGGATCGCCGAGAGATTGACGCCGCCCCAGAGTGGGTCCCAGCCGTAATAACTGTAAAGCTGATTCTCCATTTGCTGTGAGACTGGTTGATCTTCAAGCAATTTGGGGCTTTCTTCGACTTGGGCTTTCGTCAGCGCAACAACGAATTGCTGCTGCTCGAGGTCCTCTTGCGAAATCGCCGACGGATGGATGAGCACCTTGCGTCCTGTCAGCCACGTCCCGCAATCGATGACGAGCCAGCGCACTTTCCACGAAACATCGTCAAACAGGTAATCGACAACAGTTCCGATCCTGCCGTCGCTCGCCTCGATCGCGAAGCCCTTCAGAGGGGAAATGACCTGCAACATTGGGGGGCACCTTTCGCGAACGGGTCGGAAGGACCTGTATCGTCTCAGTTCGAAACTTCAGCTCTCGCCTCTTGACGGGCCGCGCCTCCGGCCTCGACGGCGTAGATCGAGGTCCGACGATCGGATCAATTCTCCTACGCTTAAGAAACGCGGAACCGGCTCGGCGAAATCGGACAGCAAGCGCATGAGAGCGCGGCGGATCGCGGAGAATGCAGCGTCTTAGTGCATGGAGCCTCGCTCCTGCGTTGCGCTAAGCATAGCGCTAATTTTGGGGTTGCGAACTCTCATACGATCACGAAACCGGTTCACGCAGGAGGTTCGGAAAGTACCTAGACGCGAGACGATGCGCAGGCGCGCCGCGCTGCACTGACCCCTCCCGATGTCGACAGCTTCGCGAGGTTCGTCGAAGCCGGGAGGCGTCGCGCTCTAGTTTGAGTAGTTTCCGACGCTTGTCTCTCCGATGACCCCGTCGTCTGATGCCCGTGGTCTCAAGGGATGCGCAGAATTCGAGTTGGCGTGAAATTGAAGGCCAGGGCGATCGGCTACCCAATGGGGCGGTCCCGTGCACAGAAGACAGGCTGTCCAGTTGCGATTGGCTCTTTCAGCCGCCGTCCTCTGCGCCGTTCTTGCCGCAGCAACCCTCAGCGGCGCTCGAGGCGGATCGCCGGGAATCACGATGGCTCGCGAGCCGGAGCCGATTCTTGTGCGGTTGGTTTCCACGATTACGAGGCTGTATGTCGAGAAGGTTGGAGCCACCCCATGACCCGCCGCCCTTCGGTCCTGTGGCGAGCCGCTGCTGCGCCGCGCTTTCGACTCGCGAAACGCGCGGGCCGGCTAAGAAGGGAAGCCCCCTGTCCTTGCCTTCCACGCTGGCCTTCGCGGAACCTCGCTTGGCCGTCGCGGTGTTCACTCACGATGTCGGGCGCCCCGTCGAGTGAGTAGTTTCCGAGGCTGCCTGCCCTCGGACTTTTCCCTTAGCGTCACAATGCGGGATGCGAGCAGCGCAGATCAAAGCCCGTCACGTGTCTTCGCCATACGCAAGGAGAGCAGTCATGGACAAAAACAGAGTCGCTGGTTCGATCAAGGAAGTTAAAGGCGCCGCCAAAGAGGCCGTCGGCAAGGCTATCGGCGACGCCAAGCTGCAGAGCGACGGCAAGACCGACAAGGCCGTCGGGAAGATTCAAAACGCCGTCGGCGGTCTGAGCGACGCGGTGCGCGACGCGGCGAAGAAACCGTAGGCGTCGCTCCAGACGACTCTCACCTGCCCACAGGCCGAAATATGAGCACAATTCTCATTGTCATAATCCTAATCCTCATCTTCGGTGGTGGCGGAGGATATTATGCACACGGCCGCTACGGGGGCGCCGGTCTGGGCGGCGTCCTCGGTATCGTCTTGATTGTGCTTGTCGTGTTGTGGCTCGTAGGCCGGTAGGCAAATAGCGCTTCCCGAGTCGCGTTCCCCGGCCCAGCGTTCTCGCAGCGCTCAAGAGTTGTGGCGGCGCTCGACTTCGGTTTGAGGCCGGGGTGATCTGGAGTCTCGGCATGCTGGTTTCAGATCAACAGCCTGAGATTGAAGCGCCAGAGGAATTATTGGCGGATATGCCGCTGCCGTCCGACGCGAAGACTTTCTTTCTCGGCGGCATTTTTGTTCTATTGATATTGACGGCAGCCTATGTGGCCAGTGAGATCGTCTTGCCGATGATCTTCGCGGTCATGCTCAATCTGCTCATGCAGCCGGCCTTGCGCGCACTCGAGCGATTGCGGACGCCAAGGGCGCTGGGGGCTCTTGTGCTGATACTTGTCGTGATCGCGACGATTGTCGGACTTGGCGCCGCCATCTCCGGACCCGCCGAAGCGTGGATAGCCAAGCTGCCTGAGGGCATTCCCCGCATCCTGGAGCGGCTGAGATTTCTTGATGCGCCCATCAATACGCTTCGGACATTTCTGGCCGCAGCCAATAGTTTTGGCGCCGCGGGCCCGCAGCAAAGTTCGGCCGGGCCTTTGGACGCGGGAGCGATTCTTTCGAGCGTCTTCGCCGGGACGCGGAGCTTCGCCAGCGGTCTGTTCACCACCGTCTTGTTTCTCTACTTCCTCCTCGTTTCGGGCGACAGTTTCCTGCGGCGGCTGGTCGAGGTCTTGCCCAGGTTCGCCAGCAAGCGGCAGGCGGTCGACATCTCGCAGCAAATCGGGCGCGATATCTCCGCCTATCTCGTCACAATCACCCTGATGAACGCGCTAGTCGGCGCCGCGACCGCCCTTGTCATGTGGTCGACCGGAGTCGGCGATCCCGTTCTATGGGGGACGGTCGCATTCATTCTCAACTATGTCCCAATTCTCGGGCCCGCCGCAGCTTTTGTCATTTTCCTATTCGCAGGCTCGCTCACGATCGCCTCGACTTGGCAAGCCCTGCTCCCGGCGGCACTCTATGTCGTCATCCACGTGATGGAGGGAGAGACGGCGACGCCGATGCTCCTCGCCAGAAGATTCACGCTCAATCCGGTTCTCGTTATCTTCTCTTTCGTGTTCTGGTTCTGGCTGTGGGGCGTCCCGGGCGCGATTCTTTCGGCGCCAATTCTGGCGACCACCAAGATCGTCTGCGATCGCGTTCGGCCGCTGGCGGCTCTTGGCCATATTCTCGCCGGGTGAGGGCATGAGCACGCGGCGGCTCAAGGCGCCATCGACTGCTCATCTTTCCCGCCCGACGCGAGAAGAGCCAGCCGAGCAAGGGCGGGCAGCGACTTCGACCCGGTTCTCTTCATGATCGAGGCGCGGTGGTTCTCGACCGTGCGCTGGCTGATGCCGAGGTCGGCGGCGATGTTCTTGCTCGGCTGGCCCGCGAGCACCCTTTCCATCACGTCGCGTTGCCGCGGCGTGAGACCCGCGAGGTGAGCTGACGCTGACTCTCGCAGCTTCAGCAACTTGCTCGAATCCTGCGACAATTCGAGAGCCCGCTCGATGCTAGCGATGAGCTCCGCGCGGCCGATCGGCTTTTCGATGAAATCCAGTGCGCCCGCTTTCATGGCTTTAACCGCCATAGGCACGTCGGCGTCGCCGGTGATCATGATCGCTGGCAAGCGATGGCCTTCGTCATGGAGAGTCTCGAGCAGTTCGAGCCCGCTCATCCCCGGCAGATAGGCGTCGATCAGCAGGCACGCGGATTTGCCAGGAACAAAGGCGTCAAGAAACGCCTCACTGCTCGCATAGGATTCGACGACGCGGCCATCGTCCTCGAGCACGGTCCGTATCGCCTCACGAACCTGGTCGTCATCATCGATGACAATGATTCTGGCTCCACCCGAAGCGCTCAGGGCTTCAACAGAGTGACGAGGAGGTAGGACCTGGGGGTCGGTCGGTTTGGCCAGGTGCTTCTCGATCGCACGCGTCAAATCGCCGAGTTTGACCGGCTTGTTGAGCTGAACGCAGTCGTGCAGGGCGATATCGCGCATGGTCTCAGTCGCAATATCGCCGGTTACGATGATGAATGGAATTTGCCGATCGAGCTCCTGCCTCAGTTTCTGACAGACTTGAACCCCATTCATGCCCCGTGGCAAATTGTAGTCGGCGAGGACCAGATCGGGTCGCATTGTCCCGCGCGCCAGCAATTCCAGCGCGTCGTAGCCGTCGACGGCCGCGGAAGTCTCATAGCCCTCTTCTTTCAGGAACAGCTCGAGGTGCTCGCGAACTTCCGGGTCGTCTTCAATGATCAGGATCGCTCCAGCGCGCGGCGCCGTATGCGTGGGTACGTCGCCCACCGACCGCGCATGGCGGTCAGACGGCGAAGGGACGCCGCTCGGCGTCAGTGGGACCTCGATCGAGAATACCGACCCCTTTCCGTGCAGCGAGCGCACCCGGATCGGATGGCCGAGCAGTTCGCCCAGGCTTTTGACGATCGAGAGGCCCAAGCCCAGGCCCAGGCTTCGCTGGCGGGCGGCGTTGTCCACCTGATGGTATTCCTCGAAGATCGCGTTCAGCTCCGACTGCGGGATTCCGATCCCGGTGTCCCAGATCTCGATCCGCAATTTGCCCTGGCTTCGGCGGCACCCGACGAGCACACTGCCGCGCGGGGTATATTTCAGCGCGTTCGAGATCAAATTGCGGAGCATTTGCTCGAGCAGACGCAAATCGCTCCGAACTGACAGCGCGCAGGGGACCATGCGGAATGCGAGGCCGGCCGCCTGCGCGTGATAAGTCAATTCTTCCCTCAGACGGTCGAACAGCTGATTCATCGGGACGTCGACGATTTCGGGTTTAACGGCGCCCACTTCAATCTGGTTGATGTCGAGTAGCGTATTCAGCATCCCCGTCATGGCGCCCAAAGCTTCGTCAATGCCCCGGATCAGTTTCTGGGCCTTCTCCCCGACCACTTTCTTAGCCAACAAGCCTTGAAGCAGGGCAAGCGTTTGCAAAGGTTGTCGCAGATCATGGCTGGCCGCCGCGAGAAAGCGCGATTTCGCGAGGCTCGCCAGTTCGGCCTGTCGCTTGGCGGCGCCGAGCGCTTCCGCCGTGCGCCGCCGTTCGGTTACGTCTTCGTAGGTAATGACAACGCCTTCGGTCTTATCGTCGCTGGCGCGGTAGGGCATAGTCCGCCGCACGAACCAGTGACCGCTCTGCCCATGGATTTCCCGCTCGAGGGGCATCTGACTTTTGAAGGCTGTTTGGGCGTCGTCCAAGAGGGCGTCGTCGGCGGCGAGCGACTTGAGATCCGTGAGCGGGCGGCCCACATCACTCGGAATTACATTAAAGAGGGCTCTCGTCGCCGGCGTGAAGAACCGGATGTTGAAGCGGGCGTCGAGGAAAATCGTTGCGACTTTGGTGCTGTATAGGACGTTCTGCAGATCGTCCGCGGTCGTCCGCTGCCGCTCGAGCGTTTCCTGCAACTGACTATTGAGTGCGGTCAGCTCCTCGTTGAGCGATTGAAGCTCCTCCTTGGAGGCGAGCAGCTCCTCGTTCGTCGCTTGATATTCCTCGTTGACGGACAGCGCCTCCTCGTTGACCGCCATCTGCTCTTCGCTCAAGATCTCGAGGTTACGGATGGTGTTCTGGAGTTCGTTTTTTGTCGCTTCGAGCTCCCTTTCGAGCTCGACAACGCGTGAAACGTCAGCCGGCGAGATGCTGCCACCCCCGACGACTTGCGGCTCCGGCTCTTCGACGAAGCAAACCAGAAACAAGTCTTCGCGCTCTCGCGACGCCGGCATGACGACGATGCTGAATGACAAGAGGCCTGCTCCACCCTTCGTCCGGCCGCCGAGCATGACGACTCGCGCATTCTCGCGCAGCGCGCGTTGAACAGCGGATCTCAACTTCGCGCGCACACCCTCGCGCGCCATGGCGATCAATTCATGCGCAGGGCGGCCCGATGCGATTCTAAGGTAACGATCTATGGGTCCTTGGAAGTGGAGGCATTCGAGTTTGCGGTTGATCAGAACCGCAGCCGGACCATAGGATTCCAGCAACATCTGCCGACAAAGCTCGGCAAGCTTGATCTGGCGCGAAGGCGCGAACGCCGGGCTCGGGCGCGCCCGTTGCCGGGAGCCATCGCCAGCGTTCGAGGACAAACCCAAATCGCCTAGTTTGGCGCCGCCAACGCGACGGTAAATGCGGTGCGGCTTGGAAATGACAGCGAACCGACCGTCGGCCACCCCGACCGTCTCCGCGTCGCCAACGAGCAGAAGGGCGCCTTCGCGTAGCGCGAAATGGATGATGGAGATGACCTTGGCCTGCGCCTCCGGCAGAAGGTAGATCAGAAGGTTCCGGCACGATACGAAATCGAGACGCGCGAATGGCGGGTCGGCGAGCACGTCATGCACCGTGAACACAACGTTCGAGCGCAGTTCAGCCGAGATCCGGTAGTTGTGATCCTCCTTGGAAAAGAAGCGGGCCAATCGTTCTGGCGACACGTCGGCCTCGATCGAATTCGGGATAGAGGCCTTCGCGCGCGCTCGCCACCGCGTCGGGATCCACGTCGGTGGCGAAGATTTGCAGTTTGACATCGCGCTTCGAGGCGTCGATTTGCTCGCGAAATAGCACCGCGAGCGAATAAGTCTCCTCACCGGAGCTGCACCCGGCGACCCAGATTTTGAGCGGCCGAGCCAGCGGGTGGTCGCGCACAAGGTCTGGAATAGCGCTCTTGGCGAGAAAATCGAAAACCGCGGCGTCCCTAAAGAAGCCTGTGACATTGATCAGCAAGTCCCTGGAGAGCTGATCGCGTTCGTTTGCGTCTCGAAGCAAGAGGTCAACATACTTGGCGGCGGTTTTGACCCCCGCCAGGGCCATCCGCCGCTCGACGCGCCGCTCGAGCGTGCCGTGCTTGTAAAAAGCAAAATCGTGAACCGTCTTCGTGCGCAGGAGAGCGATAATGTCCGGCAGTAAATCCTCCACCGACTTTTGCGCGGACGATTTCGGCCGTTCGGGCACAAAGACGTGGCCACGTTCGCGTGCGACCAGAGCCTCAGCGATCTTTGCGGCGCGGGCCACGAGATCGACCGCGCCCGTCGCAATGGCGCTTCTGGGCATGCCGTCATAGCCGGCTTCGCGCATGTCCTGCGCGATGATGAGACCGCCTTTCGCCTCTACGGTTTTCAGGCCAAGACTGCCGTCGGCGCCGGTTCCGGAAAGGACAACGCAGATCGCGCGCGCTCCATATTCGCGAGCGAGGGAATTCAAAAAGAAGTCGAAAGGAAGCCTCGCGCCGTGTCGTGCCTCCGGCTTCGAAATCCGCAACGCGCCCTTGTCGTCAACCGACAGATAGACGCCAGGCGGAATGACATAGACGCGCTCGCGCTCGATTTTCATCCCGTCGGTCGCCAGCAGAACCGGCATCGAGGTATGACCCGCAAGCAGATCCACCATCATGCTGTCGTGGCTGGGGTCGAGGTGCTGCACGATGACGAAGGCCATGCCGTTAACCGCCGGCAGTGCATCCAGAAGCTTCCTGCAGGCGTCTAGACCACCAGCCGAGGCGCCGATTGCGACGACCGGAAACTCTGCGGTCTTGCGGGCCGAGAGGGGCTTCGACATCCAGCGCGATCGCTTCCCCTCGACATGATTGAGGCTTCCAGGCATTCTGAGAGTTTTCTCGAAGGGCGGCTCTCCAACGGAGCGAGTGACAATCAATAGCGATATTCGCGCGCGATTGCGATTCGTTTCCGACGCAGTGCTCCCGCAAAAGCAAACCTGTGCGAGCGCGAGACGTGAGTAGTTTCCGAATCTTTCCGGACGAAGAAGCGTCACACATAACCGTGCCCGCGTTGCCGCAACGGATGTCTTGCGACGATGGGAGGCTTGGCGATCGTGGCCGCATTAATGAACGCAGATTCCGATCTTGTCCTGTTTCGCGAGGATCTTGACGCGGTGAAGCGTGACATCGCAAGCCTGATTGAGCACATGAAAGGCGTAGCGACAAGCACGGCTCAAAGCGCCGCCTGCTAGGTTGAACCGGGTATCGGAAGTGTCCGCCGGCAAGCGGGAGTTGATGGTGAACGCTCGGCGAATGCGCTCAATCTCTTTGTTCAGAACCGACCGTTTGCCGCGCTGACGATCGCGGTCGGGGCGGGCTACATCGGCGCGCGCGTGCTCGGGCGGTGAGCCAACCTTCGACAGTGGGCGATCTCGTTCAGATTGCTCTTGCGGTGCTTCAGCCCCGCGCGCCGCGCGCGCCGGGGTTCAACCGACGGATCCTCCGCACGAATCGCGGTCTTCCTGCTGATCGCCGTTTTCTGCGCCGTGGCGGCTCTTTGCTTCGGCATCGGGGCTGCCCGGAGTTACACCGCGACCATCCTCGTCGCCGCAGGCGCGCTATGCGCCGTCTCAGCCATTCTTTGTGCGGTTGGGCTCTTCGCGTTCGCTTTCAAGCAGAGAGAAACGCGCGTGCGGTCGTCGGTTCCTGACCTTCGAACGTGGTGCTTTGCTGGCCGGAGGGTCAAGCGCTCGCGAGCGCCATACCACGCTCACGCTGGCTGCCGCTCTCCTCACGGGAGTCCTCTCAGGCGGGTGAAATTAGATGCTGAGGCCGGCCGCCGCGGCATAAGTAGTTTCCGAGGGTGCTCTTCGCGACCGGCGGTCCGTATCATGGCTTCAGACACGTCTATCCCACAACTCCGGAAGCGGGGAGGTTATCCGATGAAGGCGCTGCGCACTCTGGTCGTGGAAGACGACGCAATTCTTGGTGAATTGCTCGCGAAAACGCTCAAGGGTCTCGGCCACGGCGTCTGCGCCGTGGAGACCAATGTCGCCAAGGCGGTGGCCGCCGCTTCGCATTGGCGCCCAGATTTCATGATCGTCGACGTCGGACTCGGCGAGGAGAGCGGCCTCGTCGCTGTCAAAGAGATCCTCCGAAGCAAATTCGTGCCACACGTGTTTGTCACCGGGAATGCGGTGAGGGGCATGCCTTCGGGTCCAGATACCGTCCTCATTCAAAAGCCGTTCCGCGTGTCGGATCTGGAGCGCGCAATTCAAACGGCGCTTGCCACGGCGCCCGCTTCCGACCGAGTCGCGGTGAAGCGTGAAAAGGATCGGGTAGTGACATGACCCACGCCGCGCTGTCGCCGCTCATCGGGCCGGAGTTCGACGAATTCCTCGGTGCGTCGATTGGCGAGGATCAAAATGGAACGGGGCTCAGCGTCCTTTCCGCGCTTGCGCGGCTCGATGTCGATCCCTGGAAAGAAGCCACGAGCCTCGCGCGAATGCCGAGGGAAGTGGCGGCCGTGCGGTTGACCGCACTGATTGAAGCGCTGCCGAACGCGCCCGCGAGCGCCATCCCGTCAGGGATGAGCGCCGCCGATCTCGTCGCGCTGCTGCCGAAGCGCAAGGGCGCCGACGTCCGTCCTTCGGACAGCGCATTTGCGGCAACGGGCTTACGCGAGACACGGGTTCTCATGGCGTTGAGCGGCTTCGCCATCGTGATGCTCGTCCTCTTCACGATGTCTGCGCTTTTCTCAGGTTGGCCTGGAACCGGCGCCATATCGTCAGCGACTCGCGGCCACGACGCCGCGACGGTCGTGCCGAGCAGATAGAGAAAGCCTCAGGAGCCGGTCCCGCCGGCCTTGAACAAGTGGCAAGCTGCGATGCGTTCGACTTGGCGCGCTCTACGCAACCTCACTCCGCCGGGGCGATGTCATTCAAGCTTTGCGCGACTCGGTCGACGCCCGGCGGCCGACGCGAGCGGCCGCGCGTCGCCGCTCACTCATGGGCTGGTTTTGGTCGGGCTCGCTACGAGAAGGCCCGCTGACATCATGGCTTCCGTGTCGCGCATCGCGTCGTTCAAGCCGCTAGTATAATTCCGATTCGTGTCGACGACCTTGTCGCCCACGCCGTCGCTCACGGCCCACGCAATGGCGTCTTCGGGGGCGACCTTTACTTCCTTGATCGCACGGGCGACTCTGTTTTCGTCCATGGCTGCGCTTTTCCTTACCCATCGCCGCGACGCATGAGGGGGCTTGGATCTAAGCCATTCGCGTCTGGCATCGGATGTTAGGGAAGAGATTTGTGAGCCGGCAGCCTCGGAAACTACTTACTCCGAGTTGCGCACGTCAGCGACGCAGCGTCGAGAGATCGGATCGGATGACGGTGGGGGCGCCGCCGCGTCCGACAATCCCGCCCCTGCTCTTGCGGGGCCCGATCAAGTGGGAGGGGCGCCCGGCACGCTGTGGTCCTTGCCCTATGAAACCGCGACTTATTGGACGTCCAGCGCCGAATCCTGGAATGTCTCGGCGCGGCCCTCTAGTCAGCGAGTGGAGTGGTCTGCCCCCCGAGGTTCAGCGTAGACTCTTCGAGCACGCTGCGTCGGGCGCATCAGGCGACGCCGCCCGATTGAAGTTCGCAGATCCCCCGTTTCCTGCATGGTCATAAAGACGCTTCCGAATCGCGCTGAGCTCGTGCAGTTCCTGGGCATCCTGATCGATCGGCAGGGGTTCTCAGGAGATTTCAATCCTGCGTTAAACGCTGGCAGCCTGTGGCTTTCCGAGGGTTATTTTGGGCTCGACCGGGGCATCTCGATCCTGAAGATCCAGATGTCGCTCGCGGTTGAGAATGCGGCGCAGTGTCCGTTTGTCCTGCGCGCGGCGCCGCGCCGGCTTCATCGAAGGCTCTGGCCCGGCATATCCACAACCGCAACGACGTCCTCGCACCGGACGTCGTCGATCGGTCAGTATTGATTGTAGTGGTGGTGATAGGGGTGATAAGCGTAGCCGCGATGATAGCGCCTGTGATTGGACATCGAGTTTCCGATTGCCGCGCCCCCGACGCCACCCACGACCGCGCCGACCGGACCGCCAACAACAGCCCCGGCAACAGCGCCCCCAACCCCTCCGGTGATCGCGCCGCTTTCGTCGGCAAAGGCGATTTGAGATGAGGCGCAGAGCAACGCTACGGTTGAAAGAGCAAGAATCGTTCTGGACATAAAGACCTCCTGTATTCGGCAAAACTCGCCGTGGCCCTGAGGCAGTTAGTCGCCAATTGATCCGAATAGTAAGGGTCGGAATCTACTCAGCGCCGCCCTCGTCGTGCGAGTGCGCCAGCTGTTAACTGCGGTTCCGGTGCAACGCCGCGCCTTCTCGAGATGTCCGCCCCCGGCGCCGGACCATAGGTATTTTCCGAGCCTATGAGGGCGTCGAGTTTCCCGACATGGTCGGTTCAGTAAGGCTGGCGCAGAGCAACTACCGCCGTCGCGCAGAAAACTCAGGAAACTACGACCATGGATACAAATACATTATTGATCATCCTCGTGGTGATATTTTTGTTCGGTGGGTTCGGCTTCTACGGCCGGGGACGCTGGTTCTGAACCGACGCCACGCTTAACTTTAGCGACGAGATTTCGCGGCGCGATCTCATTGCTGATTTTCAGGTTCGGCCATCATCGCGATGATGATCATCCTTTCGATCCGAATAGACGTCTATGGGAGAGTTCACTCTGCCCCCTATGCTCCAGGCGATCGGTCAGCTGGCCAGCGCCGTTCTCACGATGACAATCGTCGCATCTCTCCTGCCAGCTTGCAGGAGAGGCAGTTCCGGATCGCAACGAGGCGAACCCAAGGCGATGACTTGAGTAGATTCCGACCCTGACGCTTTTCGCGTGTCGGATTGGATGATCTTCTAGCATTGCGGGAGCGATCCCAAACCCGCCAACACAAAGGATTTCCCGGTGACCGACAGACCTGAGCCAAAGAACGCCAAGAAAGACGCCAAAGAGCCCCGGCCCACTATCCATCTGGGAATGATGGGCGACGGCACGGAAGAGCAAAACCTCGGAGAGCGCGGTGATCCTGCGAAGCGCATCAAGGAAGATGAGGTGAATGCGGCATTCAACCGGCCAGCACCAAAGAAGAAACCCTGACTTCCGGGGTCGATGACGAGGTTGGCGCCGGTTGGGCGAAGCGGCCGATTGGGTCACCGTCGCTGGTTGACATCGATGCGGGCGGCCACAAGGTCCTGAACGGCGGCAAATCTCGCAGCCCCGCCGTGATGAACCCCTTTTGGTCGGCCGTCGGAGCGTCTCGGCCGCCGTTTCGTTTCAGGAAAAAGGCACTCTTCGCTCCACGGTCGATGAATTCAAGAGCGACGTCGCGGCTCGCTTAAACGGGGCCGGGCGTCGTCACCGATTTTCCGTCAGCGCCCTCAACTTGTTGGTGAGTTTTTGGTGAGTTGCAGACTTCGCTGAGGGGTGTAGGCTGTTGCTAACTGAAAATCATTGGCGCGCCGGAGAAGGTAAAGATGAGAACTTTTCGCGATGGCTCGTCCAAGTTCAAAATCCCTTGAAAAGAGCAGCTTAACCCGCTCCCGTCGGCGATCGCGAGTGGTCGACACAGCGGCCTCCCGCGACCGAGCTGGTCTCTCATGCAGCCTTTTGCGTCGATCGGCCGAGGCGATCCTCGAGGACCGGCGCTAAGTCTTCCGCGTCAAGTCCGCAGCCGTCGATGAACGATGATCGCCGGCGGCGCAGGAAGGTGAGCCCGATCACGTAGAGGCCAGGCAGAGGCGTAACGCCGCCGCGGTGGACAATCTCGCCGCGATGATCGAGAACCGGCGCATTGAGCCACGGATAGCGGCGGACATAGCCAGTCGCCCAAACGACCGACCGGACGCCCTCTTTCTCGAGATCGAGCGCCAGCGAACCGCCGGCGGCCAGAACGGGAATCCGGACTGCGGGGTCAGCGACCAGCGCCTCGAGTCCACGATCTCCGATGCATCCGTCGATCCTGTCGAGGATGCGCAGCATGCGGACGTGCGAGGCCTTCGTCGTCCGATCGAGGTCTTCGGCAAACTTTGCGATTCCGCCATCGATAGCCGTGAGCCTGCCCACGAGTCGCACCCCCAAGCGAACGAGAACGCCCAGGTCGAGGTCGCGGTTGTCGGGGCGGCCTACAAGTTGCAGCGACGGCTGGCGGCGGGCCGCATCAAGATTGCCCCCTTCGAGGGCCGGATCGTCCAGGATGCCGGCAGTCTCCATCCAGGCGTAGATGTCCCGTCCGCGATAGCGGCGAGGCACGCGGGTGTGGTCTCCGACGGCGAGCGTCACCGGGCGCCCTGATTCATGGATCTCCTCGGCGAGCTGAGCGCCGGTCGAGGAGGCGCCGATCACGAGCACGCCGCTTTCCGGAAGCTGATCAGGCTCCCAGTAGTCTGTCGGAGACAACTGGAGAATTGAGGTTGCGAGCGCCTGAGCCATCGCCGGACGGAACGGCGTCTCGCAAGCGCCCGTCGCAACAACGACAGCGCGCGAGCGCCACTCGCCGGCGGTTGTCGAGACGCGGTATCCGGCGACGGCCGGTTCGACTTCCGTCACTTCCACGCCGTTCATGATGGGCGAGTTCATAGTTCGAGCGTAGCGGTCGAGATAAGCGGCGAACGCCCACGCCGGCATGAACGCGTCTCGGTCGTCTCCGTCATGCGGCAACCCGGGAAGAACGCTCATTGCGCTGGTCGTCAGCAGTCGCAGTGAGCGCCAGCGCTCCGAGTGCCACCGCTCGCCGATGCGCCCGCGCTCCAGCACCACATGGTCGATGTTGCGTAGGGCAAGGCTCCGGCTCATGGCTAGCCCCGCTTGGCCGCCGCCAATAATGATGACGTCAGTCTTGCGCATAATGTCGTGTCCCTCTGACAGAGTTGAGGGGCTCCCGGTCAAGGCCAGGCAGCCGGGCGGGCTAGGTGATCGCGGGCGTCTTGACGACGATCGAGACCGGGACGCCGTGGGTGAGGATGTCGTAGACGGCTGACCGGGCCTTCGACTGCATGACGATTTGTTCGAGCTTTTCAGGACTCGCGTCGCCGTCGATCTCGAATGAAATCTTGATGCCCTGGTAGCCGTTGCGGACGTCGCCCGAGAGCCCGAGGACGCCGCGCAGATCGATGTCGCCCTCGACTGTGGACTCGACCCTGTTGAGTTTGATCCCCCGCGCCGCCGATACAGTGCCAATACCGGCGGTTAGACACGAGGCCAGCGCATGGAGAACCCACTCCACCGGCGAAGGCGCGGCGTCAGCGCCGGTCAGGACGGCTGGATGATCGCCCTCAGCGGTATATGGAGCAACGTGCGTATGCTCGCCGCCTGCGCCGAAAAAGCCGTGCATCGTGCTCTCGCTGTGCGTGCCTGAGAGCCAGCGGCTCTTGGCGCGGAACTGGAACTTGCCGAGTTCGGGCTCAGCGCCGACGGCGTTGATCGTGGCGAACAGCATCGGCGTATCGACGCCGTTCATCGGAACGGGCGTACGCTTGGCCTCCTTGGAGGCTGTCATGGTTGCGGACATGTTCTTTCTCCTCGTTTGAGCGTAGGTTTCGGTTTGAGGCTACCGGCCCTTTCGGACTGGTCGCCGTCCGCGCCGTATTCGCTGTGGCGCGCCGGACGCCGAACCAGTACGCTTGCTCGAGGTTGGTTCGAATGATCGCGCGACCGGATCATCTGACCGTTCGTCCAAATCCGACGACCGTCGAGTTCGATGGATCCGCTGTCCGAAGTGCTGCGCGCAGTTCGGCTCACGGGAAGCGTGTTTCTTTCCGGGGAGTTCACCGCGCCCTGGGGCATCAGCGTCAAGATCACGGCTGACGAATGCGCCCGTCACTTGCCGGGACTTCCAACGCAGATCATCGGCTATCATGTCGTCACCGAGGGCAGGATGCTTTTGGCGTGGACAGCGAGCCCCTGGTTGAAGTCAGCGCCGGCGAAATCGTGCTTTTCCCGCGGAATGACGCCCACATTCTGGCTGACCGGCGCGGAGTCCGACCGATCAGCGCGAACGAGCTCATTCAACGATCTCCGGACGGCGGCCTTTCCCGGATGTTTCACGGCGGGGGCGGCGTCGCGACGCGAATCGTGTGCGGATTTCTTGCGAGCGACGATTTTTACAATCCACTCTTCTCGACCCTGCCCAAGGCGCTGAAGATCGACGTACGCGGTGGCGCTTCGCGGGAGTGGATCGAGACCTCCGTCCGCTTCGCAGCCAACGAACTCGCAGAGGGCAGATTGGCTTCGTCGGGCGTCATAGCGCGGCTTTCCGAGTCGCTGTTGACCGAGGCGGTGCGGCAGTACGCGTCGACCCTCGCCGAAGAGGAAGTCGGCTGGCTCAAGGGCGTCAAAGACCCGCATATCGGCCGGGCTCTGGCCTTGATCCATCACGGGCTCAGCGCGCCCTGGTCGGCGGAGGGGTTAGCGCGAGAGGTCGCGCTTTCGCGCAGCGCCTTTGTCGAGCGCTTTTCGTCGCTCGTTGGTATGCCGCCGATCAGGTACCTCACCTTCTGGCGGCTACAGAGCGCGAAGCTCAACTTGCGCGAAACGCGCAAGACAATCGCGCAGCTCGCCTATTCGGTCGGCTATGAATCAGAAGAGGCGTTCAGCCGGGCATTCAAGCGCGAATTTGGCCTGCCCCCCGCACGGTGGAGAGAAAAGCACGCGTCGGAGTGATGCATTGCCGGTGTCCTTGACTCGGGCGAGTGACCGCCTCCCCAGATTGGAGCGTCCCGGTCGCCATCTCGAGTGTCCACTTAACGTCAACTCCAGCCGGCCGGAATGCGCAAATCGAGACGGCGTCACTACGTTTCCCCGTCGCCAATTGTGATCAGCGCATGCCGGTGATGGAGGCGCTGACGGCGCGGGTGTCGCGCATCGGCCAACGGCCGAAATCGGCGTGGGCCAGAAAATCGCCAACGATACGGTTGAACTCGTCAGGGTCCTCGACGTTGATGCCGTGGCCGCAATTCGGCATCACTGCCAGCGCCGCGGACGGGATGGTCTCCTTCATGAAAATGCCGGGTAGCAGGCAAGGCCAGTTCTCGTCGCCGATCAGGATCAAAGTCGGCACGTTCAGCGCCTTCATCTGATCCTTGAGGTCATACAGCGATGGCCGCTCGCGCTGCACGCCAAGCTGTGTATTGGCCGAGCCGATGGCGGAATGCTCCGCCAGCTGGCGCTTGAAGTCGGCAAAGGCGCGTGGGCTCTTGTTCTCCAGCTGCACCCGCGTCGGCCCATAGGCATAGCGTTCGGCGAACTTCTCGATGCCCTGTTCCCGAAGGTAGGCCACCGTGTTGGCGACCTCGACGCGGAAGTCTTCCGCCTGGCAGGATCTACCCCATAGCCGCAGCCGGCAACCGTCAACGACCGAACGCGCGGCGCATGCCGGAAGCCGAAATGCAGCGTGGCGAACCGCCCATGGAGAGGCCGACGACATGGGCTTGGTTCAGCTGCAAATGATCGAGTACGTCGGCGATGTCGTCGGCCGCGCGGTTCTGCGAATACTTGCTCACCTTGCGTCCGGCACATCCGATGGCGAATAGCCGCGGGCGTTGTAGGCGATAGTGTGGTAGCGCTGGCCGAAACGGCGAAGCTGCGCCTCCCAGCTCCTGAGGTCGCCGGCGAACTCGTGCACGAATATGACGGGCACGCCGACGCCTGTCTCCTCGTAGTGGAGCTTCACCCCGTCATCAGCATCGGCGTACGGCATGCGAGCCTCCGGTCTTGCAGGAGCACTCTCGGGTGAATTGCACATTCTGCCAAGGGGTGGAAGACATGGATATTCGTCTGAACGCCTATCTGATTTAGGCATGGGCTTTGGTAATGCTTAAATATTTTGAAACCGCGCAACTCGTTGTCCGGCGTCTGACCATGGATGACGCGCCGGAACTGACCGCGATCAGCGATGTCGCCCAGGTTAGCCAGTGGATGTCGTTTATGGAGGGCGGGGGGCCCAGGACATGTCCAGATCGCTGACTTACACCGAGCTGGCCGCGGCGCTGAATATCGCGCCGGAGAGGGCCTTACCCGGTTCCTCGACGACGGCGAAATCGAGATGAACTCCAACACGGTCGAAGCGCTCGATCAGACCCATCGCCCTTAATCGCAAGAATGCGCTCTTCGCCGGCTCCGACGGCGGCGGGGAAAACTGGGCGGTCATCGCCTCGCTGGTCGAAACCTGCAAGCTCAACGGCGTCGATCCCCACGTCTATCTCGCCGACGCGCTCGCCAAGATCGTCAACGGCTATCTCAACAGCTAGATCCACGATCTCCTGCATGGGCCTACGTGAAAACGGAGCCGCTCAAAGCCGTGGCCTGAAGACGCCGCTTACGTTCTAGCGTCTCGATGACGACGTCCGTGGGATGGATCGTGGTCGCGAAGAGCTTCGAGGCGATGTCGGCCACAACCTCGCGGCCGCCCTGACCGCCCTCGCTGGTCATGGTCGCGGACGTGCCGACACAAAGGATGTCCTTGCCGGGCGCTAGTCGGTCCCGCAGGCGCCTCACAAGCATGGCGACGTCCGCGCCCTGCCGGCCGCGGTAGGTGTGAAGCTCGTCGAGGACCAGGAAATCGAGATCTTCGCAGTTGGCCACGACGCGCTGGTCGAGTTCGTCCTGCCGCGTCAAAAGCAGTTCGAGCATCATGAAGTTGGTGAGCAGGATGTCCGGCGGGTTGTCGGCAATCCGCCGGCGCTCGTCCTGGTCTTCCTGTCCGGTGTAGCGCTTGTAGGTGACGCGGTGCGGGACGACGTCCTTGAAATAGTTGTCGAGTTCCCCGACCTGGCTGTTGGCCAGAGCGTTCATCGGATAGACGACGATCGCGCGAGTGCGCCGGCTTCCGTCGACGGCCCGCGCCCGCAGAACGGCGTCGATGATCGGCAGGAAGAAGCAGACGGACTTTCCGGACCCGGTGCCGGTCGTGACAACGAAACTTCTGGCGCGCTTGCGATGTGGATCGACTGGACCTGGTGGGTTCTGAGCTCCCAGCCGGCGAAGACCACATTGCAGCTCGGATGCAGGACGCCGTCGCGGACGAGGTCTGCGACCCTCTTGTCGCGCTTGTAGTGAGGGTTGATCTGGAGGATGGGCTCCGGCCAGTATTTGCGGGTAGCGTAGGCGGCGTCGATCTGGTCGCGGATATCCTGGGCACGGATTTTCGTGAAGGAGCGCGAGAAGGCCGCGTACTCCTCGATCATCGCCCGGTCGAGGTCGAAAGACGTTCATGCCCCGACCCTCTTATGTGCCTTCTGAGGCCATTCGCATGCCTCCAGACTACAGTACAGCCTTCTTCGCGATCGCGGATACCGATGCGTCCGTCCGTGTAGACACGGCAGGACGGTGGCCGCTGGTCGGATTGGATTTGGCCGATCACTGGCGGCTGGTTAGACCGGCGGCTCAAGCTTCTCAAGGCCCGGGCGCTTCGACGGGGCCGCGAGGCGCTCACGCGATGATCTGGCGGCGCTGCAAAAGGCAGGCGATAGAGCGGGCGGCAGGGCTATAGTTTCCCGCCGAGCACGTAGCAGGTCGAGCGGCGGGCGAGCGTCCAGCCGGTGGCGACGCCAGCCCCATGGACGAGAGCGATGCCGAGGGCTAGGGCGGCGAGGTCCGTCATGGCGGGTTCTCCTTTGGAGCAGGATGTGCCGCTGTACCGGAGGGCGGGCTGAAGCCCGCCCTCCGACGGCGATCTCTCGCTCGACGCCGTTCTCATCCGTCCGCATTGCGTCCGCAGACGCGTCGTCGTTCTGATAAGCATTTGTAAGACCTTATAAAACCGGCTCTTGACCATTTGGCTCTAACACGTGGGCCGCGCAGTCGCTCGTCGGCGGCATCTCCATCAATGTGCCGCCGCCTATCCATTCCTTCAGCCGCGCCGCCGACAGCGCGACAAAATGCCGGGATGCTGCCGATCTCGAAAGGCCTGCCCCTTTCGGCGCCGGCTCGCCGCCCTCGGGCAAGCGCATCGCCGTCGGAACTTGCGCGTCGAGACGTTGATCCCCGCTCGTGCTGAAGTTCGCCGATCCCGTGCACAGCACCTCTCCGTCGACCGAATAGGCCTTCAGGTGCATGGTACGCCTCCAGGGATCCGCCCGGGGTGTGGGCTGGCGGCGGCAGTGGCGGAGGCGGCAACGAGCTGAGGCTGGCTATGCTGCGACGGCGGTCGTGACGCGGGCCGCGGCCTCTTGGCGAGCTTTCCAGGCCCAGGGCATCATCTCGCCGATGCGATGAGCAGGATGGTCGGGGAGCTTGGCGAGGACGTCGGCGAGCCAGGCGCGTGGATCGCCGTCATTGAGCTTGCACGTCGCGATCAGCGAATAGACGGCTGCGGCGCGCTGGCCCCCCGCGTCCGAGCCGGCGAAGGTCCAATTTCGGCGCCCGACCGCCACGCAGCGCAACGCGCGCTCGGCCGCGTTGTTGCTGAAAGGCAAATTCGTCCCTCGTCGAGGAAGCGGGTGAACGACGGCCATCGCGTTAGCATGTAGTTGATCGCTTTGGCGACGTCGTTCTTCGGCGACAGGCGCCCGAGTTGGTCGCGCATATAGCCCTCGAGCGCGGCGACGAGCGGCTTCGATCGCTCCCGCCGGACCGCGCGCCGCACCTCGGGCGCCACGCCGTTGATTGCGCGCTCGATGGCGAACAGTTCGTCGATGCGGCGCACGATCTCGATGGCGATCGGCGCCTTGGCGAGCTTCGCCAGGTTGAAGAAGTCGCGCCTCCCGTGCGCCCAGCTTGCGTCAGGGTAAGCCCTGGAAAGGAGGATGGATGTGACCTGAAACCTTTCAAAGCGACCCAGAGGGTTCGACGCCCTCCGGCAAAGGCGGAGCCCGCCAGCCGGAAGCGAGTTTTGCACGGGCGGCGGCAACGGCGTTCGTGAAGCGTAGACAGCGGGCGCTGAAGCCCTGTGGCAGCCTCGAAATCATGAAAGCGCCGAAGCCTTCGCCGTGTTGGGTCCGGGGGCAGCATCGATCGCGACGACATGGCCAGCCGCGACCAATTCGGCCGGGGTCTGAGCAGGGCAAAGGCGCGGGAGGGGTCGCCAGGGAACCTGAGAGGTCCCGTCGTCGCCCGTACGGAAAAGCCCGGGACCCTGGAGCGCTCTTCGCCAACGCCAACCGCGCCGAGACCATCGCGACCGCCCGCGCGCTGCTCGGCGCCGACCAGCCTGCCGCCGATCCGCAACAGCAGTCGGATATCCTGCCCATTGCGCCACGCGTGCTCCCTTGCCCATGCCCCCGCTGCGGCGACCGCATGATCGTCATCGAGGTCTTCGCGCGGGGCTGCAAGCAAGGTGGCGGCCGACCCTGACCACGAGCGACACATCATGAGCCAGACCGCCTGCGAGCACCGCCGCTTTCCCGTTCCGCTGCACTGGCTCGACGCCGGCGGCGATCCCTCTCGGCAAAACCCCGCCAATCAACGATCCGCCCGCCGGTCGATACGCCCCACGCCGCCACCGAGATCCCCAATGCGCGCTTCCAGGACCCCTTCCGCACTCTATCCAGGCCGCCTGGCGCCAGCTTCGCGCCCACCGTCATAATCGGCGCGAAAATCAAATCCCCATAGCGCTGGCTGCCCACCCGGCCCCAAACTCCCCGCGACTTCGTGCCTCGACGCTTTTTGGACGCCGGCTCGCCGAGCGTACCGAGAGGCTTGGTGCCGCCGGCGTCCAAAAACCTGCACAATAGCGGCCATGTCTGGACGGCGCCCCTTGGTCAAGGGTTGCCTTGGAGCTGTTGTGAACGTCTCGGGCGCGGTCATGTCTACGGCCTGTTGATGCGGAAGGGATGGCTCCGCTGGCCCTGATGATTCGTCCGCATGGCTCTTCGCCCCCATCATTCCCGCGCGCTCGTATTGGCGCTGACCGCTATTCGGGCTTCCAAGCCTTTTCCGTTGGTTCACATCACTTCGTCGGCGCCCTCGATGCTGATCGCCCTCGGCGGCGAAAACTTCCTATCGAATAGCCTCGTTCGTTCAGGCCGCGACCGGCCGATCGTCGTATTGCCCGCCCCTCGTCATCAGCACGAAGATGATACGCGCGACCTTGTTGGCGAGCGCCACCGCGGTCAGATTGAACTTGTATTTGACCGTCTTGCGCTCGAGCATCCCGCTCGCCCATAGACGCAAGGCGTCGTTATGACCTCGGCGATGGCGAAGCGTCGCGCAGGCGCCCACGACCAGTAGCTTGCGCAGGTAGCGGTCGCCCATCTTGGTGATCCGCCCGAGCCGCGTTTTGCCGCCGGTCGAGTTCTGGCGCGGCGTCAGGCCGAGGAAGGCGGCGAACTCGCGCCCGCTGGCGAATTCGCCGGCGTCCTGGATCGTGGCCACGATCGCCGAGGCGGTGACCGGGCCGACGCCGGGAATGGTCATCAACCGCTTGGCCGTCTCGTCCGTCTTGACCGACGCCGCAAGCTCGCTGTCGATTGCTCCGATCGCCTCGTCGAGCGCGTCTATCTGACCGATAAGCGGACCAAGCGCGACGCGCACGCAATCGGGGACGACGATCTCGCCGTTCTCGTTGAAACCGTCGGCAGCCATGCGCTTCAGGCCATAGGCATGTTGCGCGCCCTGCGGCGCGACGACGCCGATCTCGGCCAGATGGCCGCGCAAAGCATTGAGCGCCGCCGTGCGCTGGCCGGCGAGCAACTCGCGCGCCCGATGGCGCATCAGCGCGGCCTGGTTCTCGATCGAACGCACCGGCACGAACCGCTGGCCAGGACAACTCATCGCCTCGTAGATCGCCGCCGCGTCAATCTGGTCGCTTTTGTTGCGGCGCACGTAGGGCTTCACATGCGCGGGCGGCAGCAACCGAACTTCATGCCCGAGCTCTATCAGAGCCCGCCCCCAATGATGCGCCGAGGCGCACGCCTCCATCGCCACCACGCATGGCGGCAGCGCGGCGAAAAACGGGATGAGCTGGGCGCGCCCGAGCTTGCGGGCAACAACGATCTCGCCATTGGCGTCGACCGCGTGGACCTGAAAGACCCTCTTCGCCAGATCCAGACCGACCCGCGTGACGCTAGCAAAATTCCGGATAGACTTGCCCATGGACGGCTTCCCTTCAGATGGGGTTTCGACAACGACCATCTTGGCACGCTGATGCCGTTCGGGGCGCCGTCCACCCCATCATTCCAGACGGTGGAGCGAATGGATCAAATCGACAGATTTCGTTGAAAAACCACGAGCTGGAGCGGAGACGACAGGCGTTGGCGGCGGTTGTCAGACAAGGAAAGTTGGGTCGCTGGGCCTCAAGCGGCGAAGGTCGGCGCCGGAAGCGGGACGAGCTTGGCCAGTTTCCGCAGATTTTGGGCGGTGGTCGCTAACAGGAACTCGTCTTTTGCGCCGCGCAGGCGCGAACGATCGAGCCTGAGGATGCACTCTAGATGCGCCTGCGGTCAAGCGGTTGACCGGCAAGCAACTGACAGGCTCCGGCGCCGAACTCAGGCAGTTGCGCGCGGAATTGGGCAAATGACCTTGCCATCAAGGCCTTCCGCAATCGGAACTCTTCCGTTCCCGGATGGCGCCATGATTGCGGCGCTGCACTGAAACGAAAACTCGTCAGACGCTGACGATAACGCCTGGCTGCCGGTTTTCCCGACGCCGGTCTCCACTCCCACCTTCGCCTGGGGTGCGTCACGGTTAGCTGAGACATCTGGCTGCGGTAACCGCAACCGGAGGTTTCGAAATGACGATTTATGCAGGGCTGAAGCCCGAGGTGGTGCCGGAGCGCTCCCCCCGGCCAAGTTATTGCGGTAGCGGGATGTAAACCCCAGGATGGTGATGGTGGTGATGATGGTGATGGTGGTGATGATGATAACCGTAATAATACCGCTGGTAGTGGTGGTGATGATGGTGATGCGGCGGTGGGCCTATATATACTTGCGCCAACTGCATCGAAGCCTCGTGACTTGCCGCGGTCTGTGCATTGTACGCCTCGAGCACGGCGGCGGCATTCGGGATCGGATCCAGCAGTTCCGCGAAGGAGCGCGCTGGCTGCGGGAACTCGGCTGAGAGATTCGCGGCGGTCGAAGCCTGCGCGCCCCCAGCGAGTGCGACTGCCGAGACGCTGCCCAGTATGGCTATGGCTGTCTTGTTCACGGAGTTTTCCTTCCCTGAAGCCGAGAGATTTTTAAACCTCGCCGACCGGAAATGGTTCCGATTTCCGTGAACCTTTCCGTGCTTCCAGTGAGCAGCCCGGTAGCCACTAATTAACGGTAGTATGGACCATAGCCATATCCGTAGTGACGATAGCTATGCCGTCGGCGCGCTGGCCCTCTAGCCGCGCAATCTCAAGCTCGTGGTCCTCGAGGAGGATGTAGTCGTTTTCGCCTCGCTGATATCCCTTCGCCTCGTCGTCTTCCTCGACCCCCTTGCCGATCCTGGCATCCACATAACGGCTGACGACGCCGTTGTGGGTCGCGCGATTTGAGCGTGTGAGGCGAGGGCTCCGAGCAGAGTCGACCCTTGGATCTGCGCAGCGCATCCGGTGATGCAGCGCAGGTCGCGAGAACGAAGAGGGACTTGAGACGGCCTAGGTCCGTGTGGTCTTCTGCACCAATTCGATCTGCTTTTTCACCGGCTCGAAAGCTGCGGTGAATACGGCCGTGGTCAATTGGGCAATGTGCTTGCTATCGCTGACAGCGGCCGCGACCCCTTCCTTGATCAACCGCTGCTGCAATTCCATGAACTCTGTCGGGCTTTTCACGGCGGCAAGCGCCTGCATCGCAGCGGTCAGGTTCTTCGCGTTCTTGGACGCCAATTCCTGATACGCCTTGGTCAACTCCTGTATGGCGGCTCTCGATGCGTTGCCGCTCTCGGTCAGCGCATCGGCGTTGCCCTTCACGATCTTCTCTGCTGCATCGCCACTGTTGGTAACCGCCTTGGAGGCAGTTTCGGCAACCTGCTCAGCGGGTTTTTTGGACATGACGGGAAATCCTTCAAAAAACGAGGTCGCCTCCTTACACAAAGCCGATGGCGAGACAGTGGCACGCCGGATCCTCATGCCGCACTAACGGCCCTCCAGGGCCAGTCAGCAACCATTGACTACCCGATCATGGCCCGCAAATCGCTACAAGCAGATAAGGCTTACCTCGAAAACCCCCGCGGTGATCACAATACGGACCACCCATCAATCTA
>CAWEAT010000013.1:0-110621 GCA_963806935.1 uncultured Alphaproteobacteria bacterium
TGCGGACCGGCGCGATCGAGACGGCGCTGGCGGAGGCCGACCTCAGCATCGACGAGATCGAGCGCGTCGCGCCGTCGATCGAGGATCTGTTCGTCTCGCTCCTGACCGGAGGCGCGGGCGGATGAGCGTCGCGCCAGCGGGCGAGATCAAGATCGCCGCCGACCGTTTGACCAAGCGATTCGGCAACTTCATCGCGGTGAACGGGTGAGCTTCGAGGCGGGCGCGGCGAAATCTTCGGCTTCCTCGGCCCGGACGGCGCGGGAAGTCGACGACGATCCGGATCCTCTCGGGCTTTCGCGCCCGAGCGGCGGGCGGGCGGAGGTCGCGGGCTTCGATGTCGCCCGCTTCCCCGAGCGCGTGCGCGAGCACATCGGCTACATGTCGCAGAGGTTCTCCCTCTACGGAGATCTTTCCGTGATGGAGAACCTCCGTTTTTTCGGCGGCGTCTACGGGGTCACGGGCGCGCGGCTCGACGAGCGGCTGAAATTCGCAATCGAGATGGCGGGGCTTCAGGGCCGCGCCGAGGCTCCGGTCTCCGACCTCTCGGGCGGCTGGAAGCAGCGTCTGGCGCTTGGCTGCGCGGTGCTGCACGAACCGGCGATTCTGTTCCTCGACGAGCCGACCTCGGGCGTCGATCCTAATTCGCGCCGCCGGTTCTGGGATCTCATCTATTCGCTCGCCGAGGGCGGCGTGTGCGTGGTCATCACGACGCACTACATGGACGAGGCGGAATATTGCAATCGGATCGCGCTGATCAACAGCGGCAAGCTCGTGGCCATGGGCAGTCCGAGCGAGCTCAAGCGGAGCGCCATCCACGGCGAAATCCTCATCGTCGAAGGCGACAACCCGGGCGCCATGCTCGAAGCGCTCGAAGCCGCGCCGGCGGTGCGCGACGCGGCGCCATTCGGGTCTTCGCTGCACATCGTGGTCGATGACGCGGCGCGTGACCTGCCGTCGATCCAGTCGGCTCTGCGCGACCGCAATCTCGCCTGGTCCCGCATCGAGCCGATCAAGCCGACGCTCGAGGACGTGTTCGTGCAGCTCGTCAGCGGCGATCTGCGCCCGGGACGCGCGCATGAAGCTGCGGCGCGTCAGGGCGATCGCCAAGAAGGAGATCATTCAGGTCTGGCGCGACCCGCGCAGCCTGATGGTCGTCCTGCTGATGCCGCTCATGCAGATGGCGCTGCTCGGATACGGCGTCAATCTCGACATCAGGAATGTGACGATCTGCACCTTCGACCGCGAGGGCAGCCAGCGGAGCGAGGCGCTGATGAAGAGCTTCCAGGCTTCGTCCTATTTCAAAATCGTCGAAACCGAGCGCGACTATAACGGGGTGAAGCAGGCGATCGACGCCGGCCGCTGCAAGATGGCGATCATCGTCCCGCCGGATTTTTCGCAAGAGCTCGCGTCGACGAATTCTACCTCCGTACAGGCGATCCTCGACGCCACCGATGACAACACAGCGAATATCGCGCTCGGCTATGCCCAGGCGGTCGTCGGCTCCTTTTCCAACAGCATCCAGCTTCAGCGGACTCAGAGTTTGGGCCAGCCGCCGCCGACGATACCGGCCGTCGCCCAGTATCGGGTGTGGTTCAACGAAGACCTGGTGAGCCGGGACTTCATCATACCCGGGGTGGTTGCGCTCGTGCTCGCGCTCGTCGGCGCGCAGCTGACGTCGCTGACGATTTCCCGCGAGTGGGAGCGCGGCACGATGGAGGTGCTGGTGTCGACGCCGGTCACCCGCATGGAGCTGATGGCCGGCAAGATCCTGCCCTATTTTTTCATCGGTCTGCTCGACGCCGCGTTCTGTCTGCTGATTGCCGTGTTCTGGTTCGAGACGCCGTTCAGGGGCGCCGTTTCGACCCTGTTCCTGACGACTTCGCTCTTTCTTATCGTCGTCCTCGGGCTCGGCTATTTCATTTCGGCGAGCATCCGCAGTCAGATCGCGGCGAGCCAGATCGCGCTCGTGGTGACGCTCCTGCCGACGACCCTGCTCTCCGGTTTCGCCTTCCCGATCGAACAGATGCCGCCTGTCGTCCGGGCGGTCACCTATCTGGTCCCCGCCCGCTACTATTTCTCGATCCTGAAGGGGATCTTCCTCAAAGGCAGCGACCTCTCCGATCTCGCCGGACCCATCGCCTTCCTCGCCGGCTACGCCGCGATAGTCGCGTTTTTGGCCACCCGGGCCTTCCGCAAGACCCTCGGGTGAGACGATGTGGGCGCGCATCTACGCTCTGGTGCTGAAGGAATTCCTGCAACTCCTGCGCAATCCTCAGGCCCGCTTCAGCCTGGTCGTCCCTCCGCTTATCCAGATGATCATTTTCGGCTATGCGGCGACGTTCGAAGTCTACCACGTGTCGACCGCGGTGCTCGATCTCGATCATAGCCAGGAAAGCCGCGATCTGATCTCGCGCTTCACCTACGGCGGCCGATTCGATGTTGTGACGGTCGCGAGGACGCCGGCGGAGATCCGGGCGGCGATCGATGGTTCGAAGGCAACCGTCGCGATCGTCATCCAGGCCGGCTTTGCCGAAGATCTGCGCAAGGGCGCCTCGGCCCCGGCGCAGATCATTGTCGACGGCACGAACTCCAACACGGCTTTGCTCGCTCTCGGCTACGTCAATCAGATCGTTGCCGCCTACGCGCAGGACGAGGCGCAGGATCTGGCTCGACGCCTGCGCGCAGGCCAGCCGCCACCCCCGCGGATCACGCTCGAGCAGAGGCCCTGGTACAATGTGGACTTCAACAGCCGGTGGTTCTTCGTGCCGGGGCTCATCGCGACGCTGGCGTTCGTGATGCTCATCAATCTGACCTCGTTCGCGATCGTGCGCGAGCGCGAGGTTGGGACGCTCGAACAGATCATGGTCACTCCGATTCGGCCGTTCGAACTCATTCTCGGCAAGACGATTCCGTTCTTCTGCGTCGGCCTCGCCCTGACCGGCATGGTCGCGGGCTTTGGAATGCTGTGGTTCCAGATTCCCTTCGTCGGCAATCCGCTCGTGCTGCTCCTGGGCACATCGCTCTATCTCCTCAGCGTGCTCGGGATCGGCTTGCTCATTTCCACGATCTGCCTGACCCAGCAGCAGGCCTTCGCCACCAACTTCTTCGTCATCAACCCGGCCTTCATCCTCTCCGGGTTCAGTTTTCCCATCTTCACCATGCCCGTGTTCATGCGGTGGCTATCGAACATCAACCCGATGACCCACTATCTCGTTGTCGTCCGCGGGACATTTCTCAAGGGCGTGGGCCTGAGCGTGCTTTGGCCGCAGATGCTCGCCCTCGCGGCCCTCGGGATCGCGCTCCTGACGATCAGCGTCCTCAGGTTCCGCAAGTCGCTCGACTGACCGGCCAAAAGCTCGGCATCGGAGCCCCGTCCGCGGCCGGCATTGATTTTCCGTCGCGGGCGGGGCAAACACGGGCCCGATCGTTCAAGGCGGCCCGGACCACGAGCGGACCTCGCTCTTTTGCATTCAGCGCGCCGCCCCATATCAAGCTGACTGGGTCGAGCGAAAGAAAGGATCATGGTTCGTTTCGTTCGGCTCCTGGCCGCCGCCGCGCTTGCGGCCGGGCTCGCCTCGGCCGCGAATGCGCAGGGCGTGCCGATGCAGGAGGGGCCCATGGAGACGGGCCCGCTGCAGTCAGGGCCGTCGCCGCCAGCGAAACCCGCCAAGGCCAAGGAAGGCCGCGCCAGACGACGCTCAGAAGCGGGCGGCGAAGAAGCCGGAGCCGGCCGGCCGGCAGATCACCGTCCACGCCCGGCCGTCCTATCTGACCGCCGGCACGGCCGTGCCGGTCGGCTCGGTCGGCAACGGCTATGCGCTCGACACTTTCAACCAGGCGACGCCGATCGAGGGGACCTTTTCGGGCATGCGCGGCCGGGAGCGGCTTACCGACCAGTTCGGGAACCCGGGACCGGGCCTGACGCTGTTCAGGTTTTAGGGCGCAGGGAACAGCGCCTCGACGGCGACCTCGAACCCGGGCGGATCCAGCTTGACCGCGCCGTCGGAAAGGACGCGCGTCTCGATCGCATCCCCCTGCCCGCGCTTGTGGTGGATCGCGACCCGCCGCTCCGGATCGAGGATTAGATAGTGCTCGACGCTCGGCAGCGAGAAATAGCCGCTGAGCTTGCGGCCGTGATCGATCGCCGCGGTGGTAGGCGAAAGGACCTCGACGACGACAATGGAATTAACGATAACAATGGCGTTCGGGGGAGACTCGGGGACCACAGACAACCGAGCCGTCCGGTGGGTAAGTCGTCCGCTCATGGACTCGGATCGCCATGCCGTCTGCAAAAGACTTCGCACGCTACACCGGCTGCGCGCGACGGCGAAATCAAGAGACGAAGCCGCGCTGAACTTGGTTCGGATATGAGCCGCTCGCTCAGGCGACATCATTACCGGATCCGCAGATGAGATCATCACCGGAACGCCGTCGTGCAGCTCCCAGCGGCCCTCTTTACCCTCGGCCCATGGAGAGGAATCATGGACCGTCATCGCTTAGGGCGGTGGACATCGCGGCGTCTTCGATAAGCGGGGCGGGGCATCATCCCCCCGCCACGCCCTTCTCCCTCAGTTCATGGTCGGGATCGAGAACTGCGCCCCATCCTTGATGCCGGACGGCCAGCGGGCGGTGACCGTCTTGGTCCTGGTGTAGAACCGGATCGAATCGGGTCCGTGCTGGTTCAAGTCGCCGAAGCCGGACCGCTTCCAGCCGCCGAACGTATAATAGGCGACCGGGACGGGGATCGGCACGTTGACGCCGACCATGCCGACCTTGACCTTGCTGGCGAAATCGCGCGCGGCGTCGCCGTCGCGGGTGAAGATCGCAACCCCGTTGCCGTATTCGTGGTCGTTGCAGAGGCCGAGCGCCTCGCCGTAATCGTGCGCGCGCACGACCGACAAGACAGGACCGAAGATCTCTTCCTTGTAGATCCGCATGTCTTTCGTCACGTTGTCGAACAGACAGCCGCCCATGTAGAAACCGTTCTCGTAGCCCTGCATCCTGAAGTTGCGCCCGTCGACCACCAGCTTCGCGCCCTCCTTGACGCCGACATCGACATAGCCGCGCACCTTGTCGAGCGCCGCCTTGGTGACGAGCGGACCGAAATCCGCGCCAGAGTCGGTCGAGGGTCCGATCTTCAGCGACTCGACGCGCGGAATGAGGCGGCGGATCAGGTCATCCGCGGTCTTCTGGCCGACCGGCACCGCAACCGAAACCGCCATGCAGCGTTCGCCCGCCGAGCCGTAGCCGGCGCCGATCAAGGCGTCGACGGTCTGGTCCATGTCGGCGTCGGGCATCACGACCATGTGGTTCTTGGCCCCGCCGAAGCACTGCACGCGTTTGCCGGTCGCGGTTCCGCGCGAATAAATGTACTCGGCGATCGGGGTCGAGCCGACGAAGCCGATCGCCTGGATGTCGGGATCGTCGAGAATGGCGTCGACAGCTTCCTTGTCGCCGTTGACGACATTGAGGATGCCGGGAGGGCCGCCGGCCTCGACGAAGAGCTCGCCGAGCCGCATCGGCACGCCCGGATCTCGCTCCGAGGGCTTCAGGATGAAGGCGTTGCCGCAGGCGATCGCCGGCGCGAGCTTCCATAAAGGGATCATCGCCGGAAAATTGAACGGGGTGATGCCGGCGACGACGCCGAGCGGCTGGCGCATCGAATAAAGGTCGATGCCGGGGCCGGCGCCGTCGGTATATTCGCCCTTCATCAGGTGCGGCACGCCGAGCGCGAACTCGACCACCTCGACCCCGCGCTGGATGTCGCCCCTGGCGTCGGCGATCGTCTTGCCGTGCTCGCGCGCCAGCGTGTCCGCCAGCTCGTCATTGTTTTGAGCGATGAGGTCGAGGAACTTCATCAAGACGCGGGCGCGGCGCTGCGGATTGACCGCCGCCCACCCGGGCTGCGCCGCTTTGGCGTTTTCGACCGCGGCGCGAACTTCGGCTTTCGAGGCGAGGGCGACATGGGCGCGCACCGTGCCGTCCATCGGCTGGAAAACGTCCGCTGTCCGTCCCGACTTGCCGGCGACCTGCTTGCCGCCGACGTAATGCCCGTACTCGATCATGTTCCGCTCCCTGATGTCGGCTCTCGTAGGCGCTTTATGCGCCACGATTTTGCGCACAGCAATCTCAGAGATCGCGCATCGGCTGTGCGAAAATGTGCTAAGGTTTAACCCACCTTGAACCAGCGCTCGCAAGCGTGGTAAGGATTATCCTTACTTCGCGCCACACAACTGCAGCATGATTACCAGCAAACTCACGAGCAAAGCCCAGACGACAATTCCTCAGCCGGTGCGCGCCGCCCTTCGCCTTACGGAGGGGGACGAACTCGCCTATGAGATCGACGGCGGCCGGGTCATTCTAACGAAAGCCTCCGAGCGCGGGGCCGAAGATCCCTTCGGCGCCTTTACGGAATGGGACGGCGACGCCGACCGAAAGGCCTATGCCAAGCTTTGAGCAGGGCGATGTCGTCCGCGTGCCTTTCCCCTATACGGATCGCGCAACTCGGCAATGGCGGCCCGCACTCGTCGTGTCCCAGGGCGGCCTCGGCGAAGACAGGCGCCTCATTTGGGTCGCGATGATCACAAGCGCCGAGAACCGGTCCTGGCCGGACGATGTTCCCTTCGGCGAGAGCTATCGGGAGTCCGGTCTGCCCGCCCCATCCGTCATTCGCCCGTGCAAACTGGCGACCATTGAGGGCGGGCACGCGGAAAAGATCGGCCAGGCGAACGCCGAGCTGATGGAGAAGGTGATTCGCTTTCTGCGGCGATCACTGGCCGGCTGATCGTCGTCATGGATTGGGACAACGTCAGAGTCTTCCTGGCGGTCGCCCGCGGCGGGCAATTCGTCGCCGCCGCCAAGCGGCTCAGGCTCGACCATGCGACGGTCAGCCGCCGGATCGCGGCGCTGGAGGCCGCGCTCGGCGCCAAACTGTTCGACCGGCGCACGACCGGAGCGAAACTCACCGGCGCGGGCGAGCGGTTCATCGGCGCAGCAGAGCAGATGGAGAGCGCGTTCCTGCACGCGCAGGGCGAAATCTCCGGCGTCGATCTCGAACTCACCGGCGATGTGCGGATCGGCGCGCCAGACGGATTCTCGACCTATTACTTGACGACGGCGCTGCGCGACTTCGCCGGGCGTCATTCCGGCGTCAGGCTGCAACTCATGCCGCTGCCGCAACTCACCCCGCTCGCGCGGCGCGAGGTCGATATTGTCGTCGGCCTGGACAAGCCCGAAGCGGGGCGGTTCGTCGCCCGCAAGCTGACCGACTACACGCTCGGCATCTATGCCAGCGCCGGCTACCTCAAGCGAAACGGCGGGCCTTCCGACGTCGAAGCGCTCAAAAGCCACAGGCTCATCGGCTACGTCGAGGAGCACGCGTTCTCGACTGCGCTCTCCTACGTGCGCGAGCTCTTTGACGGCGCGCCGACCAGCTTCGAAAGCGCCAGCGCGGTGACGCAGCTCGAGGCCATGCGCGCCGGCGTCGGCATTGGCGTCGTCCACGACTTCATCGCCCGCCGCTTCAAGGATCTTATCCGCGTGCTGCCCGAGCGGCGCGCAACCCGCGCCTATTGGCTGGTCACGCACGAGGACACGCGCGGCTTGGGCCGCATCCGCGCGGTCGCCGATCATCTGACGAAGGCGGTCGCGCGGGACAGGGGGATGTTTTTATAAACGCCCGGGCCATCCCGCCCTTCGAACTGGATTACGTGGATTACGGTGACACTTTGGAGGATTACGGAGGATTACGGTGACACTTTACTCAATTCCCAATTGTCGCGGTGCTGATTCAACACGCGGACGAATCGAGGACAACTCGGATTGGTGATTGAGTAAAGTGTCACCGGTTTCCCACGCACGAGGACACGCGCGGCTTGGGCCGCATCCGCGCGGTCGCCGATCATCTGACGAAGGCGGTCGCGCGGGACAGGGGGATGTTCATATAAACGCCCGGGCCATCCCACCCTTCGAACTGGAGAGTTGAGCCGATCTATGGTGATCTGCTGGATCATGTCGTAAAACGCAGCGGGGTTCAAAAGGCGCCCATGACCGTTCGCAGGTTTATCGTTGTTGCGCTGTTGGTTGCGGCTTCGGCGTTGCTCAGCTTTCCGCGCCCGGGTTTGGCCGCTGATCGTGTCGCGCTGATCATTGGCAACGGCGCTTATGCAACGGCGCCGACCCTCTCAAATCCCTCGAACGATGCGAGGGACATCGCCGCCGCTTTGCGCGCGATCGGCTTCGACATCGATTTCAGGATCAATTCATCGCGGGACGACATGGCGGCGGCGATTGCCCGGTTTGCTGATCGCGCGCGCAACGCAGACGTTGCCCTGTTCTTCTATGCAGGTCACGGAGTGCAGGCGGAGGGCGAGAACTATCTTATCCCCATCGACGCTAGAATTGACAGTCAGGCCACGCTCGGTCTCCAGACGATCGATTTATCGAAATTGCAGGACGCGATGACCGATGGCGCAAGCGTGCGCATCATCATTCTCGACGCGTGCCGCAACAATCCGTTCGTCGATTCGACTGCATCGCGGCATCGGCGGCTCGCGAGGCCTATCGCCCATGGACACCCGGGCCGCCGGTTCCCTCATCATCTATTCCACCCAACCGAACACAGTCGCCGCAGACGGCAAGGGGCGCAATTCGCCGTTCACCGCCGCGCTGTTGCGCCACATCGGCACCCGGGGACTGGAAATTCGCCAAATGATGTCCCGGGTGCGCAAAGACGTGGTCGATGCGACGGGCGGACAAATTCCCTGGGACAATTCCTCGCTGATCGGCGACGTCTACCTCGCAGGACCTGAGTCCTCGAAGGCGACGATAGGCCCATCGCCCGCCCCTCCGGCGCCCGCCTCGTCGCCATCCGATCCTTGCACGGACGTGTCGACGGAGACAATTCTTGCTCCGGTTCGCCAATTGTTCGCGGCCTTGCAGGCGCTCGACCTCTCGCTCTACGCCGATCAGTGGGCGGACGACGCGATCTACGTGAACAGGCGCACCGGCGAGTCCCGCGACCGGGCGGCCATCGTCGCCGCCAAGCGCAGCGGCTTTGCGCGGTGGTCGCGCGTCGCTGTTGAGCTGTCGCAGCGCCCGACGATTGTCTCCCATACGGGAAGGGAGGCGAAGATCGAGGACACCTATTCGATCAGCATCGTCAGCGGCGGCCGGGCGCTCCCGCCTGATGTCGGCCATGAGGCCTATAGAGTGCGTTGCGAGGACGATGGACGGTGGCGCATTACGCGCAACGACGATTATCTGCAGTGAGCGGGAACGCACAGCGCCGCGCCGCCTTCGGAATGATCGCGACGATGCTCACGGCGCCTTTCCTCTTGTCTCGGGCGCGTGCGGCGGCGTTCGACCTCGTCTATGGTGCGGGGCGTCTGTATTGGCCCGGCGGGTCGACGCGCGCGGCGATCGGCAAGGCGGGCGTGCGTGCCGACAAGCACGAGGGCGACCTCGCGACGCCCGCGGGAGATTTCCCTTTGCTTCAAGGGTTCTATCGCTCGGATCGGGTTGAGTTGCCCCCCACCGCGCTGCCGATGCGCCCTCTTCAGCCAAGGGACGCCTGGGTCGATGATCCTCCCGACCCCCGCTACAATCGTCTCGTCCAATCGCCCTACCCTGCGCACGTCGAACCTCTTTGGCGCAAGGACGGGATCTATGACCTGATTGTCGTGATCGGCTACAATATGTTCCCGACGAAACCAGGCCTGGGCAGCGCGATCTTCCTCCACATCGCCCGGGAGAGCTATTCGCCGACCGTTGGCTGCGTCGCCATCAAGCGAGCGGCTCTGCTAGGACTTCTGCCCCGCCTCAGCGCGGACAGCCGGTTGCGCATCACAGCGTGAAGAACGCGTGTCTCTTACAGTGAATTCAACATCCGCGGCCCCACTTGATCCTCACTGCGCCGTCAAGCCCCCCGTCGACCATGAACTCGCCGCCGGTGGTGAACGAGGGATTCGTCGCTGGCGAGAAAGAGGATCCGTGTTGGCCGCCTCCTCGGCCTTGCCTATGCGGCTCCCCGCCGTCGCGTCTCAGGAAACTGCCAAGGTCTCGGGAGATGGCCGGACGCGACTTGCTGATCATGGACATGGTCGCCGCGGGCATGCGGGTCAGCGAGATCGCGCTACGCGAACGCCTGGGACTGTCGCGGAATGGGCTCGAACTTGCGCGACCACCGCGCGCGCGGAACCTTACCCCTGCCCCTTCCCGATCCGCCGCTCCAGCGCTTCGTAGAGCGCGTTGCGGGCGCTGAAGGCCTGTTCGAGCGCGGCAACGCTGACCCGCTCGGCGCCTTTCTCCAGGAGCCAGCCGGCGAGTTCGGCGACCTGGCCGCGAGCGCAGTGGAGGGCGACGAAGCCGTGCGGATCGACATCCTCGCCGGTCGCCGGAACCGCGCCGAACCGCTCATAAGCCGCCTCGACCGCGAGATGGGCCGGGCTTGGCAGGCGGGCGCGGACCTCGCGCGACTTCAAGGCCTCCTCGCTCGCCGCGATCCGGGCGAGGATGTCGCGCGCGGCTTGCCTCGCCCTTGCGCCCCACGGCGCGGTCAGCGACGCGACCAGCGTCGCCTGCGAGCGCAGGATCACGCCATCGTCGAGAGGTTTGAGCGCGTTTGCCGCAAGCGTCGCGCCGGTGGTGGTGATGTCGACGATGAGTTCGGCCGAGCCCGAGGCCGGCGCGCCCTCGGTCGCGCCGAGGCTCTCGACGATGCGATAGTCGGCGACGCCATGCTCGGCGAAAAAGCGCCGGGTCAGGTTGACGTATTTGGTCGCCACCCGCATCCGCTCGCCGCGCTTGGCGCGATAGGCCGAAGCGACGTCGTCGAGATCGGCCATCGAGCGCACGTCGATCCAGGCCCTTGGCGCGGCGACCACCACATTGGCGTGGCCGAAGCCGAGCGGGCTCAGGAGCTCGAGCCGGGCCTCGACGTCGGCAACCTTCTCGCGCACCAGGTCTTCGCCGGCGACGCCGAAATGGGCCTGGCCGGCGGCGAGCTGGCCGACGATCTCGGCCGACGAGACATAGGCGACCTCGACTCCGGCGAGGCCTGCGATCCCGCCGCGATAGTCGCGCGCGCCGCGCCCCTGGACCAGCTCGAGGCCGGCCCGCGCGAAGAACGCCGCCGCAGCTTCCTGCAACCGCCCCTTGGAGGGGATGGCGAGGACGAACGGCGCTTCGGCGCCATTGCCGGGAGCGGCAGTCATCAGCGCTGCTCCCGTTTGGCCGTCATTGCGAGCGATAGGGCGTCGAAAGACGCCCGTCCTTCGGGACGGGCTAGGGCGAAGCAATCCAGGAGAACGTCGGGCGCTCCACAATCTGGATTGCTTCGTCGCTGACGCTCCTCGCAATGACGGGTTTCGCCTGATCGCGTCATGGTCTAGCGCTTCTCCCCATTCGCGAGCCGGTCGAGGGTGATCGCGGCGCCGACGGCGGGGATGTCCGCGCCCGCGCCGAGGCGCCTGGCGAGCCCATCATAGCGTCCGCCCGCGAGCGCGGTCTTCGCGCCGGCGGCGGCGGCGTCATGGGCCTCGAATACGAAGCCGGTGTAATAGTCGAAGTCGCGCACGAAGGCGGCGCTGAAGCGCATATCCTCGAGTCTTGCGCCGCGGGCGGCGATGAAGCCGTTGCGCAGCTCGAACGAATCGATCGCCGCATCGAGGTCGAGGCGCGCGGACTCGGCGAGGCGGCGAAGCTCGATCGCGGCCTCGTCGGGATCGCCGGAAATGGCCAGGAAGGCGTCCAGCACCGCCCGCTTCTCGGCTTCGATCGGCTCGCCCGAGCGCAGCGAAGCCTGTTCGAGGAACCGGTCGGCGATCTCGCCGGCGCTGCGCCCGCCGACCGTCTCGATGCCGGCGATCGCCAGCAGGTCCTCGACCAGCGCTTTCGCGCCGGCGTGGTCGGCGCTTTCCAGCGCCGCCAGCACGCCCGCCTGCGCGAGCGCGCCCTGGCTCGGCCGGTTGAAGATGGCCTCGAGGCTGCGCCCGCGCGCGACGCCGCGGCGCAAACGGCGCCGCCAGACCTCCGGGATGTCGAGCGAAGCGAGGACGCCCTCGAACAGGCCGGCGTCGCCGAGCCGGGCGGCGAGCTGGCCGCCCCCCGCCGCCGTCGCCGCCTCGAGGCTGAGCGCGAACACTTCGGCGTCGGCCGCCTCGGCGTCGTTGCGGCCAAAGCTCTCGAGCCCGGTCTGCGTCTCTTCGCCGGCCTGCCCCGCCCGCGCCCTGAACACCGGGCCGAGATAGGAATATTCGGCGACGCCACCGGCCCGGTCCGAAGCGAGATAGGCGCGGCAGACGGGAATTGTATATTCCGGCCTGAGGCAAAGCTCCTCGCCCGCGGCGCCGGCGGTGAGGAAGAGACGCCGCCGGACCTCCTCGCCCGACATGTCGAGGAAGATCGCCGCCGGATGCAGGACCGGCGGCTCGGTCCGCTCGAACCCCGCGGCGAGGAAATGGTCGAGCGCGCGCTCGCCGGCGCTGCGCGGCGCCTGGCTGACGGGGCTGGAAAAGGTCGGCGCTTCAACGGTCGGGGTCACCGGGCGGCCCTCAGAAGTCTTGAGCGCCCCCTTTAACAAAGCCGCTGCAGGCGCGCAGCCCTTTTCCCGGGGCAGAGTGAACGCAGTCTTGGCGCCGCCCCCTCCGCGGTCCCCTCCCCCGCCTCGCGTGGGAGGATGGAAGCGGCGCCCTCGCGCGCTCTCTTCCCATGCGCTTCAGCGCAGGGGGAGTAGGATCGTCCGAAGGACGGTGGAGGGGGCAAGTTGCCGCGGCGGCCCGGCCATGGTCGGATGGATGAGGGAGCGCGCCGCCGAATCAGCCTCGGGGCCATTTTGCCTGCGATGAAGCCTGCGTCCGCCTTGCGCCAGTTGCACTGGGCCATTCTTGGGGCCGTTCTCGGGGCCGTTTTCGCCTTGGTCCTCCTGGGGCCCGGGCGCGCCTGGGCGCAGGACGCCCATCCGCTCGATCTCGACCAGACGCGCGCGGCCCTCACCGCGACCGAAGCGGCGCTGAGGGACAAGAACCTCACCGACGCCGATCTGCAGACGCTCAAGGCCCGGAACGACGCGCTCGGCGTCGCCCTTCAGGCGAAGATCGCGGAGCTCACGCCGCGGCTCGCCGCCGCCGCCAAGCGGCTCGAGGAGCTGACGCCCAAATCGGGCGAGACCGCGCCCACCACCGATGTCGCGGCCAAGGAGCTCGAGAGCGAGAAGAAGAGGCACGACACGCTCGACGCCAACCTGCGCGCCGCCCGCGCCATGCTGCTGCAATCCGACGACCTCTCGACCCGCATCAGCACGACGCGGCGCCAGTTGTTCGCGCGCCAGACATTCGCCCGGTCGTCGAGCGTCCTCGATCCGCAGCTCTGGGTCGCGGTCTGGCGGGAGGTTCCGATCGCCGCCGCAGTGATGGGAAGCCTGATCGGCAACTGGTTCGAGGCCGTCGGCGAACGGGCGACGACGGGGCTGAAGATCGGCGTAGCGGCGGTCGCGCTCGCACTGCTGCTGGCCGTCGCGCCGCTTGGGTGGCTCACGCGCCGGGTCATCCGTCGCGATCCCGGCGCAACCGCGCCGAGCCGGCTCCGCCGCGCGCTCGCGGCCGCATGGATCTTCTTCATCCTCGCGGCGCTGCCGCTCGCCGGCCTCGGCCTCCTGGCGAGCGCGCTCGACGCGTTCGACCTTTCCGATCCGAGCATCCAGGGCGTGATCGACGCGGCGCTCGACGCCGCGCGGGCGTTGATAGCCGTCAACGCGCTCGCGCGCGGAATGCTCGCGCCCAGCCTTGCGGCCTGGCGGCTTGCGCCGGCGAGCGACCGCGCGGCTTCTGTTCTCTATCGCGCCGCCATGGCGATCGCGGCGATCTGGGCCGCCGGGCGGTTGATCGAGCCCACGGCCGACGCCGTCGCCTCGCTCAACATCGCGGTCGCCGCGCGGGGCGTGGGCGCGATCCTCGTTTCGCTCGTGATCGCTTTCGCGCTGCGCCAGTTCAAGACCCGGCAGGAGAACGCCGCCGGACCGGCGCAAACCGACCGTTGGGCGCCGCTGAGAACGCTCGTCTGGGCGCTGGCGTTCGTCATTTTCGCCGCCGCGCTCACAGGCTACATCGCCTTCGCCACTTTCCTCGTCAATCAGGTGATCTACCTCACCGCCCTCGGCAGCCTGCTCTACCTCATCGACTGCATCGTTCATGACGGGACCGAGGCGCTGCTCGCGCCGGAGGCGCCGGTCGGGGCGGGACTTCTGGCGATGGTCGGCCTACGCCGCAACGCGCTCGCCCAGATCGTCGTCATCCTGCAAGGCGTCGCGCGCCTCGTGGCGCTGGTGATCGCGATCGCCGCGGTGCTCGAACCGTGGGGCGTGCAGTCGCAGGACATGTTCGGCGCGCTGAGAGCCGCCTACTTCGGCTTTTCCATCGGCGGGCTCACGCTGTCGCTGTCGTCGATGATCGAGGCGGCGGCGGTGTTCGCCGTCGTGCTGTTCGTCACCCGGATGATCCAGGAGTGGCTTGGCGCCCGGTTTCTGCCCCAAACCCGCCTCGACGCCGGAGTGAGGAACTCGGTCAGGACGATTTTTGGTTACGTCGGCGCGATCGTCGCCGTGCTGCTGGCGGGCGCGCAAATCGGCCTCGACGTCGAGAAGCTCGCGCTCATCGCCGGCGGCCTGTCGGTCGGCATCGGCTTCGGCCTGCAGACGATCGCCAACAATTTCGTCTCCGGGCTCATCCTCCTGTGGGAGCGCGGCATCCGCGTCGGCGACTGGGTCGTGGTCGGAAACGAACAGGGATTCGTGCATAGCATCAACGCCCGCGCGACCGAGATCGAAACCTTCGATCGCGGCACCCTGATCGTTCCGAACTCGAATCTGGTCAGCGGCGTGGTCAAGAACTGGGTCCGCAACGACCGGGTGGGCCGGATCGTCGTGGCGGTCAACGTCGCCTACGAGAGCGACGTCGAGCAGGTGCGCGACATGCTGATCGCCGCCGCCAAGGCGCAGGATCAGGTGCTCAGGATTCCCGCGCCGACCGTGCTGTTCGCCGAATTCGCCGACTGGGCGCTCAAGTTCAATCTCATCTGCTTCGTCGACGACATCGAGCTCGCCGAGCGGACCCGCAGCGACATCAATTTCGACGTCCTGCGCCGGATGCGCGAAGCCGGCTTGCGCATCCCTTACCCGGCGCCCCGCCGCCCCCGCCGCCGGACGCAGTGGCCAAGTGATATCCCGCCGTCTCAGGCCGCCGTCGTCCGCCCCGCCTCCCAGCCGATGATCGCCTGCTTGCGCGCGAGGCCCCAATGGTAGCCGGTGAGCGCGCCCGAGCGCCCGAGCACGCGATGGCAGGGCACGACGAACGAGATCGGATTGCGGCCGACCGCCGCGCCGACCGCCCGCGCCGCCGTCGGCCGGCCGATCTTGCGGGCGATGTCCGAATAGGTCGTCGCCCGCCCCATCGGGACGCTGAGCAGCGTCTCCCACACCCGAAGCTCGAAGTCCGTGCCGATCATCACCACCCTGAGCGGGGCGTCGGGCCGCCATAACGCCGGATCGAACGCCCGCCGCGCGTAGGGGCGGGTCGCGCCCTCGTCGCCGATGAGGCGGGCGCGCGGCCAGCGGCGCGCCATGTCGGCGAGCGCGGCCGAGCGGTCTCCGTCGTCGACAAAGCCGAGGCCCGCCATGCCGCGCGGCGCCGCCACCACGATCGCCTCGCCAAAGGGCGAGTCATGAAAGCCATAGGCGAGGACGAGATCGTCGCGCCGGTAGTCGCCGGGCGTCAGCGCCTCGTGGGCGACGAAAAGATCATGCAGCCGGCTCGGGCTGGAAAGTCCGACGTCATAGGCCGCCTCGAGCACGCTCGCCGAATCGCGCAGAAGCTCGCGCGCCCGCTCGATCGTGATCGCCTGCAGAAACGCCTTCGGCGTCAACCCCGCCCAGCGCTTGAAGACATGCTGGAAGTGGGAGGCCGAGAGGCCGACGTGGCCGGCGACCGCCTCGATCGACGGCTGGTCGCGATAGCGGGTGGAGATGAACTCGATCGCGCGCCGGACGGTGGCGTAATCCGCGCTCGCGATCGGGGAGTTGGGAACATCGAGCACGGGTCGCTCCTGTCGCGGCTGAATCAAAGCCTTACCCATGCTCCGGGGCCGGGCGCCACCCGAAAACGACGATCGGCGCGGCCGTCCCTCAAACTTCGTCGAGCAGTCCGGTCGGCAGGCCGTCGATGCTGACGAGATTGTTCTCCCGCCGGTAGGCCTCGAGGCCGTCTTCGCCCTTCGAGCGCGCCCAATTGTCGAGCGAGGGGCGCTCGCCGCGATAGTCGAACAGCGGCGTCCCGTAGCCGCAGGAGGTCTGCACACGATCGACGTGAAGGCGGACGATTTGCCGCGCGCCGGCTGGCTCGACCCCGCCGAAGGCGCTCTTGAGCAGTTCGCGGTAAGCCGGCGAGCCGCGATGCAGAACTTCCCCCCGGCCGTACAGCCGCATGATGTTTGGTGGACCGTCGAAGGCGCAGAACATGACCGTAAGCCGGCCGTCGGCCTTCAGATGCGCAGCGGTCTCATTGCCGCTGCCGGTCCGGTCGAGATAGGCGACCGTGCGCTGGTCGATGACTGCGAACGCGTCCGTCCCGCGCGGCGACAGGTTGACCCGCGCGTCGGGGGCGGCTGTAGCGGCGAAGAAGATGCGCTGCCGGCTTATGAATTCACGATGGCTGGCGTCGAGGCTCGGAAACTGATTGCCCATGATGCCTCAATGATAGTCCATTCGCCGGGCGAAGGAAAAGATGGGTTTCGGCCAGCAAAATCAGCGTGCGCCCTGTCATGCCCAAATCGAGATTGGCTGCTATGATCAGAGCGCGCGGGACCCAAGGGGTTCGAGTTTCCGGCAGGAGGATAGCGCCATGTCAAACCATTTCACTGGGCTCAGTCTCGGGCCGCCGCTCGGCGATCAACGGCTCGATCTTTGCGATCTCTATGCATTCCAGTCGCCCGGCGACAGAAACCGGACCGCCATCATCCTCAACGCGAACCCGAACGCGGACGCGCTCCATCCGGACGCGATCTACCGCGTCAACATCGACACCGACGGGGATTACCTCACCGATATCGCGTTCTCGTACACGTTCTCGAAGCCCGAGAACGGCCGGCAGACGTTCAGCGTGCATATGGCGAAAGGCGCCGAATCGCGTTCTCCCGAAGCGGTCGGAACCAAGATCGTCTCCGACGCCGAGTGTTCCTTTGGCCCGACGCCGAACATTGTCCGCTCCGGTCCCTACACGTTTTTCGCCGGCAGCCGCAGCGACGCGTTCTTCTTCGACTTCGACGGAATCAAGAATCTGTTCGACATCAGGGGCAAACGCAATTTCACCGAGCCGCATCTCGGCGGCAAATCGCCGTGGACGGGCGTCAACTCGAACACGACGGCGAACGTGTTTTCGACCGCGGTCGAGCTGCCGACGAGCGAACTCAATCTCAAGTCCGAGGTCCATGTCTGGGGGCGCTGCAGCCTGAGACGCGACGGCAAGCTTATTCACGTCGACCGCGCCGGCCACCCGAGCATGAGCAGCTTCTTCAACACCGACGACACCAAGGAGGAATACAATGCGAGCGAGCCCGTCAACGACCTCAACCGATGGCTCGAGCAATTCATTCATCTGATGGGGCACACCGGCAATTACACGCGCGAGGAAGCCATCGCCGAGATCAACCGGGAACGCACGCTGCCGGACGTTCTGAGCTTCGACCCGTCGAAGCCGGCGACCTATCCGAACGGCCGGGTCTTCACCGACGACGTGATCAACTACCGCATCGCCTTCCTGACCAAGAACGAATGTCCTCCCACCGGCCTCAAGCCGCACACCGACACGCTTCGGGAGTTCCCATATCTCGGCACGCCGCACGCGAAGAGCAGCTGAGCTTGAAACAGCCATCGGCGCATTCCTGACCGATGGGATGGCCAGGGACGCTTCCTGCGTCCTGGCCTGCAACCCGGCGGCGCAAGACAGGTTAGGCCGCCTGTCGTCTTTTTGGGTCGGCCGCGCTATATTGGCGACATGACCGACACGCTGGACATCGCCAGGTTGACGACAAAACAGCGACTCGACCTCATCGCCGAGCTGTGGGACAGCCTTGCTCCAGAGGAAGTGAACCTCACCCAGGCTCAAGACGCCGAGCTCGCCCGTCGCATGGCGACCTTCGACGCCGACGCGAAAGCTGCCGTCCGATGGGAGGATATCGAAACCGAGCTAAGCAAGCGGTCGTAATATATGCTGCCGGTCTTCTTCACGGCCGGGGCGCGGGGTGATCTTGACGACGCGCTGGCCTGGTACGGTAGCCACGCCCCGGAGATCGTGCCTGAGTTTCGGGAATCCTTGCGTGCTGTGGTTCAGAGGATCAGCGACAATCCCAAGCAGTTTCCGGCGTCACCTCAGGAAACCCGCCGGGCTTTGCTTCACCGCTTTCCGTATCTGGTAATATTCCGCGAGACGCGCGCGGCCGTCTACGTCGTCGCGGTTTTTCATACGAGCCGCCACCCAAGGTCCTGGCGAAGTCGCGGATCCTGACCGCTGACGCTGAGTGGTTTACGAACGGCGCAATCTGGCAAGCGGCGACTGTTCGAAGGAGTTGCCATGTTCCTTCGCGTGTCAGCGCTGATCGGCGAGCGCGTCCCAGCCCCATTTGAGCAGCGGGAGCGCGTCGCGGGCGAAGGCGCAGAAGTCCTCGGCCAGCGCTGGTGAAGCGATCGCGCGCGCTGTGACGGGCCTGAGGCAGATCAGGCTCTTGAGCCGGACTGCGGCGGCGATCTCCGGATCGTCGACCGCCTCGAAGCCGCGCGGGGCGCGCTTGAGCGAATCCTCGTCCGACAGGACGAGGCCGGCCTTCTTGAGGCTCTTCGTCATCGCCGTGTAAGACTTGGGCGCGCGGGCCGCTGCGGCTCGCAACCGGCCGAGCTGATCGGGTTCGGGCTGATGGAAGCCGGCGGCGAAGAAGCATTCCTCCGGCGACAGGTGGAAGTAGAGGACGCCCGGATCGTTCTTCGCCCCCGACCGGGTCAGCGCGACGCCGGCGTTGGTCTTGTACGGGTCTTTGTTATTGGAGAAGCGCACGTCGCGATGGATGCGGAACGCCGACGACTTGCGGTCGCCCTTGATCGGGATTTTCGCTCTTCTCAGCCGCTCGGCGACATCCTCGGCCAGATCACCCAGCGGTCCCTTCACGGCAGTCTCGTAGGTCGAGCGGTTCGCTTCGAACCACTCCCGGCTCTGATGGAACGCGAGCGCCTTGAAGAACGGCAGCACGTCCGGACCGAAGCCTTGGAAAGCCATTGGCTCAATCTCTCCCTGCGGTCATTGCGAGCGCAGCGAAGCAATCCACCTCGTAGGCGGAGGGATGGATTGCTTCGTCGCTAGCCCATCGAAAGACGGGCGTTCTTCCGAACGCCCTACGGCTTCTCGCAAAGATGATAAAGCGTCATGCGAGCCCCGCCGGCGCCGGGCCGCCGCTCGCCCAGTCGAGCAGCTCAACCGTGTGCACGACCGGCGTTGCGGTCGCCGAGCCGATCTGGGTCAGGCAGCCGATGTTTCCGGCGGCGATCACATCGGGTTTGACGCGGGCGATGTTGGTGACCTTGCGGTCGCGCAACGCGCCGGCGATGGCGGGTTGCAGGATGTTGTACGTCCCGGCGGACCCGCAGCACAGGTGCGCCTCGGGAATCGAGCGGACGTCGAATCCGGCGCGCTTCAACAAAGCCTTCGGCTGATCGACGATCTTCTGCGCGTGCTGGAGCGAGCAGGCGGCGTGATAGGCGACGGCAAGGCGGCGCGGAGCTTTGAAGTCGAGATCGAGCGTGGCCGCGACCTCCGAGACGTCGCGCGCGAGCGCGGCGACGCGGGCGGCCTTCTTCGCATAGGCCGGATCGTCGCCCAGCATGTAGCCATAGTCCTTGATCGTCGCGCCGCAGCCCGACGCGGTGACGACGATCGCCTCAAGCCCATCGCCCTCGATCTCGCCTGTCCAGGCGTCGATGTCGGCGCGCGCCTGAGCGAGCGCGCGCTGCTCCGCGCCCATGTGATGCGCGAGCGAGCCGCAGCAGCCCTCGCCGCTCGGAATGACCACGTCGATCCCGGCGCGGTTCAGAAGCCGGATCGTCGCGGCATGAATGCCGGGAGCGAGAACGGCCTCGGCGCAACCGCCAAGCAGCGCCATGCGGCGGCGCTGGCCGGCGGCGCTCGCGGCCGGATAGACGCCGGGCTTCTCGGCCGGCCCCGGAGCCGGAAGCGAGGCCGGGGCGAGCGCCAGCATCGCCTCGAGCTTCGGCTCCGACACCGGGCAGAACGGCCAGGGCGGGCTTGAAGAGCCGTCCGAGCGCGGCCAGCCGCAGCGCGGCGCGGAACGCCGCTCGCGAGGGGATGAGCCTGACGAGGAGAGAGCGCAGGAGGCGGTCGGCAAGCGGGCGGCGATAAGTCTCCTCGATCCTGACCCGCGCGTGATCGACCAACCGGCGATAGTCGACGCCCGAGGGGCAGGTCGTCACGCAGGAGAGGCAGCTCAGGCAATGGTCGATCGGCCAGACGTCGTCCGCTTCGATCTTGCGCTCGGTCTCAAGCAGATCCTTGATGAGGTAGATGCGGCCGCGAGGGCTGTCGCGCTCGTCGCCCTGCGTGACATAGGTTGGGCAGGTCGCGGTGCAGAAGCCGCAATGCACGCATGAGCGCAGGATGCCTTCGAGTTCGCGGATGTGCGGATCGGCAAGCGCTTCGGGGGCGAACTGGGTCTGCACGGGCTCGCCTCACATGCCGTCGTACATGCGGCCGAAGTTCAAGACGCCGTTCGGATCGAAGCTCTGCTTGAGGCGGCGGCTGACCGTCAGGCCCAGGGCGGACGGCGGCTCAAACACCTCGACCGCGGCGCGCAGCGAATCGGGCGCCCGCATCAGCGTCGCGTGGCCTTTGGCCGACCCGACGGCGCGGCGGAGCGCCGACGCGGCGGCTTCGGTCGCCGCGGTCGCGACCCAGGCGAGACCGCCGCCCCAGTCAAAGAAAAGGGCGAGCGCCGTCCCGCCGAGGCTGGCGGCGAACGGCGCCGCCCGCGAGGGAGCAAGACTCACCCGCCAGACCGCGCGTTCGCGCGGCTCGGCGATGAATTCGGCGTCGCGGACCGAACGCCAGAGCGCCGCCGACTCCTCGCCGGTCAGCCGATCGACATGGCCGAAGCCGCCGATGATGACGGCGAGCCGGCCGGCGCGATCCTCAACGGACTCCGCGAAGCCTTCGAGGCGCAGCAGCGTGCGCGAAAAGCCAGCGCCCATTCCCGGGGCAAGCCAGGCCGCGCCGCTGACGCCGAACGGCGAGCTCAAGCCGCGAGTCATGGCTTCGACCGCTCGCGGCTCGCTGAGTTCCGCCACGACGAGCGTGGCCTCGGCCTCGGGCTTCGGCGCGAGCTTGATCGTTGCTTCTGTCAGCACGCCGAGCGTGCCATGGGCGCCGCAATTGAGCTTGGTGAGGTCGAGGCCGGTGACGTTCTTCATCACCCGCCCGCCGCAGCGGATCGGCTCGCCAAGGCCGTTCACGAGCTTGAGGCCGAGGACGCCGTCGCGCACGGCTCCCGCGCTCGGCCGGCGCGGCCCGGAAAGGTTGGTCGCGACCATGCCGCCGAGGGTCGGCTCGGCGCCTGATTGCCAAAGCGCTCGCGGACGCATCGGCTCGAACGGCAGCATCTGCCCGTGCTCGGCGATCGCGGCCTCTATCGCCGCGATCGTCGTCCCAGCCCCGGCGCTGAGCGTCATTTCGGCCGGGGCGTAGAAGGCGATGCCCGACATCGCCGCGATCGACAGCCGGCGCTCGCCCCGGCCGGGCCGGCCGAGTCCGGCCATGGCGCCGCCGCCGACGATGTCGAGCTTCGTCCCGGTGATGCGCGCCGCAAGCACCGCTTCCACCACGTCGGCCTCACGCTCGGGCTTGAGCGTTTCGGTCATGCGGCCCGCTCGCCGAGCGGAAACACCTTGGCCGGGTTGAGCCTTCCTTCGGGATCGAAGGCGGCGCGCACCCGCTTCTGCTGCGAGAGCTCGACGTCGTTGAACTGGCGCCCCATGAGCTCGCGCTTCTCGACGCCGACTCCGTGCTCGCCGGTGAGACAGCCGCCGAGATCGACGCACATTTCAAGAATCGCCGCCCCCGCCGCCTCGGCTTTGACCCGCTCCTCATCGTCGTTGATGTTGTAGAGGACCAGCGGATGCATATTGCCGTCGCCGGCGTGGAAGACATTGGCGACCCGGAGCCCGAAGGAAGCGCAAATCTCCCCGGTGCGCTGAAGCGCCTCGGGCAATTTGCTGGTCGGCACCGTGCCGTCCATGCAGATGTAGTCGGCGACCCGGCCGGTCGCGCCGAACGCCGATTTGCGGCCTTTCCAGATCTGGGCGCTCTCCATCGCCGACATCGATTCGCGCGCTGTGCGCACGTTATGCGCCTTCGCGATCGCCCCGATCCGGCCGAGCATCGTCCCCATCTCGGCGTCCGACCCCTCGACCTCGATGATCAGCATCGCTTCGACGTCGAGCGGATAGCCGGCATGGGCGAAATTCTCGCAGATGTGGATCGCCGGCTTGTCCATGTACTCCATCGCCACCGGAACGATGCCGGCGCCGATGATCGCCGCGACGCACTGGCTGGCGTCCTCGACCGTATCGAAGCCGAACAGGACCGGCCGCGCCCCTTCCGGCAAGGGAATGAGGCGAACGATCGCTTCGGTCACGATCCCGAGCTGGCCTTCGGAGCCGCAGACCAACCCGAGCAGGTCGTAGCCGGGCGCATCCATCGCCTCGCCGCCGACATCGAGGATCTCGCCGTCCAGCGTCACGAGCCGGACGCCGAGGAGGTTGTTGGTGGTGACGCCATATTTGAGGCAGTGGGCGCCGCCGGAGTTCATCGCGATGTTGCCGCCGATGGTGCAGGCGAGCTGCGAGGACGGATCGGGGGCGTAGAAGAAGCCCTCCGGACCGACCGCCTCCGAAATCGCGAGATTGGTCACGCCGGCCTCGACCCGCGCATAGCGGTCGGCGAGATTGACCTCGAGGATGCGGCTCATCTTGGTCAGCGCGATGACGACCGCGTCCTCCTGCGGGATCGCCCCGCCCGAGAGCGAGGTCCCGGCGCCGCGCGGCACGACATTGACCTTCTCATCGCGACAGAGCCGCATGACGCGCGCGACCTCCTCGGTCGAGCGCGGCAGCGCGACCGCGAGCGGCAGGCGGCGGTAGGCCGTCAGCGCGTCGGTCTCGAACGCGCGCCGGCCGGATTCGTCGGCGATGAGGCATTCGGGCGGGAGGATCGCCGCGAGATGCTCGACGATCGCGGCGCGGCGCGAAAGGATCGACTCGTCCAGGCGCGGAAAGGCGATGTGGGACATGTCCCCCCAATATAGGCCGGTTTTGGCCCTCGTCATGCGCTTCGATCAAATTGAAGGACCGCCGTCGCCCTTCAACGCAACCTGTCATTCCCGCGGACGCAGGAATCCAGAGCCCCGCCGCGGCCCCCTGCCTGGATACCCGCTTTCGCGGGTATGACAGAACCGGCCGGCTACACTACCACAGGTTCGGCCTTCATGCCGGCCAGGCCGAAGATCCGCTGGTAGCGCTCGACCTCCTCCGGCGGCCCCAGGACCTTGTTCGGATTGTCGGAGAGCTTGACTGCCGGGCGCCCGTCCGCCTCCACCACCTTGCAGACGAGCGAAATCGCCTTGAGCTGGCCATCGACGCCGGCGGGCGCGCAGCCGACGAAGTCATTGGTCAGGTTGGTGCCCCAGCCGAACGACAGGTTGACCTGCCCGCGCAGCGCCCGCACCGACTCTTCGATCGAATCGACATCCATCGCGTCGGAGAGGACGACGAGCTTCTCCCTCGGGTCGCGGTCGCGGCTCTTCCACCACTCGATGAGTTCGCGCGCCCCGGCGATCGGCAGCTTCGAATCCGGCCGCGCCCCTTTCCAGTCGGCCACCCAGTCCGGCGCGTTGCGGAGAAACGCGGTGGTGCCGAAGCAGTCAGGCAGCACGACGAGAAGGTTGCCGCCGTACATCTGCGACCAGTCCTTGAGCACCTTGTAGGGCGCCTCGAGCAGCTCCTCGTCGTCCTCGGCGAGCGCGGCATAGACCATCGGCAGCTCGTGGGCGTTGGTGCCGATCGCCTCGAGGCCGGTGTCCATCGCATGCTTGACGTTGGAAGTGCCGATGAAGCTCTCGCCGAGCCCCTCCTGCATCGCCTCGACGCACCAGCGCTGCCAGAGGAAGCCGTGGCGCCGGCGGGTGCCGAAGTCGGAGACCCGGACCGGCCCTTCGCGCTCGAGGACGCGCAGCCGCTCGACCTTCGACCATAGCTTGGCCTTCGCCCGGGCGTAGAGCACGTCGAGATCGAACCGGCTCATGCCCCGCATGGCCGCGCGGGCCCTCAGCTCATTGATGATCGCAAGCGCCGGGATCTCCCACATGGTCGTTCCGGTCCACGGCCCGGAAAAGCGCAGTTCGTACTGCCCGTCGCGCCGGGTAAGCTCGTAGTCGGGGAGCTGAAATGTCGCGAGCCATTCCATGAATGCGGGCTCGAAAATGTGCTGGGTGCCGTAGAAGGTATTGCCCGCGAGCCAGATCAGTTCGTTCTTGGCCAGCCTGAGCGAACGCGCATGATCGAGCTGGTCGGTCAGCTCGCGCTCGTCGACGATGTCCGCGAGCCTGACCGACGTCGTCCGGTTGATGAGCTGGAACGTCACCTGGCGCTTCGGATGCATCTTCCAGATCATCTGGAGCATCAGAAGCTTGTAGAAATCGGTGTCGAGCAGCGTGCGGATCGCCGGATCGATGCGAAACGCATGATTATAGACGCGGGTTGCGATATCCGTGGCCATTGTGCGACCTTACGGAGGCGAAGGCTGAGCGACAAGAGCGCCGCCCCGGACGGCCAGGGATGCAAATCGAAATGAACGCGACGGCGGCCTCCGCGGGCCCGGCCCGGACCTCACAGCCCCGCGTCGGGCTCTTCGTCACCTGCCTCGTCGACATCATCCGGCCGAGCGTCGGTTTCGCCGCGGTCAAGCTCCTCGAGGACGCCGGCTGCAAGGTCATCGTTCCGAACCAGACCTGCTGCGGCCAGCCGGCGTATAACGCCGGCGACCGCGCGACCGCCAAAACGCTGGCGCGGCAGGCGATCGAGGCGTTCGAGGACTGCGACTACGTCGTCGCTCCGAGCGGCTCGTGCGGCGGCATGCTGATCAAGCATTATCCCGACCTGTTCGCGGGCGAGCCGGAGCTCGCGGCGCGGGCCGAGCGCTTCGCCGCCAAGTCGCATGAGCTCATCAGCTTCCTCGTCGATGTGCTCGGCGTCCAGAAGGTTGCGGCGCGCTACGACGGAACGGTCGCCTATCACGATTCCTGCGCGGGGCTACGCGAGCTCGACGTCAAGGCGCAGCCGCGACGGCTCTTGGCCGGCGTCGAAGGCCTGACGCTGGTCGAACTCGACGAAGCGGAAACCTGTTGCGGCTTCGGCGGCCTGTTCGCGACCAAATACGGCGAGCTCTCGAACGCCATCGTCTCCCGCAAGACCGACGACATTCGCGGCGCGAAAGCCGATACGTTGCTCGCCGGCGATCTCGGCTGCCTTTTGAACATGGCCGGCAAGCTGAGCCGCGAGGGCTCGGCCGTCCGGGCGCGCCATGTGGCCGAGATTCTCGCCGGCATGGCCGACGGGCCAGCGATCGGCGAAAGCCAGACGGAGGCGCGGAAATGAGCGAGGTCGCGACCTCGTCGCATTTCAAGGAAAACGTCCACGACGCGCTGACCGATGCGCGCCTCCAGGGCGCAATGGCCTTCTCGCGCAATTTCGTCGGACGGCGGGCGGCCGCGGTCGCCCGGCTGCCCGAGTTCGAGGCGCTGCGCGACAGCGCCCGCGCGATCAAGGATCACACGCTCGCCCATCTCGACCTTTATCTCGACGCTTACGAGCGCAAGGTGCGCGAGAGCGGCGGCGAGGTGCACTACGCGCAGGACGCCGAGGAGGCGCGCGAGATCGTCATCGGCCTGTGCAAATCGATGGGCGCGAAAAGCGTCACCAAGGGCAAGTCGATGATCGCCGAGGAGATCGGCCTCAACCATGCCCTCGAGGCGGCGGGGATCGAGCCGGTCGAAACCGACCTTGGCGAATACATCATCCAGTTGCGCGGCGAGATGCCGTCTCACATCATCGCGCCGGCGATCCACCTCACCGCGAGAGACGTCGAGCAGGAATTCCGCAAGGCGCATCGCGACCTCGCGCCCGACCGCAGTCTTGCCGAACCCGAGCAGTTGCTGAGCGAGGCGCGCCAGGTGCTGCGGGCGAAATTCCTCGCCGCCGACGTCGGCATTACCGGCGCGAACTTCCTCATCGCCGAAACCGGCACGTCGATCATCGTCACCAACGAAGGCAACGGCGATCTGACCCAAATTCTGCCGCAGGCCCACATCGTCATCGCCTCGCTCGAGAAGATCGTGCCGACGCTCGAGGACGCGGCTCAGCTCCTGCGGGTGCTCGCACGCTCGGCGACCGGCCAGGACGCCTCGGTCTACACGACGCTTTCGACCGGACCGCGCCGGCCCGAGGATCCCGACGGTCCGCGCGCCTATCATGTCGTGATCCTCGACAACGGCCGCTCGGCCATGCTCGGCGGCGAATTCGAGGACATGCTGCGCTGCATCCGCTGCGGAGCGTGCATGAACCATTGTCCGGTCTATCAGGCGGTCGGCGGGCACGCCTACGGCTGGGTCTATCCCGGACCGATGGGGGCCGTGCTGACGCCTTCCCTCATCGGCGTCGCCGAAGGCGGCCAATTGCCCAACGCCTCGACCTTCTGCGGCCGCTGCGAAGCGGTCTGTCCGGTCCGGATTCCCTTGCCCAACATGATGCGGCACTGGCGGGAGCGCGAATTCGAGCGCCGCCTGTCGCCGGCGCCGTTGCGCTATGGCCTCGGGTTCTGGGCGTTCTTCGCCAGCCGGCCGACGCTCTACCGCCTCGGCGCCGATCTCGCGGCGCGCGCCATGCATCTCGCCGGCCGCGCCAAGGGCCGTTTCTCCTGGCTGCCCCTCGCCGGCGGCTGGACCCGCTATCGCGACCTTGCGGCGCCGGAGGGGGCGACGTTCCAGAGCCAATGGCGGGCAAAGAGCGGAGCCGTGCGGTGAACTCGCGCGAGGCGGTGTTCGGCAGCATTCGACGCTCGCTTGGCGTACGTGGCGACGAGGCGCCGCGCCTGTTCGAGGTCGAGGCGCGCCTCAAGCAAGCTCCGCCCGGCGTCATCCCCGAACGTGGGCAGGGGGACCTCCCGGCCCGGCTTGCGACCTTCAAGGCCGAGGCCGAGCGCGCCCAGGCGAGCCTTGCCGAGGTCGCCGATTGGGCCGACGCGCCGGCCGAGATCGCGCGCTTCCTGCGCGAGAACAACTGTCCCGCGACGCTGCGCATGGGCGCGGATCCGCGTCTCTCCGGAATGCCGTGGGGAGAGACAACGCTCGAGATATTGCACGGGGCCTCGGATGGACGCGACGTCAACGCGGTTTCGGCCGCCTTCGCCGGGATCGCGGAAACCGGAACGCTCGCGCTCGTCTCGGGCGGCGACAATCCGACGACGCTCAATTTTCTCCCCGACAATCACATTGTCGTCCTGCCGCGCGACGCCATCGTGGCCGATTATGAAAGCGTGTTCGCCAAGCTGCGCGGCGCATACGGCAAGGGCGGCGCGCCGCGCACGCTCAATTTCGTCACCGGGCCGTCGCGCTCGGCCGACATCGAGCAGACGCTGCTGCTCGGGGCCCACGGGCCGCGCCGGCTTCACATCGTCGTCGTCGGTTGAAGCCCGTCCAGGGCTGGCGTTCAACCACTCGCGCCTGCATCAACTCCGCGGTTGTACCGCAGCGCGAAAATTTTTCTTCGCATCTGCAACATATCGCCATAGTCTTGTCACGCTCCGCGCCTACGTGATTCGTGCGTTCGTGTTCGGACTTGGGGGTAACATGTCCATGAGCTCAGCAAATCCGCGTCGCCTTGCGATCGCGGCAGGATGTGGCGCGCTTGCTGTCGGCGTGCCTTATGGAGCGGTGGCTTATGCATCGTCTCCCGAATCGTCGGCATGGGCGCTGATGGCGCTTTGCGTCTGCGGGCTGGGATTTGCCGGCTATCGTCGCTCGCGCAGCAACAGGCTTTCGCCCGGGATCGAGTAGGCGCGGACATCTCTCCCGCCCGACTCGGCTCTCGCCTCGCCTTTGCTTTTTCGCCGCAGCCGGCGTAAGTGGCGAAAATGCGCCTGCCGGCGCCGCAAGAAAGCCGCGGCGCCGAACTATGAGCCCAATCCGGAATAGGCGGGCGGCGCGCCGGACGGGCGGAACGCGCGCTTCTGGGTGCGGTCGGATTTTATTCATGATGCTGCGAGTTTTGGTCGCGGGGGCGCTGGTCGGCTTGCCCCTCCTGGTGTCCGGCGCGTCGGCGCAGACTCCGTCTGCTCCGGCCGCTTCAACCTCTCCCTCTCCCGCGCCCGCCCCGGCCAGTCCGGCGGCCGCGCCTTCCGCGCCTGACGCGCTGGTGAGCCCGTTCATGCCGACGCCGAACGTCGCCGCGCCGCCCGCGTCGGGGGCCGGAGGCGACCCCGGCCGGTCCGCCGCCCGCGGCCGCGCCGGTTCCGGTCGAGGCCGCAGCGCCTCCGAAGCCGAAAAAGGTCGCCCCGCCCCCGCCGCCGCGGGAAACCGCCCTCAGCGACGATCCGGAGCCGACGCTTCGGCCCGACACTTTCTTCGCCACCGCGAAGGCGTCCGAGCGATATTCGGCGATCGTCGACGCAGGCGGCTGGCCGACCGACATCGCAGCGATCGGCCCCGGAACCAAAGGTCCGGCGGTGGCGAAACTGCGCAAGCGGCTCATGATCGAGGGCTACCTGGACGCTGCGCAGGGAAGCGGCCTCGCATGGGACGGCGCGCTCACGGCGGCGGTGAAACGCTTCCAGTCGCACATGGGGCTGCGCCAGACGGGCGCCGTCTCCGGGGCGACGCTGAAAGCGATCAATGTTCCGGCGAGAGAGCGCTTCAACGAACTCGCCTCGAGCGCCAATCGCCTCGCGGGGCTCAATTTTTCCTTCGATCAGCGCTATGTCGTGGTCAACCTGCCGTCGACCTCGGTCGAGGCAGTGGAGAACGGGCGAGTCGTCCACCGCTATATCGCCATCGTCGGCGACCCCGAGCATCCCTCCCCGGAGATTTCCGCCCAGATCCAGGTCATCAACCTCAATCCAACCTGGACGGTGCCAATCTCGATCATCAAGAAGGAAATCATCCCCCGGATGCAGCGCGATCCGGGCTATCTCACGCGCGCCAAGATCCGGATTCTCGACGGCTCAGGCCAGGAGATCAATCCGAGATCCGTCAACTGGAGCACCGAACGGGCAGCCAACTACACGCTGAGGCAGGATTCCGGCGCCGGCAATTCGCTCGGCTCGATCCGCATCGGCATGCCCAACAAGCTCGCGGTCTACATGCACGACACGCCCTCCAAGGGCCTGTTCGGCGCCGACTACCGGTTCCTAAGCCACGGCTGCGTCAGGGTGCAGGGCGTCTACGACTACGCCGCGTGGCTACTGGAGGGAACGGGCGGCGGCCCCGCCGGCAGCTGGGACAAGGCGGCGCTGGAAACGAAGATCAAGGAAGGCGCGCCCTACAACATCAACCTCGCGAAGGCCGTGCCGGTGATCTGGGTCTATCTCACCGGCTGGTCGAACGGCGACGGCCCGGCCGAGTTCCGCGACGACGTTTACTCAATCGATACGGTCGGCGAAGCGCAGGCAAGCGCCCAAAGCGCGCCGGTGCGATGAGGAGATCCGCCTAGCGCTTATTGGGCGGAACGCCCGCGACTTCGCGAACGAAGCGCGCGATCTCTTCGTGGCTGTAGGACAGCACGCGCCGCTTCGTCGACGCCGGCTGCTTGGCCAGCGACGACCCGGGACGCCATTCCCGCGCGGGCCTGATCGGCCGAGGCGCGAAGCCGCCGCCGCAATTGGGACAGACGTTCTGAAGCGGCGCCGCGACGCAATCGGCGCAGAACGTGCACTCGTACGAGCAGATCCGCGCGTCGCGTGAATCCGGCGGCAGGTCCCGATCGCAATATTCGCAATTCGGCCGCAGTTCGAGCGCCACGCTCGCCTCCCTTTGAAAGCGTCAGATCCTCGCGTCCGCGGACCGGGCGCAGGCCCGAGAATCGCAGTCGCCCGTCACTATGCCTCAAGCCCGCTCGCCGCTGCAAAATCGCGTCGATCCGTTCGGCGAGCTTCACGCCGTCTCCGAGCGCGGCGGGCTCATGGGCAATCGCGGCGGGCGGATCCATCGCGACGATCGAACGTTGAGCGGCAGCCGCTGGAAGACCAAGCACTGGCTCATCTGCGTCTGCGCGTTCAAGGGCCGTCAGCGCGACGTGTGGGGCCAATTCTACACCGAGCTTTTCTTCCTCGACGAGCCGACCGCGCTCGCCGCCGGCCATCGCCCCTGCTTCGAGTGCCGCCGGCAAGCGGCGAAGGCCTTTCTGGCGGCCTTTCCGGGGTCTCCGCGCGGCGTGGACGCCATGGACGAAGCCCTCCATCGCGAGCGGATCGAGAAGCGGGCAAAACGAATATGGCGGGCGCGGCTCGGCGATCTGCCGGACGGCGCGATGATCGCGCGCGAAGGGCGCGCCTACGCCATTCGCGGCGGCGCGCTTTTGCCCTGGAGCTTCGCCGGCTACGGCGCGCCGGAGCCGCTTGCGCCTCGCTCCATCGCCGACGTGCTGACCCCGCCCTCGACCGTCGCCGCGCTGGCGAACGGCTACCGTCCGCTTTGGATGGAGGCGCTCGTCACGGGCATGGATTGAGCGGCGCTTCGCCTTTGAGATAGCGGCGCACTTCCTCGGCGGCGGCGTCCGCGGCCCGTTCGATCGTCTTGAGCGAGGCGCCGGCGATGTGCGGCGTCAGCGTCACATTGGGGAGCCGCAGGAGTTCGAGGCTGGCGGGAGCCGGCTCGATCGCGAAGGTCTCCAGCATCGCGCCGCGCAGATGGCCGCTTTTCAGCGCTTCGGTCAGCGCGCCATAGTCGACCAGGGGGCCCCGCGCCGTGTTGATGAACACTGCCCCTTCGCGCATCGCGGCGAATTCCGCCCGGCCGATGAAGCCCGTGGTTTCCGCGGTCACCCGCGCGTGCAAAGTGACGACGTCGCTTTCCCGGAGCAGCGCCGCAAGCGTCGTCTGGACCACGCCGTCGCGGACATCTTCCGGCGACAATTCAACGTAAGGGTCGGCGACGAGGATGCGGCCGCCAAAGGCTTTGAGCAGGCGCACAACTTTTGTCCCGACATGGCCATAGCCGATCACGCCGACTGTCATTTGCGACAGCTCCCGGCCGATGAGGTCGGCTCGATAGAGGGCGCCGCGCCACTCGCCGCGACGCAACGCATCGTGGCCGCGGGTCATCAGCCTGGTCTCGGCGATGATCGCGCCGATCGTGAACTCCGCGACCGCGGAAGCGTTGCGCCCGGGCGCGTTGACGACGAGGACGCCGCGTTCGCGCGCGGCGGCAAGATCGATGTTCACCGGCCCGCCGCGCGCAACCGCGATCAACTTGAGCGCCGGCATGCGCTTGAGCATCGCCGCGGAGAATGGCGCGAGCTGGGTGATCGCGATCTCGGCCGCGCCGACAAAGGCGACGATCGTTTCGGCGTCGCCCTGGTATTCCTTGAGGCCGTCCATGCCCGGCTCGACGTAGCCGTGCCGCATCGGCTCGTCGGGCCAGGGCAATTGCATCGTCGCGATATCGATGAGCCCGTCACAGCGCGCGCGCAGCGCCGCCTCGAACGTCGAAGGCGTCATGAATCGGTCGCCGATGATGGCGATCTTTATGCTTTTTTTGCGCGTGTCGACGGCGCTCATTCGGCTCCCCTTTGAATCGGCGACAGGCGAGTGTAATAAGATTGTCATCTTTGGCCGTCCGCGGCCAAGTGTTGGACGACAAGCCCGCCGGCGCCATGACGGAGGGCGCCGGAATCGAAGAGCGCCAAGTGACTATTGTTCGAGCCAACGCCATCGACATTGAATATGAAGCGATCGGGCCCCGCAACGGTTCGCCGATGGTGCTGATCATGGGCCTCGGCATGCAGCTCACCGCTTGGCCGGACGAATTCTGCCAGGGCTTGGCGCACCGGGGCTTTCGCGTCGTTCGCTTCGACAATCGCGACACGGGGCTGTCGACGAAAACGCCGCCGCTCGGGCCGCTCAAGGCGACCGCCATGCTAGCCGGCGCCACGCTTCGGCTGCCGGTCCGGGCGCGCTATGGCCTCAACGATATGGCGCGCGACGCAGTCGGACTCATGGATGCGCTGGACATCGATCGCGCGCATGTCGTTGGCGCTTCGATGGGAGGCATGATCGCTCAACTCGTCGCGGCCGATTATCCGGAACGAGTGAAGAGCCTTGTTTCTCTCATGTCGACGAGCGGCAAGGCCACATTGCCCGGACCGAGCCCCCGCGTGTTGCGGGGCCTGCTTCGACGGCGCGCGCGCCGCAATTCCGAACGCGGGATTGCGGAGACGATCGCGTTTCTGCGGCTGATCGGCAGCCCAGGGTACCCGACCAGCGACGCTGAGCTTCGCGCCAAGGTCGAGCGTGCGCTCCGCCGGCGCCCTCATCCGGACGGCTGGGCCCGGCATCTCATCGCAGTCCAGGCGGCGCACAGCCGCGTCCGGGCGCTCCGGCGCATCCGCGCCCCGACGCTGGTCATGCATGGGGCGGACGATCCCCTCATTCGCGTTGCGGCCGGCCACGATACCGCCGCCAACATTCACGGCGCGCGGCTCAGGGTCATCCCCGGCTGGGGCCACGATCTGCCCACCACGCTATTACCGACGCTTGTTGGCGAAATCGCGGACCATTGCATCGCCGCTAGACTAGCGAAGAAGGGCGCGGGTTCAGCTACCGGTAGCGCTTCTGGTTCCAGCGGTGGCCGAGGAGCGCGAGGATGATGATCAGGCCATTGAAGAACTGGACGTAGAATCCGCTCAAGCCCGCGGCGACGATGCCGCTCTGAATGAAAGACACCGTCAGCGCGCCGATCGCGCCGCCGGCGATCGTGCCGACGCCGCCCCAGGTCGGCGTTCCGCCGACGAAAACCGAGGCGATCGCGGGCAGAAGATAGCCGTCGCCGGTCGTCGGCCACCAGGTGTAGTTGACCATGGTCGAGAACACCCCGGCGAGCGCGGCGCCGAGGCCGACGAAAACGAAAGTCAGGATGCGCACGCGCGCAACGTTGATGCCCATCTGGCCAGCGCTGTCGGGATTGTCGCCGACCGCGCACACGCGCGCCCCGAACGTGTGATGGTTGAACAGCAGCCATGCGAATATGACGAAGGCGAGCGCCCAGAAGATCTGCACCGGGACGCCGTAGACCTCGCTCGAGAAGAGCGTCGCCACCGTCGAGTCCTGCAGTTCGAGAAGGGCGATCGATTTGCCCTGCGTCACGATGGTGATGAAGCCGCGCAGCATGAAATTCATGCCGAGCGTCGCGATCAGCGACGAGAGGCCCGCGGTCACGACCAGCGCGCCGACGCACGCGCCGAGGATCATTCCCGTCGCCAGCGCCGCGACAATGCCCAGAAACGGGCTCAGGCCAGCGTGCACGACGAGCGCGAACATCCAGGCTGAGAATCCCATCGTCGCGGGAAACGAAAGATCGATCTCGCCAACCGTCACCACGAATACGAGCGGCGCCACGAGACAGAGCGCAACCGGCAGGGTGACGAGAACCGAATCGTAGATCGGCCAATGCAGAAACACGGTTGGGCTCGCGGCCATGAAGATCGCGATCATCACGACGAACACGGCGAGCGTGCCGAGCGCGGCGCGGTTTGCATCGACGAATCGCCTGACTGCGCTCTCCGGCGGACGCGCGACCGGCTTCGCGCGGGCGTCGATCGGTTCGAGCGAAGCGCTCATGACGCCGCCTCCGGCCGATGACCGGGGGAAGGGGGAATTTCGACCCCCTGCGGGTGGGCGAGCCGCTCCATGTAGGCGATCAGGCGCTCGGGCGAGCCGACTTCCTCCTTGGTGGCCTGCAGCGCGACCGTGCCCCGATCCATCACCACGAAGCGTTCGGCGATGTCGAACACGTGATGGATGTTGTGGCCGATGAACAACACCGACCGCCCGCCGGCGCGGACCGTGCGCACGAAGCGGAACACCTTCTCGGTCTCGGTCAGCGACAGCGCGGTCGTCGGCTCGTCCATTACGATCAGGTCGGCCTTTTTGTAGATCGCCCGCGCCAGCGCCACCCCCTGCCGCTCGCCGCCCGAGAGCTGGCCGACGATCGAATTGGGCGAGAACACTTTCGAGGTGAAGCCAATGTCGCGCATCAACCGCTCGGCCTCGGCGCGTTCCCGACGGCCATGGAGAAAGCCGAGCCAATTGGCGGACTCGCGTCCGAGGAAGATGTTGCGCGTGATGGTCTGCTGGACGCAGAGCGCGCGGTCCTGAAACACCGTCTCGATTCCGGCGTCGCGCGAGCGCGCGGCGTTCCAGTGCGTCTCGCGCTTGCCGCGCACAAGGATTTCGCCGCTGGTCGGCTGAATCGCTCCCGCCAGCATTTTTATCAGCGTCGATTTGCCTGCGCCGTTGTCGCCGAGCAGGCCCACGACCTCGCCGCGATCGACGTGAAAGTTCACGCCGCCGACCGCGAATACCCGGCCGTAGCTCTTCGCGATATCCTTGAGTTCGATCAGCCGCTCGGCCATCGCCGCCTCTTCCACATGAGGAGGCCGGCGCGCCCCGTTGACGAGGCGCGCCGGGCGCCTTTATCGCAAGCCCTGGGTCGCGAGATCGGCGACCGACTTATAGTTTTCCGGCGTCACGAAGCCCGCGCCGGTGTCGACGTTGATCGGCGCCAGGCCATAGACGATCTGCTCGCAGAGGCTGAGGATCGGCAGGTAGCCTTGCTGGAACGGCTGCTGGTCCGCCGTGAGCTGGACCCAGCCGCCTTTGAACCCCTCGACGATCTGCGGGCTGGTGTCGAAGCCGACGTTGAACACCTCTCCGGGCTTCTTGCCGGCGGCCTTCATGTAGGTCGCCGCGTTGCCGAGCTGCTGGCCGCCAGGATAGACGATCGCCTTGGCGGTCGGGTTGGCCTGGAAGGCCGCGGTGACCACCGGAATGGCGAGGTTCGGATCGGCCGCCCATGCCGGGTCGCTGGCGATGCGGACGACCTTGACCCCGCCCTCCTCAAGCGCCTTGGCGGTGCTTTCTTCGCGCACGTTGCGGAGTTCGTCGTTGGAAGCCAGCATCACAATCGCCACCTCCCCCGACTTGAGGCCGGACCGGCGAAGCATTTCGACGCCCAGCGCATGGCCCTGCTGCGCGAGCTGCGCGCCGACATAGCCGCCGCCGACCTTGTCGACCGCCGCCGGGACCGGCACGTTCTGGTACATCATCTTGATGCCGGCCTTGGCCGCCTGCTCCGCGAGCGGCAGGATCGCCGCTTCGCCCGGATGACCCATCATCGCAATGCCGTCGGGATGGGCCGCGACCGCTTCGCGCAGCTGCTGGGTCATCTTTTCGTTGGCCCAGCCTGAGAAAACGTAATCGACCTGCGCGCCGGTGTCGTTCGCCGCCTGGCGTGCGCCGTTGTAGACGATGGTGCCGAAGGAGTCGCCCTCGGCCCCGCCGACGAAGAAGCGCAAGTGGACCTTGCTGCACCACTTGTCCCGCAGCGCCGAGGCGTCGGCCGCGCTGGCCGCGCCCGTCGCGCCAAGAACGGCCACGCAAGCAAGAGCGAGCGCGGTCGATCCGCGCCAATCGAACATCAAGGATCGCTTCATTGTCATCCTCCCGCTTTCATTCCGGCGTTACGCCGCTGTTGCGCCGGGCGCTTTCAAACGACCGGCTGATGGAGTGTTCGGTTCGTTGAGCTTACGCCGGATTGGCGATCGCGCGCTCCCCTCCCCGACATTGCTTGAGATAATGGAGCGCGCGCACCTGGCCGGTCATTTCCAGATTGTCGCGATAGACCGGATCGTGCCAGCCTTCGATGTCGATCGTTCCGGTATAACCGGCGAGCCTGAGCTCGCTGATCACCCGGGTCCAGTCGCTGTCGCCGAACCCCGGCGTGCGCATCTGGACGAATGGATATTTGCCGAACACGCCGTGCTCGCGCACCACGTCCCAGCGGACGGTCGCATCCTTGCCGTGGACATGGAATATTTTCGGCGCCCATTTGCGGATCTGCGGCATGGGATCGATCAAATACACGAGCTGATGGCAGGGCTCCCATTCGAGCCCGAGCGCGTCGCTCGGGACGGCTTCGAACATCAGCTCCCAGGCGTCCGGGTTATGGGCGATGTTCCAGTCGCCGCTCGCCCAGTTGCCGTCCATGGCGCAGTTCTCGAACGCAAGCCGCACGCCCTTGTCCGACGCCCGCCGGGCCAGTTCGCCCCACACGGCCTTGAATTTCGGCAGGCTCTTCTCGATCGGCTGGCCGCGCACCCGCCCGGTAAAGCCGGCGATGGTGCGCGCCCCGAACAGGTGCGCGTTGTCGATCAGCGCCTTCCACCCGTCGAGGGTCTGGCGGTCGAGGTCGTCCTCCTCGAGCGGATTGCCGAACATGCCCAGCGTATCGATGACCACGTCGGCGTCGCCGATCGCCTCGCGCAACTCATGGGCGAGCTTGGGCAGGTCCTTGTTCATCGTCTGCCAGAAGAACGGCTCGACGCTTTCGAAGCCGAGCTTGGCGAGCGCGCGAACCACGGCCGCCGGATCCGGCGCCCCCGCGCGGACCATCGTGCCGATTTGGATGTCAAGCAGCTCTTTCATGCGCGTCCCATGTCGTTTCGATTGCGAATTTTCCGCTGAGAGGCCGGGGTCAACCCGACGCCTCGGAGCGGATGTAAGGCTGGTTCACGTCTTCGTAGCCCCTCGCGGCGTAAGGATCGGCGCCCGCCACGATCACGACGTCCCGCAGATCCTGCGTCGGCGGATGAGGTCCGCCGGGACGCCACCACGGAAGCAGGGATTCGGCGCGCATGTAGTGATTGACGAGCGCGCGCCGGAACCCGCTTCGCCGCCGGTTGGCCAGCGATTTGTGCAACAGATAGCCGTTGAAGAAAACGACCGACCCCATCGCAACCTCGATCGGCCTGGCGTCGCCGTCCTCGTAAGGAAAATCGAACGCTTCCGGAATCGCGTCGTACTCGGGATTGGCGTGCCGGCGCAGCGGCCAGAGCACGCCCGAACGGTGCGAGCCGGGGATCGCCCACAGGCAGCCGTTGTCGATCGTTGCGTTGTCGAGAGCGATCCAGGCCGCGGTCAGCGAGCGGTCGCGGGTCGGAATGAAGTCCTCGTCCTGATGCCATGCCTGCCCCGGCTTGCCCGCGTGCTTGATGAACAGCATCGACTGCATGCACTTGACGTTGGGTCCGATCAGGGACGTCAGAGCCGCGACAATCCGCGGATGGGCGAGGGCTTCGCGAAACCGGCTCGACAGTTTGTGAGGGAAATGAATCGCAAGATAGGCCGCGAGCGGGTCGCTCGACGCCGGGTCTGCATCGCGGGCGAGAGCGGCGCCCTGTTCGAGGCAAAGCTTCTCGGCCTCTTCGCGCAGCTCCATCACTTCCGAGCGGCTGACGAGGTCTTCCATCACGAGATACCCGTCGCGCTGGTAACGTTCGATGAGACTTTCGTTCATGAGTTCCCTTTCATCGAAGTCAAACGGCAATGTCGACGCGGCGCTGAGCCTCCGCGCTCTCGATGGCCCCGAACACCATGGCCAGCGAACGGATGTTGTCCCGGCCCGCCGTCTCCGGCTCCGCGCCGGCGCGCACCGCCGCCACGAAGTCGCTGAGCACGCCAAAATGCCCGCCGATGCGATCGTCCTCGGCCAGCGCCGGCGGTTCGAACGGTTTGACCGGGTCGAACAGGCCCTGGCGTTCGGCGTTCGCGAGAGTCTCGATGCGGATCGAGTCGGCGCCGTCCCAGGTGAGCGAGCCTTTCGCGCCGACAAAACGCCATCCGGCCTCCCACGGCGTCGGCAGCCCCGGCGCGCACCAGCTGCCGCGGTAGACGAAGGTCGCGCCGGTCTCGAGCTCGAAGATCGCAGCGGCCGACGATCCCTGGCGGTACCAGGAGGATGGCGGGTTCCATTCGCGGCAATAGACGCCGACGGCGCCGAGGCCGGTCATGCAGCGCAGGGCGTCGAAGGTGTGGATCGCCATGTCCAGGAGCAGAACATGGTCCATCTCCTCGCGAAAGCCGCCGAAATGCGGAGCGAGGAAGAAATCGGCGTGCACGCTTGCGATATCGCCGATCACGCCCCCCTTGAGCGCGCGGGCGATGCGACGGACGCCGGCGAGATAACGGCGGTTCTGCACCACGGCGTGAATCCGTCCCGCGCTTTCAGCGCGCGCGATCAGGTCGCGCGCTTCGCGAAGCGTCTGCGCCATCGGTTTTTCGCTGAGCACGTGGCATCCGGCCGCGAGGCCGGCCGAGACGACGCCATGCCGCGCCGAGGGCACGACGACGTCGAACAAAAGGTCGGGATGGGTCTCGGCGATCAGGCCCTCGACGTCACGGGCGATCGCCGCGTCCTTGAGGCCGAATTCCGCCGCCCGTTCCTTGGCGCGAGCCGAATCGAGATCGGCCAGGCCGACCATGCGGAGATCGGGGATTTTCGCCGCCGCCTGCAGCCAGGCCCGACTCATTGCGCCGCAGCCGACGAGGGCCGCTCTGAGCTCCATCGACGTCCCTCTTCGCCAGTCTCCGCTTCGACGGCGGATTGACCGTAAACGTTTACGACGCTAGCTTTGGCGTTCGCGCTTGTCAAGAGCGGCGGGCGGCCGCTAATTTTCCGGCGGTTGGGCGGGATCCGGCCGCCAGTCGTTTCCTTCGTCCCGCGGAAGGCTCTAGCCGCATTGGTCGGAATTCGCGAACTCGCCCGCCACCTCGAAATCTCGATCGGCACGGTGTCGCGGGCGCTGAACGATCGCGCCGACGTCAATCCGCTCACGCGCCAGCGCGTCCGCGACGCGGCGGCCAAGCTCGGCTATTCGCCCAACCAATCCGGCCGCAGCCTCCGGCGCGGCCAGACCGATCTCATCGGCGTCATCATCCCCGGCGGCGCGGGCGACGCGCTGATCAACATGGTGTTCCTCTATGTCCTCGCCGGCCTGAGGGGACGGCTATCGAAGGAGGGCCTCGATCTCGCGATCTTTCTCGATGACCGCGGCGCAGACCGGCTCGAGGCGCTGCGCCGGGTGACCGAGCGAGGCCTGGTCGACGCGGTGATCATCGCGGACACCGCCCGCGACGACCCGCGCGCCGGTTATCTCACGAAACTTGGCAAGCCCTTCGTCGCGTTCGGGCGCACCGGATCGACGCTCGACCACGCATGGGTCGATCCCGATTTCGAAGCCGCGGTCGACGGCGCCGTCGAGCGACTTGCTGCGCTCGGTCACCGGCGGATCGCGCTCTCGCTGCAGGATGTCCACACCAATTACGTCGATATTGTCGGGCGGAGCTATCGCCGGGCGATGCGGCGATGGGGGCTTGGCGACGAAGCATGGGAACTGCGCCGGCCGCCGGGCGAGCGCGGAGGTCTCGCGGCGGCGGAGGCGCTGCTCAATTCCGACCCGAAGCCGACTGCGGTCCTGATCTCCAATTCGATGCACGCCGTCGCGCTCTACCGCCGCCTCGGCGAGGCCGGGATGCTTCCCGGCCGCGATCTTTCGATCGTCGGGATCCTTCCGGAGGCGCGGGCGCAATCGCTCATTCCGGCGCTGACCAGCTATGAGACCGATTGGACCGGGATCGGCGACAGTCTGGGCGAAGCGGTGATCCTCGAGCTCGCCCGGGCGGCCGAACGGCGAGCGTCCGCCGGCGCCGCGCCGACGCAGCGCGCTATGCGCCCGATGCAGCTCAAAGTCCCGATCGAGTTCAAGCCCGGCGGCAGCGTCGGGCCCGCGGTCAGGCCGCCCGGCGCCGGCTGACCCCGAGCCGGACCACGGATCGACGGGGGACCCGCGTCAATCATTTGCGATTATCAGAAATTCATGCTATGGTGCCTCCTAGTCGCAGGAGGGGTCGCTCCGGTCTCAGGGGCCTTGGCGAATCGAGAGGCGTTGATGGATTAAACGATTGATAAATTTAGACCTTTTAAAGATAGGTCGATTTGGTTTTCCTTCCGCCAGGCCTCGGTTTTCCTTCCGCTCGGCTTTGGTTTTCCTTCCGCCGGCCCTTTGATTTCCTTCCGGCGGTTTTGCTTTCCTTCCGCCGCCTTCAGGCCTTGGCGCGCGCCCGTTTGATCGCGCTGTGGACCGCGAACGGGGTCGCGGGCATGTCGATGCGCTCGACGCGATAGGCGCGCCACAGCGCGTCTCCGATCGCGTTCATCACCGCCGGCGTCGACCCGATCGAACCGGCTTCGCCGGCGCCCTTGAGGCCCATCGGGTTGGTGACCGAGGGAACGTTCCGGGTCTCGAAGTCGAACGACGGCAGATTGTCGGCGCGGGGGAGGCAATAGTCCATGAGGCTCGCGGTCAATAACTGGCCGTGGCTGTCGAACGTCGCCTGCTCCATCAGCGCCTGACCCGCGCCTTGCGCGATGCCGCCATGGACCTGCCCGGCCAGCAGAACGGGGTTCAGGGTGAAGCCGAAGTCGTCGACGACGCTGTAATGGACGATCGCCGTTTCGCCGGTCTCGGGATCGATCTCGACCTCGCAGGCGTGCGTTCCGTTGGGATAGGTCGCGTTCGGCGGGGTAAACGACTCGGTCGCCGTCAGCTTGATCTCCTTCGCCGTGGGAAGGGCCGCGATCTCGGCATAGGAAATCATGCGATCGGTTCCGGCGATCCGGACCGCGCCGTCAGCGATTTCAAGGTCCGCCACCGCCGCCTCGAGCTTGTCAGCCGCCAGTTCCTTGAGCATCCCGACCAGCGTCTGCGAAGCGCGGGTGACCATGACCGCGCCGACCGGGATCGAGCGCGACCCGCCCGTGCCGGCGCCGGTCGCGACCCGATCGGTGTCGCCCTGGACCACCTTGATGCGGTCGAGCGGCACGTCGAGATATTGCGAGACGACCTGCGCATAGGCGGTCTCGTGCCCCTGCCCGTTCGACTGGGTGCCGATAAGCACGGTGAAGTCGCCGTTCTTCTCCAGGGTCACCGAGCCCTGCTCGGGATCGTCCCAGGCGGTGCACTCGATATAGCTCGACATGCCGAAGCCGCGAACCTTGCCGCGGGCGCGCGATTCCTGTTCCCGCTGCGCGAAACCGGCGCGATCCGCCTTTTTGAGGCACGCGCGCATCGCGCCTTCGAATTCGCCGACGTCATAGTCGCGATTGGTATGGGTGTGATAGGGCATCTGCGTGGGCTTGATGAAGTTGCGCGCGCGCAGCTCCTCCGGCGCGACGCCGAGTTCACGCGCGCAGGCGTCGACCAGCCGCTCGAGCAGATAGGCCGCTTCCGGCCGTCCTGCGCCGCGATAGGCGTCGACAGGGACTGTATGGGTATAGACGCCCCGGACGCGCGCGTAGAGCTCGCCGATGTCGTAGGGCCCGGTCGCCATCGACGCCCCGAGCCAGGGGATATAAGGCCCGAACATCGAAGGATAAGCGCCGAGATTGCCGAGGATGTCGAGGCGGAGGGCGAGAAACCGGCCCTCGGAATCCAGCGCCATTTCAGCGATGGTCACATTGTCGCGACCTTGCGCGTCGCCGACGAAATGCTCGTTGCGATCCGCCATCCAGCCCACCGAGCGCCCGAGCCGCTTCGCCGCGTCCAAGACCAGCGGATATTCGCGATAGACCATCTGCTTGGTGCCGAAGCCGCCGCCCACGTCCTGCGTGACCACGCGAAGATCGGAGCGCGAGATCTTCAGAATGTCCTCAGCGATCACTTTTTGCTGGATGTGAACCCCCTGGCTGCCGACGTTTAGCGTCAACCGGCCCGTCGCCGCGTCGAATTCGCCCACCGCCGAGCGGGGCTCCATGTAATTCGCGACCACCCGGGGATTGATGATCTTCAGCCGGACCTTATGAGCCGCCCGTTCGAATGCGGCGTCGGCCTTCTTCTTGTCGCCGATGGCGTTGTCATAGGCGACGTTGCCGGGCGCCCCGGCGAAGACGAGCGTCGCTCCCGGCCGAACGGCCTGCTCCATATCGACGGCGGCGGGGAGTCCTTCCCACGCGACGCTGATCAATTCCGCGGCGTCTCGAGCTTGCAAGGCGGTGTCGGCGACGGCCATGGCGATGATGTCGCCGACATGATGGACCTCGTTCGCCGCCATGACCGGATAGGGCATGAGCGGCGTGTTCGACTTGTCTGCGTTGCCGACCGGAGCAAGACAAGGCAACGAGCCGAGATGAGCGAAATCGCTCGCGACATAGATTGCCCGGACGCCCGGCGCAGCGCGCGCGGCTTCGACATCCTCGATTTGGAATTTCGCGTGCCCGTGGGGACTGCGCAGGAAGACCGCCTTGAGCTCAGCGCCCTCGACTGCGTCTGAGGCGTAGCGACCCCGGCCGCTGACCAGTCGAACGTCCTCGACGCGCTTGACGCCCTGACCTATCCCGAACTTTATCGGTTTCATGCCGTCTCCATTCCCCGCTCGAGCCGGAAGGTTCATGTCCGTCTCGCGCGACTTGCCCCTACTAGTCGATTTTGCCCTCGCGGCGAAGCCCCGTTGTTAAACCAGAGGCAGTCCCCGGCGGCGCCGTTCTTGTGGCCAAGCGCCGCTGGGCTTGCTATCACCCGCGCGCAAATCGACATCAAGGCCTCGGAATCGCCATGCGCAAGGGCGCGATAACCCGCAAGACCAAGGAGACGAGCATCGAGATCGGCCTCGATCTCGACGGGTCGGGCTTGGCCGATATCTCGACCGGCGTGGGTTTTTTCGATCATATGCTTGATCAGCTAGCGCGCCATTCCCTCATCGACCTTACCATTAGGGCCGAGGGCGACCGTCACATCGACGATCATCACACGGTCGAGGACGTGGGCATCGCGGTGGGTCAGGCGCTTGCCAAGGCGCTCGGCGACAAGCGTGGCCTCGTCCGCTACGCCGATTGCCTGCTGCCAATGGACGAGACCCTGACCCGGGTCGCGCTCGACGTGTCGGGCCGGCCGTTCCTCGTCTTCCGGACCGAGTTCCCGACCGAGCGGATCGGGGCCTTCGACACCGCGCTGGTGCGGGAGTTTTTCCAGGCCTTCGCCGGCAATGCCGGGCTGACGCTGCACATCGAGACGCTCTACGGCGTCAACAGCCACCATATTGCCGAATCCTGCTTCAAGGGCGTCGCCCGGGCGCTTCGCGGCGCGGTCGCGATCGATCCGCGCGAGGGCGGCAGGGCGCCGTCGACCAAGGGCGCGCTTTAGTGCCGCATGCAATGAGCGTTGCAATCATCGACTACGGTTCGGGCAACCTGCACTCGGCGCGGAAAGCGTTCGAACGCGCCGCCCGCGAGGCCGGAGCGAGACATGAGATCAAGGTCACTTCACGCCCCGAGGACGTTGTCGCCGCGGACCATGTGGTGCTGCCCGGGGTGGGGGCTTTCGCCGATTGCCGGCGCGGCCTCGACGACGTCGCAGGCATGGTCCAGGCGATGGAGGAGGCGGCGCGCAAGCGTGGGCGACCGTTTCTCGGTATTTGCGTCGGCGCGCAACTCATGGCGACGCGCGGCCTCGAACACGAGGTCGTCGCCGGCTTGAACTGGCTTCCCGGCGATGTCGCCGCGCTCAAGCCGCGCGATCCGGGCCTGAAGATTCCGCACATGGGGTGGAACACCCTCGATGTTCAGCGTCGCCATCCGCTGCTAGACAAGATCCAGACCGGGCCGAGTGGACTGCACGCCTATTTCGTCCATTCCTACCAGCTCTATCCGGACGACGCCGGCGACATCGTCGCGACCGCGGACTACGGCGGCCGGGTGACCGCGATCGTCGCTCGTGACAACATTGCCGGCACGCAATTTCACCCCGAGAAGAGCCAGACGCTCGGCCTCACGCTGATCGCCAATTTCCTCAGGTGGCGTCCGTGATCCTGTTTCCCGCCATCGATCTCAAGAACGGCGAGTGCGTGCGCCTGGTCCAGGGCGACATGGCGCGCGCGACCGTTTTTAACTCCGATCCCGCCGCTCAGGCGCAGGCGTTCGCGGCGCAGGGGTTCGACTATCTCCATGTGGTCGATCTCGATGGGGCGTTTGAAGGCCGGCCGGTCAACGCCGATGCAGTCCGGGGGGTTCTGGCGCGTCTCACGATCAAGCTCCAGCTTGGCGGCGGCATTCGCGACCTCAAGACCGTTCGCGGCTGGCTCGAGAGCGGGGTGACGCGGGTCATCATCGGCACTGCGGCGGTCCGCGATCCTGATTTCGTGCGCGAAGCGGCGCGGCTCTATCCGGGCCGGATCGCCGTCGGCGTCGACGCCCGCGAGGGCATAGTGGCGATAGAGGGCTGGGCGAAGACCTCGGATATTTCGGCCCTCGACCTTGCGCGCCGGTTTCAGGACGCGGGCGTCGCCGCGATCATCTATACCGATATCGCCCGCGATGGCGCGCTTGCCGGCATCAATGTCGAAAGCACGATCGCGCTCGCCGACGCGCTCGACATTCCGGTTGTGGCCTCCGGCGGTCTCGCCTCGATCGAAGATGTTCGGCGGCTCATGGAGCCTGATTGCGCCCGTCTGGCCGGCGCAATCGTCGGCCGCGCCCTCTATGACGGCCGGCTCGACCCGCGCGCGGCGCTGACGCTGCTGCGGTCGAAGGGCGACGGGGGCGGGCCGAAACTGGCGGGTTTGGCGCAGTGACTCTCAAAGCCCGCGTCATACCCTGTCTCGACGTGAAGGACGGCCGCGTCGTCAAGGGAGTCAATTTCATCAACTTGCGCGACGCGGGGGATCCGGTCGAAAGCGCGATCGCGTACGACAAGGCAGGTGCGGACGAGCTTTGCTTTCTCGACATCACGGCGAGCCACGAGGATCGCGGCATCCTCCTGGATGTGGTCCGGCGCACAGCCGAGGTGTGCTTCATGCCGCTGACGGTCGGCGGCGGCGTCCGCACGACCGACGATATCCGCAATCTCCTGCTTGCCGGCGCCGACAAGGCCTCGATCAATTCGGCTGCGGTCGCCGATCGTGAGATCGTGCGCCGGGCCGCGGAGAAGTTCGGCGCGCAGTGCGTCGTCGTCGCCATCGACGCGAAGCGCGTCTCCGCCCCGGGCGCGCCGCTGCGCTGGGAGATTTTCACCCACGGCGGGAGGCGTCCGACCGGAATTGAGGCGATCAGCTACGCGCGCGAAGTCGCCGCTCTCGGCGCGGGCGAAATTCTCTTGACCTCGATGGATCGCGACGGGTCGAAGCAAGGCTTCGACCTCGAGCTCACCCGCGCCGTCGCCGACGCGGTCGCCATTCCGGTCATCGCCTCGGGCGGGGTCGGCAATCTCGACCATCTCGTCGCAGGCGTAAAGCAGGGCCGCGCCAGCGCCGTGCTGGCGGCGTCGATATTCCATTTCGGCGAATTCACGATTCGGCAGGCGAAGGCCCGAATGGCGGAAGCGGGCGTCCCGGTGCGCATGGACTGACCGACCTCGGTGTACGCTGGGCGCCCGGCGCGCTAAGGTTCGGGCCGCCTCAAGGAGAGCCACGTATGCCAGCCGCGCGCGATGACACGCACTTCGGCCGCCGCACCGTTCCCCTGGAAGAGAAACAGGGCCTGGTGGACGACGTCTTCCATAAAGTCGCGACTCGCTATGATCTGATGAATGATCTGATGTCGCTCGGGTTGCACCGGGCATGGAAGGATGCCCTCGTCGCCAAGGTCCGGCCGTCGCTGAGGCGGCCGTTTGCGCATGTCGACGTCGCAGGCGGCACCGGCGATGTCGCGATGCGGGTGGCTCAGGCGGGTGGTCCGCTGACGACTGTGACCCTCGTCGACGTCAACGCCGATATGCTGCGCGTCGCCGAAGAGCGCGCGGCCACGCGCTCATTCTCGAGCCGGCTGACGTTCGTCGAAGCCAACGCCGAGGCGCTGCCTCTGGCTGATTCCAGTTTCGATGCCTACACGATAGCATTCGGCATCCGCAACGTGCCGCGGATCGACGCTGCCCTCAGCGAAGCTTATCGGGTGCTCAGGCGCGGCGGGCATTTCCTCTGTCTCGAATTCTCGCACGTAGATTTGCCGGTGGTCGAGCAAATCTACGATGCCTATTCGTTCACCGCTATCCCGGCCCTGGGCAAGGTGGTGACCGGCGACGGCGCTCCCTATCGTTATCTCGTCGAATCCATTCGCAAGTTTCCGTCTCCCGATTTGTTCGCCGAGATGATCGGGGAAGCCGGCTTTGCGCGGGTCGACTTCGCGCGCCTGAGCGGGGGGATCGTAGCGATCCACTCAGGCTGGAAGCTCTGATTGATGTCGATCCTGTCGTCGCTCGGCCACAGCCTGCGGCTGACGCGCGCCGCCTATGTCTTCGCCCGCGAAGGGGCGTTTCTCGGCGTCGATCCGACACTCTTGCCGCCCGTGCTGAGGCTGCCGCTCGCGTTCGCCAACCTGATTGCAAAACGCGACGGCGACGGCTTGGCGGGCCTTTCGCGGGCGATCGATCGATTGGGCCCGTCCTACGTCAAACTGGGACAATTCCTCTCGACCCGCCCCGACATCGTTGGCGGCAAGGTCGCCATCGAGCTCGAACGACTGCAGGACCGGGTCGCGCCAATGAGCCGTGAGACCGCGGTCGCCATCATCGAGGCGTCGTTCGGGACCAAGATCGATTTGCTGTTCGACAGTTTCGGCGAGCCGGTCGCGGCGGCTTCGATCGCCCAAGTCCACCGTGCTGAAGTGAAAACTGGCCAAGTCATGCGGCCGGTTGCGGTGAAAGTACTGCGGGCCGGCACTGAGCGGCGATTTGTCCGCGACCTTGCGGACATGTTCTTCGCCGCCCGGATCGCCGAGAGCCTGACGCCGGAGTTTCGCCGCCTGCGGCTTGTCCAGGTTGTCGAGACCCTCGCCCGCTCGGTTCGGATGGAGATGGATTTCCGGCTCGAAGCGGCGGCAGCGTCGGAATTCGCCGAAAATTCCAGAATTGACCAGGACGTTCGTGCGCCGGCGGTCGACTGGAACCGCACCACGCGCGAAGTGATGACGATGGAATGGATCGACGGGGTCCCGCTGACCGATCCCCATCGTCTGTCGGACCTCGGATTTGATCCCCGTGCGCTGGCGCGCACCCTGATTCAGACCTTTCTGCGCACCGCGCTGCGCGACGGGTTCTTCCACGCCGACATGCATCAGGGGAATTTCTTCGTCGACGAAGAAGGGCGCATCGTCGCGGTCGACTTCGGCATTATGGGGCGTCTTGGCCGCAAGGAGCGCCGGTTCCTGGCGGAAATCCTATTCGGTTTCATCCGCCGGGATTACCTGCGGGTGGCCGAGGTCCATTTCGAGGCCGGATACGTGCCCCATACCTATCGGGTCGAAGATTTCGCCCAGGCGCTCCGCGCTATCGGCGAACCGATTCACTCTCGAACCGCCGATCAGATCTCGATGGCCAAACTCCTCACTCTCCTATTCGAAATCACGGCCCTCTTCGAAATGACCACCAGGGTCGAGCTGGTGATGCTGCAGAAAACGATGGTCGTGGTCGAAGGGGTGGCGCGAAAACTCGATCCCCAGCTCAACATGTGGTCGACGGCGGAGCCGGTGGTTGGCGCGTGGATCGCCGAAAACCTCGGCCCCCTCGGCCGAATCGACGATGCGAGCCGCGGGCTTTCGTCTCTCGCCGCCTTTCTCGCCAATGCTCCGCGACATCTGGAAAGAATTGCCGCTCGGCTCGAAACAGATGCGACCGCGGCGGTCATCGAAGCGGAACATGATTTGTCCCGATCCGTCATATATTTTCTGGGGTTTGCGACCTTCGTATCCGTCCTCGCTTTTCTTTGGTATCACTGGTGATCGCGCGGGCGGGTAAGCCGCCGCGCACCCCTTTGCCCGCTCCGTTTGCCGACACTGGCGCAGGGGTGAGGAAGCCTCGGCCGGTTGCGTCGAGGCAGCCCCGGACGCCGCCCGGCGGGCGTCTCCACAACCGCCGGCCGCAGTCGCGCATCGCCAACACCACAATTGTGGTAATTGCAATTTCAGTATCCGTCGTGACAAATCCTCTGGTGTCGTTCGTGGCACTAGAGGACTGAACCGCCGGCCGGGGGGCAGGAGCGGGGCGAAGGACAGATGGACGTTTCTCGCACTGTTGCATGGAATTCAGCCGCGTGGCGGGCGCTGTCCCGTTACTGCGGACTGTCCTAGCCAGGGTCATCGGATGAGCGTCGTCACGATCTCGCGCGCGCGTATTCTCCTGATCATCAGTGGAGGAATCGCGGCCTACAAGGCGCTGGAGTTGATTCGACGGCTCAGGGACCGCGGCGCGACGGTGCGCGTCGTTATGACTGCGGCGGCCCAGCAGTTCGTGTCGCCCTTATCCGCGGCGACGCTGAGCGGGCAGCCGATCCGAGACGACCTTTTCAACCTGACTGACGAAGCCGCGATCGGCCATATCGAGCTGTCGCGCGCCGCGGACCTTATCGTGGTCGCGCCGGCCAGCGCACATATTCTCGCCCGGATGGCCGCGGGACTCGCGGACGATCTGGCGACCACTCTTTTGCTGGCGACCGACAAACGGGTGCTTGCGGCCCCGGCAATGAACGTGAGAATGTGGCTCCACCCCGCGACCCGACGCAACTTGGATCGCTTAAGGGAGGACGGCGTTCTGCTCGTCGGTCCCGAATCGGGGTCCATGGCCTGCGGAGAATTTGGCCCGGGCAGGATGGCCGAGCCTCCGGCGATCGTCGAGGCTATCGAACAGGCGCTGACAGCGGAAACAGCGCTCGCCGAATCACCCGAGTCGCCTCGACTTTGGTCCGCTCAGCGGACGGCATATCATCGTCACCTCAGGGCCGACATATGAGCCGATCGACCCAGTCCGGTTCATCGGAAACCGATCTTCAGGGCGGCAGGGGCATGCAATTGCGCAATCGGCGATTGGCGCCGGCGCAAAGGTAACCCTCATCACCGGACCGGTCGGCCTGTCTGATCCCGCCGGGGCCGAGGTCATTCATGTTGGTTCGGCGCAGGAGATGCGCCAAGCGGTTGAGGCCGCGCTGCCCGCCGACGCATTCATCGCCGCTGCGGCGGTGGCGGATTGGCGCCCCGAGAACGTCGCCCACCAGAAGATGAAAAAAGCCGCCGGAGAGTCTCCGACGCTGCGGCTGCTTGAGAATCCCGATATACTCGCGGAAGTCTCGAAGAAGACCACAATGCGGCCGGCGGTTGTGATTGGCTTCGCGGCCGAGACCGAAAATGTTACGGCCAATGCGAAGGCGAAGTTACGGCGTAAAGGCTGTGATCTCATCATCGCCAATAGTGTCGCCGAAGGGACTTCGACGTTCGGCGGCGAGACCAACCAGGTTGAAGTTATCGACGCGCGCAAGGCGGAAACCTGGCCGCCGATGACCAAGGCCGAGGTGGCCGACGGCATTGTCCGGCGCCTCGCGATCGAATTGGCGAGACGCCAATGATTTCGATTGTTTACAGGAGATTGCCGCACGCCGAGGGGTTGCAATTGCCGGCGTATGAGAGTGAACATGCGGCGGGGATGGATCTCGTGGCCGCGCTGCCCGCGGGCGAAGGCGTTGTTCTGGCCCCTGGGTCCCGCGGGTTGATCGCGACCGGGCTAGCGCTTGAGTTGCCGAATGGATTCGAAGCTCAGATCCGGCCCCGGTCAGGGCTGGCTTTGAACGATGGGGTGACGGTCCTCAACAGTCCGGGGACGATCGACGCTGACTATCGCGGCGAGATTGGCGTCATCCTCATCAATTTTGGGACGAAGCCCTTTGCCGTCCGGCGGGGTGCGCGCATTGCGCAACTTGTCGTTTGTTCTGTGGAACGCGTCGCTCTGATTGCGAGCGAGCGGCTCACGTCGAGTGTCCGGGGCTCCGATGGATTCGGTTCCACCGGGCTCTCATCCTAGGAGGTAGATGATGAACCTACTATCGCGACGGAGCGTTCTCGCGATCGCCGCAGTCGTCGATGTCGCGTTGCATTCGCGCTCGGCGCCAGTTGCAGCCAAGGCTTTGGCGGCGCGTCATAAGTTGCCCCCGCGCCATCTGGAGACGTTGCTCCAGGGGCTCGTCCACGCCAAGATCCTCAAGGGCGTGCGCGGGCCGCGCGGCGGCTACGAACTGGCGCGCGAGCGCCGGCGGATCACCATCGGCGAAATCGTGCGCACCGCGATGTCGCTGAGCACCGCGGATCCGGAGGATCTGGGCGCAAATTCGATCCTGCTCGAGCGTGTGATCGATCCTGCCGTTCGCAAGGCAGGCGAAACCTTTCTCGCCAATCTCGATTCGATCACCGTCGAACAGATGTGCGAGACGGCCGAGAAAGCCCACGTGCTCGACGACGAAAAGGCAGCCGGCGATTTTGCTATCTGATCCCGGCAATTGCCGCGTTCCATAGTTTTGTTCCGCATAAAATGTTATCGTCGGCCCGCGTCGCAAGGCGCGGGCCCGGCGGGCATTTTGGAGTAGCGGTCAAATGACGAATGCAGGCGGAACGCCAGGCCGCGGGAGGATTTATGCATCGATCACCGACACGATCGGCGATACGCCTCTCGTCAGCATGAGCCGGATCGCCAAGGAGAAGGGGGTCGGCGCCCATCTTCTGGCGAAGCTTGAGTTCTTCAATCCGATTTCGAGCGTCAAGGACCGCATCGGGGTCGCTATGGTCGACGCCCTCGAGGCGAAGGGAACGATCTCGCCCGGCCGCGGCGTTCTCGTCGAGCCCACCTCCGGGAACACCGGCATTGCGCTCGCCTTCGTGGCGGCCGCGCGCGGCTACCGGCTGATCCTGGTGATGCCCGAATCGATGTCGATCGAACGGCGAAAGATGCTGGCCCTGCTTGGGGCCGAGCTGGTCCTCACCCCCGCCGCGCAGGGCATGAAAGGCGCCATCGCCAAGGCGAACGAGATCGTCAACGAGACGCCGGGCGCGGCGATGCCGCAGCAGTTCGAGAACCCCGCCAATCCGGAAATTCACCGCCGGACCACGGCGGAGGAAATCTGGAACGACACGCACGGCGAAGTCGACATCGTCGTCTCCGGCGTCGGCACCGGGGGCACGATCACAGGCGTCGGCGAGGTTCTGAAGGCCCGCAAGCCAAGCGTCCGCATGGTCGCGGTCGAACCCGAAGACTCGCCCGTTCTTTCCGGCGGCGCTCCGGGGCCGCACAAGATCCAGGGCATCGGCGCCGGATTCGTTCCGGCGATCCTCGATCGCGGCGTGATCGACGAGGTCGTCGTGGTCGGGAACCAGACCGCCTTCGACACCGCCCGGCTGGTGGCGAGGGTCGAGGGCATTCCGGTCGGCATCTCCTCCGGCGCCGCCGTCGCCGCGGCGATCGACGTCGGCCGCCGGCCGGAGAATGCCGGCAAGTCGATCGTGGTCATCATTCCCTCGTTCGCCGAGCGTTATTTGTCGACAGCGCTTTTCGAGGGGCTCTGACCCCGAGCCAAGCCGCTTCCAAATTTTCCCAAACCGAGCCGAAGATAGCCAATGGGGAGCCAAGGCGCTCCAAGGAAAAGGCTTTGATTTCCTTGGATTCCCTTGGCGGGATCGAGATTTTTCAATGGCTTGCGCCGTCGGCCGGCGGCAAAGAGGTCTTCCCGGCCCTTTGCCTGTCGGCGGCCGGGGCGCTCGTTGGGCGATGAAAACAAGATAGCACGACTTCTGAGTTTCTGGAACAGAATGTCGCCAATTTCTGCTTCCCAGGCCCAAAGCCTTCCGGCCACGCCGCCGGCCGGCCCGCTCAGTTCGGCGACGGCGCAAAGACGCGCAGGCGCTGGCCGTCCGGATCGAGGGCGACGAAAGTGTAGCCGAAATCCATTTGGGTCGGCGCGAGCGCGATTGTGACGCCGCGGCCTCGCCACTCGGCGAAGGTCGCATCGACCTCGGCGGGGTTTTCCACAGGAAAAGCGATCTCGCCGCCGCCGGGGGCGGAGGCGGCGGGCTTCACCCCGTCGCGCCGCCATAAGCCGAGCATGAGGCCGGGGCCGGCGGGCAGCATCGCGAAGGTGGCGGATGACTCGATCGCCGGCCGGCCGAGGATCGAAGCGTAGAACGCTTGGCTCGCGGCGACGTCATCGACATAGACCAGAATGAAACCGACATTGCGCATGGGGACAGCTCCGGGTTTGACCGGCTCAACCCATATCGACCCGGAGTGTCAGTTTCCGTCAGCAGCGGAAGCGTCGGCGGCCTGAAAATAGGGCTCGACGGTTCCGGTCATCTTGATCACCAGCGGCTGGCCGCGGCGATCGAGAGCCTTGCCGGCCGCCGCCCGGATCCAGGCTTCCCGCACGCAATATTCCTGCACGTCGCGCCGCTCGACGCCCCGGAACCGGACGCCGACGCCGCGCGCGAGCGCGGCTTCATCGTAAAACGGACTTGCCGGATCGACGCTGAGCCGGTCGGGAGGAACGTCGGTCATTGCGCAAGCGGCGCCAAGCGAAAGCGGGTCAGCGGGCGATCAGCTGGCCATCGCCTTGACCCGCTTGGTCAGGCGGGAGATTTTCCGCGACGCGGCGTTCTTGTGCACGATGCCCTTCTGGGCCGCGCGGGCGAGCTTGGGTTCGGCCGCGCCCAGCGCCTCGGCCGCGGCCTTGGGGTCCTTGGAGGCGATCGCCTCCTCGACCTTGCGGACATAGGTGCGCATTTCGCTGCGGCGCGACTTGTTGACCTCGGTGCGGCGGTCAGTCTGGCGGGCCGCCTTCTGGGCCGACTTCGTATTGGCCATGAACTTCTTTTTCCCTTGTCGGCTCCGCTCAAAGCGGGCCCGGCTCAAAATCAAACAGGCCGGGTTTCAAGCCCAGCCTTTCGGAGCCGCGCTTATAGGCTTCTCGCCGCGGATGCGTCAACCGCTTCCACCTGTCTCGGTTTGCCGGTCGGGCGGATAGCGGCGCAGGTGAGCGACGCAGTTGACGACCGCAATTCGCAAGGAGCAGACATTCCGCGCGTGGCGAAGGGGTCGAATCGACCCCTCTACGACATTCAAGCTGCGGCGGACGTCCCGAGTTGGCCGGAAGCGGCCTTCGCCTTTCACGCGAGCGTACCGCCAAGGCAGACATCGCTAGTCAACCCGCGTCCGCCAATCGTCATCTCCCAGTTCCGCTAGACCAATTGTAATTGCTCGGCTGTACTGAGAGACCTCACGCGCTCCCCAGATATGCCGAAGGCCCTTGTGAGCTGCTCGTCCACGATCGCGAAGCGGTGATCGGTTGCCCTCAATCCGTCCACACGGACTAGCCTCCTACGCAACGGCCGCCCGCCGCGCGTGATGACGAGGCGTGCTGCCCATCACGCGCTTGTAGGCAGTGCTAAACGCGCTTTCCGATTCATACCCGACCGAGCGGGCGACGGCGCCGACGGGTTCGCCGCGCTTGAGGCTGCGTCCGGCGAGCAGCATCCGCCAACGCGTGAGATATTCGATCGGTCCGTCGCCGACCAATAGCCCAAATCGCGCCGCGAAATCCGGATCGTGACATGCCGACTTCGTCGGCCAGCGCCGCCACCGTCCAGCGCCGCGCCGGCTCGCGATGCATCGCCGCGATCGCCGCCCCCACCTGCTTGTCGGAGAGCGCAAACAGCCAGCCGACGCCCTCGCTCTCGTCGAGGTGGAGGCGGAGCGCCTGGACGAAGATCATGTAGGCAAGTTGCTGGGCGATCAGGACGCCTCCCGGCTTGAGATCGGTCAGTTCCTGCCGCATTCGATCGAAGGCCCAGCGTAAAGCCTCGCGCTCGGTCTCTCTTTGCAGATGGACGACAGGCGGCAGCATGCCGACCAGCATCTCCGCCTGCGGCCCAGCGAGCTGGAAATGGCTCCCGAGCACCGTGACCCCGTCGCTGCCGTTCAACCTGACAACTTCGCCCTCGCGGGCGCCGACAAAGTGGCGCCGCCAATCATCGGGCGGCAAAGCCAGGTCGCTTGCAATTCGGAACGGCCGGCCGTGTGGCAAGAGGAAGCAGTCGCCCTGTTGGAGATGGACCGGCTCGCCATCGCCCTCCACTGCGAGCCAACACGCACCCGAGGTCACGGCGTAGCATTTGATCGCCTCATACGCGCCGAAGCGGATCGACCAATCGCCGCCCGCCTCGAACCCGCCAACGCGATAGCTTCTCAGCTCCAGGAACGAGATGACATCGGACAGCGCATCCATCTTTGGACGGTCTCCAACAAACAATAGACGATAGCGCATGGATCGTCTGAGCGCAATCGTCCATGATCCTGTTTCGACGCAATCGCCAACCGTTCGACGAATTGGCTAAGCGCGATACAGCTTTCTGGGCCCCAACAAGGGAGACAATAGTGAACAAACTCCCACTCCTTTGGTTTTCATTCATGGGCTTTGGCTACACAAAAGCACTGTTAACCCTCTGACGAGCTATTCCCATGCGTCATAATACGAGCATCTTGCCCACAGTTACTTGATCAAAGGAGACCGACAATGACCTTTCAAGTAATGGCGATTATCGTGACGTGCGCCGGCTGCGTTCTTGGCCTCCGCTTCATCTTCGCCGGGGGTTCCGTGCTCAGGGAGTGGGGCATCGAGGCTACGGCCGGTTCGCTTATTCTATTTCGCCGGATTGGCGCGATCTATCTCGGCCTCGCCCTAATGTTCTTCCTCGGACGAGCGGCTGCCCCCTCGGATCTCCGCTCGGCGGTCTGTCTGGTCATGGGCGGAGCGATCGCGCTGCTCGCGTGTCTCGGGCTCTTCGAGTTCCTGGCTCGGCGAGTCAGCGCTGGCGTCTTCCGCTCGGTCGTCGGGGAGGCGGTGCTCGCGGCAGGCTTCGTCTGGGTGTGGTGGGGCGGGCGATGACCGCAACCGGCCTTTACCCCTGCCTGAAAACAATCGTCATGCACGCTGAAAGGCGGAGTCCAAGGCGAGCATTCCTCGCATGACTGTGCCAAGAGCAATGATATTAGACTAGCCTATCAGCCAAATCCGGACGTGGAAAGTGGACGATGCGGGCCGACAAATCGAGGTCTTGCTTATGAAGCGCGTTCAATATCTCCATTTTGGCGCACCGGATGAACTGCGGCTGGACGAGGTGAAGACACCGGACGCGGGGCGGGGCCAAATTCGCGTTCTGGTCAGGGCTGCAGCAGCCAACCCGATGGACTGGAAAATTCGCCGGGGCGAGATGAAGGCGATTTCCGGGTCCCGGTTTCCGCGCGGCCTGGGCCACGATTTCGCTGGTGTGGTCGAAGCCGTGGGGCCGGGGGTGGAGCGGCTCAAGGTGGGTGATGAAGTCTTTGGCGTCACCTCCATCCGTCAAGCAGGCGCGTTCGCCGAATACGTCGTTGCAGACGAAAAAAACGTTGGGCTTAAGCCGCCCTCCATCTCGTTCGAGCAGGCCGCCGCCTTGACCATAGTGAGCCTGACGGCCTGGAACGCGCTGGCAGCGAAGGCAAAGCTCAGAGCTGGCCAGTCGGTCTTCATCACCGGGTGTCTGGGCGGGGTGGGACGTTCGGCGGTGCAGATAGCGCGCATGCGCGGCGCAAACATCGTCGGCAGTTGTAGCGCGTCCGGACGCGAGGAAGCGCTGGCGCTAGGCGCGAGCGAGGTGGTCGATTATCGCGCCTTCGACATCGCTCCGTATCGACATCGCTTCGACGTGGTCTTCGATACGGCGGGCGCGTTGTCGCTGAGCCAATGCGGCGCGATGCTCAAACGTCATGGCATGTCGCTGCACATCGTCCCCACGTTCGCCAAGATGGTTGGTTGCCTGCTCCCGTCGCGACATCACCTGGTGTTCGGCAACCCGAACCCGCAATGCATGGCCGGCATCGCCGAGGCCTTCGAGCGGGGCCAGCTCGTCCCGGCGATCGGCCGCATCGTGCCGCTATCCGAGGCGATATCGGCCGTCGTCGAACTCGAGAGGACAGGCTCCCCTAAGGGAAAGCTGGTGATCGTTCCCATGCGATAGCCGACAACAACGAGCGTCCACTTCGGCGTAGGATTTGGTCCCGCCTCATTTCCAAAAGCTCCCCGCCCAGGGTCCGCCGGGCCGGATGGCAGCTTCGGGCAGTGGGTCCGCCCGAAGAATGACTTTGACTGAGACGGCCCGCCCAAGGGCTCCGAGATATCGCTCCTGTCAGCGATTGACGGCGCCCGGGCGCCCGTGTTGGTGCTAGTCTCTTCCGCCTGCATTACCGGAAGGGATGGCGCCATGCTGTTTGCCATGAGTGGTCTTGAAGGATGCGCGATTCGGGCGACCGACGGCCGCATCGGCGCCGTCAAGGACTTCCTGTTCGACGACCGAAGCTGGAAAATCCGCTGGATGGTGGTCGACACCGGCGATTGGCTGCCCGGCCGCAAGGTGCTGGTCCACCCGTCAGCCATCGCTCCGCTCGCGGTTCCGACAAAGCCGCGGTTGCCGATGCTGAGCGCGGGCGAAACGCTCGAAGTGTCCGTCAATCTGACCCGGCAGCAGATCGAGGCCAGTCCCGAAGCGCGCGAAGACGACCCGGTGACGAAGGATATGGAGGCGCTGCTCTACGATTATTACGGGTGGGATCCCGGTTGGAGCGGCGCCAATTTCAGCGAAAACGGCGTCGTCGCCGAAGCGGCCGAGGATCGGGCGAAGGGCATCGAGACTGCTCCCGACGGCGAACCGGGCCTGCGCAGCGCGGCTTCAGTCAAAGAGTATCGTGTCCACGCCTCCGACGGCGAACTCGGCCATGTCGAGAACCTCCTCGCCGACGACGCCAGCTGGGACATTCGGTATCTCGTCATCGCGACCAGGAACTGGTGGCCGGGCAAGACCGTCCGGTTGGCGCCCAACGCGGTGACCGACGTCGATTGGGTGGATCGTGAGGTCAAGCTGAACGTCACCCGCGAACAGGTGCAGTCAGCCCCGGCCTGGGACCCGCTCGCGATGGCCGATGAGATCAGCGAACAGCAGTTGCGCCGCCATTTCGGCTGGCCGGGCTAGAGGGGGCGACGATCGCGACGCGGGGCGGAATGGCGGGCGCTCTCGCACAGCCCCGCCAGATCGTTCCGGATCTAGCGACGTGACTCGCGACGAGGCCGACGGCGCGGCTTCGTCGGACCTTTCGGCTCGGCTGGAGATGCTGGCGCGCGCGGCTCATCCGGAGCTCCGCGCGGGGGCCCGCGAGATCGCGGTTGGCGACGAGTTGGCGCTGACCGCGGCGGAGCTTCGACCAATGGACCGCGCGGTCGCTTCGGTGCGTCGCGCGAGCGGAGCGGCGAGGATCGTCGCCAGGGCGCTGCTGGCGAAGCTCGGCGCTTCGCCGGAAAGCGAGCTGCCCCGCTCCGCGTCCCGCGCGCCCCGGTGGCCGCCGGGCTTTGTCGGTTCGCTGGCCCATGATGATCAATACGCCGTGGCCGCGGTCGCGCGCGCCTCCGCGATCCTGAGCGTCGGGATCGACATCGAGCCGCCGCTGCCGCTGCCGGAGGACTTGCTCGACATGATCGCCACCGCGAACGAACGCCGCGAGCTCAAAGGCGATCTCGTCTCGGCCCGCCTGCTTTTCTGCATCAAGGAGGCCGTCTACAAGGCCACACATCCAATCGACGGCGTGTTTCTGGAGCATCACGACGTCGAAGTCCGGTTGACCGACTCGGTGGCCTTCACCAAGTCCGGACACAGTCTCTTGATCCATACGATGGCGCGCCCGAGGCTGATTGCTCTAGCGCTGTTAACATCTCAAGACTAAACTCCCGCGCGCCGTCCTGGGCAGGGGCTTGGGGACCCAAGGGCGTGGCGCGGCCAATATCGGCTCCGCCCCGCCCAACGGGAAAAAGGTCCCGTATGCTGCAGCAATTCTGGGGCCTCCATTGGGGTATGCGGATCATCAATCGCGCGACGCGCTCGAGGGCGCGCGCGTAGCCTCGTCGCCGATCGAGGCGGCGGGCCTGACCGGCCGCGAGGCGCCGGAAGCCGAACCTCCGCCGCAGCTCGACGCCGCCGAGCGGCATCGGGTGCTGGTCGAGTGGAACGCGACCGAGGCCGACTATCCGCACGACAAATGCGTGCACGAACTCGTCGAAGCCCAGGTCGCGCGGACGCCCGATGCGATCGCGGTCGTTTGCGACAGTGAACGGCTGACCTACGCAGAACTCAACGCCAGCGCCAACCGTCTCGCCCATCATCTGCGCGCCCTGGGGGTGCGGCCAGACGACCGGGTCGCGATCTGCGCCGAGCGCAGCCTTGAGATGGTGGTGGGCCTGGTCGCGATCCACAAGGCCGGCGGCGCCTATGTGCCGCTTGACCCCGGCTACCCGGCCGAGCGGCTGGCGTACATGCTCGGGGACAGCGCGCCCGTCGCGGTTTTGACCCACGGCCCAGCGCGGGCCGCGCTCGAAGAGGGCATGGCGGCGCTGGCGGATCGTCCGCCGATCCTCGACGTCGGGGAGGACGCGGCATGGAGCCGGAACTCATCCGCCAACCCCGACCCTGCCGCGGTCGGTCTCACGTCCCGCCATCTCTCCCATGTCATCTATACCTCCGGATCGACGGGCCAGCCCAAGGGCGCGATGAACGAGCACCGGGGCTTGGTCAATCGCCTCGCCTGGGGGCAAAAGGCCTATGGGCTCAGCCCCGACGACCGGCTCCTGCAAAAAACGCCGTTCAGTTTTGATGTTTCGGCGTGGGAATTTTTCTGGCCTCTGCTGGACGGCGCCAGGCTCGTGATGGCGCGTCCCGGCGGGCACAGGAATCCGGCCTATCTGATCGAGACCGTCGAGCGTGAGGCGATCACCACCTTGCACTTCGTGCCCTCGATGATGGGGGCTTTCCTCGAAGTGGCGGAAGCCTCGACATGCGCCAGCCTGAGGCGCGTGTTCACGAGCGGCGAAGCGTTGTCCCCCGGCCTTGTGCGGCTGTTCCATGAGCGGCTTCCGGGAGTTGAGCTGCACAACCTCTACGGACCGACGGAGACCGCGATCGAGGTGACGGCCTGGAGCTCTCCAGCCGGGACCCCGGCGGCGAACGTTCCGATCGGCCGTCCGATCGCAAACACCCGGATCTATATTCTGGACCGCTTTCGCGAGCCGGTCCCGATCGGCGAACCCGGCGAGATACATATTGGCGGGGTGCAAGTCGGCAGGGGCTATCTCAACCGGCCTGAGCTGACCGCCGAGCGATTCATCGCCAATCCGTTCGTGGCGGGAGAGCGGCTCTACCGGACCGGGGACCTTGGCCGGTTCCGGTCCGACGGGACGATCGATTATCTCGGCCGCAACGATTTCCAGGTGAAGATCCGCGGCTTCCGGATCGAGCTTGGCGAGATCGAGGCCCGACTGGCGGAGCATCGGGGCGTGCGCGAAGCCTTTGTGCTCGCGCGGGAAGACGCGCCCGGCGACAGCCGGCTCGTGGCTTATTACACAACGCCGGCGGATGGCGCCGCCCCCGGGGCCGAGGCGCTGAGGGCGCATCTCGCCGCGAGCCTGCCCGAGTACATGGTTCCGGCGGCCTATGTCCGGCTCGAGGCGCTGCCGCTGAACGCCAACGGCAAGCTCGATCGCAGCGCGCTTCCGGCGCCGGACAGAAACGCCTTCGCCGCCCCCGGCTACGAGCCGCCTCAGGGCAAGACCGAAGAGACCCTGGCGGGGATCTGGGCCGCCCTGCTCCGGGTGGAGCGCGTCGGGCGCCATGACAACTTCTTCGAACTCGGCGGCCACTCGCTGCTCGGGGTCAGAATGCTTTCGCGGCTGCGGCAGGCGTTGAGCGCGGACCTGCCGCTGGCGGATCTTTTCGCCAGGCCCACTCTGGCCGGGTTTTCGGCCGCTGCGGAAGTGGGGGCCCGCAGTCCCTTGCCGGCGATCGGACCGGCGGGCCGCGCCAGCGCGCCGCCGCTCTCGTTCGCGCAGCAGCGGCTGTGGTTCCTGGCGCAGATCGACGGCGTCAGCGAAGCCTACCACATCCCGTTGAACGTGCGGCTGAGGGGCGAATTGCACAAGCACGCCCTGCGCCGCGCGCTCGACCGCCTGGTCGCGCGGCACGAGGCGCTGCGAACCACTTTTGTCGCTGTCGACGGTCAGGCGGTTCAGCACATCGCTCCTCCGGACGTTGGGTTTGCGCTCGAGGAACATGACCTCGCGGGTGAGCGCGACCCCGAAGGCGCGCTGCAAAGGCTTGTCGCCGAGGAGAGCGCCGGGGCGTTCGACCTGCAACGCGGCCCGTTGGCCCGGGGACGGCTCATCCGGATCGGCGATCGCGACCACGCGCTTGTGATCACCCTGCATCATATCGTCTCCGACGGCTGGTCGATGGGCGTTCTCAATCGCGAACTGAGCGCGCTCTACGCCGCGTTCAGCGGCGGACGGGCGGATCCGCTGCCGGGTCTTGCGATCCAATACGCGGATTACGCGGTCTGGCAGCGCCGCTGGCTCTCCGAAGCGATGCGGCGGGAGCAGGCCGACTATTGGCGCCGCACCCTCGCCGGCGCGCCCGCGGTTCTCAATTTGCCACTCGACCGCCCGCGTCCGTCCAAGCAGGATTACGCGGGCGCGGCCTTGCGGCTCGAGTTCGACGAGCGGCTCACCGCGGCCTTGAAGGCCCTCAGCCTGCGGCGCGGAACGACGCTCTTCATGACGCTGTTGGCCGGCTGGGCGGCGCTGCTGTCGCGACTGTCCGGCCAGGAGGACGTGGTGATCGGCGCGGCCGTCGCCAACCGCGGCCAGGTCGAGATCGAGCCCCTGATCGGCTTCTTCGTCAATAGCCTGGCGCTCCGGGTCGATCTCTCGGGAGATCCTTCGGTCGGAGAGCTTCTCGACCGGGTCAAGACGCGGGTTCTCGACGCGCGGCGGCGCGAGGACCTGCCGTTCGAGCATGTGGTGGAGATTGTGCGGCCGCCGCGAAGCCTTGCGTATGAGCCGATCTTCCAGACGATGTTCGCCTGGCAGAACCATGACGAGGAGCCCCTCGAACTGCCCGGCCTGACGACGATCCCGATGGACGAGCCGCCGCGTTTCCACGCCAAATGCGATCTCACGCTGAGCCTCGGCGAGGCCGGCGGCCGCATCGTCGGCGATCTCGAGTATTCAACCGCCCTGTTCGACCGCGAAACAATCGAGCGTCACGGCGGATACCTTAGCCGGATGCTCGAGGCGATGGCGGCGGACGAGACGCAGGCGGTCGATCGGCTGCCGCTGCTCGGCGAGGCCGAGCGGCACCGGCTGCTGGTCGAATGGAACGCGACCGAAACCAACACTCCGCAGCACGCAGGCGTGCATGAGCTGGTCGAGGCGCAAGCGGCGCGAACGCCGCAGGCGTGCGCTCTCGTGCACGACGACCGCCGGCTGACCTATGCCGAACTCGACGCCAGCGCCAACCGCCTCGCCCGTCGCCTGAGAGCTCTGGGGGTAGGGCCGGACGACCGGGTGGCGATCGCGCTTGAACGGTCGATCGGCCTCGTCGTCGCCCAACTGGCGATTCTCAAATGCGGCGCAGCCTATGTGCCCCTTGACCAAACTGCTCCGCCCCAGCGCCAGGCGTTCATGATCAACGACTGCGGCGCCCACGTCGTCTTGACCGGCGGGGGCGCAATCGCGCCCGAGATCGACGGCGTGACGCCGATCGACATCGACCACGACACGCCGGGCGGACCGGACGGGCGCGATTGGGAATCCTCGGCCGCCGGGGAGGCGACGGCCTATGTCATCTATACGTCCGGCTCCAGCGGCGAACCCAAGGGCGTTCTCACCCCGCACCGGGCGATCGTACGGCTCGCGGTCAATAACGGCTACGCCGACTTCCAGTCGACCGACCGCGTCGCCTTCGCCTCCAACCCGGCCTTCGACGCCAGCACCATGGAGGTGTGGGCGACGCTGCTGAACGGCGGCGCTGTCGTCATCGTCGACCAGGCAACCCTGCTCGATCCTCAACGGTTCGGGCGGTGGCTCGAGCGGCACGCGATCACCGTGCTCTGGCTGACCGCGGGGCTCTTTCACCAATACGCCGACGTGCTGGCCGCCCCGTTCGCGCGCCTGCGCATTCTGATCACCGGAGGCGATGTGGTGGACCCGCGGGTTGCGGCGCGCGTTCTCGAGAGGAGCCGGCCGCAGCGCCTGCTCAACGGCTACGGCCCCACCGAAACGACGACTTTCGCCGCCACTTACCAAATTCGTGAGGTCGCGCCCTCGGCGACAAGCATTCCGATCGGGCGGCCGATTGCGAACACGCGAATCTATATTGTCGACAAATATCGCGAACCCGTCCCTATCGGCGCGGCGGGCGAGATTCTTATCGGCGGACAAGGCGTCGCAAGCGGCTATCTCAACCGGCCCGAGCTGACGGCGGAGCAATTCATCGCCAGCCCGTTCGTGGCGGGAGAGCGGCTTTACCGGACCGGCGATCTTGGCCGGTTCCGGGCCGACGGGACGATCGAGTTTCTCGGCCGCAATGATTTCCAGGTGAAGATCCGGGGGTTCCGGATCGAGCCTGGCGAGATCGAAGCGCGGCTCGCCGAGCATCCCGGGGTGCGCGAAGCGATCGTGCTGGCGCGGGACGACGCGCCTGGCGACAAGCGACTCGTGGCCTACATCACGCCGCGGGCGGATACGCCGCCGCCCGAAGCCGAGACGCTGCGCGCGCATCTTTCCGCCAGCCTCCCCGACTACATGGTTCCGGCGGCCTATGTTCGGCTCGAAACGCTGCCCTTGACCGCGAACGGCAAGCTCGACCGCCAGGCCTTGCCCGCGCCGGACATGAGCGCCTTCGGGGCTCGAGGCTACGAACCTCCGGTCGGCGACATCGAAGAGCGCCTGGCGCGGATTGTCGCCGATCTCTTGAGACTCGAGCGCGTCGGCCGGCACGAGAATTTTTTCGACCTCGGCGGCCACTCTCTGCTCGCAATTCGCCTGCTGTCGGGGATCGGCGCGACATTCAAGACGAATCTGCCGCTGTCGACCGTTTTTCATTCGCCAACCATCGCCGCGCTGGCTCAATTGCTTCAAACGCAGAGCGCGCCGCCGAAGTGGTTCTCGTTGATTCCAATTCAGCGGGGACATTCCCGCCCTCCGTTATTTTGCATTGAAATCACCGGCGGTGAATTTTTCGAGGTCATCGGCGCCGATCAGCCGGTTTACAATCTCCGTTTCGGCGTTGGATCGCTGCCGGGGAGCGTCCTCAGGCTGCCGATGATTGAGGCGCTCGCTACTCACTACATCGAAGAGCTCCGCTTGGTTCAGCCAAAAGGCCCGTATTTTCTGATCGGCTATTCCTGGGGCGGCTTGATCGCCTACGAGATGGCGCAACAATTGACGGCCAGCGGAGAGGCCGTCGAGCTTGTCGGTTTGGTGGATACTTACCTGCCGGTGGCACTCAAGCATTCGATCGGAGACCGTGCCGTAAAGATAATGTCATACTCGCCTTCGATATTCTTTGAGAGACTAAAATACAAAGCGCGAACAAGATTGACCAAAGAATGGATGAGGTATAATACAAAACTCGCACTCAGGAAGTGGCGATATGGGCCGACATATTATCGGCCGGATTCCTTCGATGTGGAAACAATTTATACCGTCATGCGGGCCTACCGCCGCTTGCCGTATTCCGGGCGAGTTATCCTCTTCAAGGCGACTGAAACCTCCGCCTTACCTTACGGGTTTCATGAATTGCCCGAAATAGAGTGGAAGCGGCTTGTTGGCCACGGGCTTGAGATTGAACGCCTGCCTTGCGACCACGCGGCGATCATGAAGAACCCCTATGTCGCGCGGATCGCTCATCGGGCGAGAGCCGCCATCGACAGGGCGGTGGGGCGCGACCGGCGCGCAAGAGACGAAGTTCGTGAACCCGCGGAGCATTCCGCCGAGACGGTTGCCTCTGACTAAGAGTCGCGGCGGTCCTGATCCGCGCCGGTCAAAGTCGGCCGGCCGCCGGTCTATTTCCAGATGAAGGCGAGCGGCCCGCCGGGCGCGGCAAGCAGCCGGAGCGCCATGGCGCAGCTGACGACGACGATGAGGAGGCGCACGAGCCACGCTCCGGCCCTGAGCGCCGTGCGCGCGCCGAGCCGGGCGCCGAGGAAAGCGCCGGCGCCCATCGCCAGTCCTGCTCCGACGACGATATGTCCCGACATGGCGTAGACGACGAGGGCGCCGAAGTTGCTGCCGAAATTGCTTGAACGCGCGCCCGCCATCGCCGGGATGATGGAAAGGCCGACCAGCACCACAAGGGCGATCATGTAGAAGGAGCCGGCCCCCGGGCCGAATACGCCATCATAGAAGCCGATCGCCGGCGCGAGGGTCGAAGCGTAGACCCCAGGCGACAGGCGCGGGCGGCGCTGCATATCGCCCAAGTTGGGCGCGAAAGCGAAATAGAGCGCAACGCCGATCAGGACGAGCGGCAGCGCCTGGCTCAACAGCGCCCGCGGCGCGAATGGGAGCATCAGCGCGCCGAGAATCGCGCCGACGCAGGCGGCGAGCGCGGCCGGGGCCATGTTCGCGTTGATCTTGCCAGCCTTGGCGAAGGCGAGCGTGGCGGAGGCGGTGCCGAACGTGCCCGCGAGCTTGTTGGTCGCGACCGCGGCGACCGGATCGAGGCCGGCGAGCGCCAACGACGGCAGGGTCAGGAGGCCGCCGCCGCCCGCGATCGCATCGACGAACCCGGAGGCGAATCCGACGAGCGCCAGGACGGCGAGGACCAGGGGAGACATCAAGGATGGCCCGCTAGCCCTGGGCCAGCGGCGCGGTTGGCCCGCGGAACTTGAACACCGCCCCCCGCTTGGCCGCGAACGCCGCCCGCCCTTCGGCGAAATCCGGCCCCAGGGCGGCAGCCTCGGCGAGTGCGCGATACCCGGGCGTCTCCTGGCTCATCCCTGCGGCGACCGCATCGACGGCGCGCTTGCCGCCGCGGATCGAGACCTGGCTCAATTCGGCGAGCCCGCGCGCGTAGCCAAGCACGGTTTCCTCAAGCGCGGTCCCGATCCTCCGGTCGATGAGCCCGATGGCCAGCGCCTCCTCGGTTTCGATCCGCCGGCCGGTAAAGAGGAGGTCCTTGGCCCGCGAGGGGCCGACAAGCTCGACGAGCCGGCGGGTCTCGGCATGACCATAAACGAGGCCGAGCTTGGCGGGAGTGATGGCAAGGTGCGCGTCGGCGGCGCAGAATCTGAGATCGCAGGCGAGCGCGAGACCAAGCCCGCCCCCGACCGCGACGCCGCGGATGACGCCGATGGTCGGGCGATCGAGCTCCATCAGCGCCCTGAGGCCGTCCTGCACCGCATCGCCGTAGTCGCGCGCCGTCGCGGCGTCGCGGTAAGCCTCGTCGAACTCGGAAATGTCGGCGCCGGCGCTGAAATGCGCGCCCTCGCCCTCGACGAGCGCGACCAGCATGTCCTCGCGCGCCTCGATCGCGGTGCGGATCGCCGGCAGCGCCCGCCACATCGCGCGCGTGATCGCATTGCGGCGCTCCGGGCGGTTGAGGACGATGCGGGCGAAGGGCGGCTCGAAACGCAGCGATATGTCGGTCATGAGATTATTCTAGCACTTTGCGCGCCGTCACGGGCGGCGGGGAGCGGCAGCCTCGGCGTCGGCCCGGGTCAAGCGCGAGCCGGTCTCGCCGGGGCGAATGCCCGGACGGAGCGGCCTTGATTGGCGCTTCCGCCGAAGCTATTTTAGCTTGGATGAAAAAAGCCAGCATAACCCAGGCCAAGAACAACCTCAGCGCCTTGATCGATGGCCTTAGGGGCGGCTCCCCGGTGTTGATCGTCGATCGAGGGCGACCCGTCGCGCGACTGGAGCCTGTCGCCGGCGGCGAGGAAAATGGACAAGACGGCCGGCTGTCGCGGCTCATCCGCGACGGCGTGCTACGGCCGCGCCGAAACGGTCCGCCTGCGTCTCTTTTCAGCGCATCTCCGCCCCGCGCCAAAGCGTCGGCCGTTGAATTGCTGCTCGACGAGCGGCGGGAAGGGCGGTGAAATTCTGGGACGCTTCGGCGATCGTGCCGCTGCTGGTCGCGGAGACGACGACGCGCCCGTTGCAGGCGCTGGCGAGGCGAGATTCGGACATGCTGGCGTGGTGGGGGTCGCAAGTGGAGTGCGCTTCGGCGGTCGCCCGCCTCGAGCGCGCGGGCTCACTTGATGGGAAAGGCGCTGCGCTTGCCCTTGATCGGCTCAAGCTGCTTGCCGATGGATGGCATGAGATCGAGCCGAGCGAGATCGTTCGCGAGAACGCCATGCGGTTTCTTCGCGTTCATCCTCTCCGCGCGGCCGATGCGCTTCAGCTTGCGGCGGCCTTCCTCGCCGCCGAACGCCGTCCCCCGTCGCTCGAGGTCGTCACGCTCGACGCCCGCCTCGCTGATGCGGCGCGAAAGGAAGGCTTCGAGTTGATCGACGTTATCGCGGACTGAGGCCGTGGACATAGCGAACGGGCGGTCGCGGTTCTGTTCGGTCCCTGCGCCACATTGCGGCCAATCATGCGAGTATGAACAGATAGCGCGAGCGGAATTCAGGGGCGGGATCGATGACTGGAGCCGAAGACCCCGCCCCGTCGACGAGCGCGGAGATGGCGCCTCAATCTCGCTTGCCCCGCTGGCTGCTCGCGGCTGGGCTTGGCGTTCCCCTCGCGTTGATCGTCTTGGCGGCCTCTCCTCTCGGGACAAATTTTTTCTACGTGATCGTCGGCATACCCGCTCTCCTGTTTGCCTGGGCCGTAGCGGGCGTAGGGAGCCTCATCGTAAGCGTTCGATCCGCGATGCGAAAGGATTGGAGGCGGTGCGTTATCGCTTCGGCTCTCCCAATCGTTTTGCTCGTTGTCGCGGTCAACCCAATCGGATTCGTCAGATCGTGCAATCATATCGGGGATGTGATCCACTTCATCGTCGCAAAACCCTACTATGATCGACAGATCGCCGCCCTCCCGGTCGACCGGGGCCCCCGATTGGTCGTGTTCGACTGGGGCGGAATGGTCTGGGCTTCCAGCGGACTTGTCTATGACGAGACTGATCAAGTCTCTTTGCCGCGTGACCGCCAGTCCGCCGATTGGCTCGCGCAGGCGAGCCACAGCGAGCTGAGCTGCGAAGGTTATGGCGTCCAACCCCTTTGGGGGCATTATTATTTGGCCAGTTTCCCTTGTTAGATCGCGGAGGCGTCAGTCTGCGAGGCCCATCACGAAGGCCAGGGCAACATTGAGCCGCGCAATATCGCCGTCGTCGAGGCGACCTATCGACCGCCCGACCCGCGCCCGTCGAATCGTCACTGGCTTGTCGGCCATGATTTGGGATCGATTGCGCAAACCATTTCGCTCGCTCGGATCGATCGTGACGCGAAAATCCGACGCGTCGGCGATTTCCGACGTCATCTGACAGACGACGACCGAAATATTCGTCTCAGGAAACGCATCGGTCTGAACGATCACCGCCGGCCGAGGTTTGCCGTAGTCGCCCGTCGCGGCCACGACGACGACGTCACCGCGCTTCATCACCCGCCAGTCGAATCGAGCGCGTCAAACTCGGAAACTGCTTCGATCCAACTCAGCGCATCGTCCTCGCTGCTCTGGACGAGACCCGCGACCTCGGCGGCCATTCGCCGGCGGACAGACTGCAGGCGTGAATCGGGAACGACGAGACGCAGTTCGCGCAAGCCTCGCCTGCGCCGTCTTTCACGCATCGTCCTCATTCGTTCTGCAGGTGCGGACATTTCGACTGTCTTTTCGGATCGCTAGCGTAACGCGTTACGATCCTCGGGACAACGGGGCAAAGTTTAGCGCGGAAGCAGCGGGCTGGAGCAAACCCCGGTCCTGTCGTAGCGTTGCGCGGGCGGCGATCGCCGGGCCGGGGGACAGATGAGCATGACGGACGGCGAGACCTATCCGCGCGACATGATCGGCTACGGCCGCACGCCGCCCTACGCGGGCTGGCCGAACAACGCGCGCGTCGCCCTGCAGTTCGTCATCAATTACGAGGAGGGCGGCGAGAACAACATCCTGCACGGCGACGCCGCGTCCGAAGCGTTCCTGTCCGAGATCATCGGCGCCGCGCCCTGGCCGGGGATGCGACACATGAATATGGAGTCGATCTACGAATATGGCTCCCGGGCCGGCTTCTGGCGCCTCCACCGCCTGTTCACGGACCGCTCGGTTCCAGTCACCGTCTATGCGGTCGCGACCGCAATTGCGCGCAATCCCGAAGCGGTCGCGGCGATGAACGAGGCGGGGTGGGAAATCGCCACCCACGGTCTCAAATGGATCGACTATCGCGACATTCCCGCCGACATCGAGGCGCGCCATATCGCGGAGGCGATCCGCATCCACACCGAGGTCGCGGGCGCGCGGCCGCTCGGCTTCTATCAGGGCCGTTCGTCGGTCAACACGATCAGGCTGGGCATGGAAGAGGGCGGGTTTGTCTATTGCGCCGACTCCTACGCCGACGACCTGCCCTACTGGCTCGAAGGCCCGCGCGGGCCGCAGCTCATGGTCCCGTACACGCTCGATTCCAACGACATGCGATTTGCGACGGCGCAGGGCTTCAATACCGGCGATCAGTTCTACGCCTATCTCAAGGATTCGTTCGACACGCTTTACGCCGAGGGCGAGGTCGCGCCGAAAATGCTGTCGATCGGCCTTCATTGCCGCCTTGTCGGCCGGCCGGGCCGCGCTGCCTCGCTGGCAAGATTCATCGATTATGCCTTAAGCCACGATCGTGTCTGGATGCCGACCCGGCTCGACATCGCGCGTCACTGGATCCAGAGACATCCGCCGCCGGACGGGTGGAAGCCCTCGCGCCTTACTCGCACGCTGTTCGTCGAACGCTTCGGCGGCGTCTACGAGCACTCGCCCTGGGTCGCGGCGGCGGCCTGGGACGCGGGCCTTGCCGCCGGCTCCGACACCGCCGGGGGCCTGGCGAAGGCGCTCGCCGCGGCGGCGGCCAAGGGGTCGGCGCAGAAGAAGCGCGCGATGATCGAGGCCCACCCTGATCTCGCCGGCAAGCTCGCGCTCGCGCGGACGCTGACGCCCGATTCGACCAGCGAGCAGGCGAGCGCCGGGCTCGACCGTCTCACGCCCGAGGAATTGCGCGAGTTCGCCACCCTCAACAACTCCTATCGCGCCCGCTTCCGCTTTCCCTTCATCATGGCGGTCAAGGGAAAGAGCAAGGCCGAAATCCTTGCCGCCTTCCGCCGCCGCCTCGCCAACGACGCCGACGCAGAGACCGCGACCGCGCTCGGCGAAATCGACCGGATCGCGGCGCTGCGGCTCAAGGACATCCTGCCTTGAGCGCGAAGGCGCGGGTGATACGGGGCCGCATCCTGTCCTTCAACGAGGACCCGGCGGTCGGCGGTCCATCGGCGTACTCGCTGATCGTCGACGGCGCCGTTCTCGTCGCTGGCGGACGGATCGAGGCCGTAGGCCGGGCCAACGACGTTCTCCCCCACGCGCCGAGGGACGCGGTCGTTGACGATCACGCCGGCTGCCTCATCATGGCCGGCTTCGTAGACGCCCACATCCACTATCCGCAGACCCAGGTGATCGGATCCTACGGCGCGCAACTGCTCGACTGGCTCCACAACTACACCTTCGTCGAGGAGCAGAAATTCGCCGATCCCGCGCATTGCGCGCGGGTCGCCGATTTTTTTCTCGATGAATTGTTCCGCTCGGGCACGACCACGGCGATGGTCTATTGCACGGTCCACCCCAAGTCCGTCGAGGCGTTCTTCGCCGCGGCCGAGGACCGCGGCGCGCGCATGATCGCTGGCAAGGTGATGATGGACCGCGACGCGCCGCCGGGGCTCATGGACACTGCCCAGCGCGGTTACGACGAGAGCAAGGCGCTGATCGAGCGGTGGCGCGGTCGCGGCCGGCTCGATTACGCGATCACCCCACGCTTCGCGGTGACGTCGACCGAGGCGCAACTCGACGCTGCGGGCGCGCTCAAGCGCGAGTTTCCGGACTGCTACGTCCAGACCCATGCCGACGAGAACAAGGCCGAGATCGCCCGCGTCGCGGAGCTGTTCCCCGAGGCGAAGAGCTACATCGACGTTTACGCCCGGGCAGGCCTGACCGGACCCCGTTCGGTGTTCGGCCACTGCATTCATCTGCTCGACAGCGAGGTCGCCGAGCTCGTGACCAGCCGATCGGTCGCCGCGTTCTGCCCGACGTCCAATCTCTTTCTCGGCTCGGGCCTGTTCAACGAAGCGCGGCTCGCCACGGCCGGCGTCAGGATCGCGCTCGCGACCGATGTCGGCGGCGGGACGAGCTATTCGATGCTGCACACGGCGGCGGAGGGCTACAAGGTCCTGCAGCTCAACCGGCAGTCCTGGCCGGCGCTCCACGCCTTCTACCGCATGACCCTCGGCAACGCGCGGGCGCTCAGCCTCGACAAGCATATCGGCTCGGTCGAAGCGGGCAAGGAGGCCGACCTCGTTGCGCTCGATCCGCGCGCGACGCCCGCGCTGGAACACCGGATGGAGACCGCGGACGGCGATCTCGAGGTCGAGCTATTCGCGCTCATGATGATGGGCGACGACCGCGCCGTGCGGCAGACCTATGTCGCCGGGACGCCGCGCAAACTCTGACCGGGCGCGCCTTAGAGGGTCACGTCGCCGCCGTGCGAGCGCCAGCCGTTCATCCCGCCGGCATAGTGGCGCACGTCGGCGCGGCCAATCGACCGCGCTCGGTTCAGGGCATTCTTGGATCGTCCGCCGGCCTGGCAGATCAGAACGACGGGCTTGCCCTCCGGCAATTCTCCCGGATCGAAGCTCGACAGCGGCAGATTGAGCGCGTTGGGAATATGCCCGACTGCGAATTCGTGCGGTTCGCGCACGTCCACCACCGTCCAGGCATCGGCGCTCACCGCCTCTTCCAAATCCCCAAAATCGACAACGTCCGGGTCAGCCGCCTGCCCGAAGCGCGAGAACGGATTGAACGACATCAATGTGCCTCCGAGGTCATGCAGCATCGGCCTTGGGCGCCGCGAATTGCGTGTAGGCGGCAAGCGCGTGACTCGCGTACATCGCGGACGGTCCCGCTCCCATATAGATCGCCATGCCCAGCGTTTCGAGGATTTCCTCGCGCGTCGCGCCGCGATCGACCGCCGCCTTGACGTGAAAGCCGATGCAGTCGTCGCAACGCGTCGCAACTGAAATTGCGATCGCGATCAGTTCCTTGGTCTTCGGATCGAGCGCCCCCTCGGCAACCGCGGTCTGGGCGAGAGCCCCAAACGCCTTCATCACCTCCGGAGCGCCGCCGCGCAGGTTCCTGAGCTCCGCGCTGAGGCCACGGGTAAAATCCGGCCAATTCCTCGTTTCCATCTCTTCTCTCCTCAATGCGGGCGCCACGATATCGCCGGAGCGGCTTCATGCGTTTGATCGATCGCAAATATCAAGATATATATTTGAATGTATGAATATGACTAATTGTTGCTGAATATTACTGAATGTTACTATCCCCAAAAAAGACCATCCGGTTTTGGTTGGATGATCTTGACCCGGCACGGCGAAGGCGACAACCTGACCGCCCATGCGCACTTCTCCCTTCTCGACGCCAGGGCGTTTCTGGCGCGGGAATATTCATACTCACTCAACTCTTTCCGACGGCGCCCTGAAGCCCGAGGATGTGGTCGATGCCTATAAGCAAGCCGGGTACGATTTCCTCCAGCTGTCCGATCATTTCCTCGGCCGGTTCAATTGGCCGATCGCCGATACCCGCCGGCTGCGCTCCAATGATTTCACCACCCTGATCGGCGCCGAGGTTCACGCCCTGGCGACCTCGGCGGGCGAGTTCTGGCACATTGTGGCAACCGGGCTGCCGCTCGATTTTCCTCCGGCCGAGCCGGACGAGACCGGGCCGATGCTGGCGGCGCGGGCGAGAGCGGCCGGAGCCTTCGTCACCATGGCTCATCCCTCGTGGTCGCAACTGACCATCGAGGACGGGCGCTCGCTCGCCGCCGCCCATGCGGTCGAGGTCTACAATCATAGTTGCGCGATCCGGACGGATCGGGGCGACGGTTTCTATCTGCTCGACCAGTTGTGCAACGAGGATCGGCGGCTGATGGCGGTCGTTGGCGACGACGCGCATTTCCACGACGGAGACCTCGACGCGTTCGGCGCCTTTGTCCTGGTCAAATCGGAATCGCTCGACCCCGAGGCCCTGCTCGGCGCGCTGAAGGCGGGCGAGTTCTATTCGAGCCAGGGCCCCCGCATCCATGACGTCGAGCTTACGCGCAAGGTCGTGCGGGTCCAGTGCACTCCGGTCAATACGATCGCCGTCGTCACCGGGGCTTCGGCGGCGCTGAGCCGGGTCGGGTTCGGTCTCACCGACGTGACGATCGAATACGAGGAGGCCAAGAAGTGGGCTTGGCGCGACCTGCCGCCGGTCAAATGGTTCCGCATCGTCGTCATCGACGGCCCGAGGCGCGCGTGGACCAACCCGATCTGGGTCGACGCCTTGAACTGACGGGAGCGGCCGAAACGGCCCGAAGCCTTGCCGGATGGCCCATGGCCATCGCCCTTGCGCGCCGGGGCGCTGGGCCATACATGCGGCGCTTGCCTGACGGTTGGGGCGAAAGCTTGAGGATCGAGCCCGATGACTGACGAGACCGCCGGCCGCTCGCCCGGATGGCATGCGACCACCATTCTGATGGTGCGCAAGGGCGGCAAGGTCGTCATCGCCGGCGACGGCCAGGTCAGCATGGGCCAGACGGTCGTCAAATCCAACGCCCGCAAGGTGCGCCGGCTCTCCAAGGGCGATGTGATCGCTGGATTCGCCGGCGCGACCGCGGACGCCTTCACGCTGTTCGAGCGGCTCGAAGCCAAGCTCGACCAGTATCCCGGCCAGCTCGCGCGCGCCTGCGTCGAATTGGCCAAGGACTGGCGCACCGACCGCTACCTGCGCCGGCTCGAGGCGATGCTGATCGTCGCCGACAAGGGGTCGGGCTTCACCCTCTCGGGCTCGGGCGACGTGCTGGAGCCGGAAGCGGATGAGTTCGGGTCGGCGATGGCGATCGGCTCGGGCGGCAACTATGCGCTCGCCGCCGCCCGCGCGCTGATGCCGATGGCGCTCGACGCGGATGAGATCGTGCGCCGTTCGATGCGCATCGCCGCCGAAATCTGTGTCTACACCAACGTCAATGTGATCCTCGAAAGTCTTTGACCTCATGTCGGATCTGTCGCCCCGCGAAATCGTCTCCGAACTTGACCGCTATATCGTCGGTCAGGCGGACGCCAAGCGCGCCGTCGCCATCGCGCTGCGCAATCGGTGGCGGCGCCTGCGCCTGACGTCGCCGATGCGCGAGGAGGTGATGCCGAAGAACATCCTGATGATCGGCCCGACCGGCTGCGGCAAGACCGAGATCGCGCGTCGCCTCGCCAAGCTCGCCGCGGCGCCGTTCCTCAAGGTCGAGGCGACGAAATTCACCGAGGTCGGCTATGTCGGGCGCGACGTCGAGCAGATCGTCCGCGATCTGATCGAGGTCGCGATCGGCCTGGTCAAGAGCCGCAAGCGCAAGGACATCGAAGCGAAGGCCGAGCTCGCGGCCGAAGAACGCGTGCTCGACGCGCTGGTCGGCGCGGCCTCGTCCTCCGCCACTCGCGAAGCCTTCCGCCGCAAGCTGCACGCTGGCGAGCTCAACGACAAGGAAATCGAGGTCGAATTGCCCCAGAGCGGCTCCGGCCTGCCGATGTTCGAGCTTCCCAACATGCCAGGCGCTTCGATCGGCGCGATCAACATCGCCGACATTTTCGGCAAAGGGCAGCGCACCAAGGCCAAACGCATGACGGTGGCGGAAGCGCGCGAGCCGCTGATCTCGGCCGAAGCCGACAAGCTGCTCGATCAGGACGCGATCGTGCGCGACGCGGTGGCCGAGGTCGAGAGCAACGGCATCGTCTTCCTCGACGAGATCGACAAGATCTGCGCCCGCGAGGGCCGGGGCGGCGCCGACGTGTCGCGCGAGGGCGTCCAGCGCGACCTGCTGCCGCTGATCGAGGGCACGACGGTCGCCACCAAGCACGGGACGGTCAAGACCGATCATATCCTCTTCGTCGCCTCCGGCGCCTTTCACATCGCCCGGCCTTCCGACCTCCTGCCCGAGCTCCAGGGTCGACTCCCGATCCGGGTCGAGCTCAGTTCCCTCACCGAGGAGGATTTCAAGCGCATCCTCACCGACACCGAGGCGAGCCTCATCAAGCAATATGTGGCGCTGATGCAGACCGAGGGCGTCAACCTCGAGTTCACCGACGATGCAGTGGCGGCGATCGCGCGCGTCGCGGCCAAGGTGAACGGGTCGGTCGAGAACATCGGCGCGCGCCGCCTGCAGACGGTGATGGAGCGGGTCCTGGACGAAGTGAGCTTCACCGCCGCCGACCGGAACGGCGAGGTCATCCGCATCGACGGCGATTTCGTCGAGCGCAACGTCGGCGACCTCGCCGGCAACGCCGACTTGAGCCGGTTCATCTTGTAAACGCGGAGACCAGCGTCAGCCTCGTCGCAAGAGTTCGCGCAGGAATATACTCGACGTCGATGCTGACGCCGTCCCCGCTCAGAGGGTTCGCTGTGTAGACGGCGGAGACCGACAACTCGACCAAGCTCACGATCGTGAGGATGGCGATGGTGAGCGGGGTCTCTCCGCTCGGGGCTGCGCCCAGCAACAACTCCGCAATTCGGCAGCAATCGTCCATCGTCGCCGCCAGCGGGGGCAGTTTGATGGTGTCGATCTGACCCGCAAAGGTCGCGGCGTCGACCACCCTGGGTTCGCGCGCAATGACGGCGCCGGAGTTGATCAACGGCAGGACGAGCTTGCCAACCGAGGCGGTCACGAGATTGATATTTTGAATGTTGACCTCGGTGGCGTATACGCCCGGCCGAACGCCGGCGACACAGCAACAGCCTGCCTCGGCCTGCTTACCGCACACAACCTTCACGCTATACGCAAAGATCTCGGGCTGATCCGCCGCGGCGCCCAGCGCCTCGAAAAGTGGATGCGTAGACCGGTCAGCGGTTGAGCCCGTTTGAGACTTAGCCATCTCGACCTCCCTGAAAACGTCCGTGGGATGAGCGGCGCCTAGGCGCTACACAGTCATCCATCTGGCGTCGATGCTGTCTTGCGCTTTCCGGCGCGTTCCGAGGCGCCGTCTCAACGCCAACGATAGCAGTGGCGGGGAAGGAGAGCCAGTTAGTGGAGTTACCCATTTCGCCCGCTTGGATGGTTATTTGAGGCGCCGCCCCTTCGCTTGCCTGAACACGAAGAAAGGCGGAAGAGGGCTCGACGCACCCGGTTCCAGGAGAGCTTCATGACGACGCGGCTCGTTCTGACCTTTGTCGGCGACGATCGGCCGGGAGTGGTCAGCGAGATTTCGCAAGCGGTCGCGGCGCACCGCGGGACATGGCTCGAGAGCCGCTCCGTGCGGCTTGCGGGCAAGTTCGCCGGCGTGGTGCTCGTCAGCGTTCCGGACGAAAGCCTCATCCCGCTCGAATCCGCGCTCGCGAAGCTCGCCCCATCCGGCCTGCGCGTCTCGATCGACCGCGGCGCGGCAGGCGACGAAAAGCTCGGGCGGCTGGTTACGCTCGAGATCGTGGGCGCCGAGCGGCCCGGCATCGTGCGCGACGTGACGCGGACGCTCACCAGCCTTGGCGTCAACATCGAGGAGTTCACGAGCGGACTCGAAGGCGAGCCCTTCACCGGCGCCGAGATGTTTCGCGCTCATGCGCGCCTCAGCGTCCCCGAGGGCCTCGAACTCGACGAGTTGCGCAAGGCGGTCGAGCGGCTCGCGGCCGAGATCATGGTTGATCTTGCGGTCGGCGACGCCGGGCCAGGCCCTTGAGCGGGGCGCCCAATCGGCCCTTGCGCGCCGTTCGCCGCGTTGCCATAAGGGCCGCCCTTCCCGCCCCTCCGAACTCAAGCGAAAGACATGGCGAAGTTTCCCGAACGCGTGTTCTCAGGCGTTCAGCCGACCGGCAATCTGCACCTCGGCAATTATCTCGGCGCGATCAAGCGCTTCGTCGAGATGCAGAAGACGCATCCGTGCATCTATTGCGTCGTCGACCTGCACGCGATGACCCTGCCGCACGAGCCTGAGCAGCTTCGACGCACGACCCGCGAAGTGACGGCGGCCTTTCTCGCCTGCGGCATCGATCCGAAGGCCAACATCGTTTTCAACCAAAGCCGGGTGGCCGAGCACGCCGAGCTCGCCTGGGTGTTCGATTGCGTGGCCCGGCTCGGCTGGCTCAACCGCATGACCCAGTTCAAGGAGAAGGCGGGCAAGGACCGGGAGAACGCCTCGATCGGGCTTTACAACTACCCCGTCCTGATGGCCGCCGATATTCTCGTTTATCGGGCGACCCACGTTCCCGTCGGCGACGACCAGAAGCAGCATCTCGAACTCGCCCGCGACATCGCGCAGAAGTTCAACAACGACTTCGCGTCCTCGATCGCCGCCCATGGCCATGGCGACGCCTATTTTCCGCTGCCCGAACCCTTGATCCAGGGGCCAGCGACGCGGGTCATGAGCCTGCGCGACGGGACCAAGAAAATGTCGAAGTCGGACCCGTCGGAATACGCCCATATCGCCCTCACCGACGATGCGGACGCCATCGCGCAGAAGATCCGCCGCGCCAAGACCGATCCCGAGCCGCTGCCGGGCGAAGTCGAGGGTCTGGCGCGCCGCCCCGAAGCCGACAATCTCATCGGCATCTTCGCCGCGCTCAACGACGAGACGAAGGAAGACGTGCTCGGGCGCTTCGGCGGCAGCCAGTTCTCGACCTTCAAGACCGCGCTTGCCGACCTCGCAATCGAGAGGCTCGCCCCGATTCGCGCCGAGATGCTGCGTCTGGCGGGCGATCCGGCCTTCACCGATGGCGTCCTGGCGGAGGGAGCAGAGAAGGCGCGGGCGATCGCGCGCCCGAACATGGACGCGATCAAGGACATCCTCGGCCTCGTGCGATAGCCGGAGCCGGCGCCCGGAACGCAAATAAATATATTTGTGCTTGCGCCAAACCACGCCGCACAGGAACCGGATCGGCATATCTTGCGCCCGACAGGTCGAGGCGCCACCAGTTATAGCGTTCCGCGGTGCGCCATTCCGCCCGCTGGCCTCGTTACTGGTTAACGACTTTGCGGCAAACTTTTCGTAAACCAAGAGAGAGCTGATTCGGACCTTCCTGGCGGAGGGAGACGGGGTCGGCGGACGGCCCGGCGAGCGCAAGACGGCGCCGCCAGGTTCTCGAGGAGGCGATTCGTTGCGGGGGTTCGGCGGGGCGCAGCGCCCCGGAATCGGCGGGCGGACGCGAAGGTTCGACCGCGCGCGCGCGGTCAAGCCGGCGGCGGGCCTCGCGCTTTACCTGCTTGCGGGCGCGCTGGCGTGCGCCCAGGACGTCTCGCAGCCCCTCGACGCCCCGGCCCGGCTGGTGTTCGACATGGCGTCCGCGCAGGCCAATGTCGCTGGCCTCGCCATCCTGTCGCTGATGCTGCTCGCGACCATAACCGCCGTCCTTCACCTGATCGGCCGCAGGATATGGACGCGCCGCGTCCGCGAGCTCGAGACCGAACTCGCCCGGACCAGCGCCAAGCTCGATCGCGCGTCGCTGATGCTGCGCAGCGAATCGCAAATCCTCATCTCCTGGGAGCGCCCCGATGCGGAGCCCGCGATCGAGGGCGATTTCGCACTGATCGCCGATTCGCCGCTGCCTTCGCGGGTGCTCGGTTTCGGCGCCTGGCTGGAACCGGCCGAAGCGGCCAGGATCGGAGAGGCGACGGAGCGACTCCTGACCCGCGGCGAAGCTTTCGCCGCCGCCGTGATCAGCCTGCGCGGGCGCCATCTGGAACTCGATGGGCGCCCGGTGTCCGGCAGCGCGGTCATGCGGATCCGCGACGTGTCCGGCGAGCGGCTTCAACTGGCGAAGCTGCGCGATCAATTCGCTCAGGCCGAGGGCGCCCTCGACGGGCTCCGCCGCGCGCTCGTAACGGCCGACATGCCGGCATGGACGCGCGACGCCGCAGGCCGGATTGCCTGGTGCAATATACCCTACGCCCACGCTGTCGACGCGCCCGACGACCAGGCGGCAATCGATAGGGGCGGCGAATTGTTCGATCCCGCGGTGCGTCGCGAAGCGGCGGCGGCGGTCAGGGAGACCGGCGCTTGGAGCCGCCGGGCGTCGGCGGTCGTCGGCGGCGAGCGCCGGACGTTCGACGCGGTCGAGGCGCGCACAGCGGTCGGCTCCGCCGGCGTCGCACGCGACATTTCTGAAATCGCCGCGCTGCGAGCCGAGATGGAGCGCAATGAGGACGACTACTCGCGCATGATCGACCGGCTGTCGACCGCGGTGGCGATCTTCGACAAGTCCAAGCGGCTGACCTTGTACAATGCCGCCTACCGGCAGATTTGGCCGCTCGAGCCCGCCTTCCTCGATCAGAGGCCGACCGACGGCGAAATCCTCAATTCGCTCCGCGCCAAGCGGCAGCTGCCCGAGCAGGTCGACTTTCCTGCCTGGAAGGCGCAGCAGCTGAACGCCTATCGCGCGATCGAGCCGAGCGAGACCGTGTGGCACCTGCCGGACGGCCGAGCGTTGCGCGTCGTCACCAGCCCCAATCCGAAAGGCGGCGTCACCTACCTCTACGACGACGCGACGCAAAGTTACGCGCTCGCTTCGCAGGTGAATGCGCTCACCCACGTGCAGGGCGAGACGCTGGACGCGCTGAAGGAGGGCGTGGCGGCGTTCGGCGCCGACGGGCGCATGAAGCTGTTCAATCCGGCTTTCGCCGAGCTTTGGCGCTTCGATCCCGCCGTCTTGCGCGCCCGCCCGCATATCGACGAGATCGCGCGCGCCTGCAAGCCGCTGTGCCGCAAGCCCGAGCTGTTCGACGATCTCACCGCGATGATCGTCGATCTTCCCGACCATCGTGAAAGCCGGACGGCGCGGATCGAGCGGACCGACGGGTTGATCCTTGAATGCGCCGCGCTGCCTTTGCCCGACGGGGCGACGCTGATGACCTCGCTCGACGTGACCGCCGGCGTCAATGTCGAGCGGGCGCTGACCGAGCGCAATCAGGCGCTGATCGCCGCCGAACGGCTGCGCAACGATTTCGTCAACCACGTCTCTTATGAACTGCGTACGCCGCTCACGAACATCATCGGCTTCACCCAGCTTCTGGCGGGCGGCGGCGTCGGCCCGCTCAATCCCAAGCAGCTCGAATACGCCGGCTTCATCACCAATTCGTCGTCAGCGCTGCTCGCGATCATCGACGACATTCTCGATCTGGCGTCGATCGACGCCGGAGCGCTCGAGCTCAGGCTCGAGGAGGTCGACGTCGCCGAGGCGATGAAGGCCGCCGCGTCAGGCGTCCAGGACCGGCTGAGCGAAGCGGCGATCGAATTGCGCATCGTCATGACCGACGGCGTCGGGTCGCTCAGCGCCGACGGCCGGCGGGTGCGCCAGGTCCTGTTCAATCTGCTCTCCAACGCCATCAACTATTCGGAGGCGGGCCAGACCGTCACGCTCGCGGCAATGCGGCGCGGTTCGGAGATCGTGTTCAAGGTCAGCGATCGGGGACGCGGCATTCCTCCGGAAGTGATCGATCGCGTCTTCGATCGGTTCGAGACCTTTCCGAACGGCTCGCGTCATCGCGGCCCCGGACTCGGCCTTTCGATGGTGAGAGAGATGGTGGAACTGCATCACGGCCGGGTGCTGATCGATACCGCGCCGAGGGAGGGCACCACGGTCACCTGCATTTTTCCCGTGGACGCGACGGCGGCTCCGGCGGCCACGCCGCAACTGGCGGCGCCCTCCGAGCGGCAATCGGCGCAGTAGCAGGGCATGACCGATCGCTCCGACCGGACCGAGGGAGCCGACGCGTGGAGCCTCGAGGCGCAGGACGAGGCGGCGACGCTGGAAATCGCCGCTGCGCAGGCCGCGTGGCTCGAGCCCGGCGACTTCGTCGGCCTGACCGGCGATCTCGGCGCGGGCAAGACGACCTTCGCCCGAGGCCTGATCCGAGCCCTGACCGGGGTGCGTGATCTCGAGGCGCCCAGCCCGACCTTCACCCTGATGCAGGTCTATGACACGCCGCGAGGACCGGTGGTCCACGCCGATTTTTATCGGCTTCGCGGCCCTCGCGAACTCGACAATCTGGGCTGGGAGGAGGCTATCGCCGATGCGATCGCGATCGTCGAATGGCCGGAGCGGATTTCCGAGGCGCTGCCCCCCGACCGGCTCGAAGTCGAGATCCGTTTCGACCCCGGCCGAGGCCCCGACTATCGTCGGCTCACCCTGCGCGGGAAGGGCTCCATAAACCGCCGGCTGACGCTGGCCCTCGGGGTTGCGAGGCTCCTGAAGCGCGCCGGCTGGACCGGCGCGAGGCGCGAATTCCTCCAGGGCGACGCCTCCATTCGCGCCTACGAGCGGCTTACGCGATACACCGGCGCGACGGCGATCCTGATGATCTCGCCGCCCCGGCGCGATGGGCCGATCCTACGCTACGGCAAGCCCTACGCGGCGATCGCCAAGCTGTCGCCGGACATCCGCGCTTTCGTCGCGATGGCGGACGGCCTCCGCGGCCAAGGCTACTCTACGCCTGCCCTGATCGCGCACAGCGTCGAGGAAGGTCTGGCGCTGATCGAGGACTTCGGCTCGACGACCATCGCCGACGGCGGCGTTCCCGACAGCGCGCGCTACGCTGAGGCAGTCGCGCTTCTCGTCGATCTTCACGTCCGCCAATTGCCCGACAGCCTGCCGGTTGGCGACGAAACCTACACCCTGCCGGTCTATGATATCGAGGCGATGCTGGTCGAGGTCGAGCTCGCGCTCGACTGGTATGCGCCCTCGGTCGTGCGGGCGACGCCGCCCACCGGCGCGCGGATGCAGTTCCTGGCGATCTGGCGCGAGCTTCTCGGGCCGATCCTCGCTCAGCCGACCACCTGGACGCTTCGCGATTTTCACTCGCCCAACCTCCATTGGCTGGCCGATCGGCAGGGGCTGAAAAGGATCGGCCTGATCGACTTTCAGGACGCGGTGCTCGGGCCGCCGGCCTACGATGTCGCTTCACTCCTCCAGGACGCGCGCGTCGACGTGCCGGAGGAACTCGAGATGCGGCTCGCCGCCCTCTACATTCGGCGCAGAACGGCCGCCGACCCCGCCTTCGATTCCCAAAACTTCGCGGCCGCCTATGCGGCGATGGGCGCGCAGCGGGCGACCAAGGTCCTGGGCATCTTCGCCCGGCTCGACAAGCGGGATGGCAAGCCCGAGTACCTGCGCCACCTGCCGCGGATCGAACGCTACCTCGCCCGCAACCTCGCCCATCCGTTGCTTCGGCCGCTTGCGCTCTGGTATCAGAACCACTTGCCGCGGGCGCTCGGAGAGCCGCCCGTCAAATCCGAACCCTGAAGTCAAGATCGCCTAAGGACCCGCCGATGAGCCCGCCGGTTCCCAAGACGGCCATGGTGTTCGCCGCCGGCCTCGGGACGCGGATGCGGCCGATCACCGAGACGCTGCCGAAGCCCCTGGTCAAGGTCGGCGGCCGGGCGCTCATCGATCACTCGCTCGACCGCCTGGCGGAAAACGGCGTCGAGCGGGCGATCGTCAATGTCCATTGGCTCGCCGATCAGATCGAGGCGCATCTCGCCCAACGGCGATCGCCGAAGATCATCATCTCCGACGAGCGCGCGACGCTTCTCGATCAGGGCGGCGGGATCAAGCGCGCGCTGCCGATGATCGGCGCCGATCCGTTTCTCATCTGCAACACCGACGCGTTCTGGATCGAGGGTCCGCGGTCGAACATCGCCCGCCTCGCCAGGGCGTTCGATCCCGAGGCGATGGACATCCTGCTCCTGGTCGCGGCCGGCGCGGGAGCGGTCGGCGTCGACTGGCCCGGCGACTTCACGATGGACCACGACGGGCGGCTCGAGCCGCGCGAGCCGCGCCATGTCGCGCCGTTCGTCTACACCGGCGTCGGGATCGTCAAGCCTGAGCTGTTCGCCAACGAGCCCGCCGAGGTCTTTCGCCTCGCGCCGTTCTTTCACGCGGCGGCGGCCGACGGCCGGCTGCACGGGGTCCGCCTCGACGGCCTTTGGGTCCATGTCGGACGGCCCGAGAGCATCGCGCAGGCCGAGACGGCGATCGATCGTTCCATTCTGTGAGCAGAACCCTCTCCCCTTGCGGGAGAGGGCAGGGTGAGGGGTCGCGCGGTCAGGCGCGCTGTCGCGCGCGAACCCCTCATCCGGCGCTTCGCGCCACCTTCTCCCGCAGGGGGAGAAGGGGCGCCATTGAATTTATCTGTTGCATAAATCTGACGCAGGATGAGAGCCTGGTTAGGCCGTCGAAACCGGACGGCTTTTGTGGTACAAAAAGCCGCATGAAGCGCGACGAGATTATCGAGAGATTGAGGGAGCGCGAGGCTGACTTGCGGGCGCATGGCGTCACCCATGCCGCCTTGTTCGGGTCCTTCGCGCGTGGCGAGCAGCGACCCGATAGCGACATCGACATTCTCGTTGATCTCGACCCTGCCATTGTCGCCACGATGTTCGACTATGCGGGGGTCAAGGTTTACGTCGCAAGCCTGTTCCAAGGCTCCGTTGACGTGATCGACAGGGAAGCCTTGAAACCCCGTGTCCGACCTCGCGCGACCGCCGACGCGATCTATGCTTTCTGACGTTGAACGGGACGCGCTCGAGGACATAGGCGACAACATTGCCCGTGCGATGCGGTTCATTGACGGCTTCGACCTTGACGGTTTCCTTGCTGACGACAAGACCTTTTACGCCGCGACGCGCTGCCTTGAAATTATCTCCGAAGCGTCGCGCCGGCTGCCGTCCACCTTCAAGGACCGGTTTCCGAACATTCCGTGGAGGGACGTGGCCGGTTCGGGGAGCATCTACCGCCACAACTACGAGGACGTTCAGGAGCGCCGGGTCTGGAAAACGATTCACGAAGCCCTCCCCCGCTCCGCGCTGTTGTAGACGCCGAGTTGCGCGCGTGATTTTCGCCCACGCCGCGCCCGCCGACGGCGAAGACCTCACCAGCCAGCTCGTACTGCGACGATCATTCTGGCTCCTCTGTCCTCCGGAAGGATCAAGGGGCAATTGGCCGACTGTCGCGGAGCAGCAGATGCCCCCACGCCCGGCCCCGCCCGCCGATTTCCAAAAACCCGCGAACTGCCCTATTGCCTGCCGCGCATGAGTCCGGGCCGGTCCATCGGCCGCGCGGGAGATTGAGCGGGCATGAAGCTGCCGGACCAGATCGGCCCTATCCACTTCGTCGGCATCGGCGGCATCGGCATGTCGGGCATTGCGGAAGTGCTCATCAACCTCGGCCACACGGTCCAAGGCTCGGACCTCTCCGACAACGCCAGCGTCAAGCGGCTGCGCGAGAAGGGCGCGACGATCGCAATCGGCCACGACAAGACGAATCTCGGCCAGGCCGCGGTGGTCGTCGTTTCATCCGCCGTCAAGCGCGACAATCCCGAGGTCGTCGCGGCGCGCGCGCGGCGCATTCCGGTCGTGCGGCGGGCCGAAATGCTCGCCGAGCTGATGCGGCTCAAGCAATGCATCGCGATCTCGGGAACCCACGGCAAGACGACCACGACCGCGCTGGTCGCGACGCTGCTCGAGGCGGCGGGGCTCGATCCGACCGTCATCAACGGCGGCATCATCAACGCCTACGGCGCCAACGCCCGGCTCGGGGCCGGCGACTGGATGGTGGTCGAGGCCGACGAAAGCGACGGCACGTTCCTGAAGCTCCCGGCCGACATCGCGGTCGTGACCAACATCGACCCCGAGCACCTCGACCATTTCAAGACCTTCGACGCCATCAAGGACGCGTTTCTGGCGCTGGTCGAGAACCTTCCGTTTTACGGCTTCGCCGTCATGTGCCTCGATCATCCGACGGTCCAGGAGCTGGTCGGGCGCATCGAGGACCGCCGCGTCCTGACCTACGGCGAGAATCCGCAAGCCGACGCGCGTCTGCTCGACGTCAACCTTGCGGGCGGGCTCACCCGGTTTTCGGTCCTGATCCGGGAGCGGGCGACAGGCCGCGCGACCTTCATCGACGACCTCGCGCTGCCGATGCCCGGCCGGCACAACGCGCTCAACGCGACCGCGGCGATCACGGTCGCGCACGCGCTCGGAGCCCCGATCGACGTCATTCGCAAGGCGATCGCGAGCTTCGGGGGCGTCAGGCGGCGTTTCACCCGCACGGGGACATGGAACGGCGTCGCCATATTCGACGACTACGGCCATCATCCGGTCGAGATCGCGGCGGTCTTGAAGGCCGCGCGGGCGGCGACCGAGGGCAAGGTCATCGCCGTCATGCAGCCGCATCGGTTCACGCGCCTGGCCTCGCTGTTCGACGCTTTCGCCACCTGCTTCAATGACGCCGACAGCGTGATCGTCGCCGATGTCTATCCTGCCGGAGAGCCGCCGATCGACGGCGTCGACAAGAAGGCGCTTGTGACCGCGATCGCCGCTCACGGCCATCGCCATGCCCTTCTCCTGCCTTCGCCCGATAAACTGGCGGGCATGGTGCGCTCGCTGGCTCGGCCGGGCGACTATGTCGTCTGCCTGGGCGCCGGCTCGATCACGCAATGGGCCTATGCGCTGCCCGCTGAACTGGCCGCGCTCGACAAGCCCTGAAGCCGATGAGCTTTCCTGACCTTGTCGAGGAGGTGAAGGCGAGCGCGCCCAAGCTGCGCGGGCGCATCGTCGCCAATGCGCCGATCGCCGAGGCCACCTGGTTTCGCGTCGGCGGGCCGGCCCAGGCCCTGTTCTCTCCAGCCGATGAAGACGATCTCGCCTATCTCCTGGCCGCGCTCCCGCGCGCGACGCCGGTCACGGCGATCGGCCTCGGCTCGAACCTCATCGTGCGCGACGGCGGCGTCGAAGGCGTCGTCATCCGCCTCGGCGGCCGGGCGTTCGGCGCAGTCGAGATCCGGGATGGCTGCCGCGTCGCCGCCGGGTCGGCCGCGCCGGACCAGTTCGTCGCCAAGGCCGCGGCGGCAGCCGGCGTGGACGGCCTTGCATTCCTGCGCGGGGTGCCCGGGTCGATCGGCGGAGCGCTCAGGATGAACGCCGGCGCTCACGGCGGCGAGGTCAAGGACGTGCTGATCGAAGCGCGCGGCGTCGACCGGACCGGGGCCAGGCGCGCGTTCTCCTGCGCTGAGATGGGCTTTTCCTATCGTCACAGCTCGGCGCCCGAGGACGTAATCTTCACCGCCGCGGTGTTTCAGGGCCGCCCGGGCGACCCGGCGGCGATCGAAGCCGAGATGGAGCGCATCACCCGGGCGCGGGAAGCCTCGCAGCCGATCCGCGAGAAGACCGGCGGCTCGACGTTCAAGAACCCGCCCGGCGCGAAAGCGTGGGAATTGATCGATCGCGCCCGATGCCGGGGCTTGCGGCTCGGCGACGCCGAGGTTTCGACCATGCATTGCAACTTTCTCATCAATCGCGGTCAGGCGAGAGCCGCCGATCTCGAAGCGCTCGGCGAGGAGGTGCGGCGCCGGGTGCTCGAGGCGAGCGGGGTTCAGCTCGAGTGGGAGATCAAGCGGATCGGCGTCGGCCTCCCGCCCCGGCTCCGTTGAGCCTGACCGGTTTTAGGCCCAAGCGGTGGTGGGACGCGGCAAGTTCGTCGACAGCTGCGGTTGGACCTCCGTTCGTGTGGGCCGAGCCCGGCCCGAGTCGAGAGGCTGCTTGAGCAGAAATCGGTGTTGCTTGGATAGATTATGCAATATAATTCAATCCCTTATCATAATAACAGTAATGTAATGTATTTCTTTTGAGCCGCGCGTCGCCTTATCGTTCGAGTTGCAGAAGATCGCGGTTAAACGCTTGAAAAGTTTGAGTCGCGCGCAAAACTGAACACTGGTCATGCCTGTGCTTTTTCGCGCGCTTACGCCTGCGCCGGCGCGGCTTTTCTCTCCGCCGCTTGGGGCTGACTCCGCTCAAGGCTTGCGCGCAAATTCGCCTGCCGCAGCCGCTCGCCGTCCTCGTCGAACAGGAACGTCAGGAACACATAGCGCCTGCCGCGCGCCATGCGCGAGACCTGGTGCAGGATTGAGGCCGAAAACACGACCGCCGCTCCCGGGGCCGCCTTGAAGGTTTGCGGACTGTATTCCGGAAACGAAATCTCGCCGCCTTCGAAGTCGGCGTTGAGATTGATCGAGACCGCGAACCGGCGATGCGCGACCGAAATCCCCGTGTCGTCGCGATGAGGACCGAAATGCCCGCCGGTTTCGGTGTCGTACCGGGCGACGAGGTCGCGTTCGATCCGGGTGACGGACATCTGGAACGCCTTCCGGATCTCCGGAACGATCCGCCGCCCGATCCTGGCGCGAATCGCTCGAATCAGATGCGGATCGGTCAGGGGGAAATCGCGCCTGCGCTTCCAGCCGTCGTCGAAACGCTCGACCGACCGTCCGTCCGCATCCTGCATGAAGCCGCTTTCCCTGCCGCCGCCGCGCTCGAAGCAGTCGATGAGATGGCGGCAAAGCTCCGGCTCGAGAACGTCGGCAAGCGTGAGGATTGGCGCCGGCGGCCAATCGCCGACGGCCTGGCTCGGCGGCGGCGGCCGATCCAGCCGTCCGAGCACCCGCTCGTACTCATCCAACGGAGCAACATCGACGACCCGGAGCATCCGATCGAGGACGACCCAGGCTCGGGCGACCCCAAGGGCCTTGGCGAGGCCCTCGCCGTCCCGCAGGAACCGGATCGACGGATATCGCGTCTCGAGCGCGCTCCACGAAGCCGAGTCCGAATCGGGGACGACAGCGAAGAAGGCGGCTTTACCGGCTTCGACGATGCGCTCACGGGCCGCGAGAGCCTGGAGCGCAGCATCCGTCAACGGATCGCCGGCCGAGCCGAATAAGGCCAACGCGATCATGCGGCCGGGAAACGAATCGAAGGCAAAGCGATGGCGCCCCCGATTGAAGAGAAAGGCGCTGTCGCCGGGTTGAACGCCGGGCTTGAGCGCAAATTCGATTGGCTCGCTCATCGGACTTCCGGTCGATCCGCCTGCGCATCGACGCTTAGCCGGAAAAGCTTAAGGCTTGGCGAGGGTCTCGGTCCGGCGCGCCGAGCAATTCCGCCCGTTGGCTCGCGGGGGTTAACGTATCGTTAAGCCGTTGGATTTAATCGTGTCTTAACTGTGCGTCCTCGTGCAGCGTTAGGGAATTGGCGGGCGATGAAGCCACTCGCAGTCCTCAGGACTGACCGGCGAACCGGGCGCACCGCGCTGCTCGGGCGCGAGCACGGCCCCGTTCGCTCGCTCGAGCGGGCGGCGGCGGCGGCAAATGCGCTCCCGCTTCCCAAGCGTTCCGCGAACATGACGCAAAAGACGTCAACTGCGGCTCGCATCATATCCGGCCGGCAAATCTTAAACCGAATATTTACTATAAAGCCCAAGACTTCGCGCGAGGCGCCTATCGGGCTCCGGGTTGTCGCGGCGCGAGCCGCGCCGACCGTCATCTCAAGCCGGTTGCCTGGTGGGCGGAGGACGCAGCGTGCGGTTGTTGAGCGCGATGATCGGATGGGGACAGGCGGCCCGGCCGGGGTTGGCCGGCGTCGGCCTCGAAGCCCCTCCTCACAGGGTGGTGCTGCGCGGCGAGCGTTCGGCGCAGGCGTCGCTGCGCTGGCCAATCCGACTGGACCGCCCCGCGCCGCGCAAGCTCGAGATCGCCCTCACCGTCGCTGTTCTCGTCGGCTCGGCTCTTCTCGGCGCCGAACGCGGCGGACAACTCGATGCGGTGACCGCCCAATATGGCGGCGTCGGGGATTGGGTCACCCGCACGCTGAGGCTCGGCGTCCGAGTCGTCACGGTCTCCGGCGCGACCCACATGAGCGAGCGCAAGATCCTGGCCATCGCTGGCGTCGACAGCAGCAAATCGCTGCCGTTCTTCGACGTCGCCGAGGCGCGGGCGAGGCTCGAGTCCGATCCGCTGATCAAACAGGCAAGCGTGCGCAAACTCTACCCCGACCGGCTGGTGATCGAGATCATCGAGCGCACGCCCTACGCCGTCTGGCAGAAGGACGGCGACGTCCACGCGATCGCAGCCGATGGCGCGTCGATCGACGAGGTCAGCGACGGCCGATACGCCGGCCTTCCCTTCGTCGTCGGCGAGGGGGCGAACGAGCGGGTGGGCGAGTTCGTCGCCCTGCTCCAGGTTATGGACGAATTGAAGCCGCGCGTCGAAGCAGGCGTTCTGGTCGACCAGCGGCGGTGGAATCTGCGGTTGAAATCAGGCATCGACGTCAAGCTGCCGGAATCGAATCCGGAAGCCGCGATCGTCGAGCTCCTGACCCTCCAGCGCCAGTCCCGCATCCTGGATAAGGACGTGCTCGCGCTCGATTTCCGGGTTCCGGGCCGGGTGTTCGTGCGCCTGTCCGAGGAGGCCGCGGCCGCCTGGGCGGAGGCCCACACGGCCAAGAAGGGCCCCCAGCCATGAGCAAGCCGCTCGCGCCGCGCATGCGCCAGATCCCGGCGCGCAAGAGCGCCCTGCTGTCGGTGCTCGATGTTGGCGCTTCGAAGATCGTTTGCCTGATCGCGCGGCTGACGCCGATGGAGCCCTCGGAGGCGCTGCGCGGGCGCACCCACCGCTGCAAGGTGCTCGGCGTCGGCCACCAGCGGTCGGTCGGCGTCAAAGGCGGCGCAGTGATCGATTTGCGGTCGGCGGAACACGCCGCGCGGCTGGCCATCGACGCGGCCGAGCGCATGGCGGGCGTCGAGGTTGGAGGCGTCATCGTCAACATGTCAGGCGGCCGCCTGGCCTCGCGTCGCCGCAGCGCCGAGGCAGCGCTGCGCGGCAAGACCGTGGCCGAGCACGACATTCAACGGGTTTTCGAGACTGCGGCGCTGGCCAACGTGGAGCCCGGACGAACAACTCTGCATGCGCTTCCGACCGCCTTCAAACTCGATGCGACACGCGACATTCATGATCCGAAGGGCATGGTCGGGGCCGAACTCGGGGTCGACCTTCATGTCGCGACCTGCGATTCGGCCGCCGCGCGCAACCTGATGCTGGTGATCGAGCGCTGCCATTTGCGGGTCGAGGCGATGGTGGCGACGCCTTACGCCGCCGGGCTGTCGACGCTGGTCGACGACGAGGCGGAGCTCGGCGCCGCGGTGGTCGATTTCGGCGGCGGCTCGACTACCGTCGGCGTGTTCTCCGGCGGGCGGCTCATCCATGTCGATGCGGTCGCCCTCGGCGGCATTCACGTGACCAGGGACGTGGCGCGCGGCCTCAATGTCTCGGTCAGCGACGCCGAACGGCTGAAGACGCTCTACGGCGCCTGCATCGCTTCGGCGTCCGACGATCGCGAAACCATCGCCGCCCATCGGCTCGGCGACGACATGGATCATCCGAGCCACCTGCCGAAGTCCGAGCTCACCCAAATCATCCGCCCGCGCGTCGAGGAGATCCTCGAGCTCGTGCGTGACCGGCTGCGCGCGTCCGGACACGCCGCCCAGGCCGGCCGCAGACTGGTGATGACCGGAGGCGCGTGCCAGCTCACCGGCATGCCGGAGCTCGCGCGCGCGATCATCTCCAACCAGGCGCGGATCGGTCGGCCGCTCGGGATCGAGGGGCTGCCGAGTCCGGCAAGAGCCCCGCTTTCGCGGCCGCGGTCGGTCTGATGGTTTATCCGCAGATGGCGGGGCTCGAATATCACGAAGTCACGCGCCAGTTCTCGCGTCCCCGTCAGGGCGAAGGCGGGTACGCGGCTCGGGTCGGACGTTGGCTCAAGGAGAGTTTCTGAGACGCGTTAGAGGCGCTCGCCTGCGGCGAGGGCGCTAAGTGAGAGAAAATACGCATTTAAATCGGCGCCGGCGGGCGTCCAACGCAACGAGGCAAGCATGTCGATCAATCTGAAAGCGCCCGAACTCAGGGAACTGAAGCCACGCATCATGGTGTGCGGAGTTGGCGGCGCCGGCGGCAACGCGGTCAACAACATGATCGTCTCCGGCCTGTCCGGCGTCGACTTCATCGTCGCCAACACCGACGCCCAGGCGCTGACGTCCTCGCGCGCCGAACGGATCATTCAAATGGGCCTGCAGGTCACGGAAGGGCTCGGCGCCGGGTCCAAGCCCGAAGTGGGCAAGGCCGCCGCCGAAGAGGCGCTCGAGGAGATCCGCGATCACCTCGCCGGCGCCCACATGGTGTTCGTCACCGCCGGCATGGGCGGGGGCACCGGCACGGGCGCGGCGCCTGTCATCGCGAGGGCTGCCCGCGAACTCGGCATTCTCACCGTCGGCGTCGTCACCAAGCCGTTCCATTTCGAGGGCGGACGCCGCATGCGGGTGGCGGAGAACGGCATCACCGACCTCCAGAAGGCTGTCGACACGCTGATCATCATTCCCAATCAGAACCTGTTCCGCGTCGCCAACGAAAAGACCACCTTCGCCGACGCGTTCTCAATGGCCGACCAGGTGCTCTATTCCGGCGTCGCCTGCATCACCGACCTGATGGTGAAGGAGGGGCTCATCAATCTCGACTTCGCCGACGTGCGGTCGATCATGAGCGAAATGGGCAAAGCCATGATGGGAACCGGCGAAGCGGCGGGCGACAAGCGCGCAGTGCAGGCCGCCGAGGCCGCGATCGCCAATCCGCTGCTCGACGAAACCTCGATGCGAGGGGCGCGGGGCCTTCTCATCTCGATCACCGGCGGCAACGATCTCACGCTCTATGAGGTCGATGAGGCCGCGAGCCGAATTCGCCAGGAGGTCGACGAGGAGGCCAACATCATCCTCGGCGCCACCTTCAATTCGGCGCTCGACGGCGTCGTGCGCGTCTCGGTCGTGGCGACCGGCATCGATCAGGCCGCAATCGCCCAAATCGAGCCAGTCAACTTCCAGCCGCGGATCGAAGCGATGGCGCGCCCGCGCGTCTTCGCGCCGCTGCGCTCCGCTGCGGCGCCGGCCGATATCGACGCGGCCTCAGCGTCCGCCGCCTACGACGGCGCCTTCCAGCCGGCGGCGCAGGTCAGCGCCTTCCCGGAACCCATCGAGCCCCACCGCGAAATGGAATACGAGGATTCGGAGCAGTCGGAATTCATCCCCCCTGCCCCGGAGCAGCCGATGACGCGCGCGACCCGCATGCCGCAAATCGAGGACTTGCCGCAGGTGGCGCAGAACCAGATCCGCGCGCTGCGCGAAGCTCAGGGCGCCTCGCCCGCGCCGGAAACACGGCGCCGGTCGCTCCTGGAGAAATTGGCGGCGTTCGGCATCACCCGCCACGAGGATGAGCCCGCTCCGGCGCCGGTCGCCGCCGTAGCCCCGGCGCCGGTGACGCCGCTTCATCGGCCGTCTCCCGTCGCCCCGACTCAGGCTGACCTCGGCCGTCCCCAACCCCGGCAGCAGCCGCAGCGCCCGACCGCCGCCGCTCCCAGCTCCCACGTCAAACCCGTTCCCCGTCCTCCCGTTTCGGAAGACGATCATCTCGACATCCCGGCGTTCCTGCGCCGGCAGCAAAACTGATTCGGCCGGCCGCGAAGCCATGGGCTCGCGGCCGGATCGGCCCCACGGGCGGCGGCCCTCGGAAATTAGGGGTCGGTTAACCATTCAACTATTTGAAAAATATCATTTAAATGTTTGTGGGACGATTGTAACTTTTGTTCACCAAAGGTGATTTGTCGCGTCCGCCTGCTCCCCCTTAGTGTGGCGAATCAGGAGCCGTCGGTGGACTTTTTGGCGGCGGGTGGACGGCGATCGGCGGCTTTCGGTAGCGACGTGTTGTGGAGCCTGGGCGCTTCTCATCGCGGCTGACGCAGCAAATCGGGGCCGGGCGCAAGCTCGGGAACAGTAAAAGATGCGGTTTGGGTTCCAGACAACTCTGCGCGACCGCGTAACCATTTGCGGGGTCGGCGTACATTCGGCGGCGCCTGCTCAAGTCATCCTTCATCCCGCCGGCGTCGATACTGGCGTGGTTTTCCTTCGCACCGGACTGCCCGGCGGACGCGAGCGTCTCCTGGAGGCCAAATGCGTCAATGTAGCGCATACTGCGCTTTGCACCATGCTCGGCGACGCCTCGGGCGCCAGCATCTGCACCGTCGAGCATCTTTTGGCCGCCCTCTCGGGTCTCCGGGTCGACAACGTCCTGATCGAGATTGATGGGCCGGAAACCCCGATCATGGACGGCTCGGCCGCTGATTTCGTCGCGGCGATCGATTCGGTCGGTCTCGCCCAGCAGGCCCGCCCCCGCCGCCACCTGAAGATCGTCAAGCCGGTTCGGGTCGATCACGACGGCGGCTTCGCCGAGTTCCTCCCGGCCGAACGCGGCTTCCGCCTCGACGTCGAGATTGACTTCGAATCGCCGGCGATCGGACGCCAGCGGCGCGTTTTCGACCTCGATCCGTCGACTTTCCGCAAGGAAATCGCCCGCGCCCGCACTTTCGGCTTCGTCTCCGACGTCCAGAAGTTGTGGCAGGCGGGCTATGCGCTCGGCTCTTCGCTCGAGAATTCGGTCGCTATCGATGGCGACGTCGTCCTGAATCCCGAGGGTCTGCGTTACGCCGACGAATTCGTCCGCCACAAGGCGCTCGACGCGGTCGGCGACCTGTCGCTCGCGGGAGCGCCGATCGTCGGCCTCTACCGGACCTATCGTCCGGGGCACAAACTCAACGCGCTCGCGCTCGAGGCTCTGTTCGAGCGTCGCTGGGCCTATGAGATTCTCGAAGCGCCCTCGCAGCGGGTCCCGATCATGGCGCGTGGAGCGGGCGCGCATGTGCCGGCCGCAGCCTTCGCCGCCCCCGATTGACTTTTCCGGGCGGCTCGCCGGTAGCGGATGCTTGCCTCGCTTCGAGGCTCGATCGGCGCGTTGACCATCGCCCGCGCTTTGCTGAATGAGTGGCGCACTCGCCGCGAGTGCGGTAAATGAGGCCCGCCGTCGCCTTCCGCGACGGCGGCGCTTTGCCTCCAGCAATCGAACGAGTCCCTGAAGCATGAATGACGTCGAATTCGGCCTTGTCCCGCCCAACGCCCGAGATGGGCTGGCGCGTCGATGGGCGGCCGGCGCCGTGCTCATCGCAATCGCGTTCGCCGGCTCGTCCTGCTCGATGATCGACCAGTTCAACCCATTCGGGAGTGAGAAATACAAGATGGAAATCACGCCGGACACGCCGGCGAGCAAGACCTACGATCAGGGTCTGCAGAAACTGGCCAATGGCGCGCCCGGGGATGCGGCAAAGAAGTTCACCGATCTTGGCAAACAGTATCCCAGCTCGGATTGGGCCCAGAAGGGCCAATTGATGACGACCTATGCGAATTATCAGGCTGGCGACTATACCGGCGCCGTGACCTCAGCCGAGCGCTACCTCAAGGATTATCCGAACTCGCCCGACGCGCCTTATGTTTTATACCTGCAGGCGAATGCCTATTACATGCAAATCCCGGACATATCGCGCGATCAGGAGAACGCGCAGAAGGCGCTCACCGCTTTCCAGGCCGTGGTGCAGAAATATCCGAAGTCGGAATATGTCGAAGACTCGAAATACAAGATCGACGTCACCGAGGATCAGCTCGCCGGCAAGGAAATGTCGATCGGCCGGTTTTATCTCAATCGGCGCAACTACACGGCGGCCATCAACCGCTTCCGCAACGTCCTTCAGTACTACCAGACGACCCGGCATGCCGAAGAAGCGCTCTATCGCCTCGTCGAGGCCTACCTCGGCTTGGGCATCACCGACGAAGCGCAGACTGCGGCGGCGGTGCTCGGGCACAATTTCCCCAATAGCCAGTGGTATCAGGACGCCTATAACCTCCTGAAGGGCAAGGGTCTGTCGCCGCACGAATTTGGCCAATCGTGGATCTCGCAGATCTGGCACACGGTCGTTCCATCCTGATCGGGCTTCAATGCTTGCGCGCCTCTCCATTCGCGACGTGGTGCTGATCGATCAGTTGGACCTCGAATTCTCGCCGGGACTGACGATCCTCACCGGCGAGACCGGCGCGGGGAAATCGATTCTTCTCGATGCGTTGGCGCTCGCGCTCGGCGCGCGCGGCGACGGCGGCCTTGTCCGCCACGGCCAGCCGCAGGGTCAGGTGACGGCGATCTTCGACCTGCCGGAAGGCCACGCCGCGCACGCCCTGCTCGAAGGTCAGGACATCGAGATCGGCGACGAATTGATCCTGCGCCGGGTTCAATTCTCCGACGGGCGCACGCGGGCCTACGTCAACGACCAGAGCGTCAGCGCCCAGGCGCTGCGTACGCTGGCCTCGGCGCTGGTCGAGATCCATGGCCAGCACGACGAGCGGGCGCTGACCGACCCGTCGACCCATCGCGCCCTCGTCGACGCCTACGGCGGAACTCGAGCCGCTGACGGCGGCGACCGAGCGGGCCTGTTCGGCTCTGCGCGAGAGCGAGCGAGCGCTCGAGACCGAGCGTGCGCGGGTCGCGGCGGCGGAAGCAGAGGCGGATTATGCCGCCCATGCGCACGACGAGCTCACCCGCCTCGCGGTCCAGCCGAACGAAGAAGCGACGCTGGCGGCGCGCCGGCAGGCGATGATGCAGGGCGAGAAGGTTGTCGCCGACATTCGCGAGGCGCGCGACCACCTGAACAGCGAAGCGGGCATCCTGCCGCTGTTGCATTCCGTCTCGCGCCGGCTCGAGCGCCGTTTGCCCCAGGCGCCGGAGCTGATCGAGCCCAGCGTGAAGGCGCTCGATGAGGCGATCGAAGCCCTCGAGCGCGCCAATCGCGCGGTCGAGGATGCGATCGACGCCAGCGCCTTCGATCCCCAGGACCTCGAACGTTGCGAGGAGCGCTTGTTCGCGCTGAGGGCGATGGGCCGCAAGCACAATGTCCCGATCGAGGCCCTCCCGGCGCTCGCGCAAAAATTTGCCGCCGATCTCGCCGCGCTCGCGGCCGGCCGCAGCGAGATCGGCCGCCTCGAGGCCGAGGTGAAACGGGCCGGCGAGACCTATCGCGCCGCGGCGGTCGCGCTCAGCGCAGCGCGCCAGCGAAGCGCGCGCGAGCTGGAAAAAGCCGTGAGCGCAGAGCTCGCGCCGCTCAAGCTCGAACGGGCCGAGTTCAGCGTCGACCTCAAGCGCGACGAGGCGATCGTCGCGCCGAGCGGCTACGACCGCGCGGAGTTCTTCGTCCGCACCAATCCCGGCTCGCGGCCCGGCCCGCTGATGAAGGTGGCGTCGGGCGGCGAGCTGGCGAGGTTTCTGCTCGCAATCAAGGTCCGCCTGGCCGAGCGCGGCACCGCGCCGACCCTCGTATTCGACGAGATCGACACTGGCGTCGGGGGCGCCGTCGCCGATGCGATGGGTCAGCGCCTGGCGCGGCTTTCCGCGCGGGCGCAGGTGCTCGCGGTCACCCACGCGCCGCAGGTGGCGGCGCGGGCGCACAACCACTATCGAATCGTCAAAAGCGATGTCGGCGCCGGCGAGCGGGTCGCGACCCGCGTTTCGCGTCTCGAGGCGATCGAGCGGCGGGAGGAGATCGCGCGCATGCTGGCCGGGGCCGAAATCACCCGTGAAGCCCGCGCGGCGGCGGAGAGCCTAATCGAAAAGGCCGAATGACAGCGGAAAAGGACGCTTCGCGCGCCCGAATTGGCTTGCCGGGCCGCCCTCGTTGGCCCTATCAAGCCGTTTCTTCGCCCGTGGGTAGGAAGGCTTTCGCAGTTGGCAAGGACCGGCATGAGCCCGGGCGATGAGCGAGCGACGACCGAGGAGCGCCGGCGGGCGCGGCTTGCCGCGTCGCTCAGGGAGAATTTGAAGCGCCGCAAGGCGCAGAGCCGCGCGCGGGAGGCTGAGGCGGCGCCGGGCGAGCGGACGCGGGACGATCCGGGACGCTGAACGGCATGGTCGCCCGGCGGGCTACGTTCCTGACTTGATATGGGCTAGAGGGACAAGGGGATGGATCGCATACAGATTCGCGGCGGGGCGCCCCTGAACGGGGTGATTCCGATTTCGGGCGCGAAAAACGCCGCGCTGCCGCTGATGATCGCCTCGCTGATGACGGATCAGACGCTGACGCTCGAAAACCTGCCGCGTCTCGCCGACGTCGCCCAGCTTGCGCATATCCTCGGCAATCACGGCGTGGACTATTCGATCGACGGCAAGCGGGTCGGCGAGGAAGCGGGGTCCGGCCAGACCGCGCATTTGCGCGCCCGCACCGTCGTCGACACCACGGCCCCTTATGAACTGGTGGCGAAGATGCGCGCCAGCTTCTGGGTGATCGCGCCGCTCGTCGCGCGAATGGGGGCGGCGCGCGTGTCGCTGCCGGGCGGCTGCGCGATCGGCACCCGCCCGGTCGATCTCCTGCTGATGGCGCTTGAGAAGCTCGGCGCGCGAATCGACATCGACGGCGGCTATGCGATCGCCAAGGCGCCCAACGGTCTGACCGGGGCTGAGATCGAGTTTCCGAAGGTGACGGTGGGCGGAACCCACGTGGCCTTGATGGCTGCGTCGACCGCGCATGGGGCGACGCAGATCCGTAACGCCGCCCGCGAGCCCGAGGTCGTGGATCTCGCCGCCTGCCTCAACAAGATGGGCGCGCGCATCCGGGGCGCGGGCTCCTCCACGATCGAGATCGAGGGCGTGACCCGTCTCAATGGCGCCCACCATCGCGTTCTGCCCGACCGGATCGAGGCGGGAACCTATGCGACCGCGGTAGCGATGACCGGAGGCGACCTTACCCTTGAGGGCGTGCACGAGGATCTCTTGGAGGAGGCGCTCGAAGCGCTGACCGCGGCGGGCGCGACCGTGACCAGCGACAATCGGGGCGTGCGGGTCAGGCGCAACGGCGCCGGGATCAAGGCGGTCGACATCGCGACCGCGCCTTTTCCGGGCTTCCCGACGGATCTGCAGGCGCAATTCATGGCGCTGATGACGCGGGCGAAGGGCGTCTCGCGCATCCAGGAAACAATCTTCGAGAACCGCTTCATGCACGTCCAGGAGCTTGCGCGTCTCGGCGCGAGCATCAAGCTCGAAGGCGACACGGCGATCGTCAGCGGGGTCAAGCGCCTGCGCGGCGCGCCGGTGATGGCGACCGATCTGCGCGCGTCCGTCTCGCTGGTCATCGCGGGCCTCGCGGCGGAGGGCGAGACGATCGTCAATCGCGTCTACCATCTCGACCGCGGCTTCGAGCGGCTGGAAGAGAAGCTCGGCGCCTGCGGCGCCGACATCACGCGCGTTCCGGGCTAGCGCGATGACGGCGCACGCGCAGGCGCTTAAGCTGATCGCACTCGATCGGGAGGGCCTCGGGGTCATTTCCGCGCACGCGCAGAACACCTGCGTCAAGTCGACAGACATGGCCTGGCTGCCGCGCCAGCGCCAGTTCGTCGTCGTCGGCATGCGCTACGACTGGGTCGGGGCGAAGACCGGCCCGGCGGAACGCGTCGCCAGCATCCTCAGGTTCGACCGCGTCCTCAAGGTTTCACATCTCGGCCTGCGGCGCATGGACCCCGACGCGACGCTCAACCTGCTTGCCGTCACGTTCGAGAAGACCGATCCGCCGGCCGGGATGATCATCCTCGCCTTCGCCGACGGCGCGCTGATCCGCCTCGAGGTCGAATGCGTCGAAGTCGAGATGCGCGACATGGAGCTGCGCCAGCCCGCCGAAGCCTGCCCCGGGCACGCCTTGACCGACACGTCGGCCGTCTGAACAGAGCCCGCGCTGGAGAATCGCTTTTAGCCATGGCCATGGCGCTCGATAAGCAGTCGGCGGATTTCGAGCAGCGCTTCGCCGCGCTCCTCGCCGCCAAGCGCGAGTCGTCGGCCGACGTCGACGCCGCGGTCGCCGCCATCATCGCCGACGTGCGCGCGCGCGGCGACGAGGCGCTAGCCGAATATACGCTGCGGTTCGACCGCGTCGATCTCGCCAGGCTCGGGCTCAGGATCAACGCCGCCGAGGTTGAGACCGCGGTCGCAGCTTGCGACAAAACCGCGCTCAAGGCGCTCGAGCTGGCGCATGACCGGGTGACGGAGTTTCACCGCCGCCAAAAGCCCGCCGATCTTCGGTTCACCGACCCGCTCGGGGTAGAGCTCGGCTGGCGCTGGCGACCGATCGACGCGGTCGGGCTCTATGTCCCGGGCGGAGCGGCAAGCTATCCGTCCTCGGTGATCATGAACGCCGTGCCGGCGAAGGTCGCGGGCTGCCGCCGGCTGGCCATGGTCGTCCCGACGCCGGACGGCCACATCAATCCCTTGGTTCTCGCCGCGGCGCGCATCGCCGGCGTCGATGAGATCTACCGGGTCGGCGGCGCGCAGGCGATCGCCGCGCTCGCCTATGGCACGCACACGATCGCAGCCGTGGACAAGATCGCCGGCCCCGGCAACGCCTATGTCGCGGCGGCCAAGCGGCGGGTGTTCGGCGTCGTCGGCATCGACATGATCGCCGGCCCCTCGGAAGTCGTCATTCTCGCCGATCGCAGCGCCGATCCGCGCTTTGTCGCCGCCGATCTCCTGGCGCAGGCCGAGCATGACGAGGCCGCGCAGTCGATCCTCATCACCGACGATGCGATGCTGGCGCGCGCCGTCGAGGCCGAAGTCGACCGCCAGCTCGCCGATCTGCCGCGGGCCAAGATCGCCGGCGCGAGCTGGCGCGACAATGGCGCGGTCATCCTGTGCCCGTCGCTCGAGTCCGCGCTGCCGCTCGTCGACCGCCTCGCGCCGGAGCATCTCGAGATCATGGCGGATGACGCCGAGGCGGTCGCCGGCAAGATCGCCAACGCCGGCGCGATCTTCCTTGGCGCCTTTACGCCCGAGGCGATCGGCGATTATGTCGGCGGATCGAACCATGTCCTGCCGACCGCCCGCTCGGCCCGCTTCTCGTCGGGCCTTGGCGTCCTCGATTTCATGAAGCGCACGTCGCTGCTCAAGTGCGATCGCTCTTCGCTCGAGATTCTCGGCCCGGCGGCGGTGACGCTCGGCGAAGCGGAGGGGCTCAGCGCGCACGCGCGTTCCGTCGCCGTGCGGCTTCGCGCGAACAGCCCATGAGCCGCAAGCCGGCCAAAAGCCGCAATCGCCTCGCCGGGGTCGTCCTCGACGAAGCGACGATCCCGCGCGGAGCGGCCGATGTCGATCACGAGCGGGCGGTGGCGATCTTCGACCTGATCGAAGAGAACGCGTTCGCCGTCCCGGGGCGCGACGACGGCCCCTATACCCTCATGATTTCGCAGGAAGAATCGAAACTGACCTTCGACGTGAAGGCGGCTGGCGGCGAGCTTGCGGCCTCAATCGTGGTGTCGATGACGCCGTTCCGGCCGCTGCTCAAGGACTATTTTCTCGTCTGCGAAACCTATTATTCCGCCATTCGCACCGCGAGCCCGCGCCAGATCGAGGCGATCGACCGCCAGCGCACGACGCTCCACAACGAGGGCGCCGAGCTCATGGCCCAGCGCCTCGCCGGCAAGGTCGAGATCGACCAGGCCACAGCCCGGCGCCTGTTCGCGCTCGTATCCGCGTTGCGCTGGCGGGTGTGAATCAGGAAACCGCTCAACGCCCCAAGCCGCTTCCCAAAGCTCCGTCGCCAAACGCGACTTCATCCTGGCCAATACCCGCCTCATCGCGCCGCCGCTGACGCCTGAGATCAGGCTTTGGCTCGCGGACGAAGCCGTGCCGCTGTGGCAAAAGACCGAGGAGGAGCTCGGCGCCATGGGGTTGCCGCCGCCGTTCTGGGCCTTCGCCTGGGCGGGCGGGCAGGCGCTCGCGCGCTACCTGCTCGACAGCCCTGCGCTGGTTCGGGGCAAGCGCGCGCTCGATTTCGCCTCCGGTTCCGGGCTTGTCGCGATCGCCGCCGCCGTGAGCGGCGCGGCGGCGGTCGAGGCCAGCGATATCGACAGTTTCGCGGTCGCGGCGATCGAAGCCAACGCCGCTGAGAACGGCGTCTCGATCGCGCCCCGTCTCGAAAATCTGATTGGCGCCGACGAGGGCTGGGAGGTCGTCCTGGCGGGGGACATCGCCTACGAAAGAGACTTCGCCGCAGGAGGCGGCGGAATGGCTGAGCGGGCTCGCGCGCCGCGGGGCGACCGTGCTTGTCGGCGACCCCCGCCGCGCCTATCTTCCACTCGACCGGCTCGAATCCGTGATCGAATATTCGGTTCCGGTGACGCGTGAACTTGAAGATTCCGAAATCAAACAGACCGGCGTCTTCCGCTTTCGGTAATGCCGGCCTTTGGCGCAAATCCCGATCGCAGCGGGCCAACTTCGCAAATGCCCGCAAACGTCTCGCGACCTGGCGATCGGAACCATTGGCGGAGGGTCGCGTTCTTTCCCGTCGCTCCGCCATGCGACGAGGAGCTGTCCAATGCGTGCTTTGCATCTCGTTGTCATTGGAGCCTTGCTGGCGATCCCGTCCGTTGGCTACTCGCAGGCCGACGGACCGGTTGGCGGCAAGGTGGGACCCAATCTGGAGTCGCCCTCGACCGCGCAACCCGGCTCTTCCCGCTGGACGCAGCCGAATGGCGCGCCCCACGGGGCCGCCGCAGGAACGCGCCGGTTACGCGGGCTCCGTGTCGCCCGGGCAAGTCGTGCCGAATGACGCGCCCATTACGAGCGGTGGGGCGGAACGGGGACTGCCATCGTCGGCGGTCACCGCGTCCAGGTCGACCCAAACTCGGGCCGCATCATGCGAGTGCTGCAATAGCGGATCCTGGCTAGATGCGCCCTGCCGCCTCGCCCCGGTCGTACGTGCGGGACTTGAAAAACTCGCCCTAAACGCGCCTGCGCTGTATGCGTCGCCAAGGCCGCCGTCGAGCCGGCGCCCTTCCACGCCGTGCGATAGACCTCGCGGCTGCGCGTCGGATATTTTGTCGCAGGCATGTTAACGTCAAAACGTATAGAGAGATGTCGATCTCTCGCAAATCATCGGATAGCTTACTACCCATGACCCAGGACTCCGATTCGCAATTGGAAGAGTCGCCGGATGGCCCCGTGACCTCGGATATCGTCTATCCGTCCGCCATACCCTTCGTGATCGTTCATCTGGCTTGCTTTGCGGCGATCTGGACCGGCGTCACGCGTTGAGGCGCTGGCGATCGGGGTCGGTCTCTACTGGCTCCGGATCTTCGCCATTGGGGCCGGCTATCACCGCTACTTTTCTCATCGCGCCTATGAAACCAGCCGCGTTTTTCAGTTCGTTCTCGCGGCGATGGCGCAGACGACGGCGCAAAAGAGCGTGTTATGGTGGGCAGCCAACCATCGTGACCACCACCTCCATTCCGATACCGAGCTCGACGTCCATTCGCCGCGGCATTTCGGATTCGTCTATAGTCATCTCGGCTGGATCTTCGCCCGACGCCACGAGACGACAAATTTCGCCAGGGTGGCGGATCTCGCCCAATATCCCGAGTTGATGTGGCTCCATCGTTACGAACTGGCGCCTCCATTCGTGCTCGCGCTCGCCTGTTTCGCCGCCGCCGGTTGGCCGGGCCTCATCGTCGGCTTCTTCTGGAGCACGGTCGCGGTCTATCACGCGACATTCTGCATCAACTCGCTCGCGCATGTCGTCGGACGGCGCCGCTACGTGACCGGGGACGATTCTCGCAACAATTGGCTCCTCGCCATTTTCACCATGGGCGAGGGCTGGCACAACAATCATCATGCGTTCCAGAGCAGCGTTCGCCAGGGGTTCCGCTGGTGGGAATATGATCCAACTTACTATCTCCTGACGCTGCTTGAGCGTCTTGGACTGGTCTGGAAATTGAAGCGCCCGCCGCTCGAGGTCGTGCAAAACCAGCATCGGCTCGGCAGCCGCGTCACTCGTCGCGCCGCCCTGCAAGTCGCCGAAAGTTTCAACGCCGAGCGCATCGCGGCCGCGGTCGCGAGCGCGCTTGGAAATCGAGGCTTGGCCGATCTCCGCGCGCGCCTCTCCCAGGCGCAGCCGTTCGCCATCAGGGACGTCTTCAGCGAATTGAACCTGCCCCATATTCCGAGCAAGGCTGAGATCGTGCGTCGCGCCCGCTCCCTGCTTGCCAACTCACCCTCGTTGGAGGACATCGCCGCAAAGGCGCATGAGCTGCTTCTGGAGGCGATCGGGACGCGGCTGGCGACGCTCGCCGCGCAATCGGCCGCCTGAGCCGGCGCGTCATTTGACTTTCGCCGGCTCCGACGGGGCCTGTCGCGATTTGGCCGCGGCGCCGCTCAGCCAGACGGTCGCATTTTTCGGATCGAACACGATCGTACCGAAAACTCGCAAGAACGAAGCGCCAAGCTGGGCCGCCGGCTCGGTCAGGTCCGCGATCCCGCCACATGCGTCGGGCGGCTTCACGATCAAATGGAAATCGTCGACTTGCGCGACCGTCCTGCTGTGCTCGTCTTCGATTCCAAGAGAGTGGCCGTCGACGGCGTAGCGAGGCCGTCGCTCGCGGCCGTCGCAGGTCCAGACGTCGATGTCGCCGGCGCGTTCGAGTTTGATCCCGCTCGCGACGAGACGCTCGAACAGCGCCTGGTTGATGTCGACCGAGTGGGCATAGACGGCATCCTCGTAGCCGGTGTCGATCTGCGCGAAGGCGCGAACCTCCCCGAGACGGACGAAAACGACCGGAACATTGGGTAGACGCGCGTCGGCTATTGAAGGCTCGGACGAAAAGAACCCGTTCTGGGCGATGGGAACGAGGCCACGCGCGATCAGGGCCTCCCTCGGGCACGGTTCGGCGCCGAGATAGGCCGCGTCGTCAGTCAACTGGACGGTCAGACGGGACAGGAGATTGGCGCCGATGACGCCGAACTGGCCTTTTTCCGGTTGCCGCAGCAAGCCGTAGCGCGCGAGATGAAAATCGCCTCGATCGACGCCAGGCAGCGAAATCGCCGCCGCCCGGGCCGTCCCCTCCGGACCAGGGAATGCGTCGGCCGACAAGGAGCTCCGCGTCGCTCCGTAGTCGAGGAGGAACGGGCCGGTCACCCCGTCGGCGGTGAGTTCGATATAGGGAGAGGTCCCGTTCGGGACGCTGACCCTCGCGTACAGGCGCCCGCCGCAGAGCGCTTCCTGGTCCTGATCTCCGACCGCCATGCCGACGCCGAATATAAGAGCTGCAAGCGCTGCGAACGAGAGAGAGGTGGTCCTGACGATCGCCATGCGATTGGGTTAGGGTCCAGAGCCAGGGGTCCTGTCAATGGCGCCCCGTTCTGCTTTTGGGGTCGCCGTCGGGTCCACACACTTCTCTCGTGCGCAAGGGGGTTCCGCGCATGTCCCAATCTGAGTCACCGATAAACTACCGGCTCGGAAGCCTCTATGCGGTCATCACCGCCTGCCTGTACGCGACTCAGGAACCGTTCTCCTTTCCGGCTGCAAGGCATCTCAATACCTTGCAGTTCGTGTGCGTCACTCAGATCGCGCTGCTCGTGTCGATCCCCCTGTTGACCGCCGCCCCGGCCAGTCGGCGGGACTTCGTCGCCCTGTTCCGAAAACCCGCCAATTACGGATATCTGGCGGTCATCTTCGCCATCGGCATGTCCGGGTTGCTGCTATATAACTTCGGCCTCAGCAATGCCCATCCGATCATCATCTCCGCGATCCTGAACCTCTCGCCATTCTGGGGGGCGCTGGTCGCGCTCATTATCTCGCGAGTTCCGATCCCGATCTCGCCGGCGACCTTCTTCGGCTGTTTCGCCGGCGCCTTCATCGGCGCGATGGCGGTCGCCTGGAGCCAGCTCGGCGACGCCGACAAGCCGACATTCAGTCAACTGGCCGACAATTTCGTCCACGGCAGCTGGGTTTACGCCATTCCGGTCCCGCTCTGTTCGGCCCTAGGCGGGACCCTCGTCGGCAGATGGTTCGGGAAATACAATGAATCAGCGGCGATCGCGGCCAATTTCCTGTTCGCCAACGTCATCCTGATTCCGTCCTGCCTTGCCGTTCTCTACTGGCGAGGCGAGCTCAACTTCGATCAGCTGCCGGCGATGATTCTGATGATCGTCGGCACCATCCTCGCCTCGTCGGTCGGGCGGGTCATCTATCAAATATCGCTGACGGTGACCGGCGGCGATAACGGCTTCGTCACAATGTTCTGGAACCTGGTCCCTGCCCTGACCGCGCTGGTGTCGCTCACGCTGTCGCGGTGGATCGCCGATGAGCACTTCGCCATCAACCCGACCTTTTTCCTGGGCTCGGTGGTCATCGGCGCGGCGCTGCTGTTGTTTTCGCTCAAGTCTTGGCGGCAACCCTCTCGGCGCACGTAAAAGGAGCGGCGCTAGGAGGTAGCCGCAATCACGATCTCGGAGGACGCGGGCGGGCCATTGTCAGGCCGCCAGTGATCAGAACGAGTTTAGGTAAGGTCACACATCATCGGGTCCAGGAAGGACGGGCGGACAAACGACATTCCAATTATCCGCGTCAAAGCCAAGCCTTTCGGCGGCGTTCCTCTCCGTGTCCGACAGCTCGGACCAATTCCTCGACGATGACGTGCCAGTGGAATTGTCAGTTTCCCAGAGAGCGCGCGACCACCCGAGGGCTTCCCAAGCCTGCCTTTCGGCATTGGACAATTGGTCCCAGTCGAAACCGTCCCAAACACATACGCTTACGACGGGGCGAATTTCCTCGGCGGGCGCGGCGGCGACGCCAGAGGAACAAACGACGTTCCAATTATCCGCGGCAAAGCCAAGCCTTCCGGCGGCGTTTCTCTCGGTGTCGGACAGCTCGGACCAATCCCTCGACGACGATGACGCGTCTTTGCCAGTTTCCCAGCGAGCGCGTGACCATCCGAGGGTTTCCCAAGCTTGCCTCTCCGCATTGGACAATTGATCCCAGTCGAAACCATCCCAAGCACATACGCTTGCGACGGGGCGGATTCCGACGGCGGGCGCGTGGGCGACGCGCGGTTTGGCCCGGTGATGTCTCGCGGCCGGAGGTTTCCCCAATGCCGGCGGTGCAACAGTTGTGAGGTTAGTCGCTGGAGGTTCCTCGGACGGCTGTGCGGCATTTGTGAGGCCAGTCAGAACGATGAGCCCGACTAAAGCTAACGTAGCCGCGACGGTGCGGCGGCCGTATCCGAAATAAATGTTCATGGTCCTCTCTTGGAGGGCGGCCGTGCGCGTCAGCGCCCGACAGTAGCGGGACAAATACCCAAAACCACACCCGCCGGTCTGCGCAATAGGTATGACTACGCGGGGCATCAGGTCAGGAAACCCCATCCCTCAATCAACCCGTCTCACATCTGTCTGAGCCAGGACATTGGGCTATCGCTCGGCTGACCCGCGCCGGATTGCGCGAGGGTTTTACGTTCGACCTCGCCAGGCGCAAAATGACATCGCCATAGCTTTCGCCTGGCCCGCGGACGGCCGTCAGGCGATCGATGGGCTTTTCAGGGCTCCCGCGGCGTACACCCGCAATCAGCGCGCGAGGGCGAGAGGATCGCGCAGAACGGACGCCGCTATGGGCGCTCGCACTGACAGCGCCTTATCCGCGCGAGCGATTGGCGGCGCGGACGTCGATAAGTTCGCGAGGGCTAGAAGCCCGAAGGCAGCTGCAGCGCCGGCCACAAGGGCGGCTCTCATTGGGAGAACGCGGGAAAACATCAACACGGGTTTCGATCCACGAAGGAATTAAACTGACTAAGCGTACGCCCGTCCTCAAATCGCCGCAGTGACGGCGCTCACAGCCCAGCGCCAAGGGAAATGATAAGGTTTTGAAGGGGTCGGACCACCTTACGTGAAAAAACTCGCCCTCGCCGGTCAGTGCTTCGACGCCATCAATTCGTCGCCTCAACTGGCTAGCGTCGCGAAATGGCGAACAACGCAAGTGATTTCAGCCTTCTCTTGAGACCGGAAGTCCCAACGCGAAGTTTCGCGACAGGAGACACGATCTTTGAAGAGGGCGACCTTGGCGACGAATTTTTTGTGGTCGTTAGCGGAGAGGTCGAGATCAGGAGCGGCAGCCGTCGCCTCGAAACTTTGGGGCCGAAAGGCATTTTCGGCGAAATGGCTTTGATCGACGAAAGTCCGCGGAGCGCGACGGTCATTGCCCTGACGGATGTCACCGTCGCGCCGATCAAAGAAATGCAGTTCCTGTTTCTGGTCAAGCACATGCCGACGTTCGCGCTTAAGGTTATGCGCGTCCTTGCCAATCGGCTGCGCCTTCAAAACAAGGCGGTCTGATCCGAGGGGCCGGAGAGCCGGGGAAAGGCTGGGCAGGCCATACGTCGGCGCCATCCGGCAATGTCGCCCCTGATGGCCGGTAGGATAGAACTGAGATCACGTTCCTATCGCGAGGGAGGCCGGCACGCCAAGCCCCCAAGTGCTAGGAGCCTGTCTGCTTAATCCCCGGCGGGATGGGATTTGAACCGCTCAAGCCAGTCGGAGAGCCGGATGCAGCAAATTCGCGCATCCGGTTTGATGTAAGGTTGGGTGGAAGCTTTGCGGCCATCGTTCGTTGCACCGTTTCCGAGGTGGCGAAGCTCAGCCGGTTGCGAGTGCGGCCAGGGACGGGGTCCGCCCCTGGGCGAGCTTCAAGATATTGTGGGCGAGGCAGACGAGGCCCCACTCGTTGGCGACCTTCTCGACGCCGCGCAAGAGAAACTGACGGAAGCCGCGCGCCTGCTTGATCTGTCCGAACACCGGCTCGGGCAGCTGCTTTCTTAAGCGGTAGGGGCTGGAGTGCCCGCCGGCCTTGATTCTTTCGCGCATGGCGGCGACGCGGGCGCCGCCGCCTTCTCCTTCCCCGGCGTGCTTGGCCCGCCCCGGCGCGATATAGGCGTCGATCTCGCGTTCCTCCATCGCTGTAAGGTTGGCGTCGGAGCAATAGCCCGCGTCCGCCGACAGTTGCGTCGGCTTCTTGCCCAGATTGGCTTCGATGGCGTCGGCCATCGGCGCCAATTGATGTTGATCGCTCTGCTTCGCGTCGAGGCCGTGGGCGACGATCACCTGCGCCGTCGCGTCGACCGCCGCCTGCGCATTGTAGCCCTGGATGAAGCCGTCCTTGGTTTTCATGATGCGGCTTTCGGGATCGGTGAAGTTCTTCTGCGCTTTGGGGTCAGGCTCTTCGGATGGCGGGGCGGCGGGCCTGCCCGGTTTCTTGCGGCCCTCGGCTTGTCGCCGCTCCTCGGCCTCGGCCTGCGCTTTGGCCTTGGCCGCCGCGGCCGCTTTCGCCTCGGCCTCCAATTCGGCCTTCGCCGCCCGGATCTTCTCGACGCGCTTCTTCTTGTCGGCGACCCATTTGGGCAGCTCCTCGCCGCTCTTGTCGCGGCCGAAGGCTCTGTCTTCCTCGGCGTCCGCAGCCTCGGCTGCGCTCAGCCACCGCTCGACCTCGGCCTCGAGCTCCGCCGCACGCTTCTCCATGCGCTCGGAGCTCATCGCCTTGTGCTTGGAGGCGTTCGCCTTGATCTTCGTCCCGTCGAGCGCGACATGGCCGAGCTTCACAAGTCCCGCCTGTTCGCACAGCTTGAGAACTTGCCCGAACAGTCCCGCAAGCGCCTTCAAGTGCCGCTTGCGGAAGTCGGAGACGGTGCGAAAATCCGGCGGATCGAGCCCGACAATGCTCAGGAAGTCGACCCGTTCGCGCGCCGCCTTGGCGATCCGGCGCGACGAGTAGACGCCGTTGCAATAGCCGTACAGCAACAGCGCCGTCATCATCGCCGGGTCAAACGGCGGCTGCCCGCGCTCGCTCGCATACGCGGCTTCGATCTCACCAAGGTCGAGAGGCTCGAGCACAAGCGCCAAAATGAAGCGAGCCAGATGGTCCTCGCCGACAAAGTCCTGAACGCTCGCCGGCAACAACAGCGGCTGATCGATCGTCCAGGGCCGGAAGGTCTTGCTCATAAGCAAACAGAATCCGATTCGAGCAAACGCCGCCACCACAATCCGCCATTTCTCGGACAGGCTCCTAGGTGAGGGACGGCCGCGCCCACGGCCTATGCGCCAATACGGGATTCCCGGACAGGCGAAGCCGCCCAGGCAGCCGGCCCAGCGGACCGCAACACCCCTATGCGGGCGAGCGCTGGCTGTAACCGAGCCGTTCGTTGAGCTTTTCCATCAGACTTTGCGCAGCCTCCGCGACGACGGTCCCCGGCGGAAAAATCGCATCCGCGCCGGCGGCGCGCAGCAATGCAAAGTCCTGGCTTGGAATGACGCCGCCGACCGCGATCATCATTTCGTCCAGGCCGAGCGTGCGCAGGGCCCGCTTGAGATCCGGCACGAGCGCGAGGTGGCCGGCCGCAAGCGAGGAGACGCCAACGATGTGAGCCTCTTTCCTGGCGGCCAGCGCCGCGACCTCCTCGGGCGTCGCAAACAGCGGCCCGATTTCGACGTCGAAGCCGAGATCGGCGAACGCAGAGGCAATGATCTTCTGCCCACGGTCGTGCCCATCCTGGCCCATCTTGGCCACCAGAATCCGGGGGGCGCGACCCTCGTTCTCGGCAAATGCGCGCGTCATCGCGATCACCCGCTCGTTCGCCTCGGCGCCCGGGCCGGCCTCGGACAGATAAACGCCGGAAATGGCGCGCACTTCGGCGACGTGGCGGCCAAAGGCCTTTTCGAGCGCCAACGATATTTCGCCGACGGTGGCCTTGGCCCGCGCCGCCTCCACCGAAAGCTGCAAAAGATTGGCGCGGCCTCGCGCGCCAATGGTTAGCGCCTTGAGCGCGGCTTGCGTCGGCGCCCTCGTCACGCTCGGCGCGGAGGCGCCCGAGCTTCTCGATTTGCCGCGCGCGCACCGCGGCAGCGTCGACCTTCAGCACGCCGAGATCCCGCTCGATCGTCGGCGCGTGGACGTTGACGCCGATCACGGTCTGGCGGCCCAAATCGATGCGCGCCTGTGTGCGCGCCGCCGCCTCCTCGATCCGGCGCTTCGGCACGCCGCTCTCGATCGCCTTGGCCATCCCCCCAAGGCTCTCGACCTCATCGATATGGCTCTGCGCCCGCACGGCGAGGTCGGCGGTCAGGCGTTCGAGATAATACGAGCCGCCCCAGGCGTCGATGATCCGGGTCGTGCCGCTCTCTTCGATCAGAAAGAGCTGGGTGTTGCGGGCGATGCGGGCGGAAAAAGGGGTTGGCAGCGCCAGCGCCTCATCGAGCGCGTTGGTGTGCAGCGATTGGGTGTGGCCCTGGGTCGCTGCCATCGCCTCGATCTGGGTGCGCACGATATTGTTGAAGGGGTCCTGCGCGGTCAAGCGACCAGCCGGACGTCTGGCAGTGCGCCCTGAGCGGAGCGACTTGTCGGATCTCGGTTTGAACCTTTGACAACAGCCGGCCCAAAGCTTGCGCGCAGCACGCAGCTTGGCGACCTCCATGAAGAAGTTCATGCCCACCGCCCAGAAAAACGACAAGCGGGGCGCGAAGGCGTCAACGTCATTCCGGCGTCGACGCCGGCGCGCAAATACTCCAGGCCGTCGGCGAGCGTGTAGGCGAGTTCGAGATCTGCGTCGCGCCGGCCTCCTGCATGTGGTAGCCGGAGATCGAGATCGAGTTGAATTTCGGCATGGTGGCGGCGGTGAACGCGAAAATGTCGGCGACGATCCGCATCGAGGCGGCGGGAGGATAGATGTAGGTGTTGCGGACCATGAACTCTTTGAGGATGTCGTTCTGAATGGTGCCTGAGAGTGCGCCAGCTTCACGCCCTGCTCTTCGGCGGCGACAATGTAGAGCGCCAGAACCGGCAGCACCGCGCCGTTCATCGTCATCGAGACGCTGATCGAGTCGAGCGGGATGCCGTCGAACAGGGTGCGCATGTCGTAGATCGAAATCGATCGCGACGCCCGGCCATGCCGACATCGCCGGCGACGCGCGGATGATCGAAATCGTAGCCGCGATGGGTGGCCAGATCGAAGGCGACCGAGAGGCCCTTCTGGCCCGCGGCGAGATTGCGCGATAGAAGGCGTTGAACTCCTCGGCGGTCGAAAGCCCGCGTACTGCCGCACTGTCCAGGGCTGCTTGACGTACATGGTCGGATATGGCCCGCGCAGATAAGGCGGAAGCCCAGGCCATTCGCTGGCGAGTTCGAGCCCGTCACGGTCGCTCGGCCCATAGAGCGACTTGACTTTAAACTCCCTCGGGCGTCGTCCAAATTCGCGGCGCTGCTGCATCGACCGGAGTCGGAGGGACGGCGAAGGGAACGGCCGAGAAATGGGGAATCTGGCTCATGACCTCGTCAATCCAAAGCCCATCCGCTCAGGCCCCGATCTGGCGATAGAGGCCCTCGAGCGCGCTCACAGCATCTCCGCCGGGGAAAATGAAGTCGTCGACGCCCGCGGCGCGCCATTGCGCCTCGTGTCCTCCCGGCCAGCCCGCGAGCGCGACGCCCTTCGCGCCTGAGGCCTTGACCGATCGGGCGAAGGCTTCCGCCTGCGCCGCGTAGGCCCGATCGTCGCCGCATAGGCAAACGAGCGGCATCGCTCGCCTTCCAGGCGTTCGGTCGCCTCTTCGGGCGTTGCGCTCTCGCCGTCATAGACGGCCGGAAACCTCCCGGCCTCGAGCCATTCGCGCACATACGCGATCCGGCCCCGATGCGCGGGCTCCGCCCCGAGCGCCGCGAGATAGACCCGCGGGCGGGAACCCGCCGTTGCGACTATGGCGTCGGCCATATCGCGCAAGCGCTCGAATGGCTCGGCGAGCCGAAACGGCGAAAGCGCGCCCTCGATGGGCGTCGCGGCTTCACGCTCTGAGGCGGCCAACAGCAAGCTGGATCGGTCGCTCGGCGAGATCGGCGTGGGCGCTGACGCCGGTGATCGGCGACTTTAGCCGCGCGACGTCCCGTCTGAGCGCGTTCGCGC
>CAWEAT010000014.1:0-30396 GCA_963806935.1 uncultured Alphaproteobacteria bacterium
CCCGCGCGACCGCCTTCGTCAGATGATCGGCGACCGCGCGGATGCGGCCCAAGCCGCGCGTGTCCTCGTGCGTGACCAGCCAATAGGCGCGGGTTGCGCGCCGCTCGGGCAGCAGGCGAATAAGATCCTTGAAGCGGCGGGCGATGAAGTCGTGGACGACGCCAATGCCGACGCCGGCGCGCATGGCCTCGAGCTGCGTCACCGCGCTGGCGCTTTCGAAGCTGGTCGGCGCGCCGTCAAAGAGCTCGCGCACGTAGGAGAGCGCAGTCGAGAACGCGTGCTCCTCGACGTAGCCGATGAGCCTGTGGCCTTTGAGCGCTTGGACATCGGAAGGCCCGCCGTTTCGCTTGAGGTAGCCGGCGCTGGCATAGATGCCGAGCGTGTAGTCGGTCAGCTTGCGGGCGACGAACCGCCCCGCTTCGGGCTTGTCGAGGCCGACGACAATATCGACCTCGCGCCGCGCGAGCGGGGTGAGTTGCGGCAGCGGCATGAGTTGCAGCCTGACGCCGGAATGACGCCCGGCGAAGTCGCGCAGCGCCGTCGTCAAGTAATAGGTCGAGAATCCGTCTGGCGCGCCGATCCGCACATCGCCGGTGAGTTCGAGATCGACGCCCGAGATTTCGCCCTGAGCATGCAGGAACGCGCTCTCCATCTGCTCTGCTGCGCCGATGAACCGTTCGCCCGCGCCGGTGAGTTTCGCTCCGGTCGTGCGCCGGTCGAACAGTTTGGCGCCGAGCGCAGCCTCCAGCGCCGCGATCCGGCGGCTGACCGTCGCATGGTCGAGCCTGAGCCGCTTGGCGGCGGCGACGAATTGCCCGCCGCGGGCGACCGCCAGGAAGACTTTGACGTTGTCCCAATCCATGACGACGATCAGCCGGCCAGTGATCGCCGCAGAAAGCGAATCACCTTCTCCATCAGCTCGGCGTTCGCCTGGCCGATCTTTTCCGCGTGCCCGCCCTCAATGGTCGCCAGTTTGCACGGGCGAATGACGGATGGGGCGGGCAGACCGGACTCCCGATAGCTCTCGCCGAAGGGAACATCGTCCGGCCAGGACCGGTTCTCGGCGCTTGTGATCATCGCGACCCAAATGAGGCGCCTGTCTTCGCCGAGGCCGACCAGGGACACGACGAGCGCGGGCCGCCATTGCCGAGTCGCGCGATCCGTATAGGGGAAAGGCACGCGGACGACATCGCCCTGCTCAAAGCTTGGCATAGGCCTTTCGGTCGGCGTCGCCGTCCCATTCCGTAAAAGCGCCGAAGGGATCTTCGGCCCCGCGCTCGGAGGCTTTCGTTAGAATGACCCGGCCGCGGTCGATCTCATAGGCGAGTTCGTCCCCCTCCGTAAGGCGAAGGGCGGCGCGCACCGGCTGAGGAATCGTCGTCTGGGCTTTGCTCGTGAGTTTGCTGGTAATCATGCTGCAGTTGTGTGGCGCGAAGTAAGGATAATCCTTACCACGCTTGCGAGTGCTGGTTCAAGGTGGGCTAGACCTTAGCACATTTTCGCACAGCCGATGCGCGACCTCTAAGATTGCTGTGCGCAAAATCGTGGCGCATAAAACGGCGAGTAGAGCCGACATCAGGGAGCGGAACATGATTGAGTATGGGCATTACGTCGGCGGCAAGCACGCTGCAGGCAAGTCGGGACGGACAGCCGACGTTTTCCAGCCGATGGACGGCACGGTGCGCGCCCATGTCGCCCTCGCCTCGAAAGCCGAAGTTCGCGCTGCGATCGAAAACGCCAAAGCGGCGCAGCCCGGGTGGGCGGCGGTCAATCCGCAGCGTCGCGCCCGCGTCTTGATGAAGTTCCTCGACCTCATCGCTCAAAACAATGACGAACTGGCGGACACGCTGGCGCGCGAGCACGGCAAGACGATCGCCGACGCCAGGGGCGACATCCAGCGCGGGGTCGAGGTGGTCGAGTTCGCGCTCGGCGTGCCGCATCTGATGAAGGGCGAATATACCGACGGCGCCGGCCCCGGCATCGATCTTTACTCGATGCGCCAGCCGCTCGGCGTCGTCGCCGGCATCACCCCGTTCAATTTTCCGGCGATGATCCCCTTATGGAAGCTCGCGCCGGCGATCGCCTGCGGCAACGCCTTCATCCTGAAGCCCTCGGAGCGCGATCCGGGCGTGCCGATGCGGCTAGGCGAGCTCTTCGTCGAGGCCGGCGGCCCTCCCGGCATCCTCAATGTCGTCAACGGCGACAAGGAAGCTGTCGACGCCATCCTCGACGATCCCGACATCCAGGCGATCGGCTTCGTCGGCTCGACCCCGATCGCCGAGTACATTTATTCGCGTGGAACCGCGACCGGCAAACGCGTGCAGTGCTTTGGCGGGGCCAAGAACCACATGGTCGTGATGCCCGACGCCGACATGGACCAGACCGTCGACGCCTTGATCGGCGCCGGCTACGGCTCGGCGGGCGAACGCTGCATGGCGGTTTCGGTTGCGGTGCCGGTCGGCCAGAAGACCGCGGATGACCTGATCCGCCGCCTCATTCCGCGCGTCGAGTCGCTGAAGATCGGACCCTCGACCAACTCCGGCGCGGATTTCGGTCCGCTCGTCACCAAGGCGGCGCTCGACAAGGTGCGCGGCTATGTCGATGTCGGCGTCAAGGAGGGCGCGAAGCTGGTGGTCGACGGGCGCAACTTCAGGATGCAGGGCTACGAGAACGGTTTCTACATGGGCGGCTGTCTGTTCGACAACGTAACGAAAGACATGCGGATCTACAAGGAAGAGATCTTCGGTCCCGTCTTGTCGGTCGTGCGCGCCCACGATTACGGCGAGGCGCTCGGCCTCTGCAACGACCACGAATACGGCAACGGGGTTGCGATCTTCACCCGCGATGGCGACGCTGCGCGCGATTTCGCCAGCAAGGTCAAGGTCGGCATGGTCGGCGTCAACGTGCCGATCCCCGTCCCGGTCGCCTACTATACGTTCGGCGGCTGGAAGCGGTCCGGCTTCGGCGATTTGAACCAGCACGGACCCGATTCGATCCGCTTCTACACCAGAACCAAGACGGTCACCGCCCGCTGGCCGTCCGGCATCAAGGACGGAGCGCAGTTCTCGATCCCGACGATGAACTGAGGGACAAGGGGCGCGGCGGGGGGTATGATGCCCGCCCCGCTTATCGAAGACGCCGCGATGTCCACCGCCCTTAAGCTGATGACGGTCGATGAATTCCTTCCATGGGCGGAGGGAAAAGAAGGCCGTTGGGAGCTGCACGACGGCGTTCCGGTGATGATCTCATCTGCGGATCCGGTAATGATGTCGCCTGAGCGAGCGGCTCATATCCGAACGAAGTTCAGCGCGGCAAAGGCTCTGGATGGCGCCGTCGCGGCAGCCGGTGTAGCGTGCGAAGTGTTTACAGACGGCATGGCGATCCGAGTCGATGCGCGGACGACTTACCAACCGGACGCCTCGGTTGTCTGCGGTCCCCGAGTCGCCCCCGACGCCATCGAGATCGATAATCCCGTTGTCGTCGTCGAAGTCCTGTCGCCGAGCACGGCGGCGATCGATCACGGCCGCAAGCTCAGCGGCTATTTCTCGCTGCCGAGCGTCGAGCATTATCTGATCCTTGATCCCGAGCGGCGGGTTGCCATTCACCACAAGCGCGGACATGGCGATGCGATTGAGACCCGCGTGCTCACGGGCGGCGTCGTACGGCTCGATCCGCCCGGGTTCGAGGTTACGGTCGAGTCTCTGTTCCCACCGCCGTGATCGAAGCCCGGCGCCCTAAAATCTGAACAACGTCAGGCCCGGCCCGGGGTTGCCGAACTGGTCGGTCAGCCGCTCTCGCCCTCGCATGCCCGAAAAGGTCCCCTCGATCGGCGTCGCCTGGTTGAAAGTGTCGAGCGCATAGCCGTTGCCGACCGAGCCGACCGGCACGGCAGTGCCGGCGGTCAGATAGGACGGCCGGGCGTGGACGGTGATCTGGCGGCCGGCCGGCTCCGGATGCTTCGCCCGCTTTCTGAGCGCGGTCTGGCGCGGCGCCGTCTGGCGCGGTTTGGCCTTCGCGGGCTTCGCCGGCGACGGCCCTGACTGCAGCGGGCCTGTCTCCATGGGCCCCTCCTGCATCGGCACGCCCTGCGCATTCGCGGCCGAGGCGAGCCCGGCCGCAAGCGCGGCGGCGGCCAGGAGCCGAACGAAACGAACCATGATCCTTCCCTTTCGCTCGACCGAGTCAGCTTGATATGGGGCGGCGCGCTGAATGCAAAAGAGCGAGGTCCGCTCGTGGTCCGGGCCGCCTTGAACGATCGGGCCCGTGTTTGCCCCGCCCGCGACGGAAAATCAATGCCGGCCGCGGACGGTGCTTCCATGCCGAGCTTTTGGCCGGTCAGTCGAGCGACTTGCGGAACCTGAGGACGCTGACCGTCAGGAGCACGACGCCCAGCGCCGCGAGGGCGAGCATCTGCGGCCAAAGCACGCTCAGGCCCACGCCCTTGAGAAACGTCCCGCGGACGACAACGAGATAGTGTGTCATCGGGTTGATGTTCGATAGCCACCGCATGAACACCGGCATGGTGAAGATGGGAAAACTGAACCCGGAGAGGATGAAGGCCGGGTTGATGACAAAGAAATTGGTGGCGAAGGCCTGCTGCTGGGTCAGGCAGATCGTGGAAATGAGCAGGCCGATCCCGAGCACGCTGAGGAGATAGAGCGATGTGCCCAAGAGCAGCACGAGCGGATTGCCGACGAAGGGAATCTGGAACCACAGCATTCCAAAGCCCGCGACCATGCCGGTCAGGGCGAGGCCGACGCAGAAGAACGGAATCGTCTTGCCGAGAATTAGTTCGAACGGCCGAATCGGAGTCACCATGATCTGTTCGAGCGTTCCAACCTCGCGCTCGCGCACGATCGCGAACGAGGTCAGATTGATAAGCATCACGAACGCCAGCGTCGCGATGAGCCCCGGCACGAAGAACCAGCGGCTGTTGAAGTCCACATTGTACCAGGGCCTCTGCTCGAGCGTGATCCGCGGGGGTGGCGGCTGGCCTGCGCGCAGGCGCCGAGCCAGATCCTGCGCCTCGTCCTGCGCGTAGGCGGCAACGATCTGATTGACGTAGCCGAGAGCGAGCAAAGCCGTGTTGGAGTTTGTACCGTCGACGATGATCTGCGCCGGGGCCGAGGCGCCCTTGCGCAGATCTTCGGCAAAGCCGGCCTGGATGACGATCGCGACGGTCGCCTTCGAACCATCGATCGCCGCCCGGATCTCCGCCGGCGTTCTCGCGACGGTCACAACATCGAATCGGCCGCCATAAGTGAAGCGCGAGATCAGATCGCGGCTTTCCTGGCTATGATCGAGATCGAGAACTGCGGTCGACACGTGGTAGACTTCGAACGTCGCCGCATAGCCGAAAATGATCATCTGGATAAGCGGAGGGGCGACCAGGCTGAAGCGGGCCTGGGGATTGCGCAGGAGTTGCAGGAATTCCTTCAGCACCAGAGCGTAGATGCGCGCCCACATCGTCTCACCCGAGGGTCTTGCGGAAGGCTCGGGTGGCCAAAAACGCGATGATCGCGGCGTAGCCGGCGAGGAAGGCGATGGGTCCGGCGAGGTCGGAGAGGTCGCTGCCTTTGAGGAAGATCCCCTTCAGGATCGAGAAATAGTAGCGGGCGGGGACCAGATAGGTGACCGCCCGGACGACAGGCGGCATCTGTTCGATCGGGAAGGCGAAGCCGGAGAGCAGGGTCGTCGGCAGGAGCGTCACCACAAGCGCGATCTGGCTCGCCGCGATCTGACTGCGGATGCTCGCCGAAATGAAATAGCCGAGCCCGAGGACGACGATAAGAAAGAGCGAAGTCGTCAGGAACAGGGTCGAAACGGCGCCCCTGAACGGCGTCTCGAACCAGAACACCGCAATCAGCAGACAGAACGCGGCGTCGAGCAGACCGATGAAAAAATAGGGCAGGATCTTGCCGGCCATCAGCTCCATGCGGGTGACCGGCGTCGACACCAGCACCTCCATCGTGCCGCGCTCCCACTCGCGGGAAATCGTCAGCGACGTCAGCTGCGCGCCGACGAGCGCGAGCACGAGCGCAACCACCCCGGGTATGATGAAGTCCCGGCTCACCAGGTCTTCGTTGAACCACACCCGATACTGGGCGACGGCCGGTATCGTCGGCGGCGGCTGGCCCAAACTCTGAGTCCGCTGAAGCTGGATGCTGTTGGAAAAGGAGCCGACCACCGCCTGGGCATAGCCGAGCGCGATATTCGCGGTGTTGTCATCGGTGGCGTCGAGGATCGCCTGTACGGAGGTGGAATTCGTCGACGCGAGCTCTTGCGAAAAATCCGGCGGCACGATGATCGCCATCTTGCAGCGGCCGGCGTCGATGGCCTGCTTCACCCCGTTATAGTCGCGCTCTGTTTCGACGATGTTGAAATAGGACGAAGCCTGGAAGCGCTTCATCAGAGCCTCGCTCCGCTGGCTGCCCTCGCGGTCGAAGGTGCAGATCGTCACATTCCTGATGTCGAGATTGACGCCGTATCCGAGCAGCGCCATCTGCATGAGCGGCATGAGGAGCACGACCATCAGGCTGCGCGGGTCGCGCCAGACCTGAATGATCTCCTTCTTGGCGATCGCCCTGACGCGCCGCAGCTTCATGCGCGCGTCCCGGGCGCACGATCGCCGCTGACGAGCTGCACGAACACGTCCTCGAGCGTCGGCTTGATCGGCTCGATGCGGGACCAGGCCAGATTGCGGTCGTGCAGCGCCGACTGGATCGACGGCAGGTCACGCGCCGCGTCATCGACCACAATGTGCAGCGAGGACCCGAACGGCGCCGCGTCGCGCACCGCCGGCGCGGCTTCGAGCGCTTCGAGCATGGCGCCCGGGTTGTCGCCTTCGACGATGAGGATTTCGCCATGGATGGCGCTCCGCTTGAGCTCGCTCGGACTGCCGATGGCCACGAGCTTGCCGCTGTTGATCAGCGCGATCCGATTGCAATACTCCGCCTCGTCCATGTAGTGCGTCGTGATGACCACGCACACGCCGCCCTCGGCGAGCGAATAGATGAGGTCCCAGAACCGGCGGCGCGAATCAGGATCGACGCCCGAGGTCGGCTCGTCGAGGAACAGGATCGCCGGTTCGTGCAGCACCGCGCAGCCAAGCGCGAGACGCTGCTTCCAGCCGCCCGAGAGGTCGGAGACCGCGGCCTCGGCGCGGCCCTGAAGCCCCGCCATCTCGATGGCGAATTTCAGCCGCTCGTCGAGCCGCGCGCCCGTGACCCCGTAGACGCCGCCGAAAAAACGCAGGTTCTCGATCACGGAAAGATCGCCGTAGAGAGAGAACTTCTGCGACATGTAGCCGATGTGCTCGCGCACGCGCTCGGGGAAGCGGGCGACATCGAAGCCCGCAACCTCCGCCCGCCCGCCGCTCGGGCGCAAAAGCCCGGTGAGGATCCGGATCGTCGTCGACTTGCCGGCGCCGTTGGGGCCGAGAAAGCCGATGATTTCGCCGCGCCGCGCCTCGAAGCTGACCTCGTTCACCGCGATGAAGGCGCCGAATCGCTTGGTCAAACGGTCCGCGACGATCTTGACCTCGCCGGCTGGCGCGACGCTCATCCGCGCGGGCCTCCGGTCAGGAGCGAGACGAACAGATCCTCGATCGACGGCGCGACGCGCTCGATCTCGTCGATGCTGAGGTCGGCCTCCGCCAGCGCCGTCTCGATCGCGCCGGTCCGCAGAGCTGCATCGTCGACCACGACACGCACGCTGTCGCCCAACGAGGGTCGCGCTCAGAACGCCCTCGAGCCTGGCGACGATCGGGCGGGCCTCGCGCGCCGCCTGGGTGGTGATTGCGACGATTTCGCCCGGCATCAGCGCTTTCAGCGCTTTGGGCGTGTCGCAATAGAGCATTTGGCCCGAACGCAGGAGACCCAGCCGGGTGCAGCGTTCGGCTTCGTCGAGATAGGACGTCGCAATGACGATCGCGACGCCCTCTCCTCTCAATCCGTAGAGAATGCGCCAGAAATCGCGGCGCGAGACCGGATCGACGCCGGCGGTCGGCTCATCGAGCAGCAGAACCTTCGGCGTATGTATGAGCGAGCAGGTCAACCCGAGCTTCTGCTTCATGCCGCCGGACAACTGCCCGGCGCGGCGCTTGCGGAACGGCGTCATGCCCGAAGCCTCAAGGAGGCGCGCCGCGCGCTCGTCTCGCGCGCGCCGATCGATGCCGAACAGGTCGGCGAAGAATTCGATGTTCTCGTCGACCGTGAGATCCTCGTAAAGGCCGAAGCGCTGGGGCATGTAGCTGATGTGCGCTCGCGCCAGCTCGGGGTTGGCGACGACATCGACGCCTTCGATCGTGATCGTACCCTCGTCCGGCGCCATCACCGCCGCCAGCAGGCGCATGATTGTCGTTTTTCCGGCGCCGTCCGGGCCGACGAAGCCGAACACTTCGCCCTTGGCGCAGTCCAGGCTCAATCCGCCCACCGCCGTGACACCGCCGAAGCGCTTGGCCAGGTTGCGGACCTCGATCGCCGCTCTCGGCGCCGCGCTCATGACTGGCCGGGCGCCCGAACGGGAATTCTGGCGTCGGCCGGCAGGCCGGGCACCAGTTCGTGTGATGGATTATCGATGTCGATGCGGATCCGGTAGACGAGCGTCACCCGCTCGGCGTGCGTTTCGACGCTCTTCGGCGTGAATTCCGCCGCTTCGGATATGAACGAGATGCGGCCCGGATATTCCTTTCTGGGATAGGAGTCGGTCGTCACGGTCGCCGCTTCGCCGAGCCGGATCTTGCCGACGTCCGGCTCGTTGACATAGGCCCTGAGCCAGACGTGGTCGATGTCGGCGAGAGTCACGATCGCAGCTCCCGGCGACACCACCTCGCCGAGCTCGGCCTGGCGCACCAGAATGACGCCGTCGAACGGCGCCTTCAAAGTCGTGTAGCCGAGGACGATCCTCGCCATCTCCAGGTTCGTGCGTGCGGTGTCGATGTTGGCGATCGCGAGGGCGATTCTCTTGTCGGCGGAAGCCTCGAGCGCCTTGTCGCGCTCGAGCGCCGCTCTCGACTGTTTGAGCGCCGTGTCCGCGACGTCGCGGGCGTCAACGGTGCCCGCGCCCTTGATGAGAAGGGTCTGCGCGCGGCTGAATTCGAGCTCTCTCAGCGAGACGTCCGCTTCGTCGCTGACGACCGTCTTTCGCGTCGCCTCGACATCCTGTTCGGCGACGTCGAGTTGCCGCATTTGGGCGTCGATCGTCGCTTGCGCGATCGCGACCTGCTGCTTGTAGTCGGAGTCGTCGACGCGGGCGAGCAGGGTTCCCGCTTTCACCTGCGCGCCCTCGTCGAACGGAAGTTCGACAATGCGCGACTGCACGGTCTTGAAGCTCACGACGCTCTCGTGCGCCTCGATGTTGCCGGAGACGATGATGAAATCGGCCTTGGGCGCGCCGCCCATCCAGGCAGGCAGGTTCGCTTCGATCCATGGCCGGGCCCCGTCCTGGTAACGGAAGGCGGCGACAGCCCCCAGCCCCAGGACCAACGCTCCGCCCCAGATCATGAATCTCCGCATCGCCGCCACGAAAAGCTCCTCGCCGCCTTTCGGGAGCAGCGCGTCGACTGTTATGAACCAAGCGTGGCGCTGCGTTTGACACAGGTCAAGCCGCGCACGATTGTCCGCCGGATCGCCGCGGGCGCGAAGATCGGGCGCTGTGGCCTGATCGGGTTCGCAGGGAAGGAAAAAGGCAAGGGGCAAGCATGTTCTCGCTGACCGCAGACCATCTCGCCGTCCGCGACATGGCGAAATCGTTCGCCGACGAGCGCCTCGCCCCGAACGCGCTCGAGTGGGACGCGACCGAGCATTTTCCGGTTGACGTCTTGCGCGAGGCTGCGGCGCTCGGCATGGCGGCGATCTACGTTGGCGAGAAGGATGGCGGCAGCGGCATGACCCGCCTGGACGCGGCGCTGATCTTCGAGGCGCTGTCGACCGGCTGCCCGTCCGTCGCCTCCTTCCTCTCGATCCACAACATGGTCGCCTGGGTCGTCGACCGCTTCGGCTCGCCGGAGCTCAAAGCCCGCTATCTGCCGCGGCTCGTCAGCATGGAGCTGATCGCCAGCTATTGCTTGACCGAGCCCGGCGCCGGCTCCGACGCGGCGGCGCTGACCACGCGCGCCCGGCGCGACGGCGACGCTTACGTGCTCGACGGGGTCAAGCAGTTCATTTCCGGCGCCGGCGCAAGCGACCTTTATCTGGTGATGGCGCGCACCGGCGCCGGCGGCGCGGCCGGCGTCTCCGCGTTCATGATCGAGAAAGACACGCCCGGCCTTAGCTTCGGCGCGAAAGAGAAGAAGATGGGATGGCGGGCGCAGCCGACCCGCCAGGTGATCCTCGAGGGCGTCCGCGTGCCCCAGGCCAATCTGGTCGGCGTCGAGGGCGGCGGGTTCAAGATCGCGATGGCCGGGCTCGACGGCGGGCGGCTCAATATCGGCGCCTGCTCGATCGGCGGCGGGCAATCGGCGCTCGACAAGGCGATCGCCTATATGCGCGAGCGCAAGGCGTTCGGCCGCCGCATCGCCGACTTCCAGGCGTTGCAATTCCGGGTCGCCGATATCGCGACTTCGCTCGAGACGGCGCGTTCTATGCTCTGGCGCGCGGCGAGCGCGCTCGACGAAAAGTCGCCCGAGGCGACCCGGCTCTGCGCCCAGGCGAAGCAGGTCGCAACCGACGCCGGCTTTGCCGCCGCCAACGACGCGCTGCAGCTTTTCGGCGGCTACGGCTATCTCGCCGACTACGGCGTCGAGAAGCTGGTGCGCGACCTGCGAGTGCACCAGATTTTGGAGGGAACGAACGAGATCATGCGGGTGATCGTGGCCCGCGCGCTGATCGAGAATTGAGGCTCGCCGATGCAAGCCAGGCTTCGATCTTGACGCCTATCTTTCCCGGATCGGCTATGGCGGCGCGACCAAGCCTGATCTCGCGACCCTCGGCGGCCTCCTTGCGCTGCAAAAGAAGATCGTCGCCGCCCTTCGCCGTCTCGTGCGCGATCATTGCGGCTTCGACTGTCCGGAGATCGAGGCCATACGCGTCCCTTCAGCGCCGGAATGGCGGTGAAGATGAATGTGATGCTGTCGCCGCATCAAGCTTCGGAGGAAGAGCCATGAACGCATCCATGTTCGCCAGTCGCGCAGTGTCGGCGAATGCAAGGATAGCCGCCGTCGCCCTCGGGGCCGCGGCCTTCATGACGCTTCTCCTCACCCACGTCTCGGCGCCGCTTGCGCCGCTCCGTTTGCTCACGCTCGCGATTGCAGCGTTTGCGACCTGGGCGTTCTGCGATGAGATGGGCATGAGGAAGCCGCTCAACCGTGCGGCCTTCGTCTTCTTTGCGATCGCGGCGATCGCCAAAGTCCAGATCGCGCTCGGGCTCACGGCGGAGTTCGCCGGGCGCTACTATCTGCTGTATGCCGCATTCCTGCTGGTTTCGGTCCTGCTCTGGTCGGTGGCGTTTCTGCACCGGCAGCGCGCGCTCAAACTGGTCGGAGCTGTGGGCGTGATTGCGGCGGCGTTCCCGATCGGAGCGATCGTCGTCGGACATCTCGTCGTGGGCGTGGGCGCCGCGATTGGCGTGGGCGCGCTATTGGCGGCGACAGATGGATCCGCCCCCTCGGACCTCGGTTTCGTGACGCTGGTCGAGCGCATATTCGGCCTGTGGGCCTATGTCGCCGCATGGCTGCTGTGGCGCGGTTACGTCGCCGCTTCCCCGGCGAGCGCGATTTCGGAGCGGAAAGCCTCGATCGAGAGCTGAAGCGCCTCAGATCAGCGCCCGCGAGGCGAGGTGAGCGCCGAGCAGGAGCAAGCCGCCGAAGAACACCCGCCGAAATGTTCGCTCGCTGAAGCGGCCGCGCATGGCGCCGCCGGCCGTCATGCCGAACAGCGCGGGCGCGAGAGCGGCGGTCGAGACGCCGACATCGTGAAGCGCAAAAGCCCCGCCTGCCGCGAGCGCGGCTGCAAGCGCCATTGTCGAGACTGTGAAGGAGAGGCCCAGCGCCTGGATCATGTCCTCCCTGTCGAGATTGAGCGCTCCGAGATAGGGCACGGCGGGAATGGCGAACACGCCTGTCGCCGCGGTGACGAGGCCGGTTAGCGCGCCGATCAGCGGCCCGAGCCGCCATTCGGCGGCGGGGCTTACGGAGAAGCGCATCGAGGTCAGCCCAAGCCCGGCGTAAAGCATCAGGAGAAGTCCGAGGCCCACCTCCGCTTGCCCGGTGTGGCTTCCGGTCAGCAATCCCGTTCCCGCGAGCGTGCCGGCGACGATGCCGGCCAGCATCGGCCATAGGCGGCGCGCGAGGCGCAGGAAGCTTGGGCCGGCCGCCAGTTGCCAGACGTTGGTGACAAACGAAGGCACGATCAGGAGCGATGCGGCTTTGGCGGGCGGCATCACGAGGGTGAGCAGGCCCACGGAGACCGTCGGCAGGCCGAGGCCGATCACGCCCTTCACGAAGCCGGCGAGGAGAAAGGCGAGCGTTGCGACGACGACGGTTTCGGTGGGCGGCATGGGGTCCGGGACTATGAGAAGGCTTCCGGCTGCTTTCCGGAGGTTAGCTGAATTCCCCACCTGATGGGGCGATTCGCGGCGCTTGGCGCGGGGTGCGAGCGCGCACTACAATTGCACAGCGCCGGCGCTGCGGGCTCGGGAGGACATATGACGAAAATCGCCTTTCTCGGCCTCGGCAACATGGGCGCGCCGATGGCCGCCAATCTGGTCAAGGCCGGCCATTCGGTCGAGGGCTTCGATCTCGTCGAGGCGGCGAAGACGGCGGCCGCTGCATCAGGCGTCCGCATCGCCCCGAGCGCGCGCGAGGCTGTCGCCGCCGCCGACGTGGTTGTGACCATGCTGCCGGCCGGCAGGCACGTCCTCGCAAGCTGGTCGGACTTTCTGCCCGCCGCACGCAAGGGCGCGCTCGTCATCGACTGCTCGACGATCGACGTCGAGAGCGCGAAGAAGGCCCATGAGGCTGGCGGCGCGGCGGGCATGCTGACGCTCGACGCCCCGGTCAGCGGCGGGGTCGGCGGCGCAACCGCAGGCACGCTCACCTTCATGTGCGGCGGCTCCGCCGAGGCTTTCGCAGCGGCGAAGCCGCTGCTCGAATCCATGGGCAAGCGCATCGTCCATTGCGGCGGCGCCGGCGCGGGGCAGGCGGCCAAGATCTGCAACAACATGATCCTCGGCGCGACGATGATCGTGACCTGCGAAGCCTTCGCGCTGGCCGAGAAACTCGGCCTCGACGCTCAGGCGCTGTTCGACGTCGCCTCGACCGCCTCGGGCCAGTCGTGGTCGCTCACGAGCTACTGCCCGGTTCCCGGCCTTGTGCCGGCTTCGCCCGCCAACCGCGGCTACCAGCCCGGCTTTGCCGCGAGCCTGATGCTCAAGGACCTCAAGCTCGCCCAGGAGGCGGCGGGAAGCGTCGGCGCCGCGACTCCGCTCGGGGCCGAGGCCGCACAGCTTTACGCCCTGTTTGTCGCCGCCGGCCATGGCGGCGACGACTTCTCCGGCGTGATCAATTTCCTGCGCGGCATAGGCGGTTCTACTTAGAAAAATGAACGTCTATTCATGGATTTGCGCGAATCCTTACACAAAAGTGAAAGAAAAACTCGGCTTGGCGCCGCGCTGCCGCTATTTTATCAAACTGTGACCGAAGTGCGGACGGAATGTGTAGTGCAGAAAGCGAGCGCCGGCCGGAGTTCCGACTGGCGACGCGGAGTTGGTCCGGCCTCCGAGTGAGACAAGGCCGGACTTCGGAGGTGGAGACATGGGCACGTCAGTTCGGGCAAGTCAATTTCGAAGGCAATTGTCGCCGGGTTCGCCGCGCTGGCGATGGCGGCGGCGGTTGTCCTGCCGTCTACCCCGGCCTCGGCCGGCGGCGGCTTCAGGATGGGCGGCGGCGGTTTGGCGGCGGCTTCCACGGCGGCGGCGGGGGCTGGCATGGCGGCGGCTGGGGCGGCGGGGGCTGGCATGGCGGCGGCTGGAATGGCGGCGGCTGGCGTGGCGGCGGGTGGAACGGCGGCTGGCGCGGCGCCGGCTGGCGCGGCGGCGGCTGGAACGGCGGCTGGGCCGGCGGCCGGGTCTGGCATGGCGGCTACTGGAACAACGGCATCTGGTACAACGGCTGGTGGGGCCCGGCGGTCGCCGCTGGCCTGCTGACCGGCGCGGTCATCGCGAGCAATTCCGGCTGGGGATACGGCGGCGGCGACGGCTGCTGGCAGTTTCGCCCGACCTATGACGGCTACGGCAATTTCCTCGGCCAGCGCTGGGTGAACCTCTGCTGAGGGTCTCGCTACCCCGTGCTTTCAACCAGGGCCTCGCGCAAGCGGGGCCCTTTTCATGTTCGGCGCCGGCCAGAAGGCGCCGCCGGTCATCGCCTTCGGAACGCCGGTCGTGGTCGGAAACGAGATCGGCAGCGCGCGCCGCGAACGCAAAGCGAGATAGGCAAAACACTGCGCTTCGATGCTGTCGCCGTCGAAGCCGATCGCCTCGACCGGTTCGACGCTGACTTGAAGCCGTTCGCTGAGCCGGCGCATGAGGTTCGGATTCCGCCGCCCGCCGCCGCCGACCAGCCAGCGCGCCGGGGCTTGCGGGACGAGACGGAGCGCGGCCGCGGTCAATTCGACCGTGAACGCGCTCAAGGTCGCCGCGCCGTCCTCGTCGCTCAGGCTCCCGACGCAGGCGGCGCGGGCGCTGAAATGGTTGCGGTCGAGCGATTTCGGCGCCGGTCGCTCGAAATAGGGGTCGCTCATGAGGGTTGCGAGCGCCGCGGAATCGACGCGGCCGCTTCGCCCGAGCATTCCGTTCTCGTCGAAGGCCAGTCCGCGCCTCGACGTCAGGAAGTCGTCGATCAGCGCATTGGCCGGTCCGGTGTCGAAGGCGATGATCTCGCCGTTCGCGCCCAGATAGGTCACGTTGCCGACCCCGCCCCAGTTGAGGATCATGAGCGGGCGCTCGAGTCCGGCGGCCATCGCCGCGTGGTAGATCGGCGCGAGCGGCGCGCCCTCGCCTCCCGCCTTGACGTCGGCCGAACGGAAGTCCGACACGAGGTCGATTCCGAGCGCGGCCGCCGCGCGCGCGCCGTCACAGAGCTGGCGCGTCAAGCCGAAGCGCGGCCGATGCAGGATGGTCTGGCCATGCAGGCCGACCAGCGCGACGCTTCTCGCGGGCGATCGAGAACCGCTCGAGGAACGCCTCGACCGCGGCGACATGGGCGTCGGTCACGTCGCGCTCGAGCTCGAGCTGGGGCGCCTGGGCTTCGTTCAGGTCGGCGACAACCGCGCGCAGACGCTGGGCCACGGGCTTGGGATAGGGGAAGGTGGCGGCCGGCCCGGCTTCGAGCCGCGCCTCGCCGTCGCTTTCGATCAGCGCGACGTCGATCCCGTCCATCGACGTCCCGCTGATGACGCCGATCGCGGTCTTGACGTCGCCCTTAGTCGCCATCGGTCTCGCTCTGATTGGCGCCGGGCGCCCACAGCACGTCCGCCATGCCGAAGTCATTGGCCGCGCGGGCGGCGACGAAGAGGTAATCCGACAGCCGGTTGACATAGGCGAGCGCCGCCTCGCCGACCTCCTCGCCCTCGATCGCCGCCAGCGCGACCATGGTCCGCTCGGCCCGCCGGCAGACCGCGCGCGCCTGATGCAGCGCTGCGGCGGCCGCCGTTCCGCCCGGCAGCACGAACGAGCGCAGCGGATGCAGCCGCTCGTTCAGCCGGTCGATGGCCCGTTCGAGCGCCTCGACTTGCGATGGCGCGATCCGCAGCACGGCGCCCGGCTTTTCGTGCGGTTGGCGCGGCAGGCAGAGATCGGCGCCGAGATCGAAGAGATCGTTCTGGATCCGCTTCAGCATCGGTTCGATCGCGACATCGGCCGCCTCGCTCCGGTCGCTGACCGCGAGGAGCGCAAGCCCGATCGCGCAATTGGTCTCGTCGACATCGCCCATCGCCGCGACCCGCGCATCGTTCTTCGCCCGCCGCGACCCGTCCCCTAGCCCCGTCTCGCCCTTGTCGCCGGTCTTCGTGTAGATGACGTTCAGCTTGACCATGCTCTCCCGCCAATTCGTTCGGCCTTGCCTGAATAGGGCGACGCGCTTGCGGCGACAAACGGTTTCGCAGGCGACGGATCGGGCCGGGCGGCTTCGGAGCGCAGGCGCCCATGGTTGGGAATCGAGGGGAAGGATTTCCAAGGCCGCGGAAGCGTTTCAAAGGCCGGGAGGGAAGGAAAACCAAGCCGAGAGGGAAGGAAATCAAAATTTGTTCGGCACACGGCTTCAGTCTTTTCAATGGCTTAGACCGAGTTTGGCCCAGACCCTTCACTTCGCCTTCGCATTCCTGTTCGCGGCGCCGCCTCGTAGGACCTTATAGCACGAACTTCTGATTTTCTAAACCGATTTTTCGGAAAAAATGACACCGCCCGACCACTGCGTGCGTCGAACTCTCTTGTCCCGGGGTCGCTGCCGCCGGGTCGGACGAGCCGCCCGCGTTAATCCCGCTTCATCAGCCGTTCGAGGTAGTCGCGTTCGTCGACGGGCCGGGCGGGGTCGGCGAGGCGGCGGCGGAGCTCCTCCATCACCCGGCGCGCGCGTTCGGCTGCGCCCGCGGTTTCCTTCAGCGGTCCGTCCTCGCGGCCCTTGTCGCCCTCGGCCCCGCGCCCGAGCGGATCGTCGCCGGAACGCTCGCCCGGCCGGCCGCGGCGGGCGACAAAATTGCCCTTGCCGTTGCGTCCCTTGCCCTGACCCTGGGCCTGCATCTGCTTCTCGAGCCCTTGCGCGCCGTCGCGCAGCGCCTCAAGCGCGCGGCCTTGCGCATCGACCGCCGCGCCCTTGCCGGTCTTCCCGCCCTTGCCATTGCCGCTCTGCCCGTCCTTGCCGTCCTTGCCGTCTTTGCCGGGCTTGCCCTGATCGCCGGAGAGGTCGCCTTCGGCCTCCTTCATATCCCCCTGGGCGTCGTCGAAGCCCTTCTCGCCCTTCATCCCCAGGTTCTTGAGCTTGCGCTGCAATTCGGCCAGCCGGTCGCGCAGCGCGCCCTGGCGCTCATCGAGCGGAAGACCGTCCTGGTCCGCCTGATTCTGGTCGGGCTTGGCCGACGAATCGGCGTCGTTGTCGCCTTCATCGGGCGAATTCGAGCCATCTTCGTTCGGCTGCGCCTGTTGGCCGTCGTCACCCTGCGGGGACGCGCGGTTACGCGCCCGCTTGCGCGCGTGGTCGCGCTGATCGCTGCGGAAAGTGTCGTCGCGCAGGGCCTGCTGATCGTGCAGGAGCTTCTCGAGTTCGCCGATCTGCTTGCGCATCTCGCGTTCGCCCGGGCTCTCCTCGCCGTCGCGGGCGCTGCGCATGTTCTCGAACATCTCCTGCATCTGGTCGAGCATCGCCTGGGCGTCCTCGCGCGAGCCGTTGCGGGCGGTGTCCTCCATCTGGTCGAGCAGTTTGTCGAGATCCTTGGCCTGAAGGTTCTGGTCCTGGGCGTTGCTGTCGGGCTGGGAGTTGCGCGCCATCTCGCTCATGAAGCGCTTCGCGGCCTCGCGCATCTGGTCCATGAGCTTGCGGATTTCCTGATCGCTCGCGCCGCGCTGGAGCGCTTCGCGGAGCGCCTGCTCGGCGGCCCTGAGGTCGCGCTCGGCCTGGGACGCGTCGCCGTCCTCGATCTGCTGGGCCATCGCCCATAGCATCGCGGCGACGTCGAGCAGATCGGCGTCGCTCTTGGCGTCGTGCAGCGACACGTTGGCCTGCTTCAAGCCGAGATAGATCTTGGCCGGCGTGTCGAACAGTTCCGGCGCGATTGCGAGGCCCGTCAGCGCCGTCTCGACGCGCTTTGGCGCATTGTCGGGATCGAGAATGAGGTCTCGGCGCTGCTCGACCAGCGCCCGCGCCAGCGGATTGTGGAAGATCCGCTGCGGCAGCGTCATCTCGATCGGTCCGCTCTGGCCGGTCTTGCCCGAAATGCTGACCGCGCTGAGCCGCATCGTCACCTTCGCGCCCGCCCACGGATGCTCGGAGAGGTCGACGGTGGTTTTCGCGTCGCCGACGCCGTTCTCGGTCGGCGGCAGCTGGAGGGCGGCCTGCGGCGGAGGCGCGAGCGTGCGCGGCGGCGGGCCCGTCCCTTCGTGCGGACGAGCAAAATCCGCCCGGGCGCCGGCGAGCCCGAACCGGTCGTCGACATGGTAGGCGAGCGTCAGCGAGCCGCTGATGTTGGCGCGCGGCTCTTCGGTCGACGCGATCGTGGGCGCGCCGGCCGGCGTGACCGCGAGGACGGCGACGGCGACCGGAGCGCCGCTGCGCAGGATCGTGGCCTTGCCGCCGCCGTGGATCGTCCACCGCTTTTCGGTTCGGGTCTTTTCGGCCGCTTCACCCTTTTGATCCGAGGGGCTGATCGCTCCCTCGATCCGCGTTTCAATGAGGCTGGGGTCGCCCCGCACCACCAGGATCGAATCCTCGGGAATATTGAGCGTCTGGGGAGCCGCGGTCTTGAAGTCGATCACCACCGGCGGCCGGCCGGCGTAGGGCGGCGGGTCGATCCAGGCGTCGATGCGGCTCGTCGCGGCGGCGGCGATCGCCGCGTCGCTGCGCCAGTCGAAGGCCGCGGCGAGGCGGCCATAGGTTTCCGGCCCCGCGACGACTGCCGCCGCGAAGGCGAGCAACGCCACGCCGAAGCGGATCGCATAGGGGTCGCGCTCGGCCATGCGCGGGGAGGGGGGCGCGACGCGTATCGCTTCGACCGCGCGCTCGAGGCGCGCCCGGTGCGCGGCCCACATCGCCTGCGTGCCCGGATCGCCGTGGTCGTTGGCGAGGCTGTCGGCAAGCGAGGAGGCGGGACGATGGCTTGCTCCCGCGTCACGGTCGAGCCGCGCGAGGACGTCGCGCGCCGCCGGACGGCGCATGCGCGCCAGCGGCGCAAGCGCAATTCCGCACGCGACCGCGAACAGGACCACCCCGGCGACCCGCAGCGATCGCGGCGCGAACTGCCACGCTCCAAGCCAGGAGGCGGCGAGAAAGAGAATGACGACCGCGAGCGCAAACACGAGCGGCGGCCACGCGCGCTCGACGATGAGCACGCGCTGCGCCAATCTCGCAAGCGCGCCAAGCCGGCCCCCATTTGCGGGGCTGAGGGATTGCTGGTCCGTATCCTTCACCGCGATGCCGTGATCCGCTGTCGCCGACTCGATATCTCTGTTACTGATTCGATTTTAAAGCAATTTCGGGGCCAGCGCATTTGTTCCAGCCAGTCCACGCATGGCTGACGGCCTGACCCGGTAGGGCCCCAACCGTCACTTCAACCACGGCGGAAGTGTGTCGAGGGCGATCAATTCCTCGTAGCTCGGCCGCGGCCGCACCACCGCATATTGCTCGCCCTTGACCAGCACCTCCGGGATCAGGAGGCGGGAATTGTAAGTCCCGGCCTGCACCGCTCCATAAGCGCCGGCGCTCATGATCGCGATGAGGTCGCCGGGCGCGACTTCCGGCAGGTCGCGGTCGAGCGCCAGATAGTCGCCGCTTTCGCAGACCGGGCCGACGACGTCGCTGCGCGTGAACAGCGCGGCTCGCGGCGCCGGCGCATTCACCGGCAGGATGTCGTGATGCGCATCATAGAGGGTGGGCCGCACGAGATCGTTCATCGCCGCATCGACAATGACGAAGCGCTTGTTCTCGCCCTTCTTGAGGTAGATGACCGTGGCGACCAGAACTCCGGCATTGCCTACGATGACCCGCCCTGGCTCCAGGATCAGCCTGCAATCGAGCGTCGCGGTGTGGCGGGCGACGATGCTGGCGTAGTTCTCCGGGAACGGCGGCGGATCGTTGTCGGTCCGGTAGGGGATGCCCAGGCCCCCGCCGAGATCGATGTGCTCGATTCTGTGGCCGTCGGCTCTGAGCGTGCGCACGAAGTCGGCGATGAGCGCGAACGCGTCGTCGAACGGCCTGAGATCGGTGATCTGCGAGCCGATATGCATGTCGACGCCGCGCACGCTCAAACCCGGCAGGGTTCGCGCGTGGGCGTAGACGTCGCGGGCGCGCGAAATCGGCACGCCGAACTTGTTCTCCGATTTGCCGGTCGCGATCTTGGCGTGGGTGCGGGCGTCGATATCGGGATTGACCCGGATGGCGACCGGCGCAACGGCGCCGCGGCTGACCGCCGCTCGCGACAGCGCCTCGAGCTCAGGCTCCGATTCGACGTTGAAGCAGTAGATCTTTTCGTCGAGCGCAAGATTCATTTCGCTCAGCGTCTTGCCGACGCCGGAAAAGATGATGCGCTCGCCCGGAACGCCGGCCGCCCGCGCCCGCCTCAATTCCCCTTCGCTGACGACGTCCATTCCGGCCCCGAGCCTCGCCAGCGTCGTCAGCACCGCCTGATTCGAATTGGCCTTCATCGCATAGAAGACGCGCGCGTCCTGGCCGGCGAAAGCGTCCCGGAACGTCTCGAAATGCTGCTCGATCGCCGTGCTCGAATAGCAATAGAACGGCGTTCCGACGGCTTCCGCGATCGTCGCCAGCGCGACGCCTTCGGCGTGAAGAGCGCCGTTGCGATAGGTGAAGGGGGGCATGCGTCCGATGCGCTATTTCAGCAGGAAATCGAGGAAGAACGGCTGATCGGGCGCCTTGAGCGGCGGGATCGACGGTTTGGTGAGCGACGCAAGACCGTTGGAGTTCGCGGGCTTCGGCGGCGCATTCGGGTCGGGCGGGGGCTCGAGCGGGCCGTACCTGCCGCAGCCCGCAACGAGAAGCGCGAAGAGGGCGGCAATCGCCAGCAGGCGCCCGCGCCTGGGGAAATGATACGGGAATAGCGTGGCCACGAACAACTCCGGATGATCGCCGCACTATACAGAAACGGCGGGCGGAGGCGAGGTTGCGGCGATTCTCCGGGCCGCCCCGGCCAGGACCGGCTTTGGAGACGCTTATCCGGGCTTGCGTCGCCCTGGTCAGCATGGTGATTCCCGGCAACATGACCTCGGTCGCCTCGACCTCGAAGCCGGCCTGGCGCAGAGCGGCCTCGACAAAGGCCGGCGTGAGGCAGACCGCGTCTGGATTGTCGAGGACGCTTTGCAGCAGATACCAGGCGGCGAACGGCGGCTCTCCATGCGCATTGTCCACCATAAAGTCGTGGACGAGGACGAGCCCGCCGGCTGGGAGCGCGTCGAAGGCCCGCCTGGCGAGGACTGCGATGTCCCCGCCTCCAACGGCGCTCCAGACATAGGACATGAGCACTGCGTCATGTCCCCCCGGCCACTCGGTCTTCACCGCGTCGCCGGCGAGATGACCGACCCGGTCGGCCACCCCAGCCTCTCGCGCGTATCTTCTGGCCGTCTCGACCGTTTGAGGGAAATCGAGAATGGTCGCCTGGAGCTCGGGGTTCGCCGCGCAAAATGCCAACGTGTAGGCGCCGCTTCCGCCGCCGATGTCGAGGAGGCGCTCGCGGCCGCCGAGCGCCACGCGCTTCGCCATCATCCGCGCGGGCCCGAGCGAGCCGGCGTGCTGGGCCGAGCTGAAGGCCTCGCCGCCGATCCCGGCGGAATAGATCATGCCCTCGTAGAAGCCCTTGTCGGGAAAAATGCGCTTGCCGCGCAGCGCTGGAGTGAGATGCCGAAGCGCTTCGTAGCCGAAAGCGCCGTTCACGAGGCGCACATAGTCGCGGAAGTCGCCGGGCGCGCCCGCCACCAGAAATTTCGCCGTCGCGGGAGCGTTGGCGAACCGGTCTTCGCGCTCGACGATCAGCCCCACCGACTTTAACGCGGCGATCAGCCCGAGCAGCCGGTTCTCGGGTATGCCGGTTTCCTTCGAGAGCCGGGTCAGCGTGTCAGCCCCACGTTCGATCTGCGTGAACAAATCGAAATCGAGCGCCGCAAATAGCGCCTTGGAGGCCATGAAGCCGTAGGTGATGGCGGAAATATCCCGTACGTCCTCGACCGGCTTGACCTGCGCCATGGATCACCTCACTGACAGGACCGCGCGGCCGATCACCGATCGGTCTGCGATTGCGCTCATCGCTTCGGCCGCCCGTTCGAGCGGCAGCACGCGGTCGATGTGCGGCTTGAGCTTGCCTTCGCCAGCCCATTGCATGATGACCTCCGCGGCGCGCGCCGCCTCATCCGGGCAGCGTTCCGTCCAGGCCCCGCTGAATATGCCGACGATGGAATAGTTTTTCAGAAGCGGCAAATTCATCGGGATCGAGGGCACCTCGCCGCTCGTGAAGCCGACCGGCAGCAGCCTTCCGTTCCAGCGCATCAGGCGGGCCAGGGTCGCGAACAGCTTTCCGCCGACGTTATCGACACAGACGTCGACCCCCTCGCCGCCGGTCAGGGCCTTCACTCGATCGCGGACGTCCTCGGTGGAATAGTCGATCACCTCGGCCCCCCGGTCTCGAACGACATCCGCCTTGGCGGGGCTTCCGACCGCCGCAATGACGCGTGCGTTGAGGAGGCGCGCCATCTCCACGCAAGCCATGCCGACGCCGCCGGCCGCGCCAGTAACCAGGACTGTTTCGCCCGGCTCTACCTGCGCACGAATGACGAGCGCGTAATAGGCGGTGAGATACATGTGCAGGAGGGTCGACCCCGCGATGAAGTCTACGCTGTCGGGCAGGAGCGCCGTCTTGCTATCCTTCGCGGCCATTCGCTCTGCGAAGGCGCCGTGCCAGCCTTCGCAGGCCACTCGGTCGCCAGGCCGGAAGCGGTCGACATCGTCGCCGACCGCAACAACGATCCCGGCGGCGTCCGTGCCGGGGATATAAGGGAGCTGCGGGCGCATCTGATAGCCGCCGCAAGCCATCAGATAGTCCATGTAACTGACGGAAGCGGCGTGGACTTCGACCAGCACCTCGTCGGGTCGTGGACTGGGTTCGGGCGCTTCGCCGAAAGTTAGCGCTCTTACTCCATCGAACGCGTTGCAAAAAATGGCGCGCAATTTGGTTTCCCCAAAGCAGCTGGCCGGCAAGAACGCTTCAAAGACGCAATCTATTCAAACAATCAGCCTGCCAGGAATAAAATCTCCAACCGCCCCGGACCAAGCCGCGGCCGCTAAGGCGGCATTCGATCGAAGACTTTGAGGTCTGGCGGAAGCATCGCCCAAGTCGGCCGGCCAGCGGTGAAGATGGCGATTGTCGGATGAAAGCGGGACGGGTCGTCCAGCGAGCCGGCGTACAACGTGTGCCAGTCGGTCTTGCCGATTTCGCCCCCGAACACGAGGCTCATGCAGATCGGGCAGGAGTTGCGCACCGCGTCGCCGCCGCTCGCCGCCGGCGACCGGAACTGGCGCGCCTCGCCGCTGAAGCGAACGGCGTCCGCCTTGAAGGCCATGAACGGCACAAAGCCCGAGCCGGACGCCTTGCGGCAATCGGCGCAATAGCAATGCCCTGATCCAAGCGGCTCACCGACCGCCTCATAACGCAGCGCGCCGCACAGGCAGCCGCCGGTGTAACGCTTGACCTCGTCGTTCATTTCAACCCGCCCGAGCATTCCCGAAGAGCGGCCGAAACATAACGCGGCCGGGCGGAATTGGACAAACGCGACGCTACGCCGGGGCGAACGGATGGTCGACGAGGATCCGGCCCTCGTCATCGACGACCAGAAATTCGAGCCCGCTCGCCAGCACCGCCTCGCTTCCGGCCAGCACGATCTCCCAGCGGAATGTCACCACGTCGCCGCGTTGGCGGGCGGTCCGGGCGGCGCGGAAACGAACGCCGTCCCGGCCGCCGTTCTGTCTCGACGATCCGAGGACAAGCCTGCCAAGCCCGCCGAATCCGCCTGGTTCGCGCGCTCCTGCCCGGGGCAGGGCGCCGGGCGCCCACAAGGCGGCGACGGCGCGCAAGCGTGACGCAGCGTCCGGTTCGTTCCACGCGGCGACGTAGCGATCGGCGAGCGTCTGGGCGTCGAGCATGTTGTCTCTCCAATCCGGCTTCGAAGGTTGCGGAAGGCCAGCCAGGCGCTCCGGTCAACCGTGAGTTTGCGCCGCCCGCGGTGGGAATCCATGACCCGGGAGGTCAAAAAGCGACAGCGCAAGGGTTCCGTACTTGACCTCGGAAGTCATGGCTTCACGAAACTTGCGGCGTTATGTTTGAGCGCATGACCGCTCATCAGCTTCCTTTCGGCGTGCTGCTCAGGCGCTGGCGAGAGCGTCGCCGGATGACGCAGGCCGATCTCGCCTATGCCGCGGATAGCTCGACCCGGCACCTGTCGTGCCTCGAGACCGGCAAGGCGCTGCCAAGCCGCGAGATGATCGCGCGTCTCGCCGAATATCTCGAGATTCCGCTTCGGGACCAGAATGGGCTTCTCCTCGCTGCTGGCTTTGCGCCTGCTTTTCAGGAGCGGTCGCTTGCGGCGCTGGATGCGGCGAAAGCCGCAATCGAAGCGATCTTGCAGGCCCACAAGCCTTATCCCGCCTTCGCGGTCGACCGGCACTGGAACATCGTAGCTTCGAACTCGGCTCTGCCGCAGCTTTACGAGGGATGTTCGGCTGACCTCATGCGCGCGCCGGTCAACGCCGTGCGCCTGACCTTGCATCCGGCGGGCCTGGGGCAGCGCATTGTCAACTACGCCGCGTGGCGCGCGCACGTCTTGACTGTGTTGCGTCAGCAGATCGACGCCCGCGCCGATCCGGTCATCCAGGGTCTGTTCGCCGAAGTTTCCGCCTATCCGGCGCCGGCCAATTCCGGTTCGGCGGAAAGCTTCGGGCCCGCCGAGCGCCTGGCCACGCCGCTGCGGATCGCCACCCAATTCGGCGTCATGTCGTTCCTGGGCACGGTCACCGTCTTCGGTACGCCCAACGATGTGACGCTCTCCGAGCTGGCGCTCGAGATGCTGTTCCCGGCGGACGAGAAGACCGCCGCAATCGCGCGGGCGATGGCGGCGGAGTGAGAAAGAAGGAGGACTGCGCGGATCGGGCGTGCAGAAAGAGCCGCGTTTTGGCGTCTATTTTGTTGGCTCAGGAGCGTCCTTCACCGTCACCCAATTCTTGTCGGCGCGGCTTATGTTTTCACTTTCGTTCTTGCGCCACTCGGTCGTCCAATATTTTGTGTGATTTACGTAAAGTTTGCCGTTGACGATCGTGAAAGCCTCAGGGTCGACGGTATCCTTGTGCCCGTTCTCGTATGCGACGCCCATGGCGCAATGACCATCATATTGAGCGGCGTATTTGTCTGGATTTGCAACGAAAAGGTCGAGGTCCTCCTTGTTGGCAAACTGCCAGCGCGCATCGTGCCAGACAGCCTGATAACAAGGGAACCCGGGACCGCATTTCCAAGCGTGAAATAAGCAACCGTATCATAGCCGCCAATTGCTAATCTTGGCGCCCCGCTCATCTCTGGCGCCGTATCGGCCAGAGCGGGCAGAGCGATCATGGTAAGCGCTATTGCGGTCAAAATCCTTCCGGTCATGCTCATGGTTTTCTCCTAATGACGCCTAAGTCGGACGGCGCCGTCCTCGTCATGCATTGGCGGTCAGCGGATCGATAATTTTGATCAGAGCCGTAATATTGGTCAGTGGGATGCCGCTCATCTTGGCGTGCCTGTGGATCGCTGCTTCGTCTTTTGCGAGGTAGACGCAATAGGTCTTGTCGGCCGCGACGTAGCTGTGCTGCCACTGAACGTCGGAGCCGATTTGCTCGATCGCCTTGGTGGACGCTTTTGCCGCGCTGCCCAGCTCGGTCGCCGACATCGCGCCTATGCCCGGTATGTCTCGCTCGATCATGTATCGCTTCATCTGACCTATGGTCCTTCCCGGTGACTAAGCGTGTGCGCTAACGTTCGATAACTTGCGCCGTAGGCGCGTATCGGCGAACCTTAGGTATTACGTCCCGAATTGAAGACAGCAAGGTAAAGTGGGCTGCGGACGAAGCAAAACGAGTTGCGCCTTAGGCTCGACTTTCCGATGTGGGGCAAGGTCAAGATCGGGCCGCTCGTGCGCGAGCTCGGCTTTGCGGTCAGCGACGCCACGACGGTGGGGCGGATCCTGGGCGATCTCAGAAGGCGCGTGCGCGTGCCCGCCGCGCCCGATCGTATTGCGCAAGCAGGGCCGTGCTCGGCCGTCGAAAAAGCGGCCATGCGCCGTGTGCAGACGAGACCGTCGCGTTCCAGAAGCACGTCGTGGAGATCGTCACGCTCTACATCTCAATTCTGCCAGGCCAGGCGATCAAGCAGTTCATCGTCTACGATCCGTTTTCCCAAGGGGTGGGAGGCGACAGAAATCTGGCGGGGGCCGTTGCGATGGGTCACATCGAAAGCAAACCCTGCCCATGGCAGGACGCCGCTGCCACTGTCTCTATCACCCGCGGACTGCCCCTGGCGGCCGCCTTGGATGGACGATTGTTTCTGGCGCAGCGCTCCCCTTCAAGGCGCTCGAGCGGTCGGGACGCGAGCATCGCGTGGTTTGGGCCGCGAGTTCGATGGAAGGCCTCTATACCCCTGTGCTCAAAGGCGCGGCGGTCACTGTCTCCACCGGCTTTCGCTTGCCCGATCAACTGCGTTGCGTCGAAGCGGACGAGGGCCTCCCCGAACTTCCGGACCTGCGCGTTGTGTTACTGAAATCGCGTATGGCGCGTCAACCCTATGTCGACGCGCTCGCGGAGGCGATCGTTTCAAGCTTTCGGACGGACTTGGCCCGATGATGGCCTTTCCTCTCTCCGCGAAGAGAGCGTGACGTTCACTTGAAGGGGTGGTCTTTTCGCCCGCAGCCGCTCGCCTCTTGCGCGGGGCCCGGGCATGGTCCACATAAGCGCCGGGAGGTTGGCGAAGGACGTACCGCTCGCCAACCGGGTCAGGTCCGGAAGGAAGCAGCCCTAACGAGACAGGGCGGGTCTTTGTCCAACCTCCCACTCATGCGCGCTTGCCGCCAGGCGCGAGCGAGGGCGCGAGCCCGAGTCGGGGTCGCTTTCGCGGCGCAACGCCTTCGAGCGAAACTTGAGATGTTCCGACATCAACTCTTTACCGGCGAGAGAGGCGTGAGTTGAGCGATTCGCTCTTCCCTCTTCCCGATCCGGCGGCTGCGCCGCTGGCCGTTCCGTATCGGGTTCTGGCGCGAAAATACCGGCCAATTCGCTTCGAGGATCTCGTCGGCCAGGAGCCGATGGTGCGCACGCTCGCCAATTCGTTCGCCGCCGGCCGCATCCATCAAGCCTATATCCTGACCGGCGTGCGCGGCGTCGGCAAGACCACGACGGCCCGTATTCTCGCGCGCGCGTTCAACTATTCGGTTCCCGGAAAGATCGATCAGCCAAGCATCGACATGCCCGAACTCGGCGTCCACTGCCAGGCGATCATGGAGTCGCGCCACGTCGACGTCATCGAGATGGACGCCGCCTCGCACACCGGCATCGACGACGTGCGCGAGATCATCGAGAATGCGCGCTATCGCCCGGTTTCGGCGCGGACCAAGGTCTACATCATCGATGAAGTGCACATGCTCTCGAAGCAGGCCTTCAACGGCCTCCTGAAGACGCTCGAAGAGCCGCCCGAGCACGTCAAGTTTCTGTTCGCGACGACTGAGATCGACAAGGTGCCGGTCACCGTGCGGTCGCGCTGCATTCGCTTCGATCTCCGACGCATCGAGGCGGGCCCGATGATCGGACATTTGCAGAAGATCTGCGCCGCCGAAGCGGTCGCCGCCGAGCCGGAGGCGCTGGCGCTGATCGCCCGCGTCGCCGAAGGCTCGGTGCGCGACGCGCTGTCGCTGCTCGACCAGGGCATCGCTCACGGCGGTTCTGCCGGCGTCGCCGCGCAAGCCGTTCGCGACATGCTCGGCCTCTCGGACCGGGGGGAGATCATTGCGCTATTCGAACGGGTGATGAAGGGAGAGATCGCCGAGGCGCTCGACCTCGCGCGCGCGCTCCATCACGCCGGCGCCGACGCCGCCGACATCCTCATCGAGCTCGCCGAGTTCTGTCATTTCGTCACCCGCGCCAAGATCGCGCCCGCCGCGACCGACGATCCGGCGACAAGCGAGGTCGAGCGCGAGCGCGGCCGCGAATTCGCCGACAAGCTGACCCTCGGCGTCCTGACGCGGGCGTGGCAAATTCTGCTCAAGGGCGTTGAAGATGTGCGGGATTCGCCTCGCCCGCTCGCCTCGGCCGAAATGGCGTTGATCCGCCTCGCCTATGCTTCCGACTTGCCTGCGCCCGAGGAGGCGCTTCGCCGGCTGAGCCAGCCGACCGACAGTCCCCGGCATGCGCCCGCTCCTCCCCCGGTCGGCGGAGGCCCACGCGCGTCGATGCGGCTTGCGGCGGCGGAGCCCGCCCCGCCGGAGCCCGCGCGTCTGCCTTCGCCGCCGGCCGGGCGGCCTCGGCTCGCCTCGTTCGAGGACGCCGTCGCGCTCGCGCGCGCCAGGCGCGACATTCAGCTCGTCGATTCGCTCGAACGGGAGGTCCGGCTCGCGCGTTTCGAGCAGGGCAGCATCGCCTTCACTCCGGTCGAAGGCGCCGCGTCCGGACTGGCGCAGACGTTGGCCCGACGACTTCAGGAATGGACTGGCGAGCGCTGGATGGTGGCCCTGGTCGCGGGATCGACCGCGCCCACGCTGCGCGAGGCCGCTGAGGCGCGCGAAGCCGAGCGAGCGAGCGGTGCGGCGGCGCATCCGCTGGTGCGCAAGGTGCTTGACCAATTCAAGGGCGCCCGCATCGTCGACGTCAGGCGTCCCGAGGCCGCGCCGACACCGCCGGCGGGTCAAGCCGACGAGGAGGTCGGCTACGCAGATTCCGGCGTCAACGCCGCTGACGACGGCTGAGAAGGAGATCGACGCCATGGATATCATGGGCATGATGAAAAAAGCGCAGGCCGTTCAGGCCAAGCTTCAGGAGGCGCAAGAAGAACTGGGACGCCTGGAGGTTGAAGGCCAGGCCGGCGGAGGCATGGTCAGCCTCACGCTCAACGCCAAGGGCGAACTCAAGGGCGTGCGCATCGACGCCTCGCTTTTGACGCCCGCTGACAAGGAGATGCTCGAGGATCTGATCGTCGCCGCGTTCACCGACGGAAAGTCCAAAGCCGACCGGGCGGCGGCCGAGAAGATGCAGTCGTTGACCGCCGGCCTGCCCTTGCCCCCCGGCATGAAGCTGCCGTTCTAGAGGCCGGATGCCGTCCACCGTCGCCGGACCCGAAATCGAACGTCTCGTCCAGCTTCTCGCGCGCTTGCCGGGACTGGGTCCGCGTTCTGCGCGCCGCGCCGCGCTCCATCTCATCCGCAAGCGCGAGACGCTGCTCGCGCCGCTCGCCGAGGCGTTGCGCGTCGCACAGGAGCGGATCGTAACCTGTTCGATCTGCGGCAATGTCGACACGCGGGATCCCTGCACGATCTGCGCCGATGAGCGGCGGGATGCGACGATGCTGGTGGTGGTCGAGTCGGTTGGCGATCTTTGGGCGCTGGAGCGGGCCGGCGCCACGCGCGCGCGCTATCACGTGCTCGGCGGGGCCCTGTCGCCGCTCGACGGCGTCGGGCCCGCCGATCTGAACTTGACCGGGCTGGTCGGGCGCATCGCCAAGGGGGAGGTCGGCGAATTGATTCTTGCCGTAAACGCGACTGTCGAGGGTCAGACAACGGCGCATTACATCATCGATCTGCTTGCCGATTACCCGGTCAAGGTGACGCAACTCGCCCACGGCGTGCCTGTCGGCGGCGAGCTCGACTACCTCGATGACGGCACCCTCGCGGCGGCGATGCGCCAGCGCACCGCCTTTTGAGGCTTCACCGGCCTCCGGCGACGCAGAATCTCGCTGTCGCCCCTGTCGCGGGGGCTCAGCCTGTCCTAGATTTAGTCGTATCTTCGTTCCAGGGCGTTCGCCATGCCGGTTGCTTCCCAGGCTTCTAGGCCCTTTGTCCCGCCGTTTCCGCGACGGCCCGACAAGCCTCGCAGCGCCCTCTCGCTCATTCTGACCCTTCGGCGAAATCCGATCGAGATCTGGTCCGAGGCGGATTTCGAACGGCCCGTGTCGCTCGGCCGCACCGTTCTGGGCCTGCGGGGCGCAGCCCATGATCCGGTCGCGGTCCGGCGCATCTTTCTCGACAACGCCGCCAACTACCGCAAGGACGACCTTCAACTTCGGGTCTTGCGACCGGGTCTCGGCAGCGGGCTCCTGACCAGCGAGGGCGAGCATTGGCGGACGCAGCGGCGCGCGCTCGCCCCTCTCTTTTCGCCGCGGCAGGTCGCCGAGTTTGCTCCCGCCATGCAGCGAGTTGCGCAAGCCGCCGTCGAGCGCCTGGGTCCGAGGCGCGACGGCGCCGTGACCGAGGTCGGCGCGTTGATGTCGCGGATAACCCTCGAAGTGCTGGAGCAGACGCTGTTTTCGCAAGGCCTCGGGCGCGAGCCGAGCGCATTCCAGCGCTCGGTGACAAACTACTTCGACACCATCGGCAGGCTCGACCCGCTCGATCTTGTGGGCGCGCCCAGTTTTCTGCCGCGGTTTGGGCGCCGTCGCGGCCGTCCGGCGCTGATGTTTTTCGCCCAGG
>CAWEAT010000015.1:0-81195 GCA_963806935.1 uncultured Alphaproteobacteria bacterium
GTTCCTCGGCACAGTGGTTATGACTTTTTGAGCGAGGGATCGGGATAGGCGCGCGCCATTTTGGTTCTGGCCTTGTCGGTGGAGAACATCCAGTTGATTCGAGCGCCGCTTCGATTTCGCTGAGACTGCCAGACGTCGATCTCGGCAACCAGCCGGTCGGAGCTTTCGATTCGGCGATCGAGACATTGGCCTTTGAGCACGCCGATCTCGATCTCAACCATGTTGAGCCAGCTGGCGTGCTTGGGGGTGTAGTGGAAGTCGAGCCGCCTGAGCACGCGGCGCGCCTCGGCCGGCGGGAAGGCGGCGTAGAGAGCGGCGGCGGTGTGGGTGGAGAGGTTGTCGAGGACGACGCGGATGCGCTCGGCTTCTGGGAAGTCGACATCGACAAGCTCGCGCATGCAAAGGGCGAAGTCGTCAGCGGTGCGATGACCCGTGACCTTGACCCTGCGCCAAGAGCGGTGGGCGTCAAGGAAGACGAAGAGATTGACGACGCCGTTGCGGCGATACTCGTAGTCGAAGCGCTCGAGCCGTCCGGGTGCGGCCGGGATCGGCTGGCGCGCTTCGCCGATGAGCTGGGAGGGGCTTTCGTCGAAGCAGACCACCGGCCGCTTTGGGTCAGGCTGCTCGGCATAGAGGTCGAGCACATCTTCCATCCGGGCGACGGACTTGGCGTCGACCTTGGGGATGCACCACATGTCCTTCTGCCAGGGCTTGAGATGGTTCTCGGCCAAGCGTCGGCGGACGGTCTCCCGCGACAGACTGTCATGGTCGGTCAGCTTGACCATCGCGCCAGCCAGCAGCTCCAGCGTCCAGCGGGCGCGACCTTCGGGCGGGCTCGAACATGCGGTGGCGACAAGCAGGGCTTCTTCGTTGCCGGTCAGCTTACGATCGGCGCCTGCCCGCGGCTCCTCGTTCAAGGCGGCTTCGAGATTGCCTTCAACGAAGCGGCGCTTGGTCCTGTAAACGGTCGAGCCGCCGACAGCCACAGCAGCGGCAATATCGTCGTCGCTGAGCCCGCTGTCGGCGGCCAACAGAATCTGGGCTCGTTTGATCTTGCGGGCGTAATGCTTTCCGCCGCCCACCAGCGCGGTGAGTTCACACCGCTCGGCTTCGCTCAGTTCGACGTGGTAGCGTATGTTCATCCGGGTCTCCTCGCGAATCGCGAAGCCCAGACGAATCAGGCTATGAATCAATTGTTTGGCACGTGTCCCCGGCTCCCCCGTTCACCGACAAACAAGGTCAGTACCTGGCCTTCATCTACCCCTACAGCCGTATCTTCCGCCAACCGCCCGCGGAAGCCGACATGCAGCGGCACTTCCAAGTCTCGCCACCCAGCGCGCATCAGATGGTGCTCACCCTCGAACGCGCCGGCCTCATCAGGCGGACCGCGGGCGTCGCGCGCAGCATTGAGATTTTGGTCGAGCCCGAGGACCTCCCAGTCCTCCGTTGAACTTCAAACCGTCAAAACCTCTGTGCAACGGAACTAGTGCTGCTGCCTTTCCTGGTGGTCTACCTCTTTTTGTTCATGGTCCTCTTTCCGCGTTATCCCAAGCGCGGCGCCAAGGGCTTCCGCGTCGCGCGCAATCTGACGCCTGCGGATTTCGAGTACGTCGCCCAGACTGCAGACGATGTCGAACAGTTGAAGCTGACGTGCGCAGTCCTGTCGGGCATTCTTTGGTGGAAGACGCAGTGCATTCGTGTCGGCTTCCTGCTCGCGATCGTCTGCGTGTTCCTGACCATGGTTCTGCTTCTGTACGCCTCGCTTACATGATGCGGGGCCGCGCGCCGCGGGCAAGTCGGGGCCTTTGATGGCTAGAGACAAGAACGCGCAGTTGCGCAATCTCATCGCCGGCTGCGGCAACTCAATGCGTCTCAGCGACATCAAGGCGCTCATCGCAGTGCTATTCGTGGCCATCATGATGATAACGGTTCTCCAGTACCGGGAACGCTATCCCTGGTATCTGAGCCCGGTGGTCATCCTGACGCCGTTCATGATCATTTATCTGAGCTTGCTGATCTCGGTTTATCCGCGATTTCCCCGGGCCGGGCGGAAGCGCTTCCCAATCTGGCGCAATGCGGATCCGGAGGATTTCGACTTCGTTGCCGACACGGAGGCCGAGATCGAGGAGCTCCCGGCGCTATGTGTGGGTCTGTCGCGCATCCTATGGTGGAAGAACATCACGCTGCTGACGGCCGATGTTCTCGCGATGGCCTGCCTTGCGGCGGCCGCGATCCTGTTGTTCGTCGGTTGGTTCTGAGCGCGCCCGATCTTCATCATGGATATCCCGCGACAGGCTCGGTTCCTCCTCTGCGTCGGCGGCGGTGCCGGCCGAGCCAGGACGGCAACGCCCCCAGGGCACGGAGCGCCGCACGTTCAACGTGCGCCGATGTGATGAGTGACCGCTTCACGTCGACTCCGGTCCGCCTATCGGCGAGCGCATCAGCGTCGAGCATAGCGATCGCCTCGGCGCTGGCGAGCGTATCGCCGTCGGTCTCGGGTCCTGACGCCGGCCATCGTGTCGGCATGGGCGCGCGCGTCAGCGTCGGCGATCCGCATTGGCGTCGGCCTCGCCATCGCGCAGGCAAGGCCGTCGGCGGCCGGCCTGGCGAACGCGCATTCCCCCGAACGCCCGCAGACGACAAGGCCCGCCACGGCCCGCCTATGGGGCCGCCTCGCCATACGCGGCGGACGCATCAACCATGGCCGGCGCGGCGGCGAGGGCCGGGCGCATCGAGCATCGGCGATCGCGTCGACCTCGACGTCGGCCAAGGCGCGAACGCGTCAGCCTCGGCGAAGACGTCGCTCGCGTCGAGCGCGTCGCGGCGGCGGCGCATCGGGGCAGACCCCGCGATCGGTCCTTGCCTTCGCAATAGGAAGGGCGCCAGCGCTCGCCATGACGACGGCTGGTTCCCGGCGGACGAAAAAGGTGCCCGCGGGCCGCGAGCCGCAGTATGTGGCCGTCGTGTCGGCGAGCGCATCAGCGTCGGCGTCGAGCATGGCCCGAGGACCGATATGGAAGACCCGTGACGGCTGTTTCGCCGAAAGGCATCCCCCCCGGTTCGCCTCGATCGGTCACACCCGGCCGGCGGCGATCGGCCTTTTCGCACGGCTCGAACTCGATAGAACCCGTGACGGCCGACCCACAAGCGCTGCGCCGTTTCGCCCCTAACCCATTGACGCCGGATGGCGCGTCCTACCGAAGTATATCTCAAAGAGTACTCATAGTATAGGATCCCATACTGTCAAGCATAAATGTAACTATTGCTGCGCGCTTGCATTTAATATAAGCCTAAAGGCTGCTTACCGATTTTCCGACTTCACCTCCCTGTTTTCGCTAAATCGCAAAATAAATTGCGGCGACGCGTGATAGAAGTCCCCCCCAAAGCTTGGATTCCCTTGGATCGCCTTGTCCGAATCAAGCCTTTTCAAAGGGTTGCGACGACTCCCCAAGCGAAAGGTCTTTTCTGCTCCCTTGTCTGCGCGCACGCGTGGCTGAGGCTCGCGCCGTAAGCGAAGCTTAACACAGAATTCTGATTTTCACGAAGAGAAAGCACCGAAAAGATCGTAACGTTCGCTTTCCGCTCCGCGATCGAAAGCCGAGAAATGCGCTTGCTTACGGATTGCGGACGCGGCAGCTTGGCCTCAAGGGGCGATGCTTCAGGCAATGTCAGGTTCAGGGAGGAAGGTAATGGCGCGATGTGAAATCGCCGCGGCGCGCGCGGCAGGCCTCTTCGCCGCGGCGTCCGCCGCTCTCATGCTCGCGCCCTCGGCGCCGGCTTTCGCCGCCGACGATGGCCCGATCAAGATCGGGGTGATCGCCGAGTCGCAATCGGTCGCCGGATCCTCGATTCCGCAAGCCGCCCAGATCGCCGCCGATGAGATCAACGCCAAGGGCGGGGTCGACGGGCGCAAGATCGAGATCGTGGCTTATGATAACCATTCGTCGTCGGCCGAATCGGTGCGCGCGTTCCAGCGCGCGGTCAACGAGGATCACGTCAATGCGGTGATCGGCAGCTACATCAGCGAGGTCGTCCTCGCGCTCGAGCCGTGGGCCGGACGGCTCAAGACCGTGTTCATCACGCCGGGCGCGGCGTCCGACGTCATCACCCAGAACATCGCCAAGGACTACGAGCACAACAAATACACCTTCCACGGCTACCTGACCTCGGGCGCGCTCTCCGGCCTCGTCTGCGACGCCGCCAAGGACATGCTGGTCGACGGCCTCAAGATGAAGACCGCGGTCATCATGAGCGAGGACGCCGCCTGGACGACGCCGCTCGACGCCGGCTACGAGGTCTGCCTGCCGAAGATCGGGCTTAAAGTGCTCGACCACGTCCGCTTCTCGCCCGACACCACCGACTTCACTCCGATCTTCAACAAGATCGAGGGTGAGAAGCCGGACGTGATCATCACCGGGATCTCGCATGTCGGCACGCAGCCGACGGTGCAATGGAAGAGCCAGCAAGTGCCGATCCCGATGTTCGGGATCGCCTCGCAGGCGACCAACTCGACCTTCTGGAAGGACACCAACGGCGCGACCGACGGCGTGATCTATCAGGGCGTGTCGGGTCCGGGCGTGGCGGTGACGCCGAAGACGCTGCCGTTCGTCGCCGCGTTCGTCAAGAAATTCGGCAACGATCCATCCTATTGCGGCTACACCGCTTATGACGATGTCTTCATCATCGCCGAGGCGATCAAGCGCGCCGGCGGCGTCGACAGCGACAAGCTCGTCGATGCGATGGAGAAGACCGATTATGTCGGCACGATCGGCCGCATCGAGTTCCTGCCGAAGGACGATCCCCATGTGCACGGGCTCAAGACCGGCCAGGGCTTCATCACCGGGCTGATGCTGCAATGGCAGAACGGCAAGCAGATCAACATGTGGCCGGCCGCGCTCGCCAACGGCAAGCTCGAGTTCCCGTCCTTCGTCAAGATCGCGGCCGGCGGCAATTGAGCGGCGGACGAACGCGCTTGAGGGACGAAATCCGTCATTGCGAGCGTGAGCGAAGCAATCCAGGGAAGCTTTGGGCGCGCGGCGCCTCTGGATCGCCGCGTCGCGGCTTCGCCGCTCCTCGCGATGACGACTCCGCGCAGATGCGCGTGCGGTAGATGCTCATCTGGCAGATCCTGATCGACGGCTTCGCGATCTCCTCGCTCTACGCCCTCGGCGCGACCGGGTTCACGCTGATCTTCGGCGTGACAGGGGTGCTCAACCTCTCGCATGGCGCGATCATGGTCGCCGCCGCGGTCGCCGCCTGGGCGGCTTCGGGAAATTTCGGCGCGGGCGCCTATCTTGCCGCCGTCTTCGGCGTCATCGTCGCGCTTCTGCTTGCGCTCGCGACCTACTACCTCGTCGTCCGGCGGCTGCAGCTGTCGCGCGCGGTGCGCGAGGAGGAAAAGGAAATCTTCATCCTCACCGCGACGCTGCTCTGGGGCATCATGATCCAGGAGGGGATCGCCTGGCTCTTCACCAACAACGCCAAGACGGTGCTGCCGATCGTCGACGGCGTGGTGACGATCCTCGGCGTGCGCACGCCGGCCAATGAGATCTTCACCGCGCTCGTCTGCTGGACGACGATCGGGGGCTTGTGGCTGTTCGTCAACCGCACCCTCGCCGGCAAGGCGGTGCTCGCCGCGTCGATGAACCCGCGCGGCGTGACCCTGCTCGGGATCGAGCTCAAGACGGTCTATGTCGGGGTGTGGGCGATCTACGGCGCGCTCGCGGGCGTCGCGGGCGTCCTGCTCGGAATGTTCCTCGGCGTCTCCTCCTACAGCGCCGGGCCCTTGACCGCGAGCGCGTTCTCGATCGTCGTCCTCGGGGGCCTGGGCAGCGTCTCGGGCTCGCTCATCGCGGCCTATGTCGTCGGCTATCTCGAGACGCTCACCGCCTATCTGGTGTCGCCGGCCTATCGCGCGATTCCCGCGCTCCTGCTTCTGGTCGCGGTGATGTACGTGCGCCCGCGCGGACTGATGGGCAGGCGGTAGATGCTCCGTCGTGCGCTCCTTTCGCCGCCGGTCCTGATCAGCCTGGTCGTGGTCCTCCTCGCCGCGACGCTGCCGCTCTATGTGTCGGGCTACGTGCTCGGCCTGCTCACCATCGCCTATTATTTCGGCGTGTTCTCGATGGCCTGGGACCTCCTGTTCGGCTTCGCCAACGAAGTGAACTTCGGCCCCTCGTTCCTGATCGGCCTCGGCGCCTATACCGCCGGCATCCTCGACAGCCTCTATCAGCCGCCGATCGCGCTCTGCGTCGCCGCGGGCGTGGCCGCGGCGATGATCGGGGGCCTCGTGCTGGCGCTGCCGGCGCTCAGGGTCCGGGGGCCCTATTTCGGCCTCACCACCCTCGTCGCCGTCCTGATATTGCAGAACTTCGTGGTCGTCGCGGCGAGCCTGACCGGAGGCGAGATCGGCTTGACCGTGCCCGACGTCATTTCGATCGACGACAAGGTCAATTACTGGATCGCGCTCGGCTTCATGGGCGTGAGCGGGGCGATCCTCTACGGCCTCTCGCGCTCGCCGGTCGGCCTCATCCTGCAGGCGAGCGGGCAGGACCCGGTGCAGGCCGGGGCGCTCGGGTTCAACGTCGTCAAGCACAAGCTCGCGGCGTTCCTGGTCAGCGCGTTCTTCTCCGGTCTCGCCGGCGCGCTGATGGCGTTCTATCTCGGCGCGGCGTCGGTCGGCACCTTCATCGACGTCACGGTGGGCGTGCAGGTGATCATCGGCGCCGTCATCGGCGGCCGCCGCACCATCCTCGGCGCCGTCCTGGGCGCAGTGTTCCTGGTCGTCCTCGGCGAGAGCCTGCGGCCGCTCGGCGATCTTGCGACCTTCATCGTCTCGGCGGTCGCGCTGTTCGTCGTTCTCGTCTTCCCCGCCGGCCTCCTCGGCATGGTCAAGGGCGTGCGCGAGGCGACATGAGCGGCCCCGCGACGCCCAAGCTCGAGGTCGAAGGCCTCCAGAAAAGGTTCGGCGGGCTGACGGCGGTGCGCGACGTCAGCTTCTCGATTCGCGCCGGGGAGATTCTCGGCCTCATCGGACCCAATGGATCGGGCAAGTCGACAGTGATGAAGTCGATCCTCGGGGTCGAGCGGCCCGACGCCGGATCGGTCCGGGTCGACGGCCGGGAGGTTTCGGGCTGGCCGCCGCACCGGATCGCGCGGCTCGGCGTCGGCATGGTGTTCCAGCATTCGCGCCCGCTCTACCGGCAGACGGTGATCGAGAACATCATTCTCGGGCTCCTGCCCGACCGGCTGATGGACGTTCTCCCCGTCGCCGCCACCGACGCGCGGGCGCGGGCGATCGCCGGGCGCGTCGGGCTTTCCGACGTCCTCGACCGCCGCCCCGCGACGCTGCCGTTCGCGGACTTGCGCAAGATGGAGATCGCCAAGGCGATCGCCCGCGATCCCCAGGTGGTGCTGATCGACGAGCCGTTCGCGGGGCTGACCGCGCGCGAGACCGCATCGTTCGCGGCGCTGATCGCCGAGATGCGGGCCGACGGGCGGGCGGTGCTGATCGTCGATCACAATGTGAAGAGCATCTCCACGCTGGTCGACCGCATCTACGCCATGCATGTCGGCGAAAAGATCGCCGAGGGCACGGTGGCGGAGGTGATGGCGAACCCGACCGTGCGCAAGGTCTATCTCGGCGGCGCGCTCGAGACGGCGGCGCGCCCGGAGGCCGCATTCGGCGACGCGACGCCGTTTCTCGAGATCGAGAACCTCAATGTCGTTTACGGCAAGGCGCAGGCGCTGGAGAACGTCTCGCTTCATGTGCGTCGGGGCGAATTCGTCGCCGTCGTCGGGCTGAACGGCGCCGGCAAGACGACGCTGTTCAACGCCGTCTCGGGGCTCGTTCCCTATGCCGGCGACATTCGCCGCGAAGGCCAGACGCTCCGCGGCAAGACCGCGGCGATGGTCGCGCGCCAGGGGATCGTCCAGTCTCCGGAAGGGCGGGAGCTGTTCGGCGCGATGACGGTCGGCGAGAATCTCGACATGGGCGGCCACCGGCTCGCCGAAAACGCCAGGGCCGAGCGGCGGGAATGGCTGTTCGACCTCTTCCCGGTGCTCAAGGAGCGGCGGACCCAGACCGCCGCGACCCTCTCGGGCGGCGAGCAGCAGATGCTGACCATCGCCCGAGCGCTGATGATGAAGCCGGATCTCCTGATCCTCGACGAGCCGACGCTGGGCCTGGCGCCGGTCATCATGGAGCAGATTTCGAAGGCGCTCGAGCGGCTGAGGCAGGCGACGGAGATGACCGTGCTGCTCGGCGAGCAGAACGTGACCTTCGCCCTGCCCCACGCCGACCGGGTCTACGTGCTCGAGCACGGCCGGATCGCCTGGGAGGGCGACCCGAGCCGGTTCGCGGCGGAAGCGGGAGCGCGGTATCTTTAGCGCCGCCTGGGCCAAGCCTCACAACGCTTCGGTCAGGGCAATCTCCTCGCGCCGGCCGCGGATTTGGTCGATGAGGACGATGGCGACGCCGCTCGCGACGATGAGGGCGATCCCGACAAGGGCGAGCGCGTTCGGCAGGGCGCCGAAGACGAACAGCCCCGACAGCACGGCCCACGGCGCGAAGCTATAGTAGAAAGGCGCGACAGCGGCTGTGCGGCCGAGCCGATAGGCGAGCAAAAGCCCGACATGCCCGAAGGTGACGAAGAGGCCCGCCAAGCCGAGAAAGGCGAGGTGCTGGCCGGTTGGCGGGCGCCAGCTCTCGAAGCCGAACGACATCGCAGCCGAGGCGGCCATCACCATGACGTTCGTCGTGAACGTCACGACCATCACCGGAATATGCGCCGGCACCGCGCGCCCGATCAAGTCGCGCGCCGCGCCCATCACCGCGGACGCGAAAGCCAGCACAACCGCTGACGAAATCCCCGCTGGTCCAGGCTGCGCGACCAGAAAAGCCCCGGCAAAACCCACCAGCGCAAGCGCGACGCGTGCGGTCCCGACCCGCTCGCCAAGAAGGAGGGCGACGACAAGGATGACGATCAGCGGCGTCGTCTGAATGATGGCGATCACGTCGGCGATCGGCATGTGGGCAAGCGCCACGATGTAGCAGAGCACGCTGATCGTCTCTGCGGCGGCCCTCAGCAGCGGCCGAGGATGAAGCGCGGACGCGATGGCGCGCCCGTGTCCAAGCACGACAACCAGCGAGCCGCAAATGAGGCTCGCGGCCACCCCGCGCAGGAACAGCACCTCGAACGGCGGAAGGTCGGCAGTGGCCAGCTTCATGAAGGTGTCGCAGACGACAAACGAGCCGGTGCCGGCGAGCATCGCGGCGACGCCGCTGAGGTTCGAGGTTTTGCGCATGGGCGGCACTTTGGTCATGACGCGGCCAGGAGTTCAAGCGCGCTTGCCTCAATCTGTGGGCAACGGAACGCGAAGCGATCCGCGGTCGAGCGCCGCGAAGACCCGGGATCGACGCGGCGCGCCCGCGTCTCCTTCAACCCGGCGCGCCGACAACCGCCCGCAGCCGTCTCCGCTTCGGCGATGTCGGCTCGTGTCCTGCGGTCGCTCGAATGAGGGTTTGCTTTGCCGAGGCGAGGTGGGCGCGGCACGCCGCTTCAACCATCGAGAGACTGCGTCCCCGCAACGCATCGATGTAGCTGAGGTGCTCCAGGATGGCGACCTCGTTGCGCTGCCGCTCATCCCGCTTGTTCCATTGATAGTGGTAGTGAAAGATCAGGGTGATGATGTCGTAAAAACTATCGATGAACCGGTTGGGCGCCGCCGAATTGACAAGGCGATGAAACCGGCTGTCGAGGTCGGAGAAATCGTGGTAGCGCCCGTCTATTCGGTCCAGCAACGTCACGTGCTCCATGCGCAGCGTCTCAAGCTCCCCCCAGAGAGGAGAGGCGGCGGGCAGGGCGGAGAACGCCTTTGCCGACCGCAACTCGAACATCTCGCGTATCTCGAAAAGCTCCAGCGCAAAGCTGGCGGTGAAGCCTTTGAACACCCAACCCGCGTTTGGCCGCTTCTCGATCAGTCCGAAGCGATGGAAGCGATTCAGGAACTCCCGAATGCTGGTGGTCGCCACCCCAAATCGCCGCGCCAGATCGAGTTCGTTTATCAGCGCGCCGGGGCTCATGTTGTCGCGTAGCGTCCATTCCATGAACAGTCTTTCGACCTGGTTGGCCATCGGAATGGTTTCCGCGTCCGGGAACCGCTGCATCTGCGGATGGGTCAAGCGAACGCTGCGCTGAGCGCCGCTGCCCGCGATCAGCCCGGCCTCAGAGAACTTCGAGAGGACCTTGCGGACGGTCGTCCGACTGACTCCGAGGCGGGCGCCGAGCACGTTCTCAGACGGAAGCGGCTCGCAATGCTTGAGTTTGGAAACGAGATCCAAAGCATCGTTGAACGCTTTTTTGAACACCGTGTCCGTTTTCATTCGCCGACCTCGAAGGACCTAAAGCGGTTTTTAACCCATAAAAAACCGCTTGACTACGGCGTAACTGACGATCTTTATCAATAATAAACACGATACGGGGAAAGTGGGTGGAGGATCGGCCGGCGATGGCGTTGCACGCCCAGAAGGGCGAGCGCGGGACGGGCGCCTCCCTGATTTCGCTCGCCCTCCGCCTCTTGAGCGCGGGTCCGATCCTTATCCTCGTGATCCTGATCGTGGTCGTCAGCATCACGACGCCTGTGTTTCTGAAGCCGGCGAATGTCGGCAACATCCTTGCGCAAACGTCGGTGATTGCGATCGTTGCGCTCGGCCAGCATCTCGTCATCCTCACGCGCGGCATCGATCTTTCTGTCGGCGCGAACCTTGCCCTTGCGACCGTGATTGGCGGGCTGTTGTTCAAAGTCACGGATTCCTCGGCCATCGTCATCGCCGCCATGGTGGCGACCGGCCTTGCGGTCGGATTCGTCAACGGCGCCGTGTACGTGTTCGGACGCCTGCCGCACCCCTTCATCATTACCTTGGCCACGCTCAGCATCTGCCGCGGAATCGCCTATACCCTCGCCGAGAACCACACGACGATGCGCGGCATGCCCGACCTTGTCGTCGCCATCGGTGGCGGGGATACGTTCGGCATCCCGAATCCTTTCATCGTCGTCATGGTCTGCGCCGGCATTGTGCTCATTATGGCGAAGGCGATGGTCTGGGGCCGCTGGATCTACGCGGTCGGCGGCGCGCCGGACGCGGCGGTTGAAATGGGCATCCCGGTTAAATGGGTCCTCGTTTCGGCCTACGTCATCGTGGGCCTTTGCTGCGGCGTCGGGGCGGTCGTGATCGCTGGCCGCACGGAATCGTCCTCCCCGTTGTTCGGCAACCTGCTCGAACTCGACACGATCGCAGCCGTGATCATCGGAGGCGCGAGCTTCCTTGGCGGGCGCGGGCACGTCGGCCACGCGCTCATCGGCGCGGTGATGATCGGCGTGATCCGCAATGCGCTCAACCTCAACAATTTCGACGCTTTCTTTCAAATGATCGCAATCGGCCTCGTCATCGTTGTCGCGGTCGAGGCGGACGTGCTCCGCGCCTACCTCGAGTCGCGGGCGCGCGCGCTTCAGGCGGCGAGGACCTGATGGGCGCGCGATCGCCGGTTCTCTCCGTTCGAAATGCCCAGAAGCGTTTTGGCCCCGTGCAGGCGCTTAGGGACGTGAGCCTGGAGGCGTACCGGGGCGAGGTTCTGGCGTTGCTCGGCGACAATGGCGCCGGCAAGTCGACGCTGGTGAAATGCATCAGCGGGGTCTATGCGCTGGATGAAGGCGAGATCGCGCTCGAAGGCGAATTGACGCCGCTGAACTCGCCGGCGTCCGCACGGCGCGCCGGAATCGAGACGGTTTACCAGGACCTCGCGCTCTTCGACAATCTGACCCCCGCGCAAAATTTCTTTTGCGGCCGTGAGATCGCGGTTCCGGCGTGGCTGCCGCGCGGGCTCCGCTTCCTGAAGAAGGGCGCCATGGACCGGGAGGCGGCAGCGGTTATTGACCGGCTGAAGGTGCGTCTGCCGAAATTCGATGCGCCGGTCGCCCTGATGTCGGGCGGCCAGCGCCAGGCGATCGCCGTGGCCCGGGCCACCGTCTTTGCCCGCAAGGTCGTCATGCTCGATGAGCCCACCGCGGCGCTCGGTCTGCGCGAATCGCGCAAGGTGCTCGAGCTTATCCAGCAGCTGCGCTCCGAGGGGAACGCGGTGATTCTGATCACCCACAATATGGAGCATGTCGTCGAGCTCGCTGATCGCGCGGTCGTGCTGCGCCAGGGCCGCAAGGTCGGCGAGCTGAGGCCTGACAAATCCAACCGGCAGGAGCTGGTCTCGATGATCGTCGGCGCGGACGCGTAAGGAAATTCGCCGATCCTCGGATCGGTGAAGGAAGAGGTCGGCTCACCTGGAGCCGATCAAACAACGGGAGGATCAGGATATGACAATCAGGCTCTTGCTTGGCGGAATCGCGCTGGCGCTTGCGACGGCGCCCGCCATGGCGGCGGACAAGATCAAGGTCGGGTTCATCACGAAGTTCCCGGTCCCCTATTTCGCGACAATGGAGAACGCGGCGAAGGATTGGGGCAAAGCGCACCCGGATGTCGAGATCATTTACGGCCAGGGCAAGAATAATGACGACATCGACGGCACGATCGCTCTCATCGAGGACATGGTCGCCCAGGGCGTCAAGGGCATCGCCATCACGCCCATCGATCCGTCGGTTTCGAAGACGCTCGACAAGGCGACCGCCAAGGGCGTGAAGATCGTCCTGATGGACAACGACATTCCCGGCTGGCAAGGCCGCTCGGCGCTGGCGACGACCAACAATCTGGAAGCCGGCAAGATCGCCGGCGCCCACCTGAAGACCCTTCTCAAGGATGGCGACAAGATCGGCATCCTGGACGGCAAGCCTGACGTCGCGCCGCTCAACGACCGCGTTGAGGGCATGCTCCAGGGGCTCGGCGGCCTCAAGGTCGACATCGTTGGCCGCGGCCGCACCGCTTGCGAGCCCGACAAGGGTCAGCAAATCGCCGAAGACATTCTGACCGCCCATCCGGATGTCAAGGCGATCTATTCAGCGTGCGGCCCGCCCGCCGCGAGCGCCGCGACGGCGATCAAGAACGCCAAGCTCGATCACAAGGTGATCCTGGTCGGGTTCGACTTCTGCTGTGGCGAGGAAGACGCAATCGCCAAGGGCGAGGAAGACGCCTCGGTCGCGCAGTTCCCAAAGAAGATGTCGCAGTTCGGCCTTGACGGTCTCATCAAAGCGATCAACGGCCAGCCGGTCGACAAGATGATCGACACGGGCGCTGCGCTCGTCACCAAGGAAAACATGCAGAACTTCAAGTAGCGCCCTCCCGATCCCGGAGGCTATGTTCCAGCCTCCGGGTTTTTTGCGCAGCTGATCGAAGGCGATCCGCCACGGCAAAGCCGCGTCAAAATCGCCGCGCCCAGCGCCAGATCGCCCATTGGCGGCGCAATGGCGAGACCTCGCCGACGGGATCGAACGGGCGGGCGGCGTTGCGGTCGAGCCGGTCGAGATCGAGGCGCACCGGCCCAAGCGGAATGAACGCCGGCAGGATCGCGGGGTCCGCGCCGTGCAGCCGGCGCTCCGCCTCGGCGAGTTCGTCACTCGCGAGACTGCGCAGTTCGGCGCAGGCGGCAATGACGCCTGCGCTTGCCCGGCGGGCGGCGAAGTCGTCGGCGGTCGCGCCGTGGCGGGCGGCGACGTCGGCGGGAATGAGCGTCGGCGCCGATCCGGCCTTGAACGGCAATTGACCGAGCAGCCGCGTCAGCGCCAGCGCCATCCCGGCCGGGGCATGCGCGTCTGCCTGATCGAGTTCGACGCCGCCGGCGGCGATCAGCGCGGCGAGCCTGAGCCGCGCGCCCTCGCTCTCATCGGCGAAGGCGCGAAACGCGGCGAGATTGAAGTCGTCCTGCGGCGCGATCTCCTGCAGGCGCGCGTCCAGCATCGCCTCGAATGAGGCGACGGGCAGCGCGTAGCCCTCGATCGCGGCGGAAAGCGCAAGCGCGACGGGATTGCCGGCGGCTTCGTCCTGCCGCTCGCCGGCGACGGCGCCGCGCCACCAGGCGAGGCGAATCGCCGCAAGATTGGGATCGCGCGCGCGCGCGAGCGCATGCCGGATCTCGTGGTCGAACGCCGCAAGCGCGTTGAGAGCGTCGCGCGCGCTCGCCTCCGCATAGAGCGCGCCAAGCCACTGATCGCGGTTCTGGGCGCGCGCCAGCGCCGCGCAATACCGGTTCGCCTCGCCGAGCGCGTCGTCGCCGCGCGGACGACGGCGGCTCACGGCGCGGCGATCAGCGCCGCCGCGACGCGCCGGTTCTCCGATTGCATGACATTGTAGACCCGGAGCGCCGGGCCGGTCGCCATCGCCTCGAAGCGCAGGCCCGCGCGCCGGAGCGCGTCGTTCAGCGGCCGCCCGACCGGCGCCATCCGCGCACCCGTGCCGACGATGAGAAGCTCGATCGATCCGGGCCGCTCCGCGCATTCGGCGATGAGGGGCGCGAGCGTGACCGGATCGAGGTCGTCGACGCTCGCGGCCTCGATCGCCCTCACCCCCTCGGGCGTCGCCAGGATCGAGCCGGCATGCGACATGCCGGCGAAGGCGAAGGCGCCCTTGCCATACGCCGCGATCGGGTGGCTGCCGGGCGCGAAGGCGGGCGGCGGAACCGTCCCGGTCACGCCTTCTCCTTCGCCTTCACATCCGTGCCGGCGGCTTCCTTCTCGCGCATCCGGTCGAAGGTATCGGCGCGCACGCCCATGTAGATGAGCATCGGCGAGCAGATGAAGATCGACGAATAGGTGGCGACGAAGATGCCCCAGATCATCGCCGCCGAGAACGAGCGGATGACATGGCCGCCGAGGAAGAACAGCGCCAGCAGGGCGAGAAAGACCGTCGTTGCGGTCATGATGGTGCGCGGCAGCACGGCGTTGACCGACATGTCGATGATCTCGGCCGTCGACAGGCGCTTGTACTTGCGCATGACCTCGCGAATGCGGTCGAGCACGACGACGGTCTCGTTGAGCGAATAGCCGACAATGGTGAGGATCGCCGCGATCGACGTCTGGTTGAACTCGAGCTGGGTGACGCAGAAGAATCCGACCGTCAGCAGGAGGTCATGCATCGTGCCGATGATCGCCCCGACCGCGAACTGCCACTCGAACCGGAACCATAAATAGGTCAGGACCGCGATGATGGCGATGACGACGCCGAGCGTGCCGCGCTGCACGAGCTCGGCGGAAATGGTCGGGCCGACCGAATCGACGGCGCGGAACTCGTAGTCGGCGCCGAAGGCGTCCTTGAGCTTGGCGATCGCGGTCTGCTGGCCGGCGTCGCCGCCCGGCTGCACGCCGAGCCGCAACAGCACATCCGATTCGGCGCCGATCCGCTGCAGTTCGACCGGCCCCACGCCGAGGCCCTCGGCCTTGGCGCGCATATCGGCGATATTGGCCTCGCCGCTCTTGGCGCGCATGTCGACCTGGGTGCCGCCGGCGAAGTCGATGCCGAAATTCATGCCCACGAACAGGAACATCAGCACCGACACGATCGACAGCGCCGCCGACAGGGGATAGCTGACGCGCCGGAAGCGCATGAAGCCGAACTTGGTGTTCTCCGGCGCGAGGCGAAGCAGTTTCATGCCGCAAGATCCAGTTTCAGCGTCGGAGCGCTCATTTCGAGACCCTCGGTCATATCGGGAGGGTCTTGGGCCGCGCGCGGTGATACCAGAGCGCGATCATCATCCGAGTCATGGTGACCGCGGTGATGACCGAGGTCAGGATGCCGAGGCCGAGCGAGACGGCGAAGCCGCGCACCGCGCCCGACCCGAACAGATAGAGAATCAGCGCCGCCACGAACATCGTGACGTTCGAGTCGATGATCGTCGCGAAAGCGCGCCGGAAGCCGGCGTCGAGTGCGGATATCACCGAGCGGCCGAGATGCGCCTCCTCGCGGATGCGCTCGTAGATGAGGACGTTCGAATCGACCGCCATGCCGATGGTGAAGACGATGCCGGCGATGCCGGGCAGGGTGAGCGTCGCGCCGAGCAGCGCCATCGAGGCGAAGATGAAGAGGATATGCACCGCAAGCGCGAGATCGGCGAACACGCCGAACACGCCATAGGTCGCGATCATGTAGATGACGACCAGCGTCGCCCCGACATAGGCCGCGCGTTTTCCCGCGTCGATCGAATCCTGGCCGAGGCCGGGGCCGACGGTGCGCTCCTCGATCACCGTGAGCTTGGCCGGCAGCGCGCCCGCGCGCAGGAGGATCGCCAGGCTCGAGGCTTCGTCGAGGCTGAAATTGCCGGTGATCTGGCCGGTGCCGCCGGTGATCGGCGAGCGGATGACCGGGGCCGAAATGACCTTGCCGTCGAGCACGATGGCGAACGGCCGGCCGACGTTCTCCGACGTGACCTGGCCGAATTTCTGCCCGCCGCGCAGGTTGAAGCGGAAAGTGACGTCCGGCTCGCCGGTCTGCTGGTCGAAGCTCTGCTGGGCGTCGACCAGATCCTCGCCGTCGACCATGACCCGCTTCTGGACCTGGATCGATCCGCCGCCCTTCTGCATCGGGAGCGTCTCGACCTCGTTCGGGGATTCGCCGGGATCGGCGGCCAGGCGGAACTCGAGCTTGGCGGTCTGGCCGATCATGTTCTTGAGCGTCGTCGTGTCCTGGCTGCCGGGCGCCTCGATCAGCACCCGGTTCGGGCCCTGCTGCTGGATGACCGTCTCCTTGGTGCCCATCGCATTGATGCGGCGGTTGAGCACCTCGATCGATTGCCCGACCGCGTGACGCACCTTGTCGGCGGTCGCCGCGTCGGTCAGCGCCAGCCGCACGCCGTCGCCGGTCTCGGTCACCTCGAGCGTGCGGCCGTTTCCGCCGGCCAGCGGGCCGCCGATCGGCTGGCTCAAGGTTTGCAGAAGCTCCAGCGCCTTGGCGCGCTCGGCCGGGTCGGCGATGCGGACCATGACGCCGCGCGGCTCAACCGCGATGCCGCCGGAGATGGCGATCTTGCCGTCGCGCAACTTCTGCCGCACGTCGTCGCGCAGCGCTTCGACCTGGCTCTTGACGACCGAGGCGGTGTCGACCTCCATCAGGAGATAGGCCCCGCCCTGAAGATCGAGGCCAAGCACGATCTGGCGCATCGGAATGAAGCTCGGCAGCCGGGCGGCGAGCGCGTCGACCGCCTGGGCCGGCATGAAGCTCGGCAGGATGACGAGGACCGCGGCCGCGACGAGCGCCAGGACGGAGGCCAATTTCCAGGTAGCGAAACGGAGCATCAGGCTTTCTATCCAGCAGGGGACTTGACTGCCCCATGAACGGGCCGCGGCGTCGTCAAGAGTTCGGCGCGTCCTTCTTGGCCGGCGACTTGGCCGGCGCCGGGTCCTTGACCGGTTCGCCCTTGGCGCGCACCTCGGCGATGCCGGAGCGGGCCAGGCGCACGCGCACGTTCGGCGCGATCTCGAACTCGACCTCGTTGTCGTCGACCGACTTGGTGACCTTGCCGATCAGCCCCCCGGTGGTGACGACAACGTCGCCGCGCCGGGCCGCCTGCACCATTTCGCGCTGCTCCTTGGCGCGGCGCTGCTGCGGCCGCCAAAGCACGAAATAGACGATCGCGATCATCGCGACGATCGGCACCAGTTGGACCAGCGTGTCGCTCGCCCCGAACAGGTTGGAGCCGGCGGCTTGCGCGTAGGCGGGGGTGATCAGCACGGTGGCGGTGGCTCCGGCGACGCGAAAGCCGCGCCGTTCAATAAGGCGTCATCCTCAAGGGCGAGGGCTTATATAGCCGGGGGCCCCGCGAAAGCAACGCCGCCGGCATGGGTGAGCCGATCCGGGGCGCGAACGGCCCGTGGCGAGCGGGTTGCCTGCGCGGACATCGACGCTATAACGGCCTGCGGCCGATTCGGGGATGGCAGGGAGGGAACGGGCATGAACAAGCAAATCGCTGAATTTGTCGGCACTTTCGCACTGGTGTTTTTCGGCTGCGGGACCGCGGTTGTCGGGGGCATGGGCTCGGGGGCGACCGCGGTCGATCTTCTGGGGATCGCGAGCGCGTTCGGCTTCGCCATCGTCGCCATGGCCTATGGCATCGGGCCGATCTCCGGCTGCCACGTCAATCCGGCGGTGAGCTTCGGCGTCTATGTGGCCGGGCGGATGAGCGTCGCCGACATGGTCAGCTACTGGATCGCGCAGATCCTGGGAGCGATCGTCGCCGCGGTCGTGCTCTATCTCATCCTGTCCGGCAAGGCTCAGGGGTGGACCGGCTCGCTCGGCCAGAACGGCTGGGGCGCGGGCTACAACGGCGAATACGGCGTCGTCTCGGCCCTGGTGTTCGAGGTGGTGGCGACGTTCCTGTTCCTGGTCTGCATTCTCGGCGTCACCCATCCGTTCACGCCGACCGGCTTCGCCGGCCTCGCCATCGGACTGACGCTGGTCGCCATCCATCTCGTCGGCATCAACATCACCGGCACGTCCGTCAATCCGGCCCGCTCGATCGGCCCGGCGCTGGTCGGGGTCGGGTCGAATCCCGGCGGCGGTCGCGCAGCTCTGGCTCTTCATCATCGCGCCCCTGATCGGCGCCGGCGCGGCGGGCTTCCTCTATCGTGAAGGCGCTTTCCTCGATCCGCCGAAGAAGGCGTAAGCCGGCCGCCTCCCGGTCTTGCCAGCGCGGGCTCGGCGGGCGAAAAGCCCGCCATGCTCCATATCAGCGCCCTCACCTACCGGCTCGGCGAGCGGCTCCTGATCGACAACGCCTCGGCGGCGCTGCCTTCAGGAGCGCATGTCGGGCTCGTGGGGCGTAACGGCGCCGGCAAGACCACGCTCTTCCGCCTCATCCGCGGCGATCTCTCGCCGGAGGGCGGCGCGGTTATCGTGCCCAAGGGCCTGCTTGTCGGCAGCGTCGAGCAGGAGGCGCCGGGGGGACCGGAAAGCCTCATCGAATTCGTGCTCGAAGCCGACAGCGAGCGCGCCGCGCTCATCGCCGAAGCGGAGACCGCGACCGACCCGGAGCGGATCGCCGAAATCCAGACCCGCCTCGTCGACATCGACGCCCATACCGCGCCGGCGCGGGCGGCGCGCATCCTCAAGGGGCTCGGCTTTGACGAAACGGCGCAAGGGCGGGCGCTGGCCGAATTTTCCGGCGGCTGGCGGATGCGGGTCGCGCTCGCCGCGGTGCTGTTCTCCGGGCCGGACCTGCTGCTGCTGGACGAGCCGACCAACTATCTCGACCTTGAAGGGGTGCTCTGGCTCACCCAGTATTTGCAGAACTGCGCGGCGACGATCGTCGTCATCAGTCACGACCGCGACCTGCTCGACGACGTCGCCGATCAGATCCTCCATCTCGAGCGCGGCAAGCTGACCTTGTGGACCGGCGGCTATTCGAGCTTCGAGCGCCAGCGCCGGGAACAGCAGGTTCTCGCCGGCAAGGCGATCAAGAAGCAGGAGGAGCGGCGCGCCCATCTGCAGGCGTTCGTCGACCGCTTTCGCGCCAAGGCGTCGAAAGCGACGCAAGCCCAGTCGCGCCTCAAGATGCTGGCCAGGATGGAGCCGATTTCGGCGATCGTCGACGACACCGTGCAGCCGTTCAAGTGGCCGCCGGTCAGGAAGCGGCTCAGCCCGCCGATCGTGACGATGGAGAAGGTGAGCGCGGGATACGACGGGCGCGCGGTGCTGGCGCGCATCGACCTCACGCTCGCCGACGACGACCGCATCGGGCTCCTCGGCTCGAACGGCAACGGCAAATCGACCTTCGCCAAGCTGATCGCCGGACGCCTTCCGCCGATGGCGGGCAAGATGACGCGCGCGAGCAAGCTCGAGGTCGGCTATTTCGCCCAGCACCAGATCGACGAGCTCGAGCCCGGCGGCAGCGTCTATGACCATGTCGCCGAGCGCATGCGCGGGGAAGGGGTGTCGAAGATCCGCGGCCGCGCCGCGATGATCGGCTTCTCCGGCGCGCGCGCCGACACCAAGGTCGAGTCGCTGTCGGGCGGGGAGAAGGCGCGACTCATGATGGGGCTCGCCGCCTTCGATGGCCCGCAGCTCCTGATCCTCGACGAGCCGACCAACCACCTCGACATCGATAGCCGCGGCGAACTGATCGAGGCGATCAATGACTATGAAGGCGCCTGCATCCTCGTCTCGCACGACCGGCGCCTGCTCGAAGCCTGCGTCGACCGGCTTTGGCTGACCGCGAACGGAACGGTGAAGCCGTTCGACGGCGACCTCGCCGACTATGGCCGCTTCGTTCTCGGCTCCGACGCCCGGCCGGCCGAGGCGCGCAAGCGCGAGCCCGCGCCCGCGGCGAAGACCCAGGCGAGAGCCCGGGCCGCTCAAGCGCGAGCTTCAGGCGCTCGAAGACCGGATGAACCGCTTCCAGGACCTGTTGCGGCGGGTCGACGAGGCGCTGGCTCAGGCGAGCGCGCGCGGCGGCGATGCGGTGAAAATCGCCGATCTCGCCGAGAAGCGCGCCGAACTCGAGCGCGCCTTGACCGCAAGCGAGGAGGCCTGGTTCGGATTGTCGGCCGAGGCGGAAGGACCATGAGCGGACCGGCGTTGCGACGACTGGCGGTGGCGGCTGCGGTCCTGCTGCCGGCGACGGGCGCGCTCGCCGCCGAGCCCGCGCCCTGGCCGGCGAGCTTCGTCGGCAGGCTCGAAGCGCTGGCGCTGGTCGAGAGCCTCAATGCCGACCTTCTCAGCCACGAGAGCGCGACCCTCACCCTGGAGCGATGGTGCGCCGATCACCGGCTCGCCGATCCGGCGCTGATCGTCGCCGAGCGCGTGCGCGACACCGACAAGCCCGCGACGGCCGAGGTGCGCGCTCGCCCTCGACGTCAAGCCGGACGAGCCGCTCGGCTACCGGCGGGTCAGGCTCAAGTGCGGCGAGAAGGTGCTGTCGGAGGCCGACAACTGGTATGTGCCGGGGCGGCTCACGCCGGAAATGAACCACGTGCTGGAGACCACCGACACCCCGTTCGGCAAGGCCGTCGCAGCGCTGCATTTCCGCCGCCATACCCTGTCGGCGCAGTTGCTCTTCCACCCGCTGCCGCAAGGCTGGGAGATGGGCGCGGCGCCGGCGGAGGCCGAGGGCGCGCTCGAGATTCCCGCTCACGTGCTCGAACACCGCGCGGTGCTGTCGACCCCCGACGGCGAGCCGTTCAGCGAGGTGGTCGAGACCTATACCGGCGAAGTGCTGGCCTTCCCGCCGCCCAAATGAGATTGGAGCAGCGGCCGGATCGCCACGGCGTCAAAATACGGCGCCGCCGGATAAGCCGTTGTCGTCATTGCGAGCGCAGCGAAGCCATCCACGCGAACTCAGGAGCGATCCATGGACAACGCTTCACCTGCCTCCGATCAGCGGATCACGATCGACATCGCCGCCGGCGTCGCCGAGGTCACGCTCAATCGCCCGGACAAGCTCAACGCGCTCGATCCGGCGATGTTCAAGGCCATCATCGCGGCGGGCGAGCGGCTCGGCAGCGCTCCCGGCCTGCGCGCCGTCGTCCTGACCGGCGCGGGGCGCGGCTTCTGCGCCGGCCTCGACAAGGAAACCTTCGCCGCGATTGCGGCCGGAGGCGGCGCGCCGACTTCCGCCGGGCTCGCGAAGCGCACTCACGGGCTCGCCAATGACTTTCAGCACGCGGCCCATGTCTGGCGGACGCTTCCTGTCCCTGTCATTGCGGCGATCCATGGGCCCGCGCTCGGCGGCGGCTTCCAGATCGCGCTCGGCGCGGACATCCGCTATGTCGCGCCGGACGCGCGGCTGTCGATCCTCGAAATCAAATGGGGCCTCGTCCCCGACATGGCCGGCATTGCTCTCATGCGCGAGCTCGCCCGCTCCGATGTGATCCGCGAGCTCAGCCTGACCGGCCGCGTCTTCTCCGGCGCCGAGGCGCTCGCTTACGGCTTCGCCACCGCCCTCCACGCCGACCCGCTCGCCGCCGCCCGCGCCACAGCCAGGGAAATCGCCGCCCGCAGTCCCGACGCGGTGCGCGCGCTGAAGCGGCTCCTGAATCTCGCCAGCGACGCCGACACGGCCGCGATCCTCCTCGCTGAATCGAACGAGCAGGCGAAGCTCATCGGCTCGCCGAACCAGGTCGAGGCGGTGCGGGCGGGAATAGAGGGAAGGCCCGGGCGGTTTGCGGATGAGGGCTGAACCTCCCGCCCTTCCCTCATCCGCCCGAAGCGGGTACCCATAAGCGGGCAATCGATCCGGGAAGGGAGCGCCACATGTTCGCCAGCAATCTCTTCGCCGGCAAGAAAATCCTCGTCACCGGCGGCGGCACCGGGCTCGGCAGGGCGATGGCCGAGCGGTTTCTCGGCCTCGGGGCCGAGATCGCCATCTGCGGCCGGCGCAAGAGCGTCTGCGAGGCGACCGCCGCCGAACTCATGAAGGCGCATGGCGGTCGCGTTCAGAGCTATGGCGTCGATATCCGCGACGCGGCGGCGGTCGATGCGATGGTCGAGGAGATCTTCCGTGACGGCGCGCTCACCGGCCTCGTCAACAACGCCGCCGGCAACTTCATCTCCCGCACCGAGGACCTGTCGCCGCGCGGGTTCGACGCCATCGCCAATATCGTCATGCACGGCACCTTCTACGTGACGCAGGCGGTGGGAAAGCGATGGATCGCCGACAAGCACAAGGGCGCCGTGGTCTCGATCGCGGTCACCTGGGTGCGCAACGGCGGCCCGTTCGTCGTGCCTTCGGCGATGAGCAAGGCGGCGATCCAGGCGATGACCATGTCGCTCGCCCAGGAATGGGGCCGTTACGGCATCCGCCTCAATGCGATCGCGCCGGGCGAAATCCCGACCGAGGGCATGAGCAAGCGCCTCATGCCGGGCGCCGAGCCCGGCGCGTCCGCCGCCCGCAATCCGATGGGACGTGTCGGGCGGATGGAGGAACTGCAGAATCTCGCCGCCTTCCTGATGTCCGACGGCTGCGACTGGCTGAGCGGCGAGACGATCGCGATGGACGGCGCGGAGGCGCTCGCCACCGGCGGCAACTTCTACGAGCTGCGGCGCTGGGGCGACGGCGAATGGAAGGCGGCGCGCGATGCGATCCAGGCGCTCAACGCACGCGACAAGGCCGCGCGCGGCTGAGGGGAAGGAGCGGCAAGCATGGCGAACGCGAGCGGAATGCGAAGCTGGAAGCTCGCCCAATTCGGGGCGCCGCTGGTCGAGACGATCGAATCGCCGCCCAGCCCCGTCGGCGCACAAGTGCTGCTCCGGGTCGGCGCCTGCGGCGTTTGCCATAGCGACCTGCACATCGCCGACGGTTACTTCGATCTCGGTCAGGGCCAGAAGTTCGATCTGACGCCTCTGGTCAAACTGCCTCGCATCCTGGGGCATGAGATCGCGGGCGTTGTGGAAGAGGTCGGGCCGGACGCCGCTGGCGTGACCGTGGGCGACCGCCGCGCGGTCTATGCCTGGGGCGGTTGCGGGCAATGCGCGCTGTGCCTGGAAGGCGAAGAGAACCTGTGCGCCAAGCCGAAGAACCTCAGCGTGCGCGCCGACGGCGGCTTCAGCAACTATGTCCTCGTCGATCATCCGAGATTTCTCGTCGAATATGAACCGCTGTCGGCGCCGTTCGCAGCGACCCTCGGCTGTTCCGGCCTCACCGCCTTCAGCGCCCTGAAGAAAGCCGCTCCCGTCGATGCAGAGCGACCGCTCATGATCGTCGGCGCGGGCGGCCTTGGACTTGCGGCGGTGAGCCTGTGTCTTGCGCTCTATCAAACCGGTCCGATCGTCGCCGACGTGGATGCGGCGAAGCGGCGGGCGGCGCTCGAGGCCGGCGCCTCCGCTGTCGTCGATCCGGCCGATCCGGCCGACAGCAAGCGTGTGCTCGCTCAAACCGGCGGTGTTTCCGCGGCGATCGATTTCGTCGGCTCGGAAAAGAGCGCGGCGTTCGGCCTCGCGCTCCTGCGCAAGGGCGGAAAGCTCATGGTCGTCGGCCTTTTCGGCGGCTCGATGCCGTTGTCCCTCGCGACCCTGCCGCTGCGGGCGGTCAGCCTCGTCGGCGTTTATACCGGAACGCTGCCCGAGTTCCGGGAGCTGATGGCGCTCGCGCGCGAAGGCAAGGTGAGGCCGGCGCCGATCGAGACTCGGCCCCTCGATCAGGCGCAGCAATCGATGGACGACCTGCGCGCCGGCCGGATTCGCGGCCGGGTGGTCCTGACCGCGTGAAGCTCTTAGACGGGATGGCGTCGCCTCGCGCTCCCGTCCTGGCGAAGATCCCGCCGCCGGCTCAATTCGCGCTCACCTTCCTGATCGGGGTCGGGCTCGATCGGCTCATGCCGTGGCGGCCGGCCTGGATGACGGCGCAGATAGTGCACTGGGCGGGCTTTGCGCTCGCAGTCGCCGGCTGTTCGCTCGCCGCGGCCGCGGCGGGACGGTTCGTGCTCCGCGGCACGACGCTCCACCCAACCGGCGAGCCCGCTCATCTCGTCGTCACGGGCGCCCACGCATGGTCGCGCAACCCGATGTATCTCTCCTTGACCGTCGTTTACGTCGGACTGACGCTCGCGCTTGGGAGAGCCTGGCCGTTGATTCTTGTGCTTCTTCCGTGGGCGTCCATGAACTGGGGCGTGATCCCGTTCGAGGAGGCGCGGCTTCGCCGAACCTTCGGCGAAGACTATGCCGGCTATTGCCGACGGGTCCGGCGCTGGATCTGAAGCAGCGCGCTCCAGAGCCGCGCATGTCCGTCGCGACAGTCGCGAAAGCTTGCCGCACCTGAGTAGGGGGGTATGACACCGAAAAAGTCGGAGGAGCTCCCATGACCGCGTTTACGGCCCCGCCCAACAAAAACGGGCTCGTCTTGGGGCACGCAATCCCGCGGAAGGCATTCCAGCCTCCGAAGTAGCCAAAATCACCGTCCGGCAATTTCGCGAGGGCGCGAGGGGTTGGTCCCGCCGGCGGCGAAGGTCTGAAACGGCCTTCGCCACTCTTCGGCGCCCCCGGAATGAGCCCAGTTCTGTTATAGGAAGCGCACGTCTTCAGGCGCTCGATCGAAGCGATCGTGGCGACCGTCGACATAGCGGACTGGCGCGGCGGCGAGTTCTTCGCGATCCAGGTCGTCGAGCAATGAGACCTGAACCGCGTAAAAGGCGCCGCCCATTGCTTCCAGCTCGCCCAGCCCCGGCGTCCGAATCCCGCATGCCTTGCAAAAGTGATACTTGACGGTCGGCTTTGGGCGTCCTGGCGGCGTCCATTGATATTCCGCCTGACGCTCCTCGCCCTCAACGAGACGAAATCGAGCGGCGGGCGCAAGAATGAGCCAGGAACGCGCTTTCACGCAGCTCGTGCAGTTGCACTTCACCGTTCCCTGGGCGAAGTCGAGTTCGGCCTGAAAGCGAACGGCGCCGCAATGGCAGCTTCCGGAGTAGGTCTTCATCGACACGGCATGGGCCCTCGGAGTGGTTGAGACTCCCATTACGAGTGAGGCGCCCGCCGGGATACGTCAGAATGAACTTTCGCCCGCCTTCCTCCCGGAGTTTCGCTTCGCGTCGCTTAAGCCAGCATCAGCGTGAGCGAAGCTGTCTCCAGGATCCACGAACACTTGATGTAGTCAGCAATGCTGACAACCCGACCCTCGGCAATCCCGATACGAATGGCCGAAAACGGAACCGCGCCTTCCCGGTCGTCGCGCAGGATGACAATGACGGTCTCTCCGTCCGCTTCTCCGAGGGCCATGCGCCAGGGGACAATGGGCCGCTCGTATTCGACAAAGTAAGGCGAGTCAGCCAAGCGTCCGGCGAAGCAGTCGGCCACCATCAATCGGGCGTCGGCGCTCGCGAGTTCGCGCACGCCTTGCCAATCGCGCCGGTTGAAGCGGTCGACATCGAGGCGAAGAAGCGCCAATTCCGCTTCGTCCGCCTTCCGCTTAGGGGAGCGCGCATCGGTCAGGGTCGCCAGTTTGCCGCGGCCGCGGCTCAAAGCCGCTTTGACGCCGCCGGTCGTCGAATTCCACGAGGTCGGCGATGTCTTCGAGCGAATAGTCGAAGACGTCTTTGAGGAGAACGCACGCTCTTTCTTTCGGCGGGAGCGCGATGACCAGCCGTTCGATAGCGCGGTCGATCGCTTTGCCCATGGCCTCCGGCGGGTCGACCCATTCGAGGGGCACGGCCTCCGCCTCGGCCTCCCGTCGCGCCTGTCGACGGCGCAGGAAGTCGATACAGCGATTATGCGCGATCCTGAAGAGCCACGGGCCGAGCGGACGAGTCGCGTCGAACGAGCCGAGCTTGAGGTAGGCCTCGAAAATCGCCTCCTGCATCACGTCTTCGCCGTCCAAAGCCGAGCCGGTCATCCGCGCGCAGTAGCGGTGCATGCGCGGACGAAAGCTCGCGATGCTCTCGATGAAGGCCACCCGTCGCGGCTCCAACAAGCCTGCTTCTTCGGCGCCCGCCTCGTCAGCGGCCTCAAGGCTCATGGCCTCTTTTCTCCGTGCGTTCACCATTGCGGGGCGCCGCGGGCGGCCTCGGCGAGAAAGGCGGCGACATGGGGCGCGAAGGAGCGCCAAACTTCGACGTGGAAGGTCGTCGCGGCCCGGCGCCAGAGCACGATCTCCGCCTTGTCGAACAGCGTGCGTGTCGCCATGCCGAGCGGAAAAGCCGCAAGATCGAGGTCAAGCGGGCAGCCAGCGTTGAGGACGCGCGCTGCGGAGAGCCCGCTCGCAATGAGGCCGATCTGGCGATGAGACACGTCGACCAGGCTGTGGGCGGTCCCGTCGAGCACGGATTCGAGCGTTTCGCCGAGCGGCGCGGGATCGGCGCCGTCCGCGATCATGAGCCATTCGTCGGGGCCGAGCCACAAAGCCGCGCGGCCCGGGCCCTCGCCCGCCGGCCCGAGCCCCACCGGCGGCTCCGCGCCGAAGGCGATGCCGCAAGCGACGCGGGCGCCCTCGCCGCCGCGCAGGATGAAACGGGCGGCCGGCGGCGCCTCCGACAAGGCGAATCGCGGCCCCACGGGAAGGGCAAGGCCTTCGAGCGGCGAACGCAGGTTGAGCGCCGCGTCAGACATGGAGGCGCGCTCCCGGTTTGTCGTAGAAGACCGGCGCCGTGACGGTCACCGGAATTGCGCCGCCCGGCATCGGGACGTTGAGCTTGGCGCCGATGCGCGAGCGTCCCGCGGCAACGAGCGCGAGCGCAATCGAGCGGCCGAGAGTTGCGCTCGCGTAGGACGAGGTGACGTGGCCGAGCGCGGGCGTTCCGGTCGGCGGGTTCGCGCTTTCCGTCACCTGCGCGCCCTCTTCGAGCACGATCGCCGGATTGTCGGTGAGAAGCCCGACCAGCTGCTTGCGATTTGCCGCCAGCATGTCGGGGCGGACGAGCGAGCGTTTTCCGACGAAGTCCTTTTTCGTCTTGCCGATCGCCCAGTCGAGGCCGAGGTCGGCGAGCGTCACCGTTCCGTCGGTCTCCTGGCCGACGATGACGAATCCCTTCTCGGCCCGCATCACATGCATCGCCTCGGTGCCGTAGGCGCAACCGCCGCGTTGCTCGACCTCGCGCCACGCCGCTTCCCAAATGGCGCGGCCGTAGTGCGAGGGCACGTTGATCTCGTAGCCGAGCTCGCCGGTGAAGCTCACCCGCATCAGCCGGGCCGGAACGCCGCAAGCGCGGACCTCGCGCACGGCCATATGGGCAAAAGCCTCGTTGGCGAGATCGACGCCCTCGATGAGCGGCGCGACGCATTCGCGCGCTTTCGGCCCCTGGACCGCGATCGTCGCCCATTGCTCGGTCGTCGAAGTGAGCCAGACCTTGAGATCGGTGAACTCGGTCTGGAGATAGTCCTCCATCTGGGCGAGGACGGCGGGCGCGCCGCCGGTCGTCGTCGTCACATGGAAGCGGTCGGGCCTGAGGCGCGCGATCACGCCGTCGTCCATCAGAAAGCCCGCTTCGCTCAGCATGAGGCCGTAGCGGCAGCGGCCGACTTCGAGCTTCTGGAACGCATTGGCATACACGCGCTCGAGGAAGACCGCCGCATCGGGGCCGACGACCTCGATCTTGCCGAGCGTCGAAGCGTCGAACAGGCCGACGCTGTCCCGGGTCGTGCGGCACTCGCGCGCGACCGCGTCGTGGATCGATTCGCGGCCGCGGGGAAAATACCAGGCGCGCTTCCAAAGCGAGACGTCCTCGAACCTGGCGCCGTTTTCGGCCGCCCAGTCGTGAATCGGCGTCCGTCGGATCGGGTCGAACAGATCACCGCGCGCAGGGCCGGCGAACGCGCCGAAGGTGACGGGCGTATAGGGCGGACGGAAGGTCGTAAGGCCGACCTCCGGAATGGGCTTCGCCAGCGCCTCGGCGGCGATCGCGAGCGCGTTCATGTTCGAGAGCTTGCCCTGATCGGTCGCCATGCCGGTTGTGGTGTAGCGCTTGATGTGCTCGATCGAGCGCATGCCCTCCTGCACCGCCAGGCTGACGTCCTTGGAGCACACGTCGTTCTGGAAATCGACGAACGCCTTGCCGCGGCGCTCGGCGCGAGGCGGCGACGCCGCGCCGGCGCTCATCGTCGCAGGAGCGCCGTCCACGGCGTAGACCCTCGCGTCGGGGGCGACGAAGCCGGCGGCGGCGGCCGCCGCGCGCCCCGCCGCGTCGCCCTCCGCAAGCGCGCTCGCAAGGTCGAAGGTCGCATTGCACGCCCCGGCCGACCGCTCGCGCTGGGCCGACGTTCCCGGCCTGAACACTTGCAGCGCCTCGTCGAACACGAGCTTGCCGCGCGACTGCGAGAAGAGATGCACCGAAGGCGTCCATCCGCCCGACATGATGAGCGCGTCGCAGGCGACTTTCCGCTCTCTACCCTGATGCCTGATGCGAACCGATTTGACTCGCAGACGCCCGTCGACGCCGGCGATCTCCGCGCCAGCCGCGACCTCGAGGCCCGCCGCGCGCGCGGCCTCGCTCAGCGGCCCGTTCGCGTCCGGGCGCAGATCGGCGATGAGCGCGACGTCGACGCCCGCTTGCTTGAGGTCGAGGGCGGCGCGATAGGCGCTGTCGTGCGACGTCGCGACGACGACGCGCTCACCGACCTTGACGCCATACTGGCGGCAGTAGCGCCGCGCGGACTCGGCGAGCATCACGCCCGGGCGGTCGTTATCCGGGAACACCAGCGGACGCTCGATCGCGCCGGCCGCCAGCACGACCTCACGCGCGCGCACTTGCCATAAGCGTTCGCGCGGCAAGTCGGGATCGGCGATCAGGTCAGCCTCGGCGATCCGCTCGTTCAAGGCGACGAAGTTCTGGGCGTAATAGCCGAACGCCTGCGTTCGGGCCATCAGGCGCAGGTTTGGCCGATCTCGAAGCGTCGCGGCCGCTTTCGCCAGCCAATCGCGCGCCGGCGTCGTCTCGATCCCGGCGGCGTTCTCGGCCAGGAGCGAGCCGCCGAGGGCCGGATTTTCGTCGCAGAGCAAGACGCGAGCGCCGCTAGCGCTCGCCGCCAGCGCCGCGGCGATCCCTGCCGGGCCGCCGCCGACGATCAGGACGTCGCAATGGGCGAAGGTCCGCTGATAGCGGTCGGGATCGGGCTCGCGCGGACCGACGCCAAGACCCGCGGCGCGGCGGATCGCCGGCTCATAAACATGCGTCCAGGCCCAGTTCTTGCCGAAGAGGTTCGGACCCATGAACGTCTTGTAGTAGAAGCCGGCCCCGAACAGCGGCGACAGGAGATCGTTCACCGCGCCGAATCGAATGCGAGCGAGGGCCAGCGGTTCTGGCTCGAAGCGCTCAGCCCCTCGTGGAGCTCGATCTGGGTCGCGCGCAGGTTGGGCGTGGACCGGCCAGGCCCGCGCGAGAGGGTGACGAGCGCGTTCGGCTCCTCCGCGCCGGCGCTGAGGATTCCGCGCGGCCGGTGATATTTGTACGAGCGCCCAACCAGATGGATGCCATTCGCGAGCAGCGCCGAGGCGAGCGTGTCGCCGGCGTAGCCCTGGTGGAGGAGGCCATCGAAAGTGAACTTCAGCGGGCGCGAGCGATCGACCGAACCGAGGCCTGCGAGACGAAACGGCTGGCTCATTCGCGCGGTCCGTCGCGTTCGCTCGGGCCATCCGGGCGCGGCTCGCCCGTCTTGTAAACGGCGAGGATCTTGTCGCTCAAAGTGTCGCGCAGGCAGTTGAAGAAGCGACCGCAGCCGAACGCATGGCGCCAGCGCTCCGCGAGCACGCCCTTCGGGTTCGAGCGAAAATAGAGGAAGTGCGCCAATTCCTCATCGCTCAACGCGCTCGGATCGGCTGCGCGCGCGATATGGGCTTCGCCGCCGTAGCGGAACTCGATTTCCGGGCGCGCCATGCCGCAATAGGGACAATCAATCAGCAGCATGCGGCGAGCCCTCGCGCGTAGCGAGTTCGATCGGCGCTGCCCTCACCCCAACCCTCTCCCCGAGGGAGAGGGGGAGCGCCGGCGCGAGCAACCCCTTCTCTTCGCCGGAGGAGGAGGCGCTGCGGTGCAGACGACCCCTTCTCCCCCGGGGAGAAGGTGGCCGGCGTGAGCCGGCCGGATGAGGGCGTGCGCGCCAGACAGGTCAAGATCATCCTGCCGTTCAATGCGCCACCGCCGCGGCGGCGGCCTCGTCGATCAGCCGGCCGGAGCGGAAGCGGTCGAGTGTGAACGGCGCCGCGAGCGGATGCGGCTCGCCGCGGGCGATCGTGTGCGCGAATACGTGGCCCGAGCCCGGCGTCGCCTTGAAGCCGCCGGTGCCCCAGCCGCAATTGACGTAAAGGCCGGGAACCGGCGTCCTGGCGATGATGGGCGAGCGGTCAGGCGTCACATCGACGATGCCGCCCCAGTTGCGCAGCATCCGCATCCGCCGCACGGCCGGAAAGAGCTCGCAGATCGCTTCCAGAGTGTGGTTGGCGATGTGCAGGCCGCCGGTCTGGGAATAGGAGATGTAGGCGTCGGTGCCGGCGCCGATGACGAGTTCGCCCTTGTCCGATTGCGACATATAGGCGTGGATGGTGTTCGACATCACGACGCACGGCATCATCGGCTTGACCGGCTCGCTGACCAGAGCCTGCAAAGGATAGCTCTCGAGCGGCATCCTGACCCCGGCCATCGCCATCACGACTGACGTATGCCCGGCCGCGACGACGCCAATCTTTTTGGCCGCGATCGCGCCGCGCGTCGTCTCGACGCCCGAAACCGCGCCCGAAGCGTCGCGGCGGATCGCGGTCGCCTCGCAATTCTGGATGATGTCGACGCCGCGCGCCGACGCCGCCCGCGCATAGCCCCAGGCGACCGCGTCATGCCGCGCCGTGCCGCCGCGCCGCTGCAGCGCCGCGCCGACGACCGGATAGCGGATGTCGCGAGCGATGTTGAGAAGCGGGCAGAAAGCCTTGGCCTCCGCCGGCGTCAGCCATTCGTTGTCGACGCCCGGCCAGGCGATTGGCGTGGACGTGACGCTTGGCGACCTGAATGTCGTGAGTGTTGTGCGCCAGCATCATCACGCCGCGCGGCGAATACATGACGTTGTAGTTGAGCTCCTGCGACAGGCCCTCCCAGAGCTTCAGCGCGTGCTCGTAGAGCGCGGCCGATTCCTCCCACAGGTAATTGGAGCGGATGATGGTGGTGTTGCGCCCGGTGTTGCCGCCGCCGAGCCAGCCCTTCTCCAACACCGCGACATTGCCGAGGCCATGCTCCTTGGCGAGGTAATAGGCGGTCGCAAGGCCATGCCCGCCGGCCCCGATGATGACGGCGTCGTAAGATCCCTTCGGCTCGGGGTTGCGCCATTGCTCCGGCCAGCCGGAGTTGTGCGACAGGGCCTGCAACGCCAGATTGGCAAAGGAAAATCGCACTCAACGCGCCCTGGGTGAAGTCGGCGGCGACGATTGCCCGCATTCGCCCGCAATTGCGAGACTAATTTCGCGGCGGCGGCGAAACTTTCTTTTTCGCCGGTCGCGCGGCTTGCGCCATGGGTTTCAGTCAAATCGACGTGAGCAGCGCCGATTGCCCGATCAAGGGGTGACGGCCGGCGCCGGGGCTGCTATGTTCGATAGAGCCCGGAGAACCCGGGTCCGGAAACGCTGCGTGAAGGAGAATGCAATGAGCTGGACCGCTCCTATCGTTGTCGAAATCTGCGCTGGCATGGAAGTAACGGCTTATCTCAGCGCCGAAATGTGAGCGCCTGCCGGCGCTTCCGCTCATTGACGGAGCGCCGGAAACTCTTCTTGAAGCCATGATCCGCATGTGCGCCGCCCTTGAGGGGCGCGCGTTGGGACGGATGCGAGCATTGTCGTGCTTTTGCACCATGGCTCGTCCCTCCCCAATTGATGCGGACTGATTGTCCGATGCGGTAGCGCCAACGCCGGGCGCAGGGTGAAACCTACCCGTGAACGCTTCCGGCCTGCGCTCGCCCATAAAGGTCAGGGCGCGCAACCGACCAGATCCTTGTCCTCGATCGAGAACGGCTTGCCCGTCTCGACGCGCACGGCCTTGGCCATGCACACCCGTCCGTCCGCAAGCGTGATCCGCGCGTCATATGAGCCTGTCGTCACGCCGGTCACCTTCACCCGTTCGTCGTGGTCGACGGCTCCGTCGGGATCGTTGGCGCATTGATTGGGGCCGAAGGCGGACGTGCCGGCGGGCGCAAGCTCGAGCGATTTGACGGTCGACGACGTCAGGTTCCAGAACCGCGTATCCTTCGCCGCCGCCGGCTCGGCGAAAATGAGCGCCGCGACGCCGAGCAGAATTGCAAATTTCATCATGCCTCCCTGGCGCACTCGCCGAACCAGAACGATCATGGCGCCCGGCTGCGGCCGTGACAACGATCGAAAAGCGACTGGAAACCGGGCAATTATACAGTAAATAGCAAGCCGCTCACTTGAGCAAAAGAGTTGACGCCAAGCATATGCCCTGAACGATTGTCACGATACGAGATCAAAAGTCCAAATTCATGGTGCGGCGCACACGTCGCAATATGACAATTCGTTGACATTGCGCTGTCTAAACATTGACCATCGTCAAAATGAAAGAATTTTTTCGCCCGATGACACGCTGAGGACAAATTCGCCCCTCATAAACCCGCTTGCCTGTCCACGGGTGAGAGGAGCCTGCTTATGATCGTCCGCGAGATCGTTCTTACCTGCTCCAATCCTCATGTTGCGCGCGCCGCGGTTCTTTCGATCGGCGGCGATTTCGCCCGGCGCTTCTCGCGCGACGCGGCCAAGCGCAACCTGACGAGCGGCGCCTTCGCCGCCGGGCTGGTTCGCCGCTTCTCGCGCCAGGCAGGTCACGGCGACTGGGAAGGCGTCGGCGAAGCTGCGCGCGGCGCCGACCAGCCGGTCCTGTCCGGCCTCAGGTACATTCTGGATCGGGTCCGCGAACTGGACGAAGACGACAGCGACCCCGTGGAAGACTGGCGCGCCCCAATCCCGTCGTTCGCCTGGTGTGAAGGCTGGCGGCATTGAAGCAGGGTTCAGTCTAGGCTCGCCCGATCGGGGTAATGCTCCGGCATAAGCCGGGATCGCTTGTGAACGCTCCCGGCGCGGCGCAGAATTCGCGCCATGTACCTCGGGCTCGACTGCGGAACCTCCGGGCTCAAGGCCCTCCTGACCGACGAGGGCGGCGCGGCGGTTGCCAGCGCCCAGCGCTCCTATTCGCCCGACCGTCCGCGCGCCGGATGGTCGGAGCAGGATCCGGACGTCTGGGCGGCCGCGATGGCCGGCGCGATCGCTGACATCCGGAGCTCCGCCGGCAAGGCGCTCGGCGCGTTGAAGGCGATCGGCTTTTCCGGCCAGATGCACGGCGCGGTCCTCCTCGACGGCGCCATGAAGCCGGTCCGCCCCGCCATTCTGCACAATGACGCGCGCGCCTACGCCGAGGCGCAGCAGCTCGCATCCGATCACCCCGGGCTGGCGCGGATCGTCGGGGTGAAGCCGATGCCCGGCTTCACCGGGCCGAAGCTCAAATGGATCGCCCGGCATGAGCCGGACAATCGCCGCCGAACCGAGCGGCTGCTGTCGCCAAAGGACTATTTGCGCCTCAAGCTCGGCGGCGAACTCCTGACCGACATGAGCGACGCTGCCGGGACGTGGCTCCTCGACGAGGCGGCGCGGGACTGGTCGGCGGAAGCGTTCCTGGCTTGCGAGGCCGATCCCGCCTGGGCGCCGCCGCTCGTCGAGGGGTCGGCCCCGGCCGGCCGGATCGCACCCAAGGCCGCCGACGAGCTCGGCCTGCCGCGCGACGTTCTTTTGGCCGCCGGCGGCGGCGACTCGGCTGTCGGAGCGATCGGCCTCGGCGCGATCGCGCCAGGCCAGGCGTTCATTTCCCTCGGCACCGCGACCCAGCTCATCGTCGCGACCGACCGCTACATGAGCGCGCCCGAAAAGCTCGTCCATTCTTTCGCCCATGCGCTGCCGAATCGCTGGTACGCCATGGCGGCGATGCTCAACGGCGCCGGCGCGCTGGCTTTCGCCGGCCGGCTTCTCGGCGCGCCGCCTGACACCCTCGAGCGCGAAGCGGCGGCGGATTATCCGGGTCCGGGCAGCCTTCTGTTCCTGCCCTATCTTTCCGGCGAGCGCACGCCGCTCGACGACCCTCATGCGCGCGGCGTCATGTTCGGCCTGAGCGAAACCACGTCGCGCACCGATGTCGCGCGCGCGGTGATGGAGGGCGTCGCGCTGACGCTCGCGGACGCGCGCGACTGCCTCGCCGCCGCAGGCGCTTCGATCGAGCGGGTCGGCCTCATCGGCGGCGGCGCGAAGAGCGCCCTATGGACGCGCATGATCGCCGCGGCGACCGGCTTCACCGTCGTTCGCATGCAGGGCGGCGAAAGCGGCCCGGCTTTCGGCGCCGCCCGCCTCGCCCGGATGGCCGTGACCGGAGAGCCGCCCGAAACCGTCTGCCTGCCGCCCGAAATCGCCGATGTGACCGCGCCGGACCCGAAGCTCGCCGCGATGTTCGCCGCTCAGCGCGAGCGGTTCAAGGCGCTCTACGGCGCCGTGAAGGCGGAGTTTCGGCGCTAGCGGAAGCGCTCACGCCGCCGACGCCTCGATCATCATGACGTCGAGGAGAAACGACCCGTCGGGCTCGATCGCGAAATGCGCCTTCGTCTCCGAGGCGGCGGCGATCTGCAGCGCGCGGATCGCCCGCACATTTTCTTCGGGTGTCCGCATCCGCGCCGTCCAGACAGGGAAATCCATCCGCAGCTTCCAGGTCCGGCAAGCCTCGAGGGCGAAGCCCGCCCGGGCGAGCGCCTCGATCCATTGCGCGCAGGTGTAATTGCGAACATGGGAGTGGTCGCGCAGGAGTTCGATCGCCTGGAGATGGGTGTCGAACAGCGGCGGCCCGGGAGAATAGGCGTCGATAAAGACGGCCCGGCCGTTGCGTTTCAACGCCCTGCGGGCTTCCCTGAGGCCGGCGCCGAAATCGCGCCAGTGATGGGCTGAGAATCGGCTCGCCACGAAGTCAAACGTCGAATCCTCGAACGGCAGCCGCTCGGCGGGAGCCTCGACGCGTCTCGATGTTGCTCAATCCCTTGCCGCGCGCCGTCGCCGCCACCGCCGCCAGCATCTCGCGCGACAAATCCGCAGCGACGACATGGCGCGCGTGGCGGGCCATGACGTAAGCGACATGGCCACCGCCCGCGCCGAGGTCGAGCGCCCGCTCCGGGCCGAGCTCGCGCACGCGCGCCTCGACCGCATCGAGGTCCGCTCCGCTCGCATGAACCGCGCTTTCGACATAGGCCCGCGCTTGCGGGCCGAATTGCGCCTCGACGACTTTCTCATGCGCCTCAACCATGAATTCGCTCCTTTGCGGCCCTCGACTGCGCTCCGGTCGAAACTGGTACAAGCCTGAATTTTATCCTAGTATATCGCCCGCCATGCTCGACCCGGATCAAAGGAGGCTCCTCGGCGCCTTCGTGCGCGCTCACCGCGAGCGGATCCAGCCGACGGCCGCCGCAGGGCGCCGGCGAACGTCGGGTCTCCGGCGGGAGGAGCTCGCCGCCCGCGCCGGGATCAGCGTGACCTGGTGCACTTGGATCGAGCAAGGCCGCCCGGTGCAAGCTTCTCCGGAGGCGTTGGGGCGCATCGCGCACGCGCTGGCGCTCACGCGCGCTGAACGCGCCTATCTGTTCGAGCTTGCGGGACGTCTCGATCCCGAGGGACAGGCGGGATCCTCGGCCTATGCGCCGCCCGCATTGATCGCCGCGGTCAAAGCGATCGAGCACCCGGCCTACGGACTTGACCGGCTCTGGAACGCCTGCTGCTGGAACGACGCCGCCGCGCGGCTCTTTCACGGCTGGCTGGACGGGGACGCGCAACGCAACCTGTTGCGGTACGTCTTTCTCGAACCTTCCGCCCGCCTGCTCATTCCTGCCTGGAAAGACCGGGCGCGACGCCTGCTCGCCGAGTTTCGCGCCGATTTCGCCCACATGTTTCGCGACGCCCGGGTCAAGACCTTCGTCGACGCGCTCAGGGCGGAGAGCCCGCTGTTCGCGGAAGCCTGGGACGAGCAGGCGGTCCAGATCCGCGAGGGCGGGCTGCGCACCTTCAACCATCCTCGCGATGGCCTCCTGAGCTTCACCCAGCACAGCTTCGCCCCGGCCGAGCGGCCCGATTACAAACTTGTCATGCTCGCGCCGGCTGACGGTTGAGCTCAGCCGGATCCGGGAGGAGGTAGGCGGCCGGCGGGCGCCGCTTCCTTGAGAAAGCTTAATGCGCCGGCCAAGTTCCGGATAGGCGCCTCGGACCATGATGCCGCCATTCAGCCGCTGAACGCGGTCATTCACGAATCTGGAGGCTTGCATGTCCTACCCATCTTTCGCCAATCCGCGCGCGCGGCGCAGCACGGTCCTCGCCTCTGTTGCGGTCGCGGCGCTCGCCGCCGCCGGCGCGTTCGCCGACAGCGCCTTGACGACCTCTCACTCCGCTCATGCGGCGCCGGTCGTGACCTCCGATCTCAATCAGCAGGGCACGCCCTCGTTCGCGACGCTGATCGAGCGCGTCAAGCCTGCCGTGGTCTCGGTCAGGGTCAAGATCGCCAATGCCTCGTCCGAGGACAACGGCGTCCAGATGGACAACCTGCCGCCGGAAATCCAGCAGTTCCTCAAGCGCTTCGGCGGATCGGGCGGAATGAACGGCATGCAGCAGCAGCACTCGCAGCCGATGATCGGCGAAGGCTCGGGCTTCTTCGTTTCCGCCGACGGCTACATCGTCACCAACAATCACGTGGTCCAGAACGCCAAGACCGTCTCGGTCACCATGGACAACGGCAAGACCCTCGACGCCAAGGTCGTCGGAACCGACCCGAAGACCGACGTCGCCGTGATCAAGGTCAATGAGCCGGGCGACTATCCGTTTGTGTCGTTCGCCAAGGAGATGCCGCGGATCGGCGACTGGGTGGTCGCGATCGGCAATCCGTACGGCCTTGGCGGCACAGTGACCGCCGGCATTGTCTCGGCTGAGGGCCGCGACATCGGCGACGGCCCCTATGACCGGTTCCTGCAGATCGACGCGCCGATCAACCGCGGCAATTCCGGCGGCCCGACCTTCAACATGCAGGGCCAGGTGGTCGGCATGAACACCGCCATCTATTCGCCGTCGGGCGGCAGCGTCGGCATCGGCTTCGCCATTCCGGCCTCGACCGTGAGCACGGTCGAAGCGGCGCTCGAGCACGGCGGCAGCATCGCGCGTGGCTATCTCGGGGTCGAAATCCAGCCGGTAAGCCAGGATATCGCCGAGAACCTCGGCCTCAAATCCGCCGCCGGCGCGATCGTCGACAAGGTCATGCCGGGAACCCCGGCCGCCGAGGCCGGCTTGAAGACCGGCGACGTCATCACCAAGCTCAACGGCAAGAATATCGCCGAGGCCTCGGATCTGACCCTTCAGGTCGGCATGCTCAAGCCCGGCGAAAAGGTCCAGCTGACCTATATCCGCGACGGCGCCGAGAAGACCGCCGAGGCGACGCTCGCCCCGCAGAAGGCCGAGAAGACGGCGTCGGCCGACGAATTGACCAATGACAAGGCCACCCCGGCGCTCGGCATCAAGCTCGCGCCGGCAGGCGAAGTCGCCGGCTCCGGCGACAAGGGCGTCGCCATCGTCGGCGTCGATCCGGATGGCGCGGCGGCTGAGCAAGGCCTGAGCGCGGGCCAGGTCATCCTCGATGTCGCCGGCAAGCCGGTGTCGACGCCTCAAGAGGTCAAGTCCGAGGTCGCGAACGCGAAGAGCCAGGGCAAGAAGTCGGTGCTGATGCGGATCCAGACCGCCGACGGCAATAGCCGATTCGTGGCCGTTCCGTTCCCCAAGGCGTGAGCGTATCGCACGCCTGAGGGACGGGCGGCGGCGCGCCGACTTGGGAGGGAAAGCGCGCCGCCGTCTTCGCCAGACAATTGGAAGGCGATCAGCGACGCCCGGCGAAAGCCGCGGCGTCGCTTTTTATGTGTCTCGCCCACCCCCGACTTAGGCCGCGGCGCGGCCCCTCGCCATCCCGCCGCCGAGCCGCGGCGTCGCGGACGCCGGAGCCTCCTTCGCCAGCCGGTAGAAGACGACGATGTGAATGAACATCAGGCTCGGGACCAGAAATCCCGGAATCATCAGCCACGGCAGAGTCGTCATCGCGGCGCTGGTCGGCGGCCCGGCGAAGACCTGGAGCGGACCGGGCGCCGACAGGGCGCCGAGCGCGACCGCGTTGATAAGGTCGGCGATCCCGATCGTATTCCACAGCAGCGCCAGCGGCCGGGCGCGGGCGCCGAATCTGAGCATCGACCAGGCGACCGGCAGCGCGGTGACGCCGACGAAGATGTCGCCCCAGCCGGCGCTCGGGGCGAACGGCGCCGGCAGTTCTCCCGCCGCATGAAGGATGACGAAAATCACGCCGAGAACTCGGATCGCGTTCACCGCGACCAGCGCGGGCAAGGGAATCGCCAGCATCGCGTCCCGGATCGGGGAGAGAGTGAAGAAGGCGCCGGCGAGCGCGGCGACCGGCAGCGCCACAGTCAGGCCCAGTCCGGGAACGCCGAGGCCGCGCGCGGGATCGAGCGACCCGGTCGCTCCGATCGCGAGCACAAGAGCGAACCAGGCCGCGAGAACGCCGGCGACGGTCAGGCGCCCGGGCAAGGTTCGCGCGAGCGCGAATGACAGAAACGCGACAACGATCGAAGCTCCGATCGTCTCGCCGATGGTTGACAGGGATTCGAACATGGCCGCTGCTCCTGCTTAAAGTGCACCTACACGTATTAGCCCAAATTTTTTAACTTGCCGCTGCTTGGGCCAACGCGGCGGCCTGCGCCTTTCGCCAGAATGGGTAGGCCGCGCGCGCGGCCTCCGCGCCCTTGGCCGTGATCGCGACCTTGTGAACCCGCCGGTCGGCGCCATCCGTGATCGTGACATGGCCGTCGCGAACCAGCGGGCCGAGGTTGCGGGTGAGCGTCGTCCGGTCGAGGCCGAGAAAATCCGCGAGCCGCGTCGCCGGGATCGGGCCGGTCTGGATTACGGTGGCAAGCAGGGTGAACTGAGTGCCCCGCAGGCCCGAGCCCCGCATCGCCTGCTCATAAAACCGCGTGAGCTCGCGGCTCCGCCGGCGCGCTGCCGAGCAAGCGCATTGACGGGTGTCCGCGAAGTCGATCTCGTCGGCGTCCATATTGCGTGCATATACACTCTTAGCCTGCTGTCAAGCGCGTGGGGGAGCGACCGGCGCGGAAGACGATGCCGAAGAGACGACCGCCGAGGAGACACCGGCCGCCGGTTGGCGGTAGGATCGAGAAACCCTTGCTCAGTCCCCGACGCGCCCCGCGGCCTCCTTGACCGGAGCTCGGCGGACGGAGCGATCCAAAGAGGCGCCCATGACTGTATTTCGCCGCATCGACCGCCTGTTCACCCCGTCCCCGGTCGGGCCAGGTTTCGCCGGGCCGCGCCATAAGGCGAGGCTGATGATTCCTCCGGGCGATTTCGCTGCGACCAATCCGTTCTTCCTGATGGCGGACGACCGGACGGAAGTCGGCGGAGACTTCGGCGAGGCGCATCCCCACGCCGGCCTCGAAACCGTCACCTTCATGCTGAGCGGCAGCTTCGAGGACCTGGAAGGCCGGCTCGATCCGGGCGACGTCGAATGGATGACCTCCGGGCGCGGGATCGTCCATGGCCAGGACACCGTGACTTCGAACCGCATGCGGCTTTTCCAGCTCTGGATCGTCCTGCCCGAGGATCAGCGCCGGTCCGCGCCGCGCGTGCAACGCCTGCGCGAGCGCGCCATGCCGGTCAGAACCGAGCCCGGGGCGGAAGCCAGAGTCTACAGCGGCAAATCTGGAGACGTCGCCGCCCCGACGGCGAACGCCGCGCCGGTGACGCTGGTCGACCTCGCCCTTCAGCCGGACGCAAGCTTCGAGCAGGATCTGCCGGCTTCGTACAATGGCTTCATCATCGTGATCGAGGGCGCAGTCGTCGCAGGCGACCCCGGGAAGACGATCGCGAAGGATCAGGTCGGCTGGCTCGACCGGCCGGCCGGCGCCGAGGCGAGCGTTCTTCGCTTGCGCGCGGTTGACGGGCCCGCGCGCGTCCTGATCTACGCCGGCGAGCCGCAGGAGTTAAGACTCGCGGCCAGAGGCCCGTTCATCGCCGGATCGGACGCGGAGCTCATGGATCTCTTCGCCGCCTACCGCCGCGGCGAGTTCCCGCTCGCGAGCAGCCTCAGGCAGGAGGTGGGTTAGGGGCTCTTCGCCGCGATCGCCGTCAGGGAAGCCGCGTCAGTGATTTGCGATAATCAGAAATCCGTGCTATCCTGCCTGGCTCGTCGGGAGCTGAACCATCGTCTGCGCCGCCAACGCGACGCGGGCGCTTGGGTGGCGGGTTTCTCGAGCGCCCGATCGGCGGGCAGAGGGCTGGGAGGTTCGCTGGATTTGAGCCTAAAGCGTTGAAATGTTTACAGACGCCTTTTGAAATCCTTCCGCCCCGACTCGGGAATCCTTCCGCTTCCCTTTGCTTTCCTTCCGCTTTTTTCTTTGATTTCCTTCCATCCGCTTTGTTTTCCTGCCCTCAAGGTCGGCGATCGCAGCCCCATTTCACGGCGACGGAGTGGGTGAACTACCGCGCCCGTTCCCAACCGCCTTCGTCGCTCTCGCGCCAGTAACTGATGGCGGACCCCATGTCCTTGAGTCGCCGCCATTCGGCCCTGGCGAGGGCGAGCGACGATTCGTCGCGGCCGTCGAACAGGAGCAGGGCGAGATCGAACGCCGCGTCGGCCTCGGCCGCCTCGGCGCCGGCGAGCCGGACCAGCATGGTTGCGCCGTTGGGATTGTCGGCCTCGCTGGTCAGGAAGATGGGCTGCGTCGCCGGATCTCCGTCGCCCGCCCCGCCGTGCGGCAGGAAGCTTGCGTCGTCATAGGTCCACAATCGCTCGTTGAGCGCCGCCGCCATCTCGCTGGAGGAGGCGCGCACAACGACGCGCAGGCCATCGTCCAGGGCGCGCTCGAGAATGCGGGGGAGCGCCTCGTCGACGCGCCGGCGCTCGAGATGATGGAAGCGGACCTCGCTCACTGGGCCGCCGGGCCGACAATGACGAAGGTCCGATCCGAGCCGGTCGCCATCACCCCGAGGCTCACGCCGCCCGGTTCGTGCTCCTCGGTCTTGCCGGCGAGGTAGACGTCGCCGCGCTCGCGCGAGGCGGCGAGATATTCGCGCGCGTCCTGGGTCATGGCGCGCAGGACGCCGCGGCTCTTGCCCGCGTCCCAGCCCAGCGCCGCCTTGAGCGCAGCGGTCTGGAAACGCTCGAAATTCGTGTTGGTGCGGGCGTTCGCCGGCTCGCCGATGCGCGCTTCGAAGCGGAGAAATTCGTCGCCGCGGCAGGAGAGCGTCGCATCGACGTCGACCTTTGTCGTCACGTCGAACACGTTCGAGTCCGAGTGCGTCCGGGAGACGACGATCGCGCGTCCGAATTCGACCTGCATATCGCTCGCCTCGGTGCGGAGGGCGGCGGAAAAGGCGTCGCATCCGGTGATCGCCCACGCGCGCTCGTCCGCGCCGCTCCAGGCGGCGGCAAGCGCGAAGATCGTGGATCGAAACCGCATCTTGACGCCCTCCGCGCCGAGTCTCCGATCAAATGGTCAACGAGAGCCTAATCTTCGTAGGAGTCGGCCATGAGACGATTGAGAAGCCGCACTCCCCACCCCGAGCCCCAGGACTGGTTGATGTCCGTTGGCGGCGAGGCCATCGCCGTGCCGGCGACGTCGAGATGCGCCCACGGCGTCTCCTTCACGAACCGCTGCAGGAATTGCGCGGCGGTGATCGAGCCGCCGCTGCGGCCGCCGGTGTTCTTCACGTCGGCGAATTTCGAATCGATGAGCTTGTCGTAAGCCGCCCCGAGCGGCATGCGCCAAACCTTCTCGCCCGAAGCCTCGCCCGCCGCGGCGAGTCGCTGGGCCAGCTCGTCGTTATTGGCGAATAGCCCGGCCATTTCGTGCCCGAGCGCGACCATGATGGCGCCGGTCAACGTGGCGAGGTCGATGATCGCGCGCGGAGAATATGTCTCCTGCGCGTACCAGAGCGCGTCCGCCAGCACGAGCCGCCCCTCAGCGTCGGTATTGACGATCTCGATCGTCTGCCCGGACATCGAGGTGATGATGTCGCCGGGCCGGATGGCGTCGCCGTCGGGCATGTTCTCGACCAGGCCGACGACGCCGACCACATTGACTTTCGCCTTCCGCGCGGCGAGGGCGTGCAGGAGCCCGACGACGCAAGCCGCCCCGCCCATGTCGCCCTTCATGTCCTCCATGCCGGCGGAGGGCTTGATGGAGATGCCGCCGGAGTCGAAACACACCCCCTTGCCAACGACCGCGATCGGTTTGGTCCGCTTCGATCGCGCCCCGTTCCACCGCATCGTGACAAGACGGCTCTCGCGCGCCGACCCTCGGCCTACCGCCAGGAGAGCGTTCATCCCGAGCTTGCCCATCGCCTTCTCGTCGAGCGCCTCCACCTCGACGCCCAGCTTCTCCAACGACCTGATCCGATCGGCGAACTCGACTGGATAGAGCACGTTCGGCGGCTCGTTGACCAGATTGCGCGCCATTTCGACGCCTTCGGCGATCGCGAGGCGGTCCTGGGCGGCGGCGCGGGCGGCGACCGCGTGGCTCGAGCTGATCACAAAATCGGGCGCTTCGCCGCTGTCGTCTTCCGGGTCCTTCTTGCGGGTCTTGTATTTGTCAAACCGGTAGCCGCGCAGCCGAAGGCCAAGAGCGAAATCGGCCGCGGCCGGACCGTCCCAAGTTCCGGCCGGGGCCTCAAACGCAACCTCGACCCGCTTCGCGCCGGTCAGCTTGCTGAAAGTAAAGCCGCCGAGCGTGACAAAGTCGACCGGCGCGTTGTCTTTGCCCGGGGCGACGCCGACAACGAGGAGGCGCGAAGCGTCGAGACCGGCCGGCGCAAGGATGTCGAGGGCGCTGCGCTGGGCGCCGCGAAAGTTGGACGCTTTCGCCGCGGCGCGGATCAACGGCTCGAGATCGCTGAACTGAGCCGTCACCATCGGGGCGGGCTTCATGTCGGCCCCGACGAACACGACGAGCGCGCTGCCTTTGGGCGCAGACAGAGACCCGAAGGCGACCTTGACGACACCGCTCATGACAAACGCGCTTCCCTGGTCCGGATTTCGTGGCTTGGGCTCGCCGGCGTGGCGAGCCCGGCGGCGCCGACATATCAGGGGGTTTGCGGGCCCCGTCAATAAGCCGCCGCGATTGGTTGGCACATTTCAGCCCGTTGGGGTCTCACGCCCCCGAGAGGAGCAATCGCCTTGCCAGGACGGAACGCACCAGTTAGGCGCTGCCGTCGGGTGCGACCGCGCTGAGGCGCGGTCGTCCGGCATGGGACCATGCGACCGCAATGATTCAGATTGAACGCTATCTGTTCAGGACCGCGATCACGGCGTTCCTCTCCGGGCTCGTTGTCCTGACCGGCGTCGTCTGGGTAACCCAGGCCCTGCGGCAGATCGACCTTATCACCAGCAAGGGCCAGACCATTCTGATCTTCCTGATGATGACAGGGCTGACGCTCCCGGCCCTTGTGGCCATCATCGGCCCGGTCGCCCTGTTCGCTGGAATCCTCTACACCCTCAACAAGCTCAACGGCGACAGCGAACTCGTCGTCATGGCCGCGTCCGGCGTATCGCCGCTGCGGCTGTTGCGCCCGATGGCGCTGTTGTCAGGGCTAGTGTTTGCGATCGTGGCTGCGCTCTATATCCAGGTCCTGCCCTGGAGTTTTGGCGCGATCGAGACCCTGACGACCTTCGTTCACGCGGATTTCATCGCCAATTTCGCCCGTCCGGGTGCTTTTTCCCAACTTGAGAACGGGTTTGTGTTTCACTTTCGCGACCGCACGCCCGACGGGGCGCTTCACGGCGTGTTCATGCAGGACATGCGCGATCCGGCCAAGGTCACTACCTATATCGCGGAGGCTGGGAAAACGGTCGATCGGGACGGGACGAGCTATCTCCAGCTGTCGAAGGGCGTCCTCTTGCGGCCACAATCGGCTGGCAACTCATCGGTTGTGACCTTCGACGACTACACGATCAATCTCTCGCAGTTCATCCATGCCGTGGGCTCAATCAAGCGGCCGCGCGAACGTTCGACGACGCAACTCATGGCGCCCGACGCAAAAGACCGCGCGGATCCGGCGCTCCTAGGCCACATTCGCAGCGAACTGCTCGATCGTCTCGCCAGCCCGCTCTATGCTTTGGTCGCCGGACTCATCGCCTTCGCGGCGCTTGGGGAAGCGCGCACGACCCGACAAGGGCGCGGCGTCGCGATCGCCGGCGCGATCCTCGCGTTTTTCGGCCTGCGAATGTTCGGGATCGCCGCCACGACCCTCTCCGTCGCCAATCCGTCAGCCGCGATATTCGTCTGGCTAGTCCCGGTTGCCGCCTGTCTGGGGGCGCTGGCGCTGATCTTGCGGCGCCTGGTGGCTGCGCGGGCGCCGCGAGCCATAAGAAGCCCGGCGTGATCGGCCCAACGCTCTCAATCTATCTCGCCGAACGCTTCGCGCGTGCGGTCATTGCCGCGTTCTTGCTGGTCTTCGTGCTTATCTACGCAGTCGATCTCGTCGAATTGATGCGCCGTTCCGGCGATTCGCAGCGGGCGACGGGCGTTCTCATGGCCCTGCTGTCGTTCTTGCGGACGCCTTCATTCGCCGAGCAGGCCCTGCCGTTCGCGGTCCTGTTCGGCTCGATGATCGCATTCCTCAACCTGTCGCGGAAAATGGAACTGGTGGTGGCGCGGGCGGCCGGCGTGTCCGTCTGGCAGATTTTAACCCCCCCAATCATCGTGATCGTGCTCATAGGGATCTTATCGATCGTCGCTTACAATCCAGCGTCAGCATGGATGAAAGAACGGGCGGACCAAATCGAATCGAGCGTCTTCGGCGGCCCAGCCCTCGGCTCGATCGGAATGTGGATTCGGCAGAAAAGTGTCGACGGTCAATCTGTCATCCGCGCTGACGCGAGGAGCGGGGACGGCACGGAGTTTAAAGGGCTCCAGGTTTTCAGCTTTGACGACAAGGACAATTTCGTGGAGCGCCTGGAGGCGGCCTCGGGCGAGTTGCACGACGGCTACTGGGTTTTGCACAACGCCGTGGTGGCGGCTCCGGGCTTCGAATCGATGCCGGTCTCCACTTACCTTCTCGCCACCAATCTCGATCGAACGGAAGTCGCTCAGGCGTTCGTAGCGCCCGAGACTGTCTCATTTTGGCGCCTGCCCGGGCTTGCCAGCCAGACCGCGCGCGCCGGGCTCGATCCGACGGCTTACCAGCTGAAATATCAGGAACTTCTGGCTCGTCCCCTCACTTTGGCGTCGATGGTTCTGGTCGCCGCATGCTTTTCGTTAAGATTTTTCCGAATGGGTGGCATCGAATATATGGTTTCTGGTGGCATCATAGCGGGGTTCGTGCTTTATGTGGCGACCAAGGTGGTCAGCGATTTGGGCGGGGCGGGCTTCCTCAGCCCGTCCATTGCCGGCTGGGCGCCTGGCATTGTCGGTTGCTTGTTTGGCGTGTATGTGCTGCTGCAACGAGAGGATGGTTGATGGGTTTCGCCGTCAGCTTTCCCTTTGACTCAAGTGCACGCCCGGCGAGTCGCGGGCGGGCGGCGCGCGCGGGTTTGCTGGCGCTGGCAGTCGCGTGGCTGGCGGTTTGGGGCCATTTAATCGCTGTCCCGGCGGCAGCGGAGACCCAGCCTGCAACTGCCAATTCGACCCAAAGCAATCCACCGGACAAGCTCGTCATCGACGCCGACGAGCTTATTTACGACAAGGACAAGAATACCGTAACCGCCCAGGGCTCGGTTCAGCTCTTCTATCAAGGCCGCGTGCTCCAGGCCGATAAGGTCATTTACGAGCGGGCCCAGAAGCGCGTCTTTGCCGAAGGTCACGCAAAAATGACCGATGAGCACGGCAATGTCTTTTATGGACGCCGGTTCGAGCTCAGCGACGATTTTCGCGACGGGTTCATCGACAGCGTCCAGGTTCTAACAAACGACAAGACCCGCTTCACGTCGCCGCGCATCGAGCGTTCGACCGGCGACATCACCGTGCTGCAGAATGGCGCATATACCGCTTGCGAGCCGTGCAAGGACCATCCGGAACGGCCGCCGGTCTGGCAGGTGCGGGCGACCAAGATCATCGAAAACCAACAGACGCATACAATCTATTATGAGAACGCTCAGCTTCTGTTCTGGGGCTTTCCAGTCTTCTGGTTCCCCTATTTTTCATCGCCCGACGCGACCGTCAACAAGCAAACCGGGCTCTTGGCGCCGTCGATCGTTTCGGGCAGCAGCCTCGGCGCCGGCTTCAGCATGCCGTACTTCATCAACCTGGCGCCGAACTACGACCTAACGCTCACACCGACTTATCTGTCGAGGCAGGGCCTGCTGGGCGAGGTCAATTGGCGTCAGCGGACCGAGAACGGGATTTACAACATCCGCGCGACCGGAATCGACCAGCAGCAGCCGGATGCTTTCTCCACCTTTCCTTACGGCGCGGGCGGCTACCGCGAGCGCGGATCGATCGAATCGGCCGGCAACTTCCTACTCAACAACATGTGGCAGTTCGGCTGGAACGGCACATGGATGAGCGACAAATTCTTCCTCAACGATTACCGGCTCCAGGGCATCAACTTCGACAATTTCTACTTCCAGGACGTGATCTCATCGGTCTATCTGCGCGGACAGGCGGCGCAGAGTTTCTTCGACCTCAGCGTCTACCATTTCGAGGGTACGACTGCGAGCGACGACAATCGCACGTTGCCGGTCGCGGTGCCGGTGCTCGACTTCAATCGCGTCGTCAACCTCCCGGCCGACCGCACCTACGGGATCGGCGGCGAGTTGACCATCGACAGCAACGTCGCCAACATCAACCAAACCAATGCGGCCTTCCAATCAACCGGCCTGCAGACCTTCGACAACGCCTATCACCTCTACAACGTCTGCGAGACGCAGGTCGGCTCCACCTCCGTGAACACGTATTTTCCCGGCAAATGCTTGTTGCGCGGCATTGCCGGCGATTACACCCGGGCGACGGGACAGCTCTCCTGGCAGCGCTCCTACATCGATCCCATCGGTGAGGTGTGGAAGCCGTTCCTGTTCGGTCGCCTTGACGGCGAGGCGACCGAGCTCAATGAAACCGGATCGATCACCTACGCGAGCTCCGTCGGCGTGAGCACCGTCGCCAATTCGAGCCAGGCGGCTTTCTTCTCTGGTTCGAGCCAGGGCGCTTTCGCGCGCGGAATGGCTGGCGCCGGCCTCGAATACCGCTATCCGTTCGTCTCGAGTTCGTCGTGGGGTACGCAGACCATCACGCCCATCGCCCAGTTCATCGCCCGGCCGAGCGAGATCATCCCCAGGATCCAGCCTGACGAGGATTCCCAGAGCCTCGTTTTCGACGAAACGAACCTTTTCGCCTGGAACAAGTTCTCCGGCTACGATCGAGTCGAAGGCGGCACACGGCTCAACTATGGAATGCAGTACACCGCCGATTTCGCCAACGGAGGGCGCGCGAATTTCGTCGGGGGCGAATCGATCCAGGTCGCCGGGCAGAATTCCTACACCCTGTACGATCCCGCCAACACTGGTCTGGAATCCGGTCTGGACAAGAAATTCTCCAACTTTGTCTTCGGCGAGACGCTGCAGCCGACCTCGAACCCGATCACATTGATGAGCAAGCAGCAGTTCGACAGCTCGACGCTGCAGCTGGCGCGCTTCGACGGAATCGCCAGGGCGGAATATGGCGGCGTCAGCGGCAGCCTCGATTACGCGCTCTACGCCGCCCAGCCCGCGCTCGGACTGGAGTATCCCCGCGAGGGCCTCACCGGAAATCTCAAATACAGCTTCCTGGATCGCTGGTCGGTTGACGGCTCGCTCGTGCTCGACATGTCGCGCCATTATTACGATACGCTGGGCCAGACGACGCCGGTCCTCTATCCCGTCGGCTATTCGCTCGGGTTCGGCTACAAGGACGATTGCACGACTTTCACGATCAGGTATTCGTCCAACGCCAGCCAGCCCGCCGTTTACAGCGAATTTCCGGGCGGTCCCGTCATTTATAACCCAGCGACCCGCAACCAGACTTTGATGTTCGAGCTCGTGCTGCGCACGCTCGGCGACGTGAAGGCGAATGTCGGCATGGGCGCGACGCCCAGTCTGTGAAGCCGCTTCTCAAGCCATGACCGGCGACAAGCCGCCGCTGGCGATGACGATGGGCGACCCGGCCGGGATCGGCCCGGAGCTGGCGCTCGCTGCATGGCGCGAGCGGACGAGCGGCGCGCCGTTCTTCATCTTCGCCGCGCCAGGCCTCCTCGCCGCTGCAGCGAAGCGCGCCGGATTCGCGGCGCCGGTCATCGAGACCGATCCCGCCGGGGCCGCCGCGGTGTTCTCGAACGGCCTGCCGGTCGTCCCGCTGAAGAGCCCGGTCGAGGACGCGCCCGGCCGCCCCGCCGCGGCCAACGCCGAAGCGACGATCGAATCGATCGCCCGCGCGGTCGAAGCGGTCCATGACGGCGCGGCGCGCGCGGTTGTCACCAACCCGATCGCCAAGAGCGTCCTCTACGGCGCCGGGTTCCGATTCCCGGGGCACACTGAATATCTGGGCGAACTGGCCAAGGCTTGGGGCGGCCCGGCGTTTCCAGTGATGATGATCTGCTCGGAAGCGCTCAAGGTCGTGCCGGTGACCATTCATATCCCGCTCGCCGAAGCGGCACAGGCGTTGACCGCCGATCTCATCGTCAAGACCGCACGGGTGGTCGATCGCGACCTGCGCCTCCGCTTCGGCCTGAAACGGCCCCGCCTGGCCGTCGCCGGCCTCAACCCGCACGCCGGCGAGGGCGGGGCGATCGGGCGCGAGGAGATCACGATCATAGCCCCGGCGATCGAGATGCTGAGGGCCGAGGGGATCGACGCCGTCGGCCCGTTGCCGGCCGATACGATGTTCCATCCCAAGGCGCGGGCGCGCTACGACGTCGCGCTGACCATGTATCACGACCAGGGCCTCATCCCGGTGAAGACGCTCGCCTTCGACGAAGGCGTCAACATTACGCTCGGCCTGCCGTTCGTGCGCACCTCGCCCGATCACGGCACGGCGTTCGACATCGCCGGGAAGGGCGTGGCCAATCCGGCGAGTCTCATCGCAGCGATCAGGCTCGCCGACCGGTTGACGCGATGAGCCTCGCCGCGGACGGACTGCCGTCGCTGCGCGAGGTCGTGGCCGCGCACGGGCTTGAGGCCCGCAAGGCGCTCGGCCAGAATTTCCTGTTCGATCTCAACCTGACCCGAAAGATCGCCCGCGCCGCCGGGCCGCTCGAAGGCGTCGCCGTGGTCGAGGTTGGGCCCGGTCCCGGCGGGCTGACGCGCGCGCTCATCTCGGAGGGGGCGAGGAAGGTGATCGCGATCGAGCGGGACTCGCGCGCGCTCGGCGCGCTGGCCGAAATCAGCGCCCATTGGCCGGGGCGGCTCGAGGTCATCGAGGGCGACGCGCTCAGCGTCGCGCCGGCGACGCTCATCGACAAGGCCGGCGGCGCGCCGCTCAGGATCGCGGCCAACCTGCCCTATAACATCGCGACGCCGCTGCTCGTCGGCTGGCTCGAGGCCGAGCCGTGGCCGCCGTTCTATGACCGGCTGACGCTCATGTTCCAGCGCGAGGTCGCCCGCCGGATCGTCGCGACCCCGGCCGAGCGCGCCGATTACGGGCGCCTCGCGGTGCTGGCGGGGTGGCGGACGGAGGCGCGGATCCTGTTCGACGTCGCGCCGGCCGCCTTCACCCCGGCGCCGAAAGTGACCTCGAGCGTGGTCGAATTGATCCCGCGGCCCAGGCCCGAGCCATGCGATCTGGCGACGCTCGCAGGCCTGACCCAGGCGGCGTTCGGCCAGCGGCGCAAGATGCTGCGCCAGTCGCTGAAAGGCTTCGCCGCCGACCGCGGCCTCGACCTTCCGGCGCTCCTCGCCGCGGCGGGGCTTGAGCCGACGATGCGGGCGGAGGAGGTCGACGTCGCCGGGTTCGCGGCGCTCGCTCGAGCGGTCAGATCATACTGACCGTTCCGGTTGATAGCCGGAAGAAAATCAAAGCCGTTGGAAGGAAAACAAAGGCCCGGCCGGAAGGAAAACCTAGACCGCCCGGAAGGAAAACAAAGACCGGGCGGAACGAAAGCAAAATGGCCTTTCGATAAAAACTAGATTGATTTCAATCAGTTAACAGCAGCAACCAACGGCGCCTCGCCTGATCTTCTCGCCGTCCCGGCCGTCCTGCAGGCTCGATGCGACCTTGGGACATCCATACCACACGATTCTGATTTTCGCAAGCTCCGAACCCCGGCCCCGGGGCCGGACGGCTTTTCACAGCGTCATCTGGGTTTGCACCGTCAACGCGACGAGCTTGCCTTCCTCGGTGGCGACCAGCGTCTGCCAGATCGAGGTTCTCTTGCCGCGATGAACGAGCGAGGTGCGGCCGATCACGGTCGCGCCGGCCGGGGCGGCGGCGACGAAATTGGTCTTGCTCTCGACCGTCGTCGTCCCCTTCGCCTCCGGCGGCAGGGCGACGAAGGCGGCGGCGGCGCCGAGCGTGTCGGCGAAACTCATGATCGCTCCGCCATGGCAGATGTCGCCGAGCGTGCACAGTTCCGGCCGGATCGTCATCCGGGCGGAAAGGGCGTCCTCTTCGACGGTGATGAACTCGATCCCCAGCAGCTTTGCGAACGGCAGCGGGTTTGCGTTGATGCGGTCGATTGGCGACACGAGCCCCCCTTGGCCGCGCCGGCGCGCTGGCGATTGGTTCCGCTTCCGCATAGCATCGCCGCCCTGCCGGCGCCACGAAGAGGCTCGGCGATGGGGAACTTTGCGCGATGCGGAAGACCTCAATGGCGGCTCGGGCATGCGCAACGAACGGCGCGCCTGCGCGTTGTGGTTTACCAAGACCTAAGGAGCGGTCGCCCGCTTCGAAGGAAAGGTTCGACCGGAGGGCGCGAACGGGCTAACCTCCGCCATCGGCGGAGCGCCGCGATCGGCCAAGCAAGGGAGCGGAAGCCATGGTTCGCAGTCGGATACTTCTCGCCGCGGTCGGCGCGGGGCTCGCAGTCGCGCTCGCGGGTTGTCAGGATACGGGGGCCTACGTCTACCCGAACGCCGGATACGGCGATGGTTACGGCTATGGCTACGGTTACGGCTATCCCTACTATGGCGGCGGCTACTACGGCGGCGGCTATGGCGGGTGGGGCGGCGGCTATTACGGCGGCGGCGTCTATCGCTCCGGCTACTATGGCGGGGGCGTCTACCGCGGCGGCGTCTATCACCGCGCCGGCTACGGCGGCGGCGTCTATCGCGGCGGCTACGGCGGCGGGTACCATGGCGGCTACCGCGGCGGCGGCGGCGGTTTCCATGGCGGCTATCGCGGCGGCGGCGGCTTCCACGGCGGCGGCGGCCACGGCGGCGGCGGCGGCCACTTTCATCGTTAGGCCAGAGGTCCGACCGGCGGCGCTCGCGTCTCGACCGCGCTCCGAGTTTCAACCGGCGTTCCGCCCGCGTCTTCCGCGGCGGCGCGCGCGGCGCGCGGAGGCGTAGCCTCTGCTCCCGGCCCCACGAGCGCTCCTGATGCTGCACCCGACCATCCTGCATCATTTCGACCAATCCCCGTTTTCCGAGAAAATCCGGCTGATCTTCGGCTTCAAAGGCCTTTCGTGGGCGTCGGTGCGCATTCCGCGCATCATGCCAAAGCCGGATCTGATGCCGCTGACCGGAGGCTACCGCCGCACCCCGGTGATGCAGATCGGCGCAGACGTTTTTTGCGACACCCAGATCATCATCCGCGAGATCGAGCGGCGGTTTCCGTCGCCGACCCTGTTTCCCTCAGGCGCCGCCGGCCTCGCGTGGGCGCTCGGCTTATGGACCGACCGGACGTTCTTTCAGAACGCAGTCAACCTCGTGTTCGGGACGCTCGGCCCGAAGGTTCCCGCGGAATTTGTCGAAGATCGCAGCCGGCTGCGCGGAGCGAGTTTCGACATCGAGAAGATGCGCGCGGCCGTTCCGCAGATGCGCGATCAGGTTCGCGCCCATCTCGGGTGGATCGAGGCGCAGCTCGGCGACGGGCGGCCATGGCTGCTCGGGGATTTCAGCCTTGCCGACGTCAGCGCCTACATGAATGTCTGGTACATGCGGTCGAGCCTCGTCGCTGCGGACGACAAGGCGGCCGCCGGACTTGACCAAATCTTCGCCGGCCTCGCGCGGGTTGCGGCCTGGGAGAGCCGGATGCGGGCGGTGGGACATGGGGCGCGCGAGGAAATGTCGGCCGGAGAGGCCCTCGCCATCGCCGCAAAGGCGACCCCGCAGGCTGCGCCCGCGAGCGATCCCGACGATCCGAACGGCCGCAAGGTTGGCGATAGGGTGGTCGTCGTGCCTGACGATTACGGCAAGGTCGAAGTCGGCGGCGAGATCGTCTCCCTCTCCGCCCAGCATATCGCGATCCGCCGCGTCGATGAGCGGGTCGGCGAGATCGTGCTGCATTTCCCGCGCGCGGGCTTTCTCGTGCTGCCGGGTTAGGCGGGCGTTTCGGACGCTGCGCTCTCGTGGCGTTCGACGAGCGCGGCGAGCGGATGCGAGTTCACAGGTCGGCGCTTGTTCAGCGCGGCCTTGGCGCTTGCTGTCGATTGGGCGCGGGCGGCGTCACGTCGACGGCGCCGACATTCACCACATCCCCGGTCTGAGTCGATTCGAGCGAGCTGTCGACGAGCCGATCGGACAGCGAGAGGCCGGAGTTGATCTCCACCCGATTGCCGAGATTGCGGCCGAGCACGACCGGCTTCAACACGACCTTGTCGCCGGTGCCGAGCGCCACGACGCGCATGCCCTGCGCGCTGAAGACAAGCGCGGTCAGCGGGACGGTGAGCGTGTTCGGATCGGCGGGAAGGTGGAAGTGGACCTCGGCGAAAGCGCCAGGCCAGAGCTTTCCGTCCGGGTTATCCGCCTGCAACTCGACGAGCGCGGTGCGCGAATTTTCCGCCAGCGAGTTCGACGTCGAGACGAGAGTCGGCCTCGAAAGTCTCCTTCTGGCCTGGCAGATGAGAGCGTCGCCTTGATGCCGGGCGCGAGTTCGCCGAGGAAGGCCTGGGGGACATTCACGTAGATGCGCATGCGGCGAATGTCGGCGATCTGGAACAGGGCGCGTCCCGTTGTTCCGCCGGCGCTGACGAGATCGCCGATATCGACGCTGCGCGCCGTCACCACGCCGTCGAACGGCGCCTTGATCTGCTCGAAACTCGTCAGTTCCTGCAACCGGCCGACCGCGGCCCGCTGCGCCACGACATTCGCCTCGGCGACCGACGAGCGCCGCCGCGCGCGAGGCGGAGGTCAGGTGGTCGGTGTCGCCCTGCTGCTTGCTCGACCAGCCTTCGAGTCACGAGCTGCGAGGTTCGCTGGTCGGTGACCCGGCCGAGGTCGGCGTTGGCCTGCGCTTGCTGGACGGCGGCCTGCAACTGCAGCAAGCTGCCCCTTCGCCTCTTCGAGCTGCTGGTCGAGATCGGGCGCGGAAATCGTCGCCAGGACCTCGTTTTTCGCCACGTGGGCGCCGATGTCCTTGCTCCAGGCGGTGACGTAGCCGCTGGCGCGGGCAAATAGAGAGCCGGTGGTGAAGGCGGCGACATTGCCTGGCAGAACCAGCTCCTGCTCGCCGGTCCGCGCTCGGGCCGGACGACCCGCACGGTCGGGATGGTCTGGGCGTTGGTCCAGGCCGCGACCTCCTGCCGGCTTTCGCGCCGATCGGCGATGCCGGAGACGGCGAGGCCGACGGCGCCGATTGCGAGAATGCAGAGAGACGAAGTCACCGATACGCGTGCAGTTTTGGGCGGTGGCAGAGGCGATTCAAGAGGACACTGCGGGCTCCGCATCAGGCGTGAGAAGGAAGGCCAGCGAGCGGCTCCAACAGCATCGGCTTTAATTTCGGCTCGCGCGCCGATGGGCGATCGATGAACACCGTCGGCACGAACAGGAGGGTCGCGAAGGTCGCGAACAGAAGGCCGCCGATGACGGCGCGTCCGAGCGGTGAATTCTGCCCAGGCTCGATCGCCATCGGCGCCATGCCGATGATCATGGCGAGCGCGGTCATCAGCACCGGGCGGAATCGCGTCGACGCCAGCCGCGAGCGCCGCGGCGACCGCGTCCTTGCCTTCCGCGAGCTGCTCGCGGGCGAAGCTGACGACGAGGATGCTGTTGGCGGTCGCGACGCCCATGCACATGATCGCGCCGGTCAGCGCGGGGACCGAGAGGCTGGTGTGGGTGAGAGAACAGCATCCAGACGATCCAGCCAGCGCGGCTGGAAGCGCGGTGATGATGACGAACGGATCGAGCCACGCCTGGAAGTTGACGACGATGAGGAGGTAGATCAGCACGACCGAGAAAGCCAAGCCGATCAGAAGCTGCTGAGTAGGCGCTCGTCATGGTCGCCGCCTGCCCGCGGATGGCGACCGTCGATCCCTTCGGAAGGTCGCCGCGCGAATCGTCGACGATCTTCTGGATGTCCGCGGCGACGCCGCCGAGGTCGCGGTCCTGTGTCGTGGCGTAAATGTTGACGCGTGCTTCGGATGTCGTAGTGCGAGACAATCGCGTCGAGCGGCTCGGGCGAGAATGTCGCGAGTCCGCCCGAGAAGCTGCGTCGACTGGGCGGCCGTCAAGGGCAGGTTTTTCAGATCTCCGAAGCGTGTCGATGTCGATATTGCGGGGTCTGGACCGAGACGGGATAGGAAACGCCGTTGGCCGGGCTGAGCCAGTAGGTCGGAGCGGTCTGGGTGCTCCCGGAAAGCGTCGCCTGGATGCTCGTCGAAGCATCATCGCTCGGTGAGGCCCGACGACGCCGGCGAGTTCGCGGTTGAAGTCGATCTTGAGCGCGGGACTCTGGAAGGCTTCCTGGATGCGCGGATCGGCGACGCCCGGGAACGCGGCGTATTTTCGCGCAGGAGCCGGTTGGCGAAGGCGCGGCTCGCGTTGAGATCGGCGCCGGCGATCTGGACGTGGAGCGGCGCAGGCGAGCCGAAGTTGAGGATCTGGGTGACGATGTCGGCCGGCAGGATAGGAGAACGTCGTGCCCGGAAACGCCTTCGGCAGCTGCTCGCGCAGGGCTTTCACATAAGACGGCGGTCGGATCTTCCCCTCGCTCAGGGTGACGAGAATGTCGGCGTCTAGAAGACGCCGATCGTTCCGGTGTTGCCGTAGGAGATATTGATGCCGCTGATCGGCAGGCCGATGTTGTCGACGATGCTGGCGAGCCGGTCCGGCGGAATGATCGTGCGGATCTTCTGCTCGACCTGATCGGCGAGGAGCGGTCGCTTCCTCGATGCGGGTCCCGGTCGGGGCGCGCATGTGGATCTTGATCGCCGCCGAATCGACGCAGCGGAAAGAAATCGCTGGCCAAGAAACGGCGCAAGAGCCGAGCGACAGCAGCGCGACGCAGATGAAACCCGAAGGCGAACGCGAGGCGGCGCCGAGCGCCAGCGCCAGTTGCAGCAAGCCGAGATAGCCCTGCGCGGAACCGCTCGAAATAGGCCTCGAAGCCGCGCTGAAGGCGGCCGAACGGATCCTCCGGCGGCGGCTCGGCGCGACCCGCCGTCGCGCCCCGTGACCGTGCTGGTTGCGGAGCAGGAAATGCGCCATCGTCGGCACGAGGGTGTAGGTCAGAGACGTAGGAGGCGATCATCGCGAAGACGACCGCCATCGGCGAGCGGACGGAAGAGGATAGCCGGCGACGCCGCCGAGCGCGAGCAACGGCGCGAAGGCGATGCAGATGCAAAAGAGCGCGACCGTCGCTGGCGGCATGATTTCCTGGGCGCCGCCGGGTGATGGCGGTCAGGATGTCCTCGCCGTGTCTCGATGTGCCGGTTGATGTTCTCGATGGTGACGGTCGCGTCGTCGACCAGGATGCCGACCGCGAGCGCGAGACCGCCGAGCGTCATCACGTTGATCGTCTGCCCGAGCAGAGGACAGCGCGATGAGGGAACTGAGAACCGCGAGCGGTATCGACACGGTGATGATGAGCGTGGAGCGCCAGCTGCCGAGAAAGATGAGGATCATGAACGCGGTCAGCGCCGCGGCGATCAGCCCTTCGCGAACGACGGCGGCGACCGACGGACTTCACGAAGATCGGACTGGTCGCCGACGAAGAGTGAGCGTTGACTCCGGGCGGGAGCGTGGCCTCGAATCGCCGGCAAGCCGGTCCTTGATGCCGGCGATGATGTCGAGGGTCGAGGCGGAGCCGATCTTGAGGACCGACATCAGCACGCCCTTGCGTGCCGTCGAGCTGGACGACGTTGGTCTGCGGCGGCGATCCGTCGTGGACGTAGGCGACGTCGCGCATGAAGACGACGGCGCCGTTGACCACCTTGATCGGCATGTTGTTGAAGTCGGCGATGCGCCTTGGGCGAATCGTTGAGGTCGACGGTGAATTCGTAGGAGCCGATCTTCTCCGTGCCCGACCGGCGTGATCTGGTTCTGCCGGGCGAGCGCATTGCCGACGTCATTCGGCGGAAAGACCATAGGCGTGCAGCGCCTTCTGATCGAGATCGATCTGAACCTGGCGCGTCGCGCCGCCATAGGGCGAACGGATTGCGCCCCGGCGACGGTGGTGAGCTGGGGGCGGATGAAGTTCTGGGCGAGGTCGAAGAGCTCGACCTGGGAGAGCGTGTCGCTCGACAGCGCGAGCTGGATGATCGGACGCTCGAGGCGTTGTAGACCAGGATGATGCGGCGGCGTCGACGCCCTGCGGAAGCTGCTTGAGGATCGTCTGCGATATCGAGGTGACCTGCGCCTGCGCAGCGTTGATGTTCGACGTTTGGCTGGAAGTAGATCTTGACCACGCCGACGCCGGGCAGCGACTGCGACTCGATGTGCTCGATATCGTTGACGGTTGTGGACAGCACGCGCTCGTACGGGGCGACGATGCGACCCGCCATGTCGTCCGGCGAGAGGCCGGTGTAGCTCCAGACGACCGAGATGACTGGAATGCCGATATTGGGAAAAATGTCGGTCGGGGTCCGGATCGCCGAGAGCGACGCCGAAGATCATCGACCAGGATCGCCATAACGACGAAGGTGTAAGGGCGCGCGAGAGCTAACCGGACGACGGCTGTCATGACCCTGCATCTGCGTTGATTGGCCGCGCCCTCTTGCCGGTTTGGGGAGCGACGGCGAATTGTCGTTCCCAGCGTGGGGCTGTCGGCGTTGGAGAACATATAGGGCGTCGATGCTGCGGTGCATCATCAAATTGTGTTGACCGGGGGTTGGCGAGGCGAGCCATGACGAGGGCCCGGCGCGACCTCGTGCTGCCGGGCTGAAGGCGAAGCCGGCCCGAGCGACCTTCGACTATCGCGGCGCTTGCCGCGCTCGGCGAGCGCGGCTACAGGGCGCTGGTGCGTCCGTCTCTCCTTGATCCGCTCTTCGCCGCGGCAAGCGCTTTGCCGGGAATCGGGCCGAAGAACGCAAAGCTGTTCGACCGCCTGCTCGACAAGCCGCAAGGCGCGCGGGTGGTCGATGTCCTCTTCCACCTGCCGCAGTCGACCGTCGACCGGCGCGCGCGGCCGAAAATCCGCGACGCGGTCCCCGACACGGTCGTGACCCTCGAGGCGACCGTGACCGAGCATCGCGAGCCGGGAAGCGCGCGTTCGCGGGCGCCGTTCAAGGTGCTGGTCGAGGACGACACCGGCGACGTCGAGCTCGTCTTCTTCCTCGCCAACCACGAATGGGTGCGCTCGAAGCTGCCGATCGGGGCCAAGCGCTGGATCTCCGGCAAGCTCGAGCTTTGGGACGGCCGGCGGCAGATCGTCCATCCCGACCGGGTGATGGACGCCGAGGAGCTCGCCCGCCTGCCCGCGGTCGAGCCGGTCTACGGCCTGACCGAGGGCCTCTACCCGCGCACCGTCGCCCGCGCGGCGGAGGCCGCGCTCAAGCGCCTGCCGCGGCTGCCGGAATGGATCGGCGACGAAACCATGAGCCGGCTCAACCTGCCGGGCTTCGCCGCGGCGCTCGCCGCGATGCACCAGCCGGCGCGGCCGGAGGACATCGACCCGGCCGGTCCTGCGGCGACCCGTCTCGCCTATGATGAACTGCTCGCCAACCAGCTCGCGCTGCTGCTCATGCGGGCGCGGATGCGCGCCATTCCCGGCCGCGCGCACCGCGCCGAAGGGGCATTGGGGCGCCGCCTCGAGGCCACGCTGCCGTTCGCGCTGACGACAGCGCAGCGGCAGGCGATCGACGAGATTCGCGCCGATCTCAGGGCAGAGAAGCGGATGCTGAGGCTCCTCCAGGGCGACGTCGGATCGGGCAAGACCGTCGTCGCGCTGATGGCGATGGCGGAGGTGGTCGAAGCGGGGCGTCAGGCGGCGATGATGGCGCCGACCGAAATCCTCGCCCGCCAGCACTATGACCGGCTGGCGCCGCTCGCCGAAGCGATCGGCTTGCGGATCAGGCTCATCACCGGCCGGGACCGGGCTGCGTCGCGCCGCGCCGCGCTCGCCGAACTGGCGGAGGGCAAAATCGACATCGCCGTCGGCACTCATGCGCTGATCCAGGAGAGCGTCACGTTCGCCGATCTCGGGCTCGCGGTGGTCGACGAGCAGCATCGCTTCGGCGTCCGCCAGCGGCTCGCGCTCGCCTCGAAGGGGGCCGCGGTCGACCTGTTGGTGATGACCGCGACTCCGATTCCGCGTTCGCTGGTGCTGGCCTATTTCGGCGACATGGATATCTCGGCGCTGCGTGAGAAGCCGCCCGGGCGCCAGCCGATCGACACCCGCGTCATGCCGATCGAACGGCTCGGCGAAGTGGTCGCTCGCCTCGGGCAGGCGACCGCCGCCGGGGCGCGCGCCTATTGGATCTGCCCGCTGGTGGACGAGAGCGAGACCCTGGACGTGGCGGCGGCGGAGGAGCGCGCGGAAGCTCTTCGCGCGATCTTCGGCCGCGCGGTCGGGCTGATGCACGGCAAGATGGCCGGCCCCGATCGGGACGCGGCGATGGAGCGGTTCGAGCGCGGTCAGACCAAGATCCTGGTCGCGACCACGGTCGTCGAGGTCGGCGTCGACGTGCCCGAGGCGACGATCATGATCATCGAGCACGCCGAACGGTTCGGACTGGCGCAATTGCACCAGCTGCGCGGCCGGGTCGGGCGCGGCGAGGGCCGCTCGTCCTGCCTGCTTGTCTACAAGGGGCCGCTCGGCGAAGCGGCGCGGACACGGCTCGAGACGCTGCGCGAGACCGAGGACGGTTTTCGCATCGCCGAGGAGGACTTGAGGCTGCGCGGCGAGGGCGACGTGCTCGGCGCCCGGCAGGCGGGAGCGCCCGGGTTTCGCTTCGCGAGGCTCGACATCCATGGCGGGTTGCTGGCGCGGGCGCGCGAGGAGGCCGAAGCGGCGCTCAGGCGCAGCGAGCGGCTGACCGGAGACGAGAACCGCGGCTTGCGGCTTCTGCTCTATCTGTTCGAGCGCGACGAGGCGGCGCGGTTGATCGAAGCGGGCTGAGCCGGCGCGGGGCTTGACGCCGCGCCGCGGCGTCCGCCAAAGGGGCCTTGCTTCCCCCAACGAGCAGAGGTTCTGAGCGATGCAGCGGCGCGTTTGGCGGCAGGGAACGGTTTCGGCCGTCGGCTTCGGCGCGATGAGCTTCGGCGGCTTCTACGGGCCGACCGACGAAGAGAGCTCGATGCGGACGCTGGCCCGCGCGCTCGAACTCGGCGTCGATTTCTGGGACACCGCCAATGTCTACGGCGACGGACTCTGTGAGAAGGTGATCGGCAAGTTCCTGGCCGAGGACCCCGGGCGCCGCAGCCAGGTGACGCTCGCGACCAAATTCGCAATCCGCCGCCGCGACGACGGCGCGCGCTACTTCGACAATAGCCCCGCCCACATCCGCGAAGCCCTGGAAGGGTCGATGAAGCGGCTCGGCGTCGACCATATCGATCTCTATTATGTGCATCGGGTCGAGAAGGCTGTTCCGATCGAGGACACGGTCGGCGAACTCGGCCGGCTGGTCAAAGCGGGCTTGATCGGCGCGATCGGCCTCTCGGAGGTCGCCCCCGACACCCTGAGGCGCGCCCACGCGGCCCATCCGATCGCCGCCGTCCAGTCGGAATATTCGCTGTGGACGCGCAATCCCGAGCTCGGCCTCATTCAGGCCTGCGTGGAGGCAGGCGCACTTCTGGTCGCGTTCTCGCCGGTCGGGCGCGGGTATTTCAGCGGGCTGTTGCAGAATGTCGAGACGTTCGCCCAGAACGACTTCCGTCACGCCAATCCGCGCTTTGGCGGCGTCAACTGGCGGCGCAACCGCGACCGGCTCGACGCCTATCTCAAGCTCGCCAAATCCTGGGGCGTGAAGCCGGCGACGCTGGCGATCGCCTGGACGCTCGCGAGCGCGCGGCACGTCGTGCCGATTCCGGGCACCCGGAGCGCCGCCCATCTCGAGGAATGCGCCGCGGCGGCCGACATCGAGCTCGGCGCGGCCGAGCTTGCCGACCTCGAGCGGGCGCTGCCCCTCGGCTTCGCCGCCGGGGAACGCTATTCCGACCCGCAATGGGTCGGAATCCAGAAGGTACTGACGATCGGCTCGCGCCTCGGCCTCAGCGAAGCGCCAGCGGGGCCTGGTCCGAGGACGGGCCGCCGAAAAGCGCGCGTATGCCGGCAAGCAGACTGCGCGCCGGCTGGCCGCCGACGAGCGTGCCCAGATAGTCCTCCGCCCACTTCTTGATGTCGTTCTCAAGCAGATGGTCGAGCATCGGCGCGTGACGCTCGCGGCGCTCCTCCAACGGCATCTCGAGCGCGCGCTTCAGCGCGGCGGCGACCGCGTCCGTCTCGTGCGGGTTGACGATCAGCGCCCCATCGAGCTCCTTCGCCGCGCCGGCGAATTGCGACAGCACCAGCACTCCTGGATCGTCCGGGTTCTGGGCCGCGATATATTCCTTGGCGACGAGATTCATCCCGTCGCGCAGCGGCGTCACCATGCCGACGTCGGCGGCGCGATAAAGGCCGGCCAGGACGGTGCGTGAATAGGATCGGTTGACGTAGCGGATCGGCGTCCAGGCCGCGTCGCCGAATTGGCCGTTGATCTTGCCGATGAGGCCGGTGACCTCGGTTTCGATCTCGCCATACTGCCTGACCTCGGAGCGGCTCTTCGGCGTCACCTGCAACAGCGTCACCCTGCCTCGCCACTCCGGATTGTTCTCGAGCAGCCGCTCGAACGCCTTGATCCGATCCGGTATGCCTTTCGAATAGTCGAGCCGGTCGACGCCCAGAACGAGGCGGTTGCCGCTGAGGCTCTCGCGCACCAGCGCGACCATCGCCGAGCGCCCGGCGTTGCGCGCGAGGCGCATATAGGCCTTGGTTTCAATGCTGACCGGGAAGGCGCCGAGGCGAACCTTCTGGCCTTCGAATTCGTAGCCCGTCCGGGTTTGCGTCGCGCCCTGCTGGGTCAGGTAATGGGCGAAGTTATCGCGGTCGTTCTCGGTCTGGAAGCCGACCAGATCGTAGTAGGCGAGGCCGCCGAGAATCGCCCGGTGATGAGGCAGCGCCTGAAGGATGTCGGGCGGCGCGCACGGCGTGTGGAGGAAAAACCCGATCGTGTTCTTGTGGCCCCGCGACCTGAGTTCGCGTCCAAGCAGCATCAGATGATAATCGTGGACCCAGACGACGTCGTCCTCCCTCAGGAGCGGGCTCAGTCGATCGGCGAACATGCGATTGACCCGCATGTAGCCGCTGGCGTCGGCGCGCGAATATTCCTGCAGGTCGACGCGGTAATGAAGGATCGGCCACAGCACGCTGTTGGCGAGGCCGTTGTAGTATTCCTGGATGTCGTTCTTCGACAGATCGATCAGGACGTAAGTGATCTTGTTGACGTCGACGGCCTGCGGCTCGCCGGGCTCTTCGGCGACCTTGCCGCTCCATCCGAACCACATTCCCCGGCGATTTTTGAGCGCCGCCTTGACGGCGACCGCCATCCCTCCCGCCAGCGGCGCGCGCGGAGCGTCCGGAACGGCGACGCGGTTGGAGACAATGATCAGCCGCGGGCCCATGCTTCCTCCCAACTCGACGACAGTCTCGTCGCGGTGTTGATGATTCCGGCCATGGAGTAGGTCTGGGGTATGTTCCCCCATAGCTCCCTCGTCTCGGGATGGATGTCTTCCGACAGCAATCCAAAGGCGTTTCGGCTCGCCAGTATGGATTCGAACAGTTCGCGCGCTTCGGCCGCGCGGCCGATCTGGCTCAACGCGTCGGCGTACCAAAAGTTGCACGCGAGGAAAGCGGTTTCGGGCGCGCCGAAATCGTCGGGCGCCGTATATCGCATGATCCGCCCGCCGCGCATGAGATCGCGGCCGATCGTATCGCAGCTCTTGATGAAGCGATCGTCGGTCGCGGACAAGAGGCCGAACTCGGCGAACAGGAGGACGCTGGCGTCGAGATCGGGCGCGCCGAACGCGCCGGTCAGCGCGCCGCGTTTTTCGTCCCACGCTTCGGCCAGAATCCGCTCGCGCAGAGGCCGCGCGCTCGCCGCCCAATATTTGGCCCGGTCGGCGATCTTGAGCCGCCTGGCGATGCCGGCCAGCCGATCGCAGGCCGCCCAGCACAGCGCCGCGGAATAGGTGTGGGGACGCGAGCGGGTGCGATATTCCCACAAGCCGGCGTCGGGTTCGAACGCCCGCGCGAGCGCGCTTTCCCCCAAAATCTCAAGACGGCGGAAGAGCGACTCGTCGCCCATCTTCGGCAGGCGCTCATCGACGAACATCTGCGTCGCCGCGAGGACGACGCTGCCGTAAACGTCGTTCTGGGTCTGGGTTGCGGCTTGATTGCCGACCCGAACCGGCCCGTGGCCGAGAAAGCCTTTGAGGTCGGGCGCGATCGTTTCCTCGAGCGAGGAAAACGGCACCACGCTATGGACCGGCCGCATGTCCTTGCCGTCGGCGACGATGGTGGTGATGTAATTGATGTAGGATTCCATGGTCTGGGTGGCGCCGAGTCGGTTCAGCGCGTCAACGACGAAATAGGCGTCGCGCAGCCAGCAGTAGCGGTAGTCCCAGGTTCGCGTCGACGACGGCGCCTCCGGAATCGAAGTCGTGTGCGCGGCGATGATCGCGCCAGTCTCCATGAAACTGCACATCTTGAGGGTGATCGCCGCGCGCACCACCGCTGATTGCCATTCGAACGGAACGGCGAGATTGCGCACCCAGGTGAGCCAGTCCTCGTGGGTGCGGTCGAGAAATTCGCGGCTCGTCGTATCGATGGCGCTGAGGAACGGGTCGTCCTGGCCGAAGATCAGATTCACCGGGCGGGTCAGCGGGAATGCGATCTCGTTGACGATATACGAGAGCGGCGCATCCGACGTCAGGCGCAGGACCTGCGTCCCGCCGACGTAGCGGATGTGGTTGGAGCCGACAACCACGTTCTCTGTCGTGCGGCCGTAATTGTGCGTCGGCCGCACGCGGATGACGATGCGCGGCAGGCCGGCGAGCGGCTCGATGCGGCGAATGATCTGCGGCGGCCGGTACTCGCGTTCGAATCGAACGAACCGCGGCGCGAAATCGCAAATGCGAACCTTGGCGCCATGAATGTCGGTGAGGATCGTCTCGACGATCGCGGTGTTGCGCACATAGCGCGACTCGGTCTCGGCAAGGTCGGCAAGCGCGATCTCGCAGAAGCCTTTCTCCTCGTCGTCGGCGAGCAGGCGCGAGAACACCGGATCGGAATCGAAATAGGGGAAGCACCACCACACGATCCGGGCATTGCGGTCGACAAGCGCGGCGGAGCAGGAGTTGCCGATCAGCGCCAGGTCGAGGTTCTGGTTCTTGGTCTGCAGGCTCCCCTTCATGCGCGATTCCCGCGATCGGCGAATTCGGCGAGCCAGTCGCGGACCGCCCGCGGATCCGGGAAGACGGCGGTCGCGCCCGGCCGCAGGGCGCCGACCGAATAGCCGCGGCCGCCGGCGGCGGCGGCGACGGCGAATCCGCTTTCGTCGGTCGCATCGTCGCCGACAAAGACCGGCGTGCGGCCGCCAAACACAGGTTGCGAAAGAAACGCCGCGATGGCCCGCCCCTTGTCGTGGCCGGGGGCCTTGAGCTCGATCGCGCACCGGGCGTCCATGGCTTCGATCGCAATGGGCGAGGAGGCGATGAGGCGCGCGACCGCTTGGCGCAGAGGCCGTTCCGCGGCTGGCGCGAGCCGATAATGGACGACGAAACTGAAGCGCTTGTTTTCCGCGAACGCGCCCGGGAACGCCGCGACCTCGCGCGTCAGCGCGGTCCATAACGCGGACGGCAACGCCGTCGCCGCCGGCGTCGCCGTCACCGGTCCGTCCGGCTCAAAGCGAAACTCGGCGCCGTGAACGCCGCTCGCGCGCAGGCGCAGCGGTTCGAACAGACGATCGAGATCGGAAATCGGTCGGCCGCTGATGAGCGCGAGCGAGCCCTGAAGCTTGTGTTCGGCCCTCGCCAGCGTCGCCACGATCCCGGCCGGGGTCACGACGTCATCCGGCCGCGCCGCCAGGTCGAGCAGCGTGCCGTCGACGTCGAGAAAGAGCGCAAGCGCGCCATCGCCGAGAGGCGCTACATTTTCCGCCGTCGCGCCCGTTAGGGGCGGCGCACTCAATTGACACACCCGCAACTCCTGATTCCCCTCGCCGCACTTAAGCAGAATTTTGGGCGATAGCGTGTTCGCCGTGTGGCCGCTTTTCCGCCAATTTTCCTGATCTTCATTGCGCTTCCCGGCACGGTGTTGGAAACTCGCGACGGCGGCTTTTGTTCCTGGAGAATGCGCCGTGCGCAGTGCTCATCCGATGTGGCTTCGAGGATTAGAATGATCGGCGCGCAGGACGGCGAGGCGGAAGACACGCCCATTCCGGCGTCAAACCCGTGAGCGACGCTGCCATATCCGTCATCGCCGACCCGACCAGCGCGCTGACCTTCGATGTCGTCGTGCGCGACGCAAGCGGCGAAAGCCGGCATCGGGTCACGATCGAGGCCGGAGACGCCGCGCGCTGGGCCAGGCTCGGCGCCGAGCCTGCGCATTGCGTCGAGGCGGCGATGCGGTTTCTCCTCGACCGCGAGCCGAAGGAGTTGATCCTCGGCGCGTTCGACATAAGCGTCATTCGGCGTTATTTTCCCGACTTCGACGCTGCGTTTCCCCGCTATCTCGCCCGTCCAGGCGCGCGGGGACGAAGCGCTTGATCATCACTGAAGCCTCGGAGGAATGGTCTCATGAATGTCGCCCTCGCCCGGCCGGAGGCGACTCTCGACTCCCGCTATGACGCGCCCGAGGGCTGGCTCTACATGACCGGCATGCAGGCGCTTGTCCGCCTGCCGATCCAGCAGCGCCTGCGCGACGCCGCCCAGGGCCTCAACACCGGCGGATATATTTCCGGCTATCGCGGCTCTCCGCTCGGGCGCTACGACATCGAGCTCTGGCGCGCGGCGCCCCTGCTCAAGAGCCACAACATCGTCTTCCGCCCCGGACTCAACGAGGACCTCGCCGCGACCGCGATCTGGGGCGCCCAATATCTCAACAGCTTTCCCGGCGCGACCGTCGATGGCGTGTTCGGCATCTGGTATGGCAAGGGACCTGGCGTCGACCGCTCGGGCGACGCCTTGCGTCACGCAAATTTTACCGGCGCTTCGCCCAAGGGCGGCGCGATTGCGCTCGCCGGCGACGACCACGGCGCGAAATCGTCGACCGCGGTCAATTTCTCCGACACGTCGTTCATCGCCGTCGGCATGCCGGTGATCTATCCCTCGAACACGCAGGAACTGCTCGATTACGGGCTCCACGGCATCGCCATGTCGCGCTTTTCCGGCTGCTGGGTCGGCGTGAAAATCGTCACCGACGTCGCCGAAGGCGGCGGCACGGTCTATGTCGGACCGGACTCGCCAAAGATCGTCATCCCGGAACGGCCAAGCAACCCTCCCGGGGGCTTCGGCGCGCGAACGATCGACGCGCCGGTCGCGCAGGAGGAGCGGCTCTACAATCACAAGCTGCCGGCGGCGCTCGCCTATGCGCGCGCCAATGGCCTCAACCGCATCATCGGCGACGGCCCCGGCGCAAGGGTCGGCGTGGTCGCGGCGGGCAAAGCCTGGCAGGATCTGTTGCAGGCGCTCGGCAACCTCGGCCTCGCCGACAATGGCGCTTCGCTCGGCCTCCGCCTGCTCAAGGTCGGCATGGTGTGGCCGCTCGATTCCGTCATCGTGCGCGACTTCGCCGACGGCCTCGACCTCATCGTTGTGGTCGAGGAAAAGCGGCCGCTGATCGAAGATCAGATGCGCTCGATCCTCTATGGCGCGCATGGCGCGCCGCGCATCGTCGGCAAGTATTTCGACGGCGGCGCGTTCGATCCGTCGCAAGGCGCGCCGGCCATTCCCAATTACGGCGAGATTTCGCCCGAGCTCATCGCCGCGGTGCTGGTCAAGGCGCTTTCCCGCCACGATCCGAACTGCGGCTTGAGCGCGCCGGAAGCGCCGGGCGCGGCGCTCAGCAATCGCCCGGCGCCGATGCGCAGTCCAGGATTTTGCGCCGGATGCCCGCACAATCGATCGACGCCAGTCCCCGAGGGGAGCCGGGCGCTCGCGGGAATCGGATGCCACTGGATGGCGACGCTGGTCAATCCGCAACAAACCGCAACCGCATCGCACATGGGCGGCGAAGGAACGATGTGGCTCGGGCAGCAGCCGTTCACCCGCCAGGATCACGTGTTCGCCAACATTGGCGACGGCACCTACGCCCATTCCGGCTCGCTCGCGATCCGCCAGGCGATCGCGGCCGACGTGCCGATCACCTACAAGATTCTCTTCAATGGCTTCGTCTCGATGACCGGCGGTCAACCGATCGAGGGCGGCATGACGCCAGTCCAGATCCTTGGCGAACTCGCCGCGGAAGGCGTGAAAAAAATGGCGCTGGTGGCCGACGAGCCCGAGCGCTACGCCGGCGTCCCCCTGCCTCACGGCGTCAGCCTTCGCCATCGCGACGCGATGGATGAGACGCAGCGCGAATTCCGCGAATTCAAGGGCGTTTCGGTCATCCTCTACGACCAGCCTTGCGCGACCGAGCGTCGCCGCCTGCGCAAGCGCGGCAAATGGGCCGATCCCGCAATCCGCACCTTCATCAACGCCGAAGTCTGCGAAGGCTGCGGCGATTGCGGGAAGGTGTCCAACTGCATGGCGATCGAGCCGCTCGAGACCGAGTTCGGGCGCAAGCGGCGCATCAATCAGTCGAGCTGCAACAAGGATTATTCCTGCGTCGAGGGCTTCTGCCCGAGCTTCGTCACCGTCCACGGCGGCAGCTTGCGCAAGCCCGAGGCGACGGCGCCGTTAAGCCATTACCTGCCGCCGGTGCCCGAGCCCGTCCTGCCCGATATCGGCGAACGCTTCAGCATCCTGGTCGCCGGCATCGGCGGCTCCGGAATCGTCACGGTCAGCCAGACGATCGCCATCGCCGCCTATCTTGACGGCCTTTTCAGCACCAATCTCGATCTGACGGGCTTGAGCCAGAAATATGGCGCCGTGACCGCGCATGTGCGGATCGCCCGCGACGGGAGCGCCCTGCACGCGACCCGCATCGCCGCGGGCGAGGCCGACGCGCTGATCGGCTGCGACCTCATCGTCGCCGCCGGCGACGAAGCGGTCTCGAAGCTCAGGCGCGGCAAAACGGGCGCGGTGATCTCCGCCGATCTGACGCCGACCGCCGAGTTCGCCCGCAATCCGAACTGGAGCGTCGACAAGGACGACCTGATCGAGCGGCTGAAGAATGCGCTCGGCGACAAGGCGCTCATCCTCGACGCCCAACGCCTCGCGGCGTCGCTGCTCGGCGATCCGATCGCCTCCAACATGTTCATGCTCGGCGCCGCCTGGCAGAAGGGCCTGGTTCCGATCCGGCGCGAGGCGCTGGAGCGCGCGATCGAGCTCAACGGCGTCGCCATCGACTTGAACAAGCAGGCGTTCGACTGGGGCCGGCGCGCGGCGAATGATCCGGTGAGCGTCGAAACGCTGGTCGGCTTCGATGAGCCGGCGGACGAGCCGCCGTCGCTCGACGCGCTCATCGCCCGTCGCGTCGCCCACCTGACCGAGTACCGCGATGCGGGTTACGCCAAGCGCTATTCGGCGCTGGTCGAACGCGTGCGCGCGGCCGAATCGAGAGCAGGGCTCGGCGAAGCGCTGACCGCAGCGACCGCGCGCGCCTATCACAAGCTGCTCGCGACCAAGGATGAATGGGAAGTCGCGCGCCTGTTCGCGGCGCCGGCGTTCCAGCAGGCGCTGGCGCGCGAATTCGAAGGCCCGTACCGGCTGCATTTCCACATCGGCGCCTGGCCGTTCGCGCGTCCCGATCCGGCGACCGGGCGGATGAAGAAGGGCGAAGCCGGCCCGTGGGCGATGACGGCGTTCCGGGTCATGGCCCGGTTCAAGTTCCTTCGCGGAACGTGGCTCGATCCGTTCCGTTTCAGCGACGAGCGCAAGCTCGAAAAGCGCCTGATCGCCGAATTCGAAGCCGACGTCGCCGATCTCACCCAGCGCCTTGCTCCCGCGTCCCACGCGGCAGCCGTGCGCGTGGTCGACGCCTACGAGGCGATCCGCGGCTACGGACACGTGAAAGAGGCGAGCGCGGCGGAGGCGGCAAAGGCGCGGGCGAGCGCGCTGAGCGAACTCAGGACGGGCAAGGCGATCGTGGACAAGGCGGCTTAGCGCATCGCCGGACAGGCCCCTCTACGTCATTCCCGGCGGTCGCAAAGCGCTATCGAAAGTGCGGAGCGAGATCCGCCCGGGACCGTGCCTCTGGAGTCCCGGTCAGACCTGCGGTCTGCCGGGACAGGCAGGCGAAATGGAGAAACTGGGATGCGAGGCAAGACGATCGTGATCACCGGCGGGTTCGGCGCGTTGGGGCGCGTCGTCGCCGAGGTCGCGGCCGCGCGCGGCTCGTCCATCGCCGTGCTCGATCACGCCTCCGGTCCGCCGGACGGGCTGACCGAACGGCTCGGGCCGGATGCGCTGATGATCGGCGGACTCGATCTTTCCTCGGCCGAAGTCGCGACGAAAGCCATGGCCAGCGTCAAGGCGAAATTCGGCCGGCTCGATGCGCTCTTCAACATTGCCGGCGGCTTTCAATGGGAGACGGTCGAGGGCGGCAAGGACGAAGCCTGGGAGCGCATGTATGCGCTGAACCTCCTGACCACTCTCAACGCATGCCGAGCGGCCCTGCCTTACCTCATCGAGAGCGGCGCCGGCCGGATCGTCAATGTCGGCGCCCAATCCGCGTTGCAGGCAGCGTCCGGATTCGGTCCCTACGCGGCCAGCAAATCGGCGGTCCACCGGCTGACCGAAGCGCTCGCGAACGAACTCAAGCAGAAGGGCGTGACGGTCAACGCTGTGCTGCCTTCGATCATCGACACGCCGGGCAATCGCCGCGACATGCCGAAAGCGGACTTCGACCGCTGGGTCGCGCCTGCCGATCTCGCCGCGGTGATGCTGTTCCTGGCGTCTGATGAAGCCAAGGCCGTCACCGGCGCGCTGATCCCGGTCACGGGACGGGTGTAGAGCGAGCGAATCGAAGAGGAAAGAGTGACCAGGACTGTTCTCATCACCGGAGCGACCTCCGGCATCGGCGAAGCCGCCGCACGCGCGTTCGCGGCCGCCGGCTGGCGCGTCATCGCGACCGGGCGGAGGGCCGCTCGTCTCGACGCGCTCGTCGCCGCCGTTGGCGCGGATCGGGTTCATCCCGCGGTCTTCGACGTGCGCGACGAAGCGGCGCGCGATCAGGCGCTGGCGGCGCTGCCAGACCGTTTTCGCGACATCGACCTTTTGATCAACAACGCCGGCCTGGCGCTCGGCAGGAACCCAGCCCAGAGCGCCGATCTCTGTCCAATGGAAGACGATGATCGACACCAACGTGACGGCGCTCGCTTCCCTCACTCACAAACTGCTGCCGGGGTTGATCGCCCGGCGCGGCGCGATCATCAACGTCTCGTCGGTCGCCGGTTCCTACCCCTATCCCGGCGGCAACGTCTACGGCGGCACAAAGGCGTTCGTGAAGCAGTTCTCGCTCGCTCTGCGCAGCGATCTCAGTGGGACTGGCGTGCGCGTCACGTCGATCGAGCCGGGCATGGTCGAGACCGAGTTCACGCTGGTGCGGATGGGCGGCGACCAGGCGGCGTCCGACGCGCTTTATCGCGGCGTCAAGCCGATGACCGGCGACGACATCGCAGCGACGATGTTATGGGTGGCCGAACTGCCGCCGCACCTCAACATCAACCGGATCGAATTGATGCCGGTCAACCAGTCTTTCGCCGGCTTCCAGATCGCCCGCACGAGCTAGGCTAGGCGCCCGCATGGATTCGTCCTTGCGAGGAGCGCAGCGACGAAGCAATCCAGGGGGCGAAGGGGTCTCTACGATCCGTGGATTGCTTCCCCCCGGGCTTGACCAGGCTTGACCCGGGGGTCGCAATGACGGGCCACGGTTCGAGCCAAAAGCAATCTGCTTTAGGCGCCCGCTACATACCTTTGCCGGGCGCGCGCTAGACCGGCTTGGGGTTGCGCTCGCTGAACTGGGTCTGGTGCCAGTAGGGATAGGCCGGAGTGACCGCGCTCGCGGCGTCGAGCCTTGCGACCTGCTCCGCATCGAGGCTCCATCCCACCGCGCCGAGATTGTCCTTGAGCTGCCTCTCGTCGCGCGCGCCGATGATCACCGTGGACACGGACGGCCGTTGCAGCAGCCAGTTCAGCGCCACCTGCGGAACGGTCTTGCCGACTTCGCCTGCGACGGCGTCAAGGGCGTCCACCACCCGATAGAGGTACTCGTCATCGACCGGCGGACCGTTGGCGGCGGTTTCGTGCAGGCGGCTGACCTTCGGCAGCGGCTGGCCGCGGCGGATCTTGCCGGTCAGGCGGCCCCACCCAAGCGGACTCCACACGACCGCCCCCACGCCCTGGTCGAGCGCGAGCGGCATGAGCTCCCATTCGTAGTCGCGGCCGATCAGCGAATAATAGGCCTGATGCGCCACATAGCGCGACCAGCCGTAGCGGTCCGAGGCGGCGAGCGACTTCATCAGGTGCCAGCCGGAGAAGTTCGAGCAGCCGATGTAGCGGATCTTGCCGGCGCGGACGAAGTCGTCGAGCGTGGAGAGAACTTCCTCGACCGGCGTCATGGCGTCGAAGGCGTGCAGCTGGAAGAGGTCGATATAGTCGGTTCCGAGCCGCTTCAGCGAGCCCTCGACCGCCCGGGTCAGATGGTGGCGCGACGAGCCGACGTCGTTCGGCCGCGCGCCGGCGCGGAAGGTGGCCTTGGTGGAGATGATGAGGTCTTCGCGGTTCAGCCCCTTGATCGCGCCGCCCAGAACCTCCTCGGCCGCGCCGGACGAATAGACGTCGGCGCTGTCGAACATGTTGAGCCCGGCCTCAAGGCAGACTTCGATCAGCCGTCGCGCGTCACTGACCTCCGTATCGCCCCAGGCCTTCAACATGCCCTTGCCGCCGAAGGTGCCGGTGCCGAGGCTGAGCGCCGGCACCGTGAAGCCGGACGAGCCGAGACGGCGAAATTCCATGGCGATGATCCTTGAATTGACGCGGCGCCGCGTCGAAGCATGCGCGAGCGCGCGCGGCGAACGGGAGCGGATTGAAGATCGGGATTGGGGATTGTTTGAAGCGGAACACATGCGGCCGGGAAGCGCCCGGTGTCAAGGGCGTGTCCGGATTCGCGAGTGAGAGCGCGTACGGCTGGGGTTCCGGCCATCATGAAAAGGCCGCCGCGGCAAGGCGGCCTTGCAAGAATCGTCGAAGGCTTGTCTGGGCGGCTGACAGCCGCCTGGAGACGGCCGCGCCTTGCGCGATCTGCGATAGCCCGCGAAGCCGAGACCGGCGAAGCCGAGCAGCATCATCGCCCAGGTCGAGGGCTCTGGCAGCGGTCGCCGTGACGCCGCCCGCAACATAGCTCCGACGATCTCGCGGATGTGGCGATTGCGACGCCGAAGCCGCCGTAGTTCACGCCGGTCGTGGGGCTCACGCCATTGTCGAACAGATCGACGACCGTGCCGCGGGCTACGTTGTCGCCGCCGAGGGTGAACATGAGCCCGTAGATGTCCAGGAACCCGCCAGCCCCATCGAAGTCCGACGCGGTCGGCGGCGCACCGCCGGGCCAGAAGAGATTGTCGTAGGTCAGGAAGCCATTGTTATCGGACGGCAGACCTGCGGTCACCGGGAACGTGGCTGAAGTCGTTTGGCGCGAGCCGACATTCGGCGGGAACATCGAGCGGGGCGGTAGGCGAGATCGGCACCAGCGAGACTACTGGTCGCATCGATGATGCCAAGAGCGGCGTCCGAAAACGTCCCGCCGATGCCCGTGATTTCGAAAGCCTGCCGGATAGGTCGAATCCGTCGCTGTTCCATAGGAGATGACAACGTCCCGCTGATGCCCCGCCGCTGAGCATGAATGCCGGCGTGCCGTATCGGCGCGCGCCTGACCGCGTCGCCAGTGCCAGCGAGCGCGGCCATGGCCAGAAGCATTTTTTTCATCCGAATGTTCCCCTCTTTGCGGCGCACGACGGAGCGCGCACGAGGAACATCCTCCTGCATCCTCCCTCGCGACGATTGAAGCATCCCCGGGTCGGCGATTCGATTCCCGACCAGCCCTTCCCTTAGGGCATGCTGGCACGGTGCCTAGATGCTTCGGCGCCTGTCAAACGGGGATAACGCGAATGTGATCGATGTCCGCGATCCCTGAGCGCCGCCCCGCTCGCCTTGGACGTCGGGTGATCTTCGCCGCGCCGCGCCTCAGCCTGCCCGGTCATCGGGCTTCGTCACCGGCCGCGCAAGATAGGCCGCGAGGCGGGTCTTCGAAGGCTTTGGCGGTTTCGGCGAACAGGCGATCGAACTCGACCTCGGCGCGCCGGCGGAGCTTCTTCTGCTTCGCCGCCGTTCGCGCGGTCAGGTCGGCGAGCGTCTCCGGCGCGAGGCCGCCTCGCTCGGCGGCGAACCCCGCCAGCACATGGAGATCGTGATGGTCGCCGAGCGCCTCGCGAAGCTCGTCAAGCGCTTCGGCCTGGGCGTTCAGCGCTTCCGGCCAGGCGCAGGCGAGAAGCGCGAGCTGGTAGCGCAGATCGACGACCCGGGCGCGGAATGCATGCAGCGCCGCCGGATCGTCGCTCTCGAAGGCGAGGCGCCCGCGCCGCCGCGCCTGCCGGTAGGTGCGCGCGACGCCCGCGACGATCGCGTCCCCGCCGAGCCCGCTCAAATCCCATCGCGCGAGGCGCTTGGCGATCGCGTTGAGCCTCGCGCGCGGCGCTCTTGCGGCAGCGCCGCGGCGGGCGCGCAGCGCCGCCTCCCGCTCGCGCGCGATCGCCGCGTTCATCGGCCCGGCGACCTCGGGCGGCGGCGCGAGCCTGCTCAGGCGAACCGCCATCACGTCGAGATCGCGGGCGCGGCCGGTCTGGCGGCGCGTCGCCGCCAGCGCCGCCATCGTCACCCGCGCCGGCTCGCCGACGCAATGGAGAAAGAGCCGCGCGATCGCGCGCGCTTCCTTCAGCGTCTTGCGCATGTCGTGGACCCGCTCCGGCGCTTCCTCGCCGGGAGCCGGAAACTGCGCCGCCGCGGCCCTGATCGAGCGGACGAGCGCGGCGCGGCAATATTGCGGCCAGGCGTCGGCGCGCATTGCTGTCAAGCGGGGCTGGCGCCGATGAGCTTCGCTCGCTCGCGCAGGGCGAATTTTTGCACCTTGCCGGTCGACGTCTTCGGGATTTCGGCGAAGACGACATGCCGCGGGCACTTGTAGCGGGCGAGGCGCTCCCGGCACCATTCGATGAGCTCCTCGGCGGTCGCGCTCATGCCCGGCTTCATCTCGATGAAGGCGCACGGCGTCTCGCCCCATTTGTCGTCTGCCCGCGCCACCACCGCCGCGAGCTGGACGCCGGGATGCTCGAACAGCGCGTCCTCGACCTCGATCGAGGAGATGTTCTCGCCGCCGGAAATGATGATGTCCTTCGACCGGTCGCGCAGCTGCACATAGCCGTCCTTGTGCTTGACGCCGAGATCGCCGGAATGGAACCAGCCGCCGGCGAACGCCTTGTCGGTCGCGGCCTTGTTCTTGAGGTAGCCTTTCATCACCACATTGCCGCGGAACATCACCTCGCCCATCGTCTCGCCGTCGGCGGGGACGGGCCGCATCGTTTCCGGATCGAGGACGTCGAGCGCCTCGAGCGCGTGATAGCGAACGCCCTGGCGCGCCTTGAGATGCGCCTGGGCGTCATGGTCGAGCGCGTTCCATTCGTCCTTCCAGTCGTTGACGACAGCCGGCCCATAAACCTCGGTCAGGCCGTAGAGATGGGTGACCTCGAAGCCGGCCTCGCCCATGGCCTTCAGCACCGCGGCCGGCGGCGGAGCGGCGGCGGTGAAGAAGCGCACGACGTGAGGCAGCGGCCGCTTCTCGTCGTCGCGGGCGTTAAGCAGGACCGACATGACGATCGGCGCTCCGCACATGTGCGTGACTTTGTGTTCGGCGATGAGGTCGAAGATCGGCTTGGCGCGCACCTGCCGCAAGCAGACATGCGCGCCAGCCTTCACGCTGATCGACCAGGGGAAGCACCAGCCGTTGCAATGGAACATGGGCAGCGTCCACAGGTAGACCGGGTGGCGCCCCATGTCGGCGGTGACGATGTTGCCGACCGCGAGCAGATTGGCGCCGCGGTGGTGGTAGACGACCCCCTTGGGATCGCCGGTCGTGCCCGAGGTGTAATTGAGCGCGATCGCGTCCCATTCGTCGCCCGGCGCCGAACGTTGATAGGCTTCGTCGCCCTCGGCGATCAGCGCCTCGTAGTCGAGGCCGCCGAGCCGATCGCCCGGGCCGACGTACTCGGGGTCGTCGTAGTCGATGACGAGCGGGCGGGCCTTGGCGCGCTTGAGCGCCGCGGCGACGACGGGTGAAAACTCACGGTCGACTATGATCGCCTTGGCCTCGCCGTGGTCGAGCATGAACGCGATCGAGGCCGGGTCGAGGCGCGTGTTGAGCGCGTTGAGCACGGCGCCGCACATCGGAACGCCGTAGTGGCACTCGAGCATCGCCGGCGTATTGGCGAGCATGACCGCAACCGTGTCGCCGCGGGCGAAGCCGCGCCCCGCAAGCGCGGAGGCGAGCTTCTTCGTTCGGGCATGGAACTCGCGATAGCTGCGGCGAAGGGGTCCATGGATGATCGCCAGCCGATCCGGAAACACCGCCGCCGCGCGCTCGAGCAGGGAGAGCGGAGTCAGCGGCTGAAAATTTGCCGGGTTGCGGTCGAGATCGCGGTCGTAGGGCGAAAGGGACATCGGATTGAACTCCAGGCGCCTTAGCCCGACCATAGCGCGCCCGGACGCGGATTGGGCGAGCGAAAATGACGCTGCTCAAGCGCGAAAGGCGAAGAACCGGAAGCCGACGAAGGTGACCGCCATCGCGACCCCGCTGCCGGCGGCGACGAACAGCGGCAGGATGGCCGGCGTGACGGCGATCCCGGCCATCGGGGCGAAAGCGACACAGGCCGAATAGACGGCGTAATTGACCGCGAGCCCGACCGAAGCCACGCCGCAATAGCGCAGGAAGGCGCGGAAGACCGGCGCGCGCGAGTGGCGGAAGGTGATCGACCGGTTGAGGGCGAAATTGAAGATGGTCGCGACAATGAAGCCCGGCGGCCGGGCGAGCTCCGGCGACAGTCCGAGATATTTGGCGCAGACAAAGGTGATCGTCGCGTCGACGAAAAAGCCTATGACGCCGATCGCCGCGAAAGCGGGCACCTGCTCGGCAATCCGACCGTGAGCGGCGGCGCCCGGCTTGGCGGCGTTCATGAGCTTTGGCCCATCAGCGAATCTCAAACGAGCGCACGAACGGCGTCATAAATCAATTTGGCCCCGATCAGGAAGGTGAGCGCGAGGATGATGGCGTAGAAGCGGTCGGCCGAAACCCGCCGCGTCAGCCAGACGCCGGCGAACGTCGACAGGATCGCGACCGGAATCAGGCCCGCGGACACGAAAAGATTGTCGCGATTGAACTGGCCGAGGAGAAAGTAAGGCGGGACCTTGAGCAGGTTGACGGCGGCGAAGAACATGGTCGCCGTGCCCGCAAACACCGGCGGCTTCAAGTATTGGGGCATGACATAGACCTGGAACGGAGGCGACCCGGAATGGCTGATGAAGCTCGTGAAGCCGGCGAGCGAGCCCCACAGGACCCCGCTCGGGACGCCGGGCTTCTCGACCGGAGCGCGACCGAGCCGGTCCCGGATCAGCATGTACAGGACGAAAACGATCGAGATCACGCCGATCGCAAGGCGCACGGCGTCGTCGCTGACGCGCGCCGCAACCAGCCAGCCGGCCCCGACGCCGATCATCGAGGAGGGGATAAGGATAATCAGGTTCCGCGGCGAAAAGTCGCGGCGGAACGCCCAGACGCTCAGCCAGTCTTGCACCAGGAGGATCGGCAGCACGATCGCCGCCGCCCTGACTGGCGAGACGACCAGAGACAGCATCGGCATGCCGAGCGTGCCAAGGCCCGAAAAGCCGCCCTTTGCAAGGCCGAACAGGATCACCGCCGGGATCGCGACCAGGTAGAATTGCATTTCGCCCGACATTCATCCTCTTCTTTCGAGCGCCGGCCCTGGCGGCCATAGATGCGGCTCTGCCCCCGCCCCCGACGTTTGCGTTCGTGCGCGCGAGGCGCGACAGTCCGTGCGCGAGAACGACGCGCCGGAGTTCGGCGTCGAAGGGAGCGAAACGATGACCAGCGGCTATCGGCAGACCTATGATCGCTGGCGGGGCGATCCGCAAGCCTTCTGGGCCGAGGCCGCGCGCGAGATCGCCTGGATAAAGCCGCCGGAGCGCATTTTCGACCCCGAGGGCGGCGTCTACGGCCGCTGGTTTCCCGACGCCAGGTGCAACGCCTGCTTCAATGCGCTCGACCGGCAGGTCGAGGCCGGCCGCGGCGATCAGGCCGCGCTCTATTACGACAGCCCGGTCGCCAGGACCAAGCGGACGATCACCTACCGCGAGCTCCTCGACGAGACGGCGACCCTCGCAGCGGTGCTGGAGGACCTCGGGGTCGCGGCGGGGGACCGGGTCCTGATCTACATGCCGATGATTCCGGAGGCGATCGTCGCCATGCTTGCCTGCGCGCGCATCGGAGCCGTCCATTCGGTGGTGTTCGGCGGGTTCGCCGCCAAGGAGCTGGCGACGCGGATCGACGACGCCGAGCCGAAGGTGGTCTTGACCGCAAGCTGCGGCATCGAGCCCGGCCGGATCGTCGAATATAAGCCGCTGCTCGATCTCGCCATCGGCCTCGCCGGACACAAGCCGGCGACGTGCGTCGTCTACCAGCGGCCGCAGATCGAGGCCGCCATCAACCAGGACCGCGACCGCGACTGGGCGACGCTCGTCGCTGCGGCGAAGGCGGAGGGAAAGCGCGCTCGTTGCGCCGATCTCGCCGCGACCGACCCGCTCTACATTCTCTACACATCCGGCACGACCGGCGTGCCGAAGGGCGTCGTGCGCGACATCGGCGGCCATCTCGTAACGCTCAAATGGTCGATGTCGGCGATTTACGACCTCAAGCCCGGCGAAACCTTCTGGACCGCCTCCGACATCGGCTGGGTCGTCGGCCATTCCTATATTGTTTACGGGCCGCTCATTCACGGCTGCTCAAGCGTCCTCTACGAGGGCAAGCCGGTCGGAACTCCGGACGCCGGCGCCTTCTGGCGGGTGATCCGGGACTACAAGGTCAGATCCTTCTTCACCGCGCCGACCGCCTTCCGCGCAGTCCGCAAGGAGGATCCGGACGCGAAGCTTGTGAAGGCCTACGATACGTCATCGCTTCGCGTGCTGTTCCTGGCCGGCGAGCGGGCCGACCCCGACACTGTCGTCTGGGCGCAGAAGGCGTTGGGCGTTCCCGTTGTCGACCATTGGTGGCAGACGGAGACCGGCTGGCCGATCGTCGCCAATCCGGTGGGCCTCGGCATGTTGCCGATCAAGCTCGGCTCGCCGACCGTGCCGATGCCTGGCTACGAGGTCCATGTCGTCGACGAAGCGGCGAAACCCATGCCGACGGGGACGATGGGCTCGATCGTCATCAAGCTGCCGCTGCCGCCCGGCTGTCTCCCGACCCTCTACCGCCAGGACGAGCGGATGCGGGAAAGCTACCTCAAGGAGTTCCCTGGATACTACAAGACCGCCGACGCCGGCTTCATCGACGAGGACGGCTATCTCACCATCCTCGGCCGGACCGACGACATCATCAACGTCGCCGGCCATCGCCTGTCGACCGGGGGGATGGAGGAAGTCGTCGCCTCGCATCCCGACGTCGCCGAATGCGCCGTGCTCGGGGTCAAGGACGAGATCAAGGGCGAAAGCCCGTGCGGGTTCCTGGTGTTGAAGGCCGGCGTCAACCGACCGCCGGCCGAGATCGAAAAGGAGGTCGTGACGCTGGTCCGCGAGAAGATCGGCCCGGTCGCGGCGTTCAAGATGGCGATCGTGGTGCCGCGCCTGCCGAAGACCCGCTCGGGCAAGATCCTGCGCGGCACGATGAAGAAGATCGCCGATGAGGACCCCTGGACAACTCCGGCCACGATCGAGGACGCGAAGGCGCTGGACGAGATCAAAGAGGCGCTCGAGGCGCGGGCGCGGTAGGGCGACCGCCAGCCTACGCCACCAGCGACGCGGCCTTGAGCTTCAGCACGGCCACCGCATCTGCGGGCCTGAGCCGGACCTGCAGGCCGCGCCGGCCGCCATTGATGAAAACGCGCTCTTCCTCAAGCGCCCGCTCCTCGATCGCGGTCGGAACCGGCTTTCGCTGGCCGAACGGGCTGACGCCGCCGATCCTGTAGCCAGGTCAGCCGCTCGGCGTCCGCGGGCTTCATCATGGCCGACTGCTTGCCGCCGAAGGCCGCCGCAAGCTTCTTCATGCTGACTTCAGCGTCGGACGGGACAACGACGCAGACCGGAGGGACGCTGTCACTGGCTTATCGAGTGACGGTTAAACGCGTCTTCATGCCAGTCTCGTAGTGATTCGGCTGGTTGCACATCAAGATGTACTCGCCAGGCTTCAACGTCAGGCTCAGTGTTTTTTTCTCTCCCGGCTTTAGATCGGCCGCTTCGCCGAGATCCTTGATTTTTGATTCGATCACTCGGTTGGCCTTCGAGTCATACGGCAATGGAGTACTGGGGTCCGCGACGGAAACCACGATCAACTCGTGAACCAGGTCCTTCGAGTCATTTGAGACCACGAACCTCACAGGCCCGGCCTTTATGCTCTGTTGGTCGGTCTTGATTATCATCAACTCGACCGAGGGACCACTTGACGGATCCATGAGGTCGACGTGCACGACGACCGTCGACACGCCAGCCGCCTGCCCCCCGGCGGTCGCACCAATTATTATCAAAGCCAATACTGGCAGCGTCCTTGCTCCTCCAAATCGCATTGATTTCTCCAGGTTGAGCCGTGGCCCGCAATCGAATCAAGCGGCCAGCGCCTGTGTTGGCGCATTCATCGTCGAAATTGCGGCGCGTACATTACGTCTTTTTATACTCGTTCCCCGATCGGGGCTGCGGCGCTTCCTATGCTCCTGATTCGAGCGCCCTTTTCGTCTCCTCGATCCAGCCCTTGACCGGCGCGAGCAGCGGGCCCTGGGTCAAGCCGCCGCAGCCGCGGCCGTGCGGCCCCTGGGCCCAGGCGACGATGGCGACGGCGGCCGATCCGTCGGCCGACCAGACCGGCGCGCCGGAATCGCCGCTGCAGGCGCCGGCCTGCCGCCCGGCGGGATCGGCGGCCCAGATGAGGACGGTCGAGGCGGGCTCGCGGACGGCGAGGGTCACGCTGCGCAGAACCCCGCCCGACGACCAATCGCGTTCGCGCGACGCGCCGTAGCCGGAGACGATCGCCGGCGCGCCGATCGGGGGCGGCCCGCCCTCCCCGATCGAAGCGCCGACAAAGCGGGGGTCGAGCGGCCGCACGGCGCGGATCAGCGCAAGATCGATCGATTGGACGCGAGCCTGAATGGCGTCGGCGCGGTAGCGGGGATGGGCGATCGCTGCGTCGACCGGAATGATGACGGCCTCGCCCGCCTCGTTGCGATAATGGATCGCCATGTCGCGCAGCGGCCTGACACAATGGGCGGCGGTCAGGAGAACGCGCGGGCTTAGCACCAGGGCCGAGCAGAAGCCGGCGCTGCCGCCGCCGCGGAGCAGAACCATCGCAACCCGGTCGGCGAAGCGGCTGTCGGGCGCGGCCCCGACCAGCGCTCGCGCCGAAGTGAGCGGCGCTGCGAGCGCGGCGACAAGCGCGAGCGTCCGCAACAGGCGGTGGAGAGGCGAGGTCATGGGGCGCCTTCATGCGCCCGAACGCGTTGCGCTTCAATCGTTTGCCGACCGAATCGTCGCCGCCTTTTCGCCACTTTGACGCCATGCCGCCCGAGCACGGCTTCGGCTCAGCGCCTCGACCATTCACTTTGCATTCAGCCGGCAACGCGAAACATGGTTCCTTCACGCGTTTCGACAGCAGAGGCTTTCATCGTCATGGCCGCGCTCGCCATGGTTTGCCGCGCCGCGGCATGGTGCGCCGTATTGGCGTGCGCCACGGCCAACGCGGCCGAGACGGAGCCCGTGCGCGTCGCCGCGGGGAAGCCGGTGTGCCTTAACGCGGCCGAGACGCGCGAGCAGGTCAAGTCCCGCCATCTGATCGAGCCGTTCGCGGCGCTCAAATTCGCCGCAGCGCAGCGCAAGGCCGAGGCGCTATCGGCGAAACTCTGCCATACCGGAGACGACTTCATCTACGAGATCACCCTCTTGCATCGCGACGGGCACCTCGTGCATGTCGAGATGGAGGCGGCGACGGGC
>CAWEAT010000016.1:0-153236 GCA_963806935.1 uncultured Alphaproteobacteria bacterium
AGACCACCGCCACGATTATGTGCGCCTGAATCTTGGCCGCAACCTCGCCGCTGCCATGTCTCTCTGCAATCGCGGATGCGGCGTGGTTGGTTGCAGCCTCCAGTTTTCCCGCGTCTCTGGCCTCGATTTCGTTGCGGAGAGGAGTTCCCTGACAATAAGCAACCGCCGGGAGGCGCGGCGAGGACGCACGGCTCTGTTCGGCTCTCGTCTCGATCGCCACATGGGAGAAGCCAGCGTCCTTAAGCTCGCTGCGGATCAGCGCCGTGTCGTGGTAGCCGTGCGGCGTACGGGCCAGAAAACGCGGCGGATCATTTGGAAAAATCTCCGCTAAAGCATTCGTCACGTCATCCGCAAATATATTCTCCTCGATGCGGTCCCATACGCTAAATAAAAAATGTCCTCCACGTTTCAGGACTCGCTTTGCTTCGCCATAGGCGATTGAGCGGTCGGGAAAGAACATCGCCCCGAACTGACAACAAACGAGATCGAAGGCCGCATTTTCAAACGGGAGCGCCAGAGCATCCGCCTGGCGCCACCTGACGCGACCGTCGGGAGCTTGTCGCGAGGCTGCGTAGTCGAGCATCGGCTGGTTGAGGTCGGTTACAACATAGCTCGCGCCGGGCGACAGTTTCGGCGCCAAAGCGCGGGTGACAACTCCGGTGCCCGCGGCAGTTTCCAAAATCGTGGCTGGCGACAAGGACGCGGCTCGTTGTGCGAGATCTGCCGCGAACGGCTCGAATATCAACGGCGCCATGTAGCGATCGTAGTTTTCCGGAACCGAGCCAGCGAACACCTTGTCCGTTTCCCGCATTGCTATCACCCGTCGTCGCTTTGATGGCTCGCGAGACCAGCATATCAGTGTTCGCTATAGCCGTTTCGACTTAGAGGCGTCCAATACGACATGGACTCGGATGGGGTCGCATCGGCTAAGGTGCGGTTGCGCCTTGATGAGACCGCGCCCTAGGCTCCTCGTTACGAACCATGAGGAGACGCTCCGTGCCGACCAACACACAGATCCTGCTCGACCACCGTCCGACCGACAAGGTCTCACCCGCGAATTTCCGCATCGTCGAGACGCCGGTTCCGACGCCAGGGCCCGGCGAGGCGCTGGTGCGGCATAGTTTTCTCTCGCTCGACCCCTACATGCGCGGGCGGATCAGCGACGCGAAGTCCTACGCCAAGCCGCAGGAAGTCGGCGCGGTGATGGGCGGGGGCACGGTCGGAATCGTCGAGGCCTCGATGAACCCGCACTTCAAGACCGGCGACGCGGTCGCCGGCATGGGCGGCTGGCAGCGCTATTCGGTCAGCGACGGGCGCGACCTTCGCGTCGTCGACGCGAAGTCGGTCCCGATCCAGGCCTATCTCGGCGCGCTTGGCATGCCGGGCGTCACTGCTTGGTATGGGCTGAACAAGATCATCGCGCCGAAGAGCGGGGAAACGGTGCTGGTATCCGCGGCGACCGGGGCGGTCGGCTCGGTCGTCGGCCAGCTCGCCAAGCTCGCGGGCGCGCGTCCAGTTGGCGTCGCCGGAGGAAAGGAAAAATGCGCCTACGCCGTCAAGGAGCTTGGCTATGCCGCCTGTGTCGACCACAGGTCGACGAATTTCGCCGAGGATCTGAAAGCCGCACTGCCGAACGGCGTCGACGGGCTGTTCGAGAATGTGGGCGGCGAGCCGTTCCAGCAGGCGCTGCGGCGGCTCAATGATTTCTCGCGGGTGGCGATTTGCGGGCTCATTGCGTCCTACGAGGCTCCGCCCACCACGCTGCCCGACATGCGCATTTTCCTCGTCAAGCGGTTCAAGATGGAAGGCTTCATAGTCTCCGACCATTTGGATCTGTGGCCGAACGCGATTGGGGAACTGGTTTCTCTCACGGCCGCCGCGAAGCTGACTTGGCGCGAAACCATCCGCGAAGGGCTCGAAAGCGCGCCGCAGGCGCTGGTCGACCTGTTGCACGGGAAGAATTTCGGCAAAATGCTTATTCGAATCGATTGAGTTCGGCTCAACTGCGAGCCCGCTATTGAGTTGCGAAAAATGTTGCGCGCGACTATCTAGCAGTAATGAAGCTCGGCCACTGGCTTAAGCGGAACAGCATGACGCGAGCGGATTTCGCCCGCCGCATCGGCGTCACGCCCGGCGCAGTGACTTTGATCTGCCGCGAGCACGGCTCGTGGCTCTCGCGCGAGACCGCCGAGCGGATCGTCGCCGAGACACAGGGCGCAGTGACGCCAAACGATTTTCTAAGCTCCGGCGCGCCGGCGCAGATTGGGGCCGACATGCTAAATCCCGTTGCCGACGCCATCCAGGCTTTCGCCCATGGCGAGATCGTCGTCGTGACCGATGACGACGACCGCGAGAACGAGGGCGACCTCGTCGTCGCCGCTTCGCTCTGCACCACCGAGAAGATGGCCTTCATCATCCGCAACTGCTGCGGCATCGTCTGCGCGCCGCTGACCGGGGACGACGCCCGGCGGCTGAACCTTAACCCTATGGTGGCGATTAACGATGCGCCGCTCGGCACGGCGTTCACCGTATCGGTCGACGTGCGCCACGGACTGACCACCGGCATATCGGCCGAGCAGCGGTGCAACACGGTGCGCGCGCTCGCCAATCGCAACATGGGCGCCAGCGATTTCGTCCGCCCCGGCCACGTCTTCCCGCTGGTCGCCAAGGACGGAGGTGTGCTGATGCGGTCCGGTCATACCGAAGCGGCGGTCGACCTGTGTAAGCTCGCCGGCCTGACGCCAGTCGCTGTCATCTGCGAACTCGCCAACGACGACGGCACCGTCATGGTCGGGCCGCAGATCGAGGCCTTCGCCGACAGGCACAAGCTCAAGCGGATCTCCGTCGCCGACCTCATCGCCTATCGGCAGGCGCGCGAGAAGCTAGTGGAGCGGGTCGCCTGCTTTCCGATCAAGACCCCGATCGGCGAGCTTCAAGGCTACGCCTATCGCACGCCATTCGACCCGGTGTTGCACTTCGCCTTCGTTCACGGAAACATCGGCGATGGGCGCGAGGTGCCCGCGCGTCTCCATCGGGCCGATATCCTCAGCGACATCTTCGGCGGCGGCGCAATCCCCAAGGTGCTGAGCCGCTTCAAGGCGGAGGGACGCGGGGCGCTCGTTTACCTGCGCGACGGCGCGGCCGGCGTGCCGGCTAACCTGAGCGGCGCCCAGGCGACAACCTCCGACGACGCGCGCGCGACCCAATGGCGCGAGATCGGGCTCGGCGCCCAGATCCTGCGCGACCTCGGCGTGACGTCGATCCGGCTGCGCACCGACAATCCGCGCACCTACGTCGGGCTTTCAGGCTTCGGCATCGAGATCGCGGCGGTCGAGCCGATCGAAGGTTAAGGCGGATGGCACGAACCGTGCGTCCAGCGCGGGTGAAAATCACTCGCCGGGCGCAGCAAACTGATTAGGGTGGACAGTGGACCTTGAACCGGTCTATTCCTCAACTGGGTGCTGCTCCAACGATCAAAGTAAAATACGCAAATGGCGAGAATGAGCGACCGGTCCGTCGCTCGTTAACGTGGAAATGCCGTGCATGTTAAGGTCCTGATTCTTTCCGTATGATAGGGATAGCGCTTTCGGAGTGAAAATTCCTATGCCGCCAGACCTTCAGGGGTTGTCGTTCCAGACCGGATCGATCTTCACCCCCGGCGCGCCGATCAATGAAAAGGACCTGTTCGCCGGGCGGTCGGAGCAGGTCGAGAAGATCATCGACGCCGTGTCGCAGCGCGGATGCCACGCAATCCTTTACGGCGAGCGCGGAGTCGGCAAGACCTCGCTGTCGAACATGATTTCCGCGTTTCTCGCAAACCGCCTGTCGTTCGTGATATCCCGGACCAATTGCGACATATCGGACAGCTATTCGTCATTATGGGCCAAGGCGCTGAAGGATATCGAGGCGTCGAAACGTCAGCCCCAGCTCGGATTTCCTAGCCGGCAACCGGTCGCGCTAACGGCGCCCGCCTACGACGCGCTGACACCCGACAGCGTGCGACGAGCCCTCCAGGATTTGTCCGCGATGGCGTCGCTGATCGTCATTTTCGATGAGTTCGATCGGGTCAAGAGCACCGAAGTCATCACGGCGATGGCCGACACGATCAAGGCCCTCTCCGACAATTCCGTGAACGCGACCATTTTGCTCATCGGCGTCGCCAACTCGGTCAACGAGTTGATACGCGAGCACCAGTCGATCGAACGGGCGCTGGTCCAGATCCCGATGCCGAGAATGTCCGATGACGAGATCAGGACCATCATCGACAAGGGCCTCGCCCGATTGACAATGGGGATCGACGACGCGGCGCGCGAAGACCTGGTGATGTTCTCGCAAGGGGTGCCGTACATCGCCCATCTGCTCTGCATCTATACCTGCCGCGCAGCGCTGGCGACGGGCCGGAAGACGATCTTTTGCTCGCATGTCGAGCAGGGAATGAACCGGTCGCTCGATCAATGGCAGCAATCGATCAAGGCGCTGTACAATGACGCCGTGCAAAGCCCGCGCCCCGGACACATCTATAAGGAAGTGTTGCTTGCGTGCGCGCTGGCCGAGGTCGACGACCTTCGCTTTTTCACGACCGCCGCGGTCAGGCCGCCGCTCGCGCGGATCGCTGGCAAGGAGTTCGACGCATTCCACTACGCCCGTCACCTGAAAGAGCTCAGCGAACCCGGGCGAGGCCGCATTCTTCAACGTGTGGGAGAATCGTTCCGCCTGCGCTATCGGATCTCGAACCCAATCTTGAGGCCGTATATCATCATGCGCGGCGTCAAGGACAAACTGATCGGCAAGGATCAAATCCTGGAGTGGAAAAACGCGGCGTATGAGCCTGCGAGAAGCCCGTCGCCCGAGCGCGAGTATCAGCCGGGACTGTAAAGCCCGCGAGTCCAGATGGCCTATCCCGTTTCGCCTGTCAGCCTTCCATCAGGGTCGTGACATGCACGGCGACCGACCGCGCGAGCCCATCAAGATCGTAGCCGCCTTCGAGCACCGAGACGACGCGCTCGCCGCACTTCCGGCGCGCGATCTCCATGAGCCGCCGCGTCGCCCAGCCGTAGTCCGCTTCGACTAGATTGAGGTTGCCGAGCGGATCGCGGTGGTGGGCGTCGAAGCCTGCCGAGATAATAATGAGATCGGGCGAGAACGCCTCGACGCGCGGCAGGATCACGACCTCCATCGCCTCGCGAAAAGTTTCGCCCGCGTCGCCGGCCCTGAGCGGCGCGTTGACGATCTGGTCGTGCTCGCCGCGCTCGCCGACTGCACCGGTCCCCGGATAGAGCGGCATCTCGTGGGTCGAGGCATAGGTTACGGTCCGATCGTCCCAGAAGATGTGCTGGGTGCCGTTCCCGTGATGGACGTCGAAATCGATGATCGCGACCCGCTCGGCGCCGTACGCCGCCTGGGCGTGGCGCGCCGCGATCGCCGCATTGTTGAAGAAACAGAAGCCCATCGGGTTCGCGACTTCGGCGTGATGGCCCGGAGGGCGGGTGGCGACGAAGGCGTTGCGAACCTTGCCGCTCATCACCTCGTCGACGGCGAAGACCGCGCCGCCGGCCGAGCGCAGGGCGGCCTCATAGCTGCCCGGCGACATCGAGGTGTCCGGATCGACCGCGGTTATACCCTGTTTCGGCGTCGCGGCGCGGATCGCTTCGATATAGTCCCTGGGATGGACGCGGGCGATTGCCGCAAGGTCGGCGCGCGGGGCGAGGTCGCGCGCCAGCATCTGAAAGGCCTCGCTCTCGAGCGCGCGCTCGATCGCGCGCAATCGATCGGGACGCTCAGGATGGCCCTCGCCCATCTCATGCGCCAGGCAGGCCGGGTGACTGATGACAAGCGTAGTCAGGGGGTTGTTGTCCTGCTTGGAGATTTGCGTTTCCCGGGCGCCTCCGCCGCACTCTTGCGCCAACGCGAAGGAAAGTCCATGAGCAAGCGAGTAAACCGGACGCAGGGCTTGAAGCCGATCCGATGACGGCGAAAAACCAGCCAGCCGCGCCTTTTTGGCGAGTGAAGACGCTCGACGAGATGACCGCGGCCGAATGGGAAAGCCTTTGCGACGGCTGCGGCCGCTGCTGCCTCGTCAAGCTCGAGGACGAAGATGACGGCAAGATCCATTTCACCGACATCGGCTGCCGGCTACTCGACGCCAAGACCTGCCATTGCCTCGACTATCGGCAGCGCCACCGGCGGGTCCCCGACTGCGTGAAATTGACGCCGCAAGCAGTACGCGAGCTGAGCTGGCTTCCCGTGACCTGCGCCTACCGGTTGGTCGCTGAAGGACGAGACCTGTTCGACTGGCACCCGTTGGTTTCGGGTTCCCCCGACAGTGTGCACGAAGCGGGAGTTTCGGTGCGCGGCCGGGTCTCGGCAAGCGAGACGGACCTTGCGCCCAAATCTTGGCCGGACCGGATCGTCACATGGCCGAACAGGAAGCCGCGCGCCAGCCGTGGAAACCCGACGCCGCCGATCGCTCGGCGACCGCGTTAGCCTTTCCTAGACATCGCCCGTGCGCCCGAGCGGTCATTCAGCCGCCGTTCAACGACGGTTCGCTAAATCTCGGATCGCCACGAACTGAAAGGTTCCCCCATGCGAAATACCGTGTTTGCGTCTGCGCTTGCATTGGTCGGCCTTGCCGCCGCCGCTCCTGTCCATTCGATGCCGTTCCCCGCGCTCGCCGACCAGGCGCCATCTGCGATCACACTCGCCGCGGGCGGCTGCGGCATCGGCTTCCATCGAGGACCTTATGGCGGGTGCCGACCGAACGGCGGCCGCTACGCCTACGGGTATCACCCGTACGCGCACCCCTACGGCTTCTACGGCCGCCGTTGCTGGTGGCGCGGCGGGGTGCGGGTCTGCAACTGAGCAGCTGAAACCCGGGCGAGGCGCTGGCGACCAAAAGCCGGCGCCTCACGCCGAGGCGCTCGGCCGCGCCTTCAACGCATCGCGCCAGCGGTTGAGGTTGGCGAGTTCGGGCGGGATGACGATCCGCGCAGGCCTGGCAAAGTCGAGCGCGACCAGCCCGGTGATGTCGGCGACAGTAAAGCGCTCGCCGGCGATGAACGACCGGTCGCCCAGCGCCTCATCGACGATCGCCATCGCCCGGAGCGCCCTCGGCCGATTGGCCGCCGCCCATTCGGGAACCTGCGGGTTCTCCATTTCCGCCATATGCGGATGGCTGTGACGCAAGACTTGGGCGATCGGGAGCAGCAGTCGCAATTCGAGCTGGCGCTGCCACATCTCGATCATCGCCCGTTCGAGCGCGGTCAGGCCGAACAGGTTCGGCTCCGGCCACAATTCCTCGATGTAGCGGCAGATGGCGATTGATTCGGCGATCCTTGTGCCATCGTCCAGTTCGAGAATCGGGATCGTCTGGAAGGGATTGAGGGCCGAGAATTCGGGCGTCCTTTGCTCCAGTTTGGCGAGATCGACCTCGATCCGAGGAATCGTGACCCCCTTCTCGGCCAGGAAAATGCGCACGCGGCGCGGGTTTGGGGCCAAATTTGAGTTGTAGAACTTCATGCCGCCCTCCTCCCCGCCGCGGCCGCCTCCCTCTACCTAGGCGGGTTCAGTAATTCTGGGCTCGACGTCGCAGCGCGAGAACCGGCGCCCGTGGACTTAACGACGTTAGTCGAAATATCCTCAATAATCTCTCAATTCCGCGCCATCGCGTCAGTTGCTCGTTAAGCATTCCGGCCGCATGATTGACGCGAGTAAGGCGTGCGTGTCGGGCGGTTCATGAGTGACGTCGGGGCCGATCTGGCGGGGAGCGGGCATAGAAGCGACCCCGACGCAGCCGCGCGCCGGCGCAAGATGAGCGTCCAGCTCCGGGAGGCGCGGCGGTCCCTCTCCGAACCCGATGCGGTCCCGAGCCATTCGGCGGCGATGGTGCGGTTGTTCGCCGAGATCAATCGCAGCGCCTCGCCGATGCTCGGCATCATCGCGCTCGGCGTCTGCGCGACCGCGCTGGCGTGGGTCGACGCCGGACCGCTGGTGACCTGGATCACTTTCATCTCGTGCGCGATCGCGATCGGCTATGCGCTGCCGATCGCGTTCCTTGACAGCAGCGAAAAGGAAAAAGCAGCCGGCGCGTGGCGGCGCAAGTTCGTGCTCTCCACCACGCTCTGCGGCTCGGCCTGGGCCTACCTCATCGTCGTGCTGCTCAAGTCGCACGATCCCAACGCGCAGGCGTTCGCCATTGTCGTGATGCTCCTGGTTTCGACCGTGATGTCGCTTCTGGCCGCGGCAATTCCGGCGGCGTTCGTGGCCGGCATGCTGCCGATGATCCTTGGCGTGATTATTCTTTACGCCCCCCGTCTGCAGGGAGCGGCGCTGCCGACGGCCGCGCTTGCCGTGGGCGTCATCGGCTATTTCCTGGTCGTGGCGCGACGCCTGCACGCCGCCGCGGCGCAGAACATTTCATTTCAGGCGGAAAAGGACTCGCTCATCGCCGAGCTCGAGCAGGCCAAGCTCAATTCGGATGAGGCGCGCCGGCGCGCTGAGAGCGCCAATCTCGCCAAGTCGCGCTTCCTGGCGACGATGAGTCATGAACTCAGGACGCCGCTCAATGCGGTGCTCGGGTTCTCCGAAGTGATGAAGGCCGAGCTGTTCGGTCCCCATACGGCGCCGGTCTACAAGGAATATTCCACCGACATCCACTCGAGCGGCCAGCATCTCCTGATGCTCATCAACGAAATACTCGACCTCTCGCGGGTGGAAGCCGGACGCTACGAACTGAAGGAGGAGCCGGTCTCGCTCACCGGCGTGGTCGAGGAATGCCTCCGTCTTATGTCGATGCGCATCGAACGGCGGCGCCTCGTCATCACCGAAGCGCTGGAGAGCGACCTGCCGCGGATCTGGGCGGACGAGCGCGCGGTGCGCCAGGTGACGTTGAACCTACTCACCAACGCCATCAAGTTCACGCCCCAGGGCGGCTCGGTGGTCGTCAAGGTCGGCTGGACCCGGACCGGCGGGCAATATCTCTCCATCCGTGACACCGGGCCCGGCATTCCGGCGGAGGAAATCCCGATCGTGCTTTCGTCTTTCGGCCGCGGCACGCTGGCGCAGAAGAACGCCGAGGAAGGCACCGGCCTCGGATTGCCGATCGTCAAGGGCCTGGTCGAATTGCACGGCGGCGAGTTCCGCCTCAAGTCGACGCTGCGATTTGGGACGGAGGTGATCGTCATCTTCCCGCCGGAACGGGTCATGGACACCCTGCCGGCGCTCGATCCGGAAGCGGCCCCCGAAACCGCGGAGCGGCGCAGGCGGCGCGCGCGCCGCCGCCGCGATCCCGTCCGCGCGGCGTAAGGCCCGTCGACAAGGTCAGACGTCCGCTTCCTCGCCGAAACCAGCCGCCTCGATTGCGAGGTGAGTTCTGTTCTGGAAGCTCGCATCCTGGCCGGCGACCAGCAAGGGCGCGGCGGCGGCGATCGCATGGCAGACGGCTTCGACCCAGCCCGCTTCCGACTTGGCGAAGTCGCTCAGCACGTAATTGTGAACCAGCGCCTTGTCGCCGGGATGGCCGATGCCGATGCGCACCCGCTTATAGTCGTTGCCGACGTGAGCTGTAATCGAGCGCAGGCCGTTGTGGCCGGCGTTGCCGCCGCCGACCTTGACCCTCACTTTTGCGGGCGCGAGGTCAAGCTCGTCGTGAATGACGATCAGCGCGGCGAGATCGAGCTTGAGATAACGCAGCGCCTCGCCGACGCTGCGTCCGGAATCGTTCATGTAGGTCTGCGGCTTCAGCAGGATGACCCGCTCATCGCCGACCGGCCCCTCGGCCGCCCATCCCTGCCAGCGCGCGCGAAACGGGCCGAAACGGTGCGCCTCGGCGATCGCATCGACCGACATGAAGCCGACGTTGTGTCGGTTGCGGGCGTGACGCGCGCCCGGATTGCCGAGTCCCGCGATGACCAGCATGGGGTCCCCGATCGATCAGCATGAGCGACGGGCTTGGCCGCGTTGGCGCGGGCCCGTCGGCTCGGGGCGTGCGCGAGCGCTATTTCTTGGCGGCGGCGGGCGCGGCCGCTTTTGCCGGAGCGGCGGCGCCCTTGGCGGCGTCGGCCTTGGCCGGTGCGCCCGCCGCAGGCGCGGAGGCGGCGGCGCCCGGCGCAGGCGCGGCGGCGGCCGTCGCCGCCGCAGCCGGCGTTTCCTCGACCATTACCGTCGGCGGGACGATCGTGACCACCGTCTGGTCCGTCTTGGAGCTGACCGGCCGGCAGCCCTCCGGCAGCTTGACCGCGGAGACGTGGACGGAATCGTGAAAATCGAGGCCCGATAGGTCGATGGTGATCGATTCGGGGATGGCGTCGGCCGGCGCCATCACCTCCACCGTATGGAGCACGAGATTGACCGCGCCGCCTTTCTTCACTCCCGGCGAGGCGTCGCGATTGACGACATGCACCGGCACGCCGATGCGCACCCGCGATCCCGGCGCAAGCCGGAGAAAATCGACATGGACCGGCCGGTCGGAGACCACGTCGAGCTGATAATCGCGCGGCAGAACGCGCTCCTTCCGGCCTTCGACCTCAAGCTCGAAAATGGAGGTCAGAAAGTGGCCCGAGTAGATGAGCTTGTTGACGTCCTTGTAGTCGACCGAGATCGGCTCGGGCTTCAGGCCGCCGCCATAGATGACGGCGGGAACGCGGCCTTCGCGACGAACGGAGCGGGCGGCCCCCTTGCCTGTCCCGCTGCGCGTCACGGCCGCGAGTTGCTTGATCGCTGCCATGATGATGTCCTTATTTGCTATCGAGTGCGCGCCCTGCCTCCAGGGGTGTCGGAATCGGCGCGAAGCCGGGGCTTATAGAGAAGCGAGACCGCGAGAGCAAGAGCTGCCGCATCTCCTTGCTTTCGCCAGTCCGTGCCTTCATTGCTATCGGCGGAGAACGGAAAGATGGCGAGCGATCCGAAGACGAACAATCAGTTTCGCATCGAAAAGGACGCGCTTGGCGAAGTCCGGGTGCCAACGAACCATCTCTGGGGGGCGCAGACCGAGCGGTCGCGGCAGAATTTCACCATCGGCGTCGAGCGGCACCGCTGGGGGCGCCCGGTGGTTCACGCCTTCGGGCTCCTCAAGAAATGCGCGGCGCTGGCAAACCTTGAGCTCGGCCATTTGCCGAAGGAGAAGGTCGAGCTCATCGTTCGCGCCGCCGAAGAAGTGATCCACGGCAAGCTCGACCATGAGTTTCCCTTGGTCGTGTTTCAGACCGGGTCCGGCACGCAATCCAACATGAACGCCAACGAGGTGATCGCCAACCGGGCGATCCAGCTCGCGGGTGGCGTCGTCGGCTCCAAGAAGCCGATCCATCCCAACGACGACGTCAACCACAGCCAGTCGTCGAACGACGTTTTCCCGACCGTCATGCATATCGCTACGGTCCACCAGACCAAGCAGTTCCTGCTGCCTGCGGTTGCGCGACTGCGCGACACGCTCGACGACAAGGCGAAGGCGTTTTCGACCATCGTGATGGTCGGCCGCACCCATATGCAGGACGCAACGCCGCTGACGCTCGGCCAGGCGATCTCAGGCTGGGCGGCGCAGATCTCTCACGCGATCGAGACGGTCGAGAGGGCCTGCGAGGGCCTCCTCCCGCTCGCGATCGGCGGCACGGCCGTCGGCACCGGGCTCAACGCCGATCCGCGGTTCGGCGACACGGTTGCGCGAAAGCTCGCGGAGGAAACAGGAACGCCGTACACCTCGGCGTCGAACAAATTCGCGGCGCTCTCGGCAGACGACGCAATGGTCAATATGAGCGCGGCGTTGCGCACGCTCGCGGGCGCGCTGATGAAAATGGCGAACGACATCCGCCTCTACGCCAGCGGGCCGAGAGCCGGCATCGGCGAATTGAAAATCCCCGAGAACGAACCCGGCTCCTCGATCATGCCGGGCAAGATCAATCCGACCCAATGCGAAGCCTTGACCATGGTCGCGGTCCAGGTGTTCGGCAACGACACATCGGTCGCCTTCGCCGGCTCTCAGGGGAACTTCCAGCTCAATGTCTATCGGCCGGTCGCCCTGCACAACGTGCTCGAGTTCAATTCAGCTTCTGGCTGAAGGCTGCCGCTCCTTTGACGAGAATTGCGCCCGCGGCATCGAGCCGAACGAGAAACGGATCAAGGAGCACCTCGACAATTCGCTGATGCTTGTGACGGCGCTCAATCCTCATATCGGCTACGAAAAGGCGGCCGAGATCGCGCTCAAGGCCTATCGCGACGACGTCAGCCTGCGCGAGGCGGCGCTCGCGCTCGGTCATGTGACTGCCGATCAGTTCGACAAATGGGTCCGCCCCGAGGACATGATCCATCCGCTGGCGATCGATGGCGAGGAAGGGTCGGCGGCCAAACACGAGCGCGCCGGGAAAAGCCACAAGACGCGCTGATCTGTGTCGCGCAGCGCCGATTAGAGCGCTTTGCTCTCGCCCGGAGTCGGGTCGGTTCCTCGTCGTCAGTGGGCTGCGGCGTTGGTCCGGTCAATTGGTTTGGGTTTTCTTGGCTCGTGGCCGTTGGCGCCGAAGACCCGGCTCATGAGGCGTTTGAATTGTGTTGGATTTGCTTGGATTCGCTCGTGCGAATCGAGGCTTTTCAATGGGTTGCGCGGCCCGGAAGCGGGGATATATTTTTTTGTCGCGCTTTGTTGCCGCAAGAGAGGGCCCGCAAGGCAAACTTGCGTCCTTGGCGTGAAAGAAGGCCGGGAGCGTTCATAGGCCAGCTTAACCGGAGTTCTGATTTTCCGCAACGGATTGTCGTTCGAACTGTCTCTCTATCGGGCGCCTCAGACCAAATGCGAAGCGCACTAGCTTGATGCGGCTCGCTTATCTGCTTTATCGGCCGGGCTCGGGCCCGCGCCCTTAAGGCGGACGATCGACTGTAAAGCGTCGAACCAGAATGGGGCGCCGAACAGAGTGGCGAATGCGGTGATGAGCCACCCGACCAGGGACTGGCCGAAGGTTTGAGAAGTCCAGACATAAATTGGACCGCCGTGGCCATCGCTGATGTCGAACAAGCGACCGGACGGCCATCCGATCGGCAGGCCGGCGACCAGCAACGCCTGGATATCGGCTAACGCCTTTTTCTCGTCGGCGAGAAAGTTGGGCGAGGCTCCAGGAACGGACTGAGAAGCTGTGTCCGACTGAGGCGATTGCGGCTGCACGGCGCTATAAAGCTGGTCGGCGATGGCGGGATGCTCCCACAGGGCCTCGCCGACGCGGATCGAGTTGATATTGAAGAACACCGCCGACGCGAGCGCGATGGCGAAGGCGGCGGCCTGCGTCCAGCGCTTGAACTCGCCGCTCACCCGGTCCATGGCGCCGTCGAACCAGGCGGCGACTTCGTCCTCGATCGCCTTGATGTCGCCTCTGGTGCGATCGGATGCGCCTTTGACGAAATCGTGGATTTGCGGATTGGCGATCGCGGCAATCGCGGCGTCGAGCGAGGCGCTGCGCGCCTTCGCGTCGGCCGCCGCAGCCGCGGCGTCTGCCGCCGACGCCGCGGAGAGCCCGGTTATATCGAGCAGAGCCCGCGCAAACTGATGCTTGTCGATATAGGCGGGAAGCGTTCTGATGTCGACATATGCAGGACCGGCCGGCCGCCAGAACGCCGCGACATCTTTGACCCGCGAGAGGTAGGTGCTGTTGTCGGAGGCCGGTCGCGCTTTGACCGGAGCCGCTCCAGCACTTGTCTGCAGAGGAGCCGTCGCGGCCGCCGGAGCCTGCTGAAGGCCTGGACCCAAGGGACTTACGAGCGCATGCGCGTAAAGGCGCTTCGCAAGTCCATCGAACTCCGGATCATTGACGAGCGCCATGATTCCGCTCTTGAGATTGACTGCGCGCAGCTGCAATAGGGAGTTGATTGCCTCGACTGTGGCGCTGGTGAACAGGCTAACCGCGAGAAAGCTGAAAATCAGACCGATTGCGACATCGAGAATCGTGCTGCCAAACATGAACAGGCCTCCCCCCGCTGAATCCCCGCGCAGTCTAGCTCAAGGATCTCAACTTAAAAGTGAGGGGAATCACAGGGCGAACATCGCCGCCTTGGACGAGCGAGCGAGGTCACGGTCTGATCTTCCGGCCCTCCAAGGCCCGGCGTCCTCCGGACCTATTCGGCACGCCTACCGGCGCCATACGCCTTCATGAACACATCGACCCCCGCCTCGACCGAGGCTTCGATGTCCTCGCGGCTGATCGAGTCGACGACGCCGAACAGAAGGCGCTTGTAAACGTAGCTTTGGCAGAGATCGACGAACTGCCACGCCGCGCGCTCGGAATCCGGGACCTTGAGCGCTCCCGACTTCTCGAGGTTTTCCAGCTCCGCAGCAAGCCGGGTGGCGCCATAAAGCGGGCCAGCCTCGTAGAAAGCGCGCCCGACATTGGGGAATTTTTCCGCCGCCGCGATGACCACCCTGGCAAGCGCGCGCGTTCCAGGTTCGGCCATGCGGCTGATCAGCCGGACGCCGAAGTCCATAAGCATCTCGCGTACGTCGCCCTCGCGCCTGAAGGTGCAGAGGCGTTCGGCTGACTGCGCATATTCGCCCCGGATGATAGCCTCGAACAATTCGTCTTTGGAGTTGAAATAGGCATAGAGCGTGCCCTTCGAGACGCCGGCGGCGCGCGCAATGTCGTTCATGCTCGCGCCGTCAAAACCGGAGCCCAGGAAAACCGAGCGCGCCCCATCCATGATCTGGCGCCGTTTCGCGCTGCCGTCATTGCTCGAGGTCGCCTCCGCCGCCAAAACCTCCGATTCCATGCCTGTGCGCCCTTCTGCCGCCGAACCACTGACCGAACGGTTCGGTTCGATTTTTGTTGCAGTACGCCCCGATTTGCGCTAAGTCAACAAAAAATGACCGAACCGTTCGGTCAACATTTGTTCAGGGCGGCTATTTCCGATGAACGATACTCCCAAAGTCGCGGAGCCGGGTGCGGCGACCGTGTCGCGGGCGATGACGGCTCCCGCTTCACCCGGTTTTCCGACGCCCGCGAACCCCTCGCACGGCGCGCTTACGCATCCGCCGGCTGGTGGGGTGGCGGTCGCAAAGCCGGCGCCGGCCAAGCGCTCGGGCCTGCGCCGGTTCGTCGTGCCGGTCATTATCCTCGCGGCGCTCGGGTACGGCGGCAAGACGGCGTATGACTATTTCGTCGAGGGACGGTTCCTCGTCTCGACCGACGACGCCTATGTCGGCGCCCTGACTTCGATCATCGCGGCCAAGGCGACAGGTCACATCACTGCGGTTCCGGTCGTCCAGAACCAGGTCGTCCACAAGGGCGACCTGGTCGTGGCGATCGACGACGGCGACTATCAGAATGCGGTCGACTCGGCCCGGGCCCGCATCGGCACCCAGGACGCAACGGTCGCGCGGTTCGCCCGCCAGATCGACGCCCAGGCCGCGATCATCGCCCAGGCCGCAGCCCAGGCGACGGCGACGGGCGCCCAGGTGAAGAGCGCCGAGGCCGATGTCGAGCGGGCGGCGCTCGAATATGAGCGGTCGTACAAGCTCGCGCAGACCAATTTCGGCTCGCAGCAGCGCCTCGAGCAGGCGACCGCCGACCGCGACCGGACGGTGGCCGCCCTCGCCGCCGCCAGGGCGAGCGTCGCCTCGACCGCGGCGGCGCTCGACGGCGCGAAGGCCAATCTCGATGTCCTGAAGGCGCAGAAGGACGAAGCTGCGCATCAGCGCACGGAACTCGTCACCGCGCTCGATATGGCGGAGCGCAATCTTTCCTTCACCCGGGTGGTCGCGCCTTTCGACGGCACGATCGGCAATGTCGCCGCCCATGTCGGCGACTTCGTGCAGCCGGGAACGAGGATGATGGCGCTCGTGCCCCTCGACGCCTCCTATGTCGACGCCAATTTCAAGGAGACCCAGCTCGGCGACATCAAGCCCGGCCAGAAAGTCGACGTCGCCATCGACGCGCTAGACGGGCGGGTGGTCGAGGGCGTGGTGTCCTCGATTTCCCCGGCTTCGGGCGCCGAGTTCTCGCTCCTTCCGCCGGACAATGCGACCGGTAACTTCACCAAGGTCGTCCAGCGCGTCGCCGTGCGCATCACCTTCCCCGAAGAGGTGTTGAAGGAAGTCGCGCTTCGGCCCGGCCTCTCGGTCGTCGCGACGGTCCACACCCGCGATCCTAGCGCGCCCAAGCCGACGCTCCTCGGCGCGCTCGGGCTCGAAGCCTTCGCGACCAAGAGCGAGAAGCCGTGACCGACGCGGTCGCCGCGATACGGCCCGGCGGGTCGGCGCCGGCGACCGACCTCGTCGTCGCCCCGGCGTCGGCCGGACAGCGAAATTTCTCGGCGCGGCGGGTCGCGGCGTTCATCTTCATGGTGTTCGGGATGTTCATGGCCATCCTGGACATCCAGATCGTTTCAGCTTCGCTGTCCGAGATCCAGGCGGGCTTGTCCGCCTCCACCGACGAGATCACCTGGGTCCAGACCAGCTACCTGGTCGCCGAAGTGATCATGATTCCGCTGTCGGGCTTTCTGTCCCGGGTGGTGTCGACCCGGGTCATCTTCACGATTTCCGCCGGCGGCTTCACGCTTATGAGCTTCATGTGCGCGCACGCCAATTCGATCCAGGAAATGATCCTCTGGCGGGCGCTGCAGGGCTTCATCGGCGGCGGCATGATCCCAACCGTGTTCGCCTCGGCGTTCACCATCTTTCCGCGCGACAAGCAGCCGCTCATCGCGCCGGTCATCGGCCTTGTGGCGACGCTCGCGCCGACGATCGGCCCGACGGTCGGCGGCTATCTCACCGACTGGTTCTCCTGGCATTGGCTGTTCCTGGTCAATCTCGGGCCCGGCGTCGTCGTCACCATCGCAGCCTGGCTGCTGATCGACTTTGACGAGCCCGACTATTCGCTTCTGACCCATTTCGACTATGTCGGGCTGCTCACGATGGCCGGCTTCCTGGGGGCGATGGAGTACGCGCTCGAGGAAGGACCGTCGAAGGACTGGTTCGAGAGCCAGCCGGTGACGATGGCCATTCTGATCTCGGCGGTGAGCGGCGTCGCCTTCTTCTGGCGCATGGCGACCGCCCGCCAGCCGATTGTCGATCTGACTGCATTCAGGGACCGCAATTTCTGGGCCGGCTCGATGTTCGCCTTCGTGCTCGGTATCGGCCTTTACGGCCTGACCTACATCTATCCGGTCTATCTGGCGGTGGTGCGCGGCTATTCGTCGCTGATGATCGGCAAGACGATGTTCGTGACCGGCCTGTGCATGTTCCTCACCGCCCCGCTGGCGGGACGGCTGATGAATTGCGTCGACCCGCGGATCATGATCGCGGCTGGCTTTGTCTCGTTCGCCGTCGGCACCTATCAGGCCTCGTTCGTCACCGTCGACTGGGACTTCTGGGAGCTCCTTTGGCCGCAGGTCTTCCGCGGCGTCGGCCTGATGCTGGCCATGGTGCCGATCAATAATCTCGCGCTCGGCACGATGCCGCCGGCGAAGATCAAGAACGCCTCCGGCCTCTTCAATCTGATGCGCAACCTCGGCGGGGCGGTCGGTCTCGCTCTGATCAACACATTGCTCGACAAGCGCATGGACCTGCATCTTGAGCGGCTGCGCGAATCGGTCACCTGGGGGCGCCGGGTGGCGGAGGACACGCTCGCCAACATGACCGCGGCGATGGCGGCGCGGGGCTCCGAAGCCCAGCTGGCGGCGACCCGCCAGCTCGCTCTCATCGTTCGCCGGCAGGCCGAGGTGATGGCGCTCGCCGACGTGTTCCTGACGCTGACCATCCTCTTCCTCGGCTGCGTCGGCCTCGCCGCGCTGATGCGTCGTCCGGCCGCGGCGGGGGGCCCCGGCGGCGGGCATTAGAAGCGCCGGGGGGCGCCCGCTTACCAATCGGTAATGAAGCGACAGGGCGATTCCCCGGGATCGCCCTTGCGGAGGGGCGCCGTGCGGCCATATTATGCGCGATGGGCGCTCGCCAAGGCGGTTCCTGGGCGGGCGCTGCACCCTTATCAAGAGGTTTCTCTCATGTCCGACTATGACCGCTACGCCAACCCGCGTTTCGGCGCGGGGCAAGCACGGTCCGGCGTCGCTGTCGATCAGGGGCTCCGCGCCTACATGATCGGCGTTTACAACTACATGACCCTCGGCCTCGGCGTGACCGGGCTCGTCGCCTGGGGCGCGTTTCAGCTTGGGACGGTCCAGTCGGAAACCGGTCGGCTGATGCTGACCGATTTCGGGCGCGCGATCTACGTCTCGCCGCTGCGCTGGGTGATCGTGCTCGCGCCGCTCGCGCTGGTGTTCTGGATCTCCGCCCGCATCAGCTCGATGTCGGTGGCGACCGCCCGCAATGCCTTCATCGCCTTCGCGGCGCTGATCGGCTTGTCGATGTCGGCGCTCCTGGTGGTCTATACCGGCGCTTCGTTCGGGCGCGCGTTCTTCGCCACCGCCGCCGCGTTTGCGAGCCTCAGCCTGTATGGCTACACGACCCAGCGCAGCTTGTCGGCAATGGGCTCGTTCATGATGATGGGCGTCGTCGGCCTGATCGTCGCGAGCCTATTGAACGTGTTCCTGCTGCACAGCACCGGGCTGCAGTTTGGGCTGTCGATTCTCTGCGTCGTGATCTTCGCCGGCCTTACCGCCTGGGACACCCAGTCGATCAAGGAGATGTATTTCAGCGGCGACACTTACGAGATGGCCCAAAAGAAGTCGATTCACGGCGCGCTGCGCCTCTACCTCGACTTCATCAACATGTTCCAGGCCATCCTGATGCTGACCGGCTCGCAGCGCAACAACTGACATATCGCCGTCAATTTGACGGGCTAGATACCCCCGGCTCCGCTCATCGCGGGCCGGGGGTTTATTCGTAAAAGCGATATTTCGTAGCGTAAGGAGGGGGGCATGAGTGCGCTTTGGGCCGCGGCGGCGGCGGTGTCATTGGGGCTGGGCGGGGTCGTTCAGGCGGCCGAACTCAAAATCGTCGACGTGAAGGCCTACGCCTTCCTCGAACACGCGGGGAAGCTCTCGGACGATCTCATCAGCAGCGACCAGAGCCTGGTCGACGCGCCGAGGGGCGGCGCGCTTGGGGGCGACACGGCGACCGGCCTTCTGCTCGACTTCACCTTCGAGGGCGACAAGAACGCCTCGCCCAAATATGCGACCGCGATCGTGGACCTGACCCAGACCGGCCATTCCGGGCAGCCCGTCGTCACCCACAAGGCTTTCACCAATTTCATCTTCGGCTCCGACGGCGTGGAGCATAAGGTTGTGTTCCTGGACGGGGCGATGTGCATGCCGCTCGCCATCCAGGTCCATGCCGGCAAGACCCAAAAGATGGCGAAGCTCGATCTTTCGTGCACGGAAGTTCGCGCCCAGAAGTGACGGCGCGCGGGCCGGCTCAGCCGTCGCCGAGTCCCAGCACGTCCGCCATCGAATAGAGCCCGGGCTTTCGCCCGTTTGCCCATTGCGCCGCGTGCAGGGCGCCGCGCGCAAACACCGCCCGATCCTCGGCGTGGTGGCTGAGAGTGACCCGCTCGCCCTCGCCGGCGAAGACGACGCTGTGATCGCCGACGATCGTGCCGCCGCGCAGCGACGCGAAGCCGATGTCGCCCTTGCGGCGAGCCCCGGTGAGCCCGTCGCGGCCGCGCGCCGAATGGTCCTTGAGCGCGACGCCTCGCGCCGCAGCCGCCGCTTCGCCGAGCAGGAGCGCCGTGCCCGAGGGCGCGTCGACCTTCATCCGATGATGCATCTCGACGATCTCGATATCGAAATCGGGTCCGAGCGCTGACGCTGCGCTCCGGGTCAGCGCCGCGAGCAGGTTCACGCCGAGACTCATGTTGCCCGACCGCACGATTGGGGCGTGGCGCGCCGCGGCGTCGATCTTGTCGAGATCGTCGTCGCTAAGGCCGGTCGTCCCGATCACATCGGCGATGCGCGCTTGCGCGGCGAGTCCGGCGAGCTCGACGCTGGCCGCGGGCGAGGAAAAATCGATGATGGCGTCGGCCTCGAGCAGGAGCGGCAGCGGGTCGGCGCCGATCACAAGGCCGCTCGCGGGACAACCCGCCAGAACGGCCGGGTCGCCGCCGAGCCAGGGCGAGTCCGGGCGCTCGAGCGCGCCGGTCAGCTTGAGGCCTTCCAACTCGTGGATTGTTCTGACGACCATCCGGCCCATGCGGCCGGCGGCGCCGCTGACGATCAGCCTCATCTCGGCCATCCGTTCCTTCGTGCTCAGCCCGGCTGCGGGCCGTCGTAGCCTTCAATGATGATAAGGTCCACGGCGGCCCCGGCGTCGCGCAGTTTCGCGGCCTCGCGATATTCGGGAGAATCGTGGCAGGCAAGCGCGGTCTCGTAGTCGCGAAACTCGATCACGACATTGCGCGCCGGCGCCTTGCCCGAGGCGACGACATGCTTGCCTCCGCGCACGAGGAAACGCGCGCCGTATTTGGCGAATGCGACCGCGTTGGCCTTGACATATTGCTGGTAGATCTCGGGATCGCGCACGTCGACATGCGCGATCCAGTAGCCCTTCGGCATCGTCAGACCCCCTCGACCAGAACCATCTCCATCTCCGCCGCGCCCTCGCGCAGCGCGCGCGCCGCCTGATATTGCTCGGAATTGAAATAGCGGCGCGCCGCTTCGTAGCTCTCGAACTCGAGCACGACATTGCGCGCCCGCGCCTTGCCTTCGAGCGCCTCCCACCGCCCGCCGCGCGCGAGCGGCTTTCCGCCATGGTCGGCGATTGCCTTGGTCGCGGCGGCGGCGTAGCGGGTGTAAGCGTCCGGATCGATGACGTCGACGCGCGAAATGACATAACCCTTGGGCATGACGGCTCCTTTGAGGCGGCGTTACCAACCTAGCGCGGCTTCGCGCCCGATCAAGCGAGGGCGCCTGCGATTTCGGCGACCACCCCCTCGGCAGCCGCGCCGGGATCGCGCGCCTGGGTCACCGGGCGGCCGACGACGAGGTAGTCGGCGCCGTTGCGGATCGCCTCGGCCGGCGTCGCGACGCGCTTCTGGTCGCCGGCCTCCGCGCCCGCCGGCCGGATGCCGGGAGTGACGATAAGCATGTCGCGACCGACGGTCTGGCGCACCAGCGCCGCCTCGGCGGCGCTCGCCACGAGGCCGTCGACGCCAAGCGCGAGCGCCTGCTCGGCCCGCCGGCGGACCGTTTCGACCACCCCGAACCGGTAGCAGGCGTCGAGGAGATCGGCGTCGTCGTATGAGGTCAGCACAGTGACGGCGAGAATACGCATTCCCGAGCCTTTGGCGCCGGCGACCGCGGCGCGCATCGTTTGCGGATAGGCGTGGACGGTGAGGAACCTCGCGCCGAGTTTTGCCGCCTGCGCCGTCGCCCGCTCGACGGTATTGGGAATGTCGTGCAGCTTGAGGTCGAGAAAGACCTGTTTTCCCGCCGAAGCCAGCTCGGGCGCGAGCCGCAAGGCCGCCCCCATAGGCGAGCTCCATGCCGATCTTATAGAATGTCGCGCCGTCGCCGATCCGCTCGACGAGACCCCGCGCCCAGCCGACATCGGGCGCATCGAGGGCGACGATCAGCCTTTCGCGCGGAGCAAGCGGGCTCAATTGGCTAACCTTCACCATGGCCCTCGAGCCGATAGGTCCACACCCGGGCGGGCGGCACGTTGAAGAGGATCGGTCGCGAGCGAACCGCGGCGTAGCGATTGGCGCAGACCTCGCGCGGTATCGGCGACAGGACGCCGTAGGTGAACTGAACGAAGCGGCCGACTGGCCCCATCAGCGCGAAGGCGTCGCCGATCAGCTTTGCGCGCCGCTCGGGCGGCTGATTGAGCAGCGGCAGGCTGGAGACGACGGCTCCGATCGGCTGGCCGCCCAGTTCCGCGAGTGTCCGCGGAAGGTCGTAAGCGTCGCCCTGAATGACCCTGGCCGCCGCGAAGCGCTGCCTCAAGAGCCGGCAGAACTCCGGGTCGTATTCGACCAGCGCGAGCCGCTCGGGCTGAACGCCGGCCTCGATCAGGGACCGGGTCACCGGACCGGTGCCGGGCCCCAGTTCGACGATGAGACCATGCGGCGGAGGACCGGCCGCCGCCGCCATGGCCCGCGCAAGCGCGCGTCCCGACGGCGCGACCGCGCCGACCAGACGGGGCGCGGCGATGAGAGACCTTAGAAAACGGGCGCTGTCGGCGAACCCCCGCCGATGCGGCCTGTGTCGCGCTTGACCCGGCATTCCGGCTTCCCGCGGATGAGCGGCGAGCCCCTTGCGCCGTGCGGCGCTTATGGACCGGGCAGCCGCCTGGCAAAGGCCCTCGGGCCCAGGCGCGGCGAAGGGAATCAAAACGGAAGGAAACCAAAGGCCGACCCGGAAGGAAAGCAAAGGTCCTAGTCGAAGGTTCGAAGACGCAAAATCGAAGTCAGAGATGAATATATCGTTTTCCCGCTGATTATGCCGTGGAACACCCGGATTCCTTCGATCTCCGACGGCCTCTGACGCGCCGCGGGGACATTCCCGCAATCTCACGACGGGCGTACAATAGTGCGCGTTTCTGATTATCGCAGCGGCTTGTCGCTTTTTCTTTCTCGCCACAATTCGCCCGACGGTTCCAGTCAAGCCGCACCAATCGCACGGCTCTAGCTGCGACCCTCGAAGAACTCCTTCATCTTGGCGAAGAAGCCGGCGCTTTCGGGGTGGGTCTTGTGCGAGGACTCGGCGGCGAACTCGGTCAGGAGTTCGCGCTGGCGCCGCGTCAGGCTTTGCGGCGTCTCGACATTGAGCTGAACGAACAGGTCGCCTGAATCGCGCGAGCGCAAGACCGGCATGCCCTTGCCGCGCAGCCGCAATTGGCGCCCCGACTGCGCGCCCTCGGGAACGCTGACCCTCGACTCGGTTCCATCGAGCGTGCGGACGGTGAATTCGCCGCCGAGCGCCGCCTGCACCATCGAGATCGGAACGCGGCAATAGAGATCGGCGCCGTCGCGCTGGAAGAACGCATGCGGCTTCACGGTCAGAAAAATGTAGAGGTCGCCCGCCGGACCGCCGCGCATCCCCGCCTCGCCCTCGCCGGTGAGGCGAATGCGGGTGCCGTCCTCGACCCCGGCGGGAACGTTGACCGAGAGCGTGCGCTCTCTGGTCACCCGGCCTGAGCCGGCGCATTTGTCGCACGGATTCTCGATCGTCTGCCCACGGCCATGACACGAGGGACAGGTGCGCTCGATGGCGAAGAAGCCCTGTTGCGCCCTGACCCGCCCGTGGCCGCCGCAGGTCTTGCATGTAACGGGCTTGGAGCCGGGGCGCGCGCCGGAGCCGGCGCAGGCTTCGCAAGCCAGCGACGTCGGCATGCGGACGGTGGCGGACTTGCCGCCAAACGCTTCCTCGAGCGTGATCTCGAGGTTGTAGCGCAGGTCGGCGCCCCGCTCCCGGCCCGAGGACTGGCGGCCGCGCCGCCCGCCCATCATGTCGCCGAACAGATCGTCGAAAATGTCGGACATCGAGGCGGCGAAACCGTCGTTCATGCCGCTCTGATCGAACGCCGCGTGACCATAGCGATCATAAGCAGCGCGCTTCTGGGCGTCCGACAGATGCTGGTAGGCTTCGTTCAGCTCCTTGAACCGCAACTCGGCCTGCTTGTCGCCGGGATGCCGGTCGGGATGGCACTGCATCGCCGCCTTGCGGAAGGCGGACTTGAGTTCAGCGTCGCTCGCCGTCTTGGAAACGCCAAGGGTTTCGTAAAAATCGCGCTTGGCCATTGTTCAGCGCGCCCGCAGCCTATGCATGCCTCAGACCTGCTTTTCCCGCGCCGCTCGCCTGCGCACGGGCCGGTTCTATTCCAGGCTTCACCGCGCGATCCCGACGACAGCCAAGTCCCCATACGCCATTCCGGCGTCCCCTAAACCCAAGGCCGGCCGCGTGACGCGGCCGGGTTCATTCGTTTCAGGACGACTTCTTCTTGTCGTCGTCGACTTCGCGGAATTCCGCGTCGATGACGTCGTCCTTGGCTTGTCCCTCGCCGCCTGAACCGGCGCCGGCGTCGCCCGGCGCGCCGCCGGCCGCCTGCTGGGCCTTATACATGGCTTCGCCGAGCTTCATTTGCGCCTGCATCAGGTCGTTGGTGCGCGCCTTGATCGCTTCGACGTCCTCGCCCTGCAGCGCCGTGCGCAGGGAAGCGACCGCCGACTCGATGGCGCTGCGATCGGACTGGGCGACCTTGTCGCCATAATCCTTCAGCGCCTTCTCCGCGTCATGCGCCAGCGCCTCGCCGCTGTTCTTGGCGTCGACCAGCTCGCGCCGCTTCTTGTCCTCGGCGGCATGGGCTTCGGCGTCCTTCACCATCTTGTTGATGTCGGCTTCGCTTAAGCCCCCCGACGCCTGGATGCGGATCTGCTGCTCCTTGTTGGTCGCCTTGTCCTTGGCGGTGACGTTGACGATGCCGTTGGCGTCGATGTCGAACGTCACCTCGATCTGCGGCACGCCGCGCGGCGCGGACGGGATCCCGACCAGATCGAACTGGCCGAGCGCCTTGTTGTCGGCGGCCATCTCGCGCTCGCCCTGGAAGACGCGGATCGTGACCGCGGTCTGGTTGTCCTCGGCGGTCGAGAACACCTGGCTCTTCTTGGTCGGGATGGTCGTGTTGCGCTCGATGAGCCGGGTGAAGACGCCGCCCAGGGTCTCGATCCCGAGCGACAGCGGCGTCACGTCGAGCAGCAGCACGTCCTTGACGTCGCCCTGCAGCACGCCCGCCTGGATGGCGGCGCCGACGGCGACCACTTCGTCCGGGTTGACGCCCTTGTGCGGCTCCTTGCCGAAGAACTGCTTGACGACTTCCTGCACCTTCGGCATGCGCGTCATGCCGCCGACCAGCACCACCTCGTCGATCTGGCCCGCGGACAGGCCGGCGTCCTTCAGCGCCTTGCGGCAAGGCTCGACCGTCTTCTGAATGAGGTCGTCGACCAGCGCCTCGAACTTCGCCCGGGTCAGCTTGAGCGCAAGATGCTTCGGCCCGCTCGCGTCGGCGGTGATGTAGGGCAGGTTGATCTCGGTCTGGGTCGCGGACGACAGCTCGATCTTCGCCTTCTCGGCCGCCTCTTTCAGGCGCTGAAGCGCGAGCTTGTCCTTGGTCAGATCGATGCCCTGCTCTTTCTTGAACTCGCCCGATAGATATTCGACCAGACGCATGTCGAAGTCTTCACCGCCAAGGAAGGTGTCGCCGTTGGTCGACTTCACCTCGAACACGCCGTCGCCGATCTCGAGCACGGACACGTCGAACGTGCCGCCGCCGAGGTCATAGACCGCGATCGTGCCGGCTTTCTTCTTGTCGAGACCATAGGCGAGCGCGGCCGCAGTCGGCTCGTTGATGATGCGAAGCACTTCGAGGCCGGCGATCTTGCCGGCGTCCTTGGTCGCCTGACGCTGGGCGTCGTTGAAATACGCGGGAACCGTTATGACCGCCTGGGTCACCGGACCGCCGAGATAGGCCTCGGCCGTCTCCTTCATCTTCTGGAGGATGAAGGCCGAAATCTGCGAGGGTGAATATTGCTTGCCGTCGACGCTGACCCACGCGTCGGCATTGGGGCCGCGAACGATCTTGTACGGGACGAGGGCCATGTCCTTCTTTGAAATCGGATCGTCGAACGACCGTCCGATCAGGCGCTTGATCGCAAAGATCGTGCGCTCGGGATTGGTCACCGCCTGCCGTTTGGCCGGCTGGCCGACGAGACGCTCGCCATCGTCGGTGAACGCGACGATCGACGGCGTCGTGCGCGCGCCCTCGGAATTTTCGATCACCTTGGGCGTCGAGCCCTCCATGACAGCGACGCACGAGTTGGTCGTGCCGAGGTCGATGCCAATTACCTTCGCCATTCTCTTTCCCCTATTCCATCGCGGGACCGCCGGGCCCCAAAGCGGCCGAGCTCTTAAGAAAGCATTCCGCCGCGCCCTTCAAGCCAACGGCCTCGCTCTTCCGATCCCCGTTTGTCATCGCCAGATTTCCGCCGGTTCGGCGCGAATTGCGCCCTAACCCGCCAGTCCCGGCGTATATAGGGGGGGCGATTTGGCGGCGCAAGGCGCGGAAGCGGCGGATTTTTCAAGCTTTGGGCTCGTTGTTGCGGGTCGCCCGGCGCCTTCCCCTTTCTTCCGAACGCCTCTAGACTTGGTCGATGACTCGACGGTTTCGTCCCCTCTTTTGCGGCCTCGTCGCCGCGGCGCTCGCAGCGAGCGGGGCCGGGGCGCAATTGGTTCTTCCCGGCGCGGCGCCGGCCGCGGCGCCTGACGCGACATCCTCACCCGCCAAGCCCCGCACCGCGCACGCCGCCAAGGGCGCGGGAGCGGGCGCGAAGAGCATCAAGCCCTGGGCTGTGCCCGGCGTCGCAGGCATTGCCGGGCGCCCGCTCATGCTCAACGGCAAGTCGGGGCTTTTGCAAATTTCCGGCGACGACAAGGCGGCGACGATCGACAAGCTGCAGCTTGCCGGCGAGAGCGTTTCGGATTCCTCCCAGCACTGCGTCGTCGACATCGTCGGCGAGAATCCGATTCAAGCGACCAGCGTCGGACGCCCTGACGGACTGGAGCGATTCGAGGCCGCCGTCCCGGCCTGCCCGTTCTCCTTCGACGTGCTCGACGGCTCGGCGCTCGCGCCGTCGCAGATCACCGCATGCGTATTCAAGGCCGCCGATTGCCAGACGGGTCCCGGCGGGCTTTGGGGCCCCGACGGGGCCTCGCTGGTCGGCGACGCCGCGACATTCGCCAAGGAGCGCGCCGAAGCCGAGAAGGCGATGGCCAAGGCGGTGCGCGCGATCCAGGCCCGCTCCGCCGAGAGCCCGGATGCGGCGGACCTGATTCGCGACCAGAACGGCTTCGCCGGCCAGCGCGACGACACTTGCCGGGACTATGTGAAGGAGAGCGTCCACGGCTATTGCGCCATGCGACTGACCCAGGCCCGGGCCGTGCTGCTCGAGACGCGGCTCAACGAGTTCGTCGCCGCGGCCGCCGGCAAGTCGGCGAGCGAGAAGCCCCCCAAGACGAAGACGAAAAAGAAGGCCAAGGAGCCTTAACGCCGCGGAAGAGCTCAAAGGGCGCGTGCCGGCGATTCAAAGGCTTTATCTTGCGCGAGCGCTCAGCTAGTTTTCGCGAGGCCGAATTGACCCGCGGGGATCCGCCTCTCGAGGACAATAGCCCATGTGGAACGAGTTCAAGGAATTCGCGCTCAAAGGGAATGCGCTGAGCCTCGCCGTCGGCGTCATCATCGGCGCCGCCTTCGGCAAGATCGTCGACGCCCTGGTCAACGACGTCATCATGCCGATCATCGGCATCGCCGGACATGCGGACTTCTCCAACTATTTTGTTCCGCTGTCGAAGGACGTGACCGCGACCAACCTGGCTGACGCGAGAAAACAGGGCGGCGTGTTCGCCTACGGCGACTTCATCACTGTCGTGATCAACTTCGCCATCGTCGCCATTGCGCTGTTCATTGCGATCAAGGGCATCAACATGCTGACCCGGCAGGCGGCCAAGGAACCGCCCGTGCCGGCTCCGCCGACTCAGGAAGTCGTGCTCCTGACGCAAATCCGCGACGCGCTGGCGAAACGCTGAGCCGGGCGCACCGGCTTTTCAGAGCGCAAGCCGCCTGAGCCTCAGCGCGTTGGCGATCACGCTGACCGATGAGAGCGCCATCGCCGCCGCGGCCACCGCCGGCGACAGCAGGAGACCGAAGACCGGATAGAGGACGCCGGCGGCGATCGGAACCCCCGCTGCGTTGTAGACGAAGGCGAAGACGAGGTTCTGCCGGATGTTGCGCATCGTCGCCTGCGACAGCCGGCGGGCGATGACCAAGCCCTGAAGGTCGCCGCGCAGGAGCGTCACCCCCGCGCTTTCGATCGCGACCTCCGTGCCGGTCCCCATCGCGACGCCGACGTCTGCCGCGGCAAGCGCCGGCGCGTCGTTCACCCCGTCTCCCGCCATGGCGACGGTCCGCCCCTGCCCGCGCAGGCGTTCGACCACTTTGCCCTTGTCCTGCGGCAGGATTTCCGCTTCGACCTCGGCAATGCCAAGCTTCCTCGCCACGGCTTCGGCGGTCGTGCGATTGTCGCCGGTGAGCATCACCACCCGGACGCCCGCTTCCCTCAGCGAGCGAACGGCGCCGGCGGTCGTCGGCTTGATCGGATCGGCGATGGCGATCACGCCGCACGCCTTGCCGTCGATTGCGGCGAAGATCGCCGTCGCGCCGTCGTTGCGCAGTTCGTCGGCCTGCCCTTCGAGCGTCGCGACGTCAATTCCGGCTGCCTCCATCATGGCCCCATTGCCAAGGGCCACTTTGCGCCCGTCGACGGTCCCGGTCACGCCCTTGCCCGCCGGCGAGTCGAAGTCTTCGACTTTGCCAAGCACGAGATTGCGGTCCGCCGCCGCGCGCACCACCGCCGCGGCCAACGGATGCTCGCTTGCCCGTTCGAGGCTCGCGGCAAGTCGGAGCAACTCGTCTTCGCCGAGGCCGCCGACGGTACGCACGGCGATGACCCTGGGTCTGCCTTCGGTCAACGTGCCGGTCTTGTCGACGACGAGCGTGTCGATCCTTTCAAACCGCTCCAGCGCCTCGGCGTTCTTGATCAGGACCCCGGCCTGCGCGCCGCGCCCGACGCCGACCATGATCGACATCGGCGTCGCGAGCCCAAGCGCGCACGGACAGGCGATGATCATGACCGAGACCGCCGCCACAAGCGCATAGGCATAGCGTGGCTCGGGCCCCCATATCGCCCAGGCGATAAAGGCCGCGACCGCGGCCGCGATCACCAGCGGAACGAACCAGCCGGAGACCTGATCGGCAAGCCGCTGGATCGGCGCGCGGCTGCGCTGCGCCTCGGCGACCATCTGGACGATCCGGGCCAGCATCGTGTCGCGCCCGACCTTGTCGGCCCGCATCACGAAGCCCCCGCTCTGGTTCATCGTCCCGCCGATCAGCTTGTCGCCGACGGTCTTCACGACCGGCATCGACTCTCCGGTCACCATGGACTCGTCAATCACGCCGCGGCCTTCGATAAGCTCGCCATCGACCGGCGCCTTCTCGCCCGGGCGCACGCGCAGGCGATCCCCGACCGCAACCTGTTCGAGCCCGACATCCTCGTCCGCTCCGCCCTCGCGGACGCGTCGCGCAGTCTTGGGCGCAAGATCGAGAAGAGCGCGGATCGCGCCGCCGGTCTGTTCGCGCGCCCTGAGCTCAAGCACCTGTCCGAGCAACACGAGCACGGTGATCGCCGCCGCCGCTTCGAAATAGATCGCGACCGCGCCGCTGGGGTTACGGAACGCCGGCGGAAAAGCGCCCGGCGCGACGGTGGCGACGACGCTGTATGCAAAGGCCACGCCGACGCCCATGGCGATCAGAGTGAACATGTTGAGGTTGCGGGTCTTGAGCGACGCAAAGCCGCGCTCGAAAAACGGCCAGCCCGCCCACAGCACGACCGGCGTCGCGAGCGTCAATTGAATCCAGTTCGAGGCCGTTTCCGGCAAGAGCGCATGCAGATCGACGAGGTGCCCGCCCATTTCGAGCACGACGACTGGAACGGAGAGCGCGAGCGCAATCCAGAAGCGCCGCGTCATGTCGATGAGTTCCGCGCTCGGACCTTCGCCGAGCGCCGCGACCTCCGGCTCGAGCGCCATGCCGCAGATCGGGCAATGGCCCGGGCCGGGCCGGCGCACCTCGGGATGCATCGGGCAGGTGTAGATCGCGGCCAAGGGGGCGGATTTCGGCGACGGCTCCGGCGTCGCCAGAAAACGCGCCGGGTCGGCGGCGAACCTCTCGCGGCAGCGCGCGCTGCAAAAGGAATAGGTCGCCGCGCCGTGCTCGGCCTTGTGCTTCGCTGTCGCCGGATCGACCGACATGCCGCAGACGGGGTCCTTCACCAGCCCGGGCGGGGCGGGTTCGCTCGTCGGCGCATGCGCGTGGGTTTGATCGTGAGCCATTCGGTCTTTGCTTGTCTTGGATCGACCTGCACGATAAACCTTCCCATCATGGGAAGGTCAAGCAGGTTCTAAGCCATGAAGATCGGCGAAGCGGCGGCGGCGAGCGGCGTCAACGCCAAGATGATCCGCCATTACGAGGCGATCGGCCTTTTGCGTCCGGCCGAGCGCCGGGACAACGCCTACCGCGACTATGGCGAGCGCGACATTCACGAGCTGAGGTTCATCCGGCGCGCGCGCCGCCTTGGCTTTTCGATCGCGGAAATCGGCGCTCTGCTCGCGCTCTGGCGCGATCGGGCGCGACCGAGCCGCGAGGTCAAACGGATCGCGGAGGCGCATATCGGCGACCTCGACGCGCGTATCGCCGACATGCAGGCGGTGGCGAAGACCCTGCGCCACCTTGTCCATCGATGTCACGGCGACGACCGGCCGGATTGCCCGATCCTGGACGATCTCGCGCTGGGCGACGCCGGCGCCTGAGGTCGCGGATTCCCGTCCGCCGCCGGCGAAGAGCTTGCGCCCGCTTTCGGGCTCGTCCATGACCCCGAAATGAGTGTTACCCCCTCCCCTCTCGACCCGGATTGGCTCGATCAGATCCGCCCTTCGATGCGCGCCGTCGCCTCGAGCGGCATCGTCGAGGTGTTCAACTATGGCCGCGGCCGGCAGGGGCTGATTCCATTGTGGGTCGGCGAGGGCGACCTGCCTACGCCGCCGTTCATCAGCGAGGCCGCCAAGGCCTCGCTCGACCGCGGCGAGACCTTCTACACCTACCAGCGCGGCGTGCCGGAGCTGCGCGCGGCGATCGCCGCCTACATGACCCGCGTCTACGGCTCGGCGCCGGGAGGCGGGGCGTTCTCGCCGGAGAATTTCTTCGTCACCATCGGCGGCATGCACGCGATCGAACTCGCGACCCGGATGATCGCCGGCCCCGGCGACGAGGCGATCGTCCCGACCCCGGCCTGGCCCAATTTCGTCGGCGCGCTCGAAATCTCCGGCGCCCGCGCCGTGCCGGTCCGCCTCGACCGGACGAGCCGCTGGAGCCTCGATCCGGACAAGCTCGCCAAAGCGGTGACGCCGGCGACCAAACTCATTTTCTTCAACTCGCCCGCCAATCCGACCGGCTTCGTCGCGACGCGCGAGGAGATCGCCGCGACGCTCGCGATCGCTCGCCGCCACGGGCTCTGGATCATCGCCGACGAGATCTACGGCCGCCTGACTTATGACGGCTCCCGCGCGCCTTCGTTCCACGACGTGATGGCGCCCGACGACAAGATCCTGTTCGTCCAGACGCTCAGCAAGAACTGGGCGATGACCGGCTTCCGCGTCGGCTGGCTCGAGGCCCCGTCCGCGCTCGGCGACGTGATCGAGAACCTGGTCCAGTTCACGACCTCGGGCGTGCCGGTCTTCACCCAACGCGCTGCGACCGTCGCGCTCGACGAGGGCGAAGCTTTCTTGGCCGCGCAGATCGATCGCTGCCGGCGCTCGCGCGACATTTTATGCGAAGGGCTCGCGGCGACCGGGCGGGTGCGCTTCGCCGAGCCCGAGGCGGCGTTCTATCTCTTCTGCGCGGTCGACGGTTTTGACGATTCGCGCGCGCTGGCCATGAAGCTCATCGACGAAGCGGGCGTCGGCGCGGCGCCCGGCGGCGCCTTCGGTCCCGGCGGCGAGGGCCACCTGCGCCTCTGCTTCGCCCGCGATCCCGACCAGATCGCCGACGCGGCGCGGCGGATGGCGCGCTGGCTCAAGGGGTGATGCTGGGAACCGGCGGCGCGAGATTGGGGCTTTCCTTTCGGTAACGTATATGTTACTATAAAATGATTGAGTTGCGGTTTTATGTGCTCGAGGACGGTAGCAGCCCATTCGAAGAATGGTTTGCCGAGCTCGATGGGGTCGCCGCGGCGAAAGTGACAGTCGCGCTCGCGCGGCTCGAACAGGGCAATTTCTCGAGCGCCAAGCCGGTTGGCGGCGGTGTGATCGAGTATCGGATCGATTGGGGACAGGGAATCCGCGTGTATTTCGGGCGGGAGGGCGACCAGATGATAATCCTGCTGGCGGGTGGATCAAAACGGCGGCAGCAGAAGGACATCGAGTTGGCCAAAAGGCGTTGGGCGGATTACCTGCGTCGGTCACGGAAGCGATGAAGGAGCCGAAAATGGCGCTGACAAAAAGCTTCAAGGAGCTTGTGCAGGCGCGCGCGGCGCGCGATCCGGCCTTCGCCGAGGCGCTGCTGCGCGATGGAATTGAGACGTTGCTTGCCGGGGACGTGGATTCCGGCAAGGCGGTGCTGCGCGACTATATCAACGCCACCATCGGATTTGAGAAGCTTGCGGAAGCCACTTCAACTTCGCCCAAGAGCCTGATGCGTATGTTTGGCCCGCAAGGCAACCCGCAGGCGCGCAATCTGTTCGGCATCATTGGCTACCTTCAGGCCGAGGCGCAACTCAAGCTACGCGTCGCCGTGGAACGAAGTGCAAGCCCGACGCGCCGCAACCGGGTCAAGGCCGCCGCCTGACCGACTTGCGTCTCCGCGGTGGCGGCACACGGGCGCCAGCCCGCTCCAGTCAATGCTGCTCCTGCGAAGAGCCCTCTGGCGCCGCAGCAAACTTGCCGTTAAATTCGGCCGATAGGTCAGGAGATCCCATGCTCGCTCGCCCGCGCAGAAGCGTCCTCTACATGCCCGGCTCCAACGCCAAGGCGCTGGCGAAGGCTTCGACCTTGCCCGCCGACGCCCTCATTCTCGATCTCGAGGATTCGGTCGCTCCCGACCAGAAGGTCGCGGCGCGCGGACAGGTCACTGAGGCGGTGCGCAACGGCGGCTTCGGCGGCCGCGAGGTCGTCATCCGCGTCAACGGACCGCATACGCCATGGGGCGACGAGGATCTCGCCGCCGCTTCCGCCGCAGCGCCCGACGCGATCCTGTTGCCCAAGGTCGACGGTCCCGGCGCGATCATGGCGGCCGCGCGGGTGCTGCGCGAAGCCGGCGCGCCAGAGAAAACCCGGATCTGGGCGATGATGGAGACGCCGAACGCGGTTCTGAACGCCGGCTCGATCGCGGCCGTCGCCGCCGAACTCGGCCTCGCGCCTCACGGTGATGGTGATGGGGCTCAACGATCTCGCCAAGGAGACGCGGGCGCGGCTGACCCCCGGGCGGCCGACGATGACCGCCTGGCTCGCAAGCTGCGTCGTCGCGGCGCGCGCCCACGGCGTCGACATCATCGACGGCGTCTACAACGACATCAAGGATCTCGACGGCTTCCGCCTCGAATGCCTGCAAGGGCGCGACATGGGCCTCGACGGCAAGACCCTCATCCATCCGAGCCAGATCGATATCTGCAACGAAGTCTTTGCGCCCGCGCTCGCGGAGGTCGAAAGCGCCCGCGCGATCATCGACGCCTTCGCGCTGCCCGAGAACGCCGGCAAGGGCGCAATCCAGCTCAACGGGCGGATGGTCGAACTGCTGCACGCCGACATGGCCCGCCGGACGCTCGCGATCGTGGATGCGATCGAGGCGCTGCACATGGCGGCGGCTTGATTGAGCGGCCCCGGTGCGTGGGCCTCGGGTGGAAGCGTCCGTGCGAGTGCGTCAGAACGCGAACCAGGCGTACGCGAACACGGAGTTGTTGCCGCGTGCGTTATGCGTTCCGCCCAAATAGGAGCCGTCGAAATTCGTCGAGCCGCCGTAGAGGTGCAGGTACTCCGTGAACTGCAGGCCGATACGCACGTTCCAGGTCGCATAGGGAAATGGGGCGCCGTGGCTGAACGGGAGGTAGGCGATGTCCTGGATAAGGCCGCTGCCGCTCGGGCTGCTGATGTAGCTGTTGTTGGAGGAGCCGATGCTGGCGGGCGTGCAAAAGACGTTGTTGCCCGATCCGTATAGGTTGCAGTCGCCGGACCCCGCGACGTTGAAATAGCCAACGCCAAGACTATAAGTATGATCCCATACGAATGACGCGTTCGCCTTGAAGCTGTTGAGGGTGTTGTTCAGGTTCGACGATATTCCTTGGCCGAAGGACGAGTTCAACCGCTGCCATTCCATGATATCGGTCAGCTTCAACGTTATACTGTATTGGTCGCCGGCGTATTGGATCTGCGAGTCAAATCCGACGTCGAAAAAATTATCTGTCCCATAGCCGTATACTCGACCCGGGGTGACCTGCCCGTACATGCCGAAAGTGCCCGCCTCCCAATAAACGTCGCCCCAATGCGGCTCGATCGCAACCCGCCAATAGGGCGCGACGTTGTTTAGCGCGTCGGTCGTCGAGTTGCCGACATTGAACGCCTGCAGCGCGGGGACCGGAAGACCCTTATAGAAAGTCAAGTCGGCGTAAAGCATGTCGTTCCAGAACACGTACGCGCCGGCGCCGCCGACAATCGAGGTGTAGGAGCCTTCGAGATGAGTTAGCGGCGGAGCGAAGGCGGGCGCAATGGTCGATGAGATCTGCGGCCACCCCCACGATGGCGTCGTGTTCCACGGATCTTCGACCGTCGGCGAGTTGTTGGCGTCGATGCCCCAGATCGTGTCTTTGCCGAACAGTTTGAGCGTGTCGGCATATCGGACATCTGAGGCGTCCAACCCAACCGTTCCGTCCACCGGATCGCCGGTTATCTGGATGAATGAACCGAGATTACCGTAAAGCTGGCCGGCGATGAAGCCAGAGACCTGCTGCGAGGCCAGATTGTCGTTGACGTGCAGGCCCGGGGCGGGCGGCGTGTCCTGGTCGGACTGCGTACGGGTAAACCCGGGCATGTACATCATGGAGACCGGCGGGCCCTTCCAGTCGCCGCCGCCAAGGGTGTAGCCCCCGATCTTGAACCGCCGGCCGAACGGCGTCAGTTCAGGAAAGGCGGTGTGGCAGGCGGCGCAGGGCTGTCCGGTTTGACGCGCGTAGCTCGGGAGCGCCTCGGCTGGGCCGACGCCGGCGAGGAGAAACGCCGCCACTATCGTCGCGGCGAGAGCCGCAGGGTTTGGAGCGATCGCGGACCGGGACTTGCTTCGAACGATCGCGCTCAACCTCCTCACGGCTGCGTTCATAGGCGCCCTTCCAGCTTCGCGCCGTCAACGCCCTTCTAGCTGCGGGCGCCGCGGTCGAATTATCTCGTCGTTATCGATCGGCAGATACGTCGGTGAATCGCCCCACTCCGGGCGGGATCGCCATCACGCCTTCTTGACCCACAGCGCGCACCAGCCCGAGGGCGCGATATCACCCTCGACAGACTTGCAAGCGTTCGGAGCGACGAAGATATTGCAACCGTCGCACCGCTTGCCGTCCTTGGGCGTGGGCTGATATTTCACTGCGCCTTGGGAAAGCTTGGCCGCCTTGGCTCCTGTCGCGCCAAGCGCCAGCAAAGACCCCGCCCCCGCTCCGGCAACAATGACGGAGCGGCGACTGTAACGCGCCAGCCTCTTTCGGTCGCTCATCTCGCCTCCCTGACGACAATTCTGCTAGGGAAGCGGACCACCGATCTCGGGGCCTGTCATTGATCTGGGTCAAGAACGATAATTTCGCTGGCGTGGAAATGACGACGCGGTCCGCGACAATGCGACTTGAAAGCCCGCCTCAGATCTTCTTCAGCCGCACGATCACGTCGACCGCTGCGATCGACGTGCCGTCGGGAGCGGGGATCTGGAATTCCGGCACCCATTCCTCGGGAATGTCGGAGAGTTCCTCCGTATCCTCGCGATAGAAGTGGTAGTGGGGCCCGGTCTTGGTGTCGTACCAGAGCTTGGCGTCGTAGATCGCGATCTCACGCAGGAGCCCGCAGCGCGCGAACTCGTTCAGCGTATTGTAGATCGTGCCGAGCGTCGGCGCGAAGCGGATCGCGCGCGTCTCGTGATAGAGCATTTCCGCCGTGAAGTGCCGGTTGCCCGCGCCGAAGATGGCGCGCGCGAGATCGAGCCGCTGCCGGGTCGGCCGGACGCCCGCGGCGGCGAGCTTCCGCAACAGGACGCCGGTGCAGACTTCCGAATGCGCTGAGCTCTTCGTTTCCATGACCATCGCGTGCCGCTGGCTCGTGGCGAAAACGGCCCTGCCAGACGATCGACCTGATTGAGGGGCCCATGTCTAATCCGGCTCGGCTGCATCCGCAACCTAAACCTTCGCGGGCAGGTGTGACGCAAAGTCGCGTCTGAAGCTCCCATTGCTGGCGGGCGCGTCCGGTTTCTCCTATGGTTCATCCGTTGTTTTCATGGGAGCTTTCTCTTGGCGATTGCGGGCGGGTGCCTATGCCGGGCGGTGCGGTTCGAAATCAACGCCGACGCGCCGCTCGGCGCCCGATACTGCTGGTGCCGCGTGTGCCAATATCTGGGCGCGGGAACCGGAGCGGTCAGCGCGCTCTTTCGCAAGGAGGACGTCGCCGTTTCCGGTCCGCTTACCGACTACGTGAGCAAGGCCGACAGCGGCGCGACCATGCACCGGCGCTTCTGCGCCCGATGCGGCACCGCTGTTTTCAGCGAAGCCGACGAGCGTCCGCACGCCATCTTTGTGCGCGCCGGCGCGCTTGACGATCCAAATCTGGCTCGCCCTTCGGCGGTCATCTGGGACAAGTCCGCGCCAGCATGGGCGTGCTTCGACCCGAACCTGCCGAGGATCGACGGCCAGCCGCCGCCGTTGCCGATGACATAGGTCGCCCCTTGCTTGATGAGGCGCCGCGCGAGGCGATCCAATGCTGTTCATGGTGATCGAGCGGTTCCGCGACGACGACATGGTCCCGGTCTACCGGCGGCTGCGCGAGGGCGGCCGCGGGCTGCCGGAGGGCCTCGACTACGTCGACAGCTGGGTCGAGCCCAACTTCTCACGCTGTTTCCAGCTTATGCGCTGCGACGATCTGCGCCTCATCCAGGCCTGGGTTCTCCAATGGCGCGGCTGTGGAGTGACGTTCGAGATCGTACCGGTCGTCCCGAGCGCCGAGACGCGCGCGGTCGTCGAGCCTCTTCTCGGCGGGCGGGAGCCGGAGGCCTGACCGGCGCCCGGCCGGCCGCAGCATGTTGATAACGTCACGTTTTGCGTGCATGCATGGCCTCCCACGGCGGACGCCACGATTTTCGGAGGAAATTGAAGCCCATGTCGCTTTCGGTCTACCAATGCAGCGTGCCGGTCTACGAGCGCGGCCTCAACGCGTTCCTCGCCGTTCTGGACAAGGCTGAGGAGCACGCGCAGGCGCGCAAGTTCGACCCCGCGAACTATCTTGCCATCAGGCTGAGCCCCGACATGTTTCCGCTCGCCCGGCAGATCCAGAGTTTCTGCGATCACGCCAAGAACTCGTCGTTCCGCCTCGCGGGCCAGCAGCCGCCGGTCAAGGAGGACAAGGAGACGACCCTCGCCGAATTGCGCGAGCGCATCCATGCGACGCTCGCGATGCTCAAGTCGCTCGACCCCAAGGCGATGGAGGGCGGCGAGACGCGCGAGATCGTCATTCCCGCCGGTTCGAGCAAGCTCAAGGCGGACGGCGCCACCTACCTGCTGCATTTCGCCATGCCGAACTTCTACTTTCATCTGACGACCGCCTACGACATCCTGCGCGCCGGCGGCGTCGAGATCGGCAAGCGCAACTTCATCGGCGCGGTCCCCGGCATGGTCCGGGTTTGAGACTCGGTTTCGAGAGCATCGGGCATGACCATCACCAGACTGCAAGCCGGCCCGCGCATGTCGCAGGCGGTGATTCACGGCGCGACGATCTATCTCGCCGGCCAGGTCGCCGATCAGGCGAAAGGCAAGAGCGTAGGCGAGCAGACAAAAGAGATCCTGGCCAAGATCGACGGCCTCCTTGCCGAGGCCGGTTCGGACAAGACAAGGATTCTCTCGACCACCATCTATCTCGCCGATATTGCGACGTTCGCCGAAATGAATGCGGTGTGGGATGCGTGGGTTCCGCCCGGCCATGCGCCCGCGCGCGCGACTGTCGAAGCCAAGCTCGCCGCGCCGCCTTACACCGTCGAAATCGCCTGCATCGCGGCCAAAGCTTAAGCGAACCTGGGCGCGGCGGCCGGGCCGCGACGCAGGCTCAACTACTTTTGTGAAGGGAGACGGCTTCGGTGCTTGTCCCGTCGATCGACAACGTCAGGGGCCCGTTCGAGCGGGTGACGGCGCCCGACGAGGCCGTCGACCGTCTCGCCCGCCTCTACGACGAGGCGACGCAGGCGTTGCGCGGCGCGGTCGAGCGCTTCCTCAAGGATGGCGAGCCGCCCTCGGCGGCGACGCGCGCCCTGTTCCGCTATCCCGAACTGCGCCTGACCTACGCGCCCAACGGCCCGGCGCTTTCGAGCCCGCGCGCGTTCGCGAAGTTCAGCGACCCCGGCACATACTCGACCACGGTGACCCAGCCGCAGGAGTTTCGCGCCTATCTGCTCGAGCAACTCGAGCCGCTCGTCAGCGAATACGGCGCCACGATGGAGGTCGGCGTCGGCGCGCCGGAAATCCCCTACCCTTACGTGATCGAAAGCGGCGACGAACTGACGCGCGGCGGCGCCGACCCGGCGGAGCTGGCGCGCTTCTTTCCCGTGCCCTCGCTGGCGACGATCGGCGATGAAACCGCGGACGGCGAGTTCGACTTCGGCCCAGAGCGGCCGCTCGCCCTGTTCGACGCGCCGCGCGTCGATTATTCGCTGCGCCGCCTCGTCCACTACACCGGCTCCGACTGGCGGGCGATGCAGCCGTGGGTGCTGCTCACCAACTATCACCGCTATGTCGACCAGTTCGTGCAATGGGGCCTGAAGCAGCTGCACGCCGGAGCGGGCGTGCAGAAAGTCGTTCTGCCGGGCAACGTCGTCATCGACTCGTCGGTCTCGCCGGCCGAGGCGGAAGCACGGGTCGGCGCCGTCGCCTGGCACCGGTTCCAGATGCCCGCCTATCATTGCGTGCGCGCCGACGGGCGCGGGATCAGCCTCGTCAACATCGGCGTCGGACCGTCGAACGCCAAGACCATCACCGACCACATCGCGGTTCTGAGGCCCCATTGCTGGCTGATGGTCGGCCATTGCGCCGGCTTGAGGCAGTCGCAGGTGATCGGCGACTACGTGCTCGCGCACGCCTACCTGCGCCAGGACCACATCCTGGACGACGCGGTGCCTCTGATGACGCCGATCCCCGCGCTCGCCGAAGTCCAGGTGGCGATGCAGGAGGCGGTGGCCAAGGTCACCGGCGACCGCGGCGAAGCGCTCAAGCGCCGGTTGCGCACCGGCACCGTCGTCACCAACGACGACCGCAATTGGGAATTGCGCTGGTCGCAGGAGCGGCGGCTCATCAACATTTCGCGCGCCATCGCCGTCGACATGGAATCGGCGACCATCGCGACCCAGGGCTTCCGGATGCGCGTGCCCTACGGCACACTTTTATGCGTGTCCGACAAGCCGCTGCATGGTGAGATCAAGCTGCCGGGCGCCGCCAACGCCTTCTACGAACGCGCGATCGCCGAGCACCTGCAGATCGGCATCGCGGCAATCGGCCTCCTGCAGAGCCAGGACGACACCCTGCATTCGCGCAAGCTCAGGAGCTTCGACGAACCGCCGTTCCGATGAGGGGCTAGCCGATCACCATCACCGGAGTGCCGACATGCACGCGGCCATAGAGGTCGATCGCGTCCATGTCGCGCATGCGGATGCAGCCCGACGACACGTGCCCGCCGATTTCCGACGGCTCGTTGGTGCCGTGAATGCGGATCAGCGTGTCCTTGTTGTCGACAAAGAGGTAGAGGGCGCGCGCGCCGAGCGGGTTGTCCCAGCGGCCTTCGAGCGGCCCGTGCTGCTTATAGACCTGGAACTGCGGCCAGCGCTCCATGATCGACTCGGTCGGCATCCAGGTCGGCCATTCCTTCATCGCGCCGACCTCGGCGCGGCCGGTCCAACCCATATACTCGGCGCCGCTTGCGATCCGGTATTGCACCGCCTGGCCGTGCGGCAGAACGTAATAGAGATAGTTCTGACCCGTATCGACGACGATCGTGCCCGGCTTCTCGGCGGTCTGGTACTGGACGATGCTGCGCCGCGTGGGGATGGTGAATTCATCCGGCTCGGCAAGCGCCATCATCTGCTTGTCGCGCGCGGTAAGCTGCGGATCGGGAAGCCCGGATTGAATGACCGGCGTGCACCCGCTGAGCAGCGCGGCCGCCGCCAGCACAATTCCGACAAGAAACGCGCTCGTCTTCATCCCCACCCCTCGCCGTCAGACCACTAACCGTTTCGTTACCATGAGACTTAACGGTTTAGCGAAGGTTACCGAGCGGAAAACGCCCCAGCGGGCCTTCACAAAAACGCGAGCGCAACTCGCCGCAGCCGGCGGTCACTCCACGCGGAAATCTCTTTATCTGAACACATTCGCCCCGTCCAACGCCTTTTTTTGGCCCTTTCGCCGCCTCAGCCGTTTACGCCGAACTCGTTTGCGGAACGCTAAAAACCAAGGCAAAAACGCGGGCGAGGCCGAGATCGTTCCGGCGCTCGCGGGGCAATTGGCGGGAGTTGAAGATGACGCGAATGGCCGGCGCGCCTCGTCCTGGTCGGGGCCGGCAAGATGGGCGGCGCGATGGCGCAGGGCTGGCTCGACGCCGGCCTCGCCCCGTCGTCGCTGACCATTCTCGAGCCGAACCCGTCGCCCGAGATCGCCTCGCTCGCGGCGGCCCGCGGCGTCGCGCTCAATCCTCAAATCGCAGCCCCGCCCGAAATGCTCGTGCTCGCGACCAAGCCGCAGAGCCTCGACCAGGTCGCGCCCGGAATCGCCGCCATCGCTTCCCAGTCCACGCTGGTGCTTTCGATCCTCGCCGGCAAGACCATCGCGAACCTCATGGCCCGGCTGCCGCAGGCGCGGGCCGTCGTGCGGGCGATGCCCAATCTTCCGGCCGCGATCGGCAGGGGCGTCACCGCGGCCGTCGCCAACGCGAATGTCGCTCAAGAGCAGCGCGGCTGGTGCGAGCGCCTGCTCGGCGCCATCGGGGCGTTCTACTGGCTCGACGACGAGAGCGGGATCGACGCGGTGACGGCGATCTCGGGCTCCGGCCCGGCCTATGTGTTCGCCCTCACCGAGGCGCTCGCGGCCGCGGCCGAACGACTGGGCCTCAAGCCCGAGCTTTCGTTGGGCCTCGCGCGCGGCACGGTCGAAGGCGCGGCGGAACTGATGCGCCGCGACAGCGCAACCTCGCCGGCGACGCTTCGCCGCAACGTCACGTCGCCGGGCGGCACGACCGCCGCGGCGCTGGCGGTGCTCCAGGGCCCGGGCGGGCTCGAGGATCTCATGATCAAGGCGACGGCCGCGGCCCGCGCCCGGGCGGCGGAGATGGCGGGGTAGCGCGGCGCTCGTCCTTGTCGCCGTTACCCCCGGTGACGCCGCTCCTGCGGCATCCCGTTCACTCTGAGGCTTCTGAGATCGGTCGCGACGATCTCGTCGATCGCGGCGCCGTCGAGGTCGAGGTCGCCGCGAGCGGCCATCAGCATGCGCCCCGCAAGCTTGTCGAACCGGCCTGAGCCGATCTCGACGCTCAGCCGCGCCGCAAGCGTTGGCGGCACGTTGATCCCGGCTTCAAAGAGGCGCGGGATATTCGGGAGATAGCTCTTGCCGGCGTCGCTCACGAGCTGATGCTCGGTCATTGCGGTCCGCACCAGGCCGGGGTCCATCGCAAAGACCATGACGCCGCTGCCTTGAAGCGTATCCGAGACGCATTCGGTGAAACGGAGCAGGCCAGCCTTGCTGGTCGCATAGCCGGAGCCGTTCGGGAACGAGCCGGCGGTCCCGCCGCCGGTCATGTTGATGATGCGGCCACGACGCCGCGCCATCATCGCCGGTAGCGCAGCGCGACAACAGTTGAAGGTCCCGCGGACGTTGACCTCGATGTCGCGCCACCAGGAGTCGGGTTCGACCTCCCAGATCGGCCCGATCGCGGCGAACGCGCCGGCGTTGTTGACGAGCAGGCTGACTGGCCCAAGATCGCGCTCGATCGCGGCGAACGCCTTCGTGACCGAATCGAGGTCGACCACATCGACCGCGAAAGCGCTCGCGACGCCCCCTTCGGCGGCGATCGCCTCGGCGACGGCGTCGATCTCCTTGGCCGTTCGAGCGAGCAAGGCGACCTTGGCGCCTTCCCTGGCATGCGCCTCCGCGATCGCCCGGCCAATCCCACGGCCGGCCCCGGTGACAACAGCGACTTCGCCTGCGAGCTTCATGTCGGTACGCCATTCCAGCAAGAGGGCGCGGTCAATGTCTTGTCGCCGAGCCGGCCGTCAAGACCGCCGTCGCTGGCCGCCATTTTCCCCGCTTGGCGGGGCGCAGGCGAGCGCCTACATTAGATGCAGACCGTTTTCACGGGGGAGACGCCGCATGGCGAGCAAGCCGAAGAGCGAAGCCAAGCCCGCCGACGCGCGCGGCAAGATCGTCGACGCGCTGATGGAGCTCGCGGCGGAGCGGCGTTTCGAGGACATCTCGGTGCGCGACATCTGCAAGACGGCCGGCGTGTCGCTCGCCGATTTCCGTGACGCGTTCCCCTCGAAGGGCGCCGTGCTGGCCGGATTCTCGCGCCGCATCGATCGCGCGGTGCTGGCCGAGCACGGCGAGGAACTCGCGTCCGAGAGCCCGCGCGAGCGGCTGTTCGACATTCTGATGCGCCGGCTGGAAGCAATGGCGCCCTACCGCGAGGGCGTCCGCGAGGCGGCGGCTTGGCTCAGGCGCGAGCCCGCCGCGGCATTGGCGATGAACCAGGTGGTGATGTCCTCGATGCGCTTCATGCTCGAAGCGGCCGGCATCGAAGCCCACGGCGCGGCCGGGGCGATCAAGCTCCAGGGCCTGGCGCTCGCCTGGGCGCGCATGATCCAGGTCTGGCTCGACGACGACGAGCCCGCGCTGTCAAAGACCATGGCGGAACTGGACCGCGTGCTGACCCGGGGCGAGCGGGCGGCGGCTGGAGTCGATCGCATCAGCGCGCTGACGAGCCCGTTCGCCGCGCTCGCGCAGGCGGCCTTCAATGCCGGCCGCAGCGCGCGGCGAGGCGGCGGCCGCCGGTCGCGCAAGGACGACAAGCGGCGACGAGGAGGCGACCGCGCTCTGAGCGCGGGAGCCGATTCCGGACCAAGCTTTGCCGCCAATCATCCACTCCGAGATCCTCTGGGCGCTGACCGCGTTTGCGTTCGTCGCCTCGATCACGCCTGGACCGAACAACCTGATGTTGATGACGTCAGGAGTGAAGTACGGGTTCGGCCGCACCCTGCCCCATCTCGTCGGCGTCGTCCTCGGCTTCGCGCTGATGATCGCCGTCGTCGGGTTTGGGCTCGGCGTCCTGTTCGAGCGCTATCCGCAAATCCTGCCGATCATGCGCGTGGCGGGCGCGCTCTACATGGTCTGGCTGGCGCTCAAGATCGCGCTGGCCAAGCCGATCGGCAAGGCCGAGCCCGGCGGGCGGCCGATCGGCTTTTTCGCCGCGGCGGGCTTTCAGTGGGTCAATCCGAAGGCCTGGGCGATGGCGCTGGGCGCGCTCGCGGCTTATGCCGGCGTCGTCGACAGCTATGCCGGCGGCGTTCTCCTGATCGCCGCGCTTTGCGCCATGATCGCGATTCCCTGCTGCATCGCCTGGACGGTGTTCGGCGCCTCGCTGAGCCGCCTGCTCATCGATCCGCGCGTCGCGCGGCCGTTCAATTGGACGATGGCCGCGCTGCTCATCGCCTCGATCGCGCCCGTCATCTTCGAATAGAGCCGGACCGGCCGCCCGCTCAGGCCCGCAAGCCCGCGCCGCCGAGCTTCACCGTCACGACTTCCGGCGGCCGGAGGACGCGCACCGGCGCGTATGAGGTGCCTAACCCTCCCGAAACGATCATCCGGCGTTCGCCGAGCGCGTATTCGCCGTAGATGTATTTCGCCGACCGCGCCCTGAGGAGCCGCACCGGGGAGCCGATGATCGGAAGATTGACCTGGCCGCCGTGCATGTGGCCCGACAGCGTCAAGGCGAACCGATTGGGAACCCAGGGAAAGAAGAATGGCTCGTGAACGAGCAGGATCGCCGGCGCGTCGTCGCTGATCTCTCGCATCGCCGCCGGGAGATCGTCGGCGCCGTGGCCGCGCCGGCCGTGCTGCGACCGCGCCAGCAAGTCGCCCAGTCCGGTCAGCCAGAACGGCCGGCCGCGCCGGCTCAATCGCACCGATTGATTTTCGAGCAACGGAACGCCGGCCGCTGCGAGCGCCCGCCGCACGCTGCGCGAGCCGTCGGGAGGATCGCTCGGAATGGCCGCCGACCACCAGTCGTGATTGCCGAGAATGGCGTAGACGCCGAGCGGCGCCTCGAGCCGCGCCAGTTGCTCGGCCCAGGCGCCGGGCGGCACATAGCCCGAGACGAACGGATGGGTGCAGACATAGTCGCCGAGCAGCACAGTGAGATCCGGCTTCTGGGCGTTGGCGAGATCGACGATGTCGCCGACGCGCTCATCCGACATCCAGGGATAGCAGGCGTGAATGTCGGCGATGACCGCGATCTTGAGCTCGAGATCCTCCGGCCAGTTGGGGAGCCGCGGCGAATATTCGGCAAGCGACAGCGCCGAGCCTGTCTCATAGGCCGTCGCGTATCCCGATAACGACAGCGTCGTGGCGGCTGCGACGCCGGCGCCGGCGAGAAACCGGCGCCTGGTCAAAAGAGCCATCGATCATGCTCGCGTCGGGCGCCCGTCGCGCCCCGCGGGTCTTACGCGGCCGTCCCGGTTCGCGCAAGCTCGCGGCGAGGCCGAAGCAGATAGGACTCGCCCCGTTCGAGCGACTCGATCATCTCCGGCTCGAAATTGGCCAAGGGCAGCCTCAACGCCTCGGCGACCGCGGCAAGGCCGATGTCGTGGTAGATCCGCGCAAGAACGCTGCCGGCCCTTCGCTCGTCGTCCGTATCGGGGATAATGTGAAAATCGTTGCGCATGAGGGCTCTACTCCGCCTTCGCTTGCAGCCCGGGCGCGCCGTTACGCGCGCGCCTTTTCGATGACGTTGAGTGAAACGGGTTAACAGCGAATTAATGGCGCCCTCGGGATCGAGCGGAGGTCGTCCGCCTCCCCGCCGCCATGTTTTGGCCGCAGAGCGCAGCGCACCGCCATGACATCGGCCGCGATCGTCGCTCGGCGGAATTGCCACTTGGCCCGATCCGGCGTAGGGGAAGCGAAATTGCCGCCGCCGGAGGGTTGACCCGCCGATGGGGTAAGATCGTCCGCCATTCGTCCGCTCGGGGTTCATCGCCGCGGCGCGAGTTGTCCTTATTTGAAGTCCCAGGCATTTTCGGCTTGAATCCCGATTCGCGGTATGAGTCGCCGACGGCGCGTCCGGTCGCTCGGCGTGGCCTGCAAGGAGGCGTACAGAGCATGCGCCGAGCCGTGGCGTTGGGCTGCGCCGTCGCGTTGATCCTGGCGCTGGCCGCGATCGGATTTATCCGCTGGCCGTTGTCGGCCGCGAGGGTCGGCGACAGCCTGAACGCCGCCTTCGGCGCTTCGCCGCGCCTGCATTGGAGCGCGCCGCAGGCGGCGACGTTTTCCGTCCTCCCCTGGCCCAGCCTGCGCATCGTCGATGCGCGTCTCGACGACGCCGGCGGCGTCAACCTCCTTACCGCGCCGACCGCGCGGCTCGACCTCTCCCTGGTCGAACTCGCTCGCGGGCGCTTCATCCCCACGCGCGCCATTCTCGTCAGCCCGACCGTGACGCTGGACATCGACCGCCCGCCCTTCGGCGCGCCCGCGCCGGGCTCGGCCGCCTCCGCGAGCGTGGCTCAGGCGCTCGCGCCGCTGACGAGCCTCAGCCTGACCAACGGCCTCCTGCGCGTCGTCGGCGCGAGGCGCGGCCTCGACCTGCTGATCGCCAATGTTGAGGGCCGCCTCGACGGGCTTACGGTCGGCAATCAGCTGCGCTTCAACCTGTCGGCGGAGTGGCGAAACGCGCGGATCGCGATCGCGGGCGTGTTGAGCGATCCGGAGGCGGCGGCGAACGGCGCCTCGAGCCGATTCGAATTCGCGCTCGATTCGCCGCTGGCGAAATTTGCCTTCGACGGCGCGATCGCGCTCGGGGAAAGGCCGAGCGGCGAAGGCGACATGACTGTGTCCGTCCCCTCGATCGCCGCCCTGGCGGCCTTCCTCGGAGCCCGGCGGCCGCCTTTCGTCGCCGCCGACGACATCGCCATGTCCGGCAAGCTCAAGGCGACGCCGGACGCGCTTACGCTCGGCGATGCGACGATGACCAGCGCCGAACAGACCTTCGAGGGGGCGATCGAGATTGCCGACCCCGGCGGGCGGCCGGCCATCTCGGGCACGCTCGCCGCCGAAACGCTGGCGCTCGAGCCGCTGCTCGGACCGCCGCAGCGCCTGTTCGAACTCATCGGGCGGATGGAGCGCGAAGCCGTTCGCGCTCACTCCGCCGCAGACCTTCGACCTCGACCTGCGCCTGTCGGCGAGCCGCCTCGACGTCTATGGCCGACAGCTCACCGACGCCGCCGCGTCCGTCATGGTCACGAACGGCAAGCTCAGCATGAATCTCATCGACGCCGCGGCCTATGGCGGCCGGGTCAACGGCGAAGCTGTTCTCACCTGCGTCGACGACGATCTCAAGCTCAGCGCGCGCGGCGAGCTGAGCGACGCGGACCTCGGCGCGGCGGTCGCCGATTTCGGGCGGTCGACAGTGACAGGGCGCGGCGCGGCGCGGTTCTCGCTTGAGACCTCCGGCGTTTCGCCCGCCGCCGCCGTCGCCGCGTTGTCGGGAACGGCGGCGCTGGAGGCGGCGGACGGCGGCATTGTCGGCGTCAACCTCGAGGAGGCGCTGCGGCGCAGCCAACGCCGGCCAATCGACGTGAAGCGCGACATGCGGCTCGGCGGAACGGCGTTCGACAAGCTCGCCGTCTCGGTGAGCCTCGACAACGGGCGCGCCGAGGTCGAGCGTGGCGCGATGACCAGCCATGGCGTGAGCGCGGGGTTGCAGGGGCTCATTGATCTCGTCGCCCAGGCATGGGCATTGCGGGTCGATGCGGTGCAGACGGACGCCGCCGGCGAGGAATCACAGAACGCCGCCCATTTGACGCTCGATATCGAGGGGCCATGGCGCGCGCCGACGGTCCATGCGACCGGCGACCGCGGGGGAGAAGAGCCAGGCGTCGAGCCTCAGACGGCGCCGTCGCGGTGAGCGCCTCCTGACCGCGCCGCGGCGGCGCCTCGCGCTGTTCGGGCCTCGCAGTGCTTGTCATTGCGACAAAGCGAATTGCAAGGCGGCGCCCGGAGGAAAGCGCCGGCAACCTTAATGGCGAAAGGTCGAAGCCCCTTTCAGCCCGGGCGCAGATTCGCTCGCATCTTCACTAAATTTACGCGTCGAATATAAGAGCCGGGTAACAGCTTCGCGCGCAGGATTGGCCGCCAAAATAACAGGGTTGCGGTCAGCGCTCATGCAGTCAAAAGGCAAATTCTTCGCTCGCGTCCGCCGCCTGTGGCGGAAGCTGGCCGATGACGAGACCGGCTCGCCGGCGGTCGAATTCGCGTTGGTCTTTCCGATCTTCATCGGCATTGTGCTCGCCACCCTCCAGGCGGCGTCGCTCTTCCTCGTCAAGGCGTTCTTCGAAACGGCGGCGGAAGAGGCGGCGAGGGTCGTCCTGACCAATCAGACCCAGTCGCTGACGGTGGCGCAGTTCAAAACCCAGGTCTGCAATCAGCTGACGGCGCTCTTTACCTGCTCGCAGGTGACCGTCGAGCTCGAACCGCTCCCGGCCGGCACGGCCAATCTCAGCTCCATGCTGCCGACCTTCGACTCGAAGGGAAACCTCGTCGGGACGCCGGCGGTCGACGTCGGCGCCAACGCCGGCTCCTCGGGAACCGACATGCTGCTCGTGGTCATGTATCCGTGGCCGGTCTATGGCGGCCCGCTCGGCCTCAACTTCGCCAATCTCGGCAATGGCAAGATGCTGATGGCGTCGACCCAGGTGTTCCGGATCGAGCCGCTGTGATGATCCGATGTCCGGGATTCCTTCGCGGGCGCGGGCGCGCGTTCTTCGCCGACGCTCGGGGCCTCGCGGCGATCGAGCTCGCGCTGATCTTGCCGTTCGCGGCCATGCTGATGAGCCTCGTTGTTTTCGGCGGCCAGGCCTATTCGGTGCAGCGCAGGGTGACGCTGGCGGCGACCACGGTCGCCAATATCTTCGCCCAGGCCAACAACACCAACAGCTCCACGATCACCGCTGCCGAACTCAGCCAGATTCTCGCCTATCCGAACCTGATCCTTTACCCCTATAGCGCCACCGGCGTCGCGGTCGAAGTCTCGCAACTGCTCGTCACCGTCAACGGGAACGGCACGGCGACCGGCACGGTCAAGGGCAGCTGGGCCAACGCCAATGGAACCGTCCGCCCGACCGGCCAGCAATTGTCGATCGACCCCTCGATCGCCGCCGCCTTTTCCGGGACGGGCAACAATTATGTCGTTCTCGGCGAGGTCCAGTACCCGTTCCAGCCGACCGGAATCTATTTCTCCGTCAGCACGATGACGCTGCACGATTCGATCATCATGATCCCGCGCGTCGCAAGCCCGATCACCGTGCTGAATTGACGGAGGCGAGGCCGGCGGAGCCCTATGTCAAGCGGGGCAAGAACGATGCGCTCGATGCGGCGGCGATCTGTGAGGCGATGTCGCGCCCCGACATGCGGTTCGTGCCGATCAAGAGCGCCGATCAGCAAGCCGTGCTGATGCTTCACAAGACCCGCGAGTTGCTGGTCAAGCAGCGGACGATGAGCGTCAATGCGCTGCGCGGGCATCTCTCGGAGTTCGGCCTCGTCGTCGCCAAGGGCATCAGCCGCGTCGGCGAGCTGCTCGAACTGGCCGACAGCGACGGAACTTTGCCGCAAGAGGCCAGAGAGATGGCGAAGCTGCTCGCCTCCCATCTCGAAGGGCTCGATCGATCGATCGACGCCGCGGAGAAAAGGATCGCCGCCACCAATCGGAGAAGCCCGACGGGTCAGTTGCTCGATCGGGTTCCCGGCGTCGGCCCGCTGATCGCCTCGGTGATCGCCGCCAGCGTCCCCGACCCGGGAGCGTTCAAGTCGGGACGCGACTTCGCGGCCTGGCTGGGGCTGACGCCAAAGCAGAACTCGAGCGGCGGCAAGGCGAAGCTCGGCGCCATCACCAAGCAGGGCAATCGATACATTCGCAAGATGCTGGTTGTCGGCTGCACCTCGGCGCTGCGCGTCGCCGGCAAACGCAAAGGCGCTCTCGCGACTGGATCGCCGCGTTGCGGGCGCGAAAGCCGGAGCGCCTGGTCGCGGTGGCGCTCGCCAACAAGCTGGCGAGAATCTGCTGGGCGATCATGACCACCGGCGAGGACTTCCGCCAGGAGATGTTCGCCAGAGCGTAGAGCGAAAGGCGATCGGAAGAGCCACTGCTTTTTAGGAGTTTGGCGAGCGCAACGAGACGTGATGAACGACATGGCCGCCACCGAAGCCGAGGACAACCCGTGAAACGTCATGAGCGCAAAGCTCGCCGCAATGATCGGGACCAAGGCCGTCGGACTTCATCAGGGCCAGCGGCCAAATGCGCCGCGCCAAAAGGCCGGACATATGACCGCAGCCGACCAAGCCGTTCACACCATCAAAAAACGCTTGCCAACCGGGGCCGTCCACATATGACGCGTCCACCCGAAGGCAACGCGCTAGCGGGCGCATCAAGGAGAGGCGGAAGCGCGGACCGGCAGCGGCCCAAAGAGCGGCGTAGCGTCCTGGCGCAGAAGGACAGGGAAACGCCGAGTTCATTTCCGGCTGTGCGCCCGAGAACATCGGCGCTCCGCCCGGGTGCGCCGCGATGCTCGAAGCGTCGCTGACTCCAGCCCCAGGCGCCGCGCCGAAATGCCCGGGAGCGAGCGCACCAATTATGCAGAAGGAAGAAGCGGGTATTGCTTCTCCGCAAATGGCGGCAACCGTTGAATCAAACCACCCATATCACCGGAAGTCAGAAATAGCACAGCATCATCCTTGCGTAACTCAGCGCCAATTTTGGCAAGGCCCTCCTCGCAGGAGTGTATCGGCACGGCGTCCACGCCGGCAGCGTGCACTCGCTCCATGATCTCGCTGAGACTTGCTTGCTCATGGGCGCCAGCTCCCTGAGTTGCCGGCTCAAATATGAAAACGCGATCACAGCCGCTAAACACGTCGTCATACCATTCGAGCTTGTTGCGATTGCGCCACGAAAACGTGTGGGGCTCGAACACGACAAGGAGGCGCCGCCGCGCAAAATGCTTCTTCATCGCGGCAATTGCGCTCTTCGCCTTGTCATAGGACGATCCAAAGCCTTCGAACATTTGCACGCTGGTATGGTCTGATTTTCGGTCGAGCCGGCGCATTACGCCGCGAAAACTCGCCATCGCCGCTGTGTATTGTTCGACGCTGGCAAGACCGCGGGTCAGCACAAACGCCCCGATCCCAACCATGTTTTCGATATTGTGCGCGCCGAGCTGGGTGGTCTTTACGCGGCCGACCTCGCGGCCTCGATCGGTCAATGTGAATTCGGAGACTGCGCCATACTCGATATTTTCCGCGCGCCAGTCGCCCCTTGTGAGCCCGAAGGTCACGAGATCGCGTTTCGCTTCGGCGAGAAATCGCTCGCTGAGTTCGCCTGAGGTCGCCGCAACGATGAGCCCGTCGCGCGGGACCAGTTCAAACAGCCGATGGAAGGGCGCGAGATAGGACTCGATCGTTGGAAAGACGTTGACGTGGTCATGCGCCAGAGGCGCCAGCAACACGTGCGCAGGACGATAATGCAGAAATTTCGACTGATTGTCGGTATTGGAAGAGGGATATTCGTCGCCCTCAAGCAGGAACAGTAGTCCCGCGCCGGCATTGGACGCCCGCGCAGGCGACAAAGGCACGGCGCCGATCATCCACGAGGGATCGAGCCCCGCGCTCGCGAGGCAATGCGCCATCATCGAAACGCTCGTCGTCTTGCCGAAAGATCCCGCCACCACAACGTTCTCGCGTCCACTCGAAAGAAGCGCGAGCACTTCGGCGAAGGACAGAATTTTCGGCCCCCCGGGTCTCGCGGCGCGCGCGAAAGCCTCGGCCACCTCATCATTCTCGTTCGGAACCAACCGCGCGTTTTTGCCTATGACGACAAGATCGGCGCCGTCGGGAATATTCCGCGCCGCGTAAGGCGCCCGGCACGCGAATTCTTCGCGGGCCAGCACGTGCGAGATCGGCGGATAGATGGCTTCGTCGGAGCCTGTTACGGCGACGCCGCTGTCGCGCAGCAGGATAGCGGTGGCGCTCATGCCCACGCCGGCAAGGCCGATAAAGTGGGCTTTACGAAATGGAAATGCGGTCATCGTCGCCTTGTCTCAAAGCTCGCGGATCATGCGCCGCCCAATTCATCGAATTCAGAGCGGCGCACGGCTGCAAACACTTCCGTTATGCCAGCGGCCCCAGCAACAAGGAAAGTCGCTCCCTCGCCTCCCGCGGCCAAGGCTTTTGGCGACGTCCGCCGACGCGCGGGACAGAGCCGGAAGGCTCATGCACATCGCACCCGATCGGGAGCGATGGGCGGATAGTGACAGTCCATCAGGCTTTCGTCCGGGCGCCGGCCCCCGCCCGCAATGTGTCGAGAGGCGACATTTCATCGCGGGCGGAAAGCTGCAATTCACCCTGAAACCAAGGGCGCCCCCTCGATGACCCGAGCACCGAGAGCGCTCTTCACCGCCCGTCGAGAAACGCCAGCACCTCGCGCGCGAACGCTGCGGGATTGTCGACATTGGACCCATGCGACGCTTTGGGGATCACGGCGCGCCGCACGTCCCGATCGCCGTCTCCAGTCCATCGAGGATGCGGTGGAACGAGGCCGGCGACCGTTCGCCGGCGATCAGGAGGGTCGGCGCGCTGATCTTCTCGGCGTCGGCGCGCGCGAACGGCTCGCGCTTCTCCCTGATCTGGCCGAGCATGGTGCGGGCGTTGTCGCGAAGCATCTGCTTTCGCGGTTCCGGCGTCCGGTCCCAGGTCCCGGGGCCGCCGATCACGTCGATCGTGGGCTTGAGGCCCTCATCGATCTCGCCCGCCCGGATCCTATCCGCAGCTGCGGCGTAAAGCGGACCCAGCGCGATCAGCGGCGCGCCCGGCGGCAGCCCCGCCTCGAGGTCGGGCGCCAGCGCGCCGCCGGGCTCGACCAGGGTCAGGGTGCGAATGGAAGCGGGAAAATTCTGCGCCACCCGGAACGCGATATGCCCGCCGCGCGAATGCCCGAGCAGATGAACCGGGCCGGCGTCGAGCGCCGAGATCAAGCTCGCCACGTCGGCGGTGTGCTGCTGCACGGTGAAATCGTCGCCCTCGCCGTCCCAATGTTCGGGCCAGCAACGCCTGAGGCTCGGGGCGATCGTTCGGTAGCGCGCCCCGAACGGCGCCATCTGCCCGGTCCAATGGCGGTAGTCGCAGAGCGTGCCATGCACGAGAATGAGGGCTGCGCCCGCGCCGCGCTCGACGAACGCCATATCGTAGCCGTTCACGTTGATACTCGGCATCAGCGCTTCGCCTTGGGACGAATTTGGATTGGCCCGGAACGCCCACGCGGTCGCGCGGCCATCGGCGGGATTTGGCATTCGGGCGATCGAATTGTCGATGCCCGCCTCTCTCGCGGCGAACGACGGCGAGGCGCAAAGTTTCTCTTTCTGTTTTACTGAATCCATGCTATGCTCCGTCTGTTTTCTCAAATCCGCGCCGCGCAATCCGCGGGGGCGGATCCGAGCCTCGGGGCATCAGAGGAGGACGCGCGTTCGCTGGCTGCAATTGCCGATCGTGTGGAAGGGCGCCGGCCGCCTCCCGGCCGAACGCGGCGAGGTCGGGGCGAGAACAAACGGGCCGGGAGTCGGCGTAAAGCTCTGAAAAGGCTCGATCCGGACAAGGCGATCAAAGGCCATCAAAGCGATTTCCTTTGATGGCCTCGGCCGGGGATTTGAACGACTTGGCCCGGTTTGGTTAATTTTGAGCCGGGCTCTGATCGGCCCGGCTCCTGGGCCGTTACTGGGTGAGGTGGCCCGACTTCGTCACCGCGGCGAACAGCGCAGACAACGCCGCTCCGAGGTCCGAGCCGATCGCGGCGTCATAGAACAGGCCCGGCGAGGCGCAGGCCTGCAACGCCGGCCCGATGTCCGACTGGATCGGGGCGATCCAGCTCTCGTACCAGCTGTTGGCCGGAACAGGGAGATAGTCGGTATAGAGAACCGCGATCTGGATGCCCCGGTTCTTGATCTTGGTGCACCAGTTGGTCCCGCTCGAATTGCCGCCGGGCGCGTTGCCGAGGTCGTTGATCGCCTGCTGCAGCCGGCTGCTGCCGCTCTCTTCGTCCTCGACGCCGTCGGTGACGATGAACAGCACTTCCTGTGGCTTGTCGCCGCTCTGGTTCGTGCCGTTGCCAGGATTGGGGATATAGCTCGCCTGGCTGAGATCGCCGAGGGAATTATCGAAGTTGGTGCCGACGTCGCCCCCCGGGGACGTCGTGCTCGAAGAGCACGAAGCGTTGGCGCAATCGTTGTTGTTCGAATACATTTCCATGACGCCGAAATTGGGCGAAGCGCTGGTCCAACCGCTGACATAGCTGGCGGTCAGCGGCATGAGTTGGCTGAGACCGATCGACCACAGCGAATCCATCGAGTAGATCGAGAACCGATAGTTGGGCGGGGTGGAGAACTGGGACGATTTCGCGGTCGTCGACGCGGTCTGAAGCAGGGTCGATATTCCGCTGTTCAGTTCGTCGAGCCGAAGCGTGATGCTGTTATTGCGAGCAAGCTGATAATTATCGATCTGCGCGCCGTGCTTGGACGTGTTGCAGTAAATCGCGCTGCTCGCCGGCGAGGCCGTGGCCATGCTCGAGTTGTAGGTCGGGGCCGTGCCGTCGGCGCACGGATTGCCGGCGGTGTCGCCGTTGTTCGTGCTGGCCTGGTGACAGGCGAAGGCGCAGCCGCCGGTGGTTTCTTTGGCGGTCAGGGTCTGCATCTGGGTGATGCCGGCCAGAGTCGACGGCAGCGCCATCGAGGGCGAATTGTCGAGGAGGACGTAAAAGTCGATGTTGGGCGGCACCTGCGCGCTCGCCTCCGAAACGCCCTGAACGGGCAACGCGCTCACCCCCAGCACCTGGGCGAAGATCGTATTGACCGAGGTCGCGTAGTTGACTTCGACATTGCGCACGAGCGCGGTCGAGCCGACGGTGATCGTGACCGTGACCTGGGTCGCGCCGGCGGTCAGTCCCGGGATGCCCTCGGTCAGGCCATTGAACATCGACACGGCGGCGGCCTGGGCCACTGTCGCGGGTTGCTGCAGCATCGCCGGGGTCAATGCGGCAAGCGCGGCGGCGTCTGCGGCGGCGTTCAGCTTGGTGTGAATCTGGGCCGCCCGGCCGTAGTCGATCGCCGCACCGGCGCCGAACACCAGCACTGGAGCCACCAGCGCATACATCATCGAGACATTGCCGTTGCGACTGCGCAACAGCCGAGCAAGACCGAATGTCGACACGGGAAGGCCTACGGTTGTCGGGGCTCGCTTCTCATGATGAGACCGCACGCCCTGGTTGAAAACTTCGGTCATCAAACAAGGAGCGGGTTTATGTCCCCCTAACGGATTTCGTACAATTTTCCGGACTGCTGAAGATTTGTGCGCGCGGAGCAGATATTCGATCACCTCGCCAACGGCGCCGCAATCGATATCCGGTCGATGCAAAATGATCCCGGCCCGGTCGCCTTGTCACCCGCGCCGTGCCGCGCCGCAGGATTTACCACAGGAATTGCGGGCAACGGAGCGATTTGGCTGATCCGGAGAGAGCGCCTCACGCGTTTGCCGAAACCAGAACAGCGGATTTCGTTATCTAAACCTTCCGGCAATTGCCCCAGTTAACTTTCACGGCCCTGCTATTTGTGCAGGCTGGACCCTTGGGTTTTGCCATGTTATGACCAAAGGGCAAATAATCGTCATCATATTGTGAAATAGCGGCCTTGCGATTTCGAGTTGCTGCTTGCAGCTTGCGAGATCGCATGATGCGCCATGGATTAGCCGCCGCCGGGTCGGCAGCACGGAATTTCAGGAGGAATTGCAGAAGCATCTTGCGCTTGGGTGTCTGTTAGTCGGCTTAAACTGGGGAGCGGTTCAGTGATCAATATTTCCCGATCCCCGCTCCGGATCAGCTTTTTCGGGGGTGGGACCGACTACCCGACCTATTTCAATCATCACCCAGGCGCCGTGCTTGGAGCCTCCATCGACAAGTACATCTATACGATCGCGCTGCCGATGGCGGACTTTGCCGAGAACCGGTTTCGGATAACCTACCGCATCGTGGAGGTCGCCGATCGGGTCGAGGACATCAAACACAATGTGATTCGCGCCACGCTTCTGAACATGGGTTACGACAAGCCCCTGAACGTCGCCATTATTTCCGACTTGCCGGGCAATTCAGGATTGGGGAGTTCGTCCTCGTTCACTGTTGGCTTCATAGCGCTCATGGAACATCTGAGCGGTCGATCGATCACAAAATTCGATCTCTTCAAGCGCGCAGTGCACACTGAAAGGGATCTCCTGAAGGAAAACGTCGGGATTCAGGATCAAATCCACGCTGCCTTCGGCGGCCTCAACCTCTACCAGTTCCATAAGGATGATTTGACGATCCGGCCGGCGCAGATGGCGACGGAGTGCCGCAATGCGCTCGATCGTTCCCTCTGCCTCATCTACACCGGCATTCAGCGCCATGCCTCGACCGCGGTGCAGGAGCAGTTGAGAAACACCGAGGCGGAGAAAAACAACAAGGATCTTTCGCATCTGGTCAAGCTTTGCCGCGAAGGACTGGCGGTGCTGGAAGGGCGGGATCCCGAAACCATGCTCCGCGAACTCGGCAAGCTGGTCAGCGAAGGCTGGGAGACCAAGCGCCAACTCTCGACCGCCGTCACTCTGCCGCAGATCGACGCGGCCTACGACGAAGCGATGCGACTCGGCGCTTACGGCGGCAAACTCTGCGGCGCTGGCGGCGGCGGTTTCTTGCTGTTCATGGCGCCTGATCACGTTCAGGCAAAAATGATCCAGCACTTCGGGCAAAAGAGCTTCGTCAAGATTTCGTTGGAGGATCACGGGGCTGGAATTATCAGCAGGTAATATTGAGAATTTTCTTCGTGGGTTGCTGCGATCGCCTTCATCGGAACGAGAGTGAGAATGACTAAGCGCGCCTTGATTACGGGCATAACGGGAATGGTCGGCTCACATCTCCTGGATTACCTTCTCCGGCATACAGATTGGGAAATCCACGGCATGCTTCGCTGGCGGAGTCCTCTGGATAACATCTCCGGTCACCTCGATGACATCAACGCCGGCGGCAGGATCAAGCTTCATTACGCCGATCTGCGGGATACGATGGCGATCCAGAATTGCGTCCAGGCCAGCAATCCCGATTATGTGTTTCACCTGGCCGCTCAGAGCTATCCTCAGACCTCCTTCACCGCGCCGCTCGACACGATGGATACGAACATCCAGGGCACCGAGCGGCTTCTCGGCGCGCTCAGGCGATTCTCGCCTGAGGCGATCATCCACGTCTGCGCCTCCTCCGAGGTGTTCGGCCGGGTTCCGCGCGAGAAGCTGCCGATCAACGAGGAATGCACGTTTCACCCTGCGTCGCCTTACGCGATTTCGAAAGTCGGCACCGATCTGGTCGGCCGATACTACGCCGAAGCTTACAATATGTGCGTCATGACGACGCGTATGTTCACCCACACCGGCCCGCGCCGCGGCGACGTGTTCGCCGAATCCACTTTCGCCAAGCAAATCGCAATGATCGAAGGCAACAAGCTCCCGCCCGTGGTGAAGGTCGGAAATCTCGATTCCCTGCGCACGTGGGCGGACGTCCGCGACGCCGTGCGCGCCTATCACATGCTCGTGACAGTCAACCCGACGCCGGGCGCGTATTACAATATCGGCGGACAATATACGTGCACTGTGCGCTCCATGCTCGACACGCTGATCGGGCAATCGACTTGCGCCAACATCCGGGTCGAGGTCGATCCTGAGCGCCTGCGGCCGATCGACGCCGATCTACAGGTGCCCGATACAACCAAATTTCATACCCATACCGGGTGGAGCCCGGAGATCCCGTTTGAAACCACGATGCGCGATTTGCTTGAATACTGGCGCGAGCGCGTGCGCCGCAACGAGAGCTTCCTGTCGCGCTAATCAGGCGCGCCGCCCCCCGCCGACAGTTGAACGCCAGCGAGAGCAGGTAATTTGAACAAGTCCGACAAAATCATCGTGACGGGCGCCGCTGGCCTGGTGGGGTCGGCGCTGGTCGATCATCTGCGCTCGGAAGGCTATGAAAATGTCTTCCCGCTCCAACGGACAGACTGCGACCTCCTCGATACGCCGGCGACCTTTGCGCTCTTCGAACGGCGCCGCCCCGATCACGTCTTTCACGCCGCTGCGCGCGTTTACGGGATCATGGGCAGCATGAAAAATCAGGGGAAGTCGTTTTACGAGAATTGCATGATCAACACCAACGTTGTCGAGGCTTCACGCCGCGCCGGCGCGCGGAAGATCACGGTCATGGGCACCGGGGCGGTCTATCCTTTCCCCTCGCCTGGCCTGCCGCTGAAGGAGGATATGATCTTTCTCGGCCGCCCCTACCCCGCCAACGCCGGTTATGCGAACGCCAAGCTCGCGACGCTCGCGATGCTCGAAGCCTACGAAGAGAGCTACGGCCTGAAATGGGCGTATATCGTATCGGGCAATCTGTTCGGCCCGCGCGACAAGTTCGATGTCGAGTTTGGACATGTCGTCCCCTCTCTGATCAAGAAATTCTACGATGCGAAAAAAAGCGGAGGGACAGTCAAGGTCTGGGGCGACGGCTCCGCCCAGCGCGACATTCTCTACGTGAAGGACGCGGCGCGGGTGGCTCTCGCGGTGATGAACAGCGTCGATGGCGCCGTTAACATGGGAAGCGGTGAGGTGTACCGCATCCGCGATGTCGTCGACACGCTCGGCGAACTGACCGGAATGAGCGGGCGAATCGAATGGGACCCCTCCAAGCCGAACGGACAGGCGTATCGGGCCTATGATCTGTCGAAGATCAAGAGCCTCGGTTTCACCCCGGCGTTCTCGCTTCGCGCCGGGCTCGAAGAGACGTGGACCTGGTATTGCGCGCAAAATGACTGACTGCGGTCGAAAGAGGCGCTCGTCGCAACGCTCGCCATTTGGCGCTCCGCGTCCGCGCGCCCGGCCGTTGAGGCCTCGATCATGCGCCCCCCTGCGCCAAGCTTGGCCATGACTGGACGAGTCATGGCCGATGACAGCGACGTCCAGAGCGCGGTCGAGCGACTCAGGCGCTGGCTAATCGATCAGGCTTTGCCGCTCTGGGGCGGAATTGGCTTCGATTCGCCGCGGGGCGCCTTCGTCGAGCGGCTGACGTTCGAGGGAGCGCCGGTCCTGTCGGCCCCGAGGCGCGCCATGGTGCAGAGCCGCCAGATCTACGTTTTCTCGCACGCGGCGATGCTCGGCTGGTGGCCGGAAGGCAAAACCATCGCGCTCGAGGCGGCCCATAGGCTCATCGACCGCTATCATGGGGCCGACGGTTCGCCGGGCTGGGTCTTTGCCGTCGACCCGGACGGCGCCGTCTGCGACCCCAAGCGCGATTTCTATGCCCACGCCTTCGCGCTGTTCGGGCTCGCCTGGGCTTACAAGCTCGCGCCTGAGCCGCGGTTTCTCTCGACCGCGCTCACGACGCTGCGGGTCCTCGATCAGCACTTCGCGTCGCCGACCGGCGGCTATCACAGCGTCTTGCCCGCCGACGCCGGCACGCGCGAGCAAAACCCGCACATGCATCTCTTCGAGGCCATGCTGGCGTGGTTCGAGGCCACCGGCCACGCCATGTTTCTTGCCCGCGCCGGAGAGCTCCATGGCATGATGGCCGGACGGTTCTTCCAGTCACAGTCCGGAATCCTCGCCGAATATTTTGACGGCTCGTGGACGCCGCGCGCCGGAGATCTCGGACGCATATGCGAGCCGGGACATCATTTCGAGTGGTCGTGGCTGCTTCGCCGCTACGCCGGCCTCGCGGGACGGAACGATCCGCCGATCGCCGCGGCGTTGAAGGCGTTCGGCGACCGGCATGGCTTCGACGCCGACGGTTTCGTCGTCGACGCATTGCTGGACGACGGTCGCGTGCACAAAGCCTCCCGTCGCTGCTGGCCCCACACCGAAGCCGTCAAGGCCGAAGTCGCCGCCGCCGAAACCGGAGACGCCGAGGCGTCGGCGCGCGCCGCGCGAACGATCGACCGGCTGATGGCGGTCTTCCTCGGCCGTCCTGTCGCGGGCGGATGGATCGACCATGTCGACGCGAACGGCGCGCCGATGGTCGATTTCATGCCGGCGAGCACGCTCTACCATGTCTTTCTCGCGGCGGCGGAGGCCGACCGTGTCTGGGGCCGGCAGGCAAAGAGCGAACGGCCAAAGGCCGAGAAGCAATGAGCGGCGAGGCGATCCGGCAGGCGGTGATCCTGGTCGGAGGCAAGGGCACGCGGCTCGGCGCGATCACCAGCGCCGTGCCGAAGCCGATGCTGCCGATCGCGGGGGATCGGCCGTTCCTTGACTATCTTCTGGAGATGATCGAGCGCCACGGCTACCGGGACATCGTCCTGCTCGCCGGTCATCTCGGGGAGGCGGTCGAGGCGGCTTACGGCGGCCGCCGGATCGGCAAGGCCACGGTGCGGGTCATGCGCGAGCCGGTTCCGCTCGGCACCGCCGGAGCGTTGACGGTCGCGCGCGATGCGCTCGATCCGCATTTTCTGCTCATGAACGGAGACGCTTTCTTCGACATCAATTTGCGCGCGCTCGAGCGGGCCTCGCGGCGATCCGGCGCCACGGCGACGCTCGCGCTGCGGAAGGTCGCCGACGCCGCGCGCTACGGGCGGGTGATCGAAGAGGGCGGCAAGGTCAAGGCGTTCCTGGAAAAGGATTCGAGCCGGCCCGGTCCTGGCGTCATCAACGGCGGCATCTATGTGCTGAAGCGCGAGATCCTGGACCTCGTTCGCGACTTGCCGTGCTCGCTTGAACAACATGTATTCCCCGCCCTGGCCGAACGGGGCGAGATCGCCGGCCACGAGTTCGACGGCTATTTCCTCGATATCGGACTGCCCGAGACTCTCGAGCAGGGACATCTGGAATTGCCCAATGTGCGGGTGCGTCCCGCGGCGTTCTTCGACCGAGACGCGCTCGTCAACGCCTCCGGGGCGGACGGCGTTCGCTGGCGGGCCGGGGCGGTCGAGGCGATCCGGGCGCTCAATGACCGCGGCTATTATGTCTTCGTCCTCGGCGCCGCAGACTGCGGGCTCGACGGGGAAATCGCGGCCCGCCTGGCGCTCGAGGGGGCGCATGTCGATAGGTTCTACGCCGCCGCAGGGGAGCCCGGTCCGGCCGCTCTCGATCGGGCGATGAGCGAGTGGCCGATCGCGGGCGCGCGATCGTTCTTCGTCGGGGCTCCGGGCGGGGAAGCCGAGGCGGCGCGGAGAGCCGGCGTCGCCGCGCTCAACTTCGACGGCGGCGACCTCGCCGGCGTCGTCCGGGCGGCGTGGGCGAACGGTTAGCGCGCGTCGCCTTCGATGGGCTCGTCATTGCGAGGAGTGCAACGACGAAGCAATCCACAGAACGAAGGACTCTCTACGGCCCTTGGATTGCTTCGCTTCGCTCGCAATGACGGGCCACGGCGGGACAACAATTTCCAAGCCGGACGCAACAAAATCCAAGCCGGTCGCAACAAAAAAAAAAATCCAAATGGCTCTCTCTTCTAATAAGAGAGATTTTTCAATCAGTTAGCACCGTCGCTGCGATGGCGCGGCCAACGACTGATCCTTCGGCGCCGGGCCTGGCGCGCGTTTCCGTCGGATGGACGTCATTGCGAGGAGCGCAGCGACGAAGCAATCCAGAGGGACGCGCCGTGGATTGCTTCCCCCCGGGCTTGGCTTGACCCGAGGGTCGCAAAGATGGCCACGGTTCGACTCACCGCCTCCAATCGCCGCCCTTCTGGCCTTACCCGGACCATCGAACGATCATAGCACGGCCCGCAATTTCGGTAAAGCAGAAATTGCTGCCAGTGTTCCTCGCCCCTCGCCCCCCGACTTGCCATCGGGCAGCACCCGCGACCTTCGGGTTGGAGAGTGGAAAATGTCACCACTGCCCATAGGGCGGCGGCGGCTCATAGTAGGGGCCGGGATACGGGCCGGGCGGTCCGCCATAGCCATAGGGAGCAGACGGCCCCGCTCCGTAGGGATCGTAATAGCCGCCCATCGCCGTCCCGGCGTCGGCGCGCATCTGTTCCCCTTCCTGCAGCACGACGACCGATGTGCCGACCGGCACGCGGTTATAAAGATCGATGATGTCGTGGTTGAACAGGCGAATGCAGCCGCTCGACACCTTGGTTCCGATCGTGTCCGGTTCGTTGGTTCCGTGCAGCCGGAAGTCGGTGTCCTCGTGGCCGCGATAGAGATAGAGCGCCCGCGCCCCCAGCGGATTGCCGATGCCGCCCGGCAGCCCGCTCGCGTAGTGCGCATAAATCGGCATCCGGTGAATCATGTCTGAGGTCGGCGTCCAGTGCGGCCACTCGGCCTTGCGGCCGATGACCGCCGAGCCGCGAAAATTGAGCGCTTCCTCGCGGCCGACGCCGACCGCGTAGCGCATTGCGGTCCCGCCGGGCTCGACCAGATAGAGCCGCCGTTCGCGCGATGTTGACGACGATCGTTCCCGGCCGGTAGGGGCCGGCGAAGGCGACCTGCTGGCGAAGCAGGCCCGGATCGATCCGGGTGAGGTCGAGCGCGGGGATCTCGTGGCCATGGTCGTTGATCGCGCCGTAGGCGGTCGCGTTCCCGAGCGGATAGAAACCCATGCCGGGCCCCATTCCGCGCGTGGCGCAGCCCCCGAGCAGCAAGGCGAGCGCGCCAACAACGCCGCGGCGGTCAATAACCATGGTCATTGTTCAAACGCCTCAGAGCATTCCATCCAAGCCTCCCAGAATCAAAGGTCCGGCCAAGCATGGCACAATGGCCCCGCAGGCGACCAGCCTCCGGCGATCGCTCGCCTTAACGAAAATGTGAAGTCGGAGCGCCGCATCCACCGCGGCGGAGATCGACGCTGTCCCGCAATATCGCCGCTCCATTGCCGGCTGAGGGCGGTTAGCTCACGGCCCCGCCAGCGTGCAGCCGCCGGCGCCCGGCGGGCGGAACGCTTCGGCGGCCGGAATTTTGGCGACGACCGAAAGGTAGTCCCATGGATATTTCGATTCCGCCGGCGTTTTCACCTTCATGAGATAGCGGTCGTAGAGCACGCGCCCGTCGGGGCGGATCGTTCCCTGGTCGGTGAAAACGTCATGGATCGGCGCCGCGCGCATCGCCTTCATCACCGCGGCCGCGTCGTCGGTTCCCGCCTTGGCGACCGCCTCGAGATAGTGGCGGACGGAGGAATAGAGGGCGACCTGGTTGTCGTTCGGCATCCGCCCGCGCTTGGCGAAGAAGCGCTTGGCGAATGCGCGGGTTTCGTCGTTCAAGTCCCAATACCAGGATTGCATGAAGGTCAGGCCATGGGCGACGTCGAGGCCGAGCGCGTTGACGTCGCTAAGGTAGGTGATCGGCGTCGCCAGATATTGCGCCGGCGCGAGATTGTACTCATTGGCCTGTTTGAGCGCATTGGAGAGATCGGCGCCGGTGATGGCGAACACGACGACCTTCGCCTTCGAGGCCTGGGCGGCGATCAGGAAAGAGCTGAAATCAGCGGTGTTGAGCGGCGAGCGCACCGCGCCGACGACGGTTCCGCCGGCCTTGGCGATGGCGTCGCGCGCGTCCGCCTCGAGCGAAGCGCCGAAGGCGTAGTCGGCGGTGATGAAGAAGAAGCTGTCGAGCTTCTGCTTGATGAGGAGGCGCATCAGCGCGACCCCGTTCGACCAGTTGTCGGCGTTCCACTGGACGCCGTTCGGCGAGCACGCCTTGGCGGTGAGATCGGACGATGAGGCCGAGTCGAAGATGACAATCCGGTCGCGGGCCTTGGCGAGATCCTGGATCGCCAGCGCCACGCCCGAATTGGTGATGTCGAAGATCGCCGTCACGCCACGCTCGTCGTACCATTGCCGCGCGATCGCGAGGCCGACGTCGACCTTGTTCTGGTGATCGGCGACCAGAAGCTCGATCGGCTTGCCGAGCACCGAGCCGCCGAAATCCTCGATCGCCATCCGCGCGATCTCGACCGAGCCCGGCCCGGCGAGATCGGCGTAAGGGCCGGACTGGTCGTTCATCACCCCGATCGTGAAGCTCGCGGCCGCGCGTGCAGCCGTGGCGGCGGCGAAGGCGAAAGCCAAAAGGAAGCAGAGGGCGAGCATTCGCCGGATCATTGCGCGGCTCCGGGTCGCGGGCGGATTTGCACGAGCCTCGCCGAACTTCTAGGCGAAGGCAATGGCCGCGACGCCCGCATGTCGACATGCAGGGCGCAGTGACGATTCCGCCCCCCGCGCAGGTCGTGGACCGGCGCGGGTTTCTTATCGGCTAGCTTACGAGCGCGAGTTTTTCGACTCACATCGTCATGGCGTCTTTCGTGCACTTCTTGACGAACGAGGTCATCGCCGCGCCGTGCAGGTTCTTGTCCTTGGCCTGGCCCTCGCAGGTGGTTCTTTCGCATTTCGTCATGAAGCTGGTCTTGGCGGCGCCCGCCAGCTTCTTGTCCATCGCCTGGGTCATGCAGGCGTCATCGGCGTAGGCGAGCGCCGGCGCCCCGGCGACGCCGAGAGCGAGGGCGAGGGCGAGCGTTTTGATCATGGCGGCATTCTCCCGAATCAGGCCGCCCCTTTGCGGCCGCTTTCCAACCATAAAGGCGCGGGCGGGCGCTGGCGAGAGGCCGCTGCCGCCCCGATGAGCCGCCGCGCCGATCGTTTCATTCTTCAGCGAAATGTTGCAAAAGGCCGGTGAGAACCCTGCCCGAACCGAAGGCGACCGATGAGGCGGTTTGTTAACTGGCTGTTGTTTCTGCTTGCGCTCGCGCTCGCCGCGGCCGGCGTGGCGGCGCAGCTCGGGCGCCTGCACGTCCCTTTTCCCCCGCTGGCCTTCGGCGCGGCCGCAGCCGTTTTCGCGCTTCTCCTTGTCATTCGGCTGTTGCCGCTCGGGGCCAAGCGCCCGGTCGTGTTCGTGGTCGTGCTGGCGCTCCTGGTCGCGCTGACCGGCGGGCTCGCCTATTTCCAGTTCGTCATCAAGCCGGTGATGGTGAAGGGGTTCATCACCGCCGCCTTCGCGCCGAAGCCGACGACGGTGACCGCCGAGGCGGTCAAGGCCGAGAAATGGCCGCCTGAGCTGACGGCGATCGGCACGTTGCGCGCCTACCAGGGCGTGATCGTCGCGCCGCAGGCGGCGGGAATGGTCACCGCCAAGCATTTCGAGTCCGGCGAAGACGTCGAAGCCGGCGCGCTGCTCATCAACATCGACGATTCGGTCGAGCAGGCGGACCTCGCGAACGGCCTCGCCCAGCTCAAGAACGCGGACGCAACGCTCGCCCGCCAGAAAACGCTGGTCGTCCAGGGCAACACCCCTCAATCGACCGTCGACACCGCGCTCGCCACGCGCGATTCCGCCGCCGCGACCGTCGAACGCACCCGCGCCGTCATCGCGCAGAAGGCGATCCGGGCCCCCTTCGCCGGCCGGCTCGGCCTGCGCAACGTCGACATCGGGCAATATGTGGCGGTGGGGACGGCGCTGGTGACGCTGCAGCAGCTCGATCCGATCTTCGCCGACTTTCCCGTTCCCGAGGAGGCGCTGAACGCGCTCGCCCCCGGTCAGGCGGTCAAGATGACGGTCGACGCGATTCCCGGCCGCAGCTTCGAGGGCAAGGTCCAGGCGATCGATGCGCGGGTCAGCGCCGAATCGCGCAACGTCACCGCGCGCGCCGTGTTCGCCAATCCCGACCGCAAGCTCCTGCCCGGCATGTTCGCCAACCTGACTGTCACGACCGGCGAGCCGGCCACGGTGCTGACGGTGCCGCGCACCGCGATCATCTACAGCCTCTACGGCGACGACGTCTTTGTCGTCACCGCGGCGCCGCATGCGCGCGAGCAGGGCGGCACCGCCGACAGCGGCGGCTCGGCCGGCCTCATCGTCGAGCGGCGCCTGGTTCGCGTCGGCCCGGCGCGCGGCGAGAGGATTGCGATCGAGGACGGCCTGCGCGAGGGCGAGCGCGTGGTGACCGCCGGCCAGATCAAGCTCCAGGCCTCTTCGCCGGTCACGCTCGACCAGACGCCCGCGCTTCCGAGCCCGGCGGAAACGCCCCGACCGTGACGGACAGCCCATGAACGCCTTCACCGATCTCTTCATCCGCCGGCCGGTGCTGGCGACCGTCGTCAGCCTGCTCATTCTCCTGATCGGCGGCATGGCCGCTTTCCGGCTGCAGGTGCGGCAGTTCCCCGAAACCTCGAACACCACGATCACCATCACCACGACCTATCCGGGCGCGGCGGCCGACGTGATCAAGGGCTTCATCACCACGCCGATCGAGCAGGCTGTGGCCAGCTCCGAGGGCATCGACACGCTCGTCTCGACCTCGCAGCAGAACGTTTCGACCATCACCCTCAATCTGCGTCTCGACGCCAACCCGGACCGGGCGATGGCGGACACGCTCTCCAAGGTCAACCAGGTGCGCGGGCTCCTGCCGCGCGACGCCAACGATCCGGTCGTGGTCAAGCAGACCGGCCAGGGCTTCGCGCTCATGTACCTGTCGTTCAATTCGAACGTGATGACCGCCTCCCAGATCACCGACTACCTGACCCGCATCGTCCAGCCGCGCCTGCAGACGGTCGAGGGGGTCGCCAACGCGCAGATCCTCGGCGGGCAGACCTTCGCGATGCGCATCTGGCTCGACCCGACCAAGATGGCCTCGCTCGGCGTGACCGCGAACGACGTGCGCGCCGCGCTCGCCGCCAACAACTTCACCACCGCGGCCGGCGAGGTCAAAAGCGACTATACCCAGATCAGCGTCAACGCGCTGACCTCGCTCGACAGCGCCAAGGCGTTCGGCCAGCTCGTGGTCGCGACCCATGGCGACGCGCTCGTGCGCCTCGGCGACGTCGCAAAAATCGAGCTTGGGCCCCAGGGCGTCGACAGCTCGTCGGTCTTCGACGGCCTGAAAGCGGTTTTCGTCGGCATCTATGGCACGCCGGAGGCCAATCCGCTGTCGGTGATCGACGGCGTGCGCGCGATCATGCCGAGCATCCAGAGCCAGTTGCCGGCGGGCTTGAGGGCGACCATCGCCTATGATTCGACGACCTTCATCCGGGCCTCGATCTACGAGGTCGCCAAGACCCTCATCGAGGCGGCGGCGATCGTCATTGTCGTGATCTTCCTCTTCCTCGGCAATCTGCGTTCGACTTTCATCCCGATCGTCACCATTCCGCTGTCGCTGGTCGGTGTGATGATCGCGCTGCTGGCGCTCGGCTATTCGATCAACCTGCTCACGCTGCTCGCGCTCGTGCTCGGCATCGGCCTCGTCGTCGACGACGCGATCGTCGTGGTCGAGAACATTCACCGCCACATCGAGGAGGGGATGACGCCGTTCGACGCGGCGATAAAGGGCGCGCATGAGATCGCGCTTCCGATCATCGCAATGACGATCACGCTGGCCGCGGTCTATGCGCCGATCGGGTTTGTCTCCGGCGTGACCGGCGTCCTCTTCCGCGAATTCGCCTTTACGCTTGCGGGCGCCGTCATCGTCTCCGGCTTCATTGCGTTGACGCTGTCGCCGATGATGTGCTCGAAGCTGCTCCGCCACGAGAAGAGCGAGAGCTGGTTCGCCCGGACGCTCGACCGCTCGTTCCTCGCGCTTCGACGCGCCTACAAGCGCCGGCTGCACAGCACGCTCAACTTCCGCGCGCTCACCATGCTCATCCTCGTCGGCGTGCTGGCGCTGACCGGCGTCATGTACATGACGACGCCGCGCGAGCTCGCTCCCGAGGAGGACCAGGGCATTCTGTTGTCGCTGGTCAAAGCCCCACAGGTCGCCAACCTCGACTACACCGAACAGGCGACGACCCGCCTCTTCAATGAGATCAAGGCGATCCCTGAAATCTCGAACGTCTTCACCATCAACGGCTTCCCGAGCGTCCGCAACGCTTTCGTCGGCTTCCTGCTCAAGCCGTGGGACGAGCGGAGCAAGAGCCAGAAGCAGGTGCTGACCGAGCTCGGGCCGAAGTTCCTCGCCGTGCCGCAGGCGCAGGTGCAGGCGTTCTCGCCCCCCGCCCTGCCCGGTTCGACCGGCGGCGCGCCGATGCAGTTCGTCATCAGGACCACCGGCGACTACGCCACCCTCGCCGACGTCGCGCTCAAGATGCAGAAGGCCGCGCGCGAGAGCGGCCTCTTCCTGTTCACCGACGTCGACCTCAAGTTCGACACCCCGCAATATGTCTTCAAGGTCGACGCCGACAAGGCCAACCGCATCGGCGTCAACATGGCCGACGTCGGAACGGCGCTGGCGACGATGCTGGGCGGCAACTACGTCAACCTGTTCAGCCTCTACGGCCGCAGCTATCAGGTCATTCCCCAGGCGCCGCGCGAGTTCCGGCTGACGCCCGAGTGGCTGACCCGCTACCAGTTGAAGACCACCAACGGCGAGCTTGTGCCGCTGTCGGCGGTGGCGAGCGTCTCGGAACAGGTCCAGCCGAACGCGCTGACCAGCTTCCAGCAGCTCAATTCCGCAACCCTCTCGGGCGTGCCTTTCCCCGGCCGCACGCTCGGCGAAGCGCTCGACTTTCTCAAGGCGAAATCGGCGGAGATCTTTCCGGAGGGCTACTCCTATGACTTCCAGGGCGATTCGCGCCAATACGAGCAGGAGGGCAACGCGCTCGTCTATGTGTTCGTGTTCGCGCTGATCGTCATCTATCTGGTTCTGGCGGCGCAGTACGAAAGCTTCCGCGATCCGCTCATCATTCTCATCGCCCTGCCGACGGCGCTGTTCGGGGCGCTGTTGCCGCTCAACGTCGGCGGCGTCCTCGGCTTCGCCAGCATCAACATCTATTCGCAGATCGGTCTCGTGACGCTGATCGGCCTCATCTCCAAGCACGGCATCCTGATGGTCGATTTCGCCAACCGGCTGCAGGAGACGCGCGGCCACTCGCGCCGCAGCGCGATCGAGGAGGCCGCGGCGGTGCGCCTGCGCCCGATCCTGATGACGACGGGAGCGATGGTGGTCGGCATGATCCCGCTGATCCTCGCCTCCGGCGCCGGCGCGCGGTCCCGTTTCGCCATCGGCGTCACCATCTTCGCCGGCATGGCGATCGGGACGCTGTTCACCCTCTTCGTCACCCCCGCGGTCTACACCTTCCTCGCTCGCGACCACGCCGCGCTGATGGCGCGGGAGAAGGCGCTCGGGCATCTGGCGAAGGACGAGGACGTGGAGGAGGCGGAGGCCGAGAAACACGCGGAGGCCGCGCAGTGAGGCGCGCCGGAGGCGCGCGTCTCGCGTTTCCGGGCTAGTTACGGCTCGCGTCGCGCCAAGACGCCTCGATCTCCTCCAGCGAGCGGCCTCGCGTCTCGGGCACGCCGACATAAACCCAGACGAGCCCCAGGACGCAGAAGGCGGCGAACAGCCAGAAGGTCTGGGCTTGGCCGATCGCTTTGACGACCGAGAGAAAAATCCGCTGACCAGGAACGCAGCGCCCCAGTTGACCGCGGTCGCCACCGCCACCGCCCGGCCGCGCACTTCGCCGGGATAGATCTCGTTGATGACGGTCCAGGTCACTGGACCGAGGGAGAAGGCGAACGAGATGATGAATACGACCAGCGCGATCAAGGTGACAACGCCTGCCCCGCCTCCGATCTTGCCCGATTGCTCAAACGCGAAGCCGACGGCGGCGAGGCTCAGCCCCATGCCGATGAGGCCGGCGATCAGGAGCGGGCGACGACCGAGGCGGTCGATGAAGGCGATCGCGATGAACGTCGAAAGCACGTTGACGGCGCCGATCGCCCAGGTGGTGGCCGCGGTCTGCGCAGCGGGCGTGGTAAAGCCGGCGGCGGCGAAGATGTTGTCGGAATAATAGATGATCGCGTTGATGCCGGTGATCTGCTGCAGGACCGCTAGCCCGAGGCCGATCTTGAGCGGCGTCCGCCAGCGCGGCGCGAACACGTCCTTCCACGACGATTCCTCATGCTCGAGCCGCAGCGACGCCTTGATCGCCGCGAGCCGCGCGTCAGCGTCGGTCTCGGCGCCGAGAGCAACAAGGTTGCTGCGGGCGTCGTCGGGACGGCCGATCTTGACCAGCCAGCGGGGCAACTCGAGAGCGGTCAGGACGGCGAGCGCGAGCAAAACGCCGACGCCGGCGGAGACCGCAAACATGGCTCGCCACCCCTGAGGACCGGCGAGCGCCTGGTCGACGAGATAGGCGACAAAGATGCCGACCGTGATCGCGAGCTGATAGCCCGAGACGAATCGCCCGCGCTGCGCGGCCGGAGCGAGCTCCGCCGCATAGAGCGGAGCCGCGACCGCGGCGACGCCGACGCCGAAGCCCGCCGCCAGCCGGCCGAACACCAGCACCGGAACGTTGGGCGAAAGCGCCTCGATCGTGGCGCCGATGATGAACAGGGCCGCGGCGGCGAAGAGCGCGCGCTTGCGGCCGAAATGGTCGGCGACATAGCCGCCGGCGAGCGATCCGAACATCGCCCCGAGCGTGACCCAGCTGGTGACGATCTCGAGCGCCACGGCGCCGACCGCAAAAGCCTTCTGGATACCGAGAAGAGCGCCCGAAATGACGCCCTGGTCATAGCCGAACAGGGCGCCGGCGAGCAGGATGACCGCGATGACGCTCGCGGCGCGCGCGAACGGAAGTCGATCGGGGACCGGATCGGGGAGTTTCGCGCCCGGACCGGCGCCGGAACCGCCTGATGCTGCGCGCTGTGCCGCCACGATCATCCCCCAATATCCTTGCGCCTTCGGCCAAAGCGGCTCAGGCGATGAAGTCTTGCGGCCGGTCGAGAACTCCTATCCGCCGGGACCGAGATCCCCGATAGCCTACCAGAAAGCGACCGTCGTTCTAACGCCCAGCACAAACGCGTTGCGATTGGTCGGGGTCGTGTACCCGCCCGGGGTGATGACGTATTGCGCGTCGAGTTTCAGGTTCAGCCAGGGCGCCGCCTGCCATCCGTACCAGGCTTCGGTCACGTATTCGTTGCGCTGCACATAGCCGGGGCCGACGCCGAGCGCGTTGGCCGCAATCTGCGCATTGGCGATGTTCGGATTGACATGCGTCGTGCCGACCGCGATCCCGAATCCATCCCTCGGCCTCCAGGACCCGAGGCCGTATTGCACGAGTCCGCAGAAGATCTGGTAGTCCAGCATGGACGTGCGACGGTCGGCGTAAGTGGCGAGGACAAAGGCGTTCAAGCCGTTTTTCCGATCCGCGAGCGCGGAATCGCGAGTGAGCTGCTGCTGCAGCACGGTCGAAAAGCCGTAGCGCCCGTGGCCGGGAACGCCGGGCAGTCCCGACACGAGGATCGGCTCGCCGTCGATGCTGGTCGCGACATTCGGCGCCGCGCTGTTGTTCCACCAGCCGCCGACCTGGTAGCTGCCCTGAAGCGCGCCGAATTTTGGCGTCCAGGCGACTTCGGCCGGGACAATGACGCCCTGGGAGTTCTCCGGCGCGGTTGGCCAAAGGGCGGGGTTGGGCGTGGTGTTGAGATAGGCCGGGTTCGCGTCGAAAATGCCGGCCTGGAGATAGCCCTGCGACCCGAAATTGAGCTTCGCGACGGCGGCCCATTGGCTGACCGGCCAGTTGTAGATGTAGTCGCCGACCAGGTTGCCCGCCTGCCCGGGGCAGAAGGTCAGATTGATGAAGTCGCAAGGGAAGCTGAAAAACTCGTCGCCGAAGGCGAGGCGGCCGGCGATGATTTCGATCCGGTCGTCGAACAGCTTTTGATCCCAGGCGAATTGCTCGAGCCGGACGATATTGCCGCGTCCGTAGACTTCGTTGAGGAGTTGCAGCGCGGGGATGCCGGCGTCCACAGCGGCGTTGCGGCCCCAGCGATCGACCAGCGTCACCAGGAACCGGGCGCCGGTCAGGCCCAAACTCTTCTGCAGGTCGAATTGGGCCTGCAGGGCGACTTGCCCGGCCTCCTGCGCGTTCTGGCGCAGGCCGCCGGAGAGATTGAGCACCGCTTCGTCGACCCCGGTGAGCGAGACCTGGATGCCGAGATCTTTGAGCTTCGAGCGGATGCCCGGCCATTCGCCGAGTAGATATGGCGTCGTCGCGAAATAGTCCGCCGGCAGCGCGGATAAGAACGGGAGAGCTGTCGGCCCATTCGCCGACGCGCCCGAGCCCGGCGCCGTGGGCGTTTGCGTCGCGCCCTGCGTTCCCTGGGACGGCGCGGACCCGTCGCCCGGCGCGACATCGGCGGCGAGCGCCGCAGAGCCGGCCAGGAGGACGATCATGGACGCGGCCACGCCGCCGACCCGCATCCCGGTTCCTCCAGCCCGACCGCGGCCTCGCGGCGGACCTTGAATATTGACCGGCGGGTTCCGCGGCGCGCTAGGGCGTCAACGGTTTTTCCCCTGATTGTTTGGCCCTTTGGACTTCAAGACTTTGTGAGCTTCGCCGTCCCGTCGCCCATAGGCGATCCCTAAAGGGCCTCGGCGCCGATCGCCTGGAGCGCCGCCCGGGCGCACTCCATGTCCTGGCTGTAGTGCCCGCCGCTGAGACCGATCGCGCCGACGACCTCGCCCTTGAGCGTGATCGGAAATCCGCCGCCGAACACCACGAGGCGCGGCGTATGGGTGATGCCGTGCAGGAGCGGCGGATCGTTCTTGATGAACTCGAACCAGGCGTGGGTCGGCATCGAGTATGAGGCGGCGGTGTAGGCCTTGTTTGTCGCGATCTCGATCGAGAGCTTCGGGGCGCCGTCCATGCGCAGAAACGCCTTCAGATCGCCCGCCTCGTCGGTCACCGCGATGCACATCTTGAGCTTGAGCTCGGCGGCCTTCTTCGCCGCCGCAGCCACGGCCTTCTCCGCTGTTTCGGCGTCGATGCTGTGCTTGACAATCGTCATGGCGTTGCCCTCCCTCGAATCCTCTTCGCCGGAGAGGCGTGCGCTTCCCGGCCGAGACAAAATGGTCAGCCGCCGGGCGATCGTCAACTCGTCGGGCGAGCGCCGGCACGAGGAACGTCCGCCATGCAAAGCCTTCGCAACCTCATCCAGGCCCGTCCCAAGGACCGAGTGATCGCGGCCCCCGGCGTCTACGACATGGTGTCGCTGCGCATGGCCTCGGCGATGGGCTTCGACGCCCTCTACATGACCGGCTACGGAACGGTCGCCTCACATCTGGGGCTGCCCGATGCGGGTCTGGCGGGCTACGCCGACATGGTCGGCCGGGTCGAAGCGATGGCGCGGATGGCCGCGGCGCCGCTCATCGCCGACGGCGACACCGGCTACGGCGGCCTCCTCAACGTGCGCCATGCCGTTCGCGGCTACGAGCGCGCAGGCGCGGCGGCGATCCAGCTCGAGGACCAGCAATTCCCCAAGAAATGCGGCCACACGCCAGGCCGGCGCGTCGTTCCGGCGGACGACATGGCGCGCAAGATCGCGGTCGCCGCCGAAGCGCGAACGAGCCCGGATTTTCTCATCATCGCCCGCACCGACGCCCGCTCTTCGCTCGGCCTCGCCGAAGCGATCCGGCGGGCGCGAGCCTATGCCGAGGCCGGCGCGGACATGCTGTTCGTCGAGTTGCCGGAGAGCGAAGCGGAGATGGCGGAGATCGGCCGCGAGCTCGGCGACATGCCGCTCGTCGCCAACATGGTCGAGGGCGGACGCACGCCGATGCTGAGCAACGCGCGCCTGGCCGAGATCGGCTACGCGCTGGCCATCTATCCGGTCGCGGGCCTGCTCAGCGCCGCGGCGGCGCTGAACGCGGTCTACGCCCATATCCGCGCCACCGGCTCCTCGCTCGGCTCGCCCGCGCCGCTCTATCCCTTCGCCGAGATGAACCGGCTGATGGGGTTCGAAGAGGTGTGGGCGTTCGATAAGGCGCATGCGGAGATTTGAGGAGCGCCGGCAAGCAATCGACAGCCTTGAAGCGTGGGAGTAGACTTTCCGCAATGCCGACGCGACGGTCTTTGCACGACAGCGATTTTTACGCCTGGAGCCTTGAGCAGGCGGCGCTTTTGCGCGCCGGACGCGTAAGAGAGGCGGATCTCGCGGCGATTGCCGAGGAAATCGAGAGCATGGGCAAGACCGAGAAGCGCGAACTGGTCAGTCGCCTGACGGTCCTTCTCCTGCATATCCTCAAATGGCGCTATCAGCCGACCCATCGCAGCAAGTCGTGGCGGCTGTCGATCGCCAATGCTCGCAACGAGATCATCGACCATCTCGAGGACAATCCCAGCCTCAAGGCCGTACTCGATACCGCGATGGAGCAGGCTTACCGATCGGCGCGTCTGAAGGCGGCGATTGAGACGGAGTTTGAGGAGGACGAGTTCCCGGCACAATGCCCGTGGAGTTTCGCGCAAGCGATGGATGACGGGTTCTGGCCGGAGTAAGGTTGCGTCCCGCCCGCAAACCTGCTAGCAGCGCGCCCTTCACACGTGGGAGAACGCCCGGGTCAGCCAGCCGGGGTTAACGTTCGGACCACGAAACTCTCAACCTGGCGCGAGCCTTCGGAGACCATTTCTCCCGGGCTGCGTCTGCGCATGGAGCAGCTTCATGGCGAAGAAGATCGTCGGCTATATCAAACTGCAAGTGCCGGCAGGCGCGGCCAATCCGGCCCCGCCGATCGGCCCCGCGCTCGGCCAGCGCGGCCTGAACATCATGGAATTCTGCAAAGCCTTCAATGCGCGCACCGCGCAACTGGAGAAGGGCGCGCCGATCCCGGTCGTCATCACGGCTTATCAGGACCGCTCGTTCACCTTCGAGATGCGCCAGCCGCCGGTGACCTTTTTCCTCAAGAAGGCGGCGAACCTCAAGATCGGCAAGAAGCCGGCCTCGGGCTCGAAGACCCCCGGCCGCGGCTTCGTCGGCAAGGTGACGAAGGAACAGGTGCGCGAGATCGCCGAAAAGAAGATCGTCGACCTCAACTGCGACACGATCGAGGCGGCGATGAAGATGATCGAAGGCTCGGCCCGGTCGATGGGCCTGCAGGTGGAGGGCTGAGCCATGGCGCAGCACGGCAAGAGAGTTTTGAAGGCCCGCGAGGGCGTCGAGCGGACCAAGCTTTACAAGCTCGAAGAGGCGGTGAAGCTGGTCAGGACCAACGCCTCCGCCAAGTTCGACGAGACGGTCGAACTCGCGCTCAATCTCGGCGTTGATCCGAAGCACGCCGACCAGATGGTGCGCGGCGTCGTCAACCTGCCGAACGGCACCGGACGGACGCTCCGCGTCGCGGTGTTCGCGCGCGGGGCCAAGGCTGACGAAGCGCGCGCCGCCGGCGCCGACGTGGTCGGCGCGGAGGACCTCGTGACCGCGGTGCAAGGCGGCGAGATCAACTTCGACCGCTGCATCGCGACCCCGGACATGATGCCCCTCGTCGGCCGGCTCGGCAAAGTGCTCGGGCCGCGCGGCCTGATGCCGAACCCGAAGGTCGGCACGGTGACGATGGACGTGAAGGCGGCGGTCGCGGCCTCGAAGGGCGGCGCGGTCGAGTTCCGGGCCGAGAAGGCCGGCATCGTGCAGGGCTCGGTCGGCAAGGCCTCGTTCGGCGAGGAGAAGCTCGCCGAGAACATCAAGGCGTTCGTCGATGCGGTGAACAAGGCCAAGCCCGCCGGCGCCAAGGGCCACTACCTCCTGCGCGCCGCCGTCTCCTCGACCATGGGCCCGGGCGTCAGGCTCGACCTCGCGACGCTGCAGACGGCCGGCCAGACCGGGGCTTAAGCCGGGAGGCCCTCGCCCCCGACCCCTCTCCCCGGGGGAGAGCGGCGCCCTTCTCCCTCGGGGAGAAGCGAACGGCTCTGTCACCCCCGCGAAAGCGGGGGTCCAGGGGATGCGCGCTGCAATTGGTCGTATTCGTTCGATGATCTCTGGGTCCCCGCTTTCGCGGGGACGACACCGAGGCTTCGGCCGCGAGCGCTTGCCCTTGCCCGCCCGCCTTGCGAAGAGCGGCGCAATGTCGCGCTCCGTCCCGCCTCTCCCGATCGAAGCCGCCCTGCCCTCGCTGCGCGCGGCGTTGGCCGAGCGCCCGTGCGCCGTGCTCGTCGCGCCGCCCGGCGCGGGAAAAACAACCCGCGCGCCGCTCGCGCTGCTCGATGAGCCTTGGGCGCAGAGGCAAGCGCCTCATCCTGCTCGAGCCGCGCCGTCTCGCCGCGCGCGCCGCCGCCGCCCGCATGGCGGGGACGCTCGGCGAGAAAGTCGGCGAGACGATCGGACTGCGCGTCAGGCTGCAAAGCCTGACGTCGAAGCGCACCCGGATCGAGGTCGTGACCGAGGGCGTGTTCACGCGGCAGATCCTGGACGATCCTTCGCTCGACGGCGTCGCGGGCGTTCTGTTCGACGAGTTCCACGAGCGCTCGCTCGACGCCGACCTCGGCCTGGCGCTGGCGCTCGACGCGCAGGGCGCGCTTCGCGAAGACCTGCGGCTGTTGGTGATGTCGGCGACGCTCGACGGCGCGCGGGTTCGTTCGCTCTTGGGCGAAGCGCCGCTGATCGAGGCGCAAGGCCGCGCCTATCCGGTCACGACGCGCCATGTCGGCCGCAACCCGGGCGCGCGCATCGAGGACGAAGTCGCGCGCGTGACGCTGGACGCGCTCGCTTCCGAAAGCGGCTCGATCCTGGTCTTCCTGCCGGGATTAAGCGAGATCCGCCGGGTTGCGGAGATCCTGGGCGCGCGCATCAGGCGGCCCGATGTCGACATCGCGCCGCTCTACGGGGCGCTGGACTCGCGCGCGCAGGATCTCGCCATCGCGGCGCCGAAGCCGGGTCGGCGCAAGATCGTGCTCGCGACCTCGATCGCGGAGACGTCGCTCACGATCGAGGGTGTGCGGGTCGTCATCGACAGCGGGCTCATGCGCGTTCCCATCTACGAGCCTGACGTCGGCCTGACCCGCCTCGAGACGGTTCGGGTCAGCAGGGCCAACGCCGACCAGCGGCGCGGGCGCGCCGGGCGCGTCGAGCCCGGCGTCTGCTATCGCCTGTGGGAGGAGGCCGCGACCGGCGGACTTCAGCCTTACGCCGCGCCCGAGATTCTCTCCGCCGATCTCTCGGGCTTCGCGCTCGACTGCGCGCTCTGGGGCGTCACCGATCCGGCGACGCTCCGCTTCCTCGATTCCCCTCCGCGGGCCGCGCTCGCCGAGGCGCAGGCGCTGCTCAACGCCATTGGCGCGCTCGACGGCGATGGCCGCATCACCGACGAGGGCCGCGCGATTTCCCGCCTCGCGCTGCCGCCGCGTCTGGCGCGGATGGTGGTCGACGCCGCGCGGGCGGGCGACGCAAGGACGGCGAGCGAGGTCGCGGTCGTCTTGACCGAGCGCGGGCTCGGCGGCGACTCGGTCGATCTTGCGACCCGGCTCGACGCCTTTCACCGCGACCGCTCGCCGCGGGCGGAGGACGCGAGGCGGCTCGCGCGGGGGCTGGCGCAAAGGGCCCTCACCCCCAGCCCCTCTCCCCGAGGGAGAGGGGGGAGCGCACCCTTCTCCCCACGGGAGAAGGTGGCCGGCGAAGCCGGTCGGATGAGGGTGTCGGCGCCATGCTCGCCTCGGCCTATCCGGACCGCATCGCGATCGCCCATAGGGCGTCGAGAGACGCCCGTCCTTCGGCGGGCTATGGCAAGCGCGGCGAATTCCTGATGGCGAACGGGCGGGCGGCCGCGGTCGAGGCGCATGACCCGCTCGCCGGCGAGCCGTTCCTCGCCATCGGCGAGATCGCCGGCCGCGCGGCTTCGGCGCGCATCCTCCTCGCCGCGCCGCTTTCGCTTGCCGAGATCGAACGAATCGCCGGCGCGTCGATCGAGACCATGGACGAACTGACCTTCGATCGCGCCTCCGCGTCCTTGCGGGCGCGACGTCGCCGCCGGCTCGGCGCGCTCGTGCTCGCGGAGCAGATGCTGGCGGTTCCGTCGGACGAGGCGGCCGCGCTGGCGCTGGCGCGCGGCGTGCTGTCGCTTGGGCCCGCTCGCCTGCCGTGGAGCGCGCACCTGAAGCAATGGCGCGACCGGATCATGTTTTTGCGCCGGGCCGAAGGCGAGCCGTGGCCCGACCTTTCGGACGAGGCGCTTGCCGCCGACCCCGGTTGGCTGGCGCCGTTCGTCATCGGCAAGACCCGCCTGGACGAGATCGCCGCCGAAGACCTCGCCAACGCGCTTGGCGCAGCGCTTCCGTGGGCTCTCAAGCGCCGTCTCGACGACGAAGCGCCGACCCACTTCCGCGCGCCGACCGGGACCGCGGCGCCGATCGATTACGGAGCCGAAGGCGGGCCGGCGATTGCGCTGCGCGTGCAGGAATTGTTCGGGCTCAAGGAACATCCGTCGCTGGCCGGCGGGCGCATTCCGCTCACGCTCGAGCTTCTTTCGCCCGCCCATCGGCCAATCCAGATCACCCGCGACCTGCCGGGCTTCTGGCGCGGCTCCTGGACGAGTGTCCGCGCCGACCTCCGCGGCCGCTATCCCCGCCATTTCTGGCCCGAGGACCCGGCCAGCGCCGCGCCGACCGCGCGGGCGAAGCCGAGGGGGACGTGAGGGAGGAGGGTTTGAGGCCGATCAAGTCGTCTCGAACGACAATTCAAGGCAAGCGATTTGGCGACACGAAAATCGTCGTAAGGCGCGGATCGCCTGTCTTGCTCGAGCGAGCGATAGAGCGCCTGGCGCATCAAGCCCATTTCTGCAGCCGCAAACAATAGCCCTCGCGAGAGAGCGAAAAACCGGCAGAGGCGCAGATCGGTGTTGGCGGTAATGCTGCGCGTCGCCGGTGACGATCGCATGAATGCGATTCGGCGAGAAGCCGATCCGTGCGCAAGCCGGTTCTGGCTGAGAAAGTCGGCTCCAGTAAGGGCGTGCTTGAGTATCATCGCCCGTCATCGGTGATATTGAAGGTCGCCGCAGCTGCCTAAAGCTCCGCCGCCATAATTCGCGCGCCTGATGTCGCGTTCCTGGGTGTCTTGCCTCGCCGCCACAAACCAAAATGACGACCTCCGCTGCCCCGCGTGATCGAAATAGAGCCTGTAACCCGGCCCATGGTCGACGCGCAGCTCGCTGACTCCGTCGCCAACCGGCTCCACATGGCCCACCGGGCCGGATTGCAGCGAACGATCCTCCAGTGAGCGAACCGTCAGCTTGGCGCTAATTTGCGCAAGCGCGGCTTGAACCGTCTCCTGGACAAATCGGTTTGCCGGACCACGGCCAAATTCCTCGGTGTCACTTGTAGGTGAACAAGCGGAGCAGGCTTAGCCAATGATACGATGACAAGGTCGCCGGAGACATGAGCCAATGTCCGAAAGGTAAGACTGGTAAGCGCGGCCGTGATAAATCACGCCGCCGTCGCCCGCACCGGCAACCGCGTCCAGCCGCGCAGCGTATTGTTCAGAAGCTGCGTCGGCTCGCCGTCGGGCTCGAGGCTCGCGAATGCGCGCGCCAGGGCGGCGAGCAGCGTTTCGCCTTCGAGCCTCGCCAGCAACTGTCCGACGCACATATGCACGCCGCCGCCGAAGGCGACGTGGCCGGCGGTCGGACGGTCGATGTCGTAGCGATCGGGGTCAGGCCATTTGCGCGGATCGCGGTTCGCGGCGCCGAGCAGCATCAGAACTTTCTCGCCTTCCGGAATCGTGGCGCCGCCGAGTTCGACGTCTCGCGTCGTCGTGCGGAAGAATGTCTGCACCGGAGTTTCGAGCCTCACCGCCTCCTCGAACGCCGCCCGCGCCTTTGAAGGATCGGCGCGCAACGCGGCGAACTGATCGGGATTGTGAGCGAGAGCCCGCAGCGCCGCGCCGAGGCCGTGAACGGTGGTGTCGAAGCCGGCGCTGAGCAGCGACCGGACCAGGAGCTCCGCCTCCTGGCGCGTCACTTCGCCCGCGTCGGCTCCGGCGTGGATCATCGCCCCGATGCCGTCGTTCGCCAGCGCCTCGCGTTTGCATTGGGCCGAGATCCATTCGACATGCGGCGCCATCTGGGCGACCGCCGCCCGGCGCAGTTCGTTGTCTGGGCCGAACATGTTGAACACGGTCGCCGCATAGGGCAGCAGGTGCTCGCGTCCTTGCTTGGAGAGGCCGACCGCGTCCGGCATGACCATCATCGGATAGACTTCGGCGCAATCGGCGATCGCGTCGAAACGGCCCTTTCGCGCAAGCGTCTGCGCAAGCTCTTGCGCCGCCTCGGCGAAACGCGCGCGAAGGGACCGCATCACCGTCGCCGACAACGCGCGATTGAGCACGGCGCGGGCGCGATCGTGCTCGGGCGGATCGCGCTCCAGCACCAGGCTCGGCGGCCGCCACGGCTTCTCGCGCTGAAAATCGCTCAAACCCACGCCCCGGCCGGAGCAGAAGGTCGCCGGGTCGCTGAGGATCTGCCTCACCTCGGCGTGGCGTGCAGCGGCGCAGGCGCCATACTTTTCGAGCCATACGACGGGGCCCGCCTCGCGCAGGGCCTCGTGCGCGGGAAACGGATTGCGCAGCACGTCGAGCGAAAACGGATCGATGGCGGAAACCGGAATTTCGGGCGGCGGACGGCGCTGAGCGACATCCTGCAACATAACGGCGTTTCCCTCGCAAGACCGATTTGCGGCTCACAGTACGGCCTCGCGAGCGGCGCGCGCAACCCGCGCCCAGCGGCGCGTTCACGGCGCCAGATTCGCCAGCCTCTTCGATGCGACGAGGCGATAGCTGCGGCGAACGAACGACTCGACCTCGCGCCAGTCGGCCGCTTCGTTCAGAAACGACGTGATACGTAGCGCGCCGGCGTTCGGGAGCGTCAGGCCGGCTTTGAAGCCTTGAAGATGTGCCTATTGCTGCTGAAAAAATATCGGCCAGCCTTATTCAAATGCTCGAACTCGCCAAGCCATGCACCGAGGTCTCTGGCCGAAACGTCTCCACGGACTCCGACAAACTTCTCTATGATTGTTGCCAGCCCTTTGCTGTAATTATCGTCGTCGTAACTCAAATTGAGGAGCGAGTATACAAAAGCATCATCAAGCCGAAATCCGGCATTCCTGAGCCTGTGTGGCATCGTTCTCGGCAAACCGGGGGTGGGCGCAATGCGCTTCCCACGACTTCAGAACAGCCGCCATTCGTTTCGTATCTTCGGAGAGCCACACGAGGGCGTCCCAATCGGTTGCGATGAAGAGTGTCCGCCCGCCCGGCTTGAGAACGCGAAAAACCTCCGACAACACTTTGTCAGCATTGGCGACATACTCAGCAACTTGTGTGCACACCACGACGTCAAAAAGCCCATCCGGTTCACCAAGTTTGGTCGCGTCGCCAACTTCGTACGACAGCCACGCGGGGTGATTCCGACGATCGCAAAGCCCTATTAGGTCACGTGAGACATCAACCCCGACCACTGCCCCGTGGCGGCCAACAATTTCGCTCATCTGTTCGCAAAGAAAACCTGGGCCACACCCGACGTCGAGAACTTTTTCACCGGGCGACAAGTCAAGGCGCCGAATTGTCTCAAGCCGCTGCGCAACAATATCCTTGGTGCGGTACGTCTTTTCGAGTTGCCGCGCAGCTTCGTCTGTAAATGCCAGTCCACTCATGCCTTGAACCCCACACACGCTTACGGCGCCAGATTCGCCAGCCTCTTCGATGCGACGAGGCGATAGCTGCGGCGGACGAACGCCTCGACCTCGCGCCAGTCGGCCGCTTCGTCCAGGCCGACTCCGATCCAGCCCTTGGCGCCGAAATAGGGGGGAACGAAAAATCGCGCCGGCTCGGCGTCGATGATGATCTCCCTCGCGCCTTCAGGGACCTTGCACCAGAGCGCAAGCCATTCGCCCCGCGGCCGCTCGAGCGCGAAGATCTTGTCGCCGACGCGATACGACGGTCCGCGCCGCATCGGCTCCTCGTGCGCTTCCGGAAGCGCAAGGCAGATGGCGCGCAATCGCGCGCCGATCGCGAGCAGCGGCATCGAACGCTCCGGTCTCCCGCCGTCTGGCTAGCACGGCTCCGCCGGTGATGCACATTGACCTTGCTCGCCGCCCGCCGATAGCGTGGCCGCCCATGTCTCCTGACCTCTCTCCGCTCGACCGCGAACTGATGAGCGGCGCCCACGGCGGCGGCGCGGCTTTCGCGATGCGGCTCATCGCGCGCTTCGCCGAGGCGGTTGGCGCGCCCGCCTTCATCGATATCGAGGCGGCGCATATCGACGGCTGTCTCTATCTCGGCCGCGCGAGCCTCGATTTCGTCCTGCGAATGAGCTCGCTCGGCGGCAAGGTCCGCGTGCCGACGACCCTCAATGTCGGCTCCCTCGACTTGATCCATCCCGAACTCTTTCGCGGCCCGAAGGAGGACGCCGAGAACGGCGCCAAGCTCATGGCCGCGCATGTCGAGCTTGGCTGCGCGCCGACCTTCACCTGCGCGCCCTATCAGAGCATCCATCGCCCCCGCTTCGGGGCGCAGATCGCCTGGGGGGAATCGAACGCGATCGTGTTCGCCAATTCGGTGATCGGGGCGCGCACCAACCGCTACGGCGATTTCATCGACCTCTGTTGCGCGATGACCGGCCGCGCCCCCGCATACGGCCTCCACCTTAAGGAAAACCGAGTGGCCCGGGCTTTGGTCGAGGTCGAACTCGATTCCGGGCGACTGGGATCCGGAGCAGGCCGCCGTGGCGGTCGGCCACATCATCGGGCGCCGCTGCGGCCGCCTCGTCCCGGCGATCGTCGGGCTGCCGCCGGAGACGAGCGAGGACGACCTGAAGGCGCTGGGCGCGGCCGCAGCCTCATCGGGCGCGGTCGCGCTGTTTCATGTCGTCGGCGTCACGCCCGAAGCGCCGGACCTCGATACCGCTTGCGGCGGCGTCAAGCCGGAGCTTCGCCTGCGGCTGAGCGCCGACGACCTGCGCGACGCGGCGCGATCGCTGTCCAGCGTCGACGACGGCGCGCCGCTCGGCGCGGTCTCGCTCGGCACGCCGCATTTCTCGGTCGCCGAATTCGCCCGCCTCATGCCGCTCCTCGACGGGGAGCGCCCGCTCGTCGACATCTGGATCAATTGCAGCCGGGCGACGCTCGGCGAGATTCGAGAGCGAGGCTGGGAGGAAAAGCTTCGCGCCGCACGCGTCACGCTTGTCGCCGACACCTGCGTTTATGTCGGCACGCTGACGCGGTTCGGCGACGGCGCGGTGATGACCAATTCCGGCAAATGCGCCTATTACGCGCCGGCCAATCTCGGGGTCGAGGTCGCCTATGGATCGCTCGCCGAATGCGTCGCCTCGGCGCGCGCGGGCAAGGTGGTTCGATTATGAAGGCGCGCGCGTTCGCGGCCGCGACGCTCATTCCAGGCGCTGGCGCCGGCGCGCCGCTCGTGCTCGATGAGCCGCTGAGTTTCTGGGGCGGGCTCGACCCTGCTTCGGGAACGATCATCGATCCCCGGCACCCGCAACATGGCGCCAATGTCGCCGACCGCATGCTGATGATGCCGGGCGGGCGCGGCTCGAGCGGCGGCAGCGCCATCCTTGCCGAGGCGATCCGCCTCGGCAAAGGGCCGGCGGGCATCCTGATGCTGGAGCGCGACGCGATCATTGTCGTCGGCGCAATGGTCGCGGCAGAGCTCTACGGCCGCTCCTGCCCGGTCGCGCTGGCGAGCGCGCGCGACTGGCCGGCGCTGGCCGAGGCCGCCCGCCTCGCCATTGAGGCGGGGCCGGGCGGCGCCGCGATCAGCGCCGAGCCTTGACGTTTACGCTCCCGGCGCGCGCCGCGGCGGGCGAAAGCCGCGGTTACGATGGACCGGACGCGCCTTGGCGGGCGTCGCCGGGCCGCGAGCGTCGCGATGCGGGACGTGATGCGGGCGCTTCGGCGCCGGAGCTGGAACCGCCGCGCTCGCCGTCCTGCGCAGGACCGGCGCGGGCTTCGGACCCGCGGCGCCGCGGCGGTCGATCTTCGGCAGGGTGAGGCGGGTCAGCCGCTCGATGGCGCGCAGGAGGTCGCGCTCCTCGTGGTCGCAGAACGAGATCGCCCGGCCGCCGGCGCCCGCGCGCGCGGTGCGGCCGATGCGATGGACATAGGCCTCGGCGACCTCGGGCAGTTCGAAATTGACGACATGGGTCACGCTGTCGATGTCGATGCCGCGCGCGGCGATGTCGGTCGCGACCAGAACGCGCGTCTTGCCGTCCTTGAAGGCGCCAAGCGCCCGCTCGCGCTGGCCCTGGCTCTTGTTGCCGTGAATGGCGGCGGCGTCGACGCCCGCCTCGTCCAGCGTCCTGGCGACGCGGTCCGCGCCGCGCTTGGTGCGGGTGAAGACGAGGACGCGCGACATCGTCGCGTCGTCGAACAGCTCAACCAGCATGTCGCGCTTCTTCGCCGCGTCGACGAAGACGACGCTATGCTCGACCCGGTCCGCGGTCCTGGCGGCCGGCGTCACCGCGACCTCGATCGGATCATGCAGCAATTCGCCGGCGAGCGCCCGGATGTCGGTCGGCATGGTCGCCGAGAAGAACAGGTTCTGCCGCTTCTTCGGCAATTCCCGCACGATGCGGCGGATCGGCTTGATGAAGCCGAGATCGAGCATCTGGTCGACCTCGTCGAGCACCAGGAATTCGACCGCGCCTAAATTGGCGACGCGGGCGTCGAGGTGATCGAGGAGGCGGCCGGGCGTCGCAACCAGCACGTCGAGGCCGCCCTGAAGCGCGCGAATCTGGGCGCCGTGCGGCACGCCGCCGAACACGACCGCGATCTTGAGCGAAAGTCCGTCGGAAAGGTCGCGGAAGCTTTGGGCGATCTGGCTCGCGAGTTCGCGCGTCGGGCTCAAGACGAGCACGCGGGCGCCGCCTCTGGGCGCCGGACGCCGGTCGGTCGTGAGCTTGTGCAGGATCGGCAGCGCGAAGGCCGCCGTCTTGCCGGTGCCGGTCTGGGCGATGCCGACGAGGTCGCGACCCTTCATCAGCGGCGGGATCGCCTGGGCCTGAATCGGGGTCGGACGCGCGAAGCCAAGCTTGACGAGCGCGGTATTGAGGGGCGCGGCGAGGCCGAACCCGTGAAAACTATCCAAGATGAGAATCTTTCAAGATGCCGCGGCCGCGCGGGACGCGCGTATATGCGGCGTGGGGTTTAAAGGAAGGGGAAACGCCCCGCGTGTCCGGGCGTCAGATGCGAATTTTAAAGCGCCCGGCAGGCGGACTGAAAAGCCCTTCACGCGGCCGGCGCGCCAATGACCGCACCAGGGCGGCTTGGGCTGCATGTGGACTGTGAGAGGGCCAAAGTCAAGCGACTGTCCGCTATTCGCTGTTGCGGGCCTCTCGATTTGGCAAGCGAAGACGGCTTAAAATGCTTCGTCTATCCTTAATGCGTCGTCATCATTTGAGCGAGAAGTCCACCGCGAGGCCCATCGATGAAATCGGTCGTCGTTACGGGCGTGTCCACCGGAATCGGGTGGGGATGCGTCAAGGTCCTGATCGCGAGCGGATTCCGCGTCTTCGGCAGCGTGCGCAAGCAAACCGACGCCGAGCGGCTCGCAAACGAGTTCGGCGCGAACTTCACGCCGTTGATCTTCGACGTGACCGACAAGGCGGCGGTCGCCGAGGGGGCAAGGCAGGTCGAGGCGGCGCTCGGGGGCGAGACGCTGCTCGGGCTCGTCAACAACGCCGGCGTCGCGGTCGTGGGTCCGCTCATCAGCCTGAGAATTGAAGAGTTCGAACACCAGCTCGCGGTCAACCTGACCGGGCCGCTGATCGTCACCCAGGCCTTCAAGGGACTCCTCGGCGTCGGCCGGCCGCTGCGAGGGCGCCCGCGGTCGAATCGTGATGATATCCTCGGTTGGCGGGAAGAACGCGATGCCGTTCCTCGGCCCCTATTGCGCGTCGAAATTCGGACTCGAAGGGATGTCGGAGTCGCTGCGTCGCGAGCTGATGATCTTCGGCGTCGACGTGATCGTCGTCGCGCCGGGCACGATCGCGACGCCGATCTGGAACAAGGCGGACGCGGTCGACGTCACGCCGTTCGCCAACGGTCCTTATGCGCCCGCGCTCGCAAGGCTCAAAGGCCTACATGATCCAGAGCGGCAACGACGGCCTGCCTCCGGAGCGAATCGGCGAAACGGTGAAGACCGCGCTGACCGTCAAGAGACCGAAGACCCGCTACACCGTGACCCCCAATCCGCTGCAGAACCTGCTGGCGCTCACTCTGCCGAAACGCCTCATCGATGGAGTCATCGCGCGGCGCCTGGGGCTTCGCGCATAGGTCCCCGCCTGCGACGCGCCGCCTCCCGGACATCTCGAATTTCGCCGGATTGACCGCGCGCGCCGTCAATGCAAGGAGGACGCGCGAAATAATCCGAGAGGGGCGATGAGCGCGACGATTGAGGTTTTGGGGCTGGGCAATTCGCTGGTCGACATTCTCGCTTACGCCGATGACGACTATCTCAGCGCCCAGGAGATGCTGAAGGGCGCGATGAACCTCATCGACGAGGATCGCGCCGAGGCGCTTTACGCCGCCCGGGTCGATCCGCGGGTGATTTCCGGCGGCTCGGCCGCCAACACGATCGTCGGCGTCGCCTCGTTCGGCGTGCACGCGGCCTATATCGGCAAGGTCAAGCGCGACCCGCTCGGCGCGGCGTTCGCCGACGACATCCGCTCGACCGGCGTCAAGTTCGCAACCACTCCCGCCGAGCATGGACCCTCGACCGGACGCTGCTTCATCTATGTCACGCCCGACGGCGAGCGGACGATGAACACCTATCTCGGCGCAAGTTCGTATCTTTCGCCCCCCGACGTGGACGAGGCCGTGGTCAAGGCGGCGAAGGTCGTCTATCTCGAGGGCTATATGTGGGACCGGCCGGCGGCCAAGACCGCGTTCCAGAAGGCCGGCGAGATCGCTCGCGCCGCTGGACGGCGCGTCGCGCTCACCTTGTCGGATTCGTTTTGCGTCGACCGGTTCCGCGGCGAGTTCATCGATCTCATGCGCGCAAAGACCGTCGACACCATCTTCGCCAACACCGACGAAATCCTGTCGCTGTACGAGACGCCGCATTTCGACGAGGCGCTCGACAATCTGCGCGCAGAGGGCGTGCTGGGAGTCGTGACCCGGTCCGAAAAGGGATGCGTGGTCGTCGACGGCGACAAGACCTGGGAGGTTCCAGCCTTCCCGATCGCCAAGCTTGTCGACACCACCGGCGCAGGGGACATGTTCGCCGCCGGCTTCCTCGCCGGCCTCGCGCGCGATCGCGACATGGTCACCTGCGGACGGCTCGGCGCGCTGGCGGCGGCGGAGATCATCCAGCACCTCGGCGCGCGGCCAAACGTATCGCTGGCCGAGCTTGCTCGAGAAAACGCGCTGACAATCTGAGGAGCAGGCGGCGAAGGTTCTGCTGCATCAGGTCGCCGGACGGCCCGACGTCTGATCGCTATTCCACTTCCGGGGTCGTCCTTGCCTTCGCCTCCGCGAGATGGCGCTTGAAATCGCCCATCGAGTCGAACTTGAACGTCCCCTCGCTCGTTTCAGCCTCGATCGAGCCGTCGGCGAAAATCTTGTAGTTGGCGCCGGCCGACGAATAGCTGCCGATCATGCTCGGCGGCTCCTCCGGCGTCTCGAGCACCGACTCGATGGCGTCGAGGGAGGGCAGATGGCCGGTGCGGTTGATGTTGACCGGGCTCTCATCCTCCGCCGCAACCGCGTCATCGGCGCCCTCCGGCGCCTCCGCTTCGACCGAAGCCGGCGCACGGACGGTCTCCTCGACCCGCGCCGGCTCGATTTTCGGCGCAGCCCCCCGGCTTTCGTGCGCCATATCTCCGATCGCCGGCGCCGTCGATTGCCGCATGAGCTTCGCGAGCGCGTCGATGCGCAGGATCGCGACCCCGATGGCGAACGTCACCACCGCCGCCGCGACGCCAACCGCGCCGGCGAGCGCGTAGAGTACGCCCAGAGGGTCGGGCAACAGGTCGAGGCTCTGGACGCCGCCCGCCGCCCCCGCGGCCAGCAGGACGAGACTCAGCACAAAGATCAGTATCGCCATCCGGTCATCAATCCCGAGATTTTGTCGAAACCTCGACAGGTCTGGGGTGCAGATTGGGAATCAGCAACCCCGGTTAAGACATGTACTGCAATCTTCAGCCGCGCGAACCGAAAATCGCCGAGCCGACGCGCACATAGGTCGCGCCGAGCTGCACGGCAAGCGGCCAGTCGGCGCTCATCCCCATCGAAAGCTCGACGATCTGGTTGCGTTTGGCGATGACGCTGAGGAGGGCGAAATGCGGCGACACCGGCTCGTCCGCCGGGGGAATGGCCATCAGGCCCTCGATCGTCAATCCGTAAGCCTCACGGCAGAGCGCGACGAAGGCGTCGGCGTTCTCGGGCAAAACCCCCGCCTTCTGCGGCTCCCCGCCCGTGTTGACCTCGACGAACAGTCGCGGGCGCTTGCCCGCCCTCTCCATCTCGCGCGCGAGCGCCGCTGCAATCTTCTCCCGGTCCACGGTTTCGATGACGTCGAAAGTCTCGATCGCCTCGCGCGCCTTGTTGCTTTGCAACGGCCCGATCAGGTGAAGCTCGATCGTCCTGCCGAGCGCGGCGGCGCGGGCGCGCAGATCGCGCCACTTGGGCATCGCCTCCTGGACCCGATTCTCGCCGAAGCGGGTCTGGCCGGCGACGGCGATCGTGGGCCAGACGTCGTCGGCGGAAAAGGTCTTGGAGACCGCCACGAGCTTGACCGATTCCGGCGCCCTGCCGCAGTCGCGCGCCCGCAGCGCGATCGCCTCGCGCAACGCATTGAGGCGGGCGACGGCGCCCTCGGGCGAGTTCAAAGCCTCTGACAAAACCTGCTCCGTGGCGGCCCAACCCCCGGCCTGCCAGGCCGGCGCGGAAGGCGCCGCTGGTGAAAGAGCTTCGCCAGCCCTTGCCCGGCAAAATGATTGTCCGCTATCGTTTTGTCCAGGGAGGAAAAACAATGAGCGCTTATCCTGAGTGGAAGCTGGGCTTGATCGATTCGGCCTGGTTCGGCTCGCCATACGAGGGGCGGCCCGGGAGACAGGAAGCAAAGAAGATCGGTTTCGACAGCCTCGATCTCTTCATCGGTTTTGACCCGGGTCGGATGACTCCGGCCGAACGCAAGAGCTATGTCGCCGACGTTCGCGCCGCCGACCTGCCGATCCCGTCGCTCGTATGCACCTGCCTCGGCCTCAGCGATTTCAACCCCGCCGTCCGTTCCTATCATATCGAGCGCGCGAAGAACGTCCTCGACCTCGCGTCGGACTTCTCGGCCCGGAACCTGTGCTTCGTCCCGGGCGAGTACATGTTCCAGCGTCGCTTGATCCCGGCGGAGGGCGAGTGGAAGCTCGTGGTCGACGCGACGCAGCAGGTCGGCCGACATGCCGCAGAACGAGGGCTTGAGCTGGCGATCGAGCTGCTTCCGTTCGAATATGCTTTCATCAGGACGCTGGACGACATGGAGCGCTTCCTGGACGGCGTCGGCCTCGAGAACGTCAAGGCCACGGTGGACATCTCGCATTTCTGGCTGATGCGGATTGCGCCGCGCGCGCTCGATCGGCTCAAGGGCCGGATCGCTCATGTTCACGTCTCCGATTGCGACGGGCTCAATCACGGCGACCTCCCTCCCGGGCGCGGCAACACTCCGTTCGGGGAGTACCTTTCCGCCATTCGCGACACGGGCTTCGCCGGCGCCGCGTCGGTCGAGCTCGAATTCCCACCCGACTCGAATCAGATGCGCGACTGGGTCGCGGAAGCCTTTGGTTCGACGCTGCGAGAAATGAAGTCGGTCGGCGTCCACTGATCCGCGACCGGGCGAACCCCCGCCAGGCGCCCTTGCCTTTTGGCCGAAGGCCGCGCATGAGGGCGCAACATTCCCTCAAAAATGACGGCTTTCATGGGCTTCAAATGCGGCATCGTCGGCCTGCCGAACGTCGGCAAGTCGACGCTTTTCAACGCGCTGACGCAGACGGCGGCGGCGCAGGCGGCGAACTATCCGTTCTGCACCATCGAGCCCAATGTCGGCGACGTGGCGGTGCCTGACCCGCGGCTCTCGGTCCTGGCCGAGATCGCGGGATCGAAGGAGATCATTCCGACCCGGCTCACCTTCGTCGACATCGCCGGCCTCGTGCGCGGCGCGTCGAAAGGCGAAGGGCTCGGCAATCAGTTTCTCGCCAACATTCGCGAATGCGACGCCATCGCCCACGTCGTGCGCTGTTTCGAGGACGGCGACGTGACCCACGTCGAAGGCCGCATCGACCCGTTGTCCGACATCGCCACCATCGAAACCGAGCTGATGCTGGCCGATCTTGAAAGCCTCGAGCGCCGGATCGCCACAATCGAGAAGCGGGCCAAGGGCGGCGACAAGGAGGCCAAGGACCTGCTCGCGCTCGCAGAGCGAAGCCTCAACGAGCTCAGGGACGGCCGCCCGGCGCGCGCCGCCGGCGTCGGCCGCGACGAGCGGCGCCTGTTTCAATCGCTCGGCCTGCTGTCGTCGAAGCCGGTCCTCTATGTCTGCAACGTCGACGAAGCCTCGGCCGACAAGGGCAACGCCTATTCCGATCAGGTCAAGCAGCAGGCGGCCAAGGAGGGCGCGGCGGCGGTCGTCGTCTCGGCGAAGATCGAGAGCGAGATCGCGGTGCTTCCCCAGGCCGAGCAGAAGGCCTATCTCGAGGCGGTCGGATTGAGCGAGCCGGGGCTCGATCGCGTGATCCGCGCCGGCTACGACCTTCTGCATCTCGTCACGTTCTTCACCGCCGGCCCCAAGGAGGCGCGGGCTTGGACGGTCGAGAAGGGCGCCAGGGCCCCGCAGGCGGCCGGCGTCATCCACACCGATTTCGAGAAGGGCTTCATCCGCGCCGAGACCATCGCCTACGACGACTATGTCGCGGGCCGCGGCGAGGCGGGGGCGCGTGAAGCCGGAAAGTTCCGGCTCGAAGGCAAGGACTACGCGGTCACGGACGGCGACGTGATGCATTTTCGGTTCGCGAACTGAGCGCCATGCCCGAAGCGCTCACGTTCGAGGACTTTCCTGCCGACGAGGTGGTCGAGTATGGCGGGATCGGGGTCTCGGCCGCCGACATCATCGAGTTTGCGCGCGAGTTCGACCCGCAGCCCTTCCACACCGACGAAGAGGCGGCGCGCGGGGCGACCGGCGGCCTGATCGCATCGGGATGGCACACGAGCTCCCTGCTCCTGCGGATGAATTGCGACGCCTTCCTCATGCGCTCGGCGATCATCGACGATCCGGGCATCCAGGAAATCCGCTGGGAGCGTCCGACGAGGCCGGGCGATCGGCTGCACGTCCGCCGTCGCACGCTCGCCAACCATGTTCGCGACGCCCGGACGGGCGAAGTCGAGTTTCTCTATGAGGTCGTCAATCAGGACGGATTGCTCGTCATGACCCAGCGCAGTCTCCTCGTGCTCGAGCGGCGCCCGCAGCGCGCAGGAACCTGAGCAGTTCGATGTTCTACGAGGATTTTCGCATCGGCCAGTCAGGCGACCTCGGCCAAACGATCTTCTCGCGCGAAGCAATCCTCGCCTATGGGCGGCGGTTCGACCCGCGCGTCCTCCGCGCCGCGGAGGAAGGCGCGCCTCTCATCGCTTCGGGACTGCATGTGGCTGCCGCCGGCATGCGCCGGCTGATTGAGGCGCGGAGCGCCTTGCGCTCGGAGATGGTAGCGCGAGGCGAAGCGCTGCCGGAAATGGGCGTCTCCCCCGGCTTCAAGGATCTGCGTTGGGGACGCCCCGTGCATGAGGGCGACACCGTCCTTTATTCGTTCGAAACCATCTCGAAGCGCGAGACCTCGAAACCGAAATGGGGCCTGGTCGGCAACAGGTTCCGCGGCGTCAACGATCGCGGGGAGGAAGTCCTGGTCTTTTCGAGCGTCGTTCTCGTGGCCAGGCGACCGGGAGAACCATAATTTCCTTTGCCGGCGCGGGTAGGATTTCGCCCGGCAATCGTCTAGGCTGCCGCCGCCGCAACTGATTTTCCGGTGCGGCGGGGGCGCGCGAAGCGGACGAAAGTCTGTTAGAAGGGGCGCCGGTCGTTCCTTTGCTGGATCGAGGGGAGTCGCATGGCCATCAATCTTGTCAGTATCGTGCAGCAGTTTCTTACGCCGCAAATGGTCAGCAGCCTCGCGCGAGCGGTCGGGGTCAACGAGGCGGTGGCGCAGAAGCTTGTCGCCGCCGCGGTTCCGGCGATCCTCGCCGCGCTCGGCACGGCGGCTGCAGCGCCCGGAGGCGCGCAGAAAATCTCCGACGCGATCTCCAACTCCGACCCTGACCTCTTGAGCAAGCTCGGCGGCGCCGCGACCGGCGGCAACCCACAGCTCCTCAATGAAGGCGCCAGTCTTCTCAGCGGCATCCTCGGCGGCGGCGGTCTCGCAAGCCTCGCGGGCGCGCTGAGCCAATATGCCGGGGCGCCGGCCGGCGCGGCGCAGCCGTTGCTGGGCGCGGTCACCCATGCAACGGTCGGCGCGCTCGGCCAGCAGGATCCGTCGAACTGGTCCGACCCGTCGGCGATCGCATCGCTGTTCGCCAGTCAGAAGAGCGCGATTGCCGCTGCGCTGCCGCCGGAAGTGTCGCGGGCGCTGGGCGCGTCCGGACTGCTCGCCGGCCTTGGCGGCGCGGCCGCCGCCGCCGCCCATTCGGCAACGTCGAGCGTGTCGAGCGCCGCGACTGCGGCGAGCTCGACCGCGAGCTCCGCCGCCAGGAGCGCGCAGCAGACGGCGGCCTCCACCTCGAGAAGCTTCCCGATGTGGGCGATCATTCTGATCGTCATCGTCGTGCTGATCGCGATCTACTGGTTCATGACCCGCACCCACGAGGCCGAGCCGGCGAAAACCGGCATGTTCGAGCCGCTGGCGCCGATCGAATACGCGTTGCAGGCCACGCCTTCTCCGTTCGACCACAACCGCGGCTGACAACTCCGCTGCTGTGACAGGGTTGAGGCTTCGCGCCCGGGCGCGGCGTTGGTTCCGCGCCCCGACGAAGCGACGGCGCTGGCTCAGCGCTCTTTGTGTCATCGGACTGGCTGCCGTCGCAGCCGGCTGCTCCAGCCGGCCCTATGGCAGCCTGATCGTCGGGGCGACCGCGCCCGGCGCCAACCAGGTCGACCTTCTCGTCGCGACGACGCGCGCGCCCGTGATCGAGCCGCCGGGCGTCATGTTCGGCGGCTCGCGGGGACGCGGGCTCGATTTCGCCGACATCGCCGTTTCGATTCCGCCGGACGGCGCACGCCAGCCGGGCGACATCCAGATCGCGTCGTCGCCGCCGGGCAATCCGGAACATGATTTCGTCATCCTGCGCGCCGACCGCATGGACCTGGCTCAGGCGAAAGCGAACTTCGACGCGCGCATCCGGCGCATACCCGGGCGCAGGGTTCTCGTCTTCGTCCACGGCTTCAACACCCGCTTCGAGGAAGCCGTTTATCGCTTCGCCCAGATCGTTCACGACGCGCGGGTGAACGTCGCGCCGGTGCTGTTCACCTGGCCTTCCGGGGGCAACGTGACCGACTACGTCTACGATCGCGACAGCGCCGTGTACTCGCGCGACGCGCTGGAGGCGGTGCTGCAGGCGCTGGCCAACGATCCGTCGGTCGATTCGATATCGATTCTCGCCCACTCGATGGGCAGTTACCTGGTCGTCGAGGCGCTGAGACAAATGTCGATCCGCGATCACGGACTGCCGCCCAAGATCCGCGACGTGATGATGGCTTCGCCGGACATCGATATCGACGTATTCCGCCGTCAGATCGCGGAAATCGACGCCGGGAGGCGCCCGGCCCAGTTCACGCTGTTCGTTTCGCGCGACGATCGGGCGCTTGGGCTGTCGAGCTTTCTGGCGCGCGATTCGACCCGGCTCGGCGCGCTCGATCCCAACAAGGAGCCCTACCGTTCGATTCTGGAGCAAGGCAGGGTCAACGTCGTCGATCTGACCGGTCTCGCCTCCAACGATTTCACCAACCACGGCAAGTTCGCGAGCGGCGAGGTCGTCGGCGCGATCGGCGAGCGTTTGGCCGAGGGCCAGTCCCTCACCGAGGCCAAAGGAGGCCTGGTCGAATCGCTCGGCACGTTCACCGGCGGCGCGATCAATGTCGCCGCCGGAGTCGCCGCCGGCGCGGTCAAGGCGCCGGCCCAGATCGTCGATCCGACATCACGCGAGAAGTCGATCGACACCACGGCGGGAGCCGCTTCGCTGACCCAGTGACCCGGGTCGAATGCGACAATCATTTGTGATAATCAGAAATCAGTGCTATGGTGCGTGGGTCGCCGGATGGTCCTTGCCGTCTGGCGGAGCGGAAGCGGGCGAACGCGTCTGGGCAATGAGAGCCACGGGGCAATGCTGACGGGGAATGGGGACGCGATGGGCGGGAGGGTCGTTGAATTTCTGATCTAACCCATTGAAAAACAACGAATCGGAGCCAGAAGAAAATTCGGATTTCCTTCCGGTTTTCCTATCGGGTTTCCTTCCGGTTTTCCTTGGATTTCCTTCCATCCGCTTTGGAATCCTTCCGTTAACCCGGTTCGACCCGTAATTTCAGAAAGCCTCCGGGCGCGGCGCCCATCGAGGTCAGCGTGAGGCCCCGCGGCGCCGGAAGCAGAGCCGCTGAGGGCGATGTCAGATAGGTCGCGACCACGGTCGCCGGCCAGGGCGCGAGGCGCCAATTGCCGTCCGACTTCGGCGCGATCTCATTCGCGCTTTGAATGTATTTGAGCACGACGTCGCGGTTGGCGTCGGGGGCCTCGATCACCACGCTCGTTCCGTCGCAGCCCGGGAAACCGCCGCCGCCGCTGGCGCGATAGTTGTTGGTGACGACGAGAAACGCCTGTTCCGGATCGATCGGCGCGCCTTTGTACGCAAGATCGCGGATGCGGCGCGCCTGTGGCGCGACGAGCGCGCCCGATTGGTCGTAACGGGCGGGAGCAGTCACATCAATGGCGTATTCGACGCCGTCGATCACGTCGAAATTGTAGGAGGCGAAGCTAGGCCCCAGCAGCGGCTGCTCGTCGCGAGACGCAGGATCGATCCAGCGGAAAATGGACGCCGATCGCTCGAGCCATTCCCTGAGGGTCAGGCCGTCGACCTTCACCACCCGCACGCTGTTGGGATACGGGTAGATGTCGGCGACGTCCTTGATCGCGATCGGACCCACGGCGATGTCGGTATAGAAGTCCGGGCCGCCACGCCCGCCGCATTTGAATGGGGCCGAAGCCGAAAGAACCGGCAATGAAGCGAGGTCGGCGCGCGCCGCAGCCAGCGGCGCGGCATAGGCGCGCTGGGCCTCGTTGACGAGCTCGACCGTCGGATCGTCGGCGATCAGGGCCAGATAGGTGTGCAGCGGCGTCGCCAGCCGGCCAACCGGCGTGCGGACATAATGAAGCGTCGCCGCATGCGCCGCCTTGGCGGCGTCGAGCACCGAGGCGTCCGATTCGACGAGCGCGATGGCAGCGCCGCTTGCGTCGCGCCGCGCGATCGGCCGGAGCTCGACATGCGCCTGCGCAACCCGCCAGCGGCCGCCGTCCAGCTTGAGATTGAGATCGATGACGCCGAGATGGCTGCCCCAGTATCCGGCCATGACCGCGGGCTTGCCGTGGAGCGTTCCGCGCCCAGCGTCGGCGCCGGGCACGCCAACGAAGTCCTCGCCGGGAAACAGCAGATGCTGGTGGCCGAGGAAGAGGGCGTCGACGCCGTCGAGGCCGGCGAGGTCCTGCCCGGCATTCTCCTCTGCCGGCGCGGATGCAAGCCGCGAAAGGCCGGAATGGCACAACATGACGATGAGATCGACGCGGCCCTTAAGTCGGCCAACCTCGGCCCGCGCCGCCTCGACGATATCGACGGTCGTCAGGCGTCCGCGGATATGCGCCTCGTCCCACTGCGCGATCTGCGGCGGCGCGACGCCGATCACGCCGATCTTGAGTCGGCGTGTCGTCCCCGACTCGTCGGCGAAGTCGCGTTCGACGACGATCGAAGGCGGGAACCAGGGCGAGCCGTCGAGTTTGAGGACATTGCAACAGACGATGGGAAAGCGCGCCTGCGCATAGGCGCGCTCGAGCGCCTCGAGGCCATAGTTGAACTCATGGTTCCCGGGAGTGGCGACGGCGTAGTCGAGCCTGTTCATGGCGGCGATCACCGGATGGATCGCGCTTGCGTCCCCCATGATCGCGGCGGCTGCGACGTCGCCAAGGGGCGTGCCCTGGAGAATGTCGCCGTTGTCGAACAGCAGGCAATTGGAGCATTCGGCCCGCGCCCCGGCGATCAGCGAGGCCGCGCGCGCGAGGCCGACCGAGTTATCCGGCCGATCACGATAATAGTCGTACGGATAGAGATTGGCGTGCAGGTCGGTCAGGCAGATGAGGCGCAGGCGCAGCCTGGGCGCGGCGCCTGCGAGCGGGGGTTCCATGTCGTCCTCGCGGCGCTTTGAAGCGCGATGACCGGGTCAGGGACGGCGGGGAAGGAATCGCGCGCCCCCAGCGTTCCTGTCAAAGAGGGTTTTGCTGGTGGACGCCGCTGCTGCTCGGCGCCGAAGATTGGCTCATGGGCGCGCTCATCGGGGCCATCCCCTGCTGGGCGTCCCAGCCGCCTGGCGGCGCCGCGACCTCGTTTGCCGCCGGATCGGGCTTGAGGGGCTTGAATTTCGTCAGAGATTCCACGGCGTCGGCGAGCGAGACCGGGTCCATCTTGGCGGCAACCTCATCGCGCTTCTTGGCTGCGTCCGCGTCGCCCTGCTGAGCGGCGAGGGAGAACCACATCCACGACTGGCGCAAATCCTGCCCCACGCCAAGGCCGCGGGCGTAGAGGATCGCGAGATTGTACTGGCTGTCGCGGACGCCCAACTCGCCCGCCTTGCGGAACCATTTGGCCGCTTGGATATAGTCCGGCTCGTCGCCAACCGGCTCGGCGTCCATGACCGCCAGATTGTGGGCGGCTCGCGCATTGCCGGCTTCCGCCGCCTTGAGGTACCAGCCTTTGGCCGCCGTTCGATCAGGCGCGACGCCAACGCCCTTCTCGAGCATCGATGCGAACCGATACTGGGCCGGGGCGAGGCCGAGCGAGGCGGCGCGCTCGAACCAGCGCGCCGCCGCCGACTGATCCTTGGGCAGCCCGCGCCCTTCGAACAGACGCAGGGCGAGCTCGTATTGCGCCGCCGGCGCTCCGCTGGCGACGGCCTCGCGCAGGCTCGGAGAAATCCCGGCGGGGATCGCGGCGAGGAGGTCGGCTGGCGAAGGCGCGGCCTGCGGCGGAAGAATAGGCGCTTCCGGCTTGGCGGCCGTTTGAGGGATCGAACCGGTAGGCGCGCGGTCGACCGTTGGGTTGATCGGCTTTGCGGCGTTGGCAAGCGCCGGCGGCTTGAGCGGCGAGGTCTCGACTTTCGCGGTCTTGGCCGCCTGCCCGTCCAATTCTGACCGCTGCAGAAACGGCGCCCGCACCCCGACCTCGCGCGCTGCGATTGTCGCCGCGATCGCGAGTGCGACGCCGAGCAGCACAGTGCGCTTATGACTGGCGTAGAACGCCCTGGCGTTTTGAACGCCGCGCGCGGCCAGCGGCCCCGGCTCCGGGCCGGCGGCCTTGAAGCCCCGGCCGCTTGCCGCTGCGCCGTCGCTTTCCGCCAACGCCTGCGCGGCGCGCCGCGCAGCGGCGATATGGACGCTGACCGCAGGATTAGTTTTCGGACCTATCATCTGCGCGAGTTCGCGTGCTTCCCGCGCCCGTTGCGGCGCTCCAGCGCCCGGCTCGATCAGAAAGTCCTCCCCGCTCGCCAGCTGAAGCGAACGGTCATCGACGCCGTGGGCGGCTGTGGCCTGGGATGCTCGTTGGGCGACCTCGGGCCCGAGCGCCTCGACGCCCGGCAGCGCCGCGCCGGCGGCCGGTCTGGGCGCCGCCGTATCTGCGGGCGGCCGCAACTGGTCATCGACTTCGCCCGCAAGCTCGCTCTCGATGCTCGCGATGCGCGTAACCAAAGTTTCGAGAACGCTTTGCAAGTTGGCAAGGCGCGTCTGGGTTCGCCGGTCTGCGCTCGCCTGTTCGGCTCGAAGCTCGGACAGATGGGCGCCGAGCGCGGAATGGAACGCGGCCAGGGTTTCCAACTCGCGGGAACTCGGCGCCGCCTCCACCTTACGCAGCCTGTCGACCAGCTCCCGTACCGCCGGGTCCGGATCGTGGGCGCGGACGGCCAGAGCGTCGAGGCGATCGTAGATAGCGGCGATCTGCCCGGCAATGGCTTCGGAATTGTCGCGTCCGGGGTTGAATTCCTGAAGACGACGGGCGACCTCATCGGCCACGCGCTCGGCGATCTCTCGATCCGAAAACGTACGAGCGCTCGCGTCGATCTTGGCCTCGAGCGCATGCAACTGCGCCTCGATCGGACTAAAATCGATCGGCGAGGCGACCGTATCGAGCCGGGCGCCGAGGTCGCTGAGGACCGGCTCGAGCCAGCGCGCGCCGATCTCGGCGTCAGCGAGGCGATCGAGCTTGCCCCCGAACTCGCTCAAGACCGGCTCGAGCCAGCGAACGCCGGCGTCCGAATCGGCGAGCCTATCAAGCTTGACGCTGATCTCGGCCGTCATTGATTGGAGCACGCGCGCGTCCGCTTCCGTGCGGCCAGCGGCCTCGAGTCTGGCGTCGAGATCGCGCATGAGCTTTTCGATGGAGCCGGTATCGACCGGAGCTGGCGCGCGCGCTTCGAGCGATTGACGCACCTCATCGATTCGCCGCGCCAAGTCGTCGAATGGGCGCGGATCGATAGCGGCGGGGGGGTTGGGGCGCGCGATTTCCTGGTCAAGTCGAAGCGCGATCTCTTCCAGACGCCGTTCGATCGACAACAACGCCTCCGGCGGCGTGGACCGCTCGATCTGCCCCCGCGCCTCGGTTAGAAAAGCAACCACCTCAGCCGACTCGAGATGGGGCGCGGGGCTAGCGCCGAGTTGCTCCACCCGATCGGCGAGTTCGCCGATCCGCCGTTCCATCCGTTCGAGCGGCGCGGTGCGCGAGGCGGCGGAAGCGAGAAGGTTGCGAACCTCCTCGGTCTGCCGCCTGATGCGTTCGAATGTCTCAGGTTTGATCGCCGTCGCCGCGAGGCTGTCGATCTTGCCGCCGATGGCGCGGATCTCCCGTTCGAGCCCGGCGGCGACCGTGTGAGGGTCGTGTGTCTTCACTGCCGTGCGCAATTCCGCCGCCATCGCCTCGAGCGGGATGAGCAACAAGTCGCCGCGGCCATCCCGACGCGCCGTCTCAACGCGCTGCATGAGGTCTCGGATCGCGCCTTCGAGCGCGACGACCGCATTGCGCGGCGCAAGGTCGCCGAGGCTTTTGCTCATCGCCGCGATCTCGGCCCGCATGGCGCTTAGATCGATGGCCGAGTCCCGCGGATCGCTTCGCTCACGCCGGAGGTCGTCAAGCTTGAGCGCCAGGGCTCGAATGTCATCACGCAACGATTCCGCCAGTGGCGACGCCGGGACAGATTCCGCAACCTCGTCCGGCGCGTCGAACTCATCCGTGGCGTGAGGGGACTGCATGCGCGCGGCCGTGTCATGGCCAGGCGCGCGCCTGGCGAGGCCGTCGTCTAGCTCTGCGCGGCGCATGGCGATCTGCGACACTGCGGCCTTGAGATCGAGCCGCGGCTTCGGCGCCGCTCCCTCGGCGGTTTGAGCCTCACCGCTCAAGCAGCCATTGATCGCTTCCAACCGTCGGACAGCATCGATCAACGCCTGCCGATCGCCGTCCCGCGCCGCATTCGAACGCTCGAGGATCTCGGCGACCAATTCGAACGCGCGCGCGGCCCGCGCTTCGGCGCGTGAGAGCCTCGCCTCGAAGCGCTCGATCGCCGAATCGAAAGAGTCGGCAATCCCCGGTTCTGGCGGTTCGCGTGCCTCCTCGTTTCGACGAGCGATACGTTCGAGGCGTCCCGCGGCCGCGTCGAGCCGCTCGTCTTCGACTTCGTTGTCGTCCAGCCGGTTGCGCTGCGCGAAGGCGGCTTGGTCGGCAATCGCTTCGCCGAGCCAATCATCGAGTCGCATGCCGGCGCGACGAGCGGCTTCCTCGGCGGCGTCCCGAGTTCGCCGCCCCACCCCCGCGATCGTCCACGCCATGGATTTATTCATGTCCTCGCCCATCGCCGGCGGCCGCGAATCGTCGCGCGCTCCAGGGGCGACGGCACGCAACAATTGTTTCGGCGGTCGTGGTGAAGAAACGGTTAAGGCCGCTCAGGCGCCCGTCCCGTGCGCGCCACGGTCGTGAAAACTTGGGTTGTATTTGTTAGTTGCTGCAACTTTTGATTGCAATCCGAATTCAATCAGGCATAGATGGAGCAACTCGCGCAGGGGCGCGCGAATCAGAAGGCGCGAACGCAACGGCGCCGACGAAAGGAGAGGGTTATGAACCGCATGACGGCGTTAAATCACTCAAGCGTGGGGACTTCGGCCGCACTGCTCGCGGAAGAGGGCCGCTCCGAATCGGCGCAGTCGGAGATGACCATCAGCCAAATGTCGCGCCTGTTTGGCGTCAGCTTGCGCACGCTGCGGTTCTATGAGGATCGCGGTCTCATCAAGCCGCGTCGCGAGGGCAATGCCCGCTTTTACCGCGGCGCCGACCGGGTCCGCATGGAGATGATCCTCAAGGGCAAGAAACTCGGGTTCACCTTGACCGAGATCCAGGATCTGATCGGCGGCAAGGGCGCGACGGAGACGCCGGACCTCGAGGATCAGCTCAACGCGCAGCAAATTGTCACTCAGATCGGCCATCTGGAGCGGCAACGGGGCGAAATCGACAGCGCGATCGAGCGATTGCGGGCGACGCAGAGCCAACTCGCCCAAGGCGCCGCCGCGTGACAGTGGCGGGCAAAAAAGGGCGGCGCACGCGCCGCGCTAGGCCTTGATCCGCGCCGCCTCTACGAGACGCAACGCTTCGGCGACGGCGGCGTCAATCCCGAGGTGGGTCGTGTCGAGTTGGACCGCGTCGCTGGCCGGGCGCAACGGCGCAGCGGCGCGGCCAGAATCGCGGGCGTCGCGGCGGATGATATCGGTCAGAATCGCGTCATAATCGGCCTTTTCGCCGCTTCGGATCAATTCGAGTGCGCGCCGCTGCGCCCGGGTCGCCGCGCTGGCGGTGACGAAGATCTTCACGTCCGCTTGCGGACAAACGACTGTGCCGATGTCCCGGCCGTCGAGGACAGCGCCGCCCGGGCGGGCGGCAAATGCCCGCTGCGCCTCGAGGAGCGCCGCACGGACGCCCGGCATCGCCGCGACTAGCGACGCCGCTTCCCCCATCTGGCGCGTCCGCAATGTCGCATCGTCGAAATCCGTGAGGCCCAGTCCTCGCGCAGCAGCAACGCGCCGCAGCTTCGTCGTAAAGATTGCGATCCTCGGCAATGAGGGCAGCCGCCGTTGCGCGGTATAGCAGGCCGGTGTCCAGATGCGGCAACCCGTAGTGCGCAGCGATACGGCGCGCGATCGTCCCCTTCCCCGAGGCCGCGGGGCCGTCGATGGCGATGATCATGCGCAGCCGCCCAGCTTCCCCAGGCCCCTACCCTTGAGTGCGCTCTTAGAGCGCGGCGCGGCGGCTGTCGAGGCGGGAAGAGACAGCGACGCAACGGGCCGCGAAGCTGTAGACGTCTTCGTCGCCCATCACCTGCCAAATGCACGGCCGAACGTTATGGAATCGATCAGCCGACGCCCGAGTCGCTCGCCGGCCAATTCATCCACCCGCTCGCGATGAGGCGGCCAACGCGCCAAGCCGAAGACGCCAGCACCGTAGGACGGTGATCAGGACCGCAGGCTGTCGGGGCGCGCGCCCTGCCCCCGCGCAGCCAACGCCGCTAAGGCGCTTCCTGCCGTTCGTCTCGCGCCCAGTTCCATGGACGGTCACGTAGCCTCAGCGCCGAGACAGGCGCTCGGCTTGTGCCAACGTCTCGCCGCGCGTATCCATGGATTTGACGCCATGACAGAATTGCGACGCGGCCGGGAGCGAGGCCGCAGCCATGGAGGCGACGGTGAATCTAACTGGCGCGCAGAAGAAGACGATCGCCGCCGCCTTTCTCGGCTGGATGCTCGACGCTTTCGATTTCTTCCTCCTGACCTTTCTGCTCAAGGACATCGCGAAGGAGTTCGGCGTCGAGATCTCGGCGGTGGCGTACGCGCTTTTCCTGACGCTGGCGATGAGATTCGTCGGCGCCTTCATCTTCGGCCGGCTTGGCGACCGGTGGGGACGCAAACCGGCGCTGATGCTCGACATCCTCTGCTATTCGGTCCTCGGCGCGCTTGCCGCCTTCTCGCCGAACCTCATCGTGTTCCTGATCTTACGGGCGCTGTTCGGCATCGCGATGGGCGGCGAATGGGGCCTCGGCAGTTCGCTGGCCATGGAGTCGATTCCGCCGCAGGCGCGCGGGTTGGTGTCGGGGATTTTGCAATGCGGCTATCCGACCGGCTTTCTGCTCGCCGCGGTCGCCAACGGCCTGCTCTTCGGCCGCACATTCGGCGACTACACGATCGGCTGGCGGGCGATGTTCCTGCTCAGCGTCCTGCCCGCCTTCGTCGTCCTGTTCATCCGCAGCGGCGTGCCCGAGTCGCCGGCGTTCGAGGCGTCCAAAGTGCATGAAAAGCCCCATCTGTGGGCGACGGTCTCCGAGCACAAGGGGCTGGTCGTCTACATGGTCGTGCTGATGATGTGCTTCAATCTGTTCAGCCATGGCACTCAAGACCTCTATCCGACCTTCCTGCAAAAGCAGCATAATTTCGATCCCGGCACGGTGAGCTGGATCGTCATCGTCGCCAACCTCGGCGCCATTGCCGGCGGCCTCGTGTTCGGCCACCTGTCGGAGAAGATCGGCCGCGTCAACGCGATCACCATCGCGGCGCTGATCGCGCTTCCGGCGCTGTACTTCTGGGCGTACGGCTCGACGCCCATCCTTCTCGCGCTGGGCGCCTTCGTGATGCAGGTCGCGGTGCAGGGCGCCTGGGGCGTGATCCCGGCCCATCTCAATGAACTTGCCCCGGGCGCTGCGCGCGCCACAATTCCCGCTTTCGTCTATCAGGCGGGCAACTTCCTGGCGTCCTACAACGGCCCTCTCCAGGCTCAGATCGCGGAAGCGAACGGCGGGAATTACGCATTTGCGCTCGCGGTGGTGGCAGGCGTCGTCGCGGTTGCGATCATCGTCGTCATCCGCTTCAGCCCGGAACGGCGCGGCGAACTCCTAAAGGCGCACTGAGACCATGTGCGCCGCGCCGCGAGGCCGATCGCCCTATGCCGTCGGCCTCACCCAGGCAACCCTTGACGGGCCGATGAAAATCTGATTCGGCGCCGAGCTCGAACTAGCCGCGCGAGCGGATCAAAGACTTTATGGACGCGACCTCACGAGAAAGATGGAGGATCGCCTTCATGAGCTCCTGTTCGGTCACGCGGCCGCCTTCGACCCGGCAGGGATCCGGACCAACGCCTCCCGGCTTCGCTCCGCCGTTGCCGTCATCATCAAACAGCCGGCCGAAGGAGCGTAGGACTTCGATCAACACTTCCGGATTGGTCTCGAGATCGATTTTCGATCCATATTTCTTAATGACCTTGGCGATAGTTGCCTTTTGCTCGCGGTTCATTGCGCTCTCCTTTTCACCGCCGCCGCCCGACATTCTCGTTGACGGATCCAGGTGACTAGAATTGTCTTACGCCCCTTCAGAACAGGCATCGACGCATGCACCATGTCCGGATCGGTTTGCCCGTCACTCTCCAAGTTGCTCCAGATCAGGAGACGCCCCCTTTCGCAATTGACCGACAAATCCAATAGCGGAAACCGCGTCTGCCCACCGCGTTCGGGCGCGTCCAAATAGAGCACGATCGAATGGGTTCGTTCGCCCGCCGCATCGCCGTCGAAATATCCGCTGTCGTGATGATAATCGAAGCGCCCGCCCCTTTCATATCGAGTTGCCTGCCATTTTTCGCGATGAGAGATCGCCAGGGGCAAATGCTGGCCTATCCGTCGGTCGATCAACGTCATCGTCCGTCGAAGCGACGGGGTGAACCATCGCTCCGAGGTCGACGAACTGACCCGTCGGCCGCTGTAGATATACTCGTGCTTCCCGCCCTCGCCTTCGGCGTAGACGGTGCTTCGCCGCCAAAATGAGAATTCCAATTCGGCGAGAATCGCCTCACACCGCCGCGCATCGAGAAAACCGTCGATCCAATAGAGACGGCCGTCGGCCTCGGTCCAGTCCTGGCGCTGAGCCCGCCTCACCGTCAGGCCGGTTTGCAAAGTTTCAGCAGCAAACGGTCCTCAAATTCCCGCAGGCCGCGCCGGTCGCCGCGCCCATACTGGCTGAACGGGCGGCCAGAAAGCAAGAGACGAAGGCGCCGAAGCGACACCTCCTCGCTCTCCTCCCAGTTTGCGTGGTCCTCCCAGTGCGTGACACGATAGGCGCGCTCATAGCAATGCCAACCGATGACCTCGGCCGGATGATAGACGTCATATCCATGCGTGAAAGCGCGCAGGCTTGTGGCGACTTCGTCGCCGAAGAAATAGCAGTTTGGATCGAACGGAACTTCTCGATTGAACTCGCCGCCGGCGAAGAGACAGTGCAAGGAAACAAAATCTCCGGGAATTGGTCCGGTCGCTCGCTGAGCCGTCAAGAGGGGTCGTCCGATCAAACGGAGCAGCAGTCCCTGAGAACGCTCGTACGGATAGATCTTCAGCGGGCGCTTTCGGCGGCCGCGCGGGTCCGTCAGGGGGTTATAGGGCGGCAAATATGCGGTGATGATGGGTTTTTCGACGCCTCGGCGGACGAGCGCGTCGTAAGCGTCGAGCAGCTTTTGATCCCATCCAACCGCAAAACGATGATGCGAGTTGAGGATTAAGGTGAAGCGCTCGCCGCGCCATTGTTGCTGCAGTTGGGCCCGCGCCCAATTGCAGCCTCTGCTGTTAGTGTGGGAAATCTCTGTGACCTCGAGTTCAGCGCCTCTGGCGAATCCAAGGTCAAGCTCCTCGTTGGGACCCCTCTGCCACAGGATGGCGATTCGAAGGGATTCTGGATAGCGCGCCTTCTTGAGTAGATCGCGCACAGTCGCGCCGAGCTCGGAATCCCGATAGGCGGGTATCTGGATAAAGATGCGCCGCTCGCCCCGTTCGGATTCCCGAGCGGCCAGTCTCAAAGGATTTCGTGCGCTCCTCATGCTCTTTTTTAAACTCGCATACCCCGGGATCGATTTTCCGTGATTGGCCTGAAACTTAGTCTCTACATCATCGGCCGAGTTTCGCGGGCCGGAACCTTTCGGCCTCTAGACGGTTGATAAGTCCCGAGCATGGCGGATTGAGCGGAGGGGCCGGGCTAGCTTCCGCCTAATTGAATGGAGGGTTTCATGTCTCGATGGATGCTTGGCGTTGCGGCTGCTACGCTGATCTGCGTCGCTTCTCCGGCGGCGTTCGCCGATCAAAGCGGCGCGGTGACGGGAGGCGTCACAGGCGCGGTGGGCGGCGCGCTCGTTGGCGGCCCGGTGGGCGCGGTGGTCGGCGGCGTCGGCGGCGCGGCGATTGGAAACTCAATGACCAATCACCACCGCTACTACCATCACCCCTACGCGTATTACCATCATCCTCGCTACTACCATCATCCGTATTGATCGCGGGTGACGCCGGCGGCAGCAGCCAGCGATAGCCCTCTTGACGGCCGGTGAAAGGGGAAGGGCTCGGCGGATCGCCTCCGCCGAGCCCAAATCATGCGACGACGCAACGCGGGCGTCTATTCCGCGGCGGCGGAGCGCTTCGGCAAGACCCAGTTCGGCCGGGGGAAGTGGCAGGTGTAGCCGTTGGGGTACCGTTCCAGGTAATCCTGATGCTCGGGCTCGGCTTCCCAGAACGGACCTGCAGGCGTGAGTTCGGTCACCACCTTGCCGGGCCACAGCCCTGAAGCCTCGACATCGGCGATGGTGTCGAGCGCCACGCGCTTCTGCTCGTCGTCGGTAAAGAAGATGGCCGAACGGTAGCTCGCGCCAACGTCGTTGCCCTGGCGGTTTCTGGTCGTCGGATCGTGGATCTGAAAGAAGAACTCGAGCAGCCTGCGGTAGCTGGTCTTCGCCGGATCGAAGATGATCTCGATCGCCTCGGCATGGTTGCCGTGGTTGCGGTAGGTCGCATTGGGAACCTCGCCGCCGGTGTAGCCGACCCGGGTCGACACGACGCCTGGGAGGCGGCGGATGAGATCCTGCATCCCCCAGAAACAGCCGCCGGCGAGAACCGCACGTTCATTTGCCATGGGTAAAGCTCCTTTGTTGCAGGCATATTCGCGTCAATCTGGCCTTCGTTACGGCGGGTTGCAATACGGAAGCCGGAGGGCCGCAGCGAACCAACGCCTAGATAATCACTTTCACCGAAAACAGAACCAGGGCGCCGATCCATAGCGTTTCTGCGACCATCAGTCCGACCGGCCGCCACCCGACCGCGAACAGGGCCTTGAACGAGGTTTTCATGCCCAACGCCGCGATCGCCGCGACCAGACACCATCGGGACGCCTCGTTCGCGAGACCGATGACGGCCTGCGGCAGCAGGCCAAGCGAGTTGACAACGACGAGGGCTGCGAAACCGATCAAGAACACGGGCAGCGTCGCCCGCGCGCCCTCGCCGTGGCCGCCTTGTCGGGCGATGAGAAATGATATTGCGAACACCGTGGGCAGCAGCATCGCCACCCTGAGCAGCTTGACGTAGGTGGCGATGTCGCCAGTCTCGTTCGAGATTGTGTAGCCGGCGCCGACGACCTGCGCCACATCATGGATCGTACCGCCGATGAAAAGGCCCGCCTGCTTGTGGTCGAGGCCGATCGAGGTCGCAAAGACGGGATAGAGAATCATCGCCAGCGTCGACAATGCGGTGACGCTGACCACGGTGAGGATGGTGTCGCGCTCCCGGGTGTCGTTGCGCGGCAGGACGGAAGCGATCGCGAGCGCCGCCGAGGCGCCGCAAATGGCGACCGCGCCGCCGGAGAGGACGCCGAACAGCGGCTTGAGACCGAGCCGGCGCGCGAGCAGCAATCCGAAAGCGATCGTCGTAGCCACGCTGACGATCACCGTCGCGACCGGCCACGCGCCGAGCGAGGCGATCTGGCCGAGCGTGATCCGCACTCCCAGCAGGCCGACTCCGACCCGCAGCACCGAGCGCGAGGTAAACTCTATGCCGGCCACACACCGGCCCTCTTCATGCAGGAAGTGAAACGCCATCCCGAACAGGAGCGCGAACAGCATGACCGGGGCCGTATAATGCTGGGCAAGCCATGTCGACGCGAGCGCGATGGTGCCGGCGACCATGAGCCCGGGATAGACCGCGTGGATGAGCTTCGCCCGTGGCCAGGACTCGAACCGCCGCGGCGGGCCGCCCGGATCGATGGCGATGAGGCCTTCCATGCTGTCGTAGGAGTCGAAGCCGATCTCAGGCAGGTTGGCCTTATTCACGCGGCAGAGCTCCCAGTCGTCCGGCAAAGCTCGGGTCGAGAGCGCGGCGCAGCGGGCAAGCTTTTGGCATCCGCTGTTTATGGGCTATCGAAGCGCCGATTGTCCATGACCGGAAGCATGCAGCCAGTCGCCGCCTCATAGCGGTCCGGCGGCTATTCCAGTCGTTTTCAGCGTGGATCCGTCCGTGGCCAGGCCGCGGTGTGACGCGGGTCATGGACCTGGATCCCGGGCAATGAAACTCTCTCGCCCCGGGACCTTCTTTTGTGCATATGGTTCTCAAGACCGGTCCAATGGCGATCGAACGGCGACCCTCGGCTTTCGGAGCCCGTTTCGCGAGCGCATTTCTCTTGTGGGCAGATCGAAATGTTCTTTGAGCTCAAAACTTTCGCCGGGACTGGCGTCCAAGGAACGCAGGACGGGCCCGCCCCCGAGGCGATGCTGGACTCTCCCAGTTGGATAGCGTCGGTCCCTACTGGCGCGGTCTACGTCACCGAGACCTTCTCCAACGGTATCCGGAAGATTGAAAACGGGATGGTTTCGACCCTGACGAGCCGCACCGACGGCAATGCGGACGGCCCACTTTCCACCGCGTTGTTCCGGGGTCCGTCGGGCATCGTCTCCGACCGGATGGGCAACCTCTATGTGGGCGATCAGAACAATCACCGGATACGCAAGATCGACGTATCAGGCGTTGTGACGACTGCCGCCGGCCCCACCGGCGACCAGCTCCTCTATGGCTGGGTCGATGAACTGATGGAGATCGCCCTCTTCACTCGACCGATGGCGCTGGCCATCGATGCGGACGACGCGACGATCTATGTGACGGAGCACAATCGCATCCGGCGGTTCCCGCTGCGCTTCACGCCCAGCGTAGGGGTGATGGCGGTGCGCACGGTCGCGGCGGTCGGCATTCAGGGCTTTGCTGATGGTCCGCCGACAGTCGCTCAATTCAGCCGGCCGGTCGGACTCGCAGTGACGCCGGGGGTGATCTCTTCGTCGCCGACACGGGCAATCACCGCATCCGCCGCGTATCCCCTGCCGGCGTCGTCACGACGGTCGCCGGAAATGGGATCGCCGCCTCCCCGACCGATCCATCGCAATTCCTCGACGGTCGGCCCGCTCTGCAGGCGAGCTTTGAAGGCCCGTTCGACCTGGCGGTCGACCCGTCCGGCATGGTGTGGGTCGCCGATGGCAGCCACGTGCGGATGTATTCGCCACTCTCGAACACCGTTTCGACCGCATGTTCCGATCAGGGACTGCATCAGCAGCCGATCAAGTTCAACAACGCCTTTGGCGGGATTGCGCTCTCGGGCGGAAAGATCCTTGTCAGCGCCTCCAACCAAATTCTGGCGCTAACGCCGCATGAGGATTGAGGCGGGGCGCCTTGGGATTTCGCTATTCAGGCTGCTACCGCAGAGAAGACGCTCCCCGCCCCGTAACTGCGGGAGAGTTTGCTACTCGTTTTCGCCCTCAATCGCGGCGATCGTAGCGTCTGTCACCGCGCGGGTGGTCGCGGCGCCGCCAAGGTCCGGCGTGTGCAGCGAAGGGTTGGCGGTGACGCGCTCGATCGCCCGCATCAGGCGGTTCGCCGCGGCTGGTTCGCCCAGGTGCTCGAGCATCATCGCCCCGGTCCAGAACGACCCGATCGGATTGGCGACGCCCTTGCCGGCGATGTCGAACGCCGAGCCATGGATCGGCTCGAACATCGACGGGAAGCGCCGCTCGGGGTTGAGGTTGGCGGTCGGCGCGATGCCGAGCGAGCCCGCCAGCGCCGCCGCCAGGTCGGACAGGATGTCGGCATGGAGGTTCGAGGCGACGATGGTGTCGAGGCTCGCGGGCCTGATCGTCATCCGCATGGTCATCGCGTCGACCAGCATCTTGTCCCACGCGACGTCCGGAAACTCGCGCGCGACCTCCGCGCCGATCTCGTCCCACATCACCATCGCGTGCCGCTGCGCGTTCGACTTGGTGACGATGGTGAGCAGCTTGCGCGGCCGGGAGCGCGCCAGAGCGAAGGCGAAGCGGAAGATCCGCTCGACCCCGGCGCGGGTCATGATCGAGACGTCGGTCGCGACCTCGATTGGCAGGCCGCGGTGCACGCGTCCGCCAACGCCGGCATATTCGCCCTCCGAATTCTCGCGCACGATCACCCAGTCGAGCTCCGGGCCGCTTACCTGGCGCAGCGGGCTCGTTATTCCCGGCAGGACGCGGGCGGGCCGCACATTGGCGTATTGGTCGAACGGCTGGCAGATCGCGAGCCTCAGACCCCAGAGGCTGATGTGGTCAGGCACCTCCGGCGAGCCGACGGCGCCGAAATAGATCGCGTCGTGGTCCTTGATCTCATCGAGGCCGTCGGGCGGCATCATCAGGCCGGTCGAGCGATAAAGATCCGAGCCCCAATCGAAGCGGTCGAAGGTGAATTCGATCCCGCCCTCGCGCCGGGCAACCGCGGCGAGCGCCTCGAGGCCGGCGGGAATGACCTCCTTGCCGATCCCGTCGCCGGGAATGACCGCGATCCGATAGCGCCGCACTGGCTTATCCGCTGCTGGCATCAGGTTCTCTCCAGCGCGCGGATTATTTCGCCGGCGCCGCCAGCACTTCGGATTTGTGCTCGTCAGCGGGATCGAAATGCGGAACGCAGATCACGCATAAGCGGTTCTTCGCCGACGATGCAGCCACCTTGTGGTGTACGCCCTTGCTGATGACGCAAAGTTCGTCGGCGCGCAGCTTCTGCTCGGTCGTCTTTCCGCTCGCCGGGTCGTGCAGCGTAAGCGCGATCTCGCCGTCGAGGACGAAATAGATCTCGTCGAAGCTCTTATGGAAATGGGGGACGGTCTCGTGGATGTCGATCGCGAGCGCGAGGCTCGGAGAATATTCCGCGCCGGTCAGGATCTCACGGATTTCTCCGCAAAAGGGCGAGGCCTTCACCACGTGGTCGGCGAGCAGCTTGGTGATCATGGCGGTCGTCCTCTCGATCGGTCGGATCGCGCGTGCGCCGCGCAGGGGCTGGCGATCGCGAAAGCCTGACAAAATTGCGGCTTCGCTGCAACCAAGGTTTGGCGCCGCGCGTTTAAGCGCCGGTGAAAGCTCCGGCGCGGCCGGAGATTCGATCAAGTCCCACGGGAGCTTCGCATGGGCCTTCTACTCCTCATTATCATCCTGGTGCTGGTCTTCGGCGGCGGGGGTGGATATTACGGCTACCGCACCTATGGCGGCCCCGGGCTCGGCGGCGTGCTCGGGATCATCATCGTGATCCTCTTGATCCTTTGGCTCGCTGGCGGGCTCGGTCCGTACACGACGCACGTGTGACGTGGTCGCTGGGGGCAAGTTGTTTCACGTGAAACGCAAGGTTTGCGAGTCACGGGCGCAACAATTCCAAAGCCGAGCGCAACAACCAATCAAAGCCGAACGCAACAAAATCAAAGTCAGCCGCAACAAAAACCAAACCCGATTTTCTTCCGCCAATCGGGAGATTTCAAGGACTTGCGGTCGATTGGACCTCCTCTCGGCTGTAGTCGTCCTGAGCGCCGCGCCGAGGGCTCGGCGTACTGGCGCATCGCATCCCGCGCCAGACACATCGCCCGCGTTTTCCGGCTAACAGGAGCAGAATAGCCGATAATTCCGGAAAACGGAAGCCTAAGTTTGCGCCAAGACCATCGAAGTCGCGCTAAGCCACAGGCAGGACACAGAATTTCGGCGCCGGGACCGAGAAAACGGTTTGCGCCGGCTGTTGCCTGAACGGCGCGGCGACACGACATGGTTCTTAGGGCCGCCGCGGCCGCGGCCCCATTCGCGGCGCCTATGTCCCCAGCGCGCGAGGACTGCAAGCCAAGGATCGCAGGTCATGTCGAGGCCAACGCAAGCGAGCTCCCATCATGTGGTCGTGATCGGCGCCGGGTTCGGCGGGCTCGAAACCGTTCGTCACCTTGCCGGAGCGCCGGTCCGCATCACGCTCATCGACAGCCGCAACCATCACCTGTTTCAGCCGCTTCTCTATCAGGTCGCGACCGCCTCGCTCGCGCCCTCGGAGATCGCGTGGCCGATCCGTCACCTCCTGCGCAGGCGCCGTGACGTGACGACATGGCTCGCCGCCGTCGAAGCCATCGACAAAGACGCGCGACGCGTCCGGCTCGACGATGGTTCGCTCGTCGACTTCGATACGCTGGTGCTGGCGACCGGCGCCCGGCACGCCTATTTCGGCCATGACGACTGGGAGCCGTTCGCGCCGGGCCTGAAGACGCTCGAGGACGCGACAGGCGTCAGAAGCCGCATTCTCCTCGCCTTCGAGCGGGCCGAGCGCGAGACGGACGAACGCAAGCGCGCAGCGCTTATGACCTTCGTCATCGTCGGCGCCGGCCCGACCGGGGTCGAGCTTGCCGGAACGATCGCCGAGCTCGCGCGCACAACTTTTCCTGCCGACTTTCGCAACATCGACACCCGACGCGCGCGGATCGTGCTGATCGAAGCGGGTCCGCGCGCGCTGCCCGCGTTCAGGCAGGAGCTGTCGGATTACGCCAAGCGTTCGCTCGAAGCGCTCGGGGTCGAGGTCGAACTCGGGCAGGCGGTCACCGAATGCTCCGGCGAAGGGGTGGTTTATGGCGGCAGGACCCTGGCCGCGGCGACGATCATCTGGGCGGCGGGCGTGCAGGCGTCGCCGGCCGCGCAATGGCTCGACGCGCCAGCCGATCGGGCCGGGCGGCTCAAGGTCGAGCCGGACCTCACCGTCCCGGGGCGCCCGGAGATTTTCGCCATCGGCGACGCCGCCCTCGTCTTGCGGCCCGACGGCCGGCCGGTTCCCGGCATCGCGCCGGCCGCCAAGCAGGAAGGCGCCTATGTCGCGAAAGTGATCCGGGCGAGGCTCGCCGGCGAGGCCGCGCCGCCGGCTTTCAACTACAAGCACGCCGGAGACCTGGCGACGATCGGCAAGCGGCGCGCGGTGATCGATTTCGGCTGGATCCAGCTGCGCGGCACGCTTGCGTGGTGGCTCTGGGGCTTCGCCCATATCTATTTCCTGATCGGCGTCCGCAACCGGCTCAGCGTCGCGCTCAACTGGCTATGGATTTACGCGCGCGACCAGCGCAGCGCCCGGCTGATCACATGGCCGGGCGGAGAGGAGGCGACGGCTCCATTCTTGCGTGACGAGAAACGTTGAGGGAACCCCGGAGGTCGGCGTTTCCTGATGAGGCTCAGCGCAATCGGGAAGTGTGCAGGCGCATCCCGCCCTTCAGCCAATTTCACCAGATGCGCCGGCAGAGCGAGTCCATCGTTGTCCACCACTCGGCGCACATTGCCGCCACCGCCCCGCCCACCCTCGCCGGATGGCGTGGGGCTCCGCCGCCTCGTCGACTGCTTGAGCCCACCCCGGCCACATTCTCGAGGTCGGCCCACATTTTGGCGGCGACCACATAGGGCTGAAGCATGATCTTCCAGGGCCACAGCAGGGGCGCGGGATAAGACTGCGGCACACTCATGTGGACCGGCCGGAGCCGATGCCTTCTCGCGATTGCGCTCGCGGCCTGAAGCCCGGAATACACGCCCAATTCCACGGTCGCGACGGCAATCGGGTTGATGCACGTATCGCCCGCAAAATACAGGTTTTCGATCGCCGGATAGTTGACTTCAGTGCAGTATTTTTCGCTCGCAACCTCGTTGATAAAGAGCTGCTGATCCAGATTCGGCTGGAAGAACGTGTTGTCCCAGTCCACGTCGCTGTCCGGATCCCGGAACGAGTGTCCCAGTCTGAACGGGACATAACGCCGGAATTCGCGCAGCATGAGATAGGCGGCTTCGGATAGCGCCGGATTCGCCATCCAGTCCGTCGTATCCAAACGCCCGTCTCGACCGACAGGGTTTTCAAGATCGACCGGCAATGCATTGAAGTCTGAGGCTGCGAGAGCCAGAACCGTCGTGTGCGCCCTCTCGCTCAAGTGTCTCACCTCGACGAAACTTAGCGAATACTTCGAGTTCAATAATGCTACGTAGAACTCGGGGATATCGTGCAGTCTATGCCGGAACGTAACATAGAGAAGGGGAAGAGGAACGCTCATCAGGCGGCGAATGTTTGCGAGATCAGGCACAACGCTGACGATAGAACCGCCATGAGCCGCGTCCGAGGCCTTTGTGAAAATGATGTCAGCGAGGCTCGCGGGAGGCGCCGCAAGAATCAAGTCGTGGACAGGGTGCACGTGGGACGGGCCGCCCTCCTCCGTATAGGAGATGCTGGTGACCCGGTGATTTTCCACCGTAACGCCCCTAACATTCGTGTTGACTTTGACCGTACACCCGAGGTCATGGAGCCTGGCGAGCAATGGTATTATAATCTGCTCGTAAGCATCGCGCCTCAGCACCCAGCATTGGGGAGTCGGCTGCCGGAATTGATACTTGGCGTAGGTCTGATAGGCTCGCGCAGATGAGAGATAACTGTCGATCGACCAAACATTTGTCACGGTGGCATTGAAGAAATCCGTCACCGCCGGCGTTGCATAATATCTGTCGGACACAAAGTCATTCAGAGTTTGATTTTCGAGAGATTCTCGGCGAATGTCTCCCTGTGAGAGCAAATCGAGTATCGTGTAGTCTACGATGAATGTTTCTGGTACAGTCAGGACGCCTGAAGTCAAATTCTTGAAAAAGGTGCTGAACGATCCGGCGTCGGTAAAGCGGTGATAGTTGGGAAAATCATGGTCTCGCAGAAATCCGCAAACGGGTCTTGTTTCAAATTCCTCCCCGCGGCTTAAGCCTAAGTCTTCGACCAGATCCCAGAAGTTGTGATACCACTCACAAAACATGTGAGGATAGACGTCGTAATACGCGTGCCCGTGGCGGACCCCGCTGAGATTGCCCCCGGCCAGGGGCCCTTTCTCCAGGACCGTGACCGAAACTCCTCGCTCGGCCAATCGCAAAGCCGCTGTTAATCCAGCGACACCGCCACCCACTATCGTCGTTTCAAATTGATTTGCTCCCGGCATAACGGCCTCCGTTTGCTTTTCGCCATCAGAGCCGATGTCATCTTTACATGAAAACTGTCGCAATTGACAGAGTATCGCGCCGGCGATGCAGTGCGGGCGAACGCGCGGCGCTCGTGAACCGTTCGTAAGTCCCCCTCTCCTCCCTCGAGCGATGCGGATGAGGAAGAGAGGGATCAGCCTCTTCGCCTGCGTCTCATCCCCGTCCCGCCTTTCGGGCGGGCTTCGCCGCCGCCCCAGTTGTGCGGGCCCATGTCGGCGTCGGTCGGCTTGCGCGGGCGGGTTGACGGAAGATTTGCGGCCCGGCCGAACGGGCGCTCGCCGGCATAGGCGCCGCCGGCGGCCGCGATCTCTTCCTGGCGGGCGAGCGGATCGTCGCTGACCGCGAGCGCCACCGATTGCAGGCGCTTGATCTCGTCGCGCAGCCGCGCCGCCTCCTCGAATTCGAGATTGCCCGCCGCCTCCTTCATCCGCTTCTCGAGCTCGCCGATGGTCGCCTGCAGATTGTGGCCGATCGCCGGAGCGTCGGCGAGGCCGATGTCGACGGTGACGTGATCGGCCTCGTAGACCGAGCCGAGAATGTCCTGGATGCCGCGCCGGATCGACGCCGGGGTGATGCCGTTGGCCTCGTTATAGGCTGTCTGTTTCTGGCGCCGTCGCTCGGTCTCCTCCATCGCCCGCGTGATCGAGCCGGTGATCACATCGGCGTAGAGCACGACCTTGCCGTCGACGTTGCGCGCGGCGCGGCCGATCGTCTGCACGAGCGAGGTTTCGGAGCGCAGAAAGCCTTCCTTGTCGGCGTCGAGGATGGCGACGAGCGCGCATTCGGGAATGTCGAGCCCCTCGCGCAGAAGATTGATGCCGACCAGCGCGTCGAAGGCGCCGAGGCGCAGGTCGCGGATGATCTCGATCCGCTCGATGGTGTCGATGTCGGAATGCATGTAGCGGACCCTGACGCCGTTCTCGTGCAGATACTCGGTCAGGTCCTCAGCCATGCGCTTGGTCAGCGTGGTGATGAGGGTGCGGTAGCCGCGCCGCGCCACCTCCTTGACCTCGCCGAGCAGGTCGTCGACCTGGCTGCGCGCCGGGCGGATCTCGACCGGCGGGTCGATGAGGCCGGTCGGGCGGATCACCTGCTCGACGAAGACGCCGCCGGTCTGCTCCATTTCCCATTTGCCCGGCGTCGCCGAGACGTGGACGGTCTGCGGCCGCATCGCCTCCCATTCCTCGAACCGGAGCGGCCTATTGTCCATGCATGACGGCAGGCGGAAGCCATATTCCGCCAGCGTCGCCTTGCGCCGGTAGTCGCCGCGATACATGCCGCCGATCTGCGGGATCGTGACATGGCTCTCGTCGGTGAACACGAGCGCGTTGTCGGGCAGGTATTCGAACAGGGTCGGCGGCGGCTCGCCGGGGCGCCGCCCGGTCAGATAGCGCGAGTAGTTCTCGATGCCGGCGCAGGAGCCGGTCGCCTCGAGCATTTCGAGATCGAAGATCGTGCGCTGCTCGAGCCGCTGCGCTTCGAGAAGCCGGCCCTGGCGATTGAGCCGGTCGAGCCGCTCCTTGAGCTCCTGCTTGATCGCCTCGACCGATTGCAACAGCGTCGGGCGCGGCGTCACATAGTGCGAATTGGCGTAGATCTTGACGAATTCGAGGTCCTGCGTCTTCACGCCGGTCAGCGGATCGAATTCGGCGATGGTCTCGATCTCGTCGCCGAAGAAGCCGATCCGCCAGGCGCGGTCCTCGTAATGGGCGGGAAACATCTCGATCGTGTCGCCGCGCACCCGGAACAAGCCGCGCGAGAAGTCGCCCGCCTGCACACGCTTGTACTGCAGCGCGACCAGGTCCTTGATGAGCTGGCGCTGGTCGACCTTGTCGCCGAGCTTGAGCGAGAAGGTCATCGCGGTATAGGTCTCGACCGAACCGATGCCGTAAATGCAGGAGACGGAAGCGACGATGATGACGTCGTCGCGCTCGAGCACCGCACGGGTCGCGGCGTGGCGCATGCGGTCGATCTGCTCGTTGATGTCGGATTCCTTCTCGATATAGGTGTCGGTGCGCGGGACGTAGGCCTCCGGCTGGTAATAGTCGTAGTAGGAGACGAAATACTCGACCGCGTTGTCGGGAAAGAAGCTCCTGAACTCGCCGTAGAGCTGCGCCGCGAGCGTCTTGTTCGGCGCGAGGATCAGCGCCGGGCGCTGGGTCGCCTCGATCACTTTCGCCATGGTGAAGGTCTTGCCCGAGCCGGTGACGCCGAGCAGCACCTGGTCGCGCTCATGTGAGCGCACGCCCTTGACGAGTTCGTCGATCGCCTGCGGCTGGTCGCCGTCCGGCTCATATTCGGAAACGACGCGGAAGCGCCGCCCGCCCTCGGACTTGTCGGGCCGCGGCGGCCGGTGGGGAACCCACGGCGGCCGGTTGCGGATGTTGGGATCGCCCTCGTCAAGCAGGGCTTTCAGCGACTCCGCGCTGGCCGGCGCGCCGATGAGGCCGTGAGGATGGCTGTCGGGCGCAGCGCTCTCGAATTTCGCCTGCGGCCGCTCCCCAAAGCCTTGGCCGAGTCTTGCGGCTTGCTCGACCAGGGCGGGATTGAGCAGCTCCGCGAGATGCTCGCCGAGCGGATGGACTTCGGGCCGCGAGGCCTTGGACTTCACGTCGCGGCTTGGCTTTTTGGGCGCACGCATCGGCCAAATATGGGGCGAGTCGAGGGCCGGGGGAAGGGCAGATCCTACCCATCCGAGCGCAGGGCCGAATCGGGACTTCGGGGAGGCCGAATTCCGCGTCGTCGGTTTTGCGAGTCCGGCTTTGCATTGACCCAGCAGGAAACGGATTGGAACTTGCGCCGCGACGGCGCATCTTTGCTTGAGATTGAAACCGGAAACCGACGATGAGCCAGGCTCAGCCGAATTATCACGTCTTCGAAACCGCCATGGGCTTTTGCGCCATCGCCTGGAGCGATGCAGGGGTCACGCGCTTTCAATTGCCGGCGAAGACCGCGGAGGCCGCCGAGCGATTGATCCGCCGCCGTGTACCGAGAGCGCGGAGGCGGGCGCGCCGCCGGGAGACGTGGCGGCGGTCGTCGCGGCGGCGAAACGGTACTTCGACGGCGAGGAAACGGACTTCTCGCACGTCCGGCTCGATCTCGCCGGCGAGGACGCATTCTTCGCTCGGATTTATGCCGCGCTGCGCCGGGTCGGCTGGGGACGCACGACCACCTACGGCGCGCTGGCGAACGAGCTTGGCGCCGGCCGCGAGGCGGCGCGCGACGTCGGCGAGGCAATGGCGAAGAACCCGGCGCCGCTGATCATCCCTTGCCACCGTGTCCTGGCTGCCGGCGGCAAGATCGGCGGCTTCTCGGCGCCCGGCGGCTCGAGGACGAAGATGCGGATGCTTGAACTGGAAGGCGTGCGCATCGGGCCTCCGGACGAGGCGCAGCAGGCTTCTCTGTTCTGACCAGCGCTCTCCAGGAAGCCCTACGCCAGCGCCTCCCCCAGGTCACGGATCAGATCGTCGGCGGTTTCGAGCCCGATCGACAGGCGGATGACGTCGTCGCCGGCGCCGGCGGCGACGCGCTGGGCGTCGGTCAGCTGGCGGTGGGTGGTCGACGCCGGGTGGAGGATGAGACTGCGCGTATCGCCGATATTGGCGAGATGCGAGAACAGACGCACGTTTTCGACCAGCTTGACGCCCGCCTCGAAGCCGCCCTTGACGCCGAAGGTGAAGACGGCGCCGGCGCCTTTCGGCAGATATTTTTGCGCGAGCTTGTAATAGGCGCTGTCCTTGAGCCCGGCGTAGGACACCCACGCGACCCCGTCATGCCCGCGCAGGAATTCGGCGACCTTGCGTGCGTTCTCGACATGCCGCTCCATCCGCACGTGCAAAGTCTCGACGCCGGTGATGGTGAGGAAGGCGTTCATCGGCGCGAGCGCCGGGCCGAAATCGCGTAAGCCCACCGCCCGCGCCTTCATCGTGAAAGCAAAATCGCCGAAGTTCTCGAAGAATTTAAGCCCGTGATAGGCCGGCTCGGGGTCGGTCAGCGAGGGAAAGCGGTTCCCCTGCGACCAGTCGAACTTTCCCGAACTCGACCACGACGCCGCCGAGCGCGTTGCCATGGCCCGACAGGAACTTGGTTGTCGAGTGGACGACGATGTCGGCGCCGTGCTCGATCGGGCGGCAGAGATAGGGCGTGGCGAGCGTGTTGTCGACGATGAGCGGAACGCCCGCGGCGTGGGCGATTCCCGCGACGCGCTCGATGTCGACGACGACGCCGCCGGGATTGGCGAGGTTCTCGATGAAGATTGCCTTGCATTTCGGCGTCAGCGCGCGGCGGAAATTTTCCGGCTCGCTCGGATCGACGAAATGGCAGGTCCAGCCGAGCTTCTTGAACGACAGCCCGAATTGCGTCAGCGAGCCGCCATAGAGGTTGCGTGAGGCGACAAACTCGTCGCCGGGCCCCATCAGCGTGAAGAAGGTCAGGAATTGCGCGGCGTGCCCCGACGCGGCGGCGACCGCCGCGCGCCCGCCCTCAAGCGCCGCGATCCGTTCCTCGAGCACGGCGACGGTCGGATTGGTCAGCCGCGAATAGATATAGCCGAAATTGTGCAGGTTGAAGAGCGAGGCGGCGTGATCGACGTCGTCGAACACGTAGGCTGTGGTTTGATAGATCGGGGTCGAGCGCGCGCCAGTGGTAGGATCGGGCGCAGCGCCGGCATGGATCGCCCGGGTCTCGAAACCATATTCGAGGTTCCCCTGCGGCGCCGGGCGGCTCTTCGTCCTGCGCGGCAACGGCGGGGCCGGAGCGCGGTTGCGTATGATGCCGCTGTTGACGCCGCTCCATGACAATTCGCCGCCAAGCCGCCCGAACTCGATTTTCGGGCACCGGTTCATGATGACTTCGATCCCGGCGGCCTCCGCGGATCTCGCCGCATCGTCGTTGCGGACGCCGAGTTGCATCCACACGACCTTGGCGCCGATCGCGATCGCATCGGCGACGACGCCGGGCGCCTCCCGCGAGGTCCGGAACATGTCGACCATGTCGACCTTGTCGGGGATGTCGCGGAGCGAGCGGTAGACCGTCTCGCCGAGAAGGGCCTTGCCTGCTATCGCGGGATTGACCGGGATGACACGATAGCCTTTGCCCTGGAGGTACTTCATCACGAAGTAGCTTGGCCGGTTCCAGTTGGGCGAGGCGCCGACCATCGCGATCGTCCTCACCCGCTCGAGGATTGAGCGGATCTTGGCGTCGGAATAGGGAATGGGCTCGAGATCGGCCATCAGGCAGCGCGCTCCGTATGAAAAAGCGCGCCCATCCTAACGCATAAGACAGTCGATGTCTTATCCCGGACGCGTTTCTCAGGGTCGCGTTTCGGGTGTGCGCTTCTCGAGCGGCAGGCCGGCCGCGGCCCAACCGTCGGAGCCTTCGGGATACCAGGCGACGTTGGAGTAGCCGAGCGCCAGCGCGCGCTTGGCAGCGTTCCACGACATCCAGCAATCCTTCAAGCAGTAGAACACGAGCGGCCGCGGACGGCCGCTCAAGGCCTTGTCGAGCCCACGCCGAAAATAGTCGAGCATGACGGGCGCGAGCTCGCCATAGCCCGTATCGGGCAACCATAGGCTGCCTGGGATGTCGAACCGCGGCTTGTCCCGCCAGACGGCGTCGGCGGGCAGGCCGGCGGGGCGCGGCGGCTGCGGCAACACGTCGATGAACGCGGCCTCGCCCGTGCGCTGCATCGCCGCCGCCTCTTCTGTCGTCAGAACGCGCGCGCCTTTCAGGCTCACCGGCGTCGGCGACCGATAGTCGCTCTGCCGATACGAATCCGGTTCTGGCGGCGCGGTCGCGGCCATCGCCGCGAACGATGCAATCCAGGTGACGAGAGCGGCGACCAGCGCCGATTGCAAGTTTCGAACTTCTTAATCTCACGCGGACCCCAGGCTTGCGCTTGCAGCCGCCTATAGCATGACGCTCATAGCCAGAGCGCGCCGGACAACTCTTCTATCGCTTCACCTACGCTTGCGATGGCGGTTTTCAGCAATGCCGCTGCGGTCGATGGCGTTGCCCGCCATCAGCGGGCTGGTATGCTCTGCTCGAAATGCCGAATTGGAACATCCGCTGGCTCATCGGCGCTCTTCTCGTCGCCATTCTCGCGTTCTCTCCGCGCGGCGCGTTCTGCGGCGCGGCCCTCCCTCCCCTGCCGGTGCAGGAAGTCGCGGCGGGCGTCTTCGTCCATCAGGGCGAAATCGCGCTCATGAGCGAGGAGAACCTCGGCGACATCGCCAACATCGGTTTCGTGATCGGCGACAAGGGCGTGGCCGTCATCGATACGGGCGGCAGCGTGCCGATCGGCCGGCGACTGCTGGCGGCGATCCGCGCCCGCACGAACAAGCCGATCCTTTATGTCATCAACACGCACGAACATCCCGATCACGTCTTCGGCAACGCAGCCTTCGAGGGCCTTGGAGCGACCTATGTCGGCCACCACAATCTGCCGCGAGCCCTGGCGATGCGGGGCGAATTCTATCTCAAGGCGTTTCGCAGGATCATTGGCGACAAGCTCGTCGATGAGGTCAAGATCATCCCGCCGACCTTGACCGTCGCCGACCGTACGACGCTCGACCTCGGCGGACGCATTCTGGAATTGCGGGCCTGGCCGCCGGCTCACACGGATTGCGATCTTACCGTCTTCGATCAGGCCACGCGCACCCTTTTCGCCGGCGATCTCGTGTTCGTCGGTCATCTGCCGATCATCGACGGCTCGCTGAAGGGCTGGCTCGCCGACCTCGACGGGCTCGCGGCCGTCCCTGCCCAACGCGTCGTTCCCGGCCATGGCCCGGTCGGGCTCCCCTGGCCTCAGGCGGTCGACAGCGAGCGGGCTTACTTCTCGGGCCTCGCCAGGGACGTGAAGACGTCGATTGCCCGCGGCGAACCTGTCGAGGGGGCGGTCAAGTGGGCGGGACAATCTGAGCGGGATGACTGGCGCCTGTTCGACGACTATAATGCGCGTAACGTCACGGCCGCCTATTCGGAATTCGAATGGGACCAGTAGGCTGACCAAACTTCCGGGATGGAGGCGCTGCAATGGCGCGAACAATCACCAGGCGGCAGGCCCTCGCCGGCGCCGCGTTCGCTTGCGCGACAGGCGGGCGCGCATTCGCTCAAGACGCCGAGGATCCTGACCTTTGGCCCGAGCTCGCGCGCCTGTTCTTCGACGGCCGGCCGACCGTCGAGGATGCTGGCCTGGTCTCCTTCGAGGCGCCCGCGCGCGCCGAGGACGCGGCGCTGGTTCCGATGTCGTTCTCCGCCCGATTGCCGGATGGAGATCCGCGCCGGGTCGTCAAACTGACGCTCGTCATCGACCAGAACCCGGTTCCGCTCGCGGCCGCGTTCACGCTTGGCGAGAAGGCGGGCGACACGCGCATCTCGACCCGGGTGCGGGTCAATTCCTACACCGACGTCCACCTCGTCGCGGAGCTCAGCGACGGCTCGCTCCACATGGCGACCCGGTTCGTCAAGGCCGCGGGCGGCTGCTCGGCGCCGATGGTCAAGAGCATGGACGACGCGCTCGCAACGCTCGGCCAGATGAAGTTCCGCGTTCTGCCGCCGACCGCGGAGGCGCCGAACGAGGCGCTCCTCATGGTCCGTCACCCCAACAATTCCGGCCTGCAGATGGATCAATTGACCCGGCTCTATACGCCGGCGCGCTATATCGACCAGCTCGCGGTCTACCAGGGAACGGACCTCGTTTTCTCGATGAAGGGCGGCATATCGATCTCGGAGGACCCGAACTTCCGCTTCACCTTCAAGCCCAACGGCGCGAAGGAGTTTCACGCCGAAGGCCAGGATACGGCCGGCAAGACCTTCTCCGGCGTCTGGCCCGCGACCCGCGACGGCGCATAATTCGAGCGGACGTTGTTCCGGCGATGCGCGCGCTACTTGACGCTGCTTGCGTCCGGATCGTCTCCCGCAAGCGTCCGTCTCGGGTAGACGCAGATCAATCCCAGGCGAACCAGCGCCACCGACAGGACGGCCAAGATCACATAGCTCACGCTTCTCTCTCCGGCACGAGCCCCCGAGCAAATCATTTTCCGCCCAAAAGGGTAACTTTCCGTCAACGGCGAGGGCTGTTGCCGTCAGCCGTCGCCGCCCGGCGCGAAGGCCGAAGCGCGACGGCGCCCTTTCGGTCGCGGCGGACACTCGGTTTGCCGGAAAGCCCTTGAAATATCTGGCTCCCCGAGCAGGACTCGAACCTGCGACCATTCGATTAACAGTCGAATGCTCTACCAGCTGAGCTATCGGGGATCAGCGCGGGGCGGGGTATAGCAGAATCCGGGGCGATGGAAAGCGTGTTTTTGCCGCTTGCGCGCGACGCGCAGGCGCGAGCACCCTCGCCGCCATGCTCGATCCCAAGGCGCATCCTGAGCTCCTGACCCCGGCCGAAATGAGCGAGGCTGACCGCTTCGCCGTCGCCGCCGGAACGCCGGGCATCACGCTCATGGAGCGGGCCGGCCTTGCGGTCGCCGACGAAGCGGCGCGGCTTGCCAGGTCGCGCGGCCGGATCGTCGTCCTCTGCGGCCCGGGCGGCAATGGCGGCGACGGCTTCGTCGCCGCGCGCCTTCTGGCTCAGCGCGGCTACCCGGTCGAGCTCGGGCTCCTGGGGAAGCGCGAAGCGCTGAAAGGCGATCCGGCGCTTGCCGCCGCGCGCTATGAGGGGCGGGTCCTCGACGCCGCGGCGGTCGATCCGGCCGGCGCCGCTTGCGTCATCGACGCCCTGTTCGGGGCCGGCCTCGCGCGCGACATCGATGGCGCTGCGAAAGCGATCATCGAGCGCGTCAATGTTTTCGCCCGCGCCGGCGGGCGCGTGCTCGCGGTCGACGTCCCCTCCGGCGTCGACGGAGGAACGGGCAAGGTGCGCGGCGTCGCGGTCGAGGCGAGCGCGAGCGTCACTTTCTTCCGGCTCAAGCCCGGGCACCTGCTCATGCCCGGCCGCGCGCTTGGCGGCGCGATCCGGCTCGCCGAGATCGGCATCCCCGAGGCGGCGCTCACGCGCATCGCGCCGCAAGCCTTCGTCAACGCGCCCGCCGTCTGGCGCGCCGCGCTGCCGCGGGTGAGCGCAGAAAGCCACAAATACGCCCGCGGCGCGGTTCTCGTCCTCAGCGGCGCCGCGCATCGGACCGGGGCCGCCCGGCTCGCCGCGCGCGCGGCGCTGCGCTCGGGCGCCGGCATCGTCACTGTCGCGAGCCCGCCCGACGCGGTCGCGGAAAACGCGGCGCATCTGACCGCGGTGATGGTCGCGCCGTTCGCGAACACGAGCGAATTCGAGGCGCTGCTCGCCGACGAGCGACGGCGCGCGATCACGCTCGGCCCCGGCGCGGGCGTCGGCGCGGGGCTGCGCAAGCTCGTCGCAGCAGCGCTGACGAGACCCGCCGAGCGGCGCACGGTCGTGCTCGACGCCGACGCGCTGGTGAGCTTCGCCGGCGACGCGGCGCGGCTCAAGGCGCTCATCGCCCGCGGCGGACATGGCGCGGTGATGACCCCGCACGAGGGCGAGTTCGCCCGGCTGTTCGAGGGCGCGCCCGGCGTCAGGCTCGACGACGACAAGCTCACGCGCGCACGTACCGCCGCGCGCTTCATGGGCGCGGTCGTGCTCATCAAGGGCGCCGACACCGTGGTCGCCGCGCCGGACGGCCGCGCGACGATCGGCTGGGACCTGCCGCCGTGGCTCGCCACCGCCGGCTCCGGCGACGTGCTCTCGGGCCTCGTCTCCGGCCTCGCCGCCCAGGGGATGGCGCCGTTCGAAGCCGCCTCCGCGGCCGTCTGGCTGCACGGCGCCTGCGGGCGCGCGCTCGGGGAGGGTCTCATCGCCGAGGACCTGCCGGAGGCGCTGCCGGGGGTGCTGAAGGGGCTGAGTAGGCCTGCCGGAGCGGCCGGGCGGGAGGTGTTGCGTCTTCGCGTCCGATTGGGCCTTTTCAAGGGCTTAGGCGCCTTTCTCTGCAACGGGACGCGGCGTGATAAACTTATGTGAGATGGATTATATGTAAACAAAGCGGACTATGAATCTAGCGGCAAATCGCCCATCCAACCCATGCGCTCGCCAATCGAGGACGTCATGACACGATCCTTTGTCGCGCTCCGCTGATCAGCGCCGGTCGGCAACGGCGCTGCGGGAGAGAGGCGCTTAGAAGGTCGCCGTACGGCCATACCACAGATCGTTTCGCGAGGCTTCAGGATGATGAACGCCTTGCGGCACTCGGAGCGCCGTGACACGGAAGGCGGCGCTTCAGGGTCTCGTCCCGCGCAAGCCCGACCGCGCACGTCAATCGAGGACGCCATGAGAAGATCGGCCGTCGCCGCTTTTGCCCTGATCCTGGCCTTCGCGGCCCTGCGGCCCGCGCTTGGGCAGGAGGCGCGAAGGTCGCCGACGGCCGCCAGATCGCGCTCAAAATCTGCGCGATCTGCCATGTCGTGACGGAGGATCAGGCTGTCCCGCCGACGATGAAGCCGCCCGCCCCGCCCTTCGCCGAGATCGCCGCCCGGCCCAACGTGAACGAGGCTTTCCTGCGTGACTTTCTGATGAAGCCGCACGGCGAAGCGCGCGCGATGAGCGCCATGCCCGGCTTCCTGATGCCGAGCACCCAGGCCGACGCGGTGATCGCATATCTGATGGGTTTGAAGGCGCGAGTGAGACCCCTCTCCCATCGGGAGAGGGGGGCCTTCGCTCCCTGCCCCTGGGGCTCACTCCGGCGGCACGACGCCTTTCTTGAAGATGAAGTCGCCGTAGAAGCGGCGTTCGCCGGTGACGAGGATGACGAAGGCGTTCTTGGCCCGCTCGTAGAAGTCGAAGCGCTCGATGCCTTGCAGCGGCACGTGCTTGCCCGCGGCGCGGTCGAGCACGGCCTGGACCTCGCGCTGCACCGGCGGGATGGCGTCAGGATCGCCGACCACCTCCATCCGCCCCGCGGGATCGGGGACGAACGTGTCGAGCGGCATCACCGACAGGATCGCCTCGACCGCACGGGCGGCGGAAACGCCAGCCATCAGCAGCGGCAAGCCGGTGGCGGTCGATATCGCGGTCGAAACGGCGGGGTAGTTGGTGTCGACGACCGCAATCTCGTCGCCGTGGCCCATTCGCCTCAGCGCGTAGAGCAGATCCGCATCGAGCAGCGGATCGATTCCCCAAAGCATATTCCCCTCCCTCGGCTCATCTCGCCTGCGAAAGCCGACGATAGCGGGATTTCAGGGGGTTGGCGAATGCTGGACCGGCTTCGGTGACGCAGTCATTGATGCTTGAGCCAATCGCGCAACGCGGCGTTGACGCGTGTCTGCCAGCCCTCGCCTTTTTCCCGGAACGCGGCGAGAATATCGGCGTCGAGACGGATCGTCGTGGAGACCTTTCGCGACGCCACGCGCGGCCGGCCTCGGCGAACGGGAGTCGCTGCGAGCTTGGCCGCCCATTCCGGGGTTGACAGATCAGGCGCGTCGTCAGGATCGACCCAGTCGGCGGCCGTAGAGTTTTTGTTCGACTCATGCGCATTCCTCATCGAAATGATCCGGCGGCCGCCGTCCCCGACAGGCATCCTTCGATCGCTTCGCGCAGATTGCCGAGCAGCTCCTCCATCGTGTCGCCCTGCGTGGCGCAGCCCGGAATCGCCGGAACCTCGGCCCAATAGCCGCCTTCTTCGGCCTCGTGCACCACAACTTTGATTTTCAAAACTCCGAATCCTCTTGGCTCGAGAGGCGACACGCGAAACCGGAATCCTGGGCGCATTCCGACGCCGCCAAACGCGTCAGAGCCTCGACTCTGGATGCCCGCATTCGCGGGCATGACAGAGTTGCGTCAACTGACGGACCGTGCCTCTAGACGCAATCTGCTTCGGGGGCGCGACAGGGGTCCGGTAGAACTGCCCGCCTCAATAGCCTCGTCGCCGGTCGACGAGATGGCGCAGCGGCTCACCGCGTTCGTACGCCTCGATCTGGCGGGCGACGAACGCGGCGATGGCTTCAGGCGTCGACACCGAGGCGTTGTGGGGGCTGACGTAGACGGCGGGGTGGCTCCAGAGGCGCGAATCCTCCGGCAAGGGCTCGCGCTCGAACACATCGAGCGACGCGCCCTTGAGGCGCCCGGAATCAAGCGCGGCGAGAATATCGGCTTCGACCTGCAAGCCGCCGCGCCCGGCGTTGATGAGGACAGGACCGCCGAGCCGGCCGCCCTGTCGAAGCCGGCCGAGAAGCGAGGCGTCGATGACGCCACGCGTGGCCACGGTCAGCGGAAGCAGCACGATGAGCATGTCGGTCATCGCGAGCATCCGGTCGAGGCCATCAGCCCCATGGAAGCAGACGACGCCCGGCAGCGACTTCTCGCTCGCGCTCCAGCCGGCGACCCTGAAGCCGAGCGCGCCGAGCTTCAACGCGGCGTCGGCGCCGAGGACGCCGAGGCCGAGCACGCCGACCTGAATCTCTGACGCCTTCGGCTGATTGTCGTCGTCCGCCCACAGGCGTTCGCGCTGCTGGCGCTCGTAGCGGCGCAACTGGCGCAAGTGCGCGAGCGCGTGCATGATCACCCACTCGCTCATCCGCGTGGCGAGGTCAGGATCGATTACCCGCACAACCGGCTTGTCAGGCAGCGCGGGGTCGGCGAACAGATGATCCACGCCCGCGCCGAGCGAGAAGATCGCCTCGAGCTTGGGCAGATTGGCGAGCGCGCCCGGCGGATGGCGCCAGGAGAGCGCGTAGCGGATCGACGCGCGGTCGAACGGCTCGCCTAGCGTCGCGACCTCGTGCGACGGCAGCAGCTCTTTGAGCCGCCGCCGCCAGGGAGCCGATGTCCCAATCGGAAATGGCGAGAAGGATCGTCATCGGCAGGGCGCTCCCCGCCCCCTCCACCACGCTTCGCGTGGTCCCCCTCCCCCGCGCTTAGCAAGCGCAGGGGAGGATAAGGCGGCGGGGGCCGCCTGCATCCTCCGGGGTGCGCCAGTAACGAGCCAGATGCTCACGGCGCTCCCGCGATCCGTTCGATCACCGGGTCGGCGGGCGAGAGCGGCGCTTCGCCGATGCGGTAGGCGGCGCGAAGGCGCTTCGCCGCCGCCTCGGCTTGAGCGACGTCACGCGCGTGGACGCGGGCGAGCGGGCGGTCGGCGCTAACCTCGGCGCCAACGGGCGCGAGCTCGGTCAGGCCGACGGCGGGATCGATCGCGTCGGCGGCGCGCGCCCGGCCGCCGCCGAGCTCGACGACCGCGAGGCCGATCGCGCGCACATCGATCTCCTCGACGAAGCCTCGCGCCTCGGGCGTCGCATCGACGAGGACCGGCGTGCGGGGCAGGAGCGCGTGCGCGCGCGAGACGAAGTTTGTCGGTCCCCCGAGTCCGGCGACCATGCGCTCGAACCGCTCCGCCGCCGCGCCGCTCGCGAGCGCGCGCTTCAGCGCCGCTTCTCCCGCACGGGCGTCGGGCGCGAGGCCGGAGAGCGCGAGCAGGTCGGCGCCGAGCGCCGATCGTCACCCGGTCGAGGCGCGGATCGCGCCTTGCGCCGGTCAGGTAGTCGACGGCGTTGCGCACCTCGACCGCGTTGCCGGCGGCGCTGGCGAGCGGCTCGTTCATGTCGGTGATAAGCGAGATCGTCGGCAGGCCGGCTTCGGTGGCGACGGCTGCGATGCTCTCGGCAAGCTCGCGGGCGCCGGTCAGGGTCGGCATGAAGGCGCCTGAGCCGGTCTTCACGTCCATGACGAGCGCTTGCAGCCCAGCCGCGAGCTTTTTCGACAGGATCGAGGCGGTGATGAGCGCGACCAACTCGACCGTCGCGGTGACGTCGCGGATGGCGTAGAGGCGGCGGTCGGCCGGGGCGAGATCAGCCGTCTGGCCGATGATCGCGCAGCCTGCCTCCTTGACCACGCGCTTGAACAGCGCGAGGTCCGGCTGCGACGCGTAACCCTGGAATCGAATCGAGCTTGTCGAGCGTGCCGCCGGTGTGGCCGAGGCCGCGGCCGGAGATCATCGGCACATAGGCGCCGCAGGCGGCGAGCATCGGGGCCAGCATCAGCGAGACGTTGTCGCCGACGCCGCCGGTCGAGTGCTTGTCGAGAATCGGGCCAGGCAGGTTCTCGGCGCGCCAGTCGAGGCTCAAGCCCGAGCGCGTCATCGCCCGCGTCAGCGCGACGCGCTCCTCGAGCGTCATGCCGCGAAAGAAGATCGCCATCGCGAGGGCGGCGGCCTGGCCTTCGGTCACCGCGCCGCTCGTGAGGCCGGCGATGAAGTCGCCGATCTCGCCCGCGCTCAAGGCCGCGCCGTCGCGCTTGGCGCGGATGATTTCCTGGGGAAGGATCATGACGCTGGACCCTCCCCGATGTCGGCGCTTCGATCAACGCCTCGGATGGCGGCTGTAGGGCGCGGTCGCTGACCGCGCCACGGCCGGGTCATCGACCCGGCCCTACAGGGGCGCCGCACATTCAGGCGACGATCCGGATGAAAGCGCGCAGGAGGCGCTTGAAGCGGTCGGCGGCCTCATGCGCGACGGCCTGCGTCTCCTCGTGGCTCGGGTCGCCGCCGGCAAGACCGGCCGCGTAGTTGGTGACGACCGAGACGGCCGCGCAGCGCAGGCCGGCGCGCCGCGCCAGGATCACCTCGGGCACGGTCGACATGCCGACGAGGTCGGCGCCAAGGATTTTCGCGGCGCGAATCTCGGCTGGCGTCTCGAAGCTCGGACCGGAGAACCACATGTAGACGCCATCGTTGAGGGTAACGCCCGTCGCTCGCGCCGCTTCGTGCAGGCTCGCCCGCAGCGCTTCGTCGTAGGCCTTGGTGAGCGGCACGAAGCGGTCGTTGCCGATATGGCCGATCAGCGGATTGGTCCCGGAAAAGTTGATGTGATCGGTGATCGCGACCAGCGACGGCGGCGCCCAGTCCGTGTTGAGGCCGCCCGCGGCGTTGGTGAGCATGCAGCGTCTCGCCGCCGAGCTTGCGGAAGGCGTCGATCGCGACGCGCATCGCGCCAGCATCGCCGCGCTCGTAATAGTGCCCGCGGCCCTGGAACAGCGCCACCCGCCGGCCTTCGATCGCGCCCACCACCAGCCGCCCGGCGTGGCCCTCGACGGTCGGGACGGGAAAGCCGGGAATGTCGAGATAGGAGACGCTGATCGCTTCGCACGCCTCGTCGGCGAAGGCGCCGAGCCCGGAGCCGAGCACGATCGCGAGCCGGGGCAGCGAGTCGAGCCCATGGGCCTTGAGCGCGGCGATGGCGGCGTCGGGGGTCACGCGAGCCTCTGCGTCAATCCGCGGCCGCGAGGTCGTCGAGCTTGACCTTGAGGGCCTTCGCGATCCGCGCCATGACTTCGAGCGAGCCGCCGTGCTTGCCAGATTCGAGGTCGGCGATATGCGGCTGCGTCGTCTTCGCGGCCTTTGCCAGCGCAACCTGCGTCAGTCCGCGCTTGGCGCGCCAGAAAGCAAGCGGGGTTGGCGCAGCGAGCAAAGCGTCGACTTCCTCAAGCGCGAGCCCTTCGTCGCCGCCCGCGCGATATTCGGCCATAGCGTTGGCATGGGCGAGGGCGTCGCAGAGGTCTTCGTATTCCTCGGCGGGAAGAATGGCGAGTTTTTCGCCCCTCGGCGTTGTGATCGAGTTTGGCGGTCATGGCGGCAGCAACCTTATTCGTAGATCGAACCGCGGGGACCAATTCCGAGACGATGATCTCGGTCTGCCGTTTCCTCGAAGACGATCCGAAAATCCCCGACCCGCAATCGCTTCAACGAGCGTTCCCCGCAATTCCGTCACGACATTGGCGAGCGATTTGGGATCGGCGGCGTGGCCAGAGATTTTCTCCTCGATTCGCCGAGCGACGTTCCTGTGTTTGAGCAACGCGGCTCGCGCAGGCCTCAGAAAGACGATCTTTTTCACCAGCAGGAGATATAGAAATTTTATATATTGCGGTCAATCACACCGTCAGATGCTCCGGCCCGAAGGACTCCGGCAGAAGCTCGCCGAGCGTGAACGTCCGCCGCACGCTCTCCGGTCCGGCGATGTGCACCGGCGTCGAAGCGTCGGCGAATTCGCGGATGCGCTGGCGGCAGCCGCCGCAGGGCGTGCAGAGCGCTTCGCCGTCGCCGATGACGAGGATCTCGGCGATCCGCCGGCCGCCGGCGAGCGCCATCGCCGCGATCGCGCCCGCTTCCGCGCAGGACCCTTGCGGATAGGCGGCGTTCTCGACATTGCAGCCGGCATGGATCGCGCCGCGTTCCGAGCGCAGCGCGGCGCCGACTTTGAATCGCGAATAGGGCGCATAGGCGTTGGCCTGCGCCGCCTTGGCGGCGGCGAACAGTTCCGCGAGCGCCGCCTCAGCGCTCTTTGACATAAGGTATCCCCGACGCCTTGGGCGGGATCGCCTTGCCGATGAAGCCCGCGAGCAGCACGACCGTGAGGATATAGGGCAGCGCCTCGATCGCCTGCACCGGCACCGGCCCGATCACCGGCAGTTCGACGCCCTGCATGCGGATCGCAACCGCATCGAGAAAGCCGAACAGGAGGCAGGTCGCGAGCGCCGGCCACGGCCGCCACTTCGCGAACACGAGCGCCGCAAGCGCGATGAAGCCCCGCCCCGCGCTCATGTGCGGCTGGAAATAGGCTTCCTGCGACAGCACCAGATAGACCCCGGCAAGGCCGACCAGAACGCCGCAGATCATCACCGCCCCATATCGCAGCGCTCTCACCGATATGCCGGCGGTGTCGACCGCGGCCGGGTTCTCGCCGACTGCGCGCAGCCGCAGTCCGAACCGGGTGCTGTAGAGCGCCCAATAGGTGAGCGGCACGAGCAGGAAGGCGGCATAGGTGATGAGATCGTGGCCCGAGATCAGGCGCTCGTAAATCGGGCCGACGATCGGGACGCTCCCGAACGCGTGCGCGAACGGCAATTCGATGGTGTGAAACTGGGCGTAGGCCGGCAGTTCCGGCGTCCGGCCGCCCTGCGACCAGATCGCGTTGCCGATCAGCGCCGTCATGCCGTCGGCGACCATGTTGATCGCGGTGCCGGAGACGATCTGGTTGGCGCGCTGGTCGATCGAGGCGTAGCCGTGGATGAGCGAAACCGCGACCGTCGAGACCAGGCCCGCGAGCAGTCCGAGCCAGACGCTGCCGGTGAAAGTCGCGACCGCCGCCGAGCCGAACGCGCCGACCAGGATCTTGCCCTCGAGGCCAATGTCGACCACGCCCGAGCGCTCCGACCACAGCCCCGCGAGGCAGGCCAGGATCAACGGCGTGCCGAGCCGGATGCCGGAGGCGAAGACGACGATGAACGCGTTGAAGAGGTCCATCGCGCGCCGCCCGGTCAGATCGGCGGAGAGGTGGTGCGCCGCGCGAGCAGCACGGCGACCGGACGGCGGAACATGTGCTCAAGCGCGCCTGCGAACAAGACCACGAGGCCCTGGATGACGACGATCATGTCGCGGCTGATCTTCGGCTTCTCGAACGCGAGCTCGGCCCCGCCCTGATAGAGGATGCCGAACAGGATCGCGGCGAGGATGATGCCCACGGGATGGGCGCGCCCCATCAGCGCGACCGCGATGCCGACGAAGCCGAAGCCCGCGGTATATTCGAGGATGAGCCGGTGCTCCTCGCCGAGGATCACGTTGACCGCCATGCCGCCCGCGAGCGCCCCCGAGAGCAGCGTGGTGACGATCGTCACCCGCGCCGGCGAAATGCCGCCGTAGACGGCGGCGGTCGCATTGGCGCCGACGGTGCGGATTTCGTAGCCGAGCCGGGTGCGCCAGATCACGATCCAGACCGCGAAAGCGGCGGCAAGCGCGAGCAGGAACGACAGATTGAACGGCGTGACCGGCCAATGGATTCCGAGCGGAGTCAGCAGCTCGTGGAACTGGGGAACCTGCCCGTAGATGGAAAACCCGGGGGTCTCGGGGTTCATCTGGCCGGGCACGCGCATCACGTTGACGATGAGATAGCCCATCAAGGCCGAGGCGATGTAATTGAACATGATCGTCGTGATGACGATGTGGCTGTCCCGTTTGGCCTGAAGATAGCCCGGGATGAAGGCGAACGCCGCGCCGAACAGGGCGGCGCCGACGATCGCCACGAGGACGAGCGAATAGCCGGGCAGAAAGCCCATATGGAGCGCGACAAGCGCCGCGCCGAGACCCGCGACGTACGCCTGGCCCTCGACGCCAATGTTGAACAGCCCGGCGTGAAAGCAGATCGCGACCGCAAGGCCGGTGAAGATGAAACTGGTCGCGTAATAGAGCGTGAACCCGATCCCTTCGAGATCGCCGAGGGCGCCGGTGATAAGGATCTGCACCGCCTCGAGCGGATTTTCACCGATCGCCAGCACCACGAAGCCGGAAATGACGAAAGCCGCGGCGACATTGATGAGCGGGATCAGCGCGACGTCGGCCCAGACCGGCAGAGGCCTCAACGGCGAGCTCATGCCGCGCGCTCGCTGACGCCGGCCATCAGGAGGCCGAGGTCCTGGGCGTTGGTGTCCTCGGGCCGCCGCTCGCCGGTGACCCGCCCGGCGCAGAGCACGATGATGCGGTCGGAAAGAGCGAAGATCTCGTCCAGCTCGACCGAAACCAGGAGCAGCGCCTTGCCGGCGTCGCGCTGGGCGACGATCCGCTTGTGGATGAATTCGATCGCGCCGATATCGACGCCGCGGGTCGGTTGGCCGACAAGCAGGATCTTTGGATTGCGCTCGATCTCACGCGCGAGCACGATCTTCTGCTGATTGCCGCCGGAGAAGTTCGCGGTCTTGAGCAGCGGCGACGGCGGCCTGACGTCGAAGGCTTTCATCTTTTTCTGGGCGTCGGCGATGATCGCGCCGCGGTCGAACAGCACGCCTTTGCCGTAGACCCGCTCATCGTGGAAGCCGAGCATCGCGCTTTCGCAGGCCTCGAACGGCATGACGAGGCCGACGCGGTGGCGATCTTCCGGCACATGGCCGATGCCGATCAGCCGCTCCAGCCGCGGCGTCCGCTTGACTGGAGGCAGGACCTCGCCGTCGAGGAGGATTTCGCCGGCGCTGAGCGGGCGCATGCCGGCGAGCGCCTCGAGGAGCTCCGACTGGCCGTTGCCGGCCACACCCGCGACGCCGAGGATCTCGCCCGCGCGCAGGGTGAAGGAGACGCCGTCGACGCGAACCACGCCCCGGTCGTCACGCACCACGAGATTGCGCGCTTCGAGTGCAATCTTGCCCGGATGGGCCGGCCCCTTGTCGATCTTCAGGATCACCTTGCGCCCGACCATCGCGTCGGCGAGCTCCGGCGGCGAGGTCTTGTCGGTGTCGAAGGTCGCGACCATTTCGCCGCGCCGCATCACCGAGACGCGGTCGGTGAGACTCATGATCTCGCGCAACTTGTGGGTGATGAAGATGATCGTCTTGCGCTCGCCCTTGAGCACCTTGAGCATCTCGAACAACTGGTCGGCCTCGGCCGGCGTCAGCACCGCCGTCGGCTCGTCGAGCACGAGAATGTCGGCGCCGCGCACCAGCGCTTTCAGTATCTCGACCCGCTGCTGGAGGCCGACCGACAATTCGCCGACGATCGCGTCCGGATCGACCTCGAGGCCGTATTCGCGCCCAAGCTCGCCGAGCCGCTTGCGGATCAAGCCCGCCCCTTCGGCGAGCAGCGGGCCGCCCTCGGCGCCGAGCATGACGTTTTCGAGCACGCTTAGCGGGGGGACCAGCATGAAGTGCTGATGCACCATGCCGATGCCGTGGCTGATCGCCTCGCGCGAGGAGCGGATGCGGACCGGCTCGCCGTTGATGCGGATCTCGCCCGAGTCGGCCTCATAGAAGCCGTAGAGAATCGACATCAGGGTCGACTTACCGGCGCCGTTCTCGCCGACGATGCCGTGGATCACGCCCCGCTCGACAACGAGATTGACATGGTTGTTGGCGTGAACCGGGCCGAAACTCTTGTCGATGCCGATGAGCTCGATCGCGGGCGGGGCTTTATCGGCCATCCTCGTCACGCCGGCTGACCTTGCGCGCTTCGTCATGGCCGGGCTTGTCCCGGCCATCCATGCGGTTCGGCTGGGCTTGCTCGCTCGGCGCCCTCGCGCGGCGGCACATTCCCTCGGGGAGCGGAAGTGCGAAGGCGTGGAGGGCCGGGACAAGCCCGGCCATGACGCGCTCAGATCCATCCGCCCCTCACACCGGGCACTTGTTGTCGGACATGTAGTCGTGAACCTGAATCTTGCCGGAGATGATGTCGGCCTTCGCCGCCTCGGCTTTCGCCTTCGCGTCGGCGCTGAGGATGGGCTTGTTGTTGTCGTCAACCGCGTAGCCGACGCCGTCGTTTTTAAGGCCGAACACCTGGACGCCCGCCTTCCAGGTCCCGTTCTTCGCGTCCATGAAGGAATCGTAAGTCGCGACGTCGACGCGCTTGAGCATCGAGGTCAGCAACTTGACCGGGAAATAGGCCATTCTGGTTCGAAGTCGACGCCGATGCCGAACTTGCCGGCGTCCGCCGCGGCCTTGAGCACGCCTTGGCCGGTCGCGCCTGCTGCGGCGTAGACGATATCCGCGCCACGGTCGATCTGCGACTTGGCGAGTTCGCCGCCCTTGACCGGATCGTTCCATGCGGCGGGCGTGGTGCCGGTCATGTTGGCGATCACCTCGTCCTTCCCGCCGGAAGCGTATTTGACGCCCTGTGCGTAGCCGCACTCGAACGCCGAGATCAGCGGAATGTCCATGCCGCCGACGAAGCCGACTTTGCCGGTTTTCGACGTCTTCGCCGCGATCACCCCGACCAGAAATGAGCCTTCCTCCGCGCTTGAAAATCATGGACTGCACATTCGGCTTGTCGACGACTACGTCGATAATGCCAAACTTGGTGTTGGGGAACTCGTCGGCCACCTTGCCGAGCGCCGTCGCCCAGGCGAAGCCTGGCATGATGATCGGGCTGAAGCCGTCCTTGGCGAACTTGCGCAGGATCTGCTCGCGCTGGGCGTCGTTCTGGATCTCGAGGTCGCGGAAGGCGATGCCGGTCTCCTTCGAGAACTTGGTCGCGCCGTTGAAGACGCCCTCGTTGAAGGATTTGTCGAACTTGCCGCCGAGATCATAGATCACCGCAGGCTTGATATCGGCGGCGTAAGCCGCGGAGGCGAAGAGGCCGCCCGCGCAAATGGCGGTGGTCAGGAAACAACGAGCGCGAACGAACATTTCAACCCTCCGGGTTAAGGCGAGAGCCGAAGTCCGGCGCGCGCCGCGAAACTGACAAAACTGACCAGTGGGTCAGCATAGGTATATCCGGCGCCGGCGTGTCAAGCATTGGCTCCGAAGCTCCAAGCTTCGGCTCGGTCGATCGAAGCCGGCGCTATTGGGCCGCTTGCCATCGGCCAAGCCGAGACTATGCGCAAGCGCGCGGCGACGGCAAGTCGATACTGGAAAATAGGGGTTCCCGAGCGGACGTTCCGACGCCCCCAGCTTCGAGCGGTCAGTTGAACAGCGAGGAGACGCTTTCTTCCTTGGCGATCCGGGCGATCGCCTCGCCGATCAGGGGCGCAATCGAGATCACGCGAATGTTGCGAGCGACACGGACCGCCTCGGTCGGCTGAATCGTGTCGGTGAGCACGAGTTCGGTCAGCCTGGAGGCGGCGACGCGCGCAACCGCCCCGCCCGACAGCACGCCGTGGGTGATATAGGCCGAAACGCTGGCGGCCCCCTTCTCGAGCAGGGCGTCGGCGGCGTTGCAGAGCGTGCCGCCCGAATCGACGATATCGTCGAGCAGCACGCAATTGCGCCCCTGCACGTCGCCGATGATGTTCATTACTTCCGATTCGCCCGCACGGTCTCGCCTTTTGTCGACGATTGCGAGCGGCGCGTCGAGGCGCTTGGCGAGCGCGCGCGCGCGCACCACGCCGCCGACGTCGGGCGACACGACCATCACGTTCCTGCTGCCGTTGTGGTGGGCCTGGATGTCGCGCACCATGGTCGGCGCGCCGAACAGATTGTCGGTCGGAATGTCGAAAAACCCCTGGATCTGGCCGGCGTGCAGATCGACGGTCAGCACCCGGTCGGCGCCGGCGCGGGTGATGAGATTGGCGACAAGCTTGGCCGAGATCGGCGAGCGCGAGGCCGATTTTCGATCCTGGCGGGCGTAGCCGAAATAGGGGACGACCGCCGTGATGCGCTGCGCCGACGCGCGCCTAAGCGCATCCATCATGATCAAGAGCTCCATCAAGTTGTCGTTCGCCGGATAGGACGTCGACTGGATGATGAAAGCATCGCGTCCGCGCACGTTTTCGAGGATTTCAACGAAGATCTCAAGGTCGGCGAAGCGGCGGACATGGCAGCCGGTCAAGCGGCTCGCCGAGATAAGCGGCAATCGCCTCGGCAAGCGGCCGGTTGGAATTGCCGGCCAAAATCTTCATCTTGCCGAGCACGGACGGTTCTCCAAACCCGCGCGCAAGGCGCCCATCGGGATGCTGCAGCGCGTCATAGCAGCCGCCCGGCGCGCGAACAACATGACGGTCTGATTGCAACTCCCGCCCGCGGGCGGGATGTCCACAAGAAAAGCCCTACTGGGCGTAGCTCAGCGCCGCGCCCGAAGGCGCCGCCTCCGGGGTGTTGGACAGATAGGCGGCGAGGTCGTCGGCGGATTTGGCGGCGACATTGTCGAGCCCCGCCTCGCCGATCGTCGCCCAGGCGTCCTCGCCCGAGCCTCGAACCGCGATGGCGTCGCTCAGCCGCTGCGCCCGCTTCTTGTCGGGCGTGAAGACGTCCCAGACCAGGTCAACCTCCGCTCCGCCTTCGACCGGGGTGGCGGTGAGATAGCCGCGCACGAGGTAGCGGGCTTTGGCGGGACTGGCGACTGCGATCCGGCGCGCGGCGGCCGCCTCATCGAGGGTCTGGCTGAAGTGGGCCGAAAGGTCTGCCGGCGCGCCATCGACCGAAACGATCGCGACCGTCGCCGCGGCCATGTTGGCGTCGTCGCGGCGCACGAACTGCCCCTGCCCGTCGGCGCTCGGCGGATCGGATGCGACGTCGTTGCAGCCGCTGAGCGTCGCGCAGCCTAGGAGCAGCGACAGGCTCGCGGCGAACGCCTGCGCCGGATTGAACCGACACCAGATGGTGACACTCACGCTGAACCAACTCCCCGCTCCTGGCGCCGGCCGACGCCGGGGAGGGTTAATAGTCCCTTAAACCGGCCGCGCCAACAGCCAGCTGCAAAAGCGCCTGAGGTCCAGCGCGGCTCCCCCCTCCACCATGCTTCGCATGGTCCCCTCCCCCGCTTCGCATGGGAGGATAAAGCGGAGGGGGACCGCCCGGAGGGCGGTGGAGGGGGCGTGTCCGCTTCCCAGCGCCGCCGCGCGCGCCTAGATAGGCTCAAAATGAGCACGCGCATCGAAAACCTTTCCTCCGGGCGAAGCGCCCGCAGCCGAAGCGCGGGCGGAAGCCGCGCTCGCGCGCGAGCTTGCGCCCGATTCTGCTCCGCTCGACATCGCGCTTGACGAAGCGCCGGCCGAGCCGGGACGGCTCGCGCGCGGAGCGGAAGCCATCCGCGACTTCTGGCGCCACGCACCGCTCGGGCCCGGCGTCTACCGGATGATCGGGGCCGAGGGCGAGGTGCTCTATGTCGGCAAGGCGCGCTCGATCAAGAAGCGCATCGCCGCCTATATGGCGCCCGAACGCCAGCCGAGCCGCATCGCGCGCATGGTCGCCCAGACCCGCTCGATGGTGTTCGTCACCACCGAATCGGACGCCGAGGCGCTGCTGCTCGAGGCCAATCTCATCAAGCAGCTCAAGCCCCGCTACAACGTGACGCTGCGCGACGACAAGAGCTTCCCCTATATACTCATTTGCACCGATCATCCCGCGGCGCGGCTCGTCAAGCATCGCGGCGCCCGCTCTCTCGCTGGCGACTATTTCGGCCCGTTCGCCAGCGCGGGCGCGGTGTTTCGCACCCTCAATGCGCTGCAGCGGGCGTTTCTCCTACGCACCTGCTCGGACAGTTTCTTCGCCAACCGGACCCGCCCTTGCCTGCTCTATCAGATCAAGCGCTGCTCGGCTCCTTGCACGGGCGAGATCGACCTGGGCGACTATGCGAAGCTGGTTTCGGAAGCGCGCGACTTTCTCTCCGGACGCAGCCGCGCGATCAAGGGCCGCCTTGGCCACGCAATGAACGAGGCCGCGGCGGCGCTCGATTTCGAAAGCGCGGCGCGATTGCGCGACCGCATCAGCGCCTTGTCGGCGATCCAGGGCGAGCAGAGCGTCAATCCGCGCTCGATTCCCGAGGCCGACGTGTTCGCGGTCACCGAGGAGGCGGGGCAGTTCTGCGTCGAAGTGTTCTTCTTCCGCACCTACCAGAACTGGGGCAACCGCGCCTATTTTCCACGCGCCGACCGCGCGCTCGCTCCGGAGGAAGTGCTCGACGCATTCCTGGCGCAGTTCTATCTCGACCGGCCGGCGCCGCGACTCGTGCTCTTGAACCACGCCGTCTCGAGCGCCGAAACTTTAGGCGAAGTTTTGAGCGCGCGCGCCGGCCATCGGATCGCCATCGGCGCGCCGCGGCGCGGCGAAAAGAAGGATCTGGTCGACGCTGCGCTGCGCAACGCGCGCGAGGCGCTGTCGCGCAAGCTGGCCGAAGCCGCGAGCCAGGAGAAGCTCATCGAAGCGCTTGGCCAGGCGTTCGGCGTCGATCATCCGATCCGGCGGATCGAGGTCTACGACAATTCGCACATCATGGGGACGAACGCGATCGGGGCGATGGTCGTCGCGGGCCCCGAGGGCTTCGTCAAGAACCAGTACCGCACCTTCAACATCAGAAACGCCGACCTGACGCCGGGCGACGATTACGCGATGATGCGCGAAGTGCTGACGCGGCGGTTCACCCGGCTGATGCGGCAAGCTTCTGTAGCTGCGGTCGCCGACCGCGGCGGCCGGGTCAACGTCCCGGCCCTACAGACTGCCGAGGCCGGCGCCTTTCCCGATACCCCCGACCTTGTCGTCATCGACGGCGGACGCGGGCAGTTCGAGGCCGCGCGCGAAGTGCTGGCGACGCTCGGCGTCAAGGGCGTCAGGCTCGCGGCGATCGCCAAGGGCCCTGACCGCAACGCCGGGCGCGAGACGTTCTTCGTCGAGGGGCGCGAGCCGTTCCGGCTTCCGCCGCGCGATCCGGCCCTGTTCTTCATCCAGCGCCTGCGCGACGAAGCCCACCGCTTCGCGATCGGAACCCACCGCGCCCGGCGCAAGAAGGAGTTCGTGCGCAGCCCACTCGACGAAATCCCCGGCATCGGCCCGTCGCGCAAGCGCGCGCTCCTGCTCGCGTTCGGTTCGGCCAAGGCCGTCGCCCGCGCCGGCCTCGCCGACCTCGAGAAGACGCCGGGCTTGAACGCCGCGACGGCGAAGCTGGTGTACGACTTTTTTCGCGATGCGCCGGGGCGCGGGTGATGCTCTCGCCGCTCACGCCGCCCAGTCCTCGACGCTCAGCCTTGGCACGCGCGCGAATTCCCGCGTGTTGAGCGTCACGAGCGTTGCGCCGCGCCGGCGCGCCTGCGCGGCGATCAACGTGTCGCAAGGTCCGATCGGCTGACCGCGCACTTCGAGGAATGCGCGGATTTCGCCGGCTTCACGCGCATCTGCAATATCGAGAGCCGGTTGATCGAAGCCCGCCGACAGGAAAATCTCAAGCGCGCGTCGCGATTGTTCGGCGCGCTTGCTCTTAGCGCAGCCATATTCGAGTTCGAAGATGACAATGGCCGGGACGATCATCGGGGTTCCGGCGGCGAGCTCGCGATCAAGCCTTTCAACAATTTTCGGCTTACGCTCGTTGAGCGCGAAGATCACGACATTGGTGTCGAGACAGTACATTCGCTCAGTCGAACGAAATCTCGTCGTCGCGCGCGCTGGGCTCGTCTTCAGGCAACCCCTCGAGCAGGAACGCTCTCGCGCCGGCGGCGACCAGCTCCGCGCGCCACGCCTCGACGTCGAACTTGGTCCTTTCAATTGGCTCCAGGATGACCTTGTCGCCGAGTTTGCTCACCCGCACTTCTTTGCCCGGCAAGCGAAATTCCTTCGGCAGACGGACCGCCTGGCTGCGCCCGTGCATAAAAATCTTAGCTGTCGCGACCACCGATGGTCCACAAATTTGATATCTACCACAGGTAGATATCGCGTAGCCCCGAAAAGGTCAACCTTTCTCAAATGACCTGGGTAAGCGCGCGCGACGCGAGCCCTTCGCGAAATCAGCGGTCGCAACTTCTTCCCGAAAGCCCAACTTCTTCCCGAAAGCCAAGGCGTGGTACTCAGGAATCCGGATGCTCGAAGGCCTGCCGCCCAACAACGCCGCGCACAAGCTCAGCCTCGTGAGCGACGAGCGGCGCGCGCGCGCGGTCGCCGACCTCATCGGCGAAAGCTTCGAGTCGGGCGAGGCGGCCTCGACCGCCTTCGAGACCGAGGAGCGCTGGCCCGGCGGCGGCAGGGCGTGGCTGATGGAGGCCTATTTCGCCTACGAGCCGGACGAACAGGCGATGCGGGCGCTGATCGCCGCGGCCGCGGACGAAGAGACTGCGCATTCCGCGATCTTCGGCTTGACGGAAAAGCGCGACTGGGTGGCGAATTCGCTCGCGGGCCTGAAGCCGGTCCGCGCCGGCCGCTTTCTTGTCCATGGCGCCCATGATCGCGCCCGCGTCGTCGCCAACGATATAGCGATCGAGATCGAGGCCGGGCTCGCCTTCGGCACCGGCCATCACGGCACCACGCGCGGCTGCCTGCTGCATTTCGACCGCCTGCTCAAGCGCCGCCGGCCGCGCGCGGTTCTCGATGTCGGCTGCGGCGCGGGCGTGCTCGCCATCGCCGCCGCCAAGGTCCTCAGGCGGAAGGTCTGGCTCGGCGACATCGATCCCGTTGCGGTCGAAGTCGCCAACGCCAACGCCCGGTTGAATGGCGTCGGCGCCCTCTGCCGGGCGGTTCGGTCGCGCGGGGTGGAAGCGCGCGCCTTGCGCGAGGGCGCGTCTTACGACCTCGTCTTTGCCAACATCCTGGCGAGGCCCTTGCGACTGCTTGCGCCGTCGCTCGCCGCGGTCATCGAGGCCAAGGGAGACGCGATCGTCTCCGGCCTGCTTCTTGCAGATGTCCCCGGAGTGCTTGCGTCCTGGCGGGCGCAGGGGTTCACTCTGGCCGAACGAATTGACCTCGAGGGCTGGGCGAGCCTCAGACTGCGGCGGTGAATCGTGAGGCTCCCGAATTGCGAGGGTTGTCGCGCTTCTGTCGCACGGGACGGAGAAAGTCGCTTACTTTGATTTGAAGGGTGGAGGACGCAATGGCCAAGGCGCCGGTCGGGGTCGGCCCGAAAAACCCGCAAATCGTGGTGTTGTTCGGCGCGACCGGGGATCTCGCGCACAAGAAACTGCTGCCGGGCCTTTTTCATCTCTGCTCGACCGGGTTCATCCCGAAATGCCGGATCGTCGGCGTGTCGCTCGACCCGATCGACGCCGAGGGCTTCCGCGCGATTGCTCGCGAGGCGGCGTTCGACCGGCACGACCGCAAGCCGCACAAGGAGGCGTGGCCCGCATTTGCGGAGATGCTCGACTACGTGCCGATCGCGGCCGGCCCGCAGGCCCTCAAGGCAGCCGTCGACAAGGCGGAAAAAGCGTTCGGCGAGGAGGCACAGCGCGTCCACTACATGAGCGTGCCGCCCAACGCCGCGCTGTCGGCGGTCAAGATGCTGTCCGAGGCCGATCTCGCCAAGGGATCGCGCGTCATCATGGAAAAGCCGTTCGGCACCGATCTCGAAACCGCGATCGCGCTCAACGACGCGCTGCACAAGGTGTTCGCCGAGGATCAGATTTTCCGCATCGACCACTTCCTCGGCAAGGAGCCGGCGCAGAACATCCTCGCGTTCCGGTTCGCCAACGGCCTGTTCGAGCCGATCTGGAACCGCAACTTCATCGACCACGTTCAGATCGACGTGCCCGAGACGCTCAATATCGGCAACCGCATCGCCTTCTACGAGCAGACCGGCGCTTACCGCGACATGGTGGTTACGCACCTGTTCCAAATCCTCGGATTCATGGCGATGGAGCCGCCGACCTCGCTTGCGCCGGGGCCGATTAGCGAGGAGAAGAACAAGGTCTTCCGCTCGCTGATGCCGATCGATCCAGCCCATGCCGTCCGGGGTCAGTTCGTCGGCTACCGCAGGGAAGAGGGCGTCGATCCGGAATCGGACACCGAGACCTTCATCGCCATCAAATGTTTCATCGACAATTGGCGCTGGGCGGGCGTGCCGTTCTACCTTCGGACAGGAAAGCGGATGGCCGAGGGCCAGCGCATCATCTCGATTGCGTTCCGCGAACCGCCAAAAAGCATGTTCCCGAACGATTTCGGCATCAGCTCGCAGGGCCCGGACCACCTGACCTTCGATCTCGCCGACCAGTCGAAGGTGTCGCTCTCCTTCTACGGCAAGAAGCCGGGTCCGGGGATGCGGCTCAACAAGCAGAGCCTGCAATTCGCGATGCACGAAACGGGAATGGGGCGCGACGTGCTCGAGGCTTACGAGCGCCTGATCCTCGACGCGATGCGTGGAGACCATACCCTGTTCTGCACCGCGGACGGTATCGAGCGGCTGTGGGAGGTGTCGACGCCGCTCATCGACTATCCGCCGCCGGTGAAGGTCTATTCGCCGGGCAGCTGGGGTCCGCAGTCGATCTATCAGCTGATCGCGCCCCATGCCTGGCGGCTGCCGTTCGAGCGCGCCTGGCGTGATCCCAATATCGAGGGCGCCTGAGGTGTCGCGCCGGCGCGCGAACGTGCTAAATCCGCGCCGATGCCTGATCTCCCCCTCATCCTCGAACCGGCGACGGATGACGACGCCGAGCCGATCGAACGACTGAACGAGCGCGTCTTCGGCCCCGGCCGGTTCGCTCGCGCCGCCTATCGCATCCGTGAAACGACGGACGCCGACCCGGGCTTGAGCTTCGTCGCCCGCGTCGGCACGCTTTTGGTCGGCGCCTCGGCCATGACCCCAATTTCGATCGGCGGCGCTCCGGCCCTGCTTCTCGGGCCGTTGATCGTCGAGCCGGTGTTCCGGAGCCAGGGCATCGGCGAAGCCCTGGTCAAGCGTTCGCTCGCAGCGGCCAAGGCGGCCGGCTGGAAGCTTGTCATCCTGGTCGGCGACGAACCGTACTATGCGCGGATGGGGTTTCAGCGCACGCCAGCCGGGCGCATATCTCTGCCGGGACCTGTCAATCCGGAACGGCTGCTGTACTGCGAGCTCGAGCCCGGCGCGCTGGCCGCCACAAATGGCGAGGCGCGCGGACTTAATGGGATTTAGTCTATAGATTTAGGGGATAATAGGAAAATAATGTTTGCGGGCGCTAGAGTTTGGCCCTATCATCGATTCGAGGCCGGGTGATTTGCCGTGCGCCTGCTGGGGCCCTGCTAGTGGAGATCGTCGAACTTCCGCCGCTAAATCGCCGCATTGAGTGGCCGACGGCGGCGCTCGCATTTGTCATCTACGCATCGTGGCTCATGGCCACCTATTTCTACCGCGACCTGCCGTGGTGGGGCCTGACCGCGATCGGCGCCTGGGTCACCGCCTGGCAACTCAACCTTCAGCACGAGACCATTCACGGCCATCCGACCCGCAACCGCGCGGTCAACCAGGCGATCGGCTGCTGGCCGCTGTCGCTCTGGCTCCCCTATTCGATCTACCGCTCGACCCATCTGGCGCATCACCGGGATGAGAATCTCACCGATCCGCTCGAGGACCCCGAGAGCTACTACTGGACGGCGTCCGGATGGGGCGGCCTGGGGCCGATGTGGCGTGCGATCGCCCACGCCCAGACGACGCTCCTCGGTCGCATCGCTCTCGGCCCCGCCTTTTTGATCGGCGGCTTCATCCGCGATCTCGCGCGCGACGCCTGGCGCGACAAGCCCGGCGCGCGAGTGGGGCTCCGCCGCCACCTCCTGCAGTGCGCGCCGGTCCTGATCTGGGTGGTCGTCATCGCAAGGATGCCCTTTTGGCTCTACGTCGCCTGTTTCATTTATCCGGGAGCGAGCCTCGCCATGGTGCGCTCGTTCGCAGAACATCGCGCCATGCCCGAAGCGGAGCGCCGGACCGCGATCGTTGAGGGCGCCTGGATTCTGGGGCCGCTGTTCCTGTTCAACAACCTGCACGCGGCGCACCATCTGCGCCATCGGGTGCCCTGGTATCAGCTGCCAAGATTCTATCGGCTCAATCGGGCGGCGCTGATCGAGCGCAACGGCGGCCTCGTCTACCACGGCTATTTCGACGTCGTGCGGCGCTATCTATTGACGCCGCACGACCAGCCGATTTACCCGGGCTGGGGCCAGCCGGCGGAGTGAGCGGCGCGGCGGCTATCGCGATCCTGCCGATGTATGATTTCCCATGGACCGCCGCGGCCAACGACGCGCTATGGGCCGCGATCTCCGCCCGGCTCGATGAGGCCGGAATTGAAGCGCCGAAAGCTCTGACCCGCGGGGGCGACCTCGACGCGCACTGGCGCGATCCCCGCCTCCTCCTCGGCCAGACCTGCGGCTACCCGTATTTGACTCGGCTCAAGGACCGGTCGCGCTGATCGCGGCGCCCGAATATGACTTCCCCGGCTGCGACGGGATTTCGCATCGAAGCTTTATCATCCGGCGCGCGACCGAGCCGCGCCGGTCGCTCGGCGAATTTCGCGGTTCGATCGCCTCACTCAACGCTTATGACAGCAACACCGGAATGAACCTGTTCCGCGCGGCAATCGCTCCGATCGCGGGCGGGGCGCCTTTTTTTCGTGCAGTCGTGGTCACCGGCTCGCACGAGGCGAGCATCAACGCGGTCGCTGAGGGACAAGCGGATCTCGCATCGATCGACTGCGTGAGCTTCGCGCTGCTGGCTCGCGGCCGTCCCGCGCTGATCGAGCGCGTCGCCGTCGTCGCCGAGAGCGCGACATCGCCCGGCCTGCCTTTCATCGCCGCGGCCGGTCTTGGCGATCCGGTCATCGCCGCGGTGCGCGAGGCGCTGTTTGCCGCGCTCGCCGACCCCGGCGTCGCCGAGGCGCGCGCGACGCTCGGCCTCAAGGGCGCGCGCGCGGCGAGTTCGGCCGACTATGATCGCGTAGCCGAGATCGAGCGCGGCGCGGTCGCTGCCGGATATGGCCGCCTGGCCTGAACGGCGCAGAGCCTATCACCCCCGCGAACGCGGGGGTCTAGAGCTGCGCGGTGGAGCGTATTGATACGAGCAGTCGGAGGCTGCAGTCTGGATGCCCGTTTTCGCGGGCATGACAGAGACGGTGCACAGTCGCCCCGCGAGGCCCACTCAAGTCTCCGCGATGCCGCCGAGATCGCCGGCCTGCGAGCCGCTCTCGCGGCCGTGCGGCAGCGCGAGGTAGTCCGTCGAGCGCATTTCGTAGAGGCGCGAGGCGGTGCGGGCGAACTCGAACGCTTCCGCGCCTTCGGCGGCGGAGTAGAGCGTCTCCGGCTCGCCGGCGGCCGAGGCGATCAGCTTGACGCGCATGTCATAGAGCGCGTCGATGAGGATGATGAACCGCTCGACCTCGTTGCGCTCGCTCGCGGCAAGCGCGGGAATGCGGTCGATGATGACGGTATGAAACCGCTGTGCGATCTTGAGATAGTCGGCCGCGCCGAGCGGCCGCCGGCAGAGGGCGTCGAAATCGAACCGCGCGACGCCGTCGATCGCCTGCGGGACATCGAGATGGCGGCCAAGGAGCTCGATTTCAACCGGCTCGCCCCTGTCATGGCCGGTCAGCGTCAGGAACGCCGCGTCGAGCGCGGCGTCAGCCTTCGCGCCAAGGGGCGAGTAATAGACCGGCGCGCGCGTAAGCTTCTCGAGCCGATAGTCGGTGCGTGCGTCGAGCTCGACGATGTCGAGCTTTTCCTTGATCAGTGCGATGAAGGGCAGGAACAGCGCGCGATTGAGCCCGTCCTTATAGAGATCGTCCGGCGCGACGTTCGACGTCGGCCACCACCACGCCGGCCGCGAACAGCGCTGTAAACAATCTGGCCAGGATCATCGCATCGGCGATGTCGCGCACCGAGAACTCGTCGAAGCACAGGAGCGAGGCCTCGCGCGCGAGCTCCGCCGCGACCGGGGCGATCGGGTCTTCGCCCGTGACCTCGCCGCGCTTCAGCGCCTGGCGCCATTGATGCAGGCGCGCGTGAACGTCGGCCATGAACGCGTGAAAATGCGCCCGGCGCTTGCGCGGCGTCGGGGCGGCGTCGAAGAACATGTCCATGAGCATGGTCTTGCCGCGGCCGACAGGCCCATGGATGTAGAGGCCGCGCGGGGGCTCGGCGGGCTTGATGCCGAACAGTCGCGAGAAGCCGTTCGGCTTCGGCTCGGCGCGATAGTCCTGGAGCTTCACGCTCAGCGCGTCGAGCTTCTTCGCAAGCTCCGCCTGCGCCGAATTGAACTGAAAGCTACGGTCGTGAACGAGCGCGCGATAGCGCTCGACGATGGCGGTCATGGATCGGTCTTGGCCATGCAGGGGCAGAGGAGCGCTAATGCGCCTCCTCCCAGTTCTGGGCGGCGCGCGCGTCGACCTGCAGCGGCACATGCAGCTTGACGGCGGGTTCGGGCGCGTCGACCATCACCTTGGCCACGACCGGCAACGTCGCCTCGACCTCGTCGTCCGGCGCCTCGAACACCAGTTCGTCGTGGACCTGGAGCAGCATGATCGCGCTTAAGTTCGCGCGGGCGAGCGCCTCCTCCATGTGGGTCATTGCGCGACGGATGATGTCGGCCGCCGAGCCCTGGAGCGGCGCGTTGATAGCGGCGCGCTCGTTGAACGCGCGCTCGGAAGGGTTCGAGGCGTTGATACGCGGATAATGGCATTTGCGGCCGAACAACGTGGTGACGAGAGCCGCTGGCGCGCGCGGTCTTCTTGGTCGCGTCCATGTAATCGCGGATGCCGGGGAAGCGCTCGAAATATTTCTTGATGTAGGCGCCCGCCTCCTCGCGCCCGATGCTGAGCTGGTTGGCGAGGCCAGAGACAGCTGTTCGCATTTACCTGAATCCGCAGAGAAAATTTCGAAATATCTTTTTGACGTTTCGATTTTTTTAAAATGTTGTCGAAGCCCTTATTCATAGTTTTTGTTTTTATTTATCTTATTATTTTATCATAAAAGTAGCTTTATCTTCAATGGCATTACTGGCCGATATTACCGTTCGTCGGCAAACTTGCCGGAGCTGCGGTCCCTGCTTGCGCTGAAGTTGATGTTGGACCTATCTGATTTCCCAACTTCATGGTGGTATTCACGATACCAAATGCAGCCATGGCCAAGAGAAGGCCTACAGTAGCACCAATAAATACTTTTTTTGCTTTTCCAGTCGCTTCTTCATTCCCAAAAGCTGTCACATAGAGATATCCACCGTAGATATACATAACTGCAGCAATAGTTGCGAGGAATCCTGAAATGAAATTTGTGACATTTATAACAAGCGTTTGCAGTTTTTCAACGTCAGTGAGTTGGGATCCCTGTTGAGGAAATAAAACATCTTTCACTCCAAACTCAGCAATACCAACCAGTAATAAACCGAGTGCTGCGTAAATAATGGAGCGCTTCATTTTTCCCATGAGTTCCTCATTTCCTCCGCTTGTCATGTAACGAAAACCGGAAATCACGATCATCAAAACAGCTATAGCGCCACAGAAATACGCGATCATTTCGTAAATACCACGGATTAATTGTGAACCGTTTTGAGCGGCTTGCTGAAGGCTTTGTTGGCTGCTGTAGACTTCGCCTTGGGCTCCGAAGAAAACCTGTTTTATAAAAGGGTCCGCCACCATGACAAGGATAAATCCCATGATGGTATATAAAAGTTGCTCTTTTTGTTTTTTGGATTCTTCTTCGGTTGCACGTCCACCAGTCACCAAACGAACTCCAGCGATAATGATCATGATAACGGCAAGTGTCCCAAGAGCATATTTCACAAAATCGATCGCGTAGTAAATGGCGCTTGTGAGAATGTTTGCTCCCGGTTGCACCGAAGCGCTTGGATGGTTTGCAGTTTCATAGCTTGGAAGATTGGTTTGGCCGCCAATGTCACGTATCACATCAGAAACCCCCTGTGCGTTTGCAGGAACAGTTGTGACAAGAAGCAAGCCCTCATTGATATAAATATGGCAAATGATGCTAAAAACGTAAAAATTTGCGTTTTGTGCTTCGACATTTTTTGCCAAAATTGTGTGAATTTTCCCATAGATGTTGCGTTTGTTTTTTGATTGAGACTAACTGCTTGCTTGCGTTACTGTTCCGACTCCTCCTGCCTGAAAACTTCCAGAAATAACCGTACTTACGATAGCAAAAGCCGCGTACATGATGAGGATCCCCACAACAACAGCAAAAATAAAGTTGTTTGGCTTTTCCCTGTGTTTCTTCGTTTCCTGCCGATGTCACATACAAAAAAGCTCCATACAAAAGCATTAAAACAGCTATTGGAGCAAAAATGGTCAAAACAAGATTGGTTGCTCCTGCTATTTCCTTTACGACCTGATTGGTATCTATGGCTGGGGTTGCTCCAGTGGTACTCGAGTAAGAGTTGGCATTAATTTTATAGAAAACATTATTGATGATTGGATCGGCCATAATAATGAAGATGAGGCCGGTAATTCCGTAAAAAAGTGATCTTTTATCTTCAGTGAGTTTTTCATTACCACTGGAGGTAATGAGACGTAAACCACTTCGGATAACCATAAATACGGCAACACTTCCAATCATGTATTTAATAAAAGTAATTACCAATTGAGAGTATTGGTTGAAAAGCGAGGTTGAATTGATGATGGCATTGGGTCCGTTTAAAAATCCTCCAGGAGTACATGGTTGGCCAGTAAAATCCATTCCAGCCGATGGTCCTGAGGTCGGACAATATACGTTTAAAATTCTCACAACATCTCCTGAGAGGCCCACAATGGCAAGACCGATAATAGCATAGAGAATGTTTCGCTTTTGAGTGGTGTAAACTTCTTCTTCTCCTTGAGCGATCACGAGTCGTATTCCAGAGTAAACAATAAGTCCTACGGCCACAGCGCCAAGCAGATAACGAGCATTCATGATGACGCTCATGACCAAATAAGAAAACCTGTCTTCAGCGGTATCTCCCTGAACTTGTGGAAGATTTGCGTAAGGATTGTTTCCTGCCTGTTGACCAGAATTGCTTCCTGGAAGCGGTAAAAGTTCCAGCAATCTCCGAATTCGGACTTTGCGCGTTCACCACAAGATAAGGCCATGACACAGCGGTAAGAGCCGTTATCATGATGGCGAGCGATATCAGGAATTGCTTGAATGTTTTGAAATATTTGGACCGTTTTTTGGCCATATTTTTGTACAAAAATCTTTTTATTATAGCAAAAGAAGCCCTATTTTGCAAAGGTCTACAGTGTAGCTGCTCACTGCTTTTTCTTGCAATGGCTTGGGGGAGAGCTCGCCTCGCGCAGTCCGAGCTGGCGGAACGGACGCGAGGCGAGCTCTCCCCAAGCCCCTCAACCAAAAACGATGGCCAGATACGAAAATTTTTCTTGCTATAAATACAAAAGCACAGTATACTTTTTTTCGTTTGGGGGCTTTTTAACTGTAGATGTGAAGCAACACCATTTCTGCCGTCAGGCAGCATTGAAAGATTTTTTCATCTCGTACTCATGTCAGAAACTCAACAAGAAACTCAATCGAAAGGATCAAAAAAGAAAAATCCAATCATAGGTTATATTCAAGACAGTTTTGAAGAGCTTAAGAAGGTTACCTGGCCTACCAGAAATCAAGCTATTCGATTGACCTTTATTGTCATAGGTTTTTGTATCGTTTTTTCAATCCTAGTAGGTGCTTTAGATTTAGTTTTCAATACCGGTTATCGTTCACTTATTGTTCTTTCTGAAAGTGTTGTTCCTCAACAAACCACAACACCCGCATCCGCGCCCGCCCAAGTAGCAACTGGAGAACCAACTTCAACCGTAGATTTATCGAAACTAAGATTCAACCATCGACTCAAAGCCCAAGTTCAGGGGCAGCTTCTGGCACAACTTCAAAACCTAGACTAGTTTCAGCCTCTCAGAAATCAGAGTTAAAAAATAATAAAAATAATAGTCATTATTTAAAAAAATTATGCCAAAACAAGCACCGGGTACAGGTCGCCACTGGTATGTGGTCCACACCTATTCTGGATATGAAGACGCAGTCCGTGAAGCATTACTGCAACGTGTAGAATCGCTCGGGATGCAAATATGATTTTTGATGTTGTTGTTCCAAAAGAAACTCAAATTGTGATCAAAAAAGGTGAGCCAAAGACCGAAAAAAAACGTATTTTCCCGGGTTATGTTTTGGTGGATATGATTGTAACGGATGATTCTTGGTATGTTGTACGTAATACCCCGAATGTTACAGGATTCGTAGGATCAGGCACCACACAGGTTCCTGTTTCACCAGAAGAGTTCATGCTGGTCAAAAAACATATGGGTGAAGCTGAACCGAAATTCAAGATTGATTTCGTGGTTGGAGATCAGGTTGTCATTTTGGATGGACCATTCGTCAACTACGATGGCGTTGTGAATAAAGTTGATGAAGAAAAAGGTAAAATTAAAGTACTCATTACTATCTTTGGACGTGAAACTCCTGTTGAATTGGACTTCACTCAAGTGAAGAAGAAGTAATACTTACTTATTCAGACGAGTTTCTTTCAAGCAAAAGGGCTATCCCTGAATTCTTTCAGAGAACTTCAAAATAAAAACGCATGAGGAAATTTCCTTTATTCACGCTTTTGATTTTCACGGTCATTATCCTGATTGTGGCGGAAGTGATGGTGAATGATTATTTGAAAAATTCCAGCACTTTGGATGGGGCTACCAGCGTTTTACAAGCGCCTCAAAGTTCAACACAGCAATCAAAAAGCTCTTCGGTTGGGACTTCAAATCCTGGAAATGCAAATTCCGCAATTCAATCATCATCGCAAGGAGCATCTCAAACTGGAAATTCTAACAAGGTGGAGCAGCAAATTATTCCAGGCTCTTTAACTGCAGCGCTTCTGCAAAAAGTCGGCCTTCAAAATTACAGTTTTCAAGAGGCTCCCTACAGTGGAAAACTTTTCGATACTATTCCTTTCCAAGATCTCAGTTTCGTGCAAACTTCAGAATCATCCTTGAATAAGAATCAGGTGGTACAAGTCGCGAGTTTTGATGAATTCAATCCCGGAACAGTTGAGTCCGCGCAGGAAGTTTACGATTTAGTCAAAGAGAAATGCATTGGCGAGACCGACGGCATCGTGAACGAAACCAATAATTTTGGCGAACAATCATTCTACCTCAACTATTTTCAACATACCGAAAAAGTCTTTCTGGTTTTCCGCAAAGGCACGCGCGTTTTTGCTTTTCGCTATGATAAAGATCTTCATGACGCCATGACGAAGTTGATTGAGCTGCTTTAATCTTTTATTGCAGCCTAATATATTGAAAGTTTTTTTTGGTTGTTTCCGATGGGCAAATCGACGATTTAGGCTTGCATTAAAAGCCAAACTTCAGTAGATTATGTTGGTAAAAATCTGTTACGCAGAGCTTCACTTACATATGCGGTGGCTTTCTATGATGATACCGCATACTAGAGCGGCCTTTGTGCCGCAATAAATAACAACTATTTTTTTCAAAAACTATGCCAAAAGAACTTCAAACAGTGATTAAACTTACAAATGTCAGCAGGAAAGGCCGATCCAGCACCTCCAATTGGTCCTGCACTGGTCAACATGGTCTCAATATTCCTGATTTCTGCAACAAATTCAACAATGCCACCAAGGCCATGGGCGATACGATACGTTCCAGTTGAAATTTCTGTCTATAAAGACAAGAGTTTCACCTTCCATCATGAAGACCCCTCCGGCTTCAATCCTTATTTTGAAGGCACTTGGTATTCCAAAAGGTTCAAGTGAACCAAACAAGAATAAGGTTGGTACACTTACTCAAAAACAACTTCGAGAAATTGCTGAAAAGAAAATGCAGATCTCAATTGTCACGATGTTGAAGCAGCTATGCGCATCATCGCTGGTACCGCTCGCAACATGGGCGTAAAAGTTGAAGAATAATCAATTCATTGCTCCTTTTTCTAACTTCTATTTTAGTGGGAGGCCCCGAAGGCCGTTATTACCACGCAAACAACAATTTTATGGCTAAACATGGAAAAAAACATCAAGCTGCGGCGAAGTTGCTTGAAGGAAAATCTACTTATACTGTTGATGAAGCGTTGGCTCTTTTAAAGAAAACCTCACCAACCAAATTTGACGCAAGCTGCGAAATTCATATGCGTTTGGGAGTTGACCCTACGCATGCTGAACAAATGGTTCGCTCCACAGTTGCTCTTCCAAACGGTACTGGTAAAACCTTGCGTGTTATTGCTTTCGTAAGTGAAGATAAAGCCAAAGAAGCTAAAGCAGCAGGTGCTGAAAAAGCTGGTATGGAAGAGTTGATCGATGAGATCAGCAAAGGATACTTGAATTTTGATGTTGCAGTTGCTACTCCAGATGCTATGAAAAATCTTGGTAAAATTGCCAAAATTTTGGGCACCAAAGGTCTCATGCCAAATCCAAAAGCAGGGACGGTAACCACAGAAGTCGCTAAAACTATTGGTGAAATTAAAAAAGGTAAAGTGGAGTATCGTACTGACAAACAAGGCCAAATTCACCAGATTTTTGGAAAAGTCTCTTTTGGTGAACAACAACTCAAAGAGAATTTGGTCGCTTTTGTTAAAGCCATAAATGATAGCAAACCTGCAGCTGTTAAGGGCACCTATATCAAGAATGTAAGTGTAGCTTCATCCATGGGCCTTGGTATTACCTTGGACCTTGCTGATATGATGGCGGCTGTGAAGTAGTTCTGCGAAATACACTTTGATAATATTAAAGGGACCTCTCGGAGGTCCCTTTTTTTAGAGCTTACGTGTTCATTTAAGATGTAAGGTGTTGTTTGAGCCATTTTGTGGTCGCAATTTTGTGCGTACGCACAAAATTGTTTGTTTCAAACCATGCCTATGAGGCTCAAATTTTCTTATTGTCCTTGCTGAGTCGCCACAATTTCCCCTCCTGCTCCGCACTTATCATAAACGAGGTCTTGATGGTTGGTCTGTCAGGTTGATAAACAATTTGATAGCTATCGCCATTTTTACAGTTCACGATAACGGTATTATCTTGCTTCGGCTGTACTGCTTGGACTGTAGAGTTTTTTTCGAGATCACGAACATTACTGTCCAAACTGCTTTGACCGCTTCCATAATAATAAATTGCTGCTACGAGCGCGACAATGATAGCCAAAAGGAGTGGTAGGTATTTTTTTATATTGATCTTATCCATGAATTTCTAGAATAATTTGTAATCTTCATTTGCCCGTGGTTCATTATAACATTTTGCTTGGGGATTGTTCGGCTTTGGCATATAAATAATGAATCATTTATAACTATACCACCATCGCGAAAAAGTTGCCCATACATTAACAACAATAAAACGCACTTTAGTCAAAGTTAACCTTTGGCGGAATTCCTTTGAATACGATAAGGTACTGCAGTAAAAATTAAACATGTCGACCTATGAAAGTAAAAATCAAACGTCTTAGATCAAGAGCTCCCCCTTCCCATTTATGAAACAGCCGGTTCTGTTGGCTTTGATATCATAGCCCGTGAAGAAGTCATCATAGGTTCAAAAAGTATCGGCCTTATTCCTGGGAATATTATTGTTGAAGTCCCAGCCAATTATATGCTTGTATTGCTTCCCGCAGTTCGACTCCCAAAAAGAAAGGGCTGTTAACTCCGCATGGTATAGGGATTATTGACCACGATTACTGCGGTCCTGAAGATGAAATTAAAATTCAGGTTTACAATTTTACTGATCAAGAAGTGACCATTCGCCGTGGCGAAAAGATTGCGCAAGGAGTTTTTGTCCACATTGATAAATTTGAATGGGAAGAGGCTGAAAGTATGAGTAAACCGAGTCGAGGAGGATTTGGAAGTACAGATAAAAATGGTCTGCCCGGGCAGAAACCATGATAAAGATCTTCCGCCTTTTTATGTTGAAAATGCGTTGAGGAAATGTAGTATGTTCTTGTTGTATAAATTG
>CAWEAT010000017.1:0-36922 GCA_963806935.1 uncultured Alphaproteobacteria bacterium
TGAACGGCCCGGCGCGATGGCTACCGGCAGAGTGCGCTCGCGTTCGCGGTCCAGCGGCCAAATCCGGTCGCGATCATGTTGCGGATGACCGCGCAGACATAAGCCCGCTCCGCCGCCGGATTGTTTGGCCCGGCGTTGTAGCGCGCGACCGCCAGCGTCCAGCTCCCCTCCTCGCCGCGAAGGATCTTCAGGAACCTCGCAGCATATTCGACGTTGCGCACCGGATCGAACATCTCGCTGAGCGAAGCAAAGTCGGCTGAATGCCAGTGATGGTTGATCTGCATGCAGCCGATGTCGATGAGCTTCGCGCCCCGCGCCTTCGCCTGATCGAAGCGCGCCATCGCCTCGGCCGCGCTCGCCGAATGAATGGCCTTGCCGTCGATGTTCATGTCGTAGGGGCTGAGCTCCCCCATGCGCCCCGTCTCCGTCAGTCCGACCGAATAGAGGACATTGAGCGGGACGCCATTCAGCGCCGCAGCACGCGTCATCTCCCTTTCGCACGCCAGCGAGCCCTCGGCCTGCGCAGGCGCGGCGCTAGAAACTGCGATCGCGAGCAGCGCCGCGCCGAGACGAACTCTCATCGCCCGAGCCTCCTTGCTCGCCTGCGCCTTGTCCGGACTGGCGTCCGCCGCCAGTCGAGCTGTCGTCGGCGGAGGCTCCATTTCCGTTCGCATTCGCATCGGCGTTCACGCCTGTCTGCCTGATTATGAGCGAATCGAGCGGCTGGCCGATCGCCGCCAGGCGGTCGGCGATCGCGTCGCGCGCTCCCTCGATTGATCCTTTCGTCTGAGAACTCGCGGCGCGGATGACGACCGAGAGCCTGTCGCCCGAAAGCCGCATCGTCATCGAAACGTCCTCAAGCCCACCGGGCGAGAGGTCGACGTCGATCTCCTTGACCGGCGCCGTCGCGGGCGTCGGGGCTGCGGGGGCAGGCGCGCTTCCACTAGGGACTACATCGGCCGCCTGGGAAACCTCGTAAGGTCCGAATGACGGCCCGGCGACGGACGCCGAAAGTGGCGCTCCAAACATGCTCCCTTGCGTCGCCGGCTGTGCGCCGGGGGCGGCTGGATCGGGCGGACCCGCGTCGGCCTTGTCGACCGGCTCGGCTTTGGCGGAAGACGCTGCCGGGCTCGCAGCCCTTGCGAGGGACGGCGACGCAGCGGCTTCGACCTTCCGCCCGCCGCGGGCCAGGTCCTGCGGCGCCGCTCGTATCGGGGTCACGGGCGGATTTGCCGAGCCGCCTGCTCCGCGAGGAGCGACCGGCGCTGACGCCTGGCCTATCGCCGGCGCGGCGCCTACGGCGGGCGTCGCCTCGGCGGGCGAGAGGCTCACGCCTACAGTCGAGGACGGCGAGGGCGGTGAGGCATGGGTCAGCCGCCGATCCTGCGTCGAGAGCGGCGCGAGAACCGACGACCCGAGCGCCGGGTTCCCGTTCTCGCTGGCAGTCAGCGCCGACGCGAACGAAGGCGCATCAATCACCGTCGCGCCGGCGGCAGGCGAAGGGCTAGCGCTGACGGCGCCTGAGGTCGAAGAAGCCAAATGAAAGGCGCGTTCGCCGGTCAATCTGGCCACGGCCGGTTTCGCCTCGGTTCACTGTCGCGGCGTCGGACGCGCCGCTGGTTTCGAGCCTCGCTCCTTTGGTCGCCGCCGACGCGAGCGGCGGGGCGTCGACGCCTGCCGTCGGACTTTGGCCGGTTGCCAAGCCGGACTGCAAGGCAAAAGGCAAGGACGACAGAAACGCGCCGTCGCCCAACATCGGATGGCTGTCAGACGGTCCTGACGGCGACTGTTCTTGCTTCGTCTCGTTCGAAGTCTGCGACCTTTCCTCCGCGACGGCAGAGCCGGCTTTCGCCGTCGCGCCAGGGAGCGAATCGAGCATGGCCCCGAATGCGAAGCGGTCGGTTACGGCCTGCGGCGCCGCGCGCAAGGCGGGCGCGGCGATTGCGCCGGAAACGAGCGCCGCGGCGGGCGCGGTCATCGCGTTCCTCCGTCCTGCCCGGACGCGAGGCCGACGGTGCGCTCGAGCGCGGCCCGCGCCCGCTCGATCGTCAGCGCCGGTCCGCTTGCTTTGTCCTTTTCCTTTTCGTCATCGTTGAGGAGGCCGACCGACGAACTGACATCGGCGGCGCCGGGGGCGATGCGCAACTCTGAGGCCACCCGGCGAACCGACTTCAGCAGACCGGCGTCGGACAGATCGAGCTTCGAGGCGGCGATCGTCTGCAAATCGGCCACGGCCGCGTCATATGCCTCAGAGAACATTCGGCTGGCCGCAAGGTAGAGGCGGGCGCGCATGGCTTCCGTGCTGTCCGCGCCAGCGCCCTCGAGCGCCTCGGACGCGGCAGCCGCGGCGGCGTCGAATCGGGCGTCGACGATCGCGGACTTTGCCAGCCCGAGGAGGAAGTCGCGGCGCACCTCCGGCGCCAACGGCGCAACCGCGCGCGATAGAAGCCGGTAATTGGCGGGGTCGTCGGCGAGGCCGAATCGCGCGATTGCGGCGGCAAGATCGCGAAAGAAGTCGACCGCGTAGAGCGAGGCGGCGAACCGGGTCGAATATTGCCGGGTCAACATCGCTGCGCGGGCGACGTCCCTGGCCTCTGCGAGAAGGGCAATTTCGCGCCGCAGCGCCGCTTCCTCGACCAGCCCGCCGGGCGCAAGCAGACGCGCCCAGTCGAGAAGCTCGACCGCGGCCTTGGAGTCCCGCCTGGTCTCGAGCACGGAACGCGCGAAAGCGACCTCACCCGCCAGGCGCACATCGATGGAGTTCAAATCCTCATTGTCGAGCAGCGGCTTCGCGTCGGCCTCGTGATTGGTGACGTAAGCGAGCGCGCCCCGCGCCAGCGCCCGCTCGGACTCGACGACGATGTCGCCTTTCAACAGTCGGCGCCACGCCAACGAGCGGTCCGCCGCTGAGGATATAGATGACGAGCGAATCCGCCTGGCGCCTGTCTTTCCAGGTTTCAGGCGGGGCTGCCGTGATCGCTGCGCCGATGGTCTTCAACTGATTGAGCTGAAGCGCATACGCGGCCTTGTCGCCTTGGGCGATCTGAACCTGGATCCGCTGCAAGCCGTCGACCATGTCGGCCAGATTTGCCGAATCGGCGAACGCCGCGGCGGGCGCAGCAACCGCGAGCGCGGCCCAGACCCATGCTCGCCGAGCGACGCTCATGGCGCCGCCTCGCGGAGGAGAATCTCGATCCGGCGGTTTTCGGCCGCCAGCGGGCGCGAGGGGTCCTTGAGGCGGCGGTCAGCATAGCCCTCAACGCGTTCGAACCGTTTTTCGGCCAGCCCGCCACGGCTTAGCATGTAGTAGGCCATTTGCGCCCGCGCCGACGACAGCCGCCAATTGTCGTACGTCGCCGACCGATAAGGGCGAGCATCGGTGTGCCCGCGAACGATGATGGCGCCCGGCATGCCCTGAAGGCTTGCCGCAACGGCGTCCATCATCCTCAGAACCCGCGGCTGCGGCTCGGCAGAGCCGATCGCGAACATGGAAAAATTCTGCCGGTCGGTGAGGCTGATGAGGATTCCGTCCTGCGGTGGCCTCGACGTCCAACTGTGGTCCCTGATTGGCGGACGCCTCGCCGGCGAGCCGCTTTTTCAAGTCGGCGAGCAGGTTGGATGCGGCGGTTCGGCGCGCTTCTGCGGCGTCCGGCGCGGGCGGATAGGTGGACGAGGGCGCAGGCGATCGTGGCGCTTGGGCCTTGCTGGGGCCGGGCGCCGGCGGAGGCTCAGGGGCGCTGGACGCCGCAACAGACGCCGGTTGGTCGCCGGCGGCGGAGGCGGCCGGCGGGGCGCCGGTGTCGGATCTGACGACATTGACGGCCTGGTCGCTGCCGAGCGGGCGGAATGGATCGCGAAGCGCCTCGTCGGCGCTAGGACCAACTTCGCCGTAGCCCTTCAGCGCCGCCGAAGGATCAATGCGAGGCCCCGGCGGCGGCGCGCCGGCGATTTTATCGAGACTTGCGCGTGGATCGCTGAACAATTCCTGCTCCGACATTGTCGGGTATGGTTTTGCCGGATCCTCGGGCGGCTGAGGCGACTGCGGCGTCGCCGGGCGCCGTTGCTCGCCTTGGCTCGAGGCATTCGCCGGCGCCGCCTCGCCATCCGATCCTCCCGGCGATTCGGCGCGTTCGGACGTGGATTTCCCGGCGCTCGGCGCGGCCGAACCGGCGCCTGGCTGGTAGGCGTCCTTTTCTGGCACGCCGTGGATGCCCTTTTGCGCCTTAGCCGGCTCCTCGACCTTCACCGGATTGAAGTAGCGGGCGATGAGCGTTTTGGTGTTCTTGTCGGTAGCGCTGATGATCCACAGCACAAGGAAGAAGGCCATCATCGCGGTCATGAAATCGGCGAAGGCGATCTTCCAGGCGCCGCCGTGATGCTCGCCCTCATGCGAGCTGCGGCGCCTGACGATGACGATTTCCGGATGTTGCGCGGCCATAGGCGGCGCTCAGTCGGCGAGCCGGGCGAGCAACTCCGCCCAGGAGCGAAGCGCGGTCACGATTTGCGTGGCGCCGGCCTCGACGATGATCTCTGCGCCCCCGTCGTCGACAAAGGCGACCGCGATCGGCAAATCGACGATCCGTTCACGCAAGTTCGCGAGCAAATGCTCTGGGCCGCGAATTGTCATTGACCCGGGCAAGCCCGCCGCGCCCAGCCGAGCGATCGCGTTGCACAGTTCGTCCGCAGCCTGCTTCACCACCTGCTTGTTCACGAACGGCGCTAGGATGCGAGTGACGGCGGCTCCGACATTGTCTTCGATCTGCCTCAATCCGGTACGGATCGCGCTCTCGAGCTCAGCGCATTCGTTGCGCTGGAGCTCCAGCCGGTCGGTCTCTGCCTCCCGCCGCATCGCGGCGAGCTCCGCCGCATGCCGGTCGGAGGCGTCCGCCCGCCCCTCGACGAGACCCTCCTCGCGTCCGCGCGCGTAAGCCTCGGCGAGCCGGCCTGCTATATCTTCGGGCTTGAACGCCTCGCTGGCCGCCGAAGCCGACCCCGCCGGGGCAGAGGGCGGAATGCGCTTACGCTCCCATGAGGCGCGCCGAGGACCGTCCTTCCCTTGCATATCCCCGCCGCCGCCAGGGTTCGCCAGGGCGTTGAACGCCGGCCGCGGACCCGGCTCGCCGTTGTGCACGCTCGGTAGGCTTCGCGGGCGAAACGGCGAGCTCTCGCGGCGAGGCCGCGCCTCTTCCGTCGCGGCGCGGCCGATGTCATTGAGATAGTCGGCGATCGAAAGCGGTTTCATCCGTTCGCTCCTTGACGAATCCATTGTTTGAGAATCGCGGCGGCATGGTTCTCATCGAACTCGACCAATTTCTGCAGCTTGCGCCCGGGCCCGTTGTCGCGCCGCGCCAGCAGCGCTTGCAGAAATGCGTCGCGCCCCAAATCCGTCTCGATGAGAATGCTCTCGGGCGCCCGGCCGTCGCCGTCGGGCCCTCCCAATGCCGGCGTTTGACCGCCGGATGGGCCGTCCCCAGCCGTCAGGCGTGGCGGGGCAAGCGCCATCTTCAGCCCGGGCCGAACCCCGAACCAGACCACCATCGCCGCAACCGCCACGATGGCGCCGGCGTTGGCGATTGATCCCACTTGACGGGCAAGGATTTCGATCAGCGAGGCGCCTGGCGCCGGATCGAGGTCGCGTGACGAATCGATGAAATCGACCACTGAGACCTTAACCGTGTCGCCCCGCTGTCGATCGAGTCCGGCCGCCGAGGCGACGAGCTGCTCGATCTCGTGGACCTGACTGGCCAGCGCATCGGGCGTCGGCTTGTCGCCAAGAGAGGCGGCGAGCGCGCCGCGGTTGATCAGCACCGCGACAGAGAGATTTTGGACCGCGAAACCGGCGCTGGTGGTCTGAACCGACTTGGACGAGACTTCGTAGTTCGTCAGCTCCTCGCGCTTTTGCGTCTGATCGTTCGACTGCTTTGATTCGCCGCCGCCGCTTTTTGGCTTGGGCAGGTTGGCCTCGACGCCTGCGGGCTGTTCCCCTGCGGCGTTCTGGGAACTCTGCTGTTCCTTGGTAACCCGCACCGAGCGTTCGACTCGGCTGTCGGGATTGTAAATCGTCTCGTTGGTTTGTGTCTTGTCGGCGTTCAGCCTGGCGGCCACCGAGATCTGGAAATTGCGGGAGCTGAGGTATGGCGTAAGCGTGCGCGTGATGTTCTCGCGGATTTCCTGCGACACGTCCTTTTCGAGCGCGAGCAGATTGTCTGGCGACTTCTCGATCGACTCAGCGCCGGAGGCCAGCAGGCGTCCGTCGACATTGAGAACGGTGACTTCATCGAGCTTCATTCCCGGAACGGCGGAGGCGACCAGGTGGCGGATCGCCTGCCCGGTCGCAGGATCATCGCCGCCGTCGGTACGGATCACCACTGAGGCCGAGGACGGTTGACGCTCGCGGCGGAAGGAGCCTTCGTCGGCGAGAACGATATGCACCCGCGCCGCCTTGACCGTGCGCATCATCTGGATCGTCCGGGCGAGCTCGCCTTCGAGCGCCCTGAGGCGCGTGACGTCCTGCATGAACGAGGTCAGGCCGAGCGAACCGAGCTTGTCGAACAGTTCGTTGCCCACGGCGCCGCTGCGCGGAAGGCCCTTTTCCGCCAGGATCATCCGCGCCGCGGCCGTCTGTCCGGCCGGAGTCGAAGACGACAGTGCTCTCGGCGTTGACGTCAAAAGGCACGCCCGCTTCGCGCAGCGCGGCGCCGATGGCGGCGATATCGTCTCGGTCGAGTCCCGAATAGAGGGTCTCCATGGTCGGCCGGCTCAGGTACCAGCCGGCCAGGCCCGTCACCGCGAAGGCGGCTAGGCCTATGACGGCCAATGCGGTCAGACGCCGGACGCCCAGTCCCTGCAGGTTCGCCCGAAGCCGTTCGATTTGCGCCAGCAGGTTCGTCGCCACTTTCGGGCCCGAGTGATGAATTCGCACCGGCCATCGTCGGCAGCGGAGCTTGCGCCGGCATTGCGCGTATCGACTCTGCGCGTGGCCGCGCGAACGGGGGCCGAGTGAATATTCGCCCCGATTAACCGGCCATTAGCGGTTGAGCCCTTAGTGTCCGCTTCGCCAGCGGAAGCCGCGCAGCCAGCGCGCGGCGCCCCCGGCTCCACACGACGGTTAGGCTCTCGGTCTTGAGCCTAAGGGCATGCGGCCAGTCCGTCGTCTCGGTGCGAGTCCGAAATGTCGTCCATTCCCCGCGACCATTTCCGACAGGAGCACTCGCATGAGTTCAGTCTTGAACAATCCGTCCGCCTTGAGCGCGCTGCAGGCGCTGCAGATGACGCAACAGGCCCTTTCGACCGTCCAGAACCAGGTTTCGACCGGCCTCAAGGTCGCCACCGCCGCCGATAACTCGTCCTATTGGTCGATCGCCGCCCAGCTCACCGCAGACAGCGGCGTCGTATCGGCCTCGAACGACGCCCTGTCGCAAGGGCAGTCCCTCCTGGCGACCGCCTCTTCGGCGATCAGCTCGGTCATCACGACCATCAACTCGATCGAGACCGCTCTTACTCAGGCGACTGAACCGGGCGCCCAGATCGGCAACATCAACACGTCGCTGGCCTCGCTCGGCCAACAGCTCACGGATGCGGTGAACGCGGCCTCTTTCAATGGTTTGAATGTCCTGAACGGCAGCGTCGCATCCCTCAACTTCGTCGCCGGCTATAACGCCAGCGCGACAGGCGGGACGATCAACACCATCGGCTTCACGACCCAGGCGCTCTATGGTTTGGCCACTGGCGGAACGTCGACGTCTACGACCAGTCAATCAACGCTCACCGACCCGACAACGATGGCTCAGTTGCAGACCCAGTTCGCGGCCGACACGGCGGACACAACGGCTGTGACCGCCGGAACCGTTACCGCGACATACGGCACGGATGCGATCTACGAAGACACAGCAAATCAGGCATTTACAGTTCAGTCACTGGCTCTCGACGGCACCGCGACGACGACCACCTATACCGCCCTCGACGCCAACGGCAATTCGATTGCCCAGGGCGGAAGCCCTACCTTCGCCGGAGCGGCGTCCTACGCAGTGACGACGACCGTCACAACGCCCGCGTCGCAAAATCTGCTCGTGCAAAATGGGATCGACCTGACCAATCTTAGCATCACTGGCGGCTCCGACGCGCAGACGACGCTGACGGCCGTCAACCAGGCGCTCTCGGCTGTCACCAACTACGCCGCGCTGATCGGGGCGACGCAGGATCGGATGACCACCGCGAACACATTCAACACCGCGTTGATGACGAACTACGCCAACGGCGTTTCGGGCATGGTGGACGCGAACATGAACACAGCGTCGACCCAGCTGCAGGCGCTGCAGACCCAGGAGCAGCTCGGCATCCAGTCGTTGTCGATCGCCAATCAGAACGCGGCGCTCATCCTGAAGCTGTTCCAGTAGGGTCGGCGCTTCGGACGAGATCCAAACGATCTCGTCCCCCGCCCGGGCCCCGAGCGCGATCACGAATTCCCCGCGCGCCGCTTGCCCGCCCCCGGCAAGCCCACCCCTGTAGGCGCGCGGGGAGCCAAGTTCAGAACGAAGCACAACCTATCCAGCTGTCTGCAGGACCGCGCGGCGCAATGGTTGTCCACCGCCCTCGCCTGAGCATGCCGCCGTTCGGACGGCGGCGTTTCTACCCGCTTGGCCAGCTATGCGTCCGCATCCTCAAGTCAATCCTCGATGAAGATCGTCGCCGGGGTCTCGATCAGCTCGCGCAACCGCTGAATGAATCTCGCGGCGTCATAACCGTCGACGACCCGGTGATCGAACGACGACGACAGGTTCATCGCTTTGCGCGGAACGAAGCCGCCATCGCGCCAGACCGGTTTGACGACGATCTTGTTGACGCCGACGATCGCCACTTCGGGCCGGTTGACGACCGGCGTCGAGGCGACGCCGCCCAGCGCGCCAAGCGACGTGAGCGTAATGGTCGATCCGGCAAGCTCGTCGCGCGCGGCGGCGCCCTGGCGCGCCGCTTCGCTGACGCGCCGCATTTCGCGCGCGCATTGGTAGAGGCCGAGAGTCTCGGCATGGCGCACGACCGGGACCATCAGCCCATTCGGAGTTTGCGTGGCTACGCCCAGATGCACAGCGCCAAAGCGCCGGATGAGTTCGTTGTCGTCGTCATAGTGGGCGTTGACTTGCGGAAAGTCGGCGACCGCCTTCACGATCGCCAGCATGAGGAAAGGCAGCAGCGTCAGTTTCGGCCGGTCATCGGTCGCGCGCGCGTTAAGCGACCCCCGCAATTCCTCGAGCGCCGTGACGTCGGTTTCCTCGACATAGGAAAAATGGGCAACGCGGCGCGAGGAGTCAGCCATGTTTTGGGCGATGCGTCGGCGCAGGCCGACGACCTTGATCGTCTCTACTGCGGTATTGGGGACCCTGCCCAATCCTCTCGACGGCGCTTCCGGCGGACGGTCGATAAAGGCGTCGAGGTCGTCATGGGTAATCCGTCCCGCCGGTCCCGAGCCACGCACGAAGCGCAAATCCACCCCCGCTTCGCGCGCTTTCATGCGCACTGCGGGCGACGCGAGCGGCTTCTCGCCTGCAGGACGCGGCGGTGACGCCTGCATCTCAGGCGTGCGCAACAGCGCCGGAAGGTCACGCACCGGCGCAGCGCCGGGTGTAGCCTCGGCTTGCGGCTCCGGGGCCGGCGCTACAGACTTCGGTCTGACGCTCGGCGCCGGCGCGGCCTCCTTCTCGGTGGCGGCCGCGCGCGATTTCGGCGCCGCGGGAGCCAAGGAATCCGGCAGTCCTGGCGCATCGATGCGAACGAGCTCGGCGCCGACCGCGAGCACATCGCCGACCGCGCCGCCGAGAGCAAGCACGCTGCCCGCTACGGGGGTCGGGATTTCTACTGTCGCCTTGTCCGTCATCACCGCGGCGACAACCTGATCCTCCCTGACGAGATCGCCGACCTTGACCGCCCATTCGACGATTTCCGCTTCCGCGACCCCTTCGCCGACGTCCGGCATCTTGATCGAGCGCACGCCCATCTCAAGCCTCCATCGCTTTGATGAGCGCGCGCCCGACTCGGGCCGGACCCGGGAAATAGTCCCACTCCTCCGAGTGCGGGTAGGGCGTGTCCCAGCCGGCGATGCGCTCGACCGGGGCCTCGAGCGCGTAGAAGCAGCGCTCCATCACTTGCGCTGCGAGTTCGGCGCCGAAGCCGGACGTCAGCGTCGCCTCGTGCACGATGAGACAGCGGCCAGTCTTCTCAACCGAGGACTGAATCGCCTCGACGTCGAGGGGAAGGAGCGAACGCAGGTCGATGATTTCGGCGTCGACGCCGGTCTCCTCGGCGGCCGCTTCGGCGACGTGGGTCATCGTGCCGTAGCAAAGGACGGTCACGCCTTTTCCCGCCCGCCGCACCGCAGCCTTGCCGAGCGGCACGACATAGCGCCCTGCCGGCACTTCGCTTAAGGGGTGCTTCGCCCATGGGACCGCCGGCTGGTCCGGATGGCCAGAAAATGGGCCGTTGTAAAGCCGCTTGGGCTCGAGGAAGATGACCGGGTCGTCGTCTTCGATCGACGCGATGAGCAGGCCCTTGGCGTCGTAGGGATTCGACGGAATGACGGTCTTCAGCCCACTGACGTGAGTGAACAGCGCCTCAGGACTCTGGCTATGGGTCTGCCCGCCATAGATGCCGCCGCCGCAAGGCATGCGGATCACGATCGGCGCAAAGAACTCTCCGCCCGACCGGTAACGGAGCCGAGCCGCCTCGGACACGATCTGGTCATAGCCCGGATAGACATAGTCGGCGAACTGGATTTCCGCGACCGGCCGAAGCCCATAGGCCCCCATACCGATCGCCACGCCAACGATCCCGGACTCGTTGATCGGGGCGTCGAAGCAGCGCGACTTGCCATATTTGCGCTGCAGCCCGTCAGTGCAGCGAAACACGCCGCCGAAATAGCCGACATCCTCACCGAACACGATCACGCGGTCGTCCTCGGCCATCTTGCAATCCATTGCGTCGCGGATCGCCTCGACCATCGACATTCGCGCCATGACGTCAGACCCCAAGCTGCTGACGCTGCTCGCGCAAATGGCGCGGCATATCCTTGTACACCTGCTCGAACATCGACGAAGCGCTCGGCTTCGGTCCGTCATGGAGCGTGCCGTGGCTTTCCGCCTCTTTCGCGGCTGCCAGCACTTCGGCCTCAACCTCGGCCTGCATCTGCTTGTGGCGCTCCTCGCTCCAGGCGCCGATCCGGATGAGGTGGACTTTCAGCCGCTCGACCGGATCGCCCAGCGGCCACGTGGCCCATTCGTCCTTGGGGCGGTATTTCGACGGATCGTCGGAAGTCGAGTGGGCGCCTGCGCGGTAAGTCACCCATTCGATCAGCGTCGGGCCCAGATTGGCGCGCGCGCGCTCTGCCGCCCATAGCGAGACCGCATGGACCGCGAGATAATCGTTGCCGTCGACGCGCAGCGAGGGAATGCCGAACCCATGTGCGCGAGCGGCGAATTTGGCGCTCTCGCCCCCGGCAATGCCCTGATAGGACGAAATCGCCCATTGGTTGTTGACGACATTGAGAACGACCGGCGGCCGGTAGACGGAAGCGAACACCAGCGCCGAATGAAAATCGCTTTCCGCTGTCGCGCCTTCGCCGATCCAGCCCGAAGCGATGCGCGTGTCGCCGGAGATTGCCGAGGCCATCGCCCAGCCAACCGCGTGCGGATATTGGGTGCCGAGATTGCCGGAGACGGTGAAGAATCCCGCCTCCTTCGCCGAATAGAGCCCGGGCAGCTGCCGCCCTTTGAGCCGATCCTGCTCGTTGGCGAATATCTGGCACATCATGTCGACGATCGGCCAGCCGAAGGCGATAAGGAGACCCTGCTGGCGATAGGTCGGAAAGCACATGTCGCCGGGTTCAAGCGCTACGCGATGGGCGGCGGCGATCGCTTCCTCGCCGAGAGATTGGATGTAGAACGACGTCTTGCCCTGGCGCTGGGAGAGCAGCATGCGCGCGTCGAAGGCCCGCGTCAGCATCATGTCCCGCAGACCCTTGCGCAAGGCGTCGGCGTCGAGGGTTCCCGCCCACTCACCCACGGCCTCGCCCTTTTCGTCCAGCACACGGATCATCGTATAGGCGAAGTCGCGGATCTCGGATGGGGCGACATCGATCGGCGGCCGCGGAACCTCGCCGGCCTCGGGAATGGCGACATGGTCAAAATCGGGTTGGCCGCCCGGACGGACGGTCGGCTCAGGCACATGCAGCGAGAGGCGTGGGGCCCTGGTCATCGAGAAGTTCTCCGGCGCGCGCGCCTAGGCGCGCCTCACGCTGATTTTGGGCCGATCTTAGCGCTGCGCGAGCGCCATTGTCATCGCCTGTAGGGGGGCCGCCCGGTACGCCGTTGACATCCGACGGCCCGCCCTCTTAAGACACGGCCCCGTGCCCAGGTGGCGGAATTGGTAGACGCACTGGTTTCAGGTACCAGCGGTGCAAGCCGTGAAGGTTCGAAGTCCTTTCCTGGGCACCATTTTATAGACGTCTGAAGTCTCCCAAGCTCGGCCATCCCAACAGCGAGGCCGCGCAAGTCGCTGTGGTAGCGGCGCTCAGGGGCGAGGGCGATCGAGCGGCAGGCAATGTCAGGGCGTTTGGAACGCGCTCGCGCAAGTAGCGATGGGCGTAACCCACGTTCGAAACCCGTCGTACGACCAAAGCTGGAACTAGAACAAATAGCCAACTCTCAATTGCGTCTTGAAAGTGTAAACGGGAAAATCCCGGATTATCGGAACGCCGAACTCCGCTGAAATCACTGTATGCTCGGTCGGCTTCCAGCCGACCATGAAGTTGAGCGGAAGAAACAACCGGCCCGTCTGGCCCCACACCGGCGTCCCATAGTTCAGACGAATGTCGGGGCTTGGGTAGAGCGTGAAGAACAGATTGTGCGGCAGATTGATGTTGAGGGTCGGCGCGATGCGCAACTGCCGTAGCAGTCTGCCATCGTCATTGCCTTCAAAATCGATTCCGTAACGGACCTGGGGCGCCACGTAGCTGCCCGGACTGATCTCGGGGAGCATCGCGCGGACGACCAAACCGGTGACCTGCTCCCAGGCGTCCGTCGCCACTCCATTCGTCGAGGTCGGCGCGATCAACTGCCCACCAAGCGCGACCGCCCAGCGTTGATCCAAGTCGTGTACGATCCAAGCCTGAGTGAGCACGTTGCCGAAGCCGGACATGGTCGCGCCGGTCGGGTTCTCGGGTGTTACTCCGTTTGTCCACACGACCGGAATTTCGGCGCGGAAGTTCAATTCCCATTGTGGCGCGAGCCTGAGCGGCGCCTCGATCCGGGCAAACGGGCGTGTTCGTTTCGACTCGTTTGGTCGTTCCCTCCTCGACGCCTGGACCAGGAGCTTCGGTATAGCGATCAAGAAGCTCGATCTTGCCCAATGGCTGAGTTGGATCGTCGCCGGTGCCATTTACCAGGTCGGGGCGATCCGAGTCGGCGAGAACCGGTCCCGCCACGCTCAACGCTCCGGCGACAGAAGCGCAACGCGCGAGAGTCAAAAGGGATTTTTTCTTTCGGGTGTGTGTGCAAAGGGCGCGCCTAGTCTCAGCAGCACTGCGAGCCGATCCGCCGCTCACCGCATCGCCGCGAGATTTGCCCAGAAAGTCTCGAGAACTCTTCGTCCCGCCAAAGAGTGTGGTGAAATTGGTCGAGTCGACCAGAACGATGTCTCCGGCCCTCTGTTCGTTCGGCGGCGCCCACAAGAGGCAGTTGAACTCTCTCGCGCCAGCCTCGGTGAACGGATGCGGACGTTCGAGGTCGATCGGCTGCCGCGCCAGCACCTGGACGGAGGTTGCGGCGCCCGTCAGTTCGTAATGCGGCAGATGCGGGTGGAAGTTGAGGGTCGGGACATTGCGCAAGAGGCCAAGGCTGTCGAGATCGTGGAAGGGGGTGAGCGGAGCAATTTCGCTTGTGCCTTTCACGAGGGCGGGCCGAAGGCCGTAGGTGTTGTGCACCGGAACGCCAAGGCCCTTCATCAACGAGCGCGTGTACTGCCCAAACCGCTGCTGGCGGGGGACGAGCGGGTCGCCGTGGTGCAGATATTCCATCTGGCGCTGCTTCAGGTCGCCGGTGAAGCCGACGTCATGGTGGGGCGCAAGCAGGAGACAGGCGCCGTCCCGCTTCAACCATTCGCGGATCGCAGCGATCTCCTCCGGCGCTGCTTCCTGTTCGGAGGCGATATGGTCGAGCCCGAACACCATCAGCGTGTCGACGTCAGCGAGAATGCGTTCATCGATCGGCAGCTTGTAGCCGGCCTGGTCGATGCGCTGGAAGACGGCGACCGGATGGCCGGTCGTTTCGCCGGCGATCTTCTGGAAACTGAGCGTCGAGCGGTGAAACAGCTCGAGGGTTCCCGCAATGCCCTGAAGGAACTGCGCCGCACTCCATTCCTTCGTCTCGTAGGCCGGCCAAGCGACACGGCGAACATCCGTCATGGTCGAGAACCGATTGTCCATCTCCGCAAGGTCGCGCTGCAACTCCCACGGATAGCTCCACGTCCAGTAGATGCTCATGCGCCGCTTGCCCGGCGTGTACTTACGCGGAATGTGATCCTGATTGTACGTCCGGGCAGAAGCTGGCGCTGACATAGGATCTTCTCCTTCGTCCTACTGCGGATTCACGTCCGGCGCGGGTTCGTTGAGTGAGGCAAGATAGCCCAGCGCCTTAAGGCCCGGGAGAAAGAAATACGCGCCGCCCCTCACTGTGGTGAAGGCCGGCAGCCCGACAATTTTCTTGCGAATGGGCCGCTTGGGGATCTTGAACTCCAGCGTGCCGTCCTGGGCGCCGATGATCGGGTCGCGTTCGTTGCCAAGCTCGTGGAAATTGCGATCGTTCGCCCAGACGTTCTGCGCGAACTCGAATTGCCGAATAAGACTTGCGCAGATTATGAACGCCGCGATGCCGCGCTCGATACCGTCCTCAGCCTTGCCGTCCGGCAACTGTGGTCCATAGGTCGCGCCGCGGCGGATCATCCGGCGGCGGTTCATGTTCGCCGCAGTATCGCGCGGATTCATGCGGCGCGCATGGGAGCCAAGCGGGACTGCGTATCCGTGCGGGTCCATCTCCTTGTAGTTGAAGTCGTTGTTTCGTTGCGGGTCGGCGCCCAAGCTCGGGATCGTCCTTGTCGGGCGAAAGAACGAGCGGCGCGCCGCTGCGCCAGCGGCCCATGAGCTTGGCGGCGATCAGTTCCTGCTCTTCCGCCGTCTCGCCATGCTGACGAAGGAAGTCGCGAAACTTCCCGACATGCTCCGCAAGCCTGCGGTAGGCCATGTAGCTGCCGTTGCGCGCGAGAATTTTGGGCTGCGGGCTGTCCGCTGTGACGCCATATTCGTCAGGGTAGCCAAGGATGAACTCGCCCGCCTTCAGAGGATTGCCGGAGCCGGGCGTAGGCTCCTCGCCCGCCCCCTCGATGACCGGCTGCGAGAGACGGTCCCGATAGCCAAAATGATCGTGAGCATGATCAAACGGCGGAATGGCCTTGAGGTCGAGCACGGACAGCACTTCGACGCCGGGGCAGCTCGCGATAAGTCTTTTGTGCTCCGAGACGCAGCGGTCATGTTCGGCATCGTCTCGTGCAAAGAGAATGATGATCGCATGCAGATCGGGACTCTCAAGGCCCCCGACCCAATGCTCGGGCGCATTTAGACCCGTGTCGCCCAGCATCTCCGCTCGCGCGGCCATGCCCTGCTTGAACTCGTCCGGAAAAGAACCGAGCGAAGTCTCGTCCAGTCCAAGCGCGCGAAGCCCGTTCCAGGTGAAAGCCGCCGTCACCCAGCGCTTGTCGCTATCAACGCCGGCCCGCATCGACGCCGACGAATGTATCGTCTCCTTGATCGCCGACACCCAGGCGCGGCCGCCTGCTCCGTCGCGGAACGACAAGAATTCGTACCTGGCCGCGAGCGCAGGCGCTCGCGTCAACAGGATATGTTGGATGTCGTCGAATTCGAGCATCGCGACGTTTCCTGTTGGCGTTACGACGTTCGCCCCCACGCTTGTGCATCGATCTTCCACGCATCGCCGTGCTTTGAAAACGTGTATGCGAGCGTACCGGTCCGCGCGATGGTTTGACCCTTGATGGTGACCGCGAGCGTCCCGGCTATGACGGCGTACGCATCCGATCCTTCCACGTTCCAGAACCCCATTTCGTAGGATAAGTGCTCGTGAGAGACTCCGTGGTCCTCACGCCACTTTGCTACGTCAGCAAGCCAATTGGCGGGGGCGTTCGGATTCAGCCAGCGATAGGGTGCGATGCCGTCAACAACGATGGCTGTGTCCCCGAAGACACCAAAAAACAGTTCGTTATTCTGGGTGTTGAAAGCGTTTATGTGATTGTCGATTAGGGTCTGAATTTCCGTAGGGGGTTTGTCCGCCACGATCATCCTCCAGTCGCGTAGTCAACGCATCGCCTATCTTGGCCGTTCGAGCGACAATCAACTCCCCAGGAGTCATTGCATTTGATCGAGCATTTCGGAGAACGCGGCCTTCAGTTTGAGCGCTTTTTTGATTTCAGTGGCGCTCACGAACGGATATTCCGCGTATTCGAGGAAGCTCGGGCATTGATGATCGCGGACAAACTTGATGAACGCCGCGGCGTTCGTCTGCCAGTCCATCGGGAAGCCCTCGAGATTCTCGAACACTGTCCGCAGGCCGGTAATGCCGAATAGCGTCACCGCGTCTTCGGTATATTTATCGAAGTCGGTGTCGAAAATGCCCTGGTACATGAAGTAGGTGTCCCCTTTGATGGGAAAGAGCACCCACCGCAAGTAGTGCAGCTGCAAGACAGCCAGGGCGTCCGGCTGCGCGGCGATCGTCTCCTCGATGTCTTTGGCGTATTTGTAGAAGACGTCCTCGCGGCCCGGGATTATTTTCGCCAGGATCGAGAAGCCGTAGCTGGCCGGGGTCTTGGGAAAGATCGGCCCGTAGCGCCCCTGTTCCACCTTGTCCTGGAAGTACCCCCCCTTGGGGATCGCCATGGCGGCCGGCTTCGACCAGTCCTGCGTCTTGGATTCGCTCGACATTGCGTTTGCCCTTCCTCGGTGCGTTTCCTCAGGGAGTGAATCTGTTGCTGGCTATTTTGCTGCTCGCCGCGGGCGAGCAGTCTATACGACTTTCCGCCGGAAGCCCTCGGCATCATGCACATGGTTCGACTTCGGCGCTGAGCCCCGTGCTTCTCCTCGGCCGATCCGGACTTCGAAGCGCGGAACAGCGTGCTAGCGTGGACGATCTTCCTCCTACGGCGTGCATTTCTTCAGGGTTGTGGCGAGCGCCGGATCGCCGGAAGCACTATAGACGAGTTCGGTGGCGGAGCGGAGCGCGATGATCACGCTCCGGGACGTGTAGCTAATCGAGTCCGCGCAGTCGGCGCTCACCTTGAGCCCACCTTCCGATTCAGACGCGCCCTCGATCCGGCAGGTCGCGGAAGGCAGAAGGATTTTCTTCGTCGACTCGACAATCGCGGCCTGGGCGAACTTGTCCACCGGCTGGCGATAGGCCCAGCCACCGCCGCGCCGCTGGAATAGCCGGTCGCAATCCTCCGCGGAATAGGCCCAAGTTCCGACCAGCTGCGCGAGGCTCTTGGGCGCATATACGCCCTGGGCTTCCGCCGTCTCCCGTCCGGGCGTGGGCGGCGGGAGGGGCGCTTCGGCGGCCGGCGGAGTCGAGGGGGTCTCGGAGGGCGGCGGGGGAGCAGGCGGCGCGGCGGCTTGCTGTCCTGCATCGGGCGCCGGAGAGGGAGCGGGCGGCGGGTCGGAGAGGGAGGGCTCGGCGGAGCGCAGCCTCGGAGCGAAGAGCAGGTGCGGGCGGAGGCGAGGGGGCGGGTTCTTGCGCGACCGGCGAGGCAGCAGGCGGCGGCGGAACCGGCGCGGGAGCGACAGCTGTTGGGCCAAGCGAAACGGGGGGTGTGACATTCTTCTGGTTGCCGGCTGTCCAGAAGAGGGCTGCGATCGCGACGAGGACAACGCCCCCGAGCAAAGCCCATAACCAGCGCGACATGGCATCCCTTTCGCGTAGCTCGAGCTGTCCCCCTACGCAGCCGAACACCGCAAGAGCCGCGGCCGCCATCCGAAATGGCGGCGCGACTTCGTCAGTTCGACCGGCAGAGGTCGGTCGCGGCAGTCCGGCGCGCTAGCAGTTGTAGACGCCGGTCGCGCAGCGGCGTGTCGTCCTTCGCGCCACCCCGGCGACACTAACGGGGGTCAGCGGGCGGCCCACACGCGCCTCAGCAGTCGCCACGTAACCACTTACCCCGGGGACTGACAGCCGCTCGCCGGCTCCCATCGCCGTCAAGCCCAACATCACGACCCCCAGGGAGAGCCCAAGCCTCTTGAGCTTTGTCATTTTGCACCTCCTAGCTTGAAGTTCTCCGGCAGGTCGCCGAGCTTGTCCTGAACGTCCGTCAGCGCAACCTGTTTTGCGTTTGAAGAATTTTTGAAAGAGAAGTCATCGGCCGCGACATCATTGCCAAATTTCCAGTCGCCGAATTGAATGGTGTACTGGGGGTCGGCGCTCTCCAACTTGGACGTGATGACAAACTGGCAAGGGTACGGGCGATCTCCTTGAGCAATCCAGATCTGCCAGTCGACGTCGTTTTTGCGAAATGCGAGACTGTCGCACTCGACGCCGTTGATCACGCCGCTGCCGAGATCCTTTGAATCATAGACGTCCTGCATCAGTTCGTCATACGAGTTGGTCATCAAAAGATCGGCTCCGGGCATGTGTCTGTGGTATTTGTCCTGGAGGGTGTCGACCAGCTGATCGACGGTGCCCGGAGCGGCGACTTGGGTGAAGAGATTGACGTTCTTTCCCAGAAACGTGAGCGTCTTCCCATCATAGAGAATCTCGTAGTCGACAAACCCGCCCGAGCGCGCAAAGCGAATCTTGTCCGGTCGGGAGAGCGTTGCGGCTCCTGAGCTTGCAAGCCCCAATTTCTGATCGGTTGGCGTGACCACTTCGAAGACGCTGTCGAAGCTGAAGGACAAGTTCTTCTGCGCACCGAGGAAGTCTGACATCGCCTTCAGTATTTTCTTCGCTTCGGCCGAGTCGGTGACCCGGTCGAGTTCAACCCGGCGGTTGAGAGCGCGCCCTTCGGGCGTGGCGTTGCTGGTAGCTGGCAGATTCTCTCCGAGACCTGCCGTCGCCAGTCTTTGAAGGTCAATCCCACGATCCACCAGGGCCGCCTGGATGGCGGTCGCGCGATCCAACGAAAGGCGCAAGTTGTGCTGCGGATCGCCGGTCGAATCCGTGTGTCCGACGATCCGCAGGCGCCAGTCCGGGAAATTCTTGAGCGAGGCTGCTATGTCGTCGAGGAGCGACTTCGAGTTCGGGCTGAATGGTTGCGCTGTCGCTATCGAAGTGCAGGCCATAAAGGTCGAAGCGCTCCTTCGTCTGAAGCGCCTGCTCCATCACCGCGCGGCTATAGCTGCGCGCCTGCTCCTCCGCAGTTTGCGCCCGGGCCGGCGCGTTCGCGATAATCAGCAGAGCCGCGCTGCCGACGAGCGCGACAGTTCGCAAGTTGGGTGTTCCTCCGAATTTGATCATTGTCTTGCCCTCAGAATTGGCGATCGACGCATCGCGCTGACGCAGAGGCGCCATCCAGCGGCAAGACGCCGCTGACTTGTCGACTAAGGCCTTATTCGCGCAAATCAGATCGGTTGTTGGCTTCGCGCCGAAGCGAGTTGACAGACTTGCTCGGCGTTCCTAGTCGCCCGCGGGGGATGCAATGAACGCCATGGCTCCCCTGCATTGGTCACTCGCCTCGCCAAGATGCGGCCTCATGCAGTCGCCAATGTTCCCATAGGTGGCCTGGGGGCAGAAGTGCTGGATGTCCGCTTTGCACTCTGAAAAGACCCATGCAGCCTTCGACAGCCTTGACGAGCAGCCTACGGAGAGTTCGCTCATGTGTGCCTCTATGCACGCACGAACGTGTCCCTCGCCGGGCGCAATGCCCCCGCAGATGGCCTTGAGGTCGACTGTACAATCTCGGTCCTCCGCTCGAACCGACGCTGTCGATGCCGTGAGAACCATCGCCGCGCCAAGCGCGACCGTGTAAAACGCACTCTTCATGTCGCTTCTCCCTTCAGTTTGTGCACGCACCGGCCTATCTTAAAATCTCCCAGTTATTTTCGTATCTCTCGACCGACTTGGCGTCGATCAATCCAATCGGGTTGGAAACCGGCGGCCGGCGAAACTGCGCCGCGAGATCACGGTTCCGAGCCACAAAGAAACGAGCGCATTTTCCGCCTCGTTCGAGTCCCAAAAGGACGTAGACCGTCACTTGGTCGGCGAGCCTTCCATCAAAACTTGCACGGCGCACGTACCATGGCGTCGAGTGCGCGGTTTTCACTTGAACGGCCTTCGGCGCTGAGTCGCCCGCCCGAACGAGCAGGACGTGTTCCTTTCGATCCGAAAGCTTCGCCTCGAATCCGCGTTTCGACAATTCATCCATCACTAGACGTTCGCCCGATGGGGCGCGCGCCTTTGGCCTCCTCCCATTTCTTCCGTCTGCGGTCTCGCTCATCGCTCAATCCGCTGGACGCGTACCGCGGCCCGACGTCATCAAACCGCGCTGACGGGCGGTTGAGAGCTCGCGCTATTGCGCGGGAGCTGTTCCGGCAGGCGGCGTCGCGGCTGGCTTTTCACCCGTTCGTCGCCCGTGGCGTCGCTCATGGCGGCCCTGCCTTCGTTCACTGCGATGGGTGCGCCGCCCTTGTCGGCGTTGCATTCCGTGGGTCCCGGTGGCCGCAGCGGGCGCGGCGGCGGGTGCGGCCGCCTCCTGCGCTTCAGCCTCCAGCGGCTCGAGCGCCGATGATAGTGTAAAGCCCAGCGCTGCCCCGAACTCCGAGCAGCGACAGCGCTTTTCGCCGCGAGATCAGATCCATCTTGGCTTCTTCTTTCATTTCCTGCCTCCCTGTTACTCACGATCGTCCTAATGGATCGCCACTCGGAGATCGCTTTGCGTTTGGAGCGTCCGTCATCTCCGATCTCGCCGCAGCATGTGAAAGCGCAAAAGTCCGAGGCTTGCGATGGTTGCGCCCGCCAATCCGACGACGAAAGCTCGGTTGAATCGATCGCCCACGACCTTCAGACCGTCCCCCCCAAATGCAGCGAACGTTGCAGACTCGCCGCTTACCTTCCCGGGGTGTTCCATTTCTGATGGCGCGCGCACCCAGGACCGTACGCGAGAGTACGTAAACGGCATCCGCCCGTGACCTCGTAGAATTACGAGGCCACGCCCTGAAAAATTACGGGGGTTGCCATGCCAGAAGAATCATGGCCACGCCGAATAATGACGAAATCAGATCGCAGCGATCCCATGCTTGATCGCGAAGTGAATGAGCTCAGCACTGCTGTGAAGTCCGTTCATCTCCATCATTTGGTACTTGTGGAATTCGACGGTTCGCGCGGAAATCGAAAGGTCGCTCGCAATCTCCTTCGCCGAACGCCCCTGCGCGAGCAATTGTAGAATCTCCCTCTGGCGCGGCGTAAGCGGCCTTGCGCCCCCCTTCTGGCCCCGCGCGCCGCTTTCGGCTTCCTCTATGACCTGTTTCGTCAGGGAAGGGGTGATGTAGGTTTTCCCCTTCAAGGCTGCATGGATGGCCTGCACCAACTCCTCGGCGGCCGAATGCTTGACCACGAAGCCGGAAGCGCCGGCGTCCAGCGCGCGGCGCGCGTACGCCGCGTTCTGATGCATCGTCAGGAAAACGACTTTGATGTTCGGGTGAGACTTCCTCAGCCGGGTCAACGCCTCGAACCCGTTGAGGTTTGGCATGGCGACGTCGGCGATGATCACATCGGGCCGCAACCTTTCCGCGGCCTCAATCATTCCCCGCCCATCCTCGACAATCCCGACGAGCTCAAACTCATCGGGGAGAAGCGCCTTGAGGCCTTCGGCCATCATGCGATGGTCGTCGGCCAGCAACACCCGCGGGCGACTCACGGCGCGCCTCCTCGATTCAATGGCGCTCGAGCTACAATGCTCGTCCCGCCGCCAGGAGCGCTCTCGATGAGAAGCTCGCCGTCGACAAGGGAGAGGCGCTGCCTCATCCCGGCGAGCCCGAGGCTTGGCCGGCTTTGTTTCCGCCTTGAATCGAAGCCAACGCCATCGTCGCGCACGCCAAGCTCGAGAACGCTGCCGGTCGCACGAAGCTCGACCTCGACTGAACTGGCGCCTGAATGGCGGGCGACGTTGCGAAGCGTCTCCTGCGCGACCCTGTAAAGACATAGGGACACGGCCCAGGTCGGCTGGTCGATATCGTCGGCCGCTCTGAAGTTTGTGCTAATTCCCTCAATGGCGTCGAACCGCGCGCACTCGGCCTTCAGCGCCTCGATCAATCCGAGGTCTTCGAGGATGGAGGGATGCAGCGCGTACGACAGCGCGTGCACATCCTCGCTGAGCTGGATCAGGCCGTGGCGAATCGAACGCATCGCCTTGCCGGCGATCGTGTCGCCCAATCCCTTCTCCTTGTTTCCTGCGTCAATCGCAAGCAGAGCCAGCCGCTGGGTAACATCGTCATGCAGCGCATGCGCCAATCTGGCGCGCTCATCCTCGTGAGCGCTGATCAGGCGTCCGTTCAGGTCGCGAGCTTCATCTTCAGCGCGCCGACGTTCGGTAACGTCGATTGACACCCCTCGCAATTGTCTGGGCTTGCCACTGTGATCGAATTCAACCCGCCCCCGGCTGGCGACCCAGCGGAGGGTCGAATCCGGCAACATCACCCGGTATTCCGTCTCGTATTGACCGTCGCCCTCAAGCGCCCCGCTGATCGACTGGCGCAGCCGCGCGCGGTCGTCGGGATGAACGACGTCAATGAAACGATCAAAATGAACGGGATGCGCCGAGCGCCAGTTTCCGGAACTCCAGTCGCTCTCGCTCACCCGCACCTCGTCTCGCGGAATGTCCCAAACCCAGAAGCGCAACTTGGCGCCGATCGCGGCCAGGCTCATTTCCTCTTCACTTGTCCGCAGCTGGTCATGCGCGCGCCGCAGCCGGAGCCGGTTCAGCAGCAGACCAATGATAAGGATCGCCTGAAGCGCGGAGATGGCCGCGGCTGCAAGAATATACCACCTGTATTGCTCCCAGAGCGTCGGCTCCCGGAAGCCGATGATGCTGCCAGGTGGAAGATCCGCCTGTTGTATTCGCCAGCGCCGTAACTCCCGCCAGTCAAATACAGGCTCCGCAAGTTTCTGCGGCGGGGTTCTGATATCGCCGGGAGACGTTCCGCCAAGGATCTGCGCGGCGACCTCGGCGGTCTTCCGACTCAGGGCGTGAACAGAGAGGAGAGGTCCCCCCACAATGCCGTCGCCGAGCTGATAGTCGAACCGTCCGAATATCGGTGCGTTGGCGACCGCATGCAGCCGGGCGAGAACCTCCCCCTGTCTATAAGCAACGCCCTGCGCGTCGATGACGAGGTCGCCGAAATAAATCGCGGACGCAGGCGGCAGAGCGGCGACCCGCTTTTGGATCTCGCCGAACGATAAGCCATTCATGAAAACAGGCTTCACCCGACTCTCGAACGGGCGGAGCGCAAGAAGAAATTCATTCACCCAGAATTTTTCGATTGGCGCGTCGCCCATTACGACCGCGAGCGTCGTCGTGTTTGGCAGCGTCTGCAAAATGTTTGCAATGATCTCGTTGAGGTCAATCGAAACGGCGACCATGGTGTCGTCGGCGGTGACGTCACTTATGGCTCTCGCATCAAGGGCGGCAAAAATAACGGGCGTCGAGGGAAAGAGATCTCGCCTGTGGCGCTGAATGAAGCGCGCCGCGGGACTGATCATTGTGATGATCAGGTCAGGCGGACGGTCCCCGAAAAGGGCTCGCAAATAGTTCGCGAACGCTTCGTCCCGTTCGCCGTCGCCGAAGCGCGCGATCTCAAGCGATACCTCGTAACGGTCTATCGGATAGGGCGATTTCTCAGCCAGATCCGTACGCAGATAGCCCGCGAACGTATCCTCAGCTTGAAAATTTGGTCCGAACGAGTGCAACAACAGCACTCGCTTCGGCTCCGCAGCCGCCGCGTTCCCGGTGGCGAAAACCAGCAGGGCCGCCGCCGTCCATGCGCTGCGCCCCCATCCCATGGATGCTTGTCCGTAAGCGTCGGGGCTATCTGGCCCGCGTACTACTCAGGAAATTGGCCTAGATGTCAAGCAATACGCCGCTCTGGATCGTCGGCCGCCCGTTGCTTCAACGTCTCGGTCAGCCCGCCCCGAAATTTTTCATCTCGAGCGCTAGTAAATCTTCGAGGTCATGCCGCAGCGTTTCGGGTCCATAGAGACCCTCGGCGGCGAACCCAAAATGAAGAGATGCCTGCAATCGACAGAGGTTGTGCGCTTTTGGCGGATCGGCATCTTGGCTTGGTTGAGGGCGTACGCGGCCTTCTGGAAACAGAGTTCGACGCGGTTGTGGCGGTCGGTGACGAAGTCTCGCTGTTTGAGAGCGCGCGTCAGCTTCGCGTCGCCATCGCCGTAGTCGATCTCTCGCTGCGACGCGGAGACGGGCTGGGATTGGTCCGACGAATCCGAAGTCATTTCCCGCAGCTGAAGTTGATCGCTCTCAGCATTCACGAGGAAAAGAACGCGAAATTGGCGGCGATTGAAGCCGGCGCGAACGGATTTGTCCTCAAGCGGTCCATTGCAACTGACCTGCTCCCCACCATCGACGCCGTGCTTGCAGGGAGCGCGACGTGACATCCACAAACGCGGATCGGCGACGTCAAACAAGCGCAGCGTCGGGTGAATTATTTGGGGCCGATGATCGAGGTCGATCTGCCTGAGCTTTGACAGCAGACAGGAATTCTTCAAAAATTGAGCGCCGGATGGCCTCGCTGTTGCTGACACTTGAGGCGGAAGGCAAGGCTTTCGACGCGCTTGCGGGCGGGCGCTTACTCAGGGCCCGACTGGCGGGGCGGGCCTCTCTTGCTGGCCGGCGTGTCAACCTTATGCATCGGAATACGTGCAGCGGCGGCGACGCCTCCTCAGAGCCAGTCCCATAGATCGGGACAGAACCTGGCGGGCGACACGACGGCAACGGTTCCGAGTTGCGCGTGGAGTAAGAGGACGAGATGAGAGCCATCCCCCATTTTCTTCGAATCACCGTTCTCGGAGGCGTCCTGTTTTTGACGCCGATCGTGGCGCTGATCTTCATCCTGGGCAAGGCGTTCGACTTCGCGCGTCGCGCCTTGAAGCCCGTGGTTACGCTCATTCCGGACAGATTGGTCTCGGGGGCGACGACCGAAGCGATCCTGGCGATCGTCCTCATTGCGATCTTGTGCTTCCTCGCCGGCCTGTTCGCCAGAACTCGGCTGGCCAAGCGAATTGTGGCCGAGTTGGAGTCTGTCCGTGCTGTCCAAGGTTCCGGCTTATGAATATCTGAAACAAGCCGGGGCAAGCGTTATGGGACTTGGCGAAATGGCCGATCATCCGGTCGTGTTTGCGAAACTGGGCGGTGCTTGGCGGATTGGCGTGCAGACCGACGTGGTCGGTGGCTTGGTTGCGGTTTTCGTCCCTAATTCCCCCAACCCGATGTCGGGATCGGTCTTCTTCATCGCCGCCGATAGCGTTCGCCCGACCGGTGTTCCACTAGCCGCGGCCATTGGTTGCCTCAGGCGGTGCGGCGCCGGGTCGGAGCCCTTTCTGAGTGAGTTCACCCCCAATCTACCAACAGGCCGAGGGTGACGAAGCGGGCTCCTGCCGCCAACCGGTATGATGCGCCCTGCTTCAGCTTTCCGCGCGCCGGCCAAAACTACTCGCCAAGATTTGGACGCTCAACAAAAGCACCCACAGGGGAAAGAGCGCGAAGCTCCAGCGCAGGAAAGGACTGCCGAGCAGCAGCAGGATCGCCAGCAGGTAGCCGAGCGCGGCCAGCCAGCGAGGGGCGAAATGAGTCGCCATTGCGACCGTCGAAGTGGAGATCATGAACACGCCGGCCATTCTGACCATGTAGATGTTGACGAGGTTGTATGAAAAGGCCCTTGCAAAGCGAAACGTTGGCGAGGCGAACGCAGCGGGATCGTCTTTGAACGCGACCAGCATGGCGCCGACGACTGCCGCGGCGACGAACAAGATGGCCAGGAACAGGAGTCCGCTTCCCAAAAACACGGTCGCAAAAAAGCGATCCTCCCGGCGCCCGAGTTGGTCGCGAACGACGCCGATGAACCAGAGAAATGCGATTCCGGCGAAGGGGATGAGGTTGAGCGCCAGCGCGACCTCGGCCGTGTTCGTGGCGAGCCACCCGCCCGACGCCTGCGGATCGGCCGGAATCGCGCTCCACAGCAGTCCGAAGCTCGTCAGGGTCAGCAGAGAAAAAACGACGCCCGCGACCGCGGCGGCCCTCGGGGTTCTCAATCCCGCGTCGGTGAGACCTTCGGCTTGGCTCATTTTGCTTACTCTTTGTAGAACCGACCAAAACGCGACCTTAGCAGTATCGCCCTGGACCCGTCCGGAATTGCCCTACGCTCCTAGGACGCGGGCAGGCGCGTCACTGGATCACCCGCGAGACGCCAAGCCAAGACCGCTCGATCCTTGTCTCTTCTCATCATCGATCTCATAGACTGCCAGGATCGCCCGGGAAACGAGCGACAATCGAAGCCATGACAGAAGGGTCGGCCCGCGATGCAGCCCTGGTTCATTCCGATGTTCTATGTGAGTGGGGCTGTGCTCGGCGGGCTCGCGCTGCCGAGATTTGAGCAGGCTTACCTCTCGAGCTACGCCATCGCTTTGTCTGTGGCCTCGGCCCAGGCCCTGCTCTCGGCCGCGGCGTCCGGGATGATGGCGCTGACCGGGATTGTTTTCGCCATGGCCTTCGTAATGGTCCAGTTCAGCGCGATCGCCTATTCCCCGCGGCTCGTCCTTTGGTTTGCGCGCGACCGGATGTTGTTTCACGCGCTGGGCGCTTTCATGGCGACTTTTGTCTATGCCCTGTTCACACTCGCCTGGGTGGACCGCGGCGGCTCGGCAAGGGTCCCAGTGTTCTCGATGCTTCTCGTCGGGATCATGATCATCATCAGCATGCTCATGTTTGCGCGGTTGATGCAGCGCCTCGGCGACCTTCAGATCGGCAACGTGCTTCACCTGGTCGGTGACCGGGGACGCGCCGTGATCGGCGAGATGTTCCGGCGCCTGGACGATGCGTCCGCCGTCCCTCGCGTTCCCGAAGGAGCAGCGGGAACGGCGCAGTTCGGGCGCCCGACTCAGGCGGTAATGTATTTCGGCAAGCCCCGGACTATCGCCAAGGTCGACGTCGAGGTCTCTCGTCGTGCTTGGCGCAGCGCTCAGGCGGAACGATCGTGATGGCGTGCGCGGTTGGCGACACACTGGTCGAGGGCGCGGCTCTTCTCCATGTTCATGGCTCCGGGACGCCGCTACCGGAAGACGCGCTCAGACGGGCTGTCCATCTTGAGCGCGAAAGAACCTTCGAGCAGGACCCAAAATATCCGATCCGGCTTCTTGTCGATATCGCAATAAAAGCGTTGTCGCCGGCGATCAACGATCCGACGACGGCGGTCCAGACTATCGACCAGCTCGAGGACCTCCTGCGCCGTCTTGGCGCGGCCGAACTCGACGGTGGCCGCGTCGTGGGCAAGAGCGGCGCTCTCCGGCTGGTCTTCCCGACGCCGACCTGGGAGGACTATCTCACTCTCGCATTCGATGAGATCAGGCACTTCGGCTCGAGTTCCGTTCAAGTGATGCGGCGGATGAGGTCCGCTCTGGTCGGCCTCGCGGCCTCGCTGCCGAGCCAAGAACGGGCGGAGACGGTCCGACGATATATCGAGCGCCTCGACCTCGTCATCGAAGCCTCGCCACTCGACGTCGAGGACAAGAGGATGGCGCGCCAAGAGGACCGGCAGGGGATTGGGTTGTCTCGGCGGCATTCGGACGCGACCTGAGCAGCCGATAGCTGTCCACCCGACAAGATCGCTCTAGTATTCCGCCTCATGAGCTACCGGCCTCGGAAGCAACAATACAAAGGCCTGGTTCCTCCGGCGTGAGTGGCCAGAATCCCAAGTGCTCATCTCAATCTTCGGAAGCTACCGGGATTCGGCCCTCCCGGATCCCTTTGACGAAGCCGCGATAGTCGCGAACATTCTGGTCGGCGTATTCAACCGCGAACTCGCACACCGCGTCATCGAACGTCGTATTGGAGCCCAGGTAGCCGGCAATCTTCGCCGGGTCGCCGGAGCGCGCGTGGGCCCTTGCAAGCGCCCAAGCGCAGAGCTTGCCAAATTCCTTCAAAGTCGTGAGATCCCAATCTTCCAGAACGGCTGAGATTTTCGCATCCCGAAGTTGGCGGAAGTAGTAGTCGCGGCCAATCACTCCGCGCGTCCAGCCCAGGAAAATATCACTCGCCGCCTGCATAAGACGCTGGCCCGCAACCACCCGCTCGCCGTGGTTCTTGTGCACGGAATTGCCGGCATAAGGCTCGAGTACGGACCTCCGCGCTTCCTTGACCTGCAGGAAAATCGGATCGTCATCGGCCGCCATGAACAGCCCGAGCGCGCAATAGGTGCCGACGCTGCCCACGCCGACGACCTTGATCGCGAGGTCGAACAGCTGAAACCGGTCGAACAGCACGCGAATATGCTCGGGCAACGACTTCCTATATCCCTCGAGCGCCTCGGCATACCCCGTTCTCACTCCCGGAGCCTGCTTGTCTGTGGGGTGGAAGATCAGCGGCGGCTCATCCTTGATCCTCGGCGCCGAGCCGAAATGCTCGACCAGTTTCGGGAACAGGCTTTCGGGCAAGCTTTTCCGACGCGCCTGCTCGACTCTTTGCCTTACGCGCTCCACCTCCGCTCGGGATGGCAGAACCTTGAGAACGCGGTCGAGGTCGATGCGATCGTACCAGACATCCAGCGCGCGCATCGAAGCATAATCGGACATTCGTTCACGGTAGGCGCACACGGCCTCAGTTGCCGCCTTCGCCGCGTCGCTGTCGAGGAAGTCAAGATGGCGCGCGGCGATGACGATGCTAGCCGCGAGTTGCTTGACGTCCCACTCCCAGGGAGCCGGCAAGGTTTCGTCGAAATCGTTGATGTCGAAAAAAATGTTGCGTTCAGGCGTGGCGAAGCCGCCAAAATTCATCAGGTGAGCATCGCCGCAGGCCTGGACGCGAAGTCCGGAGGCCGGGGTCGACGCCAGATCGGCCGCCATGACTGCGGCCGCGCCGCGATAGAAGGCGAAAGGCGATTGGGACATGCGACCGAAGCGGATCGGAATCAGTTCCGGAATGCGGCCTTCGTTGGACTCGAGCAGAAGCTCGATCGGATCGCGCCGATCCTTGGGCGGCTTCCAGCCGCCATGCGCGGCGCGGGGCGTCGCGTCGCGCAACGCCTTGCCCGTGGCGCGCCGCTCGTCTGCCGACATGTAGCCGGGGGCGTCTCTTGTCGGATTGTGTTTCGCGTTCGTCTTGCGCATGCCAACGCTTCCCAGCCGATTCTTAAGTCTTCCAGCACGCTTCCCAGACATTACCATTAGCGCAAGGGAAATTGAACCTATTCTTCTGTCAAGTCCAGAAGCCGCCCGCGGCGTTGCTCGACGCGGAGTTGAGGTGCCGAGATGAGGCGCCATTCAAGCGGGCCGTCAGGGATCGGCTTCGGGCGGACCGCGCCTTCGGCGGATTTCGCCGAGATCGCGTTCGAGAAAATAGTTGAGAAATGTGCGGATCGCGGCGATCGCCCCGAGCCGCGCCACCTCGTCCCAGCTCGTAGTGATGGCGGTCTCGAGGATGTCGGCGGCGAGCTGGAAAGTCAGTCCGGCGACGAGCCATCGACCGAGACGAAGCCATGCGTCAGGCTGAACATGTCCGTCTGGCGACGCAAACATCGCCCAAACGCCGCGGACGAAGGCCTCAGCGGCGCCGAGGACGATCACGATCAGCGCCAGCCAGTCGATGACGTCGACGGCGGCGTTGGTGGCGAGGACCAGCCATTCTTTCACGGACCCCGGCCCTCCCCGCGGATTTCAGACTTCTCCAATGCCGCACCCCTCCGCGAACGATTGTCAGGCCGAGCCTGTCGCGTTGATCACAATCTGATCGTAGCGCCATAGCCGCTCGATGAACTCGCGCCCCTGACCGGGTTCGACGCTTGCGGCGGCCGTCTTTAAAATCTCGCCGACCGTACGCTTGCCGTCGATCGCGGCGATCACCCGCTCCTGAGCGGCGTTGATCGGCAGGGCGAGGTCGGCATAGGTGTGCGCCCGATTGATGAGAGCCGCCGATGCGCCAGGAGGCAGGCGCTCGCGCACGACAAGCGTCCAGGGCAGGCGCACGGCGACGTAGCTCAGCCAAGCTTCGCCCTCGAAGGAAATGGGCTGGCTTTCGCCGTCGCGGTCGTCGCGATAGGCGATGAACTCATGCTTGGTCATGGTCCCGCGCAGGAGTTCGACCGCAGCATGTTGCAGCGGCGCGGGTAGCGAGGCCAGACGCGTCGCGTGCGGCATGCCAGCGATCGCCCCGCATTGCGGCAGATACGGCGCCTGCTCGCGCCAGCGCGCAAACTTTAGCCCGCAACGCTCGAGCCAGGCATAGATCTCAGGAACGGTGTAAGCCCGGTCGACCGGGTGGAGAAGCGCATCGGCGAGGGCGTCAGGTTGTCGGAAGTCCTTCGCCCGGCTCGCTGTGGCCGCGATCGGATGATCGGGGGAAAGCGCGCCGATCGTGGCGCCAAGCGTCTGCAACTCCTGGTCGTTTGCGCGAACCCCCAGCAGGCGGCAATATTCCTGCATCATGTAGACGCCAGCACGGCCATACGCCGCATAGACCATCAGGTGGAGCGCCCCATCCTGCGTCAAAGCAGCGCGCAAAGACCGCAGGCCAAGGTCCGGGTCGGGCAGGTGGTGCAAGACGCCGGTGCAGACAATCTCATCGAAGGTCTGGCCGAGCCGCCCTACGTCTTCGATCGCAAGCCGCCGGAGATCGAGGTTCCGGATTGAATATTTCTGCTGAAGATCTCGCGTGTGGCTGAGGCTGGACTCGCTGATGTCGATCCCGATCACCTGCGCGTTCGGCTCTCGCATTGCATGAATGACTGCCTGCGACGTGCCGCAGCCCGCGATCAAAATCTTGCGATCCGGCGTCGGCCGTCGCGCCGGCCATAGGAGCAGCGACAGCGCCTGCCGACGACCGGGATCGCGATAGAGCTCGCGATGCCGATCCAGGTTGCCGAGCGGGGGCGGATAGGGATGGCTCTCGTAAAAGGCGCGTACTTCCTCAGATGGATCGGAGGATCGTAGCGCGCTCTCTTCCACCGAAGCCGCTCGCATCCGCCCTCCATCCGCGGAACAAATTCAAGCGCGCGACCTTCGACCGGCGCGCGCGCCCTGAGCGGCGGTCAAAGGGCGCCGCTCAGCTCAATAAAGCGCCCTCAGTGCATTCCTGCCGCAGTCTCGTGCATCGCTTTCAAAGCGTCGTCGAGCGTGAAGGTGTTGGGTTTCTAAATCGGCGGGAAGTCCTTGAAGGTCGCCGCCCATTGTGACGCTGCCGCCTGGGCGCCGTAGATCATGAAGACGCGCCGCAGGAACCAGTCATAATAGCTGTTGGAAGTGATATCCGCCCGCTCGAAAGGATCGGTGCGAAGGTTGAAGAGCTTCGGCACCCTGAGCTTGGTGAACGGCTCCGCCCAGACCTGCAGCGTACCAGGGCAGCGCTGCTCCATGAACACGACCTTCCAATTGTCGTAGCGCAAGCCGAGCACGTCGCCGTCGTCGCTGAGATACATGAAGAAATTGCGAGGGCTCTTTTTCTCCTGCCCCGTCAGGTAAGGCAGCAGGTTATAGGCGTCGAGATGGTTCTTATAGGTGCGTCCGATCGCCGTGTAACCCTTCTTCAGCTTTTCGATAATGTCGGGCTCGCCGGCCATGGCGAGGAAAGTCGGAAACCAATCGTGGTGCTGGATGATCTCGTTCGAGACCTGGCCTGGCTTGATTTTGCCTGGCCACCTCACCACCATTGGGATCCGGAAGGCGCCTTCCCAATTGGTGTTCTTCTCGCTGCGGAACGGGGTCATCGCCCCGTCGGGCCAGGAGTTCATGTGCGGGCCGTTGTCGGTCGAATACATCACGAAGGTGTTGTCGGCGATGCCGGCTTCGTCGAGGAAGTCGAGCGCCTGGCCGACGTTCTTGTCATGGTCGATCATCGTGTCGTGATAGGGTGATTGCCAGCGCCCCGCCTGACCCAAGCTTTTTGGCTTGGTGTGGGTGAAGGCGTGCATGTGGGTGGTGTTGAGCCAGACGAAGAACGGCTTGCCGGCGTCGTTCGCCTTTTTCATGAATTCCTTGGCCCGCGCGACGAAGTCGTCGTCGCAGGTCTCCATGCGCTTCCTGGTAAGAGGGCCGGTATCCTCGATCTTCTGCTTTCCGACCCTGCCCCAGCGGGGCTCGACGGTCGGATCGTCGGTCTCCGTCGCGAAGGAGTGCATGACCCCGCGCGGGCCGAACGTCTTGTGAAAGTTCGGAAACTCCTTCTCATCGGGATAGTCGTCCGCTTCCGGCTCTTCCTCGGCGTTGAGGTGATAGAGGTTGCCATAAAACTCGTCGAAGCCATGGTTGGTCGGCAGCATCGAGTTGAGGTCGCCGAGGTGGTTCTTGCCGAATTGGCCGGTGGCGTAGCCCTGGTTCTTGAGCGCGGCGGCGATCGTGATGAGCTTCTCATTCATGCCGATCGGCGCGCCCGGGATGCCGACCTTGGAGAGGCCCGTGCGATAAACGCTCTGCCCGGTGATGAAGGACGACCGGCCTGCGGTGCAGGATTGTTCGCCGTACGAATCGGTGAACATCATCCCTTCCTTGGCGAGGCGGTCGATGTTGGGCGTCTGATAGCCCATGAGGCCGTGCGAATAGCAGCTCAGGTTGGCGATGCCGATGTCATCGCCCCAGATAACGAGGATATTCGGCTTGTCGGTCTTCGGCTTCGGTGACTTAGGCATTTCCTACTCCGATCCTTGAATTAAATCTCCAACGGACAAATTGATCCCGACGCGCTCTACGAAAGCGCAAAACGACCATTCAACTTTGAGCCATGCGCCTCCCTATTCGAACGGTCCGACGTGAAACGCCATGCTCAGGATCGCAGCAACGCCGATGGCGAGGAGGATGAGCGCGGTAATCAGCGTCAGCGATACCGGAAAGACACTCTCGCCATGGACCAGGCCTTCCGCGCGCATCAACTCCCTCAAATGGCGCAGCCCCAGCATGAACTGCACGTGGTAGCCGATGCCGAGGACCAGCATCACAATTCCGAGCCCAACCAGGGCAAGGCCGAAGTTGCGCGGGGCGGCCGCCTTGGTGATGATATCTTGATCGCGCAGTTTTTGAAACACTTGCGCGATTGTGAAGCCGAAGCCGATCAGCGAGAGCGCGGTGCGGATGACCGACATCAGCGTCCGATCGGCGCTCATTCGGGTCCGCTGAAACGACATGCCGGTGCGGCGCGACGCCAACTCGGTGTTCGTATCGAACTTGAGATCGGGGGGCGCCATCGTCTTCTCTATAAACTGTTCAGCTGGATGCGGGCGACGCGACCCAATGACGCGCAATGCGCGCAATGGGACCGCGAAGCACGATATAGGGAACGAAGGCGAGCAAAATCGCGATCACCGCCGCCTGCGCCGGATAGAAAGTCTTGAACACCACCCATTGGTAGACGGTGTCCATTACAATGCCGAGGATGATGATCCTCGCCGTGGCGACGACGCCTTCCCAGAGACGCCCGCCGCGGCCCTGGGGCTCGCGAACGCCGTGAATAAGCGCCCAGACATACGGCCGGCGTCCCAGCCGCGCGTCCTTGACGCCGTCGCGCAGCGCGGCGATGAGCGCCATTGCCGGCTGAAGAATGAAGCGGAAGGTCATCGGGCCGCCGGGCCTGTCCAAAATGTCGCTCCACAAACAACCGAGAACTCTCTGCCGTAAAGCCGTACCAGAGCGCCCCGCCGACGATGAGGCCGACAAGCAGCCCGACCGCCAGTCGCGCCTGGACGACCGCGCTTCTCGAGGGCGCATCGGTCAATTCGCGGCTGCCCCGCGCACCACGCAGCGGAAGCCCACATGGCTCGTTGAAGTGTCGACCGCCTCGGCGTGCCGGGCGGCGGGCCGGTAGCGGCGGCAGTAGTTCGGCGCGCACAGGTGCGAGCCGCCCTTCAGCACCCTGCGCGGAATGCAAATCTCCGGCTGGCATGGGTCGTAGCTTTCGGCCTCCGGGCCACCTCGAGGGTTTTGCGGCACGCAGCAGGCTTTGGCCGCGTCAGAAGGGTGGCGAGTGGTCCAGAAATCGGTCGTCCACTCCCAGACGTTTCCGATCATGTCGTAAAGCCCGTAACCGTTCGGCGGAAACGACTTGACCGGCGACGTGCGCTCATAACCATCGAGCGCCTTGTTCTCATGCGGAAACGCCCCCTGCCAGGTGTTGGCCATTTGTTTTCCCTCGGGAGTCAACTCGTCGCCCCAGGCGAATTCAGCCCCGTCGAGGCCGCCACGCGCCGCATATTCCCACTCGGCCTCGGTCGGCAGTTCCTTGCCGGCCCAGCGCGCATACGCCTCTGCGTCACGATAGGCGACATGCACCACCGGGTGGTTGTCGAGCCCGCTGATCGAACTGCGCGGCCCATAGGGCCTGCGCCAGTCGGCGCCGAACTTAAATCGCCACCATTGCGACCAATTCTTGAGATCGACCGGCGCGTCGGGAGGCGAGAAGACGAGCGAGCCGGCCTTCAACATGTGCGGCAACGCGCCTGGATAGTCCTTCGGATCGGGCGCGATCTCGGCGAAGGTGACGTGGTTCGTGGCGTTGACGAACCTGCGGAACTGCCGGTTCGTCACCGGCGCGACGTCGATCCAGAATGCGCCGACGCTGACCCGGTGGACCGGCGCCTCCTCGGGATAATGCTGGTCCGAACCCATGCGGAATTCCCCGCCCGGCACAAAGACCATGTCGGCGAGCGGGTCTTGCCGCGGCGTCTCGACGCGTGTGGAAATCCGGGTCTCTGAATTCATGGGCGCCCTGCTGATGGCCGGATCGAAAGGACCGCATGAATATCATCTATTGCCAAAATTGCGACCCTCGGACCGAGAGAATCCGGGCCGCGAACGGCGGCAAGAGGAGCCGGCCTTGACCTCGGAGCGCCATTGGATGCTTTCAGAATTCCCGTTGACGTTCCCCTGCGATTGCCGGATAAATTCTATTAGATCGATCTAAATCGCAAATGATCGTCAGAGGGAGCGCTTGCGCCCAACCGTAAAGGATATCGCCCGGCACGCAGGGGTGTCGGCGGCGACAGTCTCTCTGGTGCTGCGCAACAGTCCCCTGGTTGCGGCGACCACCAGGGCCGGCGTTCAGTCGTCCATGGACTCGCTTGGCTATGTCTACCATCGCGCTGCGGCGAATTTGCGCGCGCGCCTCACGCATACCGTCGGGTTGGTCATCTGCGAAATCACCAATCCGTTCTACGCCGAGCTCGCGGCGGGAATCGATGACGCCCTCGATCAGGCGGGCTGGGTCGCCTTCGTCGCCAATACCGCAGAATCGCCCGCCCGCCAGAGCCGCTTCATCGCTCGCATGCGCGAGCATCGCGTTGACGGCATCCTGCTCGCGCCGGCAGAAGGCACCGCAGCCGACGTCGTCGACGAACTGAAGCGCAACGGCGTTCCCGTCGTGCAAATGTTACGGCGCGTCGGCGGGCAGGGCGCCGACTACGTCAGCGCCGACTTTCGGCTCGGAATGACCTTGGCGGCCGAGCATTTGATCGGCCTCGGGCATGAGCGCATCGCTTTTGTCGGCGGCGCGCGACGGGTATCGCCGGCCCGAGATCGAACCGAGGCCTTCCGCGCCATTCTCCCCAAATTCGGACTGCCGGTCGGGCCGATCGTCAATTGCTTGCCGACGCGAGAGGATGGGGCGGCCGCGGTCGCCCAGCTGTTCCAAGACAGGACGACCGCCCCGACCGCGGTATCTGCCACAACGATTTGTGCGCGCTCGGCGTCATGCTCGGTCTTGCCGATCTGGGGCTCGCGCCCGGCCGCGATGCGGCCGTCATCGGCTTCGACAATATTCCCGAAGGGGCGATGCACCGCCCCGCGTTGACGAGCGTCGCCATCGGCGCGCGCGAGATCGGTGAGGAAAGCGCCCGCCTGTTGCTGCGCCGGATCAAGTCGCCCGATGGCTCGCCCGAGAGTATCATTCTGCCGCCGAAGCTGGTCATTCGCGAAAGCTGCTGCTCAAGATTGCAGATTGAGAGGAATCCTGTTCGACGCCGAGGCGCGAACTTGAAAAGGGAGGAAAGCACATGAGAGGTGAAGCCAGTCATCATTTTTGTTCGGCGGCGCTGTCGCGCTCGCCGCGCTGATCGCCGTTCCGCCCGCTCGCGCCGACGCCGTGTCGGACGCCAAGGCCGCGGTCGCCAGATACGCTGGGCCGCAGACCACCTGGGAGGGGCCGAAAGGCGCCGAAGCCCGAGCCCGGCAAGAAGATCGTCTTTCTGTCGGGCGACAAGCAGAACGACATTTCTCATCTCTATGGCGTCTACCTCAAGGAACGGGAGAAAAGCTCGGGTGGAACGTCACCGTCATCGACGGTAAAGGCAGTCCCACGTCCTGGCTTGCCGGCATAAACCAGGCGATCGCCCTGAAGCCAGACGGCATCGCGCTCTTTGCCGACGCGGCGAGCCTGCAAGACCCGATAAAGGCCGGCGTGGCGCAAGGCATCAAGTTTGTCGGGCTCCACGCCGCCGGATTGCCCGGGCCTCAGCCCGATCTCAATCTTTTCGTCAACATCCAGGAAGATCCGCGCGAGATCGGCAAGGCGGAAGCCGACTGGGCAATCGCCGATTCTGACGGAAAAGCCCGCGTCGTCATCCTCACCCACAACGAATACGCAATCGCCAAGGTCAAATCGACCGCGACCAAGGACGAGATCGAGAAGTGCC
>CAWEAT010000018.1:0-57176 GCA_963806935.1 uncultured Alphaproteobacteria bacterium
CCCTCGATGAGGGCGTCCTTCGCTTCGCAGGCGTGACCCAGGCAACCCACTCCATATGCAGCCTCAAGGGTCGCGAGCAGATTGTAGTGATTGAAGGGCGCGTCGATTTTGCGCGCAGCCCCAGCCTTGCTGGTCACCACGATGAGGGGCGCGCGCGCGCCTCCGAGCACCGCTCCGTTGCGTCCGATCGGGCTGCCTTTGATCCCGGATGTGCCGGCGTAGTCGTCCTCGTCCCAGACGATGACGATCGCCGTGTCGTCCCTCCAGACTGGAGCCGCGCGGATCGCACCGACCGTCTCGCGCAAATATTGGTCGCCGAGGCGGATCACTGAATGGTCGAGGCCTGAATTCGGATAGCCGCAGTCGGGTTTGCCGATCGTGGCGGCCGAAGAGGCCGAAATCCCGTGCATGTCGTGGCACTGGTCCGGCGAGATCCAGGTGAAGCGGGCGAGACCGCCCTCAAGGTCGGCGGCCAGTCCCTCGTCAGGCAGGAGCTTGGCCATGCGCGCCGGATCGCTGGCGAAGCTTGAGAAATAGACGAACGGATTGTGCTTCTGCGCATAAAGCTTGGCGACGACCTTCCCATTCGCGTCGAGCGGCGCGAATTCGACGCTCTTCTGGTCCGCGGGGAGGCCCTGCATGTAGACCTTCCAGGAGACTTTCGCCTCGTCGAACTGGTCGATCAGCGTCTTGCCGGAAAACAGGTGGGCGGTTTCGGCGGCCTGCTTTTCCTGTTCGTCGGTCAGGAGCCGACCGGCCGTCGCTGGCTCGTCGGCGTCGGGGACGAACTCCTCGGGTTTGCATTTGACGTCGGCCCCGGCCTTGCAGTCGTCGTGAATCCCCATCGTGTCGCCTGCGACCAGCGCGAGGTAATTGGGAAGGCTCGGATGGGTGACGCCGTAATATTGGGTCGCGTAACGCACGCCCGGCTCGGCGATCAGCTCGTTGATGAACGGCGCGTCCTCCTTGTTGCCGAGGAGAGTGTCAGTGCCGTGATTCTCCATCATGATGAGGATGACGTGTTTTGGCGCGGCGGCGGAAGCGGGGCCATGACCAAGCAGAAAACCGGCGGCTACGGCAATGGTAAGCGCGGTGGAGCGTACGGTCATTCCAGTCTCCTTTGATTGCTGCTCGGCCAGGCAACGTATTGACAGTCTTTCGGATAGCGTCGCGAAATGACAGGTCCGTGACTTGGAATCCCTTTGTCGGCGGTGTTGAGCGCCCCACCTGTCGGGCTTAGATAGGCGGGCGCGCCGTGAGCGCGTAAAGGAGAAGCGCCATGGCGACCCTCGTCGGTGAAACCGTGCTCCCGAAGTCAGCCGGTCTCGACCCTTATGGCGCCGTCACGCACGAGGTGATCAATCAGCCGGTCGAGCTCGTAGACTATAACCTCTACGATTCCGACGCGGCGCTGAAGGAGGCGGTGCAGCGCGAGGGCGCTGGCTGGGCCGGCAATGCGCTCGGAGCCTTCGGGGCCCGCGCCGGGTCGGCTGAATTCCTGGAGCTCGGCGCGCTCGCGAACAAGAACCCGCCCGAGCTCGATACGCATGACCGCTATGGACGGCGAATTGATCTCATCCGCTACCATCCCTCCTACCACGCGTTGATGAAGGCCTCGATCGAGGATGGCCTTCACTCGTCGCCATGGACCGATCCGCGCGAGGGCGCGCATGTGGCGCGCGCCGCGCGCTCCTACATGCACACCGAGGTCGAGGCCGGCCACGGCTGCCCGATCACCATGACCTTCGCCGCGACGCCGTGCCTCAAGCTTCAGCCCGACCTCGCCGAACAATGGCTGCCGAAGGTCCAGGCGCGGGTCTACGATCCGCGCAACGTGCCGGCCGATCAGAAGCAGGGCGTGACGATCGGCATGGCGATGACCGAGAAACAGGGCGGCTCGGACGTTCGCGCCAATACGACGCGCGCCATTCCCGTCGGCGCCGAGGGAGGCGGCCAGGCCTACGAGCTGGTCGGGCACAAGTTCTTCGTTTCGGCGCCGATGTGCGACGCGTTCCTCGTGCTGGCTCAGGCGCCGGGCGGTCTTTCCTGCTTCCTCGTGCCGCGCTGGCGTCCCGATGGAACCAAGAATCCGCTCCAGATCATCCGCCTCAAGCGCAAGATGGGCAATGTGTCCAACGCGTCGAGCGAGACGGAACTGCGCGGCGCGCTCGGCTGGATGGTCGGGCCGGAGGGCCGGGGAGTGCCGACGATCATCGAGATGGTCGCCATGACCCGGTTCGACTGCATGATCGGCTCCTCCGCCGGGATGCGGATGGCGGTCTCCCAGGCGATCGACCATTGCCGCCAGCGTAGGGCGTTCGGCGCGCTGCTGATCGACCAGCCGATCATGACCGCGGTGCTGGCGGACCTCGCCATCGAGGCGGAGGCGGCGCTGACGCTCACCATGCGCATCGCCCGCGCGCTCGACCATCGCGACGACGGCCATGAGGACGCGCTGGTCAGGATCGGCGCGGCGATCGGCAAATACTGGATCTGCAAGCGCGCCCCGGGCCATGCCTATGAGGCGCTGGAATGCCTGGGTGGCTCGGGCGTGATGGAGGACAGCCCGATGCCGCGCCTCTACCGCGAGGCCCCGGTCAACGCGATCTGGGAGGGTAGCGGCAACGTCCAGTGCCTCGACATCGCCCGCGCGATCCAGCGTTCGCCACAGACGCTCGAAGCCTTTTTCGCCGAAGTCGCCGCGGTCGAGGGGCGAAAGCACGGCGCTCGACCGCGAGGCGGCGGCGCTCAAGGACGACATGCGCAACCTCGCCGACTTCGAGAGCCGCGCCCGCGATCTGTGCGACCGGCTCGCGCTCACGCTTCAGGCGGCGGCGTTGATCCGCGCCGGCTCGCCCGTCGCCGGCGCCTTCTGCCGCTCGCGCCTCGAGACGCGGGGAGCGCATAACTATGGCGCGCTGACCGGCGTCGACGCGAAGCCGATCGTGAACCGCGCCGCGCCGCGATGAACCCTATCCCTCAGGCCAGGTTGCCTTCGGCCCCCGGCTCTTCGGCCAGCTCTTCCAGTTCCGTCATCGTCTGTTCCACGGTCCGATGATGCGGCTCTTCGTACCAGACGGAAGCGACCCTTTCGACATCGCTCGAGGCGACGCTGACATAGGTGACATGCGGCCGCTGCGATTCCAGGAACTCGTTGATGTCATTCTCCAGCGACTGGATCGGCGTGGTCACGCCTTGGGAAAACAGCTTCACCCGCATTGCTTGACTCCGAGAAAGCCTGCGTCTCGATGAGAGGGTTTCCTTTTCGCAGGTGAAGGCGCACGCTCCAAGCCTGTTCTTGATGCGCCGCATCAGATTTATGGGAACAATTCAACCCCTTCCGCGTTTCGCGCGTTCAGAACTCCGGGGTCGCCGCATGAAATTGTTCCGCTGCCAGGTCTGCGACAACATCATCTATTTCGAGAATCGGACCTGCGGCCGTTGCGGCCATCGGCTCGGCTATGTCCCGGAACTCGAAATCATGGCCGCCCTCGAGCCTGCGGGCGGCGATGCGTGGACTCCCTTGGCGGGCGACCGCGCGCTCAGGCGTTTCTGCGCCAATGCGGATCATGACGTCTGCAACTGGCTGACACCGGCCGAGGGGCGGGATCGGCTTTGCGTCGCGTGCCGCCACAACGATACGATTCCCGACATCTCGCAGCCGTCCCATCTCGCCGCCTGGCGAGATATCGAACTCGCCAAGCACCGCCTGTTCTACAGCCTGCTGCGCTGGAAGCTGCCGCTAAAGACCCGCGCCGAAGACCCGCGCCATGGCCTGGCGTTCGAGTTCCTCGCCGACCCGCCTCATCCTTCCGGTCCAAGGGTGATGACCGGTCACGACGACGGCGTGGTGACGATCGCGCTCGCCGAAGCCGACAGCGCCGAGATGGAGAAGCGCCGGGCGGAATTGGCCGAGCCCTACCGCAGCCTGCTCGGCCACTTCCGCCACGAGGTCGGTCACCACTATTGGGACATCCTGGTTCGCGACGGCGGGAGGCTCGAACAATGCCGCGCCGTGTTCGGAGATGACTCGCAGGACTACGAGGCGGCGCTCAAGCGCCACTACGAGCAGGGCGCTCCCGCAGATTGGCCGGAGCGCTTCGTCTCGGCTTACGCGACGAGCCATCCGTGGGAGGATTTCGCCGAAACCTGGGCCCACTACCTGCATATCGTCGACACGCTCGAGACCGCGAGCGCGTTCGGGGTCAAGATCAAGCCGGCGATCGACAAGGACGGCGCCCACTCGGCCAGGCTCGACTTCGATCCCTATATCGTCGGCTCGATCGATGAGATCATCGACGCCTGGGCGCCCTTTGTCGTCGCCATGAACAGCGTCAATCGCGCGATGGGCAGGCCCGATCTCTACCCGTTCGTCCTCGCGCCCGCGGTGGTCGAGAAACTGCGCTTCATTCACGGCCTCGTGCGCAGCGCTTCCGCTGAGAGCGCCGCCGACGCGAGGGGCGAGCGCGCCGCCGCGCAGGCCCTCGGCGAGGCGGTGGATATCTAACCAGATGGCGCGCGAAAACGCCTCGTCCCCGGAGAGACGAGGCGTTCGGTTTGTGGTCGCGCGCTTTACTTCTTCCCGAGCGCCTTGTCGGTGATGACGGTCGTGTAGGCGCCGGTCGGCTCCTTCGAGATGACCGGGTCCGAGCCGCCGGTCAGCAGCGTCTTCACCGTGCGCTGATAGTCGGCGACGTCGAGACGGCCGTCCGAGCCGGTCGTCAGCTTGTTGATCTCGCCCAGCATCTGCGACTGATGATGTTCGGTCTGGGCGCCGGTCGTGTCGTTGTCGAGCACGATCTTGACCGCTTCCTCCGGATGCGCGCGGGCGTATTCCCAGCCCTTCATCGACGCCTTGACGAAACGCGCCATCTTGTCGACGAATGCCGGGTCCTTGAGCTTGTCCTCCATCACATAGAGGCCATCCTCGAGCGTGGCGACGCCCTCGTCCTCGTATTTGAACACGACGAGCTGGTCGGGCTTGTAGCCCGCGTCGATCACCTGCCAATATTCGTTATAGGTCATGGTCGAAATGCAGTCGGCCTGCTTCTGAAGCAGCGGGTCGACATTGAAGCCCTGCTTCACGACTTTGACGCCGGCAGGAGAGCCGTCGGTCGGGAATTTGAGCTTCCCCATCCAATTGAGGAACGGATATTCGTTGCCGTAGAACCAGACGCCAAGCGTGCGGCCCTTGAGATCCTCGGGTTTCTTGATGCCGGTGTCAGCGCGGCAGGTCGAGCTCCAGACCCGAATGCTTGAAAGGCTGCGCGATATTGACCATCGGCGCGCCCTTCTCGCGCGCCGCGAGCGCCGCCGGCATCCAGTCGACGACGACATCGGCGCCGCCGCCCGCCAGCACCTGCTCAGGAGCGACATCCGGGCCGCCGGGCTTGATCGTAACGTCGAGCCCTTCATCCTTGTAGAAGCCCTTGTCCTTGGCGACGTAATAGCCAGCGAATTGGGCTTGCGTGACCCATTTCAGCTGCAACGTGACTTTGTCGGCCGCCTGCGCGGTCGTCACGGCCGCGAACGCCGCGACGCCTGCCAATGCGAACATGATCGGTTTCATTTTTTCTCCCTCCGATTGAACCCTATTTCCCTATCGCCGCGAGTATGACAGGAGCGCGGCCAAAAGCTCAAGCCTCCCTGCCGCGATAGGAGGCGTGCCAGAACGTCACCCGGCGTTCGACGCCGGCGACCAGCGCATAGAACAACGAACCGGTCAGCGCCGCGACCACGATCGTCGCCCATACCATGTCGATCTGAAGCCGGCCGACTTCGGTCGAGATGCGAAAGCCCATCCCCACGATCGGCGTGCCGAAGAATTCGGCGACGATCGCGCCGATCATGGCCAGCGTCGTATTGATCTTAAGCGCGTTGAAAATAAACGGCATCGCGACCGGCAGGCGAAGCGCGAGCAGCGTCTGCCAATAGTCGGCGCCATAGGTCTTCATGAGATCCCGCTCGATTGCCCCCGCGCTGGAAAGCCCGGCGATCGTGTTCACCAGCATCGGAAAGAACGTCATCACGACGACCACCGCCGCCTTCGACTGCCAGTCGAAGCCGAACCACATCACCATGATCGGCGCGACGCCGACGATCGGCAGCGCGGAAACCAGATTGCCGATCGGCATCAGGCCGCGCTGCAGGAACTGCGACCGGTCGATCAGGATCGCGACCGCGAATCCCGCGAGCGAGCCGATCGCATAGCCCGCCAGCACGCCCTGGATCGTCTGGCGGAAATCGGCGGCGAGCGTGGGCACGGACGTGACCAGCCTGGCCGCGATCGCCGAGGGCGGCGGCAGGATGATCGCAGGCACGCCGAGGAGCCTCACCCCGGCCTCCCAGAGCGCCAGCACCGCGAGCCCGAACGCCAGCGGCGGCAAGAGGTCGCGGATGCGCTTGAGCGTCATGGCGTGAACGCCATTCGTCGCTCGGCGATCCGCCCGGCGACCCCGATCGCGCCGACGAGCCCCGCCGACAGCGCCGCGGCCGCGAACAGCGCAGCCCAGATCTGCACCGTCTGGCCATAATACGAACCCGCGAGCAGCCGCGCGCCCAGGCCTCCGTCTTCGCTCTTGGTCACTTCAGCGACCACCGCCCCGACGAGCGCTGCCGCTGCCCCGATCTTCATGCTGGTGAAGAAGAACGGCGTCGAGGCGGGCGCGCGCAGCTTGAGGAAAGTCTGTGCGCTCGTCGCCGAATAGGTGCGCATGAGGTCGAGCTGCAGCGGATCGGGCGAACGAAAGCCCTTGACCATGCCGACGGTCACCGGAAAGAACGAGAGATAGGCCGCGATCGCCGCCTTCGGCGCAATGCCGGTGACATTGAACTGATTGAGGATGACGACGATCATCGGCGCGAGCGCGATGATCGGGACGGTCTGCGAGGCCACGATCCACGGCATCATCGACCGCTCGAGCCAGCGCATCGAGACGATCAGGACGGCAAGGCCGATGCCGAGCGCCGAACCGATCGCGAAGCCGATCAGCGTTTCTTCGAGCGTGATTGCGCCATGATAGACGAGGCTGCGCTTGGAGGTCGGCGAAGTGTCGAGGACGAGCTTGTAAAGCTCGGACGCCACTTGATGCGGCGCGGGCAGCTTCGGCCGCTCCATGTTGAGCGATGCGCCGACGAGGTCTTGCGTCGAATAGTCCGCCCGGCCCGCGTTGGCGAACTGGTCGCGTTGCAACTGCGCATTCATCAGCGCCGCGGCGAGATACCAGACCGCGATCAGCGCGAGAACGACCGTTGCGATGGGGAGCGCGGATTTCATCGGCGCGCCCTCATCCGGCGCTTCGCGCCACCTTCTCCCAGAGGGAGAAGGGGAAGGCGCCGCCCTTCTCCCTCTGGGAGAAGGTGGCCGACGTAAGTCGGCCGGATGAGGGCGCCCGCCCGCGCTACCCGTCATAGGAATGCCCCTCCCTGAGACCGTGCCTCACGCGGTTGGCGATGGCCAGGAATTCGGGCGTCTCGCGGATGTCGAGCGCCCGGTCGCGGGGAAGGTCGCAGGCGATGACGTCGATAATCCGTCCCGGGCGCGGGGACATGACCACGATGTGGGTCGACAGGAACACCGCCTCCGGAATCGAATGGGTGACGAACAAAACCGTCTTGCCGGTCACGTTCCACAGGCGCAGGAGCTGCTGGTTCAGCATATCGCGCACGATCTCGTCGAGGGCGCCGAACGGCTCGTCCATGAGCAGAAGATCGGGGTCGAACGAGAGCGCCCGCGCGATCGACGCGCGCTGCTGCATGCCGCCGGACAATTGCCAGGGGTATTTGTTGCCGAATCCGGAAAGATTGACCAGTTCGAGTCCCTTAGCGACCCGCGCCTCGCGTTCGCCCTTGGCAAAGCCCATGATCTCGAGCGGCAGCGCGATGTTGCGGGCGACGCTGCGCCACGGATAGAGCGCCGGGGCCTGGAACACATAGCCATAGGCGCGGCTTCCGCGCGCTTGGTGCGGGGTCATGCCGTTGACGCGGATTGCGCCGCCGGTCGGGGTCTCGAGATCCGCGACCGCGCGCAAGAGCGTGGTCTTGCCGCAGCCCGACGGCCCGATGAAGGACACGAACTCGCCGCGCGCGATCTTTAGGCTGACGTCGCTGAGAGCCTGCACCGGGCCATCGGCGGTGTCGAAGCGCAGCGAAACGCCGCTGATCTCGATCGCGGCGTCGGCGGGCGGCGCCTTGCCGCCGTCGTCCGGTTTGAGTTTGGGGGCCGCCGCTACATCCATTGTCGATCCGCGCCCTCAGCGCTGAACGCCCGCAACCGCGGTAAACTCCTTGTAGCGCTTGAGCGCGCGTGCGTCCGGGGCAAACGGCTCGCGCTTGATGAAGCGACCCCGTCCCAGCTCGGCCTGCACGGCGCCGTCGCGAAACACCACATCGCCCCGCGACAGCGTATAGCGCGGCAGCCCGGTCACTTTCGTGCCCTCGAAAACGTTATAGTCGATGACCGAGACCTGGGTCCGGGCCGAGATGGTCTTGTTGGCCTTGGGATCCCAGACGGTGATGTCGGCGTCGGCGCCGGGCAGGATCGCCCCTTTGCGCGGATAGAGATTGAGAATGCGGGCGATGTTGGTCGAGGTCACGGCGACGAACTCGTTCGGGGTGAGCCGTCCGGTCTCGACGCCATAGGTCCATAGCACCGGCATGCGGTCCTCGAGCCCCCCGGTCCCGTTCGGGATCTTGGTGAAGTCACCCAAGCCCAGCTCCTTCTGCTTGGTCGTGAAGGCGCAATGGTCGGTCGCCACCACCTGCAGCGAGCCGGCCCGCAAGCCGTTCCATAAGTCGTCCTGGTGGACCTTGTCGCGGAACGGCGGCGACATCACGCGCCGCGCCGCGTGCTTCCAGTCCTGGTGGTAATATTCGCTTTCGTCGAGCACCAGATGCTGAATCAGCGGCTCGCCATAGACCCGCTTGCCGAGAGCCCGGGCGCGCCGGATCGCCTCATGCGCCTGGATGCAGGAGGTGTGAACGACATAGAGGGGCACACCCGCCTGATCGGCGAGCATGATCGCCCGATTGGCCGCTTCGCCCTCGACGTCGGGCGGACGCGAGAGCGCGTGGCCCTCCGGACCGGTGACGCCCTTGGCCATGTAGTGCTTCTGGAGGGCGGCGACGATCTCGCCGTTCTCGGCGTGAACCAGCGGCATCGCCCCGAGTTCGGCGCAGCGCGAAAACGAGGCGAACATCTCCTCGTCATTGACCATCAGCGCGCCTTTATAGGCCATGAAATGCTTGAACGTCGTCACTCCCGCGGCGACGACTTTCGCCATGTCGCGGCGCACCGAATCGTCCCAGTAGGTGATGCACATGTGGTAGGAATAATCGGCGACGGCGTCCTTCGCGCGCTTGTCCCAGTCGGCAAACGCCTCCATCAGCGGCTGATTGCGGTTGGGGATGCAGAAGTCGACAACCATGGTCGTGCCGCCAGAGAGCGCGGCCTTGGTGCCGCTCTCGTAATTGTCGGCGGAATTGGCGCCCATGAACGGCATGTCGAGATGGGTGTGCGGGTCGATGCCGCCGGGAAAGATGAAGCAGCCCTTGGCGTCGAGCGTGCTGTCGCCCCTCAAGCCTTCGCCGATCGCCTTGATGGTCTCGCCTTCGACCAGCACGTCGGCCTTGTAGCTGCGGTCCGCGGCGACGATCGTTCCACCTTCGATGACGAGCGACATGTCTCCAACTCTCTCCTCAAATCCAATTGTCCAGGCCGCCGCGTCCGCCGGCCGCCACAGTCCGCTAGGATACGATTTCAGCCTTTTCCAGGACTGCGTGCATGAGCACGTTGGCGCCCGCGGTCGACCACTCCTGCTTGATGTCCTCGCTTTCGTTGTGGCTGACGCCATCGACGCAGGGCGTGAACACCATCGATGACGGCGCGACCCGCGCCATGTAGCAGGCGTCATGGCCGGCGCCCGAGACGATGTCGCGATGCGAGTAGCCGAAGCGCTCCGCCGCGCGCCTGACCGCGTCGACGCAGCCTTTGTCGAAAGCGACCGGCTCGTAGTCGAAGACCTGTTTCATGTCATAGGTCAGGCCGATTTTCTTTGTGATCGCCTCGACCCCCTCCTTGAGCGCCGCGTCCATCGAGGTCAGCGTCGAATTGTCCGGATGGCGGAATTCGCAGGTCATGAAGACCTCGCCGGGAATGACGTTGCGCGAGTTCGGGTAGGGGTTCAGCATCCCGACTGTCGACACGCCGAGCGGCGCCTTGGAGAGGCCGATCGCGTTGACGAGCTCGACGATCCGCGCCGCGCCGAGCAGCGCGTCCTTGCGGCGCGGCATCGGCGTCGAGCCGGCGTGGCTCTCGAAGCCGGTGAGGCGAATTTCGTACCAGCGCTGGCCCTGGCCATGGGTGACGACCCCGACATCGATATTTTCGTCCTCGAGGATCGGGCCCTGCTCGATGTGGAGCTCGAAATAGGCGTGCACCGGGCGGCCGCCGACCGGCTCCTTGCCCGCAAATCCGATCCGCTTCAGCTCGTCGCCGAGCGACTTGCCGTCGGCGTCGAGGCGCGAATAGGCGAAGTCCCTGGTGAAGACGCCGGCGAACACGCCCGACGACACCATGGCGGGGGCGAAGCGCGAGCCCTCCTCGTTGGTCCAGTTCACGACCTCGATCGGATGCCGGGTCTTGATCTTGAGATCGTTCAGCGAGCGGACGATCTCGAGCGCGCCGAGGACGCCAAGCACGCCGTCGAACTTGCCTCCGGTCGGCTGGGTGTCGAGGTGGCTGCCGACGAAGACGGGCGGCAGCGACGGCTCGGCGCCCTCGCGTTTGGCGAACATGTTGCCCATCTCGTCGACCTTGACCGTGCAGCCGGCGGTTTCGCACCATTTGCGGAAGAGCTCGCGGCCCTGTTTGTCGAGGTCGGTCAGCGTCAGGCGCTTGCACCCGCCTTTGGGCGTCGCGCCGATTTTCGCCATCTCCATCAAGGAATCCCAGAGCCGCGCCCCGTCGACTCGCACATTCGACAAGTCAGCCATCAGGCATCAGCTCCAGCGCGCATTCGCGGACGCTATTATAGGTTTGACCAATCGGTCAAACTCGGGAAACCCCGCTCGCCGGTCCGCTCGCGACGGATGGAAGCAAGATTTGGCCCGTAGGTGAAACCGGATGCGCCGGAACTAGAAGACTGAAGATCCCAAACGAGTGTTTCTTACCGTGATGGATGGCGCGAAGCGCCGGATAGGGGTAAGGCCGGCGCACAAGAGGCCGGCCGAGGTTCGGGGGGAAACGCATGGCGCGGCGCAGGCCGAGACCGACCATCCGCGAGGAGAACGAGCGGGCGCTGCTCGAGGCCGCCGAGTGGGTGTTCGCCGAGCAGGGATTCGCCGGCGCGACAACGGCGGCGATCGCGCGTCGCGCGGGGGTGCCGAAGGCGAACCTGCACTATTACTTTCCAACCAAGGAAGGCCTGTACCGGTCCGTGATCGAGCGGGTGCTGACGGCCTGGCTCGCCGCCGCCTCGTCCTTCGACACGAGCAGCGACCCCAACGTTGCGCTCTCCGCCTATATCGGCGCCAAAATGGATCTTGCGCGCGAAATGCCGCTCGCCACCCGCATCTGGTCGGCGGAAATCATGCGCGGCGCGCCGATCATCCAGGATTTCCTCGATACCACCCTGACCGAATGGGTCACATCGCGCGAGCGCGTGGTGCGCCGCTGGATCGCCGCCGGCAAGCTCAAGCCGATCGAGCCCCGGTTTCTGTTCTACATGATCTGGGCGACAACCCAGCAATACGCCAACGCCGCCCATGAAATGGCGACCCTGAACGGCGGCGGTCCGCTCGACGCCCGGGCTTTCGAGCGCGCGAAAGCGGAAACGATCGAAATCATCCTGCGCGGAGTGGCGGCGGGATAAAGGGCGGCGTTTCGCAGTCGGCCCAAAAGGCCCTTGCGACGATTAAGTTGACAAAGATACTAGACATTATAGATTATAGCAGTGGCTTGGGTTGGGCGAGGCCAAATCGGCTGCCTGGACTTCGCACGCGTTCTCGTCGGTCGGAGCAAGGGGCGCATGGGTATCGATGAAAAGGCTAGGTATCGGACTGACGCTTGCAATCGTCGCCATCGGCGCAGCGCGCGCGGCTGACGTGCCGACAAAGAAGGAGGCTCCTCCGCCGGTGAACTGCTTTTCGAGTTTGTGGGCTTATCTGAATTCAAGCGCGCTGGGTTGCCCGCTGAGCTACGGACCCTTCACCGTCTATGCGACTCTGGACTCGGGCATCGGCTACCAGTCCAATGGCGCCGGCTTCAACAAAAGCTACGCCAACGGGGTCGCAAATTTCATCAGCAAGCAGAGCTACGGCCCAAAGTGGTTGTGGACGCCCAACGGGATGAACCAATCGGTCGTCGGCATCAAGCTGAGCCAGCCGATCGCCTACGGCTGGTCGCTCGTCGGCTCGCTGGAAATCGGCTTCGATCCGTTATCCGGTTACCTTACCAACGGCCCGCGCTCGCTCGTCGAGAACAACGGCAAGGCGCTCGTCCTGCAGAACGCAAACAGCGATTCGAGCCGCGCTGGCCAATGGAACAATTCGGCCGGGTTCCTCGGCCTCAGCAACCCGACTTACGGCGCCCTGACCGTCGGCCGCGTGACCTCGCTCACTCTGGACGGGCTGATCGCCGGCGATCCGATGAGCGGCTCGTACGCCTTCTCGCCGTTGGGCTATTCGGGCTCCTATGCCGGCTTTGGCGATACTGAAACCAATCGCGCCAACACAGGCGTGAAGTATCGCGCCAGTTTCATGAATTTCCACGGGGCGGGCCTGGTGCAGTGGGGCGGCTATGACCAGGGCAACGGGTCGACCGGACTTTATCAGGCCCAGATCGGCGCCGACTTCGCCAACCTCTACGGTGGGACGCTGTCGTTGGACGCTATCGGCAGCTATGCCCAGAACGCGGCAAGCCTCAGCACCTTGAGCGGGACATGCGCCATCATCAAATCGGGGCCTTTCAAGGGGCAGACCGGCTGCACCTCCGGCATCCCGAACTTCTATGACGCCGACGACTTGAAGGCGACCTTGTCCAACAACTCCGGCGTCATCCTGCTCAGCAAATACAAATTGGGACCGGCGACGCTTTACGGCGGCTACGAATGGTGGCGGCAGGCGGACCCGAGCAGCACCTTCCCCAATGGTTTCGAGACGCTCGGCGGCTACAGCGTGCCCGGGACCATCCCCTCATCATTCCCCGGAGCGGCGAAAAATTTTCCGACCCAATGGATCAGCTACACCACCTACTTGCATAACAGGTTTGTGAACGTCTTCTTTTTGGGTGCGAAATACTCGATCAACTCCCAGCTCGACGCGACCGCGGCTTTCTATTATCTCGACCAGAACAACTACAATTCGTCCGCCACGCCCTGCGCCAGCGCCAATACGACTTTCGTCCAGCCAAACGGGCGCAGTCTGGTTGTTTCGCGCGTGAACAGCAGCGCCTGTGCCGGCTCGCAAGACGCGATCTCGTTTCTGCTCGACTACCGGCCCGTCAAGCGAGTCGATCTTTATGCCGGCTTGATGATTTCGAACGTTTACGGGGGCCTGGCCAACGGCTTTCAGGCGACCCAGAATATCGCGCCGACAGCCGGGTTACGCGTCAAGTTCTAAACGCCGCGGCGTTGGCCGAGGCGGCTGTTTCTAGGGGAGCGAGGACGTCCTTCATGACTTGGCGGTTTTCGGTTCAAAGCCCTTTGAATGCTGCGCGGGCGCGCTTTGCGCGCTTCGGTCGGCTTCTCTCCGAGAGCCGCGGGTCGAACGACATGATCTTTTCTGTTCACGAGGCAGAACGGCGATGGAAATCCGACGATCGAGAACGGCGCCCGGTCCATCCACGAACTTCATAAAGCAAATTCGCGTAGGCGCTGAAAGCAGCCGAAGGGAGCGTTGGTGTTGGGTTTTCTCCATCTGATCAATCCGCTTTACACGGCTTCCGGCTTCGCCGTCGGCATGCTTGTGGGCTTCACAGGCGTTGGCGGCGGCTCGCTGATGACGCCGCTCCTGGTCTTGCTGTTCGGCATCCATCCGGCGACCGCAGTCGGCACGGATCTCCTGTATTCCGGCGTCACGAAAATCAGCGGGTCACTCGTCCACGGGCGCAACGATGCGATCGACTGGCGTGTCACGCGTCGACTCGCCTCCGGCAGCGTTCCCGCCGCGGCGCTCTCGCTGCTGGTGTTGTCGCATTTCGGAGTCGACTCCAAAGGCACGAGCACGGTGATCACGACGACGCTGGGGTTTGCCCTGATCGTGACGGCGGTCACGCTGATCTTTCGCCGGCGGCTGCTGTCGGCCGTGGCGGCGTTTATGGACAAGCGCGCCGACAGGGAAATTGGGTTGCTCACGACAGCGCTTGGCGTTGTGCTCGGCGTGCTCGTGTCGATCTCTTCCGTCGGCGCGGGCGCAATCGGCGTGACCGTGCTGCTGATGCTCTATCCGAAAATGCCGGCCGTGCGAATCGTCGGCACCGACATCGCCCACGCCGTGCCGCTCACGCTGCTCGCGGGCGCGGGCCATTGGTGGATGGGCTCGGTCGACTGGATACTGCTCGTCTCGCTGCTGTCCGGTTCGATACCGGGCATCGCGATCGGAAGCCATTTCGCCTCTCGTGTGCCCGATCGCGTCTTGCGGCCGTTGATGGCCGGCACGCTCGCGCTCGTGGGCGGCAAGCTCGTTTTCTGAGCGGAGGCCGTGAAGCGACTGTCACCTGTGATCGATGCAACCCCACCTGAGACAATCGTCGGGATTGCGGCTAAGCCCGTCGGTTTCGTGAATGTTGTAGGGGTCGTAGGAATAGGGGTCCGGGTCTTTGAATATCCGCGGCAGCTGGCCTGGGGGCAGCCGGCTTGCGGCCTGCATGGTCAGTGTCGGAATGCCATTGTCCTTTGCTGCGCAGGCCGCAATGGAAGTCGCCATCGCAGCCAGCAACGCGCCGGCGAGTTTCAGGCGCCGTATCGAGGGCGATCTCATTCTTGCCTCCCAAGCGCCCTGGCGGGACGGGGGCCGTCGTCACCGCTGACGGATGCAGGCAGCAGCTATATGCGGAGACGCGATCTCAAAGAGCTAAATTAAAATTCATGGTCCGGCTTCTATCCGCGCCCCGCCAGACAAGCCGTCTCCGTCGCAAAAGGCGGCCAGGGAGGGGCGCCGATTTCCCTCATTGCGCCAAGGGATGCTCCGCGCGTCGCCGCGATATGCCCTCGGCGCAAAAGTCCGCACCTGCCGTCGCGCGCCAGAACGATCGCGCTCCCGGCTCGGGAACCGGGCGAGGCGCGTGGCGGGCGCACAGTCCCGCATGCTCCCACCAGGCCATCGGCATGTCGCGGCGGTTGACGGGATGGAGCCCGTTCTCGGGCCGACGCCAGTAGACGCAGTCGGCGCAGTGCGAGCCGATTGACATCGGCTGGGCCGCGACGCCTTCGCCGCACCACTGCCAATAGTGGGTCTGCGGAAAATGAGCGGGTTCATCCGGGTGGTTCGACGCTTCCGGCGCGTGTCGAGCGCAGAGGCCCTCGTGCTCCCTGAGCTTGCGCCAGTAGGCGCAGGCTGCGCAATTGGCGGGCCAAACCGTCTTGTCAGCCATCGTCTGCTCCCTTGGGCGGCCAGCTCGCACTTTCAATATGACGCAAAAGCGAGTTCGGCGCGCGATTATCTTGGAGCGGTCAATTCGGTCTCCCTTCAGACATGTTCCTAACAGAGACTTTCAAGGCGATTTGCGCGCCGTTCTGGGCGCGTCACGGCCGGGACCGCCTTCGCGCAGCGGGCCAATTCTCACGCAGTTTCGCGTTCCAGCGTCGCTGGCGCCGGCGCGGCGGTCGGTGAGTTCGAACCGCGCGCCGGGATTGTTGTCTTCGACCGTCAGCTTGAAGCCGTGCAGGTTGGCGATCAATTCGGCGATGCTGAGACCGAGCCCGTGTCCCGGCAATTTGCCGCTGCGCTCGCCGCGATAGAACCGGACGAAAATCCGCTCGCGCTCCTGGGGCGCGACCCCGGGGCCGGTGTCAGTCACGCGCAGGAACGGCCGCCCGTCGGCCATCCGAGCCTCGATCCGCACCGCGCCGCCCGCGGGCGTGAACTTGATCGCGTTGTCGACCAGGTTCGAGACCGCTTCGCGCATGAGATCCGGGTCGCCGCGCAGCGGAACGGGCCTCCCGGCGTCGACCATCATCGTCACGCCTTTCAACTCCGCGAGGGGCTCGTAGAAATCGAACACCTGAGTGCAGACCGCGCCCAGGTCGAAGTCCTTGAACTGGGCCTTGCCCGCCCCGTTCTCCACCGTGGAGATTCGCAAGATCGCCGAAACCGCGGTGGACACCTTTTCGATCTGGCCGAGAGCAGCGTTGAGCGCCTCGCGCAATTGTTCGACCCCCGCCTCGCTGTTGAGGGCGCGCTCAATTCTTGCGCGGGCGACGGCGAGGGGCGTGCGCAGGTCATGGGCGATGTTGTCGCCCACGCTCTTGAGCTGCTCGAGCAGGCGCGCAATCTCGTCGAGCATGAGATTGACTGCGCGCGCCACTTTGTCGACCTCGCTGTCCTCGTGGGTGACCGGCAAACGTGAATCGAGCGCGCCATTCATGATCCTCACGATGGCGTCATGAATCCGTTCGAGCCGTTGCGATGCGCTTCGGGCGAAAAACGCGCCGATCGCCAGGATCGCGAGAATTGTTGGCAGGAGGGCGACCGCGAGCGCGCGTAACAACGCCTCCTTCAGGTCTAGGGTCGCCCACAGGCTCCGCCCGAGCACGAGCACGCCGCCGCTTGTGAGCCTGCGGGCGACAAAGATCGCGGGCTCCCGAACGCCGCTTCCATCCGGCACAGGCTCGGCCTGAACGACATGGGCCTGGCCATCGATCGGAACCGCGGGCATGCCGGGCAGATTGCCGAACACCAGGTCGCCATCTCGATTGAACAATGCGACGAAATCGAGCTGGCGGATGTCCCGCGTCAAGCGCAGCTGCAACGCCCGACGCAGCTCCGCCTCGCTGTCGCCCACGCTCTTGGCCGCTTCGTCGACCAGAATGGCGCCAGCGTGCCGAAAATCGGCCGTGTACACCTGCCAGTAAATGAAGGCGAAAGCGGCGGTTGTCGTCAGGGCTATCGCGAGCGCGAACGCGAGCGCGAGGCGAAACGCCCGCGCATTGATGACCTCAAGTATCCGCATTCAGTTTGAACCCGACCGCTCGGATATTGACGATGAAGCGCCGGCCGCCCGACGGATCGAGCTTGCGGCGCAGGTTGCCGATTTGGACGTCGACGACGTTGGTTTGCGCCATGAATTTGAAATTCCACACATCCTCGAGCAGCATCGCCCGGGTCACGATCTGGCCGGGGCGGCGCATGAAATATTCGAGGAGGGTGAACTCCCGCGGCAGCAGATCGACCAGCCTGCCGTCGCACTGTACGGTCCGCTCGACGAGGTCCATTTCGAGCGCGCCGACCTGCAGCCGCGTCTGCCGCTTGTCGCCGCCCCGCCGCAGGAGCGCATCGACCCGCGCCGTCAGCTCGCGGATGTCGAACGGCTTGATCAGGTAGTCATCGCCGCCGGCCTTCAACCCGTTGATGCGCTCATCGACCGACGAGAGCGCGCTGATCACCAGGGCGGGCGTAACGTTGCCTTCGCCGCGCAGCGCTTCGATGATCGCAAGTCCGTCCTCGCCATGCAGCATCCTGTCGATCACCAGAACGGCGGCGCCCGAGCGCGCCGCCCGCAGCCCGTCGTCCACAGTGTCGGAAAGGCGCACCAGATAGCCGCTTGCCTCGAGTTCGAGGCGAATCTCCTCCGCAAGCTCGCGCTCGTCTTCCACGACCAGAATCGGAGACCCTGCCAGGGCGTCGTCCTTCCATCGAGTAACTGGCTTCGACCCGTCTTCAAGCGACGACATGCTCACCGTTTTCGCCTCGAAACTACATGGCCTTGCCGTCACAACGCAGCACATCGATGCGCACCCCAGCAGGCGACCGCAAGCACGCAACTCCGCGCAAGCGTTCCCGCCGTTCCAAAACGTCATTTTCGCAAATCGGCTCGCTCGCGAGCAATTACAGCCTTTTCGCGTGACCGTCTTCAACTAAAATATATTTGCGCTGCCGTCGTTTTGCCGCCGAACATGACCGGAACGACGGCGCTTACTGTGTCTTGCGTGTTTCATTCAGCCAAATATGGCGCAAATCCGGGTTTTGCGAGCGGTTCTGGCGGCGCCGACCAGCCGCCGCCGAGCGCAAGCATCAGGCCGACCACGGCGACCTGCTGGCGCGTATGGAGGACGATCTCCAGACGTTCCGCGTCCAAGGCGGCGCTCTGCGCCGTCACCACGTCCAGATACGACGACGCTCCGTCGCGGTAGAGGGTCAGGGAGAGATCAGCCGCCTTGCGCGCCGCGACGGCCGCCGTCGTCGTCTGCCTCGCCTCCTCGGCCAGCCACCGCAGCGAGGACAACTGATCCTGCACTTCCTGGAGGGCGCGCAACACGGTCGCGCGATAATTCTCCGCCGCCTGGGTGAATTGGGCCTTTGCGATCTGCAGCTCCGCCTGGCGCAGCCCGGCGTCGAACAGGGGAATGTCGATTGTCGGCCCGATCGTGCCGAACAAGTTTTCAGCATTGAACAATCTGAAATTGGTGTCCTGGGTTCCTCCGAGAGCGAGCAACGACACCTTGGGAAAGAAATTGGCGCGGGCCGAGCCGATAAGTTCACTCGCCGCGGCGGTCTGTCGTTCGCTTTCCGCAACGTCCGGACGATTGCGTAACACGTCTGCCGGCACCGCACGCGGCGGCCTTGGCGTCCTGAGGGGCGCGGAGGACGATGCAATCCTGAACGAAGCAGCGGCCTGGCCCACCAGCGCGGCGATCGAATCTTCGAGGCGCGCCCGATTAAGCGCCAAATCGGAGGCCAGGGCCTCGGCCGAGCTCAACTGGGCCTGCGCCCGATCGACATCGACGGGCGAAGCGATCTGCGCTGCGAGGCGCTCCTGGGTCAGCTTCAGAGCCGACCGATAGATGGTGATCGTATCAGCGAAGAGCTTGGTCTCGTCGTCGAACCCGCGCAGATTGACATAGTCGCGAGCGAGTTCGGCGTGCAGTTCGAGCCGCGCGTCCGCGAGCGCGGCGGCGCTCGCCTCGGCGGTGGCGTTGGCCGAGTTGACGAGATCGCGCACCCGGCCCCAGATGTCGATCTCATAGGCCGTTTGCGCGCCGATGAGGTTGTCGCCGTAATAGATCGGCTGGCTGGCGGAGCGAAGGGGCCGATTGAACGATTGCTTGTTGGCCAGAAAATGAGGGTCCGCGTCGACGTGGGGGTAGGCGCCGCTCAGCGCCGCATTCGCGCGGGCGACTGCCGCGTCATTGGCCGCGACCGCGGCGGCAAGGTTGGGGTTGGCGGCGTCCACCTGCGATTGAAGATTGTTGAGCGTTCGATCGTGGAAGGTGAGCCACCACATCCCACTCGCCGGCAGAGTTTCGCCGCCTGCGGCCTCATCCTTGAATTTGTTTGGCACAGCAACGGACGGCGGAGCGTAGCGCGGCGCGAAATCGCAACCGCCGAGCGCAAGCGCAATCGGCGCCGCGAGCCACGGCCGCCACTTCATTCTCCCTGTTCCCGCCCCGTTTGCGCCATCTCGGCAGTCTTCGACCGAGCGTCCGGCTCTTCCACGCGTTGCTGGGCGGACGACCCTAGCGTCTTCTCCCCGGCGGCTTCTGTGACCCGAACCTCCTCGCCGTCGCCGATCGAATCGGCCGGATTGGCGACGATGCGCTCGTCTTGGCTGAGCCCGCCAATTATTTCGACCTCCGTTCCGAGGTCGCGTGCAATGCGCACCTTCTTGAGGGAGATACGGTCGTCAGGGCCGACCGTTGCAACGTCCAGGGCATTGTTGCGAAACAGCAGCGCGCTGGCAGGGAGCCTCATAGCGTTCGGGTCGGGCGGAATTTCGAAATGGACTCGGGCGAATGCGCCAGGGGAAAGAGCGCCGTCCTTATTGTCGGCGATGAGCTCGACCAAGAGCGTACGCGATTTCCGGTCGATGGCGTGCGAGGTCGTCAAAATCGTCGCCTGGAACTTGCGATCGGGGTACTCGGGCAGATCGAGCGTAGCCTTCATGCCGTCCTTGAGGGAAGCCGCATAGGATTCCGGAACGGGAACATAAATCCGCATCTTATGGATGTCGGCGACGGTAAAGAGCGCCGCGGTATCGTTCGAGTCCGCTTTCACCAGCGAACCGATATCGACGTTGCGGGCAGTGACCACGCCGTCGAACGGGGCCACGATATTCGCGAACCCCTTCTGCGCTTTCAGCCGGTCGACGTTCGACTGCGCGGCTTCGACTTCGGCCGCCTTGGCGCGTGCGTCGCTCTCCTTTTCGTCGGCGGTTTGTTGTGACACCGCCGCCGAGGCGCGCAGCGAATCCCAGCGCTGCGCCGTCACCTTCGCAAGCACCAGATTGGCTTTGGCCTTGGCCAGTTCGCTTTGAGCGACGGCGACCATCTGATCGAGTTCCGGCGTGTCCACCACTGCGAGAACCTCGCCCTGATGGACTTGAGCGCCGATATCCTTGCGCCATTCCTGGACATAGCCGCTCGTTTGCGCGTGAATGGAGGCGCTGACAAACGCCTCGACATTGCCGGGCAGAACGACTTCACGCGCCCCGCCGCCCTCCTGCGGCGAGACAAGCGCGACGGTTGGAATCGCCTGGCCGTCGGTCCACTGCTTGAGCTTCTCCTCATCATGCCGGCGCCCGGATATTCCGGTGTACGCGGCGGCGATGGCGCCCACGGCGAGAAGCAGGACCGCACGCCAAGCCTTGACCGGCGCGTGTTCCTTGAGCTCGGGCTTGGGGCCATAAACGCCTGCCTCGCCGGCATCACTGTGAACCTCGGGGCCCTTGGCGTGAGCCTCGCTGTCCCCGACGTCGGCCTTGCCGTCTTCAGCGTGATCCTCACTCATATCGGCTTCGCCTCAATGTGAAGGGTCGGCGCGGGCTCGCTCGCGCGGCTCGGCTTGTGCTCATGGACGAGCCGGAAGACCGCCGGCACGAACAATAGGGTCGCCACGGTCGAGCAGACCAGGCCGCCGATCACCGCGCGGCCGAGCGGCGCGTTCAGATCGGCGCTGAGCGCCATCGGCGTCATGCCAATGATCATGGCCAGCGCCGTCATCAGAACCGGCCGAAAGCGAGTGACGCCGGCTTCGACTGCGGCCGTCACAGCGTCTGCGCCTTCCGCCAGCCGCTCGCGGGCGAAGCTGACGACGAGGATGCTGTTGGCGGTCGCGACGCCCATGCACATGATCGCGCCCGTCAGCGCCGGAACCGACAGCGTCGTGTGGGTGATGAACAGCATCCAGACGATGCCGGCGAGCGCAGTCGGCAACGCGCTGACGATCACGAACGGGTCAAGCCAGGATTGGAAGTTCACGACGATCAGCAGGTAAATGAGTACGACGGCAAGCGCGATGCCCACGAAGAGCTGGTTGTAGGCGTAGGTCATCGTTTGGGTTTGCCCGCGCATGACGACGCTTGATCCCCGCGGCAGATCCTTCGCGGTCTCGTTGAGAATTTGCTGGATATCGGCTGAGACGGCGCCGAGATCGCGCTCATTGTTGCTGGCGAAAATGTCGAGGACCGGCTGAACCGCGTAGTGCGAGACGACCGTCGGGCTCGCCTCGCGTTTCAGCGTCGCCAGGCCGCCGATAATCTGTGACGCGTCCGCCGCGGACGCCGGTATGTTCTCCAGCGATGAGACCGAATCAAGCCAGTATTGCGGGGTCTGCGCGACAATCGGATAAGCCACGCCGTTCTTCGGGTTGATCCAAAACGTCGGCGCAACCTTGAAACTTCCCGAAAGGCTCTCTTGCAGGCTTTTCGCGACGTCGCCTTCGTTCAGGCCGACTTGGGCCGCGCGCATCCGGTCGACGTCGACGCCGAACGTCGGATTGTTGAACGCCTGCTGGATACGCGCGTCCGCGACCCCCGGGACCCGCGAGATTTTTTGCAACAGTTCATTGGCATAGATGTGGTTGGCGTCGAAGTTGGCGCCGACCACCTGCACGTCGATCGGCGCGGGAAGGCCGAAATTGAGAATTTGCGAGACGATATCGGCGGGCAGGAATGCAAAGGTCGTCCCCGGGTAGGATCTCGGCAGCGCCTCGCGCATAGCCTTGACGTAGCCGTCCGTCTCGCTCTCGTAGTCCTTGTTGATCGTAATCAGGATATCGGCGTCAGCAGGACCGACCGTGCCGGTATTGTTGTAAGTCGAATTGATCCCGCTTACGGGCAGGCCGATATTGTCGACGATCGGACCCAGCGCTTCGGGGGGAATGATTCTCCGGATGGCTTCTTCGACCCCGGTGCAGATCGCCGCAGTGCCTTCAATGCGCGTCCCCGTCGGCGCGCGAACATGAAGCTTGAGCTGAGCATTGGTGGTTGGCGGAAAGAAATTCTGGCCCAGAAACGGCGCGAGCGCGAACGAGCACGCCACCGCCAACAGGAAACCGCTGATAAATAGCCGCCGTCCCGCCAAAGCAGTGACCAGCACGCGCCGATAGAGGGTCCGCGCCGCCTCGAAGCTCCGTTCAAATCCGCGCTGGAAAAGAGTGAAGGGATTGCGGGTCGGCGCCTGCGGCTCGCCATGGCCATGCGTTACCTGATGGGCGAGCAGGTAGCGCGCCATCGTGTTCACCAGGGTGCGCGAGAGGACATACGAAGCGATAAGCGCGAACACGACGGCTTTGGCCATCGGGCGGAACAGATAGCCGGCGACCCCGCCAAGGTTGAACATCGGCACGAACACGATGCAGATGCACAGAAGCGAGACGGTCGCGGGAAGGACGATCTGCCGCGCGCCGTCCATGATCGCGCTTTCGATGTCCTTGCCCTGCTCGAGGTGATAATTGATGTTCTCGATCGTGACGGTCGCATCGTCGACGAGGATGCCGACCGCGAGCGCGAGACCGCCGAGCGTCATGACGTTGATGGTTTCGCCGGTCGCGGCGAGTAGCGTAACCGAGGCAAGGATCGCGAGCGGAATCGAGATGGTGATGATGAGCGTCGAGCGCCAGCTGCCGAGAAAGATCAGAATCATCAGGCCGGTCAGCGCCGCCGCGACGACGCCCTCGAAGATAACCGAATTGACCGCCGCATAGACGAATGACGACTGATCGTTGACAGTGTCCAGCTTGAGACTCGCGGGCAGGGTCTCCCGGAGCTTGGGAAGCAGCGCCTTGACGCCATTGATGACGTCAAGAGTCGAAGCCGACCCCGTCTTCAGGATCGTCATCAAGACGGCGTTCTTGCCGTCAACGCGGACCATGTTGATTTGCGGCGGAGCCCCGAAATGCGCATAGGCGACATCGTGAACGAACACTGTCGCCCCGTTGACGACACGAATAGGCAGATCGTTCAGCTCATCAAGGCGTGTCGGTGAACCATTGAGCGCGACCACGTATTCAAAGTCGCCAACTTTCTCCGTGCCAACAGGCGTCACGATATTCTGCTGGCCGATCGCGCTGACGACGTCCTGCGCCGATAGCCCATAGGCTTGCAGCTTCTGCTGATCGATGTCGACCTGGACCTGCAGAATCTTGCCCCCGTAGGGCGAGGGAATCGCCGATCCTGCGACCTGCGCGAGTTGAGGCCGGATGAAATTCTGGCCCGCGTCGTAAAGCTGCGCCTGAGAGAGCGCCTGGCTGGACAGCGCCAATTGAATGACGGGCACGCTCGAGGCGTTGAAGCTGAGAACGAAGGGCGGGGTAATGCCCTGCGGAAGGTATTTCAGAACGGTCTGCGAGGCCGCAGTCGTTTGCGCCAGCGCGCCATTGATGTTGACGCCACGCTGGAAGAAAACCTTGACGATTCCATACCGCGGCAGAGACTGCGACTCGATATGTTCGATGTCATTGACTTGGCTGCTGAGCGTGCGCTCGTAGTAGTAAATCACGCGTTTTGACATGTCGTCGGCGGGCAATCCGTCGTAGGTCCACACGACGGCGACGACGGGAATGCCGATGTTCGGGAAAATGTCTATTGGCGTCTTCACCGCCGCGGTGACGCCGAAGATGACGATCACCATCGCCATGACGACGAACGTGTAAGGCTTGTCGAGAGCGATTTCGAACGATCGCGAGCATCGATTCTCTTCTTGAGGCGCAAACACGTCTGTCAACGCGCAGAGCGCCCCCGCGGCGAACCGTGTCCGCCGCGCGAGCGCCGAGCGCTTATGCCGGAGGCGCCATTGCCGCAACCCAGGGCGCCGGCCGCACCTAGGGGTTTCGAGCGGCCGTCTTCAATTAAATAATTTTTTCCGCCGCTGCCGCTTTGTCGCCAAACTGTAACATAGCCCGTTTAAGCAATACTGGAGGCCACATATAATCTGCGGGGGCGTTGTGACGTCTCGCGCGGTTTTTGCGTCATCGCAAGTATTGTTGTGCCGATTCTGCTTATTTTCGAAGCTCTCAGCAGTTCATCTGTGATTATTTTACAACAGATCGAAAAAAGTCAGGAATGCGGTAAAATTATAGTTTGTATGTGACCGATCCTCCCGCTAGCTTCATCTTGGTCAATTCGCAAGCGAGTTGGTCCGAACCGGATCTCGAGGCCGGGGTTACGCCAAAATCCAGCACTGAGGCTTTGAAGTTCGGCTTCGACTCCGTGCTCAGGATGGCCGCGCCAGAGGGCAGGGCATCGATGGCTCCGCGGCGCTGAAGGGGGGAATTGGCGGCCGCAGAGTTGCGGTGGATTGAGTGAAGTCGTCAGCGCGGGCCGGCGTGGGTTGCGGTCCACCACGGGATGGGGTTCAGATGAAAAAGCTAGGTGTTGCTCTGGCGATGACGATCGCCGCCGTCGGCGGTGCTCGCGCAGCCGACCTGCCAACCAAGAAAGAGGTCCCGCCGCCTCCGCCAGTCAACTGCTTCGCCAGCTTGTGGACCTATTTGAATTCCACCGCCGCGGATTGCCCGCTGAGTTACGGTCCCATCACATTCTATGCAACCCTCGACCTTGGGCTCCAATACGAATCCAATGGCGCGGCCTGGAGCCCGACGCAGCCCAATGGGACCGGAAGCTTTATCAACAAGCAGGCCTACGGATCCAAGTGGCTTTGGTCGCCGAACAACCTCAGCCAGTCGGTCGTCGGCCTTAAGCTGAGCCAGCCGCTTCCGTTCTTGTCAGGTCCATTCTTGTCGGGTTGGTCGCTCGTCGGCACGGTGGAAACCGGATTTCAGCCGCTTTCGTGGAATTTGGCGAACGGGCAGCGCTCCCAGGTTCAGAACAATGGCAAGGCGCAGCTGCTGCAGGGTTTCAACGCGGATTTCGGGCCGCTCCGGCCAATGGGACAATTCGCAGGGCTTTATCGGGTTCAGCAACAAGACCTATGGCACGCTGGTCGGCGGCCGCGTCAACACGCTGGGGCTGGACGGCCTTGTCTCTTATGACGTGATGAGCAGCGCCTACGCATTCTCGCCATTCGGCTATTCCGGCTCCTACGGCGGCTTTGGCAACACCGAGCTCACCCGCTCCAATACGGCGATCAAATACAACTGGAACTCCCAGAATCTCGTGAGCTTCATGAACTTCCACGTGGCGGGCATCGGGCAGATCGGCAGCTACAACCAGGGCAACGCCTCGACCCAGCTGTGGCAGGGCCAAATCGGCGCAGACTTCCCCCATCTCTTTGCCGGCAATGCTTTTGCCGGCACCCTCTCCGCCGACTTCATCGGCGGTTATGCCGCAAACGCGGTGAACACGAGCAACTTCACCGGCACCTGCACCGTCATAAAGTCAGGCGTGGACAAGGGCCAGACGGCCTGCACCTCCGGCATCCCGGCGTTTTACAATGGGTCCGATCTGAAGGCGACGCTATCCAACAATGTCGGCACTTACCTCCTCGGCAAATACAAGTTTGACCAATTCCCGCTGACGATTTCCGGCGGCTGGGAGCGCATCAAGCAGTCTGACCCCAGCAGCCGCTTCCCCAACGGCTTCCAGACGATCGGCGGCTACAATGTGCCCGGCACCATCACTGGAAACAAACTGTTTCCCACCTCGTGGATCAGCTACACCACCTACGCCAACGCCAGGATCGCCAACGTCTTCTTCATCGGCGCCAAATATGCCGTCACCTCCCAGATCGACGTCGCCGCCGCCTATTATTATCTCGAACAGAACAACTATAATTCCTCCACCACACCTTGCGCCTACAAAAACGCCACCTTCACCCCCCCAAACGGAAATACCTTCGTCGTTTCCCGGATAAACAGCGGCGCCTGCGCCGGCTCGCAAGACGCGCTTTCGTTCCTGATCGACTATCGGCCGGTCAAGCGCGTCGATCTCTACGCCGGCGTGATGATCTCGAACGTCTACGGCGGCATTGCGAATGGCTACCCCGTGACGCAGGAAATCGCCCCGACCGCCGGCCTGCGCGTCAAGTTCTGAGTCGTCGATCGTAACGCCAAATGGGCGGCGGGCGCTGAACGCGCTTCGCCGCCTTCTTTGTTGGGCGCAATAGCGTTCGTGGGGAGAGAGGGCGCGAGCCGATCGCGACCTGCCGACCCGGCCGACGTGTCGATCGAGGTTCGGCGCGGGAGTGTCATCCGATCATCGGCGGATCCGGCTCGCGCAAGCCGACCTTCCGCCGCCTCACCCTCGGCCTGATCGAGCCGACCTCCGGTCCACTGCCGTCAGGGAAGTGCATTGAGCCCGCGTCCGCTTCACCTTGAGATGGCAATCGGTCCAGCAGTTCGCCGTTTGACCGGCGCCGGTTGCGCCTTCCCGCCTCAGGAAGGCACGGGACTGATTTGATCATAGAAGGTTATTTGATAGTCCTCTTTGCGCGCATTGTTCGGCATATCCAGACCGGACGGGAGGCTGGACACAAGCTCTTCCCCGGCGTCGAAAGCGGTAAACGTACACTCTATGACCAGGGGCACGCCTTTATCGTTGCAGATGACGAAGTTGTTGCAATGGGTGTGAACAAGCGTCAGCGGAAACCTCGATATGAAATCGCGCAGTTTGTCGATATGCAAATCAATGTCATGGAATTCAATCGCCAATCCTGTCATCAAACTGGCGTTTTCAATAAGCTCATCAAGTAGGCGGTACTCCCAACCCTCGACGTCAACCTTGAAGAATATTCTGGATCGTTTTTCCTTCCTCGCCTCATCAATAATGGCCGAAAAGGAGACATATCCCGGTTGGTTGCTGAGTCCGACGTGCTTCGCTTCGTGCCGACGATCGTCCGTGAAAAATCTCGAATAGTCGCGCATCGTCCGAAATCTCGACAGCGCCTTTTGCGGCTTATGCACTTGCACCGCCGCCTTGATCAATCGCCGGAAAAACTCTGACTTTCCCACGCTACCGTCGAAAGCCACGACCGGCACGCGCCGCTGCGAATAAAATTCCTCTTCAAAGCTCCAATCGTCGTTTATTCCCAACCCGATTAGCATGTCAGAATTTTCTACGCTTCTCGAATCGACCAGATAGCCACCGTCATTTGCTCTGCCAATTCGTACGAGACTGTCTATTCGTTTTGGTTGAAGAAATTGCGGAAGATAGGCCTTATAAATCATAGTTACCCCGCGTTTTACTTGACCTCAGGCTTCGGCGGCGTGACGCGAACCAACGAGCCATAGCCGTCACACTCAATGGGTGGATTTTCTGGGCCGGGCTCTAGGCGCGGGCTTTCGAGCCCGTGGATAGCATCTTAGCGGGCTTGCGCCAACCAGCGCCATCGCGGTGGATCACACCGGGTTCGGGATTTTGGATGTCCGAAATCTGCGTATGGGAAAGAACTGAACGGGAAATGCTTGTAGGCGTTGCCAACTGTCGCGCGGCAGGGCTCGCTACGACTTGAATCCGACCTTTTCGTTCTTGCCGAGATTCATCCGCTCGCCCGAGACGCTGGCAGCGATCAGTTTGACTGCGGTGGCGATCGCGCCAGCCCCTTCCCAAAATTCCGCGCTCTCAGGCGTCACGCGAAGTATTCTTATCCGGGGGTCGCTTTCGTCCGGCCAGAACGCTTTGTCGTAGATCGACCAGATTTGCTTGATCCTGTCGGGGTCGTCGATGATCTCCGCGTGACCGGTAATCGAGAGGTATTTTTTTGCTCGATGATCCGCCAGCGCAAGGCAAATCGCCTCGTCGCGCCGGATCTCGCCGGCCTTGGGCGAGTCGACATCGGTCAAGAAGTAAATCGCCCCTTCCTCCCGGGCCGGGCGCGCGGCCATCGGCCGGCTGCGCATGTTCCGCCCCTGGCCCTCATGCGTAACCACCATCGCAACGGAAATATCTTCGAGCAGAGTCCAGACGCGATCGATATCTGCTGCTGGGTCGGACATGACCGCTCCTTTGTCGGCTGGCGAGGGGTTATATGCCGACGGAACGGAGCGTCTGAGCCCCGCCCCGTCGAGTTGCCGGCCGTCAGCTTCTGCTGGCCGTCCATTGACCGCCGTACTTGAATTCCGGCGCCGATTTGAGCTGTTCCTTGGTCGCGTTCATCGTCGCCCGCCAAGTCTTGTTGTTGGCGTCGTACTGGACCATCACCGCGTTGGGATTGACGGCGACATAGTGCGTACCCATGCCAAGGAAGCCGCCGACGGACAGGATGTAACCAGTCATCTGCTTCGACGCGTTGAAGGCGATGTCCTGGATCTTGCCGATGTTGTTGTTCTGCCCGTTATAGATGTCGAGTCCCACGACGTTCGAGCTCAACATGTCCGTGTTCTCGACCTTGATGAAACTCGGGCCATTCGTCGGCACGGCCTGAGTAACGGGCGCAGCTGCCGGGTTCGCTCCCATCGTCGTGTCGGCCCGGGGCGCCGTCGAATTCATCTTGTCGGCGTTGTTTGGCGTTGCGTTTTGCGCCAGCGCGCCGGCGCTCGCGAGGGCGCTGACGGCGACGGCCGCGAATAGAATCTTGCGCATGACTTGTCTCCTTAGGGTTTACCCGATCCTTCGAAACGCCAACACACTCAAAAAGTTCCAAGCGGGATCGCATTGGAAGATGAAGGCCGGGTGGTTTGGAAGACCGGGTCTTGAGGAATCTGCGCCTACGCGCCGCGGCGCGCCCGCCGCTCTATTCAGCCGCGCTTCTCAGGCCGACAACTTCGATCTCTTCGGTGACCACGACGAAGCGGGTGAGCGCATGCGGACCGAAGGTGGTGATCATCGGGACGTCCGCGGCGTCGCGTCCTCGCGAGATCAGAATGCGCCCGATCCGCCGCCGATTGTGGCGCGGATCGAAGGTAAACCATCGACCGCCGAGAAACGCTTCGAACCAGGCGTTGAAATCCATCGGCGCCGGATCGGGCGGTACGCCGATGTCGCCGAGATAGCCGTTGCAATAGCGGGCGGGGATATTGAGGCTGCGGCACAAGGCGACGGCCAGATGCGTGAAGTCCCGGCATACGCCGACGCCCTCGGCCAAGGCCTCGCTTGCGGTCCGCGTCGGGCGCGCCTCGGGATAGCTGAATCTGAGGCGCTGGTGAACGAAATCGCAAATTGCTTGCACGCGCGCCCAGCCGCCGCTTACGGAGGCGAAATTCGCCCAAGCGAAATCGGACAGGAGGTCGGACTCGCAATATCGGCTGGGCAAAAGATACGGCAGCGTCTCAGGCGGTAGATCCGACGCTGCGACCGCGTCGGCGGTCACGTCGACCGCATCCTCCCGGCCCTCGCATCGAAAGACGCCCCGCAGGCGCAACGACGATGACCCGGCGGGCGCAGACAAGCGTCTCACGATGTTCCCGGAGCCATTGACGAAGCGGTCGCCCGTCATGGCAGGCGACATCTCAAGCGCTGTCTCTTCGGCGACCAGCCGCGGAAATCGGAATGGACATCCATCATCGTCAAAATCGTCACCGGCTGTGCAAGTTCGAGCGCGATGTCGAACCCGTAGCGAATGTCCATGCCGGAAATCCTCAATCGTCAGCGGCGAAAGAACCGTAGACGCCTAACCGCGCATTCCCGCGATTTGTTCCTTGCGCTCCGCTGAAGTGCGGACGGAGCATTACGTGCGCGTTGTTTGGGCGCGTAGCCGCGAGGACCGATGCGGCGTCCGCGGGCTGCGCCATCTGATCAGCCTGGCGATCGACGCGATCCTGAACATGCGGACTGTCGCGACGCAGTTCCTCCAGAAGCTCAATGACCTTCGCAATCTTGTGTTCGCTGAGGATGGCGAGCTCCAGCGTAAGCGTGTCGCGATGAGCGTTCAGCTCGTCCTCGTGCTTTTGGGCGACGAGCACCAGCATGACGACGAACATCGAGAGCAGATTTGCCGCCCCTTGCAGCCAAGGAAACGCGGGTCCGTCGATCGCTCGGAGGCCGAGCATGACCGCGATCAGATTGCCGGCGATCCATGCGGCGATGCTCAACGCCACAAGAGCGGCAAAGAGGGGCCGCGCAATGAACGCGGTGATCCCGTTCACCGCGCGTTGGGGAGCGCTGGTCCTGCCATGGTGATCCGAATGCAGCTGCGTAACCGAACGCACCGCCTCGTCGATGTGCTCTGGAACATTTGGTCCGAAGGGACTGTCCGGTCATCGGGCGCTCGCCGCCGAGGATCGCGGGGTCTGGCGAGGCCGCGCCGCGGCCCGCCAGTTAAGCGCTAGTTCTGCGATTGGCTCTTGCTATGCGCCATCTCCGAATGCTCGTGGGCGGTCTTCGAGTGACCCTGGGCCCTCGCCGATTCCTCGCGACCCTTCGCGTGCTCGCCCTTGCCATGATGCTCAGCCGCCATCTTGTGGCTCTTCGCGGCGTTCTCGTGGTGCTCGGCTGCTTTGTTATGTGCGTCCCTGGGCATGTCGTCCTCCGTTGGTTGGTCGCGACGGTGAACGCTTCGACGCCGCAATCGTTCCTGCCGTCCGAGCGCTCTGGGGTCGTCATCGCCGGGCCGCAATTGGAACCTGGCAAGAGCTTCCGCGTTTAGGTCGAAAGCAACCGGCGCAGCGTCAGGAGGACATCATGTTTGGCTGGGCGATCACTTTTCTTGTCATTGCTCTGATCGCGGGCTTGCTCGGCTTCGGCGTCATCGCCGGGACCGCGTTCGCCGCCGCAAAGATCGTCTTCGTCGTCGCATTGATCGCATTCCTCATTTCGGGCGTGCTTGGGTTTACCGGACGCGGTATACCCTGAGCCGGATTCCCGTCGGCGTCAGGTGGATTGGCTGGGCTGTCGAAATTCCGGCCCGACAAGAATTTGCCGGGACGGAACCAAATGGCGCGTGGCGCGTTTAGGCCGCAGGGTGTTGATCATGACGGTGACCCGGACGAACAAGGCCGTGAGTGAGGGGTCGCCTGATCCGAAGGCGGCGGTGGCGATAGGACGGGCGCTGAAGGCTCACTACGCCGACCTCGTGCAAGCGCCGCTGCCCGAGAAATTTGTGGAATTGCTGGCTCGCTTCGAGGTCGCAGATCGTGCGACCGAGCCGAAGGGGGGCGGCGATGCCGATGCCAACGGCTAGTTTCAAAGACGAATTGCTCGCGGAGATCAAGAACTTGCGCGCGTTCGCAATCTCCCTCTCGGGCTCAATCTCGGTCGCCGACGACCTGGTTCAGGAGGCGCTCCTGCGCGCCTGGAGCAAATCAGACCGCTTTCAGCCCGGAACCAGCCTGAGGGCGTGGTTATTCACCATCCTGCGCAATATCTACTATTCCAACTACCGGAAACGCGCCCGCGAAGTCCAGGATAGCGATGGCGTTTATGCGCGTCGTCTCACTATCCCGGGCGATCAGGAGAGCCACCTCGATCTGGAGGATTTTCGCAAGGCCATGACCAAGCTCCCGGCGGAGCAGCGGGAAGTGCTGACGCTGATTGGCGCGAGCGGCCTCTCCTATGAAGAAGCAGCGGCGATCTGCAATGTCGAGATCGGCACCATCAAGAGCCGGCTGAGCCGCGCCCGGTCGAAGCTGGTTGAGATTTTGGGGCTTGACGAAACGGCCGGCCCGCCGATCGAGCGCCGCGTTCGGCGTGCGGGGTAGCATGCGCGGTCCGCAGTCCGCGGTCAGAATAGACGTCTTCGACGACGAGCACCGAGCCGACGCATCTGCTGATCGATCGTCACTCGGTCGGCGACTTGCGCCCGACGTGCTGCGATGTCCGCGAAGGACCGTTCACCCTGACACCCGTCAAGCGCTCTTTGATCCACAGACGACAGACCGCGCCGGCGCAAGCGGGTCGGGTTGGAACGTCGTGCGAGCTTGCGGAGTTGTTTGCCAACAATGACACCCGCCGACTCCCAATGGAGTTCGCCATGACACAGCCCGACTTGCTGCAATTCGAGGTCATCCGGACGATCGCGGCGTCGCTGATCAGCGTTGCGATCTTCCTGCTTTGGCTGGTCGCCATCAGCCGGTGAGGAACCTTCGCCCGGGGTCATGGGTTTATTGGTGGCCGATCATCGCGCACCGCAGGAGAATCCCATGCCACGCGGCGACAAGTCGAAATACACCGACAAGCAGGAACGGAAGGCCGAGCACATCGAGGAAAGCTATGAAAGCCGCGGCGTTCCGGAGAAAGAAGCCGAACGTCGCGCCTGGGCGACCGTCAACAAGGACGATGGCGGCGGCAAGCGCGCCGGCGGATCGGGCCGCGGCAAGTCGACGGGCCACCCCGCTGCGCACAAGGGCGGGCGGACCGGCGGCGCCGCATCGGCCGCGCGATCGCCAGCGAGCCGGTCGGCATCCGCCAAGAAGGCCGCCGCTACCCGCAAACGCAATAGCGCGCAGACCGCTAGCCGATCCGGCGGCCAGCCATGACTGATCGTGAGGACCGCATTCGGCAGTTCGCTTACTTTCTCTGGCTTGAAGAGGGCTGCCCTCAAGGCGAAGCGGAGCGCCACTGGCAGGCCGCCGAAGTCCTGTTCGAATCCGAGCCCGTCGAACGCAAGGAACGCGAAGGCGAGCCGCCGGGCGAACCGGCCGGCAAAGCGCAGACGCCGCCGGCAAATGTTCAGTCTGCCGCCGGCGCGACCTCGCAGGGTCTTCGACGCCGAACCGCCCCTTCTGAAAAAGGGGAATGAGCGTGTTTCCCGGCGCCCGCGCATCGCGCGTCGACAAGGCGCGGTCGAGCGCCTAATAACGATCACGACGACCGCAGGCGTTACCCTCGGAATATGGCCCGCCGCCTCCGGCGCGCCGAGCTTGGCCTCCTACCGGGGCATGATTTGAAACGCGGGGCTCATTCGCCTGACCATCATGCGCGGACGCGAAAGGCGCCCGCGCGCCGCCCTGCGCGTGGCCGTGACGATCGCGTGGCCCAACATTACCAGGCCATTATCGAATCCTCCGATGACGCCATCCTGTCGAAGGATCTCGACGGCGTCATCCTCAGTTGGAACAACGGCGCGGAGCGACTGTTCGGCTTCACCGCCGAGGAGGCCATCGGCAAGCCGGTCACGATCGTCATTCCCCTCGACCGGCGCGATGAAGAGCCGGCAATCCTCGACAAGATCCACCGAGGCGAGCGGATTCATCACTTCGAGACGGTCCGGCAGCGCAAGGACGGCAGCCTTCTCGACATCTCGCTGACAATCTCCCCGATTCGGGATTCGCGTGGAAAGATCGTCGGCGCGTCAAAAATCGCGCGCGACATCACCGAACTCAAGAAGGCTCGCGAACGACAGCAATTGCTGCTGAGGGAAATGAGCCATCGGGTCAAAAACCTCTTTGCTCTCTCCGGCAGCATCGTGAGCCTGAGCGCGCGGTCGGCGACCTCGGTGGATAAGCTTGCGGCATCGGCCCGCGAGCGGCTCTCCGCGCTGGCGCGCGCCCACTCTCTCACCTTCCTTCACGGGGCCGACAGCGCTGCGACGCCTTACCCCACGACGTTGCAGTCGCTTGTCCGCACCATCGTGGCTCCCTTCGACGAACCGGATCAGCCGCGAATTTTGCTCTCCGGCATTGACGCTGGAGTGTCCGCGTCTGCGGCCACGAGCCTCGCCCTCCTCTTGCACGAATTCGCGACCAACGCGGCCAAATATGGCGCCCTCTCCATCAGCGCTCCGGAACAGTGAAAGTCGTTCTTGCCGACGAAGGCGACGCGATCATCGTTCACTGGATCGAACGTGGCGGACCTCGGGTCTCGCCGCCGACGGGGGCTGAGGGATTTGGCGGCGTCCTGTCGCGCATTGCGGTGGCAAACCAACTCGGTGGCGAGATCGCGCGCGATTGGAAGCCTGAAGGACTTTCCATCCGCCTCTCTGTCCCCCGGTCGCGCCTTGAGACTTAGCGCCTCGAGACCGCACTGGCGCGCTCGCGCGCGGCGGCGTAAATTGGCAGCCATGAACCCAGGGATCCCTCAGAGGCGCATGCCGCATAGCCGATCCGATGCCGTCCTCCGATAGGCCGGTCCGCGCCAATGGTCGAAGAGCAATCCACGAGCGAAACGCCAGACCTGACTCTGCGCGCTTTGCAGCAGCGCATCCGGCAGCAAGAAATCCTCGCCGAACTCGGTGTCGGCGCGTTGCAAGGACCAGGATTTGACCAGCTGCTCGCGGATACTGCGTCTTTGACCGCCGAGGGCCTTCGCACAGAGTTTTGCAAGGTGCTCGAATATATTCCTGCCGAAAACCGCTTTCTGGTGAGGGCGGGGGTCGGGTGGGAGCCGGGCGTTGTTGGCGTCGCCAGCATCGGCGCCGACCTCGCCTCCCCCGCCGGATTTGCGCTGAAAACCGGCCGGCCTGTCATCTCCAACCATCTCAACGCCGAGGAACGCTTCCGAACGCCGGAGCTTCTTGTCCGGCACGGAATTCAGCGCGCGATGAACGTCATCTTGCAGGGAGACGGGCGGCCGTTCGGGGTTCTGGAGGTCGACAGCCGATCGGGCGACATGTTCGTCGAGCATGATCTCTCGTTCCTGCAGGGCGCGGCCAATATCCTGGGGATGGCGATCGAGCGCGAGCGGCACGAGCGCAATCTTCAGGCCGCGCTCGAGCGGCATCAGTTTCTCATCAAGGAGATGAACCATCGGGTGAAGAACAGCCTGGCGCTGGTCGTCAGCATGCTGCGCCTCCAGGCGCGCGAGAACAGCGAGCCCGAATTCGTCCAGCGTCTCGAAGATGCGACGCTCCGCGTGGGCGCCATCGGCAGGGTGCACGAGCAATTGTATCAAGCGTCGGACATCGAACGGTTCGATGTCGGGCGGTATATCGAAGCCATTTGCAAGGACCTTGGCGCCAGCTTCTCGCAATGCGAGATTCTCGTTCAGGCGCAGCCGGGGATTGTCATCTCGGTCGACCGTGCGATTTCATGCGCGCTGATCGTCAACGAACTCGTATCGAACGCCGCGAAGCACGCGTACCGTGGCGACGGGCCCGGCCGGATATGGGTGAACGTGGCCGCGAGCAATGACGGCGGCCTATTGTCGATCTCGGTTCGCGACGAGGGCGACGGTCTCCCCGAGGGTTTCGAAATCGGCAAGGCGAAGGGATTGGGCAATCGAATGATCCGTTCCCTTGCCGCGCAGTTGGACGCGACACTGGCGGTCGTTCCGCACCACCCTGGCGCCGAGTTCATCCTGACCGCGCCGCTGGGTCCGTAGGCGCGCCACCTCTCAGCTTTTCCCTCCACGGTCGAGCCGCTCGAGCAACTGCAGAAGCCGATCGGGAACGGGCTCGGCAGCCACCTCGTCATAGATGGCCTTTAGCTGGCCGGCGATAAATTGATCGACTCCGGGCGGCGCGCCGGGCGAGGCAGCAGCCTTTGCCGGCTTCTTCCGCGATCTTCCTGAGACCTTCTCAGACATTCGCAAACTCCGCCCGGCCTCTTATCGTCGCGACCTGCGCCCGACACATGAAATCGTCGCCGGTCTATCGCGCGACCCGCACCGAACCGGCAGAGCGACGCCCGGTCGGCCGCGACTTTATCCCTGCTGCGTTTGGGACTGGGACTCGCCGGCTCCACTCTTTACGATCTCGCGCAGCGGCGCAATCAGCCGCCACGTCAAGCCTTCAGGGTCAAAACTGAGGGTTGATGACGCGTTGAGACCAGCGGCCGTCAGACGCTCGAGCACAACGGCGCCGAATCCCGACACCGCCGCCGCGCTCACTTGCGGTCCGCCGCGTTCGCGCCACGTGATCTCGAAGTTGGGCTCGGCGCCGCTTTCGTCGATCCGCCAGACCAGAGACACGGTCCCGCGATCGTTCGAGAGCGCGCCATGCTTGAGAGCGTTGCTGCAAAGCTCATGAAGCGCAAGACCGAGCGTCTGGGTCGCATTCGGGTTCAGCAGGACCAACGGTCCTTCGCTTGCAAACCGCTTTCCCCCCAGTCTGAGGGAAGCACCACTTGCGCCCGCACCAGGGCCTCGAGCTGGACGCCGCGCCAATTCCGCTCGGTCAGCAAATCCTGGCTGGCCGCCAGTCCAAGCAGCCGGTCAGAATATCGTTGCTCAAATTCCTGGATCGTGGTCGCGGTCGAGACGCCGCAGCGCGCAATGGCCTGGGCGACAGCGAGCAGATTGCGCGAACGATGATTGACCTCGGTCAGGAGGTCCCGGATATTCTCCTCGCGCTGTTTTTGGTCGTCGATGTCGGTGGTCGTGCCGTACCACCTGACGACCTTTCCCTTTGCATCAAGCAGGGGCGACGCGCGGCTCAGGTGCCACGAGTATCCTTTTCCGATCGCAAACAGGCGGTGCTCCATTTCATAGGGGAGACCGGACTCGCTCGCGCGGAGCCACGCTTCCGCCGTCGCCCGCCGATCGTCCGGATGGATGATTCCTTCCCAGTCGGTCCGCCCGATTGCTGCGTAGTTTTCGCGTCGCGCACTCGTATAATCAATGCGGCCGTCGGGGCGCGCCGTCCAAACCAGTTGCGGCAGGCTGTCGGCCAGAAGCCTGAAATGTTCTTCGCTCGTTTGCAGTTCCTGGCTCGTTTGCAGTTCCTGGTCGGCGTCACGCTGTTGATCTGACCGCAAAGAGGGGAACTCGGAAGGTCGTGCCCGCGCGTCGCCGAGGCCGTCGAACTCGCGGACGCCGGCTGGCGTTGTGGCGATTGGCGCGCCTTTAAATGCGGTCTGCGTCCTGGATTCCAATTCTCGCATCTTTCGCGCCAGCGCGCGGCTATTCCGATAGGACAAGACAAGGCCGCCCGTTATCGCCAGGGCCGCAAGGATTGTCGTGAGCAGAAAGGCGCCCGGCCCAAGTGCGAGCTTGCTTGCGCCCGCCGAGGCGCCGACGGTCAAATCGTCGGAAACCGGGACGTAGGCGACCTTTTGTCCGCCGATTGAGCTATGGCCAACAATCGACCCGGGCGCCTGGCCCGTCGGCTCGCGAAACTCCAGCGGCGCGGAAACACCGGCCTCGCGCGGGAGGCTGCGGTCAGCCAGCGCCTTCCGCGTCGTTTCACCCATCATCAAGGCGAAGACGACGAGCGGCAGGATGACGACGAGCGCCCGGATGCCCAAACGCCAGCTCAGCGAACGGGACTTGACCATGACGCCAATTTTGTCCGGCAAACCCTTAGGAAGAGTGAAAGCCTCCTCCTGCGGAACCCCCCCGAGGTGCCCGCCCGTCCACAACGCGTCGACGCAATTCGTCGAGCCACAATTTCGATCCCAAGTTACGCCTGATCTGGTTTGCCCGAGACTACGTCCCCGATTGTTGACCCAGCCGTCGCCGGCGACATCAATCAAGACAGCGACGATCCTTGCGGCCCCGCAACAAACGAAAGCGCTGAGCGGAAAGCGTCGCCGCCTTAGCCCCTATGCCGATGACGATCCCTCCCTGATCGTCCAAGACCTGGATGTGCCTCCCCCGTTCGCTCTCTACCTCCGCCATATGAAATACCCGACCCCAGACGGTCTCGAGATCGGACGCCAGGTGACGTTCACGCCGCAGCCGCGCGCCATCTCCGCCAATGAGGCAGAATTCATAATACGGCACGGGCTTCCTCGAGTTAGATGTTATCGGAGCCATAAACGCACGGAGAGAAGCGAAGGTTCCGCGCCTACGAAAAATGTTAGGGCCCGGCGCAGAGATCACCGAGCTGCGACGAGGCGCCCGCGACTTTGGGTTAGCCGGTCCCCGCCTTCGCCATGGTCCTTTGCGACTTGCGGTCGAAGAAAAGGGCTTGGCTCACCACGGCCTTGACTGAATCGGCGCTGAACGGCTTGGTGATCAGGAATGCCGGCTCAGGCGCCTGCCCAGTGAGAAAGCGCTCAGGAAAGGCGGTGATGAAAATCACCGGGACTTCCTGTAATCCAAGGATCTCATTGACCGCGTCGAGCCCCGAACTGCCATCCGCAAGTTGGATGTCGGCGAGGATAAGTCCAGGCCGGCGCTTGACCGCCGCCCGCACCGCCTCCGCGTGGGTTCGGGCGATTGTCGTGACGTCGTGCCCCAACTGTTCGACCAGCGTCTGGATGTCGAGGGCGATGAGAGGCTCATCTTCGATGATCAGCACCGAGGTCCGGATTTGTTCGGAAATCTCGTATCCGGCGCGGTCGATGAGATCGACCGCTTCTGCTTCTGTGCAATCGAGCGTTTGAGCGATTTCTCGTGGCGTGAAAGACTCGACAGCGCTGAGAAGGAAGGCGATCCGAGGCTCAATCGAGATTGCGGCGAGATTTCTGTTTGCCGAGGCTTCGTCGCCGAAGGTCGGATCGTCGACGTGATTATTGCTTGGCACGTTGCGCCAGCCGCGCAGGAACAGCTTGTAGAGCGCGACTTTTGGATCGAGCCCGGTGTCGAAGCAGTCAGGGTCCGCCAAAATCGACTCGAGCGCAGCTGCGACATAGGCGTCGCCGGCGGCCTGGGTCCCGCTCAGCGCACGGGCGAACCGGCGCAGGAAGGCTATGTGGGGCGCAACGGCGTCTGAGATCGACATGTCGTTCCTCCTCGTGATCGGACGTCAAAATGGCGATGATTCAGGCGATGCGCAATGGCGCTCGGATTCGCAAACCGGATCCGTGAGGGGGGTCTGGGCGAGGGCCCTCTGTGCGGGACAAAGGTTCTGCGGCGCTATGATGATCAATGGAATCGCATTCACACCGTTGCCAAACCGCTGGCCCAAGATTTTGTTCCCCCGGCGGGAGATTTTTTTTGCCCGACAGGGCAGGGCCTCGGAGGCCTCCCTGTCGGGGCCAGGAGATATGGCGCGCGGTTCAGGGGAGCCGGATCGCCGCCGGTGAGGTCGCCGAGCGATCTTGGGCGACCCTGACCGCCAAAGCGCCGAGAAAGGCTGGAATTCGCTTATCAGCCCGATCCGGGCAGCAGCGCCCGCAGCGTCTGGAGAGTATCGGCGTCTGCAACTGGCTTGTCCCGCCGCCAGCGCAGCATGCGGGGAAAACGCACGGCGACCCCGCTCCGGTGCCGCTTGCTGAATGCGATGCCTTCAAAGCCGAGTTCGAACACCTGTGTCGGCTGGACGCTGCGCACGGGGCCAAAGGTCTCAATCGTCGTCGTGCGGACGATCGCGTCCATTTCGCGCATCTCGGCGTCGGAAAGACCCGAATAGGCCTTTGCGAACGGCACCAGCTCGCGGGTCTCCGCCCCTTCCTCCGCGCTCCAGACCGCGAACGTATAGTCACTGTAGACGCCGGAACGGCGCCCATGCCCGCGCTGAGCGTAGATCAGAACGGCGTCGACGCTCATGGGGTCGAGCTTCCATTTCCACCACACGTGAGTGCGGTCTCCGGCCTTCCGACGGCCGACTCCATAAGCGCCGTCGCGCGCCTTCAACATCAGCCCTTCCCGGCCGAGCGGGCGCGCCTGCTCGCGAATGAGGTCGAGGGCTGGCCAGGTCTCTGCGACGACCATCGGGCTGATGCGCAGCGGCAAAGCTTCGCTCCGGACCCCTGCCGCTTCGAAGAGCAGCGCCGCAAGCCGTTCGAGCTTCGCACGCCGCGCATGCTGCGGCTCGAGGCGAATGTCCCGCCCTTCGTACTCGAGAAGATCATAGGCGATGAAGGCGACGGGCAAGTCGCGCATGGTCTTGTCACTGACGACTTTGCGGCCGAGTCGCTGCTGGAGACTGGCGAACGGCCGAAGGCCGGCAAGCGAATTCGGCGTTCGCATCGGCGGACGGGCTCAGCACCACCAGTTCTCCGTCGAGCGCGACGCCTTCCGGCAACGCCCGGGCGAGCGGCTCCAGATCGGGGTAGCTCTCGGAAATGAGCTCTTCTCCGCGCGACCAAAGCCGCCAGCTCTCGCCGCGCTTGACGATTTGGGCGCGAATTCCGTCGAATTTCCATTCCACGATCCAGTCGGTGGGCGGACCGAGGATCTCCTGCATGTCCCCGGCGGGCCGTTGCCATGACTGCGCGAGATAGAACGGATACGGGCGGCCAGCGTCGAGCGCGGCTCCCTCCGCGTGTTCCACTTCGGCGACCAGCGCCTGAAAGTCCTCCGCGCTCGGTGTTCGCCGCGCCTGGGCATAGCCGATCATGCGCTGCGCCATCCGGTTTTCTTCGACGCCCGCGACCTCCGCCAACGCCTTGACGACCTGCAACCGCGAGACACCCACTCTCAATTCGCCCGTGATGAGCTTGAAGAAGACAAGCCTTTCGTCCGCGGGGAGTTCGTCGACCCATTGCCGGAGGCTGCGATACCTCTCCACGTCGTCAAGCATTGGCAGCGGCAGCAGCCGCTCGCGCATCCAAACGTCGAGCGAGGCCTCTTTCTCCGCAATGCCGCTGGGCAGTAGGAGCGCCAGCGTTTCCGCCAGATCGCCGACGCTGTGGTAGCATTCCTCGACCAGCCAGTCAGGAAACCCGGAGCCTTCGACGGCGAGGCGGCGCAGGAGGCGCGTCGGCACGGTTTGGCGCGGCTTGCCGCCGGCGAGAAAATAGACGATCCATGCGGCGCTCGCCCAGCGGGAAGGATCGCTTCTCGCTGCGGCGAAAGCATCGACCAGCGCCGCCAGTTTTGCGCGCGTCGAGGTGGCGGAATTGAGCTGGCGGTAAAGATTTGCGAACGCTCTCACGCCGCGCTCTCCGGCTTCGCCGGATTGTCGCTCCCGGCGTTGGGTTCGTCCTCCTCGCCGTAAGACGTCGGAAGAATGCGCGCGTCGAGCCCCTTTTCGCGCAGATATCGCGTCAAGGGGCCGACGGATCCATGCGTGACGAGAACCCGCTCGGCGCCGGTTGCGTCGATGGCGGCGAGCAGTCCCGGCCAGTCCGCGTGATCGGAGAGCGGGAACCCGCGGTCGAGACCGCGTCGGCGCCGGTTGCCCCGCACTTGCATCCAACCGCTCGCCTGGGCGTCCGAGTAGTCACCGAAACGCTTGAGCCACGGGCTCGACGCGGCAGAGGGCGGAGCAACAACAAGCGCGCGCGCGAAATCAGCCTTGTTGCTGATCTCCGCGACCGTGCTGGTTGGCGGCAATGCGACGCCGGCCGCACGGGCGAGCGCATTGATCGACTCGATCGCGCCATGGCACACGATCGGTCCGATTGTCGCGTCGACATGGACGAGCACCCGCTGCGCCTTGCCCAGCGCATAGGCATAGAGCACGCTCGCCCGGCCAGCGGCGGCATTCTCACGCCACCAGGCGTCGATCGAAGCGATAATTTCGGCCTGCGGCCGCCAGCGATAGATCGGCAGGCCGAAAGTCGACTCGGTGATGAATGCATGGCAGCGCTGGGGCTCGAAAGCGGTCGAGACGCCATCGTTCTCGAGCTTGTAGTCGCCGGATGCAACCCAGACTTCGCCGCGATGGGCAACGCGAATTTGCGCCGATCCCAGCACATGGCCGGCCGGATGAAAGGAAATCTCGACACCGTTGCGCGTCAGCGTTTCGCCATAGTCCGCGGTCTCGATGGCCACGTCGCCAAGCCGCTTCTTCAGGACCGGCGCCGTGTCGCGATGGCAAACATAGATTTCCGAACCGAACCGCGCGTGGTCCGAATGGCCATGCGTGATCACCGCGCGCTGAACGGGGCGCCAAGGGTCAATATGGAAATCGCCCTCGGCGCAATAGAGGCCGCGGTCGGTCGAAACGATCAGGTCCATCAAAGGGTTGAAAACATGCGCTGAGATCGTCTCATATAGCGTTGGCGAGGATGGATTGCCCAGCTTTTCTCAGACCCAGGCTGCGAGCGACGGCGAGCGGGGCGCGCCTTGTCTACTACGCCTTCGATCTTCTGCATCTCGATGGTCGGGACACCGCCAGCTTGCCGCTCATTGAGCGCAAGGCGCTTCTGGAACCTCAAATCGCCGGGACGCCGGCCTTCAGTTCAACGCCACGCTCGGCTCGCCGCTCATTCTTTCGCGCGTCCATTGGGTCGAGCCGCGGCTCGTCGCGGAGGTCACCTATCTCACCTGGACCGCCGACCACGACGCGCTTTAATATCCGCCAAGGCCGTTTTTCGAAGCGGCGCCGGCAGGCCGGTCGTCGTCTCTCAGCCAGATATAGATCGCCGGAATGACAAGGACGGTCAGCGCCGTCGACGACGCGAGGCCGAATACGAGCGAGATCGCCAGCCCCTGGAAGATCGGATCGGTGAGGATGAACGCCGCGCCGATCATCGCCGCCGCAGCAGTGAGCACGATCGGCTTGAACCGCGTCGCGCCGGCTTCGATCAGCGCGTCCCGCAACGCAACCTTGCCGTCCGCGCGCCGGCGGCGGATGAAATCGACAAGAAGGATCGAATTGCGGACGATAATCCCCGCGAGCGCGATGAAGCCGATCATCGACGTCGCGGTGAATGCGGCGCCGAGCAGCCAGTGCCCGAGCACGATCCCGATCAAGGTCAAAGGCACCGGCACGAGAATGACGAGCGGCAGCAGGAACGACCCGAACTGCGCCACAACCAGGAGGTAGATGCCGAGGATCGCCACCATGAAGGCCGCGCCCATGTCGCGGAAAGTCACATAGGTGACTTCCCACTCGCCGTCCCAGAGCAGCGTTGGCCTCGAGTTGTCGACCGGCTGGCCGTGAAACTTGATCTCGGGCGGCCCGGCCGCGCCCCAATCCGCCTTGGCGATCGCGTCCTGAACCGCCAACATGCCATAGACCGGGGCCTCGAAACGCCCGGCGACCTCGGCCGACACCATCTCGGCGAAGCGTCCGTTATGGCGGAAGATCGGATAGGACGCCCGTTCCCGTTTGACCTTCACGACGTCTCCGAGTTCGACGTTCGTTCCCTGCCGGACCGTGCCGCCGGCGGGCAGCGGGGTCGAGAGCAGGCGCTCGTCGAAAGCGAGCGCGCGCTTGGGCAGCATGACGCTGATGTCGATCGGCTTCAGGCCTTCGCCACGCTGCGAGTAGCCGACTTTCACACCGCCGACGATCGCGCCGATCGTGTCGTAGACCGCCTGCTCCTCGACGCCGTGAAATTCGAGCGCCTCCTGGTCGATCGCGAAGCGCAGGCGATCGGACGGCGCGCCAAAGCTGTCGTCGACGTCGGCGACGAAATCGACCGACTTGAACGCCTTGCGAACTTTCGAGGCGAGCGCGCGGCGGCTTTCCGCATCCGGTCCATAGATTTCGGCCAGCAGCGTCGCCAGCACCGGCGGTCCCGGCGGAACCTCGACCACCTTGAGCGCCGAGCCGGCCGGCAGCGCGAGATCGGCGAGCCGACGCCGGACGTCGAGCGCAATCGCGTGGCTCGCGCGCTGACGCTCGCTCTTGGGGGCGAGATTGATCGAAAGATCGCCCTGGTTCGGACCCGCGCGCAGGTAGTAGTGGCGCACGAGGCCGTTGAAGTTGAACGGCGCCGCTGTCCCCGCATAAGCCTGGATGGACACAAGTTCGGGCAGGTCCTTGAGCCGGTCGCCCGCGGCCTTCAACGCCCGGTCCGTGTCCTCGAGGCTCGCGCCGTGGGGCAGGTCGAGTACGACCTGGATCTCCGATTTGTTGTCGAACGGCAGAAGCTTGACGCGAACGTCCTTGGTCGCGAACAGCGCGCAGGCCGCGGCGGTTGCGATCCCGACCGTGACGAGGAACAGCTTCGACCGGATGCGGCCCTTGAGCAGCGGCCGTGCGATGCGCGCATAGAAGCGCCCCATGGCGCCGATGTCGTGATCGCCGCCCGGGTGAGCCTCCTTGGCGTCGAAGCGCCGGCGCGCGAAGCGCAAGAGCAGCCAGGGCGTGACCGTCACGGCGATGAAGAACGAGAACAGCATCGCGATCGAGGCGTTGGCGGGGATCGGGCTCATGTAGGGCCCCATCATGCCGCTCACGAACATCATCGGCAGGAGCGCGGCGATGATCGTCAGCGTCGCGACGATCGTCGGATTGCCGACTTCCGCCACCGCATCGACCGCGGCCTCGGCGAGGCCGCGTCCGTCGCGCATCGCCCAATGGCGAGCGATGTTCTCGACCACGACGATGGCGTCGTCGACCAGGATGCCGATGGAGAAGATCAGCGCAAACAGGCTGACACGATTGATCGTGTAGCCCATGAGCCAGGACGCGAACAAGGTGAGCAGGATTGTGGTCGGGATGACGATGAGGACGACAAAGCCCTCGCGCCAGCCGATCGCCAGCGTGATCAGGACGACGATGGACAGCGTCGCCAGCCCAAGATGAAACAGGAGCTCGTTCGCCTTCTCGGTCGCGGTCGCTCCATAGTTGCGCGTGACGCTGATTTCGATGCCGCTCGGGACGACGCGGCCCTTGACGATTTCGAGCCGCCGCATGACGTCATCGGCGACCGTGACCGCGTTTGCGCCCTTGCGCTTGGCGACGGCGAGGGTGACGGCGGGACGCCGCTCGAGCTCGCCACTGGCGAGGCGGGTCATCGTCCAGGCGCGATGCTCGGGCTCGGCCGCGCCGACGACAACGTTCGCGACATCCTTGACATAGACCGGCCGGCCGTCGCGCGTCGTGAGCAGGAGCAGGCCGATATCGGGGACGCCCTGCAGATTGGCCGGCAAGAACGGGCAGCGACTTGCCGCCGTCGCGGAACGCGCCGACGAGAAACGAGCGATTGGCGTTGGTCAGCTTGGCGATCAGCTGATTGAGCGTCACGCCATAGACGGCCAGCCGCTCGGGATCGGGCTCGACGCGAATTTGGTTCGGGCTGCCGCCGACGATATAGGCGCCGCCGACGTTGTCCACTTTGACCAACTCGTGCTGAAGTTCCTCCGCCACCTGAAAGAGCCCGTTATCCGACCACTGCGAGGCCTTGCCCGGGGATGCCGAGAGCGTCAGGTCGACAATCGCGACGTCGTTGATGCCGCGGCCGATGATCAGCGGCTCGGGAATTCCTTTCGGCAAGTCGGCGATATTGGCGCGAATTCTTCTCGTGAACGCGCAGGATCGCTGTATCCTGGTCCGTCCCGACGAGGAAACGCGCGGTGACCACGACGCGGTCGTCCTCGGTCTGCGAATAGACGTGCTCGACGCCGTCGATGCCCTTGACGATATCCTCGAGCGGCCGGGTGACGAGCTCGACCGCCTGGTCGGCCTTGTAGCCGTTGGCCTCAACGATGATGTCGACCATCGGCACGCTGATCTGCGGCTCCTCCTCGCGCGGCAGCGAGGCGACGGCGATGAGGCCGGCGATGATCGCGGCGATCAAGAGAAGCGGGGTCAGGGGCGAATTGATGAACGCGCGGGTGAGGAGACCCGAAAGCCCGAGCTTCATGGCGACACCAGTTCGTCGCCATCCCTCAGGCCAGCCAGAATCTCGACATTCGAATCCTGCGCCGCGCCGAGCTGGACCACGACCTCCGTCCCGTCGGCGAGCTTGGCGTAATCGACGCCGGCGCGGCGGTAGACCAAGGCGCGAGGAACGATGATCGTGCGCCGCATGCCGGTATTGACGTAGACGCGCGTGCGCTCACCGACAAAATAGTCGCCGAGCGCGGGCACTTCGACGTCGGCGATGACCCGCCCGCCCTCGATCTCGGGATAAACGAGGCGGACCCGCCCCTCGCGCTCGGCGCCGTCGTCCTCGAGGCCGCGCGCGCCGATCTGCACCGCATCGCCGGCGCGCATGAACCGCGCGTGCCGCTCCGGCAATTGCAGGCGCAGAATGTAGTGGTCCTCGGCGAGCGTCGCGATCGTTTCGCCGGGCAGCACCACCGAGCCTTCGGACACCGGGACCCGCAGAATGCGGCCTGCCCCCGGCGCGAGCACGGCGCCTTCGCTCATTCGCTGGGCGACGACGTCGCGGTCGGAGCCCATCGCCGCGAGCGTGCGCTCGGCGACGTCGAGGGCCGTCTTGGCGGCGTCGACCTGCACCTGCGTGCTCACCCCGCGACGCTGGAGCTCGACTGCACGGTCGAAGTCGGCCTTGGCCTTGTCGCGTTGCGACTGGAGCGACTGGATGCGCGAATTGAGCCCCTGCATCTCAAGGACGAGCTTGGGGTCGGCGACGACGGCGATCTGCGCCCCTGCCGCGGCGCGATCGCCTTCCTTGACGTCGAGGGATGCGATCGTCCCGCCGATGCGCGCCCGCGCGACCAGTTGATGAACCGGCTCGACCGTCGCGATCACCGCTTTCTGGTCGGCGACTTCAGTCGTGTGGACAGCGAATTGTTCGCCGGCGAGCGCGGGAGGCGACGCCACAAGCAGGGCTAAAATCATCAGGTTCTTGCGCATCGAAAATTTCCCGAGTTCTCGCTCTTGACACATATATTAGTGATTGCTAAATTAGCAAGCATGAATTTAGAGGAACTGCAAACAAAGGCTGGAGCCGCGGAGACGCTGCTGAAGGCGCTCGCCAACCGCAATCGCCTGGTCATTCTGTGCGAGCTTCTGAAGGGCGAGCGCTCGGTGACGGCGCTGCAGAACGCGGTCGGCTTGAGCCAGTCGGCGCTGTCGCAACATCTGGCGCGGCTACGGGCGGACGAACTCGTGGCGACGCGCCGGGAATTGCAGGTGATCCATTACTCGCTGGCCAGCGATCACGTCCGCCGGCTGATCGGGCTGCTCTACGAGCTCTATTGCGCCCCGGCGCGCGAAACGAAGACGAAGCATCCTCCGCGGAACGGAGAAAGAAGGAGAACCCTATGACGCTCGATCGCATGGTCATGGCCTTCGCGGGCCTTCTCATTCTCGTGAGCCTGACGCTCGCCGAGCTTTTCAGCCCCTACTGGCTGCTCCTGACGGCGTTCGTCGGGCTGAACCTGATCCAGGCCTCATTCACCGGATTCTGCCCGGCCGCGCTCTTCTTCAAGCGCCTCGGCGTCCGGACGGGTCAGGCGTTCTCATAAGGGGCCGGGCCCAGCGGCTCCTTGATCCAGATCATCGCGAAGGGACGCGAGTTGTGACGTCTATCGTTAAGCGAAAGGCGGGAGGAATAAGATGCCGCGAGTTGTCGTAATTGGGGCCGGGATCGGCGGCGCGCCGATGGCGTTCGAGCTGCGCGAACGGCTCGGCAAGGCGGCGCAGATCGATGTGGTCGCCGAATCCGAGTGGTTTCAGTTCGTCCCATCGAATCCGTGGGTTTCGGTGAACTGGCGAAAGCCGGAGGACGTCAAGGTCCATCTGCCGCCGGTGTTTGCGCGGATGGGGATCGGCTTCCATCCCGTCGGCGCCAAGCGGATCGATCCGGCGAAGAACGAGGTCGAACTCGGCGACGGGCGTCGCCTTGCCTACGACTATCTGGTCATCGCCACCGGACCGAAACTCGCCTTTGACGAGATCGAGGGCCTCGGCCCTCAGGCCAATACCCGCTCGATCTGCCATACGGACGACGCCGCCGAAGCAGCGCGCGACTGGGAAACGTTCTGCAAGACTCCCGGCCCGATGGTCGTCGGCGCGACCCAGGGCGCATCGTGCTTCGGCCCGGCCTACGAATACGCGCTGACCGCCGCCACCGATCTCCGGCGCAGGAAGATCCGCGATCGCGCGCCGATCACCTTCGTCACCTCGGAGCCCTATATCGGCCACCTTGGCTTAGGCGGGGTCGGCGACACCAAGGGCATGCTCGAATCAATCCTGCGCGACCGCGACATCAAATGGATCACCAACGCCAAGATCGACCGCATCGCGCCCGATGCAGTCGAGGTCACCGAGGTCAACGATGACGGTTCGGTAAGGAAGGCGCACAAGCTGCCGTCGAAATATTCGATGTTCATTCCGCCCTTCCGCGGGGTTGACTGCATGAAGGGCGAAGACGGCAAGTGGATCGCGGGGCTGACCAATCCGCGCGGCTTCGTCCTCATCGACAAGCATCAGCGCAACCCGAAATTTAAGAACATCTTCGCGGTCGGCGTCTGCGTCGCGATTCCGCCGTTTGAACCGACGCCGGTTCCGGTCGGCGTGCCCAAGACCGGCTTCATGATCGAATTGATGGTGACCGCGACCGCCCACAATATCGCCGAACTCGCCAGCGGGAAGGAGCCCTCGCACCTCGCGACCTGGAATGCGGTGTGCCTTGCCGATTTCGGCGACAGCGGCGTCGCCTTCGTCGCGCTGCCGCAGATTTCGCCGCGCAACGTCAATTGGTCGAGCCAGGGCTATTGGGTGCACATGGCCAAGGTTGCGTTCGAGCGATATTTCCTGCGCAAGGTCCGCAACGGTTCGAGCGAGCCAGGCTACGAGCGCTTCGTGATGAAGACGCTCGGGGTCAACCGCCTGCGCACGCGCGAGCCGGTGTGATCGCTGCAAGCCGTCGGTCGGTTGGCCGATGGGTCGAAACCAGCCGTGGGTACTTCGGCGCTCATGACCGTCAAAGCACCGAGCATAAGCGCCGGCGCCCCGTTGTCGGCCTGCGGTTACGGGTATTGGAAGCGTGGCGGCAGTCCAGGGGTCGGCGATGCTGAGGGATGATAGCGGGAACGGAGGGGGCCGGCCAAAAACCCCCAGGAATGTTCTTGGCGACCGACTCGAAGACTGCTCGATGAAGCCTTTGACGGGGTTCTTCAGAGACGGATGCTGCAACACGAGTCGAGAAGACGTCGGTGGTCATACGGTCTGCGCCGTCATGACTGCTGAGTTTCTCGAGCTTTCGAAATCCTGGGGCAATGATCTTTCGACGCCGATGCCAGAATTCGGCTTTCCCGGCCTGAGGCCCGGCGACCGCTGGTGCTTATGTGCGCCGCGCTGGCAGGAAGCGCTCGAGGCGGGCCAGGCGCCCCGGGTAGTGTTGCGGGCTACGCACGAAGGCGCCCTCGACTACTGTGCGCTCGACGATCTCAAGCGGTTTGCGGTGGACCTCGCCTGACGCAGACGTCGTTGTAGGCCGCGCTATCGACCCAAGTCGTACGCTGGGGATGTCCGCTTGCAGGAACTTGTCCCCTGCAAGCGTCGCCGGCGAGCTGCTGCGCATCAGTCGCGCGACACACACAGCCCCGCGAGAAGCGGCGCGTACGCGGCGAGCCTGCGGGATATGAACTCAGTGAAGAGCCGCACGCGCTTCGTCTTGCGTGTCTCCCCCTGTGTGAGAAGCCAGAGCGTTCCGTACATGTGCAGGTCGGCGCCCGGCACCCTCGCCAGCAGGGGGTCGGCATCGCCGACGAAGCACGGCAGTGTCGTGATCCCGAGCCCTTGCCGTACAGCAGCGATCTGCGCCTCGGCGTCCGTGGTCCTGAATGGAACCCCCGTGGCGCGAACCTCACCCTCGCTGGCCCAGTCCGGGATTCCATGAATGCTTATGACGATCCACCGGATGGGATCAGGCGCGCCCGCACGCCACGCGGCTAGTCGATCGCGGGACATGTAGACGCCGCCGAACAGCTCCGGTCCCTTCAGGCCATGAAGATTGAGCGGCAGGGTTTTGCGGTCGTAGACGACGCGGATCGCGACGTCGGCCTCTCGGTTGGTCAGATTTGCCAGCTCGCCGGACGACAGGATTTCCATCTCGATGTCCGGATGCAGACGCGCGAAATCGGCGAAGTCCGGCATGAGCAGGTGTGTCGCGAGGGTCGGCGCCAGCGTCACCCGCAGAAGCCCGCGCACGCTCTGGTCGCGACCGAAGACGCGCGTCTCCAGCTGGTGCGACGACGCTTCCATCTGGTCCGCGAACTCGAGGACCTCCTCGCCCGCGGCCGTCAGGCGGTAGCCCGAAGGCAGCTTTTCGAACATCTGCGCCCCGAGGCGTTCCTCGAGCTGGGCGATGCGTCGCAGCACGGTCGAATGGTTCACACCGAGGCGCTCGGCGGCAGCCCGCACCGAGCCTCCGCGCGCGACGGCAAGAAAGTAGCGAACGTCATCCCAGTCGATCATGGCGCCATCCGGCGCCGCGCGGTGCGCCCTTCCTAAGCCCGTGCCTGATGCATCGAGCAGCCGTACGGGGGGTCATCTTACCTTATGTCGACAAACGCCGGCCCAATTCCGAACGGCGGCGATCGGCGCGTCAGCGGCCGCCCAAGACCTATAGCATCGCTATAGACACGGCGGTATAACATCGCTATAGTGCTCCGATGGATACGCGCAAAACGCTTGTGGCTGCGGCTCTGAAGATCCTTGAGCAGGAAGGCGACGCACAATTCTCGACGCGTGCGGTATGCGCGATCGCGAACGTAACTGCGCCCACCCTCTACCATCATTTTGGTAGCGCCGACGGACTGCTGAGCGCCGCAATCGAAGAAGCGTTTAAGCAATTTCTTGAGACCAAGAGGATCGCGAAGCAATCGTCCGATCCGGCGATTGCGCTGAGGCAAGGCTGGGACAACTACGTGCGTTTTGCGGCGGAGCGACCGCGGCTTTACGCCGCGATGATCGGTCGCGTGTTGCTTGGCGCGACGATCCCAGCCGCCGAGCAGGCGCGTGCGCTCCACGTCGAGAACATTAAAGCTATCGCGGCGCAGGGGCGGCTTGCCATGCCAGCGGAGGCTGCCGCAGACCTTGCCTGGGCTTCCGCGCATTCCGCCGCCATCCTCTACGTGACAGGGCAAGGGCGAAAGCCCGATCCGGACGTCATCGATGGCCTGCGGGATCACGCCATGGACGCGATCTTCAAATCCTAGAAGGAGAAAAACGCATGAGGATTTTTGTCACCGGCGGGTCGGGCTTCCTCGGTTCGCGCATGATCCGGACGCTCGTTACCCAAGAACATCAGGTGTTCGCACTCGCCCGGTCCACGCCATCAGCCGAGCGGGTTCGCACACTCGGGGCGACACCGGTTATGGGCGATCTTGAAAGGCCCGGGCATTTATCACTTCCCGAAATTGAAGCCGTTGTGCATGCGGCAGCCTACTTCCGCTTTGCGGGCCCGCGTTCACCCTATTTCCGCGCAAATGTGGAGGGCACTCGCGCTCTGCTGGGAGCGGCGCAAGACGCCGGCGCGGCGACTTTCATCTATGTGAGCGCGGGTGCAGTCGTGATGGATGACCGCGGCTCTTCCATTCGCGACGCCGATGAGCGCGCGCCCACATTTCCGAATAGCTTTTCGGGCTACATCGCCAGCAAAGCTCAAGGAGAAGCGGCTGTGTTGGCGGCGAACAAGCTTGGTTTTCGCACAATCGCAATCCGACCACCCGCCATTTGGGGTCCAGGCGATCCGTTTAGCCGGGCGCTCCCTCACGCCATCGGCTCCGGCAGGTTCGCGTTTATCGCGCGCGGCGACTATCCGTTCGCGATTTGCCACGTAGATAACGTCATCGAAGCCGTGCAGTGCGCGCTCGAACGCGGCGCCGGAGGACATGCTTATTTTGTCAAGGATCGCGAGGCGACGACGTTTCGAGACTTCATTGCCATGCTCGCGGATTTGCAGGGATTGTCCATCAGCGGTCTGAGATCGATTTCCTATCGGCTTGCGTTCACCGTCGGACGCTTGATGGAGCTCGGCGCGTCCATCAGGTTCTCCAAAGACGACCCGCCTTTGTCGCGTACAATGGTGCGGATGATCGGGCGGGAATTTACTGTGAGCGATACGGCCGCGCGCGGTGAATTGGGATATCTCGCCAAGGTCTCGCGTGCGGAAGGCCTGGCAGCCTATGGCGCCTAGGGCGCGCCGCGCCAAGCTCGATCAACTCGAGGCCCGCTGGTCGGACCAGCAGGCGTGTCATTAAGCACCAGTGGTTCGCTGACCCGCTGCGCCAGCGACCCGTCCCCGCACATTGTGTTCGATAGCGGACTAGAAACCGTTCTTGATGGCTTGGCGGCGCAAATTCGGCGCCTGAGCTGAAACGGATCTGAGAGACACCTCCAATGGAGGTGTGGGCAGACTTCCCATGGGCGGTTGACGCGATCTGACCGGTTCTTTGCGCTCGTCCCGCTGGATCGTTTTCGCACCACCGATATGCGCGCTTCCGCACTCAACGCCTGACGCCGGCAGACCCATCTCCAGGTTCTCGGAGGCCTCCTCGAACACAAGAACGGAGCCTCGAAAGGAGAAGTCATGGGAAAGCTTGAGGGTAAGGTTGCAGTCATCACGGGTGGATCGAGCGGCATGGCGCTGGCGAGCGCCAAGCTATTCGTTGAAGAAGGGGCCTATGTTTTCATCACGGGCCGGAGGCAGGAGGCGCTCGACGAGGCCGTCAAGCTGATTGGCCGGAACGTGACCGGCGTGCGCGGCGACGCGGCCAATCTCGACGACCTCGACCGCCTGTTCGATACGGTCAAGCGGGAAAAGGGCAGGATCGACGTCCTGTATGCGAGCGCCGGCATGGGCGAAGCCGTCCCACTCGGCGAGATTACCGAGCAGCATTTCGATGCGACCTTCGGCCTGAATACGCGCGGCACGCTGTTCACGGTTCAGAAGGCGTTGCCGCTGTTCAACGATGGCGGATCGATCTTCATGACCGGGTCGGTTGCTTCGGTGAAAGGCTTTCCTGGTTACAGCGTGTATGCGGCGAGCAAGGCGGCGTTGCGCTCATTCGCACGCGCTTGGCTCAACGAACTGAAGGGCAGGAATATCCGGGTGAACGTGCTGCGCCCAGGGCCGATCGCCACACCGATGCAGGACCAGGTTCTCACCGAAGAGGCGAAGCAGATGTTCGAATCCCTGATCCCGCGGGGAACGATGGGTCGTCCCGAGGAAATCGCGGCGGTCGCGCTGTTTCTGGCTTCAGACAATTCGAGCTTCGTGAATGGGATGGAGTTGGCTGTCGACGGCGGCTTCTCGGCCATCTGAATTCGCGCCGATTGGATCGGACACGATCCGACGTAAGGAAAACGGAGAGATTCGATGAGCATCGAAGAGAATGTTCAGATCGTGAAGGATTTCTTTGCAGCCATGGGCGGCGGCGATAAGCAAGCGTCTGCTGGCGTTGGTTGCCGAAGATATTGAGTGGATCATTCCGGGCGAGGACTGGCCGCTGGCCGGCACGCACCGCGGGCGCGCGGGATTGGCGGCTCTGCTTCAGAAGGCGTCCGAAGAGGTGGAAACGACATACCCAAAGCCCCCCGAATTCGTGGCGCAGGGAGACCGGGTTCTGGTCGTCGGCGTCGCGACCGGGAAAATCAAAGCCACGAATAAGCCGTTCAAGGACGATTGGGTCTTCGCCATCACCGTTCGAGATCGCAAGGTGACGAAGATCCGGGAATATATCGACACGCAAGCCCTGGCGCGGGCGTCGCAGATGGACGCGTCCGGCCGGCGTAGCGCCGGCCATCTGCGGCCATCGGGTCGGGGCAACCGGTGGGTCAGCCGTGGATCGCACGCCGCGCACTCGTCGAATGCCCAACCGTAACGGAGATCCCGATGTACGACCAATCCAAGCTATCCGAGTTGATCCGGTTCGCACGAGTCGATGCGGGCTCCACCGTCATCGACGTTTACCCAGGCGACGGCGACTGGACCCGTCTCTTCTCCGACATCGTGGGACCCGAAGGACGGGTCACTAGCTTCGTGCCGGCCGAAGTCGCCCACTTCAAGAACGATCCGGTCGGCCGCATGCGGACGCTTGCGAAGGAGCCGGGCCGAGAGAACGTCGAAGCCGTCTCGGCGGACCTCGTAGCGATGCCGGAGGCCACGCAACCAGCGGATGTCCTGTGGCTGCACCTGTTCTACCACGATCTCCACACCGCGCTGATCCAGGCCAGGGGCGCAACGGCGGCCCACTTCAATCGAGCCGTCTACGAGCGGCTGAAGCCCGGTGGGTCCTACGTCATCGTAGACCACGCCGCCGCCGTCGGGGCGGGCGCGAGCGACGCCCAGTCGCTGCATCGGATCGAGCCTGCATTCGTTCGCGAGGAGGTGGAGGCGGCAGGCTTCGTACTGGACGCGGAAAGCGCCATGCTCGCGAACAAGGACGATTCGCACTCGATCAAGGTGTTCGATCCCTCGATCAAGGGCGAGACCGATCGCTTCGCCTATCGGTTCGTGAAGCCCTGACAGTCAGTCACCCTTCTCTTCCTCGCCTCCGGCGAGAGCAGCTGGTCGAATTGACCCGTCGGCGAATGGCCGCTCTTTGCGCGCGACGGCGCAAAGATTGCATGTTTGCCGGGCGAGAGGGCTTGGATCCCTCGTCCTGGACGTGGACGCTCCCCATGGACACGAAGATCCCCCACGAAGACCGAGAGGATGCGATCCGCCAAGCGCTCGTCAAAATGGCGAAACGCAGGAAGAAGCTTGACTACACGGAATTTGGCGAACTGGTGGGAATTCCCACTCAAGGCCCATGGAATCCAATTCTGGATAAGATCAGTCTCGAGGAGAGGGCGGCAGGGCGTCCTGACATCACATATTTGGTGGTGAGAAAAAGGACGGGCTATCCCATACAGATCGAATTTGAACCGGCAATCACGCCTTCGGCGGCCCGAAAGGCCATCGCGGACGAGATGTTCAAGGCGATTTTTGCCTATTATCGACGCCAGAAGACATAATCTTACTTCAATATGGCCTCCGTCGCCTGCAATTGCTGACATGATTTGATGCAATCAGGTCTTTCTTCCTGCCGCCAGGCGGATTCCGGGGGACGATTCAACAGCTCCACTAGGGCTCGACGCCAATCTGCCCATGGCGTGGCCGCGAACAACCCTCCATTCGAAGTGGCGAACAGGCGCTTGAGCCCGGGCGGCTCACGCTGATATGAGCGGTTCGTACTGGAATTGTTAACCATCTTCGTGATGGGACAGGCAGGAGCGTGACATCTCTCGGGGGCGAGAGAAATCGACACAAAGGACTTCAGGCCGATGCAAGGCGCCCCAAAGCGGCAAGTGAACGCTCAAGTGAACGCCGAAGACATGCTCGCGGAATTGAAGCGGGCGCTGGAATCGTCAACGCCTGCGGCTGACGCTCCGCCACCCGCCGCGTCGACGACGCCCAAGACGCGTTCCCCGAAGCCCGGCTCCCCAAAGGCCAGTTCCCCGAGCCAGGAGGCTCGGCGATCGCGAATTGACCGGGGAAGCGACGGTCCCGGCAGGACGATCAGGCGCAGTTTCCGAAGCTGGGAACTGATCGCCGGCGGGCTCGCGCTGGTGGGCGCAGCCGCGGTTTGCGTGAGCGTCGTTCTCACGAACAAAGCTCCTGACCTCGCGGAGCGCGAGCCCCCCGTCGCCGCGACGGAGAGCCTCGCCACGCCGCAAAGCGAACAAACTCCTGAACCCTCGAGCGCCCCGCGCTTGGCAGCCCCGGCATTCGCGCCGGGCCCGCTGAACGAAGCCCCCACGCTGGTGACCTCGCACAGGATCGGGCCGGACGGGCGCCGCTTGCGACAGCGCCGTCCGCGCCTGCTTCGCCCATTCTTGACTGACGCGCCGCAGACGGCCGCCCCTCGGCAGCCTCGCAGGCCATCAGGCCGGACGGGGCCCAGTTGCGACAGCGCCGCCCGCTCCCGCCTCGCCCGATTTGACGCCGCCTCTGGCTGAGGCGCCAAAGATGGCGGCCCCGGCGGCAGCCCCGCAAGCGATCGGGCCGGACCGTTCGCCAATCGCGACAGCGCCGCCCGCTCCCGCCTCGCCCAATTATCGCCGCCTCTGGCTGAGACGCCAAAGACGGCGGCCCTGCCGGCAGCCCCGCAAGCGATCGGGCCGGACGAGGCGCCAGTTGCGCCGCCGCCGCCCAGTCCCGCTTCGACCAATTCGGCGCCTCCGGCGAAGACGCCAAAGCCGAACGCAACGCCGACGGCGTCTGTGTTGAACAAATTTGCGGAGCCATCGGCGCCAAAGATCGACTCAAACAAGAAGCCGCCCGGGAGAGCATCACCGCAAAAGACGCGCGTCAGCGCCAAAGCCTCGGCAAAACCAACGGCTCATGCTGAGCGACAATCGGAGCCCGCGCCGGCCAAAGCAGCAGAGACATCGCCCCAGCCCGCGCAGGACGCCGGCAGTCCGATTGCACTGGCGCCGGTTAGGACGCCGAGCGTTCAGCAGCGCTTCGCCGATGGCGTGACGCATGCATTCGGCTTTCTGGTGCATTTGCCGGGCGCGCTCGTTCCGCACCTGGGCGGTCCAAACCCCGATGCTCATTAAGAACGGTGCAGGTCGCCGCGAACCCTGCTCACGCAATCCGCGGAGTTTGGGCTAACCCAGAGCGCGGCTCGCGAAAAAGCGTGACCCCGTCAACGCGCTCCACCTGAACGGGAGGCCCAACATCCGTGTGTTCAAGGCTGCGCGTTCAACGGCATTCGAAACGTGAAGCGGGTCTCTTCCGGCGTCGAAGCGACCTGGATCGCGCCGCCATGCGCCTTGGCGATCTCGGAGGCGATGTGCAGACCGAGCCCCAGGCCGTTCTGGCTCGGCTGCGCCTCCCCCCGGAAGAATGGATGAAAGAGCCGATCCCGATCTCCGGCAGGATGGCTTGCCGCCGTTGGCGACCGAAACTTCGAGCTCGCCCCCATGGGTCGCAGCATGAATTCGGACAGGTCCATCCGGCGCGCCGTGGGTGAGACCGTTGGCGAGCAGGTTTGAGACCATCTGTCCGAAGCGGGATGGATCGCAATTCACCCGATCCGGCAACACGAAGTCGGTTTCTATGGTCCGGGCCGCGGCGCCGATGCGCAACTCGCTGACCACCTGCTGCAAGATGGGCTCGAGGTCGACCCCGGCCTCTCGCGAGAGCGTAAGGCCGCCGCCGAGACGTCCGCGCGCAAAGTCCAAGACGTTGTCGATCAGGCCCAAATCCGGACGACGCTGCCCTGCATCATGTCCAGGATCTGCGCGCCCCGTTTGCTCAAAGCCTGCTTCGGAGAAGGCTGGCGCCGCCGGCAATGGAGCCGAGAGGGTTGCGCAGATCGTGACCGAGCACGGCTATGAACTGCTCGCGCAGCGCACGCGTCCCGTTCGTCGAGCAGGTTCTTGATCGCGCTGATCTGAAAGCCGATCACATCGGCGAACATTTCGAACATCTGGATGATTTCGGGGGTCTTCAACCGATGCGGTTCAGGGTCGATGGCGCATAAAGTCCCAAAAAAGGATCCGTCGGTCAGGCGGATGGGCACCGAAATATAGCTCTGCAAGCCATAGATCTGCGGGGTG
>CAWEAT010000019.1:0-25508 GCA_963806935.1 uncultured Alphaproteobacteria bacterium
GCGCGACGCCCGCAGGACACGAAGGCGGTCATCAAGGCGTGACGCGCGTGGCCCCACGGCGCGCCGCGTCGACGACCTCGCGGATAGCGTCGACGACGAGTTGCGGGGAATAGGCGTAGATGGCGTGACCGCTGTGGGTCTTCGCAACATGTTTGGCGTTAAGGGTGGTCGCGAGCAGGTCCTCGGAGGCTTCCCAATCGGCGAAGGTGACGCCTGCAGCCTTCTGGCTCTCCTTTGTGGCCGATGGCGGCTGCCAGGGCTTGTCAGCACTCAAAACCACTGCCGGCAGCGCGTGCAGAGGCGAAGCAGCGTCAATCTTCGCGAAAGCGTCGATGAGCATGACCCCCTCTGGAGCCCCGGGCGACGATCTTTTGTTGACCTCGTCCCACTTTGCGAGAGCCTCCGGGCTTGCGATTTCTGCATGAGATCGGTCGCGGCATCCACCATCACCAGACCGGCGACTTCGGCCGGCCAGGTGCGCGCGAACAGCATGGCGATAACGCCCCCGTAGGAGTGGGCAACGAGCACGTAGGGGCCGAACTCTCCAGCGGCGGTCAGCAACCGATGAAGGTCGTCGGCCGACTGGTCGGCCCGGTGCGGCTGGGCGATCGGAGTCGACTGATCAGCTCCTTCGAGCCTGGTTCCTGGGCGGTCGTAGGCGCAGACGCGAGTCCAGCGGGACACCATCGGAAATACGGCCGACTCGCTTTCGTGCAGGTCGCCCTTGCCCCACGCTACCGCGTCATAGTCGGCATCGTGCGCCGGATCGGCGGGATCGAGGACCGCCTTCCAGTCCGCAGCGCCGTTGCCCTTGCCGGAAATGAGGACGACCGTCGGCGATCCCACGCCGCTGCATGCAAGATACATCTTGCGGCCGCCGCCGATGTCGACGGGCCCAGATACGTCCGCCGCGCCCGCGAGCGCCGGGGCGGCCAAAGTGATCATCAGTGCGAACGGAAAGCGCAGGCAAAAAAGGGCCGTGAAGGAGGCCTTTTTCACCCAGCGACAAAGCTCTTCGGCGCCGGGCTGATCACCTTGGCGGCGCCGCTGTCGATTTCGATGACCGCCAAGCCCCGCTCGTTGGTTCCGTCGGGGCGGAAGCGGAAGACGCCATCGGCGCCGCTGAAGCCCGATGGGTTCGTCAGCGCACTTTGGCTGTAAGGGTCCGGCCCTCCATTCCGGGCAAGTGCGGCGGCCAGCGTCGTCGCATCATAGGCGAGAGTTGCAAGGCGGGCCGGCTCGCTGTTGAATTTGGCCTTGTAGCGCTGCGCGAACGCGTTGAAACCGGAATTGTCCGGGGCCGAGAACCAGGCGCCCTGCATTTGCGGTATCTTGAGCACCCGGGGGTCGTTCCAGACGCCCGTTCCCAGGAGCTGCGTCTTGACGCTGTTCGAAGACAAAGCGTTGGCGACCGCCTGCATCGCGTCGGCCTGCTCGGGAATGAACAAGGCGTCAATCTGCCCTTGCACCGCGGCGACCTGCTGCGCCGCCGTCGCCATCTGACCAGCGCCGTATCGGGCTGTCACGAGGATCTGCGCGTTCACGCCCGCCGCGGTCTGCTGGAACCGGTCAACGGCGATATTGCCGTAGTCGTTCTGCGGCGCCATGACCGCGAACGACTTCTTGCCGTTCGAGACCGAGTACTGGACGATCCGGTCGACATAGGACTTGATCAGGAAGGACAGCAGATAGACCCCCGGCGCGGCGACGCTGGCGTCGGTCGAAAAAGCGATCATCGGCCGGCCGGCCGATTTTGTCACAGCCGACGCGCCTCGCACGTCGTTGGCGAATACCGGCCCGAGGATGAGTTGCGCCCCCGCGCCGAGTTCCGATTGAGCGGCCTGCGTTGCGCCGTCCGAGCTCGAATGGTCGTCCTGAATCATGAGGGTGATATAAGGACCGCCGAAATCTTCGACCGCGAGTTGGGCGGCGTTGCGCATCGAGACGCCGATCTGGCTTGGTCCGCCGTTTTGGGTCAGCGGCACGATCATGCCGACGCGAACCGGTCCGGCGCCCAGCGTCTCGCCGACGAGCGGCGCCCCGGCCGTGGGCGCCGGGGAACCGCGGGCGCGCCCGCGCCAAAATCGACGCCGGATGAGTTGCATCCGGCGAGAGTTAGCGCCAGGCCCCCGCCAAGCAGCGCTCGCCGCGTGACATGCGGTCCCGCTTCCGGCTTCCGAGCGGAAAACTGCATCCTAACCTCTCGCCCGAGCCGCGATCGACAGCGTCGCGCGGATCGCTTTATCAGTTCGGCTGTCGGCTTGCGAGCATGGCGATTGTCCGGCGCCCGACGGAAATTGTGGCATTTTCACCTCTGCTTGGCTATGTCGTCGATAAATTGGGCTGGCCGGGCCATCGATGGGATTTCTGCAAAAATGACCGCGACAAAGGCTCCGCCCACCCAAGGCGCCGGGACCGCCCGATTGCACCGGAGCTTTGTCGTCGGCGGCGCGCCGGTCCCGGCGGCGCCGCTCAACCCCGGGCTCTATATCGTGGCCACGCCGATTGGCAACCTTGGCGACGTGACCCTGCGGGCTCTTGCGATCCTGGCCGGAGCCGACTTGATTCTGGCCGAGGACACTCGCGTATCGCGAACATTGCTCGCGCGTTACGGGATCGAGACGCCGCTCTCGCCCTACCACGAACACAACGCCGCCGAGGCGCGCCCGCGCGCTCTGCGACGGATCGCCGCGGGGCAGGCCTTGGCGCTCATTTCGGACGCCGGAACGCCGCTCATTTCCGATCCCGGCTATAGGCTTGTCGCCGAAGCGGTCGCGCAGGGCCTGGCCGTCATCGCCGCGCCGGGCCCGTCGGCGGCGCTGGCCGCGCTTTGCGTCGCCGCCCTTCCGACCGACCGATTCTTCTTCGAAGGTTTCCTGCCGCCAAAGCAGGCGGCGCGGCGAGAGCGCATCAATGCGCTTGCCGCCGTGCCCGGCACGCTCATTTTCTACGAATCCCCCGGGCGGCTCGCCGAGACGCTTGCCGACCTCGCGCTCGAGCTTGGGGGGCGACCCGCGGCGGTGGCCCGCGAATTGACCAAGCTGCATGAGGACGTGAGGCGGGGGACGCTCGACAAGCTTGCCGAGGAATACGCGGATGAAGAAGCGCCGCGAGGCGAGATTGTGATCGTCGTCGGCGGAGTGGAGAGGCGGCCGCCGATCGCCGACGACGCGCTTGACCGGGAGATCGCCGAATTGCTGGCCAAGCTCTCGGTCAAGGACGCGGCGGCGGCGGTGGCCGCAAAGCACGGCCTGCCGCGACGGCAGGTCTATGCGCGCGCGCTGGCCCTCGCGGGCGCCGGTCGGTGAGGGGCGCAGACGAGCGGACAGAGCGCCGGCGCGGCGCGCATCTCTATGGCCTCAAGGCGGAATCGATCGCGGCGCTCTTGCTGCGCCTCAAGGGCTACAGGATTCTCGCGCGGCGATTTGTCGTCTCCGGCGGCGAAATCGACCTCATCGCAAAGCGAGGCGGTTCGATCGCCTTCGTCGAGGTCAAGGCGCGCGCCGACCTGGAGATCGCCGCAATCTCGATCAGCGCGACCAAACGTCGGCGAATCGCGCGCGCGGCCCGGGTCTGGCTGGCGCGGAATCCGTGGGCGGCGGGCCTGACCCTTCGGGGCGACGCGATATTCGTGGCCCCGGGACGCCTTCCCCGTCACGCGCCGTCCGCGTATAGGCTCATGATCGACTGATTCCCTGAGGCCAGCCTTCCCTTGGATCCCAACCTGGCCTCGACCGGACGCCCATGCCCTTAACCGTCGCCGTGCAGATGGACCCGATCGAGCGCATCCGCATCGCGGGCGACTTCGACCTTCGCGCTCTTGCTCGAAGCGCAGGCGCGCGGGCATCACCTTCTGCATTACACGCCCGACCGTCTGCGGCTCAACGGGAAGCGAGTCGAGGCGATGACGGAGCCTCTGAGCGTCAAGGACGTCGCGGGCGATCATGCCCGCCTCGGCGAGGCGAGTCTCACCGACCTTTCGACCGTCGACGTCGTGCTTCTCCGGCAAGACCCACCGTTCGATCTCGCCTATATCGCGACAACGCACATTCTCGAGTTCGTTCAGCCGGAGACTTTGGTCGTCAACGACCCGAGCGGCGTGCGCAACGCGCCGGAGAAATTGTTCGTGATGGATTTCCCCGATCTGATGCCGCCGACCCTCATCGCCCGCGACAAGCCAGCGATTGAGGCGTTCCGGGCCGAGCACGGCGAAGTGGTGATGAAGCCGCTCTACGGCTACGGCGGAGCGGCAGTGTTCAAAGTCGCGGTCCAGGACCCGAACTTCGGCTCGCTGTTCGACATGTTCAGCACCACCTTCCGCGAGCCCTGGGTGATCCAGAAGTTTCTGCCGGCGGTGGCGAAAGGGGACAAGCGGATAATCCTGGTCGACGGCGAGGCGAAAGGCGTGATCAATCGCGTGCCGACCGGCGACGACATCCGATCGAACATGGTGCGCGGCGGGTCGGCGAAGGAGACCGACCTGACGGAGAGGGAACGGGCGATCTGCGCAACGATCGGACCCGAACTGAGGAAGCGTGGCCTTTTGTTCGTCGGCATCGATGTCATCGATGGCTATCTGACCGAGATCAACGTCACCTCGCCGACCGGCATCCGCGCCGTCAAACGGCTGGGCGGACCGGACCTCGCGGTTTCGATCTGGGACGCAATCGAGGCCAAGGTCACCACGAAATAAGCGTATCTCGGGTCGCCGGTTGGCCTTGCGGCCGCCGCGCCCAGGGGGAATATACCTCCGATGTCAGATGCTCATGCTACCGCGGTGGAACGCCGCTCCCGCGGCCGGCGCGCCGCGCTGCCCCCGCCCGAGGGCATGGAGCGAGCCAAGCTTCTGGAAAAGCTTGCCATTTTGCACGAACGGCTCTCGGGGGATCTCCCGGCTTTCCGGCGTGCGGCAATCGAGATGCTGCAGACCGCGCTTGCCTTCGGACGCGATGAAGCCCGAAAGGCGCTGGAAGACGGCGGAACCGGCCGAGCGTGCGCGGAAGCGCTGAGCGCCGAGACCGACGAACTCTTGCGAGTGGCGCTTGAAATGTCCGCGCGCTGGCTCGCCCCGGTTGAGCCCGGCCAAAAGCTGCCGACCATTGTCGCAGTCGGCGGCTACGGGCGCGGCATGCTTGCGCCCTTTTCGGACATCGACCTCCTGTTCCTGCTCCCCGACAAGCCGCCGCCAGGCGTGGAGAAGGTGGTCGAGTTGCTCCTCTATGTGCTGTGGGACTTGAAGCAGAAGGTCGGGCACGCGACGCGCACGGTCGATGAATGCCTGAAGCAGGCGCGCGCCGACATGACAATCCGCACCACGCTCATCGAGGCGCGGTTCATCGTCGGCGACAAGGGCCTGTTCGAGACGCTTCAGAAGCGGTTCGACGCCGAGATCGTCGCTAAGACTGCGCCGGAATTCGTCGCGGCGAAACTCGCGGAACGTGAAGCGCGCGTCAGGCGCGCGGGCGCGTCGCGTTATCTCGTCGAACCCAACGTCAAGGAGGGCAAGGGGGGATTGCGCGACCTCAACACGCTCTTCTGGATTTCGAAGTACGTCTATCGTGTCCGCAACGCCCATGAGCTCGTCGCCGCCGGGCTGTTCTCGCCGAGAGAATTCGCGCTTTTTCGCCGTTGCGAGGAATTTCTCTGGAGCGTTCGTTGCCGGCTGCATTTTCTCGCTGGCCGGGCGGAGGAGCGGCTGAGCTTCGACGTTCAGCGGCCGATCGCGCGTCAGCTCGGCTATTCGACCCGGGCGGGGCTCATCGACGTCGAGCGGTTCATGAAGCACTATTTCCTGATCGCCAAGGACGTTGGTGATTTGACCGCGATTGTTTGCGCCGCTCTCGAGGAGCGCCAGACCAAGCGCACGCCGGCGTTCGGACGTCTCATCGGGCGCCTGCGCCGACGAACGCGCGCACTCGCCGACGCCGAGGATTTCAAGGTCGACAACGATCGCGTCAACGTCATTGGCGGCGACGTCTTCGAGAACGATCCGGTCAATTTGATCCGGCTGTTCTGGATCGCCGACCGGTCGAACCTGCCGATCCACCCCAACGCGACCCGGCTCGTCACCCAATCCTTGAAGCGCATCGACGCTCGCCTGCGCGACGATCCCGAGGCGAACCGGCTCTTTCTCGACGTCCTCACCTCGCGCAACGCGCCGGAAATCGCGCTCCGGCGCATGAACGAGGCTGGCGTGCTCGGCCGGTTCATTCCCGATTTCGGTCGCGTCGTCGGCATGATGCAATTCTCGATGTATCATCACTACACGGTCGACGAGCATCTCATTCGCGCGGTCGGCGAGCTCAGCGCCATCGAGGCCGGGCGGCTGCCGGAAGATCTGCCGCTCGCGACCAAGATCATGCCGCAGATCGCCCATCGCACGGAGCTCTATCTCGCGACCTTTCTGCACGACATCGCCAAGGGACGCGGTGTCGATCACTCGATTGCCGGGGCCGAAGTCGCGCGGAAGCTTGCTCCGCGGCTGGGTCTTTCGCCCGCCAACACCGAGCGCGTGGCGTGGCTCATCGAGCAGCATCTCGTCATGTCCAACATGGCGCAGGGGCGCGACTTGCTCGACCCGCGGACGACGGAAGCGCTGTCGGCGATCGTGCAGACGCAAGAACGCCTCAAGATGCTGCTGACCTTGACCGTCGCCGACATTCGAGCGGTGGGCCCGGGCGTCTGGAACGGCTGGAAAGGCCAGCTTCTGCGCACCCTCTACTGGGAGACCGAAGTCGTGCTCGGCGGCGGCCATTCGGTCATCGACCGCAAGGGGCGGGTCGAGGCGGCGCAGGAGACGTTGCGGCGCTCGCTTCCGGGTTGGTCCGATCCCGAATTCGACGCCTACGCCCAGCGTCACTATCCCGCCTATTGGCTCAAGGTCGAGCCGGCGCGGCAGGTCGCCCACGCCAAATTGCTGCACGCAATGGCGGCCGAGACCCGGTCGCTGGCGACCGAGGTCACGACCGACGCTTTTCATGGCGTGACTGCGGTCACCGTGGTCGCGCCCGACCACCCGCGGCTCCTGACCGGGATCGCCGGCGCCTGCGCCGCCGCTGGAGGGAACATCGTCGACGCGCAGATCTTCACCACCACCGACGGCCTGGCGCTCGACACAATTTTCGTCTCGCGCGCCTTCGAGCGGGAAGAGGACGAGCTGCGCCGCGGCCGTCGTATCGCCGCCAACATCGAGAAGACACTGCGCGGCGAGGTGCGCCTCGCCGAAATCGCAGCGCCGAAGCAGCCGCGCGATGTGCGGCGCGGCGCCTTCAAGATCGAGCCCGAAGTAACGGTCGACAACAGTCTCTCGCGCCGCTACACGGTGGTCGAGGTTTCGGGTCTAGACCGGCCCGGACTGCTGCGGGATCTCACCGCGTCGCTCTCGAGCCTTAATCTCAATATCGGCTCGGCCCATATTGTCACCTTCGGCGAAAAGGCGGTGGATTCGTTCTATATCACCGATCTGACCGGCCAGAAGATCAACGCGCCGGCCCGGCAGGCGGCGATCAGGCGGCGGTTGCTGGCGGACTTCGCCGCGGATTGACGGGATGTCGCAGCTGGGGATTTTCGGATATTCCCACGCTTGATTTTTGGCCCGCGAGCCCTGATATCGGGCCGGAATCGATGGGGCCTATGACACCATGAATGATGCCAACGCCGAACGCGGCGCCGAGTTCGCCCGGGCCGGAAGGCGAAACCGCCCGGTCCGAGCCCGGCGACCGCGACGCCGGCGCCGTTATCGAGGCGCTGAACGCCGAGAACGGCCAGTTGAAGGACCGCGTGCTCCGCACCCTGGCGGAAATGGAGAACCTGCGCCGGCGGACCGAGCGCGAGGTTACCGACGCCAAGGCCTACGGGGTGTCGAGCTTCGCCCGCGACATGCTGACCGTCGTCGACAACCTGTCGCGCGCGCTCGAGCATCTGCCGGCTGAGGCCCGCGCCAGCGCCGACCCTGCGCTGCGATCCCTGGTTGAAGGCGTTGAGCTGACCGCGCGCGATCTCGAGGCGGCGCTTGGCCGCCACGGGGTCAAGCGGCTCGATCCCAAAGGCCAGAAGTTCGACCCGAATTTTCATCAGGCGATTTTCGAGGCGCCCGACGATACGCTTCCCGCGGGCGCGGTCTCGCAAGTGGTCCAGACCGGCTGGACGATCGGCGACCGGGTGCTGCGTCCGGCGATGGTCGGGGTCTCCAAGGGCGGCCCGAAAGCCTCGCCGAAGGAAGCGCCGGCGTCGAGCGGGAAATAGCGGTCAGGGCGCCCTGGTCACCCGCCGAAGCGTCAGATTGATCCTGCCGCCCTGAGGGATCAGGGTCGAGGAGCCGGCGATGATGCGGTCGACGCCGTGGAAGGCGAGACGGCCCCCGCCCGCAAGCGACATCGCGTCGCCGGAGGCGAGGCGGAAGGAGCGGGTGGCCGCGTTCCGCTCAAGCCCGCCGACGCGAAACAGGGCGGCATCGCCGAGCGACAGCGAGACGACCGGGGCGGAGAGTTCCTCTTCGTCGCGGTCCTGGTGCAGGCCCATGCGCGCGCCCTCGCCATAGTAATTGATGAGGCACGCCTCGGGCGCCGGCGCGGCCGGCGCGATGGCCGCGAAGGCTTCGCGGAGCCGGGGCGGCATCGCCGGCCAGGGACGTCCGGTTTCCGGATGGACCGGCTGATAGCGATACCCGGCTTCGTCCGAGACCCATCCGAGCGGGCCGCAGTTGCTCATCTCGACCGAGAACGGCTTGCCGGTGCGCGGCATGCGCGGGCGAAACAGCGGCGCCTCGCGGAGGACCGCAACGATCTCGTCGCGCAGCGCCTCCTGGGCCGCGCGGTCGAGAAAACCAGGGAAATGGTTCACCCCCGGAGCGATGGCGAAGGCCGCGCGCGGCATGACTCTCGACGGCTCCAGTCGGCTTCCCTCGCCGCCGGACGCGGCGTATAGGAGGCCGAATTTTCATCCCTATCCATCCCGCGCAATTGCGCGTTCATCGAGGCGATCTATGGCTGGTCATAGTCAGTTCAAGAACATCATGCACAAGAAGGGCAAGCAGGACGCGATCCGCTCCAAGCTGTTCTCGAAGCTCGCGCGCGAAATCACGGTCGCGGCCAAATTGGGCCTGCCCGATCCTGCGATGAACGCCCGCCTCAGAGCCGCGGTCATCGCCGCCAGGGCCGAGAACATGCCCAAGGACAACATCGAGCGGGCGATCAAGAAGGCCTCAGGCGCCGACGGCGAGAACTACGACGAGGTTCGCTACGAGGGCTATGCGCCGGGCGGGGTGGCGGTCATCGTCGAGGCGCTCACCGACAACCGCAACCGCACCGCTGGCGAAGTCCGCTCCTCGTTCGCCAAGGCCGGCGGTTCGCTGGCCGAGACCGGCGCGGTGTCGTTCATGTTCGACCGGGTCGGGCTGATCGTCTTCGACCGCAAGGCCGCCGACGACGAGGCGATGCTCGAGGCGGCGATCGAGGCCGGCGCCGACGACGTCGTGTCAGGCGCGGAGGAGCACGAGGTGATCACCTCGGTCGAGGCCTTGCGCGAGACGCAGAAGGCGCTCGAGGCCAAGTTCGGCGAGCCGGAGAAGGCGGCGATCGTCTGGCGGCCGCAGACCACGGTCGCCGTGGACGACGAGGCGGGCGAGAAAATCCTGCGCCTCATCGACGCGCTCGAGGACAGCGACGACGTTCAGAACGTCACCGCCAACGTCGAGATCTCCGAGGCGCTCATGGCGAAGATGCAGGCCTGAGCGCGTCGAGCCGCGGCGCGCGCTTAAGGGCGACCGTCACCAGACGCAGTGACGGTAACCCCACCGGCCGATCCAGCAATGGCGCACCGGTCCGCCATAAAAGCCGTAGACCGGGCGATGCCAGCCCCAGCCCCAACGATGCCACCCGCCATGCCAACCCCAGCCGCGATGCCAGCCCCAGCCGCGATGCCAGCCGCCGCGCCAGCCCCAATGGCGCCAGTACACGGGCTCGATCCCGGCCGCGGCGACCGGCGCCTCGAGCGAGGGCGAATTGAGGGTGAAGGCGTCGGACGGGCCGCTCGCGGCGGCGAGCATCGCGGCGCCGGCGAGGGCGGCGATCGCGCCGCCGGAGAGAATACGCAAGGCCATGGTCTCCTCCAGTTTCTCCAGCCGTCCCGCGATCATGCCGTTTCCGTCTGAACTCGGCGTGAATGCCCTTGGCGGGCCGGGACGAACGCGGAGCGTTTGGCTAAACTCCCTGCGTTCGCCGGGGGTTCCGACATGACCCCGGACGTCGCGCCGGCCGGCCTTCGGCTCGACATCGCGGACCGCCCGGGAGACGCGCGCGAAATGTGACGTTTTCAGGGTGATCCGCAGCGCTCCGCCAGGAAAGTCTGGGAGCGTACAAGCACTGCCGGACCGTCGTCTTTGCGAGGCAGGCCTTGTGCGGCGAGACGGTCGACGATCTCGTCATGAGTGAAACAGACTCTCAGGGCGCCATTCTGACCTTGCCCTTCTCACGGCGCATCCACCCCACGCTTTCCAGCAAGACGCTCAGCGCGGTCACGCCAATGATCAGCGCGCCCCAGATTGCAAGCGTCAGGAATGCGCTGAAGTTGAGAAGGTTGAAGGCGGATGAGATCACCTGGAGGACGATCAGGGCCATCAGCAAGCCACCCACCTTACCGAAGCCGCCAAACGGATCGACGCCGCCAAGCACCGCAGCCAGGATTGTCACGAGGAGGTAGCTTTCGCCGTACGAGGCGTTGGCGGAGTTGAAACGAGCCATCATCACGAGCGCTGCGACCATCGCGAGCAAGCTCGACAGCAGATAGACGCCCAAGAGCACTCTTTTCGTGTTGACGCCGGAATAGCGCGTCGCCCTCTCGTTCGAGCCGATCATGTATATCTTGTGACCGAACGGGCTCTTGTTAAGCAGCACCGCCATCGGCGCGCAAAGCGCGAGAAAGATCAACAGCGCAACGGGCACGCCCATCAGCGTGCCGTTACCGAGAAATACAATGGGATCGGGAAAACCGGAGAGGACGTTGCCGCGGGTCAGGCCAATCGACAGGCCCTTGCACATCGTCATTGTGCCGAGGGTGGCGAGAATCGGCGAGACGCCGAGATAGGCGATCGTGAAGCCGTTGATCAGCCCGACAATCGCCCCGACCGCGACGCCGGCCAGAATGGCGATCGCTTGCCAGGCGACCCAGACAACGCCTTGCGCCCCGGGCACATGGGTTGTCAGCACCCACGCCATGGTGAGCGCGCAAAGATTTGCCGTCGCGATGATGGAAAGATTGAGTCCGCCGGAGAGCAACGCCACCATCATCGCCAGCGAAAGGATGCCGAGTTCCGGCAATTGGAAGGCCATCGACTGAAGCGCGCCGACGCTGAACAGCTGGTCCCCGAGCAACAGCCAGAAGATGGCGATGAGGGCGACGAGGACGAGCGCGAGGATTTGTGCAGCGCCCCCGCGGAAGCGGGGCAGCGGCGCCGACCAGCGCGACGCCCGGGTTTCGAAGCTCATCGCCAGCCTTCCCTCAATTGATGGCCTTGGATGCTCGGCGGCGCCGGTCCCGCCAGGCGGTGATCGACACCGCGCAAAGAATGGTCAGGCCGACGAACCACTGATTCCAGTAAGAGGACACCCCAAGGAGAACCAAACCGTTCTGCAGGATGGCGAGGAGCGTGACGCCGAGAATCGCGCCGAATACGGTGCCGACGCCGCCGGTCAGGCTTGCTCCGCCCAGAACGACAGCCGCCAACACGTCGAGTTCCTTGCCGACCAGCACTGTCGGCGTTACCGATTGTGCGAGCTGGGCTTGCACCAGCGAGGCGACGCCGGCGACGAGGCCCAGATAGCCGTAGACCAGGAAATTGAGACGGACGACGTGGAAGCCGAGCCGCTGGGCGGCGTCCTTATTGCCGCCGAGCGCATAAATCTGACGCCCGACATTGGTCCGGTTCAAGAGCAGCCAGGCGCATGCGAACGCCAAGACCAGAACCAGGATCTGCAGATTGAGCGCATAAGGCGTCCCGCTGGCGTCGTCGTATTCGAACCACCAGATCCCGTCCCGGAAGAACTTGGGCAGCGACGTAATGTATTTGCCGCCAGTGAAGAAAATTAAGAGCCCATAGAAGATATTGAGCGTGGCGATCGAGACGATGATCGAGGAGATGCGCAGTCTGGTGATGAAAAGCGCGTTGATCGCGCCGCAGGCGACGCCGATCGCCCCCGCGATCGCGAACATGGCGATCCAGCCGAGTCCGTAACGAATCGCCAGCGTGAGCGCGACATATTGCGCGACCGACGCAGTCGCGGTGAAGGAGATATCAATGCCGCCGGCGACCAGGACCACCAAGAGGCCCGAGGCAAGAATGCCGACGAAGGCGTTGGAGGTCAGGAGGTCGAAGAGATTCTGAAACGTCAGAAAGCTGTCTGTCGCAAGCGACAGAGCTAGGCTGAGCGCCAGGACCACGACCAATAGCCAGAATTCGTGGCTGCGGCGAAAGCGCTGAAACACCGGGAAGAAGGTAGGACGGGACGCGGCGAGACTCACGCTGCTGCTTCCTGGGACGACTTCGCGGATGACTTGGGGCCGCGCGCACGCTTACCCATCGACAATCGCCTGCAATTCGGTCTCTGAGGACGCATGCGGTATGCATTCGCCCGCAAGTCGCCCCCGCCGCATCACCAAGACGCGGTGCGCGTGATAATAGACCTCGGGAATCTCGTCCGAGATCAGCAAGATTGCGACGCCCCTCGCCGCCAGCGCCTTGACTACCTCGTAAATCCCGTCCTTTGCGGCGATATCGACGCCGACTGTCGGACTGTCAAGGATCAGGAGCTTAGGTCCAGTCGCCATCCACTTGGCGAGCACGACGCGCTGTTGATTGCCACCCGAAAGCGTCTTGACCGCGTTGTCCGGGTCGGGCGTCTTGATCGCCAGCTCCTCGGTCCATTTTCGCGCGGCGCGTTGCCGGTTCGCTTCCGGCACCAGCCCGAACTGGTTTGTGAGCTTGTCGAGCACCGTCACGAGAATGTTGGAGGCGATCGGCTGCTCGAGCACCAGCCCGAGAGTCAGTCGGTCCTCCGAGACATAGGCGATGCCTTCGGCGATCGCCTGGGCGTTGGTCTTGAGCGCCAGGTGTTTGCCGTTGAGCCGGATTTCCCCTGAGGTCGGCGGGTTCATCCCGAACAGCGAGAGCGCGAATTCCGTGCGGCCGGAACCCAGGAGCCCGGTCAGTCCGACAATCTCGCCCGCGTGGATGTCCAGGCTGATGTCCTCATACTGGTCCGCTCGCGTGAGCCGGCTTACCGAGAGCACGGTCTCGGCCCCTGCGAAATCCGGCGCAGAGGAGGTCTCATAGGCATAGGCCTTTCCGGTCATCAGCGTAGCGAGCTTATTGTGGCTCATCTCCCTGGCGGGGAATTCTCCAACCTTGGCGCCGTCACGCAAAACTGTGACGCGCTCGGCGATCTCCATCACTTCGTCGAGACGATGCGAGACGAAGACGGTGCTGATGCCCGACCCTTTGAGGTCGGCGACGAGACGGATGAGCGTGTCAACTTCGTGCCGGGTCAGCGACGACGTCGGTTCGTCCATGATCACAAGCCGCGCCTCGGCCGCCATGGCGCGGCTGATCGCCACCAGTTGCCGGTTCGCGATCGAGAGATCCTCTACGCGCGCGAGAGGATCCAGGGCGGCGCCGATGCGAGCCATCGCCGCTTCCGCGGTTGCGTGTATCGTACGCCAATTCACCAACTGCGGCGGCCCGAGATGGCGCCCAACCGCGATGTTTTCGGCCACGGTGAGATTCGGGAACAGCGACAAATCCTGATAGATCACCTGAATGCCGCACGTGGTTGACTGAACCGGGGTGAGGTGCGGATATTCGCGTCCCTCGATCACGATTCGACCTTCCGGCTCGGGCCGCAGCACGCCGGCGATGACCTTGATGAGGGTCGATTTGCCCGACCCGTTTTCGCCAACGAGGCAATGGACCTCGCCAACCGGCAAGGAAAGATCGACGTTGCGCAACGCAATGACGCCGCCGAAGCGCTTCGAGATCGAATGCAGGTCGAGGAAGTTGGCCAAAATGCGGGCGTCTCGATCAGTCCAAAGCCGTCTTTTCCAGGCGGCTCGCGCGGCGAATAGTCTCGCGATGATGTGAAGCCGAAGGAGATGGGGACGCCCTGAGGCGTCCCCTTTGGTGGACCTTACAGCCCACCAGCGATGAGAGCGCCGATCGTCTCGTTGTTAATGCGCGTGATCTTGTCGACCTTGATCAGCTTGCCGGGCACGTCGACCGAGGCCTTGCCCAGCCCGGGTATATCCATGCCGTCCTTTATTTCCGCGCCGTCGAGTACAAGGCGGGCAACGGCGACCATCGCATAGCCGGCTTCGGTCGGATTCCAGAGGAAGCCTTCGCGAATGATTCCGTCGGCGATCAGATCCTTCGCCTGCGACGGCAGCACCGTGCCGACGAGAACGATCTTCTTGCCGAGCCGCTTCTCGCGCAACGCATTGCCGGCGCCGATCGGGCCATTCGAGCCGAAACCGAGAATACCCTTGAGGTTCGGATAGGCTTTGATCACATCGAGGGTGGTCTTGTAGGATGTGTCGATCTCGTCGGCGCCAGGAAAGCGATCGGCGACGAGCTTCATCTTGGGATAATGCTCCTTCTGATAAGCTATCGCAGCGTCAGCCCATTTGTTGTGAAGCGGCGTTGTCAGCGTGCCGACATAGACGACGTATTCGCCTTCCTCGCCCATGTCCTTGGCGAGTCGTTCCATCTGAACTTCGCCAAACTTCACCGAGTTCGATCAGCTCGACGTTCCAGTCTCGCCCTTCCTGCTCCGGGCCCTCGTGGGTAATGACCTTGATGCCAGCCTCCTGGGCGCGCTTCAGCACGGGTGCGGTCACCTTGACGTCGAGCGGCACGAGTCCGATCACGTTCACCTTTTTGGCGATAAGGTCCTCGAGCAACTTGACCTGCTGCGCCGGGTCGACATTCGCCGGGCCGACCATCGAGGCGTCGATCTTGAAATCGCCGCCGCCCTTGATGACACCCTTTTCCAACGCGTTGAACCACGGAATGCCGGCGATCTTGACCACCACAACCATGGTCGGCTCGGCTGCGAATGCAAAACGACTTGTCAATGTGGTCGCGACAGCAACAGCAGTAGCGCCCAACAGTTTAAGCGTCTGGCGTCTGTTCATGAGTTCCTCCCAACCGCCGGCTTCAGCCTACTTGGCGTCCGGTTCAGCACGAGTTTGCACTGGTTTCGGAGCCCCGGCAAGCGAGAGTGCTCCGAAGAGGGTCCCGAGCGTCAACGCGCTGGATCTCCAAATACCAAAAAATCAGCGATGAAAATCGCGAGCTTGAGTGCAACACGCGGTCCGGGGGCTCTTGCCTTCTGCAGTTGTCCAAGGCCTGCGCCGACCCGCTGCTTTCCTTCGGCGTCTTGAATTCCTGCCGACCCCCTGCACAACCGGGCGGAAACGTCGTAGCTCTTACCGTTCCCGTTCGGTTCGATCAGCAGGCCTCGGCGCCGGGTATGGCGCGCGGGCTCGATCGCAACCGTCCGGGTCGAGATGAGGGAGGAATTCAATGCGCACCATCAAAGGACCCGCGCTGCTCATAGCGCAGCTTGCAGCCGACCGTCCGCCGTTCAACAGCCTGCCTGCAATCGCGAAGTGGGCGGCGGGTCTCGGCTACAAGGGGCTGCAGCTTCCGAGCTCCGACACCCGCTTCATCGACTTGCGTCGTTGCGCCGAGAGCCAAATCTACGCGGACGAGATTACCGGCGTTCTCAAGGAGCATGGCCTCGCGGTTACCGAACTCGTGACCGCCCTTCAGGGTCAGCTCGTCGCTGTCCATCCCGCTTATGACGCGATTTGCGACGCCTTTGCGCCGCCGAGCGTGCGCGGGAACCCGAAGGCCCGTCAGGCCTGGGCGATCGAGGAGATGAAGATCGCGGCCCGCGCCTCACGGCGCCTCGGGCTCAAGGTCGCGCAGACGTTCAGCGGCTCCCTTGCATGGCCCTTTGTCTATCCCTGGCCGCAGCGCCCCGGCCATCTCATCCAGGCGGCGTTCGACGAACTTGCCCGGCGCTGGAAGCCGATCCTCGACGCCTTCGACGAACAGGGCGTCGACATTGGATTTGAGCTGCATCCCTGCCAGGACGTCTTCGACGGGGAGACGTTCGAACAGTTCCTTTCCTCGGTCGGCAATCATCGCCGCTGCAACATCAACTATGACGCCAGCCACTTCATCAAGCAGGGGCTCGACTACGTCGCATTCATCGACCTCTACCACGAGCGCATCAAGGGCTTTCACGTGAAGGACGCCGAGTTCCGTCCGACGGGCAAACAAGGCTTCTTTTCCGGCTATCAGCCGTGGCTGAAGCGCGCGGCGCGCGATCGATCGCTCGGCGACGGGCAAGTCGACTTCAACCAGATCTTCTCGAAGCTGGCCGAATATGATTTCGACGGATGGGCGGTGTACGAGTGGGAGGATTGCCTGAAACATCCGGAAGTCGCGGCAGCCGAGGGCGCGCCCTTCATCGCCGCCCATATCATCCGCGTGACTGACCGAGCATTCGACGACTTCGCCGGCGCCGGCGGCGAGCAGGATCTTGTCAGCCGCCTGCTCGGACTCGCCTGACGAGCGCGCCTCCGCGCCTCGAGTTCAGCGCCTTCAGCGCTCGGTCAGGCGCGAATAGGCCGCGGCGAGCATGAAGATGATCGCCCCGTACAGCACCTGTTTGATCGGCTCAGGCGAATCAAGAAGGGTCAACAGGCCATCCAGCACTGTCAGAATCAAGGCGCCCACGATGCTGCCCGAATAGCCGCCGCGTCCGCCAAAAATTGAGGTCCCGCCAATGATGACCGCCGCGATCGAAGGTAGGAGATAGGTGGAAGCGAGGCTCAGATCGGCGGAGTTGGTGTGGCCGACGAGGACGAAGCCCGCGATCGACGCGAGGAGAGCGCAAATCACGTAGTCGATGAGAATAAGCCGCCACACGCGCACGCCGGCGAGGCGGCACGCGTCGCGATTGTCGCCGATGGCGTAAAGCAGGCGCCCGAAGCCGGTCCGCGCCAGCACGATCACCACCAGCGCCGCGATCGGCAGCCAAAGAAACAGGTCGAGAGGAATGAAGCCGGCGAGACGGTCGGAACCGATCGAATGGATGAAGTCGGGCACTATCGAGCGCGACGCCAGTATTCTCTGGCTGTAGACGATTATGACACCCTGGGTCATGAGCCCGGTGCCGAGGGTCATCACCAGCGGCTGAACGCCGAGCAGCGCGACACCGACGCCGTTAATCGCTCCGACAACCAGGCCAAGGGCGAGCCCGATCGCGACCGCCGAAAGATTGCCGAACTTGAGCGCCGTCGTGGTCATCAAGAACGCAGATCCGGTCGCGACGCTGACTACCGACAGATCGATACCGCCGGTCAGCATCACCATGGTCTGCCCGGCGGCGAGAATGCCGAGGGGCGCCGCGAACAGGAGCGTGTTCGACAGCCAGACCGGGTTCACTGTGCCCGGCTTCACGATCTCGACGATCGCGATGAAGGCCAGGAGAAGCAGAATGAGCGCGGCGATGGTGTTGCGACGAAACCACGTGAGCGCGCTGCGCGCCTCGAAGCGCGTGCGCGGCGCCGAGGCGTTCGGCGAACTGCTCATTTGCGGTTCCTCATCGAGGTGATGAGGCCGCCCGCCATGACGACCAGCACGATCAGCGTCCCCTGGATGACCTGGCCGAAATTGGGGTCGATGTTCAGGAAGATGAGGTCCACGGGAATGAGGGTGAGCACGAAAGCGGCGATGACCGGCCCGACGATCCCCCCGCGGCCTCCGGTCAGGCTGACTCCGCCGATGACTACGGCGGCCAGCCCGCTCAGGGTATAGAGGACGCCCGCGCGCGCGGATCCGATGCCGGTCGTCATCGTCAGGCCCAGGCCGCCGATCGCGCTGAACAAGCCCCCGAGCACATAGGCGAAGAGTCTGGCCAGCGTGACGTTCACGCCGCTGCGAAACGCCGCGATCGGGTCGCTGCCGGTTGCGTAGATGCGAAGGCCGGCTTTCGATCTGCTGACCGGAATCCACACGGCGGCAAGGCAAACAATGAGCAAAACGAGAGAATTGGACAGCCATTCGGTGATGAGCGTGCCGGTGCCGAGATTGAGGAATTCGGGAGGAGCGCCGCCGCCGGGCCTTTCGAGTATCAAGAGCGCCACGCCGCCCCAGATGAAGCCGGTGGTGAGCGTCACGATGACGTCGGGGACGCGAGAGATCATCACCAGCAGCCCGTTGACCGCGCCGATCGCAGCGCCGGCGACGAGAATTGCCGCGGCGAGCGCGAGCGCCTCGCCGAAGCTCGCGCTCCTCATCGTGCTTGCGGCGAGCACGTTTGCGACCGCCATGACGGATCCGATCGAGAGGTCGATCCCGCCGGAGATTACGACAATGGCCTGCGCCGCAGCCGCGCAGGCCAGCGGGAACGCCGCCATCGCGACCGATTGGGCGTCGAACGAATCGAACGTGGGATGGATCGCGACTGTTGCGGCGAAGAAGAGGATCAGCAGCGACGGCATCCCGAAGAGCGCCGGATAGCGGGCTAACGCGGCCCAGAACTTCTCGATGAGGCTAGGTTCCCGGGAAGCCTCTTCAACCTTGCGAGACGATTGGCCGGGAAGCGGCGCCGGCGCGCCCTTTGTTGCGGGCGCAGCGCCTGCTTCTTCGGCGGCGGCCTTGCCGCGCGCGGCGCCAACTCCGCTGGCGACCCCGATCCCGTGCGCTGCGCGAAGCAGGGCGCCTTCGTCCGCATCGGCGGCCGGCATTTCTGCGACGATTTCGCCGCCGAACAGGACGATCGCCCGGTCGCACACAAGCCCGATTTCCGGCAGCTCGGAAGTAAACAGCAGCACCGCCGACCCGGAATCAGCCATCTCGCGCAGCAACCGATAGATCTGATGCTTGGTCCCGACATCGATGCCGGAAGTCGGGTCAAAGCAAAGCAGAGTTTGAAATCCGGCCGCTACCCATCGCGCGATCACCACCTTCTGCTGGTTGCCGCCGCTGAGCCTGCGCACTTCCGATCCGGCGCGGGCGTCGATCTGCAACCGCTTGACGGCGGCGGCGACGCGTTCGCGCTCGCGGCCGGCAGGGATGAGGCCCCAATTGACCGGGTTGCGGACAAGCGGCAGAGCCACATTCTCGCGGATCGGGCGCTGCGGCAGGAGAGCCTGAAGGCGGTTCGCCGGGACGAGGACGAGGCCGGCCGCGATTGCATCGCCCGGGTGGTTCAGCTTCAACTTTCGGCCGCGCGCCAGGATCTCCCCGCCGCTTTGGCGGCGCACCCCGGCAATGCAATCGAACAGCTCCCGCTGCCCCTGTCCTTCAAGCGCCGCAACGCCGAGAATCTCTCCGGCCCGAAGGCTGAAGGATACATTGCTGAGCATGGCGCCATAGCTGAGATCGCGGACCTCGAGCGCCGGCTCTTCAGTCGGGCCGCGATCGACCCGCCCAACCGCGTCCTGGACGGAAGCGGCTTTCACGATGTCCGCGCCCAGCATCAGAGAAACGATTCGATCCTCGTTGCCCTGGGCGGCGTCGGTGACGCCGACGAAGGCGCCATCGCGCAACACCGTGGCGCGATCGCAGAGCGCGGAAACCTCGGCGATGCGATGAGAGATGAAGATCACCGAGCTTCCGCGTTCCCGCCAGCGCCGGACGACCGCGAACACTCGTTCCGACAGGTCCGTGGGAAGAGCGGCGGTGATCTCGTCCAGCATGAGCACGACGGGCGATGACGCGAGCGCTCTCGCCAGATCGATCAGACGCAAGACCGGGTACGGGATGTCGCGCGTAAGCGCGCCGAAGCCAAGATCCGCGATCCCAAGGTCCTTGAAATGGCCGCGCACTGTGTTGAGGTCGACGTCGGCCAATCGCATGTTCTGGGCGATCGTGAGATCGGGAACGAGCGCCGGATCCTGGTAGACCGAGACGATACCCGCGCCGCGCGCCTCCGCCGGCGAGCGAAAGCTCCGCACCACGCCGTCGAGGGTTATGGTTCCGCTGTCCGCCTGAAAGACGCCGGTGAGAATCTTTACCAGCGTGCTCTTGCCTGCGCCGTTCGCCCCCATCAACGCGTGAATCTCGCCGCGACGCACAGCGAGCGCCGCCGACCTCAGGGCGACGACCGACCCGAATCGTTTGGCGAGATCGCGGACCTCGAGCAGAGGCGCCGAATCGTTCATTGGCCGGTGCTCGCGTCTCTTCGCGACATTTCAGTCACCGCCCGCCCACGGAAGGGCGAGCGGATCGGGGCGATTGCAATCGGATTGACTGCGGGCGCCGGCGTAGGAAAATGAAACAAACGCCGGCGCCGTCAGGCAGCTACTCGCCCGGCCCCTTGCAGGCTTTTTCCTGCGCGGCGGTGAAGTGCCCGTAGTCCTTCTCCGGGCCGTAGACCGGATCGGTCGGAGCGACGTTTGGATCGTATAGCGCCTTCAGTTTCGCCACGTTTTCATCGGTCGTGTTGTCATACCAGGCGGTCGGAACTGTCGTTACCTTGTCGCGAGGCTTCTTCTGGAGGACGTCAAGAGCGACCACCAGTCCCGCTGCGCCGATCGCCGGCGAATTGCTGACCGCAACGCCGACGAGCCCGTCCTTCTTGTAGTCGATCAGTTGCTTTATGAAGCCGTTGTTGTCAGCGCCAACGAACGGCACGAACGGCTTGCCCGCGGCCTTGATCGCTTCGATCACCGTATAGTCGATCCCGGAGGTCCACACACCGTCGAAATGTTTGCCCGAGGCAAGCATCGCCGACATCTGCTGGGCGGCTTTTTCGTTGGACCAATCCATGAAGGTCGTCGCGACGATCTTGATCCCGGGGTAATCCTTGAGCACCGCGTCAAAGCCGGTCTGCCTTACGCTGTCGCCCGGAGCTCCGTCGATGCCGCGCATCTGATAGACGTCGCCCTTGCCCTTCAGCTGCTCGAACAACCACTTGGCGCCGACCTTGGCGTAGGTCACCTGGTCGCCGGTCACGATATAGGCTTCCGGGGCGCTGACAGGCTGGTCCGCCGCCACCACGATGATCCCCTTGTCCGCCGCCTGCTTGATGACGCCGTTCAGCGCCTTTTCGTCGGACGGGTTGATGATGATGGCGTTGACGCCGGCCGAAATCAGGGTGCGGAGGTCCGCAATCTGCTCGGAAGGCCCTGCTTCGCGATTGGCGAGGATGACCTTCGAAACCAGGCCGGAGGCGAGTGCTTCCGCCTTGATCGAGCAGACGAATTCCTCGCGCCAGCTATTGCCAATATGGGTGTTGGAGACCCCGATTACGAACTGATCAGCGGCGCTCGCGCCGCTGAGGGGAACTCCGGCCCCTGCCGCCGTCAGCAGGGCAAGCGCGGCAATTTCGCTTAAGCGTCTCATTCTTTCCTCCCACTCTGGTTGTTGGTTCAGCCACGTACAGTGACGCGATTCTTATACCATTACAATTTCCCTTGCGAAGACTGCAGGAACCGCATTTCCGGAATCTCGTCCTACCCCGCCGCTGCCGCGAGCTTGCGCACGCTGCCAACAGGACGCGCGACGCCAGCCCGCGAGGAATCGATCGCCGCGAAGGCCAGCGCCAAGCTCAGCAGATTATCTCGGCCGTTGTTGGAAGGCTCGCGGTTCTCTTCGATGGCCGAGAGGAGCTCCGCCATGGCCCCGTGGAAGCCGTCGTTGAACCAAGAGCCGGTCAGCGCCGGACGCGCGACGCCGCTGTCGGTATGAAGCGTAACCGCCTGCTCCTGCAGGTTCGGGCCGATGCTCGACAGGCTGCCCTTCGTTCCCGCGACGTAGGTCGTGTCGAGGGGGCCATAGCGCGTATGAGCGTCAAAGACGAGTGACGCCTGTCCGCCAACGAATGCGACAAGCGCCTGGGCGAGCATAGGCGGGCGGATGGTTTGCCCTGCGGCGAAGCCGCGTGTCGCATAGACGCTGGTCGCGCGCGGTCCGATCAGCGAGGCCAGAAAATCGAACCAGTGGATGGCGAAATCATAAAAGATCAAGTCGTCGATTTGTTCGAACGCCGTGCCCTTTAACCACGTGTGATCCCAATGGATCGCTACATGAACGCCTATGACCTCGCCGATCAGCCCGGCTTTGACAGCCTCGCGCATATAAGCGAGATGCGGCGCCCAACGGCCGTTCTGGTTGATGGCAAGCCGCACGCCTTTCTTTGCTGCGCGGTCGCAGAGGCGTTCCCCGACGTCGAGATCGAGCACGAACGGCTTCTGCGACAGCACGTGCTTTCCGGCGTCGATCGCTGCCTCGATCAATGGGACGCGCTGAGCAGGATGAGTTGCGATGTCGACCACCTCGACACCCGGGCAGTCCAGGACCGCCTGGTGATCCGTTGAAATCCTGGCTTCGGGAAAGAATGCGTCGCGCCGCGCGGCAGCCTTCGAAAGGGTCGGATTGGAGATTGCGAGGACCCGGTAGCCGGCCTTCTTGTACGCATCGAGATGCGAGACGGTGATGCCCCCGGCGCCGATCAGCCCGATGCCGGGGCGATATCCGCTCGGGTCGCGGGGACGGTAGGAAAGGTCTGGAGCGGCCGTTTCCGCGGCTTTCTCCGCGACCAGGGCGTAGCGGTCTTGATCGATGTCCGACGCGGCGCCGGTCATGGCGCAAGCTCGACTGTCCGCCTCTCGGCCGCCGAGCGTATCGCGGCGTCGACGATCCGCTGGCCGATCCTGGCGAGCTTGGGATCGAGCGGGCCCGAAATCGCCTCGCCCGTCTCCTTGCAGTGAAGCATGTATTCGACCGGAGAGCGGCGCGGCGCTTTAAGCTCGTCTACGGGGATTTCGCGCTGCTCGGGATGAGCGCGGGTTTGCAGGCGGATCGTCTTCTCGTAGTCATAGCTCGAGATCGTGCCGTCGCTTCCGACCAGAACAAAGCCGCATTTCGGCTGGGGCTGTAGCGTCCAGGGGTCGGTGAAGGTTCCCCATCGGGTCTCGAACTTGGAGAGGCCGTCCTTGTAGCGACAGATTGTAATCGAGTGCTCGTCGACCTCGAGGCCGGCCGGGCGATCGACGACCGTAGTCACCTCGACCGGAGCCTCTCCACCAAGATACCAGCTCCCGAGGGTGACGCCGTAGCCGAGATAGTCGAGCAAGCTACCGCCGCCGAAGGCTTTCTTGTACCACCACGAGTTCGGCTTCTGCTTGACCACCTCGTCCGGGCTGACCTCGATCTTGTCGGCCACATGGTAGAGCGGGCCGCGGTTGCCGTCATAATAATGGACCTCGATGATGCGCCCGATGGCGCCCTCGTCCGCCAGCCGCTTGGCAGTCACATGGCTCGGATACCAGGCGAGGGGCCAGTTGATCGCCATGCGGATTCCGGCCTTGTCCGCAGCCGCGATCATCCGGTCCGCGTCAGCGAGCGTCGCGGCAAACGGCTTCTCGACCAGGATGTCAATTCCATAGGGCGCGACCTTCTCAACCCAGTCGGCGTGCGCGGCGGTCGCCGGGCAAAGGATGATCAGGTCCGGCTTGGCGGACCGGATGCAGCGGTCGACATCGGCAAAAACGCGGTCGTCGGGGATGCCGAGGGCGCCCCGCGCAGCCGTCATGCGCTCGATTTCCGAGTGCCATATTCCGACAATCTCGGCGTGAGGATGGTCATGGACTTCGCGGAGAAGATCGCCCATGTGCAGATGGTCGAAATTGATTCCAGCCACGCGCCACGTTCGCATGAAGAAATCCTCCCCCAGAGCGCCGCCTATTGGGCCGAATTGGCCACCCTGCTGAACCGTGAGCGCAGTCCGGCAGGAAAGTCGCCCGGGTAACCTACCACGATCCGGCGCGCCCCTTGACTTCCGAGTCCCGTATGGCCTTCGTGCCCTTCGCTGGCGCCTCTTCCGCCTTGACGCGCGCTCGTCTAACCTGGTCGGCATCGGATGGTCCTTCGTCAGCATTTCGTCAACGTCGCCCGCTGCCGCAAGAAAGTTCCTCGGCCGCGCGCCTGTGCGGGTTCGACCCCACCGCCCGCACCAAGTCGGCTTCGCTCCCGATCCGACCACGGCCATCGCCAACCCGACCGGACGCATGACCATCCAGCGAACGCTTCACCGCCTCACCACCCCGCGATCCCTGATCGACGCGGGGCTCGCCGGCCCGGAACGGCTCGCGGAGCTTGAGGCTGTCGCCGGGCGCTATACGGTCGCCGTCACGCCGGCGCTGGCCGCGCTGGTTGACCCAGGCGATCCTGCCGACCCGATCGCCCGCCAGTTCGTGCCCGACGCGCGCGAGCTGGATCCGCGACGCCGACGACAGCGACGACCCGATCGGCGACGACACCGCAATGACCCAAATTCATGGGCTGGTGCATCGCTATCCCGACCGGGTGCTGATCGAGCTGGTCGGCGACTTCTCGCCGGTGTCTGCCGCTTCTGCTTTCGCCGCGAACGGGTCGGTCCGGGCGCGGGCGCTCTCAGCGCGGCCGAGTTCGCAGCCGCGGTCGATTACGTCCGCGCGCGACCCGGCGTGTGGGAGGTGATCCTCACTGGCGGCGATCCGCTCATCCTGTCATCGCGCCGGATCGGCGAGGCGACCCAGGGCGCTCGCCGCGATTCCGCACGTGAAAGTGCTGCGCTGGCATACCCGTCTGCCGGTCGCGGCCCCGGAGCGGGTGACAAAGGCGATGGCGCGCGCGCTCGTCGCCGACGGCAAGACCACCGTCGTCGCCATTCACGCCAACCATCCGCGCGAACTCACCGACGCCGCACGCGCCGCCTGCCGCCGTCTGGCGTCCGCCGGAGCCATGCTGGTCAGCCAGAGCGTGCTTTTGAAAGGCGTCAACGACGATCCGGAGACCCTCATCGAGCTGATGCGCGCTTTCGTCGAGGCGCGGGTGAAGCCTTACTACCTGCATCACGTCGACCTTGCGCCCGGCGCAGCGCACTGGCGCGTGCCGATTGCGAGAGGACAGGAATTGATGCGGGCGTTGCGCGGCCGGCTTTCAGGACTGGCGACGCCGGCCGACACGCTCGACATTCCCGGCGGGCGGGGCAAGGTCCCGATCGGGCCGCAATGGGTCCGCAGCAATAGTGACGGATCGCATGTCGTGACCGATCCGCGGGGAGCCGCGCATCTGCATGTCGATCGGCTCGGCGCCGAAGAACTCCCCCGGCCGGCCTCCGACTCGCTTGCGACGCGATCGGAGCGCTCCGTGACCGCCTGACCGGATCAGGGGCCGACGAAATCAAGCAGCGCCGGGTCATTGCCCTCGGCCGCGCTCTTCGCCACGCTGGCCTGGGCGAGCGGGTAAAGGGCGACGAACCCGAGCACGTAAAGCAGTAACGCGGCCAGAAGGACTGTAGTCTTGATGGTCGGCAATTCCCGTGGTCACTCGGCGTTCGGGCACAAAGCCGTCGCGGATACCGAGCGGTCTTTCGGAATGAGTCACGATGTGCCTCCTCTTCGAGCGGCAGGCGCGACGGTGCGCGGCGAGCGAGCGAAATCTCAGGGGCCGTGGA